>JBMOQX010000031.1:0-102130 GCA_049322755.1 Pseudomonadota bacterium | reverse complement strand
GCACGACGTCGGTCCGCCCGAGCGGGCCGACGGTCCGGCGAAGCATGGCTTCGCCGGACGCTTGGCGCGGGAGGCAACCGCGCCAAGCGCAATCCCCGTGGGGACGCCACAAGCCACCGCGAGCGGTGGCTTGTTTTGTCGGCTTCTTCATGCTGTACACGATCCGGTTGGACGCATTTGACGCCGGAACCAGGGAGACTTCCATTTCACGCAGCAATAACTGCTGAACCCCCACGGCCCAGCCAGAGACGGTTCGTCCGATTGTCCTGGCACATCATCAAATGTCAAAGATTGCAAAAGTGTTGTTTTTTTAATATACTGTGAGATATTGTTAATCTGGATTCGCAGTTAACCTGAAAAGGGCAAACCCTGCGTGAGCGGGGGACGCAAAGTCACCGGTCTGACCACCCATGGCCAGACAGCGGGGCTGCCGGGTGAAGCTGCCGAGCATTTTTGCGCTCGGTTTGATTCAGTTCCTAGCCTGGTCGGTCTCCACGGTAGCCTTGTCAGCCCTCATCTGTGGGAGGGAGTCGACCATGAACATCCGCCGCTTCGCCAGTACCCGCCCAATTTTTTCCCCGGCGCCTGCGCCTGTCGGCCGGGCCGTGTTCTGGTGGTCACTGCTGATTTTTCTGGTTGGCATCGCCTATCCGGCCTCGCGGGTGGGCGCTGAGGCATTGAATCAGCGCAACGACACGATCCGATATCTGGAAAGCCGGGTACTTGTGCAGCCTCGAGCAGGTCTTGCCGATAAGGAACTCGACAAAGTCCTAAAGACCCACGGTGGCAAGCGAGGTGCCCGCATTGCGCCGTTAAATGTCCACGTCGTGGAGTTGCCACCTCAAGCCAATGCCATGGCGGTCGCGAAGGCGCTTTCGAACAATCCACACATCAAATATGCGGAAGTGGATCGCGCTCTGCAGCCGGCCCAAACCACGAACGACCCGTATTTCGGCAATGCGTGGCACCTGCCGAAGATCGAGGCACCGGTCGCTTGGGACCGTGTCACGGGATCCGGCGTGGTGGTCGCCATCCTCGACAGTGGTGTCGATCCCGCGCACCCGGACCTTGCGTCCACGCTGGTTGAAGGCTGGAACTTCTACGATGGAACCCCGGATGCCCGCGATGTTTACGGTCACGGGACAAAGGTCGCCGGAGCCGCGGCGGCGATTGGCAACAACGGGGCAGGTGTGGTCGGGGTGAGTTGGAACGCGCGCATCATGCCCCTGCGGATTACGGACACCCAGGGTTATGGGTACGACAGCCTGATCGCCCAGGCGCTGACTTACGCCGCCGATCAGGGGGCGCGCGTAGCGAACATCAGTTTCCTCGGGGTGGCGGGAAGTGCCACCGTGCTCAACGCGGCCAAGTACATGCGCAACAAGGGGGGGGTGGTGGTCGTGGCGGGAGGCAACACGGGCGGCGAAATCTCGGATGCGCCCAGTGATCTGGTCACCGCCGTCTCCGCGACCGACAGTAACGACACCCGTCCGAGCTGGTCCAGCTGGGGGTCGTATATCGATGTCGCAGCGCCGGGTGTGAGTGTCTGGACCACGACCCGCGGGGGTGGCTACGGGGGATTCTCGGGCACGTCCGCGGCGAGCCCGGTGGCCGCAGGCGTCTATGCGCTCATGATTTCGGCAAACCCGACCTTGTCCCCGGCCAATCTGGACAGCGTGATCCTTTCGACGGCGCACGACCTTGGGTCGACCGGGCCGGACCCCTATTACGGAAGCGGACGGGTTAACGCCCTGGCCGCCGTGGACAAAGCCCGCTCGACGGTTCAAACGGACACTCAGCCGCCGAGCGTCACGATTGCCGCGCCGACCGGAGGGCAAGTTCGCGGGGTGGTGCCGGTCGACGTCAAGGCGACTGACAATACCGCCGTCGCGCGGGTCGAGCTCTATGTCGGTGGCAAACTGTTGGCGACCGACATTCTCGCACCATACGAATTCGGCTGGGACGCCAGCACGCTTGCGGACGGAGACGTCACACTCTCGGCTCGCGCGTACGATGGGGCAGGAAACATGGCGACCTCACCACCGGTGACCGTCACGGTGGCCAATGACACCACGGCGCCGACCGTTGCATTCTCCAATCCAACCGGAGGCAGCACGGTGTCGGGCACCGTGCCGGTTAGTGTGTCCGCTACCGATAACAGCAAGGTGACCAAGATAAGTCTGACTATTGACGGGCGCGAAGTGGCCGTCGCTTACGGTTCCTCTTTGAGCTTCAGCTGGGACACCTCCGGCAGCCTTTCCCTAAAGACCGGCAAGGGAAAGGGCGGCGGGAAGGGGGGCGGAAAAGGAAAGACCGCGCCTACGGCGACGGATGCAACGCTGCAGTCCACCTTGGTGGCCCGAGCTGAGGACGCGGCGGGCAACGCCTCCAGCGCATCGATAACGGTCTACCGGCAATAAGGAAGCGCCAGGCGGCGGCCAGCACCGGCTGCCGCCTCGCTCCTTGGGTCGGGGTTCCGTGATCCCGTTCCCGACCTGGTACTGGATGAAGCGGTCTTTCCGCCAGCGCGGGCGCGTGCAGTGGCCACCAGCCCGATCCAGGCGCCTTAAAATCTCCCATGTCGATAGGTTTTACAGCGCCACCGTGCCGGGCGTCGTTTCATCGAAAACAATTTCCTGCAAGTTGCCCATCGGTGGTGTTCCCTATGCACGCTAGCGGGTGCCAAGAGATCTCGATAAAAGGGATTCTTCTGCTCCGTCCTTCAGAACGTCTATAACTATATGAAAAATTTAAGGTATTCATGAAACGCCGGATTTGTTTACACACAGAGCTTCGAGTCGGGCGCCCAGAAGGAAATAACCATTATAAATCAATAATATGCAATAGCAGGCACAAGGCTTGCGATTAGAAACCTGCCATTTTGGTAATTTTCAGGAATGAAAATGAAATCGCGACTTGGGGCATTGATCGCAGGTGTTTTTTCGGCGCTGAGCGTTTCCGTGGCGCAGGCAGCCGTATTGGAAATGGACTACGTGGCTGAGTTCAGCGGTGCGGCAAATCCGTCGGGATCGGCACCTTGGCTTCGGGCAAAATTCGAGGATACCGGTGCCAACACCGTTCAACTCACGTTGACGTCGCTTCTGAGCGGGTCCGGAGAGTTCGTCAGTGGGTTTTACTTCAACCTCTCCCCGGTCTTGTCCCCGCTCGTTATCAACTATCTTCCCGGCTCTTCCACCGGTCCGAACACAACGGGTGTGACGAGTGCATCCAATTGCTGTAAGGCAGACGGCGATGGCTTTTTCGACCTTCTGCTTTCGTTTGACACGTCGGCAGGCGCGGGACGCTTCGATAATGGTGACGTGAGTGTCTTCTCGCTAACCGTTACCGGCCTCTCCGTTGCAACTTTTAATTCACTCAGCGAGAACGGGCCCGCAGGCAAGACCGGTTTTTTGTCGGCTGCGCATGTGCAAGGAATCGCGCCGACCCAGTGTAACGACCCGAGTGAGAGCGAGGTCCCGGGCCAGAACGTGTGCACGAGTGGGTGGGTGTACGCTCAGGTGCGCCGTCCGCCAGTGGAAATCCCCGAGCCGTCGGCGCTGCTGCTGAGCGGCGTCGCGCTCGCCGGCTTTGCGGCACTTCGCCGTCGGCGGCACGAAGGCTGATCCTTCGATTTAGTCGCTGACTTGATTTTCTCTGGCCCGCCGATTCGTCGGCGGGCCTTTTTGTTGGCGCGGCGTGTTCCCTGAGAGTTCGCATCAACGCTACCTACAGCAAACATGAACGTGCCTGCGCAACGCTCGCCTTCCTGCCGTTACAAACTCCGTGCAACCCTGATCCCCGCAAAAACATCCCGCCGCTCCGGCATGTAGAAATTCCGCCAGCGGCTGTGCACCAGGCGGCTGCGGGTCGCGAAGCAGCCGCCGCGCAGCGCGCGGTGGGTGTGGAACCAGGGCTCCGAGTATTCCTTGTAGGGGCCGGGCGCGAAGCCGGGGTAGGGAGCGAACGGTGTCGCGGTCCATTCCCAGACGTTGCCGATCATCTGGCGCAGGCCGGCGGGTGAGTTCCCTGCGGGCAGCGCGTCCGCCGCGACCGGGCCGCCGTAGGCGCCGCTCCAGTTGACCTCGCCCGGCGCCAGCGGCGCGTCGCCCCACGGGTAGCGGTCGCCGCCCGTCGCGCCGTGGCGCGCGGCGTACTCCCACTCGGCCTCGGTGGGCAGCCGGCCGCCGGCGAAGGCGCAGTAGGCTTCCGCCTCGAACGCGCTGACGTGGACCATGGCGGCGGCCTCGTCGAGGGGATGCCAGCGGTCGAAGCGCCGCGCGAGCCAACGTCCGCCGTCGCGGCGCCAGTAGAGCGGCGCTTCAGCGCCGACGCGCACGCGCCACGCCCAGCCATCATCGGTCCACCACTCGCGGCGCGCGTAGCCGCCGGCCTCGACGAACGCCGCGAACTCGCCGGCGGTGACGGTACGCGCCGCGAGCGCGAAGGGCGCGACGCGCACCACGTGGGGTTCGGATTCGTTGTCGAACACGAAACCGCAGCCGGGGCGCGAGCCCATCTCGAACTCGCCGCCGGCGAACTCCACCGTTGCGGCGGCAAGCGTTGCGCGTGCGGGTGACGGCGGCGGCGTGCGGTACGGTGCGGGCGGGGGCAGGCGCAGCGTCTGCAGCGTCATCAGCAGCGCTTCGCCGTGCATGTCCTCGTGGAACAGTGCGAGCCGATAGAAATAGAGGTCGTCGTCGCGGCCGCTCGCCAGCCGCTCCAGCTGGTCAGCCTGTACGCTGCCCAGGTAGTCGAGCACTCGCGGCCAGGGCAGCTCGGGCCGGTCCCAACGCTCGGTGTGGGGGATGAGTGCGGAATTGAGCAGCGGGTCGGCGTTGGGAAAGCGTGACGGCAAGGGCTCGCCGCGGCCGGCGCCGCGCAGGCACCAGTACTCGTGGAACCAGCCGACATGGGCCAGCTCCCAGTCGGGCGGGTTGACGATGGTGAGATAGGGAAAGCGGCGCTGCGCCTCGTCGAGATGGCCGTACAGCGCCAGCGTATACTCTCGCGCATCGCGCAGCGCGGCGGCGAGCACCCCGCGGTCGTCAGGGTTTTGCATGGACAAGAGGCCCCACGTTCTGATCGTCACGCCTTATGGTGCCAGCGCCAACAACGGCAACTGGCGCACGGCCGCCCGCTGGGAGCGGCTGCTCGGCTCCCGGTATCGTGTCACAGTGCGCACCGCGTCGGAAGGGCTGGCGGACGCCGACGTGCTGGTGGCGCTGCACGCGCGGCGCTGCCACGCCGAGGTGGCGGCGTGGCGCGAACGCCATGGAAAGCGCCCGTGCGTGGTGGTGTTGACGGGCACCGATCTCTATCGCGACGTTCCCATGGGCGATGCCGCCGCGCTGGCGTCGCTGGACTTCGCCGACCGCCTGATCGTGCTGCAGGAGAGCGGGCTCGACGACCTGCCACCGCTGCACCGTGCCAAGGCGCGCGTGGTTTACCAGTCCGCGCCGGCGCTGTTTCCGCGCGCCAAACCCGACGGCCGGCTGGAATGCGTGTTCGTCGGCCACCTGCGTCCGGAGAAGGATCCGCTGATCCTGGTGCGGGCGGCGGCGCGGCTGCGGCACCGGCGCGACGTCGGCATCACGCTGATCGGCGGCGCGCGCGACGAAGCCACCGCGCGGCGCGTGCGCTCCGCGGCACGCCGCGCGCCCAACGTGCGCCTGGCGGGCGCCCTGACCCACGCCCGGGCGCGGGAGGCGATGCGCCGGGCGCACCTGCTGGCGGTGCCGTCGGTGATGGAGGGCGGCGCCAATGTCGTCGCCGAGGCGCTCACCGCGGGCACGCCGGTCATCGCCAGCCGTGTTCCCGGCAACGTCGGCATGCTGGGCGCGGGCTATCCCGGCTATTTCCCGGCGGGTGACGACCGTGCGCTGGCGCGGCTGTTGGCGCGGGCCGCGCGCGACGGGCGCTACCTGGCGCTGCTGCAGCGGCTCGGCCGTGCGCGGTCGCGGCGCTTCACGCGGGAACGGGAGCGCGCGTCGCTGATCGAAGTGCTGGAGCCGCTGCTGGCGCCGGAGGCCGCGGGTCGTGAGGAGGAGGCCGGCGCACGCCGGCGGGGCCTGGGGGCCGGGAACGGCCGCTGACGCCGTTGTCACGAAACCGTCATGGGACCGGCTTAACATTTCGAGTAGGTTGGAAATATGAAGAAGAAATCGGCGGTGAGCGCGCTCGCAGCGCTGGCGCAGGAAACGCGGCTGGACGTGTTCCGGCTGCTGGTGAAGGCGGGGCCCGACGGCCTGCCGGCGGGACGGATCAGCGAGGAGCTCTCCGTGGCGCCGGCGACGCTGTCGTTCCACCTGACGCAGCTTGCGAACGCCGGGCTGGCCCGGTCGCGGCAGGAGGGGCGCTACGTGATCTACAGCGCCGATTTCGACACCATGGCCGCGCTGCTGGGCTTCCTCAGCGAAGACTGCTGCGGCGGCGCCATGAGCTGCGCCATTCCCGCGTGCCCGCCGGCGCCGTCCCGCGCCCGCGCGGCGCGCAAGAAGAGTACGGCGTGAGCCGGGCCCCGGGCCGCCTCCGGGGCAAGGCGGCGCCGCGAGCCGAACGACAGCGGGAGCATCGATCATGAGCGACACACCGTACAACGTGCTGTTCCTGTGCACCGGCAACTCCGCCCGCAGCATCCTCGGGGAAGTGCTGATCAACCACTGGGGCAAGGGCCGCTTCCGCGGCTACAGCGCCGGCAGCCATCCCAAGCCGGAGGTCAACCCGATGACCATCAAGCTGCTGCAGCACCTCAAGTTCTCCACCGAGGGGCTGCGCAGCAAGGACTGGGCGGAGTTCGCCCGGCCCGGCGCGCCGAAAATGGACTTCGTGTTCACCGTCTGCGACAAGGCCGCGGCGGAGATGTGCCCGGTCTGGCCCGGCCAGCCGATGTCCGCCCACTGGGGGCTCGCCGATCCGGCGGAAGTGGAAGGCGACGAGCGCACCCGCATGCTGGCGTTCCGGCAGGCATTCGCCGCACTGGAGAACCGCATCAAGATCTTCGTCAACCTGCCGATCGCCACCATCGACAAGCTCAAGCTGCAACAGAAGCTGGACGAGATCGGCAAGACCGAGGTGACGCAGTAAACCGGCCGCCGCGCCTCGCGGCGGCTGCCAGCGCCCGCGGCGCGTTCAGCGCCCGGTGAGGTCGCCCGGAGCCGGACCGGGCCCGGTGCGGCATTCCGGCGCCACGCACCCGCCCTGCGCGTCCGGCGCGGCCGCGGGCCACACGTCGGCGCGCCACGCCACGAAATCGTCCTGCGTCAGGTAGCCCGCCCGGGAGAAGCACACCGCCGGCCGGTCGATGAAATTGCGCCGGTACGCCGTGGTCCACCAGCCGGTGATGGCGCGGTGCAATTGCTGTTTCAGCGGTTCGGCCTTGGCGAAGTGGGCAATCGCGAGATCGGTGTAGCCCCACATGTCCGGCGAATCCTGCGACAGCGTCACCACGTAGTGATCGAACACCGGCAGGTAGGTGAGGTGGTAGGCCTCCGGCCAGGGCTCCGCCGGTTCGCTGCGGCACAGATCGACCTCCAGCAGGAAGCGCGGCGCGAGATAGACGATGCGCGGCACCGGGCGCGTGACCTGGCGTCCCAACGTCACCCGGTGCCCGGCGCGGGAGACGTCCCATTTCGGCAGCTGCTCCTGGATCGCGTCCAGCGCGAACCGGGCCACGGCGTTGGCGAGCGCGTGCCGCGAGTCTTCGCCCCAGGCGTTCGGGCGCAGGCCGATGAAGGCCCCCCCCGAGTGCGGGTCCTCGCGCAATTCGGCGTCGTCGAGTCCGGTCGGGTTCTCCACTCCCAGATAACGGGCGAAGATCGCGTGCTCGACCGGGTGCAGCAGGATGCTCATGAGGCGGTTCGCTCGGGCGGCGCGGCGTCGGCCGCCGCGCGCGGATACGCAGGCAAGGGTCGGTTGGCGGTGTGCTTGCCGCCCGCGCCCGGCCATCCGATGGATGGAATTGTCCCACCAATCGGCGGCGGCTGCACCGGCGCGGCCGGGACCGGGCGCGCCGGGCGGATCAGATGGGCGGTGCGCTGCTCAGAGGTAAGCGGGGATGGCGTCGGCGAGGGCGCCGACCGAATCGACGACCATGGTGGGCTGCACTTCCCACGGGTCGAAGACGGCGTTGGGCGAGCGCTTGACCCAGGCGCCGTGCATGCCGGCGGAGACCGCGCCGATGACGTCGAACGGATTGCCGGAAATCAGCCACGCGTCGCCCATGCCCACACCGACACGGCGCGCAAAGTAGCTGTACGCGGCGGGGCTGGGCTTGAACATCTGCGGCTCCTGCAGGCTGACGATGCCCTCGAAATACGCGCCCAGGCCGCTCGATTCCAGCAGCCCGGCGACGTCGTCGGCGCGGCCCATCGAGAAGGCGTAGGCGCGCAGGCCGGCTGCGCGAATCCGGCGCAGCCCGTCGAGCGCGTCGGGGAACGGCGGCAGCGCCCGGTACGCGGAGAGCAGCGTGTCGCGCGCCGAGGGCGCGAGCTTGACGCCAAAGGCGAGGGCGCAAAAGTCCAGCGCCTGCTCGGTGCAGACCGCGAAGTCGCGGAAGTTCTGCATCAGGCCGCGGCGAAACGCGTACTCGAGCTGCTTGGCGCGCCATGCGGCGGAAAACTCGGCGGCCCGATCGCCGGCATGGGGCCGCAGGGCGTCGGTGATGCCGGCGGTGTCGATCAGCGTGCCGTAGATGTCGAAGCCGAGCGTGGCCATGGCGACGGTTCCTTCAGTTTGCGATGCCGAAATCCCGGGGGCGGGGCCGATGCGCGTCCCGGTGCGCGGGTTGACGGAGTCGCCCGCGCGCCGGCTTCCGCGCAGGGCACGGGTGCGGCGCTCTTCTCAGCCGCCGCCGAAGCTGCGGTATCCGTCCACCACCACGCCGGGGAAACCCTGCATGCCGCTGCCGCCCAGGCGCAGCGCGGCGCTCTCGCGATTGAGCTTCGCCAGCTCCGAGAGCGGGCCCGACTTGATGGCGCCGGTGGGGCAGATCTCCTCGCAGGCGCGCGGCATGTCCAGCGGCCGCTCCTTGCCCGGCGTCTGGCAGAAGTTGCACTTCTCCATCTTGCCGGTCTGGGCGGTGAGCTGCGGCGCGTTGAACGGGCAGGCCCAGGCGCAGAAGCCGCAGCCGATGCACTTGTTCTGGTCCACCGTGACGATGCCGTTCTCGGCGCTCTTGGAGATCGCGGTGACCGGGCAGGCGTTGCGGCAGGGCGCGTCGCCGCAGTGCATGCACGCCATCGAGACGTTCATCGCCGTGACGTTGGGGAAGGTGCCCGACTCGATCTTCACCACTTCGCGCCAGCGCGGGCCGATCTCCACCTCGTTCCAGGTCTTGCAGGCGATCTCGCAGGCGTGGCACTTGACGCAGCGCCTGTGATCGAAATAGAAGCCGTGCTGCATGGTGGGTCTCCTTTGCTGATCTTTCGGCAAATGGCCGCGGGGCATTTGCCGCTGTCCTTTTTTCCCTAGCCCCTCGGGGAGAGGGGGAAGGGGAGAGGGCGCTGCGTTCAGGGGCCGGGCGCCGGGCGCACCCGCACCTTGCACTCGTTGTAGCAGTTGGCGCCGGTCACCGGGTTGGTGTGAGTGTCCATCAGGTTGTTGGAGTGTGCCCCCTTGCCTTTGGCGACGTTGCCCATCGCCCAGTGGCCGAAGCCGTGGCCGTGGCGCACCGAGACGCAGCCGGGCACCAGCCCCTCGGTCACCTTGGCCTTGATGCGGATCGAGTCCTTGGGCGATTCCACGATCACCATCTGGCCGTCCTGGATGCCGTACTTCGCCGCGTCGACGCTGTTGATCTCGACCCAGTTCTCGCCGCACACCTCCATCAGGAACGGGTTGTTCTGGGTGACGATATTGCAGTGCATGCTGAACTTGGAGTGGGTGAGCTGCAGCGGGAACTCGGCGTCCGGCAGCACGCTGCGCTCGGTGTACTCGGGATACGGGTTGAGGCCGGCGTCGGCGTAGGCCCTGGAGTAGATCTCCACCTTGCCGGAGGGTGTCGGCAGCCCCTGGGGCACGCGATCGTACTTGATCGGGCCGGCCCAGAAGCCCTTCTCCTTGAGCTCGGCGAGGCTCATGGGGATGTCCTTCATCATCAGCTCACCCCAGTCCTCCCACTTCTTGTAGGGGAAGTGCTGGCCCCAGCCCATCTTCTCGGCGATGCCCTGGGCGATCTCGTAGGGCGGCTTGGATTCCCCCACCGGCGGCACCACGGGCTGACACAGGATCACTTCGGGGCCGAGCCACATGCCGTTGCGGATCTCGGCCTGCTCGTAGAACGACGTCTCCGGCAGCACGATGTCGCACTCCAGCGCGGTCTCGCTCATGAACAGCTCGCACGCCACCGCCAGCTCCAGGCTGGCGAACATCTCCAGCACCCGGTCACGGTTGGGGTCCGACATCACCGGATTGGTGGAATGGACCCAGAGCGCCTTCACCGGGTAAGGCTTGCCGTCCAGCACCGCCTCCGGGAGCTTGGAGTTGGGCAGGTCGGGTGCCAGCGGGTAGCCCATCGCCACGTGCAGCGGCGGGTTCTTGGCCTTGCCCCTGGCGGCGTCGGGGATCTGCACCGGGTTGGCGAGCGGCGCCCAGTCCTTGAGATGGATGTTGCCGGGCTTGTCCACCTGGCCGCAGAGCGCGTCCAGCACGTAGCAGGCGCGGCCGGCGTCCGCCCCGTTGGTGTAGTAGCCCGAGCCCTTGAAGATCGCCGACATCGACGGCTTGGTGGTGGCGAACTCCCGCGCCAGGCGGGTGATGGTGGCCGCCGTGATGCCGGTGATCTTCTCCGCCCACTCCGGCGTGTAGCCCTTGTCGCGCAGGTGGTCGCGGAAACCGTTGAAGCCCTCGCAATACCGGGTGACGAAATCGTTGTCGTGCAGGTTCTCGTCGACGATCACCCGGCACATCGCCAGCGCCAGCGCGCCGTCGGTGCCGGGGCGGATCGGTATCCACTCGTCGGCCTTCTGGGCGGTTTCGGTGAAGTTGGGGTCCACCACCACCAGCCTGCAGCCCTTCTTCTTCGCTTCGATCAGCGCGCGGCTCTCCCACAGCCCCTGGTTGGCGCCCAGCATGTTCATGCCCCAGAGCATCACGTAGCGTGAGTTGGCGAAATCGTGCATCGGGAAGACGTGGCCGAACAGGGTCAGGCATGCCGCGCGACGGTCCTGCTCGCAGCCCGAGGTGTGGGCGTACATGTTGGGCGAGCCGCAGAGGTCGCCCAGCAGGTGGCGGTAGAACTGGGTGTTGGGGTCGTGGTGGCACGTGAGCACGATGGACTCCGGTCCCCACTTCGCGGTGATGGCCTTGAGCTTTCCGGCGATGAAGCTGAACGCCTCGTCCCAGCTGATGCGCTTGAACTGCCCGCGCTGGCCCTTGGGGTTGGTGCGCAGCATCGGGTACTTGAGCCGGTCGGGGTCGCGCGTGATCCACCAGCTCGCCATGCCCTTGGCGCAACGCGAGCCGATGTTGTTGGGCGACTCCGGATTGCCCTTGTGGTAGACCACCTGGCCGTCGCGCACGAACACTTCCGTCGGGCACTGCCAGGGGCAGGTGTAGCAGAAGCTCTTGATGCGCTTGGCGCCCTTGATTTCGGCGAGACGTGACCCGAGGTCCGGAGCGGCGGTGGTCATGGCGGGTGGCTCCCGTGGCTGGTGTTGAAGACCATGGTTTGTCGGGAAGGAGCGCCGCACCGTCGCGCGGCGGCCTGCGGGCGGCTGCCGCCGGGGCGGTCGGACTCCTTCGTCGTTATTTTTATATCCATCAAATTATGGTGCGGCACCGGCCCGCTGTCTCGCCCGCGGCCATGCGCGATGCGCATGCGGCGGGACCGCGGGACGCATGGGTGTCCCGCGGGTTAACGCTCCACCGGCGGATGCGCCCGGAACCAGCGCGCGATCAGGCGGTAAATGCCGCCGCCGATCAGCGCGCCCAGCACCGGTGCGACGATGTAGACCGCGAACCAGCCGCCGCGGGGCCCCGGAATGGCGATCTCGCCCCAGCCGAGGAAATACGATACCAGCCGCGGGCCGAAGTCGCGGGCCGGATTGAGGCCCGCCTGGGTGAGCGGCGCCACCACCGAGATGATGGCGGCCACCCCGAGGCCGATCAGCAGCGCGGCGGCGGCCGTCGGCGGGCGGGACGGGTTGTGCTCGTGGGTGAGCGCCGCCACCAGGAACGCCAGCATGGCGGTGCCCACCATCTCGGCGATGAACGCGGAGTGCAGGCTGACGATGCGCCAGGCGTCCTCGGCGGTGCCGAAAATCGCCGGGTTGGGGAAGTACTCGCCGAACACCATGGCCGAGAGCTCGCTGCCGGGACCGCCGCGGAGCAGCCCGTGGCGCCGCTCGAACTCCAGGATCGCCTCGGAAAACATGAGGTAGAGCACCAGCGAGGCCACCGCCGCGCCCGCCATCTGGGCCACCCAGTAGGGCACGACGCGGCGCAGCGGGAAACGGTCGTAGACCGCGGCGACGACGGTGATGGCGGGGTTGATGTGGGCGCCCGACAGCGAGGCGACCGAGTAGATCGCCAGGCCCACGCCCAGCGCCCACACCACCGCCACCTGCCACAGGCCGACCTGGGCGCCGGTGGCCACCGCCGCGTTCACCGCGCCGACGCCGAAGAACACCAGGACGAAGGTGCCGAAGAACTCGCCCGTCACCGCCGGCCAGAACCGGGGCAGCGGCAGCGCCGGCGCCGGGTTGTCGGGTTTTTCGCTCAACGCTTCCCCCCTTGCAGCAAGGCCGGCGGCGCGCCCTGGGCGCCGTTCACCAGCACGTTGCGAATTTTCGCGTCCTTGACGGTCGCGCCGGCGAGGCGCGCCTGGTTCAGATTGGTGCCCAGCAGCGCCGCGCCGCCGAAGTCCGCGCCGGCCAGGTTGGCGCCTTCCAGCTGCGCCAGCGCCAGGTCCGCCCCCTGGAAGCGCGCTTGGCGCAGGTCGGCGGCGTAGGCCCGGACCCAGCCCAGCCCCGCGCCGGTGAAGTCCGCCCCGCGCGCGCGGGCCCAGGACAGGTCGGCGTGGCCCAGCTGCGCGCTTTTGAGGCTGGCCGACTCCAGGATCGCCTCGCGCAGATGCGCGCTCGTCAGGTTGGCGCCGGTAAGGTTGGCGCCGGTAAGGTCGGCGCCGGCAAGCCGCGCGGGCGTCGGACCCGGATGGCCCTGGCCCGCGGCCCCCAGGTCGGCGCGCTTGAGGCTCGCGCCGCGCAGCACGCTTTGCGACAGGTCCGCGCCGGCCAGCGCCGCGCCGTCCAGGTTGGCGCCGGCCAGCTTGGCTTTCTTCAGCGATGCGCCGGCAATGAACGCGCCCTGCAGCTGCGCGTTCCCGGCGCGGGCGTTGTCCAGCCGCGTGCGCGACAGGTCGGCCTGGCGGAGGACGGCGCCGTTCAGGTCGGCACGCGTGAGGTCGGCGCCGCCGAGGCGCGCGCCGGTGAAGTCGGCGCCGGCGGCGCGCACGTCGCGCAGGTAGGCTTCGCGCAGATCCGCCCCCTGCAGGTGGGCGCCGGTGAGATCGGCGCCCACCAGGTTGGCGCCGGTCAACACCTTGCCGGCGAGCTTCGCGCCGGCGAGGTTCGCGCCGCGCAGGTCGGCGCCGGCGAGGCTGCCTTCGGGCAGCGGCGGAGCGGCCAGCGCGGCGGCCGCGGCCAGCGCCAGCACGGCGGCCAGGGTTGCGCGCCGCATTGATCGGGACGCGATCATTGCGCCACGTTGGTGGGCAGGAAGGAGACGGTCTTCACGATCTCCGGCTGCGGGCCGATGCGGCGGATGTCGGCCCAGGCGCCCTTGTAGTACGGAATCGTGGTGGCCGGATCGACGTGATCGGATACCAGGTCGCCGGCAGCGCCGCGCGGCTGGCCGAACAGCATGAACGTGTGCCCGCGCTTGACCGCATCGGACGGGTACGCCATCGCCCGCACTGTCCCGACATCGTTGGTGAGCTCGACGAGGTCGCCGGGGCCGATGCCCAGCTCCCGCGCGTCGTGCGGATGCATCTCCAGGTAAGGCATGGGAATGCGGTCCTGGTAGAAGCCGATGTGCTGGTGATGGTAGAGCGTCTGCCAGATGTGGTTGGAGCGGCCGTTGTTGACCCAGAAGCGGTAGCGGCTCCGCTGGCGCTCCACGGCGGCGGCGTAGCCCGGCCAGGGGCGCGACGCGCTCACGAAGCGCGCCTTGCCGCTCGCCGTGCCGAAGCGGGCGTCTTCGTGGACCCGCACGGTGCCGGTGGGCACGCCGTTGACGAAGCGCACCGGGGTCTGGATGCCGTTGGTTCCCAGGCGGCGCAGCAGGTCGTAGGTGACGCCGGCGTAGCCCTCGATGGGGTCGGTGCCGTCGCCCTTGAACTGGTAGCGTGCGTGGATGAACACGTCCTCGTCGGTGCGCCACTCGTAATCGAGGAAGCGGTTCGCCATGAGTGTGTTGTTGTCGTCGAGGTAAAGGCGCCGCAGCCGCCGCGCGTAGCGCGCCAGGATGGCCCAGTCGGGAATCGCCTCGCCCGGGGGATCCATGAATTTTTCGTACAGGCGCAGGCGGCGCTCGCCGTTGATCGAGGTGAGGTTCATCTCGCTCCACTGGGCCGCGGGCAGCACCAGGTGCGCGTGGCGCGCGGTGGCGGTGAGGTAGATGTCCTGGGTGATGAGGAACATGCCGCCGGCCTTGAGCGCCTCGACGACGGCGGCGATGCGCTCGCCCGCCGGGCGGCCGCGGGTCGCCTTCAGCGCTTCGCGCACCGGCGCGCCGCGCTCGGCGAGGGCCGCTTCCAGCGCCTCCGCGCGCAGCGTGGTCAGCACCGGATTGCAGCCGCCGACCCAGTAGCACTTCACTTCGCCGCGGCGCACGGCCTCGTCGACGTTGAGCGCGGGCCGGCCGCCCGGATAGGGTGGACGCACGTAGGCTTCCTGGTGGCCGCCCAGGCGCGAGCAGCCGGTGCCGGGTTTGCCGATGTTGCCGGTCAACAGTGCCAGGCCGACGATGGAGCCGATGTTCTCGTAGTTCTTGAGTCCCCAGATCAGGCCTTTCTCGTAGTGCAGCAGCGCGCGCCGGCGCGCGCCGCCGGCCTTGGGCGCGGCGATCCACTCGGCTGCCTGGACGATCCGGGCCGCCGGCACGCCGGCGATGCGGGCGGCGTCCGCGAGGTATTCATCCAGCGGCCGGTCGACGCCCAGCGCCGAGCGCTGGTAGGCCTCGAACGTCTGCCACTCGGCACGCTCGCGCAGATACGCGACATCGTGCCAGCGCCGCTCCAGGACGACGCGGGCGATGCCGTTGAGCAGCGCGATGTCGCCGCCGGGCTCGATGCGCAGGTGCAGGACGCGGTCCTTGCCGGCCGCCGCTTCGGCGGTGGCCACCGTCATGGTGCGGCGGGGATCGACGATGATGATGCGGCCGGCTTCCACGGGCTCCGTGCCGAAAGTGGCGCGCTTCAGGTCCAGCGTGGCGCCCTGCAGGTTGGGCACCATGTGGGCGAGGTAGTAGTTGGTCTGGGCCTCATAGGGGTTGGCGCCCACCACCAGGATCGTGTCGGCGAGCTGGGCGTCGACGTAGGCGTTGGTGAGGGCGGCGACGCCGGCGTCTCCGGCCGCGTGCACCTCGCTGTTGTACGCGGGCCGGTTGTGGATCGACGCGGTGCGGGTGCCGACCCCGGAGAAGAAGAAGCGCCCCACGGCCCAGTTGTTTTCGAAGCCGCCGCCCCCGCCGCCGTGGTCGAAGAACTTCATGCCCACCGCGTCGGCGCCCCAGCGGTCGATCACCGCCTTCACCACCCGCGCGCCGATGTCGGTGGCCTGGTCCCAGCCGATCGGCTGGTGGCCCGCGCCCTCGTCCAGCAGCGGCGCGGTGAGACGGGCCTTGGTCGGGCGGTCGGGCGCGTACAGCGTCTGCGCCAGGCCGCCGCCGCGCACCGAGGCCATGCCGTCGTTCACCTGGCAGGCCGGGTCGGGAATGATGACGACGTTGTGGCGCGTGCCGTCGCGGTCGGTGACGATGCTGTGCATGTTGGGCGAAATCCACGTGCCCAGAGCGGGCTGCGGCTGGCGGAAGTCGATCTTCAGCGCATTGTCCGCCGGCGCCGGCCCGCCATCGCGGCCCACCGGCCACTTGTAGACGCGGTAGCCGCAGCCGACGATGCAGAACTGGCACACCGTGCCGTAGCGCTGCGCGTTCGGCGGGGGAAGGGGAGCGTGTTCCATGCCGCGGTGGTCGGCCGGCAGCCCGTCAGAGGATGTTGGTGTGGCGGCCGTAGACGAGGCCGCGGATGCCCACCGCCTTCACCGCGTTGCCTTCGACCCGGAGCTCGATCTGGGGCAGCGCCTGGCTCGCCTGTCCGATCACCATCTGGCCGCCCTTGGCGGGATCGAAGCTGCTCCAGTGGCAGGGGCAGATCATCAATTGTCGTTCCGGCCGATACGCCACCGGGCAACCCTTGTGGGTGCACAGCGTCGAGAACGCCACCACGCGGGCGTCGGGGCCCACGCCGCCCTGGGCCGGCGCCGGCAGCCTGAGCAGCACCGCGGGCGAGGAGGCGTCCGGATAGGTGAACGCCACCGGCTCGCCGTCCTTCAGCGCGTCGAGCCGTGCCACCTCGACGACCGGATACGCGGTGCCGCGCGCGGGTGCTGCGGCCACGGCCGTGCCCGGCAGCCATGGTGACACGGCCGCGCCGGCGGCGGCGGTGCAGCCGAGCGCCAGGAAGTCGCGGCGGGTCATGGAAAGCGAATACGGGGGGTCGCTGTGGTCTTCGTCGCTCATGGGCGGGTCCGTGAGGTCAGGATGACGGGTTGATGGCACGCGCGCGCCGGCGCGTACGCCTCGCAACGTTTTTAGAGGTGTCGAAAGGATGTGTCAAGCGCG
This sequence comes from Pseudomonadota bacterium, assembly GCA_049322755.1. Classification (GTDB taxonomy): domain Bacteria; phylum Pseudomonadota; class Gammaproteobacteria; order Burkholderiales; family UBA6910; genus DATIUV01. The sequence continues at coordinate 85,291 of JBMOQX010000031.1, read as the reverse complement.
CCGCGGCGATTCACGTCGCGGCGCGGGTCCGGCGCGGTTACCCCGGCAGGACTGCGAAGCCGTGGGCGTCGCGCGAAACCTCGAAGCGGCCGTCGACGACGGCGTACGACCAGTCCGCGGATTTCTTCAGGCCGCCCAGCGGGTAGACATGGGCGGTGTCGATCCCGCACTTCGGGTCGTTGGCGCGGTAGCGGGCGAGGTCGACCAGCAGCTTGTCCGGCGCCGACACGGTCATCAGCTTGGCGACGTCCAGCGCGTAACGCGACAGGAAGCGCATGGAAGGACCGATGCCGCAGGCCTTGGCATGGGCCAGCAGGGTCTTGATGGTGGCGAGGCCCGGAATGCCGATATGGATCGGCAGCCGGTTGCCCTCGGCCTGGATGCGCCGGTCCCAGGCGATGATGGGCGCGGCGTCGAAGCAGAACTGGGTGGTGACGTACACGCGCGCGCCGGTGCGCTCGGCGAAGTCGTTCTTCCACTTAAGCGCCTGGCGCACGCCCTCGTCGCCGATGTCGGGGCTGCCCTCGGGATGTCCGGCGACGCCGATGGTGCGGATGCCGTGGCGGTCCAGCAGCCCGGTGGCCAGCAGCTGCATGGTGTCGGCGAACTCGCCCACCGGTGTGGTCACCGCGCCGCCGATGCACAGTACGTGATCGACGCCGGCCTCGTTGACCAGGCGCTTGAGGTTCTCTTCCAGGAACGTCTTGCTGGGGATGCTGCGCGCGGCGATGTGCGGCACCGGTATCATCCCCTCCGCACGCAGGCGCTTGGACACGGTCACCGTGTCGGCGAAATCGGAGCCGGGGAGAAAGGTGACGTAGACGGTGGTACCCGGGCGCAGCGGCTCGCGGAAATCCGCGATCTTCGCCGCCGACCCCGGCGTGGTCTCGATCGTGAAGCCGGTCATGAACTCGACGATCTGCTCCCGCAGGGTCGCGGGTTGCTCCCTTGCTGCCGTCTGCGCTCCCATGCTCGTTCCTTTCGCGACTGCCTTATCCGTTTGTCATGCTAGCACGCAAGTCCCTGATCCTATCGGGGAAAAGCCATGCGTTGCCGGAATACGGGCTCCCCGTGGAAGGGATGCCTGCGCCGGGGTCAGCGCCTGGCTTTGGACTTTTCGCCGGCCTTGCCGCTACCGGAGCGCGCCTCCAGGCCGCGGCCCGGCGGCTGGTAGACGCCGCTGGCATCGCCGGCGATGCGCATGGCGGAGATGGCTTCCTCCATGGTCATGAGCACGGTGGTGTCGATGCTGTTGACCGAGCCCGACGCGCTCATGGTCATGGCCAGCGCGGCGGCGCTGACGTTGTCGGGCAGTTCGAACAGCAGGACGAAGTCGTATTCGCCGAAACAGAAAAAGTAATAGTGCAACCGGCCGCCCACACCCTTGAGCAGCTTGGTGGTGGTGAGCATGCGGTCCTCGGGCCGCTGCACCAGCGCGCCCATCGCGTGCTGGGAGAACTTGCCCCGCATCATGTAGTACGCCATTGCGTCCTCCTTCGCTGTGGATGGCGCGCACCAACCGGCGCGCTCGCCAGCGGCCATCTTGCGCCGGACCGGAAATCGGGAAAAGAGAAAACGCCGGAAAAATCACCCGCGAAAACGCATACCCCCCGTGCGATACGCGGGACCGGGCCGCGGCGCCGATGCCGCTCGCCGGCGGGGTCAGGGCCGAACGCGCTTGAGACGCGGGGATGCCTGGGTGGTGACCTTGACCGGACCCAGCAGGGCTTCGATCTCGGCGTACTCGGGGGGCGGACCCTTGGGCGCCGATGCCAGCGCGGCCACCATGGCGCGTACGTGGGCCGCCGTGGTGCCGCAGCAGCCGCCGATGATGCGGGCGCCGGCGTCCCGCGCGAGCCGCGCATAGCTGGCCATGATCTGCGGCGTGCCGTTGTACTGCACCCGCATGTCCGGCCCCAGCTCCGGCAGGCCGCAGTTGCTCTTGGCCACGATCACGTCGCCCGGTTCCGAGCCCTTGACCAGACCCAGCACCGAGTCCATCAGCTGCGCCGGGCCGACGCCGCAGTTGGCGCCGAACGCGATCGGGCGCGCGGGCAGCGTGTGCGTCCGGCGCATCGCGTCCTCGGGCTTGACGCCCATCATCGTGCGGCCGCCGGTGTCGAAGGTCATGGTGGCGACGTAGGGCAGGCCGGCGCGGGTCACCGCCGCCACCGCGGCATCGAGTTCCTCGTCGGCGAACATGGTTTCGATCCACGCCACGTCGGCTCCGCCTTGTTTCAATGCCACCGCCTGCTCGAAGAACGCTTCCTCGGCTTCCGCCTTGGTACGGGTGCCGAGGGGTTCCAGCACCTCCCCCGTGGGGCCCATCGATCCCGCCACCACCACCGGCCGCCCGGCGGCGTCGGCGACCTCGCGCGCGAGCCGCGCGGCGGCCAGGTTGAGTTCCGTCACCCGCCCGCCCAGCTTGTGCAGATTGAACCGGAAGCGGTTGGCGCCGAAGGTGTTCGTCAGGATGATGTCGGAGCCGGCGTCGACGAAGCCCCGGTACACACTGCGCACCCGCTCGGGCCGCTCGGCGTTCCACAGCTCGCCCGAAGCGCCGTTGGCGAGCCCCAGCTCGAACAGGTTGGTGCCCATGGCGCCGTCGGCGATGAGCACGTCTTTTTTCCGGAGCAGCCTGCTAAGAAGATCATCCATGAGAATTGATCATCCTGTCACTTAGTTACTGCTGATCACAGCTCGCGCTGGCCGGCAGAGAATTCCGCGACGCCATGGCACGCGGGACAAGTATATATGCCGCCGGGGTCCGCTTGACCACGTCGGCAGGCGCCGGATAGCCGAAGCCGCGACGGGATGGTGCCGATCTGTTGCGTGAACCTCGGCGATGATGCGGTGCGCAACGAACAAAACACTTGACACGGGAAACGGCATTTCCTATGTTTCAACGAATATCGAAATAACAACAACACCAAAATAAGTAACGCGGGTCTGCCCCAGGAGAGGGACATGCACTCTGTTCTCGCGTTGTCTTCCGTTGCCAGGGTCCGAGGCGCACTGCATGACAGTTGTGTCGTGCCCCGGGTGCTCCTGTCACCAGCTGCTCCCCGAAACGCCCGTCGTCACGCGGCCGGCGCATTTTCAACGCCTTAGCCAATCGGAATCCTGGACCGCCGGACCGTGAACGTTGCGCCCGGCCGCCCACCGACCCCCGTCCGCGCTCTCGTTGCGGATCCGCCGGAAGGGGTGAACCGGGTTGTGATCCGCCTAATTCAGGATGTGCCATCGGGAGAGGAGGTGCACCATGCAAGAGGGAAGCAAAATCGGGGTCCGCGGTACCTTGGTGGCAGCGGGTTTCGCGATCCTCTGGGTTTGGCCGGCCGCGGTATTCGCCGAAGAGGCCACGGGCAAGGTCGTTTGGATCGATGAGAAAAGTTCCGCGCTGCTGCTCGAGTGCGTGGAGGGCGGATGCGGGAAGATTCCCTCTGCGAAGCCGGGCGAAACCTTCACGTTCACGATACCCGCCGGGCTGAAGAGCAAGGCCTTTGCGCTCAAGGAGGGCCAACAGGTTTCGGTGAGCTATCAGGAGGTCAAGGATCAGGGCTACGCGCTGACTGCAATCAAGTAACCTAGGCCGGGCCGGGTTGCGGACGCTCGACGGCTACCAGAGGAGGGGTGTATGAATACGCGGCGATCAAGAATTGGGGTTATCGCGGGTGTATGTGCGGCGGGAATCGTCGCCATGACCCAGGCTCCCGCGATAGCTTGGGACCAGCAGGCTTTCAAGAAGCGGGTGGACGGCGCCAAGGCGAGCGAGGGGACCACCCTGATCCAGTATGACGCCCAGCCCAACTATGCCAACTGGGGGGGCATCACCAACTATTTCCAGAAGACCTACGGCGTACGCGTGCCGCCCGACATGAAGGGTAGCGGGCCTACGCTCGCTGCGCTGCTCAGGGAGCAGAACAACACGGTGGCGGATGTAGCCTACTACAACGCCTTGGTGGGCCTGGAGGCGGGCGAGCGCGGAGTCCACCAGCCTTACAGGCCCGCCGGCTGGGAGAAGGTTCCCGACCACTGCAAGGATCCGAACGGACTGTGGTTCTGTGTTCATCAGGGGGTGATCGGCTTCATCGTCAACACCGAGGCGCTGAAGAAGGCCAACGTGTCGGTCCCGAAGTGCTGGAAGGACCTGGTCGATCCCAAGTACAAGGGGCTCGTGGCGTACGACGATCCTACGGTGCACGGCACGGCTATGGAGGCGATCTTTGCCGCCAATCTTGGGATGGGCGGGAGCACCAAGGATTTCAGACCCGGTATCGATTACCTCAAGAAGCTGGATGCGAACGTCCTGCGTTATTCGCGGGACTCGAGCTATAACCCGACGCTGCGCGGCGAAATCGGGGTCTGGATCCACGCGGACGGCAGCGGCTACAAGATGAAATGGGAAGACAAGGGTCCGATCGAGGTCGTGATTCCGTGCGAGGGCACAGTGTCGGTGCCGCTGGCCATGGGGATGGTGAAATGGTCGAAGCGGCCGGAACTGGCCAAGGCGTACCTCGATTGGCTTCTGAGCCCGGAGGCCCAGGGCATCTGGGCGGACTCGTACTGGGTTCCCATCATTCCGGAGTACATGTCGGAGCAGGCCAAACAGCGCATGAAACCGCTCCACGGCAATTATGACCTGATCAAACCGGTCTCGATCGGGGAGAAAAAGGCCATGATCGGGGATTACCGTACTGCCTGGCGCGACCAGATTCGCCGCAGGTGAGTCACTGCCGCCGGACCCGGGCCTTCGCCGGCGGGTCCGGCCCCATCCCCGCGTTTCGCCCGGGCGTGGTGACTGATGAAGAAGGCAATCGCACCGCTGCTGTATATCCTTCCGCTGGTCGTTTTCTTCATGGCGGTGATGGTATATCCATTCGTCGACATGATGTACCAGGGCTGCATGCCGCATCAGGACATCCTGGAAGCCGGCGATGCCAACGCGGTTAAGGCGCGCCAGTTCGGTCTGAGCGACTGCAGTCCCGAGAACTACGCCAAGGTGTTCACGGATCCGTTCCTGCGCTCGACACTTATGCTCAGCCTGCTGCTGAGCGCCGCCGTATCGGTGCTGTCGATCACGCTGTGCATCGGGCCGGCCTGGTTGCTCGTCCGCAAGGACTTCCCGGGCAAGCGCGCGTTTCGTGCGGTACTCACCGTCCCGATGGCCTTCTCCGGGATCATCATCGGTTTTCTGGCGGTGATCATGCTGGGTCGCATCGGGTTCATTCCTCAGGTCTCCGAGATGCTATTCGGCCTGCGCCTGGGAGAGGCCCTGGCGTACAGTCTCACCGGACTGGGCATCGCCTACATCTGGTTTCAGATACCCCGGGCCACCTTGACGCTGGAGTCGGCGATCCGCAAGTTCGACTGGAACCTCGACAGTGCCGCACGGAGCCTCGGCGCGTCGAACTGGCAGGTCATGCGATACGTCCTGATCCCGCTGCTGATCCCGGCCATTGTGTCCACGGTGGCGGTGACGTTCGCCGTTTCCATGGGGTCCTTCGGGGTTGCCCTTCTGCTGCTCAAGCGGGCAAGCGTTCTTCCGCTCGAGATCTACAACCAGATCTACGCGAACCTAGCCTTCGAGATGGCCGCCGCCATGTCCGTGATCCTCGGGGTGATTACCGTGGGGATCAACTACGCGCTGCGCAAGTACGCCGAGCGGCACTATGTGTTCGCGCTGGCAACCTAGCAGTCCCACCCGACAGCAACCGGTGAGGGAAACTCATGAGCGCAACTCCGATGCCGGCGACTGAAATCCATCCCTCTGCGGGCGCCGGTGCGCGGCACCGAGGGAATCGGCGGCCATGGTGGCGCGCGGGCCTATGGACCACCTACTCGGCGGCGGTGAGCCTGATTCTCGTGTTCGCGGTCGTGACGCCGATCCTGATCTGTCTATGGGGTTCGGTAACGACTCTTTCGACGATGGGTGCCGCAAGCACACATTCCGGCGCGGGATGGGAAACCTCCCGGGACCTCGGCGCCTTCGGGGCGGGGGCCCGGGAAACCACCGGTCATTTCACCCTGCTCTGGTACCAGTATGTCTGGGACGTGTACGGGCACACGCTGCTGCTGTCGCTGAAACTGGCAGCGGCTTCGATCGCAATCACCGTAGTCCTCGGCGTGTTCGGCGGGTACGGGCTGGTCCGCTATAACTTCCCTGGCAAGGGGCTGCTTGAGGAGTTGATCATGATTCCGCTGTCGCTGCCCGGCATTTCGATCGCGGTGGCCCTGATCGGCACCTACGGCTTCATCCGCGACAGCTGGGTCATCATCCTCTTCGGGCACCTGCTCTATACCCTGCCATTCATGCTGCAGTCGGTGACGAACACGCTGCGCAGCTACAACTTCTTCGAGCTGGAGCGAGCCGCGGCCAGCCTTGGGGCGAACTGGTGGCAGCGCACGCGCTACATTCTGTTGCCGAATCTGAAGCATGCGATCATCGTCGGGTCGCTGCTGGTTTTCACCATTTCGCTGGGTGAGTTCAATGCCAGCTTTCTCCTGACAACGCCGGTCAATCTGACGTTGCCCGCCGCACTCTACGACTCCTATACCAACGACAGCTTTCAGATCTCCAGCGCCGCCACCAGTGTGTTCATCATTATCGTCGTGCCGGTTCTCATGGGCATCCAGTTCATAGGCGGGCGTGAGATGAAGGAAGTCGGGCAGGCGGCATAAATCGATTTGGATCGGAGGACGACATGAGCGTACAGATCGACCTGCTCGACCTCAAACAGATATATCGGGACGGTACCGTGGCCTTGGGGGGCGTGGATCTCACTTGCCCGCGGTCGAAGACAACCACATTGGTGGGGCCCTCCGGGTCAGGGAAGTCCACTATTCTCAAGATCATGGCCGGGCTGCTAGATGCGAGCGATGGTCAAGTGCTTTTCGATGGCCGTGACGTGACCTTCCTGCCCCCCGAGAAACGCAACATCGGCATGGTGTTCCAGTCGTATGCGCTGTTTCCGAACATGACGGTACTCGAGAATGTCGAGTTTGGCCTGCTGGTGCGGGGTGTCCGTCCTTCGGAGCGCAAGCCCAAGGCGGAGCAGGCGCTGGAGATCGTGCAGATCGCGCACCTAAGTCACCGTCGCATCCACCAGCTCTCCGGCGGTCAGCAGCAGCGGGTGGCGCTGGCGCGGGCGGTGGTTTTCCAGCCAGACATCTTGCTGCTGGACGAGCCCCTGTCCGCGCTGGATGCCAAGATTCGCCACGAACTGCGTGCGGAGCTTGCCAGACTGCTGCGCGAATTCAAGATTACCGCGGTCTACGTGACACACGATCAGCAGGAGGCGATGTCGCTGGGCGACCAGGTCGTGGTCATGGATCATGGTGCGATCATGCAGCGCGGAACGCCCTACGAGGTTTACGCCAAACCCGCCAACACATTCGTCGCCAACTTCATCGGCACCGCGAACTTGTACGATGGCAGCATCGAGGCACCTTCCAGTGGCGCGCGCCGCGTCCAGCTGAAATTCGGGGCGCTGGAGATACCCGCAGACCGTTTTCATGCCCTCTGGCCGGAGGTCAAGATCGGACCTGTACGGATGCTTTGCCGGCCCCAGGACGTGACGATCGCGGAGGGTGACGGTGCCCACGCCGAGGTGCGGGTCGACGAGCAGCTTTTCCTGGGAGACCGGATTCGAATTACCGGTGCCACCCGCAGCGGCGAGCGGCTGCAGCTTGAGGTCCACAACAGCGCTCGGGTGCGAGAGGGCGACTGGTTGCCCGTCGCCATCAAACTGGACTCGATCCATTTTCTTTCGACCGAGGTCTGACCAGCCGGCGGGGATATTGCGCACGGACGCAACGTCGGCCCTGCAGGTTTCACCATGAGCGCCGGCGTTGGTTTCGCCTTGGTGAGCCTTGCGTTCGCCGGGGTGCTTGACGTCGTTTTCAAAAGGTATTCCCGCAAGGACCGCTCGCGGGGTACCTACCTTCTGATCGCCGGTGCCGTTTGGACGGCCCTGCAGCTCGGCATGATCGCGTTCCGCGGCATCGACTCCAAGCCTGCCGCGGATGCGATGCTGATCGCGGCTGCCGCCGGAGTAGTCATCGCGCTCGCCAACATCCTATTCATAGAAAGCCTCACTCACATTCACGTCAGCTTGGCGGCAACGATCTATCGCCTGAACACGATCGGTGTGGTTGTCCTTGCGGTGGCGTTCCTCGGAGAGCCGCTCACGCCCCTCAAGCTGCTGGGCGTTGGGCTAGGAGCAATTGCCGTTTTGACGCTTTACGAGGGGGGCTTCGGGACGGCGCCGATTTCGCGGCGCACCGTGTTTTTCGCGCTCGCCGTGGCGGCGTCCCTGTTGCGCGCCGGTTGGGGAGTCATTCTGAAGGCCGGCAGCCTCCATGCGGTTGACCCGCAGCTGATGATGCTGGCCTCCGGGCTCGGCTTCATGGCGGTTGGTGCCGCTTATGCGCTGGTGTGGGAGGGCCGGATGCGCGTTACGGGGAAAAAACTGGCTTACGGTGGCCTGACCGGCGGGCTGATCTTCCTGGTGGCCAACGCGCTCATGCTGGCGATCGAACGCGCCGAGGCGAGCGTGGTGGTGCCCATCGCGAACATGAGTTTCCTGGTGTCGGTGGCGCTCTCCGCCGGCCTCAAGATGGAGGCCCTGACCAGACGGAAGGCGTTGGCGATGGGCTGCGCCGCGGTGGCGATCGTGATTCTCGCCAGAACCTAGTGTCCTTGGCCCGTCAGTCGAAGCGGGGCCAGTTCTTCCATCCGGCGTAGATGTCGGTGCGGTAGTTGCGCGTGTTGGAGGGCACGTCCCAGCGCAGGTACAGGTCGCCCATGAAGAAGTAGATCTTGTTGTTGGAGTGGGCGGTGCTGCGGTTCGGCCACTGCGCGTGCACGCCGCACTTGGGGGCCAGCACCAGGCCGTCCTTCCAGTCGGCGGCGATCCTGTGCGGATAGCCCGGGTCCTCGGCCGGGGGGAAGCCGTGCGCGGGCACGCTCCAGCGGGTGTACTCCTCGCCGCGGAAGCCGTAGATCACGCGCTGACCCGCAGCGGTCTCGGCGCATACCGGCGTGAACGCTCCGGCGCCCGAGAACGCGCCCGGAAGCAGCGCCGCAATGGCGATGGTCTCCGGTTCCACGCGGCCGGCGGTCAGGTCCCAGACCGCGGCGCGGGCCTCGCCGCCGAAAAAGAAATAGACCCGCTCGCCCCATTCGGGCACCAGCAGCGCCGCCGTGATGCGCCGCCCGGGAAACACCTCCAGCAGCCCCGGCCAGTCGTCGCGGATCTCCCGCGGGAAACCCGCCACCGGCCCCTCGGTCAGCAGGTCCCAGCACAGGTACTGCCGCTCCTTGAAGAAATACAGGGTGCGGCTCGGGCCGCCGGGGTTCGCGCCGCTGCCGTTGCGGCAGAACGCGGCGTTGGGGGTCTTGTCCGCCATGGGTTTTCTGGTTTCCTGTCGGGGCGCTCAGACGCGGACGTAGATGCCGTCGTCGCGCACTTCCACCGGATAGACCGCCACGCGTTCGGCGTAGGCGATGCCTTCGCCGGTCAGCGGATGGAATTCATGGCCATGCCATGGGCATACCAGCGCGCCATACTCGATGCAGCCCTCGCCGAGCGGCCCGCCGGCGTGGGGGCAGGTAGGGGCGAGGGCGCCGTATTTCCCCTCGAAGCGCGTGAGAGCGATCTGCCGGTCCCCCGCGGTCACCGACTTGACGCTGTCGTCCGCAAGCTCGTCGAGGGCGGCGACGCGGTGCCACGTCGCGCTGTTGTCACTGGAGCCGGTCATGGCGGCACTCCTCTCGGGTCGGGGTGTTCAGGAGAGCTGCTGCGCGGGCACGTGCAGCACCAGGCCGTCGAGCTCGGCGGTCACCCGCAACTGGCAGGTGAGGCGGCTGGTGGCGCGCGGCTCCCAGGCGAAATCGATGAGGCCCGCCTCCGCGTCGTCCTTGGGCGGGAGCCGGTCCGTCCAGCCGTCGTCGACGTAGCAATGGCACGTGGAGCAGGAGCATTCGCCGCCGCATTCGGCGAGGATGCCGGGAACGCCGTGCTCGCGGGCGCCTTCCATCACCGATTTGCCGGGCGCCACGTCCACCGTGATGCGGGTACCGTCGGGCTGGACAAAAGTGATCCGGGGCATGGTCAGGCGGCTTCCTGGAGGGGGGCGGCGGGATTGGCGAGCTGCTCGATCGCGGGGCGCGCACGCTGCGCCACGAGCTTGCGGCACGCCATGTACTCGCGCGGCATGTTCACCGCGTCGATGCCGGTCAGGACGCCCTCGCGCAGGTAGAACACGGCGAAGCGGTGCTGGGCGGGCGAGCCGCGCTTCACCATGACTTCGCCGCCCTGGTACAGGCCCACGCTCTGCAGGCGCACGTCGTACTGGTGGGACCAGAACCAGGGCACCTCGTCATAGACGCGATCGCCGCCGGCCATGTTGGCGGCGGCCACCCTGGCCTGGTCGACGGCGTTCTGCACCGACTCGAGCCGGATGCGCCGGCCCAGCAGCGCGCTGGGATGGCGGGTGCAGTCGCCGGCCGCGTAGATGCCGGGGGCGCCGGTGGCGCAGCGCTCGTTCACCACGATGCCGTCGTCACACCCGATTTCCGCCGCGGCGGCCAATTCGGTGTTGGGAGTAATGCCGATGCCGATCACCACGGCGTCGGCGGCGTAGCGCTCCCTGCCGCAGAGGACGGCCTCGGCGCGTTCACGCCCCTCGATGGCGGTGACCGCGCCGTCGCAGACGATCTCGACGCCGCGGTCGCGGTGCAGCTGCTCGAAGTACGCCGACACCGGGGGGGAGGTGACCCGCGCCAGCAGCCGTCCGGCCGCTTCCAGGACCGTCACCCGGAGTCCGAGCTCGACGGCCACCGCCGCCACCTCGAGACCGATGTAGCCGCCGCCGATCACCACCAGCCGCCGGCCGGGAGCCAGCGCGGCGCGGATGCGGTCGACGTCTTCCAGGGTCCGGAAATAGAACACGCCGGGGAGACCGGCGCCGGGCACCGGGAGGCGCCGCGGGCGGCTGCCGGTGGCGATCAGCAGACGATCGTAGGCGACGCGCGAACCGTCGGCCAGCTCGACGCGCGCGGCGCTGCGATCGATGGCCGTTGCCGGCGTCCCCAGGCGCACGTCGATCGACTGGGCGGCGTAATGGGCCAGGGGGCGCAGCAGCATGCGCTCAGCGTCCAGCTCGCCCGCCAGGTAGCGCTTGGACAGCGGGGGACGCTGGTAGGGCGGGTGAGGCTCGGCGCCCAGCAGCACCACGCGGCCGGCGAAGCCCGCCTCCCGCAGGCTGAGCGCCGCCTGGCCGCCGCAGTGGCCGGCGCCGACGATGACGCAGGCTTCGGTCACGGCGCGGCGCTACGGGCGGAACGCAGGGCCTTGGCCTTCACGCCGGCCAGGAGAAGAACAGGTTGGCGTGGTGGAAGTCGCTCATGCGATCGTCCGACGAGGACATGATGCGGAAGCCGCGCCCGCCGGGCGCGTCGCGCCATTCGTTGTCCACCATGGTGCGGTTGCCGATGAAGTAATCGGCATAACGGTGGGCGAGCACGGCGTAGAGCGCGCCGCCGTTCAGCGTCACGCCGTTCTCCGGGCCCAGGCGCGTGTTCATCGGGCGCGGCGTGCGCCACTCGTGGAGCGTCTGGGCCTTTTGCGCGTCGAGGGAGTCGACGATCAGCGCCAGCTGCTTCTTCCAGGCGAACGAGCGGCCCAGCAGCGTGACCTCGCGCTTGGGCAGCAGGCACAGGATCGCGAGCCGATGCTCGCCGCGGATCGAAAACCGGTCGAAGAACGCATCCGGCGCGGTGACGGGGTAGGCGCCGCAGACGCTTTCGTCGCCCGATTTCCAGGCGCCCAGCAACCGGGCCTCGGCGTCCGCGGCAAGCGGCGCCAGCGGCGACCACTCCAGGTTCTTGAACTGGTCCCGGTCGAACTCCGGGATCGGGAAGCGCTTGCTCATGGCATCTCCTCGGGTGATTTTTGTCTTCCGGCCGGCCCGCCCCACGGAGCTGAACCGGGCCTGCAGGTTGGTCGGATTCTATGCCGCGGTGGACGCCGCCAACACGGGGTCCGGGTTCCGGGAGCGCACTGCGCCGGTCGACGCGAACGCGCATCCGGAAGTCCAGCGCTCAGCGGGTCGTCGCTAAAACATCCTGTTATGAAGGAGTTAACGGGCCCGAAGCGGGCTTCCGGGCAGGCGGTCGTGACGCCGAGACATGCGCTCAAACCGCCTGGGGTATGCATGCAGGTCAATGCGCAACCTCCCCGGCAACGGCAGCGCCGGCGCTCATCTGCCAGACCGTGACCGTGACTTCCGGTGCGGGCTCCAGGCGCGTCGATGCCGGCACCGTGCGGATCGCCAGCGGGGGCGCCGACCGCCGGGGTGCGTGGGCGCGCCCGCTGTCCGCCAGCAGGACCCGGCGGCCGAGGCCGGCCTGCAGCAGCAGCCAGGCAGTCGCCTTGCGCGCGAAGAACGGCTCGTACCAGAGGTCCGCGGCGAGCACCACGTCCCAAGGGCCGGCCTCGCGCATCGGGTCGACGCCGGTGGTCTCGACGGTCGCGGCGTTGCGTCGCGCGTTGCGCGCGATGCTCTCCAGGGCGAAGGGATCGCTGTCGCAGGCCACCACGCGGCGCGCACCGGCCAGCGCCGCGGCGATGGCGGCGATGCCGCTGCCGGCACCGAGATCCAGCACCGTCTTTCCCGCCACCAGCGGCGGCGCGTCCAGCAGCGTCCGGGCCAGTCCCTGGCCGGCGGGCCAGGCGATCGCCCAATACGGGTAGGGGTGGCCGGTGCCCAGGGCGGTTTCCTGGCGACTCCACAGGGCTTCGGGATCGCCCGCCAGGCCGAGGCTCAACTCCGGACATCCCGGGGGGCGCCTCCAGCGGGTCCGGCGCGCGACGAAGCGGCCTTCCGGGGTGGCGGGGCGGCGTTGCAATGAATGCATGGTATGGATTCGGTAAATTATATCTAAAATATATTATCGGGCTCACGGCTCGTGGGCAATGAAACCCAAGGAGGGGTCGAGATGGCACGGGTGCAGATCCTGTATTGGCAGGAAATTCCGTCGCTGGTGGAGGCGCGGGGGGGCGGCAAGACCCACAAGGAGCAGCTTTCGCAGCGTTTCCAGGAGCTGATCGATCTTGTGGCAATGAAAAGAAAATTAGCTGGAACAGATGGTTATCTTGAGCAGTGGAACAAAGGCGAAGCGACGGAGCGGGATGGCGAGCCCAAGGACGCCGCCCTGGCGGTGGCTCAGGAGCTGGAAGCCCGGTTCGACGAGATCCGCCGGGAGGCGTTGGCGGCGTCGGCGGGATGAAGCGCTGCGTGCCTTGCAATACCCCTATGCGTGGTATTGATTGACCTGAGAATATATCGTCAATATATTCTTCCCAATGGATGCCCAATTGGACGCGCACGCCCACCCCGACCCGAAGGCCCCGTTTCCCGCGGCGGATCCGACAACGCCGGTGGAGTGGTTCCGTCCGGGACGGCCGGATGTCCGGGCCGAGCGCATCCTGCGGATTCAGGGCTATGGCGACCTCGGCAAGGTGCGCCCGGCGATACGCCGCGCGGCCGAGTACGCCGCCGAGCTGGCGGCACAGTTGAGCGAACCCGTGGTGTGCTTTCGGCGGGTGGAAGTGCGCTCCCTCGCCGGACCCAGGCTCGAACTGGACGGCGGGATAACACTGCGGTGCGCCGCGTTCGAGCGATTGCTGGCGGACTGCCGTGAAGCGGTGCCGTTCGTGCTGACGGTGGGGCCGGGCCTCGACCGGAAGGTGGTGGAATTCACCGAGAGCGGCGAAGGCCTGCTGGAGGCGCTCCTGCTGGAGACCGCCGGCTGGCTGGCGATCGAGGATGCCACGCGGCAGTTTCGGGCGGCCGAGCGCGAGCGGGCGGAAAGCCGGGACCTGCGCATCACCCCGCGGCTCGGTCCGGGCTACCGATATGCGGCGCACGGCGGTGAATGCGAATGGCAGCTCACCGATCAGCCCGCGCTGTTCCGGCTGTTCGGCGGCGCGCCGCTGCCGGTGCGCGTGCTGCCGAGCTGCGCCATGCTGCCCAAGATCTCGCGCTCCGGTCTGTTCGGGGTGCGGCCCGCGGCCGCGGCATGAGCGGATTCAGCGGATTGCAGCCGCCTCGGGTGCGATTCGGATATCTGACGAATACATCATTCCCCACGGGAGGAGCAGTTCAATGAAAGTGCGCGGCGGCGGCGTCATCATCATCGGCGAGAACTTCAACACCACACGCAAGATCAAGGCGACCAGCCCGCGGGTGGTGCGCGAGGACGGCAAGGTGGGCATCGGCTATACCGACCTGGACGGCAACAAGCAGGTGCTGGACGTCACCCGCGTGATTCCGGAGGACCCGAATGCCGCCAGGAACTTCATGATCCCGCACATCGGCGAGGCCTGCCGGCAGAAGGACATGAACTACATCCGCTGGGCGATCAAGAACCAGGAAAAGCACGGCGCCCACATCATCGACCTGTGCGTCGACGAGCTCTCGGTGTACCCGGAGGAGCGCCACGAGTGGATGCGCTGGCTGGTGCGCACGGCGCAGGAGATCACCGATTCCATCATCGCCATCGACTCCTCGGACTCCGAGACCATCAAGGCCGGCCTCGAGGCGCATGACAGCAAGAAGGGCCGGCCGGCGATCAATTCCTTCAACCTGGAGCCGGGCCGGCAGGTGCTGGTGGACGTCGCCAAGGAGCGCAACGCGATCCTGTTCGCCAACGCCAGCGGCTCCTCCGGCATGCCGCAGAACGCCGAGGAGCGCATCAACAACATGGTCCAGTGCATGGACCTCATGGACAAGGGCGGCATTCCCATGGAGGACCGCTTCCTCGACCCCCTGGTGTTCCCGATCGGCGCGGGCCCGGCGTTCGGCGGCCACTATCTAGAGGCGGTGAAGAAGCTGCACGAGCTGTATCCGGAGGTGCACATTTTCGGCGGCCACAGCAACGTCTCGTTCGGTCTTCCCGAGCGCAAGCTGCTCAACTTCACGTTCGTCGCGCTGGCGATCATCAACGGCGCCGACTCGGCCATGATCGACCCGGTCATGAACCCGCCGAAGGAACTCAACGATTTCATGTTCGCCGCCAATGCCCTGACCGGCAAGGACGAGTACTCGGTGCAGTACCTGCGCTACATCCGCAGCCAGAACCCGGGCACCGCCCAGGCGGCGCGGGCGCCGCGCGCGTCCAAGGCGGCGGCGTGAGTTACCCGGCGAGGGGCCCCGACCGGAGGTCGGGGATCGACGGTCAAACGAATCGCCGCCGGACGCCGACGCGCAGTGCCCGTAAAAGCGGCGGACTTTCGGAGGCGGCGGCGTGACGAAGGCGAAAACCATTACCGCAGGATAGTCTGAGGAGATCCCATGAAAGAACTGCTTCCCCGCGAGCGCGTGATCCGCACGCTGCGCCACGAGCCGGTGGACCGGGTGCCGGTGTTCTACCGCATGAAAGCCGAGGCCAAGGCCAAGATCGCGCGCGTCTTCGGCATCGAAAAGACCGGCACCGGGCGCAAGCACGACCCGACGCTGGAGCTGCGCCTGGGCAACGACATCGTCATGTACCAGGTGGGCATCAACGCCGACTTCTCCCACCGCCACATCGAGATCGGCGAGACCTGGTACAACCACTTCGGCGTCGGCTACGGCAAGAGCGGCCTCGAGGGACGCACGCCGGAGGAGGAGGTGCTGTTCGCG
Organism: Pseudomonadota bacterium; assembly: GCA_049322755.1. Taxonomy (GTDB): domain Bacteria; phylum Pseudomonadota; class Gammaproteobacteria; order Burkholderiales; family UBA6910; genus DATIUV01. The sequence goes on along the minus strand of JBMOQX010000031.1, from coordinate 69,601 downwards.
AAGACCCAGGAGTTCTGGGGGCCGGCCAAGATCGTGCCCGAGAACTTCCCCAAGGTGCACCCGATCAAGTCGCTGGAGGACCTCAGGAACTACAAGTGGCCCGACCCCAACGACCCGTCGCTGATCGAGCCGGTGCGGGAGATGGTGGAGAAGTACGGCAAGGATTACTTCACCGCCTGCGACCTGTCCTCGACGCTGATCGAGGCGGCCTATGCCCACATCGTCGGCACCCAGAACTTCTTCCTGTTCATGTTCGACCAGCCCGAGCTGATCGAGGGCGTGCTGGACGGCCTCACCGAGTACTACGCCCAGCTCGGCTCCAACGTCATCAAGACCGGCATCGACATGATCCGCGTCGGCGACGACATCGGCGCGCAGCAGGCGATGATGCTGGCGCCGAAGCAGTGGCGCGAGCTCGCCAAGCCGCGCTTCAAGTACATGTTCGACAAGTTCCGCGAAGCCAACCCGGACATCTTCATCAAGATGCACTCCTGCGGCGATTACTCGCCGATCCTGCCGGACGAGGTGGAGCTGGGCACGCACCTGTCGGGCCTCATGCAGCCCACCGGCGGCCTCAAGGACCAGCCGGCGGTGAAGGCCAAGTACGGCCGCGACATGGCGCTGATCGGCGGGCTGGACGTGCAGCGGCTGCTGCCGCGCGGGCAGGTGGAGGACGTGCGCAAGGGCGTGCACGACGTGATGAAGAACCTGGGCGTGGGCGGCGGCTACATCTTCTCGCCGTCCCACTACATCATGGCCGACGTGCCGGTGCAGAACATCTTCGCGATGCTGGAGGCGCAGAAGGACTTCGGCACCTACGGCAAGTACCCGCTCAACTAGAACCAGGGAGAACGAGAGAATGTCGGAACCGGTGCTGAAGATTCCCGAAGGCTGGGAGAGCCGCGCCCCCGCGGGCTGGGAGTGGGAGTCGCTGTGGGAGGCGGTGGAGACCGGAGACCACAAGTACGCCGACAAGCGGGTGCGCGAGGCGATCGATGCTGGCATCGATCCCCGAGTGATCCTGGACGACGGCCTGTTCCCGGGCTTCGACCTGCAGGGCGACCGCTTCTCCGAGCAGATCATCTTCATTCCGGAGATGCTGATCACCGCGCGGGCGATGAAGGCGGGCCTCGCGCTGATCCGGCCGCTGCTGGCGGCCAAGGCGGAGAAGCCGGTGGGAACGTTCGTCATGGGCACGGTGCTGGGCGACATGCACGACATCGGCCAGTCCATCGTCACCATCATGCTGGAGAACGCCGGATTCAACGTCATCAACCTCGGCACCGACGTGCATCCGGACAAGTTCATCTCCACCGCCCTGGAGAACAAGGCCGACCTGGTGGGCTTCTCGGCGCTGTTGTCCACCACGGTGTACTACCAGAAGGTCACCATCGAGGAATTCGAGAAGGCCGGGCACCGCAAGAAGGTGCACATCCTGATCGGCGGCGCGCCCACCTCCCAGGACTGGGCCGACGAGTGCGGCGCCGACGGCTGGGGCAAGGATGCGGTGGAGGCGGTGAAACTGGCGCTGCGGCTGGTGAAACAGCCGCGCGAGGCGTGGGCGTAGCGAGCCCCGGTCGACGTGGCGTTGAAAAGGCGTGAACCGCAAAGTACGCGAAGGGACGCTAAGGGAAGTGCAATGATCACCTCCTTCGCGTACTTGGCGTCCTTGGCGGTTCGAGGTTCCTGCCTGTGAGACTGGGCAAGGCGTCGGAGGCAAGCGATGACTGAGCAGGTGACGGTCGCGTTCGTGAGCAGGGGCGGGGGCGAGGCCGCGCCGCGCACGCTCCGGTGCGAGCCCGGGACGACGCTGCTGGACGCGGCGTTCCGGGCCGGGGTCGAGATCGATGCCACCTGCGGCGCGCGCGGCCGCTGCCGCAGCTGCCGCGTCAAGGTCCTCTCCGGTGACATCCCGCCGCCGACGGTCCAGGACACGATGCAGCTCGGCCACGAGGAGGTGCACGAGCGCTTCCGCCTGGCCTGCCAGACCCGGCTGATCGCCGACTGCGCGGCGGTGCCGATGCCGCCGAAGGCGGAGGCCGGCCACCAGATCCTGGCCGGCACGCTGGACCGCGAGGACGGCCGCCTGGCGCTGGATTCCGGCGTGCGCAAGCACGTGGTCACCGCCAAGACGCCCACCGAGGAGCACCACCAGACCTCGGATCTGGAAGAGATCCTGTCGCTGGTGCCGGGAATCGCCGACCGGCAGGTGCCGCTGGAGGTGCTGCGCAAGGTGCCCGGCGCGCTGCGCAAGGACAAGGGCCTGCTCACCGTCACCACGTTCAACGGCCGCGTGATCGACATCGAGGCCGGGGACACCTCGGCGCGGTGCTACGGCATGGCGTTCGACATCGGCACCACCAGCATCGTCGGCACGCTCCTGGACCTCGACACCGGCGAGCAGCTGGCGGCGGTGGGGGGCATCAACCCCCAGGCCCAGTACGGCGGCGACCTGATGTCGCGCATCGCCTACGCGCAGTTCAGCGAGCAGAAGCTCACGACGCTGCGGGCGAAGGTGCTCAACGCCATCGGCGAGTTCGTCAGGCAGGCCTGCGCCCAGGCCGGCGTGGCGCCGGAGCATCTCTACAAGATCGTGGTGGTGGGCAACACCTGCATGCACCACATCTTTCTCGGCGTCGACGTGACCTACGTGGGGCTGGCGCCCTACGCGCCGGTGGTGCGGGACCTGCTGGTCTACCCGGCGCGCGAGCTGCCGCTGAAGCACGCCCCCAACGCCCAGGTCTGCCTGCTGCCCATCGTCGCCGGGTTCGTGGGCGCCGACACCATGGCCTGCGTGCTGGCCACCCGCATCTACGAGAGCGAGGAGATCCGGGCGCTGGTGGATATCGGCACCAACGGTGAAGTGGTGATGGGCAACAAGGACCACCTGCTGGCGTGCTCGGCGCCGGCCGGGCCGGCGCTGGAGGGCGCGCAGATCCGCCACGGCATGCGCGGCGCGCTGGGCGCGATCGAGAAGGTGGAGATCGGCGAGGAGGTGGACTGCCGCGTGATCGGCGACGCGCCGGCCATCGGCATCTGCGGATCGGGACTGATCGACGCCTGCGCCAAGATGCTGGACGCCAAGGTGATGGACGCCAACGGCCTGCTGCGGCGCAAGCACCTGGAAGCGCTGCCGGAAGCGTTGCGCCGGCGCATCGTCCCGGGCGACGGCGGCGCCGAGTTCGTGCTGGTCTGGAAGGAGCAGGCCGGGAAGGCCCAGCACGTGAGCGTGACCCAGGCCGACGTGCGCCAGCTGCAGCTGGCGAAAAGCGCCATCTACTCGGGCATCGTCATGCTGCAGAAGGTGATGGACGTGCCCAACGAACGGCTCGAGGAGCTGATGCTCTGCGGCGGCTTCGGCAATTACATCAACACGGAAAGCGCGGTGAAGATCCGCCTGCTGCCGGAACTGCCGCTGGAGAAGATCACCTACATGGGCAATGCCGCCGCGCTCGGCGCCCAGATGGCGCTGCTGTCCGAGACCGAGCGGCTGCGCGCGTTCGAGCTGGCGCAGCGCATCGAGCACGTGGCGCTGGCGGCGCGTCCGGATTTCCAGGACATCTTCGTCGACGGCATGGTGTTCTCAGGCACCCCGTTCCACCAGACCCCGGCGTCGCGGGGCGTGGGCGGCGGCGCGCGCCCGGTGCCGGCGGCGGCGGGAGGCTGACATGCGGGTCAACCTGCTGTTCGGCTTCCTCGGCTCGGGCAAGACGACGCTGGTCAGGCGGCTGCTGGAAGAGCGCGGGCGCGACGCCAAGACCGCGGTGATCGTCAACGAGTTCGGGGAAGTCGGGATCGACGGCGCGATCCTGCGCGGTGCCAACATCGACATGGTGGAGCTCAATTCCGGCTGCCTGTGCTGCACGCTCAAGGGCTCGCTGATGCTGGCGGTGGAGGAGTTGCGCCAGAAAGCCGGGGTGGAGCGCGTCATCGTCGAGGCCACCGGCGTGGCCCAGCCGGGCGAGCTCACCGAGACTCTCACCGACCCCACCATGCGCACCCGGGTCGACATCGGCCCGCTGGTGACGGTGGTGGACGCCCACAAGTTCACGCGGCTCATGGGGGCGCTGGGGGATTTCTACTCCGCCCAGATCGAGAATGCGGACATCATCATCCTGAACAAGGCCGACCTGGCGTCGCCCGAGGCGCTCGAGGAAGCCAAGCGGGAGGTGCTGGAGATCAACCCGCAAGCCACCGTGCTGTTCGCCGATCACTGCGACATCGATTCCGGCTACCTGCTGGAAGGCGACTTCAGCGGCGTGCTCGCGAGCGCGGATCGCGGGGGTTCCGGCGAGAACGATCACGGGCACGAGCACGATCATGCCGGCCACCGGCACGACCACGGGCACGGCCATCGGCATCCCCACGCGCCGGCCGAGTCCTTCGTGCTGGACGCCAGCGGCGGGGCGCGGCGCGAAGCCGTCGAGCGCTTCTTCCGCGAACTGCCGGAGGGCGTCTGGCGCGCCAAGGGGTTCATGCGCATCGACGGGCGCCCGAGCCTGGTGCAGTTCACCATGGGCCAGCTGGAAATCACGCCGGCCGACGCGCCGCCGTCCCACAATCTGGTGTTCATCGGGCGCGACATGGATCAGGGCGCCATCCGCGCCCGATTCGAAGGCGTGCGGGGGTAGCGCAGATGGGCGTTGCGGCCACCATGAGTTCTGGCGCCCCCGGGGTGGTCGTCCCGGTGGAGCCGCGCTCGCTGGCCGAGAAGGCGTATCAGCAGCTCGTGCGCATGATCACGCGGCTCGAGCTGCCGCCCGGCGCGGTGCTGGTGGAGAAGGCGCTGATCGAGCAGCTCGGCATCGGCCGCACGCCGGTGCGCGAGGCGCTGCAGCGCCTGGCGATCGAAGGCCTGGTCACCCATCTGCCGAATCGCGGCATGTTCGTCGCCGAGATCAGCGCGGTGAGCGTGCAGGAAATCTATGAGTTCCGGGCCCTGATCGACGGCAGCGCGGCGCGGCTGGCGGCGCAGCGGGCGACGCCGGCCCAGATCGAGGACCTGGACCGCCTGCAGCACGAGCTGGTGGCGGCGACGGAAGCCGACGACATCGACGCCTACGTGGCGCTGGACCGGCAGTTCTACGAGGTGCTGGGCGCCGCCGCCCACAACGCGCTGCTGGCCGAGGTGCTGCCGCGCATCTTCAACCTGCACCTGCGGCTCTGGTTCTTCATTTCCAACAAGACCGGCAGCTGGCACCGCGTCGCCCGGGACCACGAGGAAATGACCCGCGGGGTGGTGGAAGCGATCCGGCACCGGGACCCCGACCGCGCCGAGCTGGCGATGAAGATCTACATCGCGCGCCGGCACCAGGACATTCGCAGCGTGCTCTGAGCGCGACGCAGCTTGCTCCGCGCCGGGTTTGCGCGTATCGTTGTTATTTTTATATTACTGGAAATATGGAAACTGCCGACGCCGTGGGCGTGCTCGGCGCGCTGGCCCAGGAAACCCGCTTGACGGTGTTCCGCTACCTGGTGGAGCAGGGGCTGGAAGGCGCCGCCGCCGGGCGCGTTGCCGCGGATCTGGGCCTGCACGCGGCGACGCTGTCGTTCCATCTGGCGGCGCTGCGCCAGGCCGGGCTGGTCACCAGCCGGCGCGACAGCCGCAGCATCGTCTACAGCGCGGATTTCGCCACGGTGAACGACTTGGTCGGTTTCCTGCTGCAGAACTGCTGCCGCGGCCGGGCGCCGGGCGGGGCGGACGAGCGTTCCGCCGCGTAGCGGGCGTTTTTTGATCGAAACCATCCCCATCGAGCAAGGAGCACATGATGTCCAAGCTGACCGTGTACGACCCCGCGCAATGCTGCGCGACCGGGGCCTGCAGCCCCGATGCGGACGACGAGCTGGCCCAGTTCGCCTCGGCGCTGGAGTGGCTGAAATCGCGCGGCGTTGACGTGGCGCGCTACAACCTCGGCCACCAGCCGGCCGAGTTCGCGCAGAACGCCGCGGTGCGCGGCGCCATCGAGCAGGAGGGCATCGGGGCGCTGCCGCTGATCGTGGCCGACGGGCGCATCATCAGCAAGGGCCGCTACCTGAACCGCGCCGAGCTCGGCAAGGAGCTGGGGCTGACGGTGGGCGTGGCCGTGCCGGTCGCCGCCGCCGCCTGCTGCGCGCCGGCCGAGGCCGATAGCGGCAGCAAGTGCTGCGGGTGACGCATGCGCCTGCTCGATAATCCGACGCGCAATCTGTTCTTCACCGGCAAGGGCGGGGTGGGCAAGACCTCCACCTCGTGCGCGGTGGCGGTGGGCCTGGCACAGCGCGGGAAGAAAGTCCTGCTGGTGAGCACCGATCCCGCGTCGAACCTGGACGAGATTTTTGCCCACGCCATCGGCAGCCAGCCGACGCCGATTCCCGGGGTGGAGCGGCTGTTCGCGCTCAACGTCGATCCGGAACAGGCGGCCGCGGCCTACCGCGAGCGGGTCGTGGGCCCGTACCGCAACCTGCTGCCGGCGGTGGCGGTGGCCAGCATCGAGGAGCAGCTGGCCGGCGCCTGCACCGTGGAGATCGCGGCCTTCGACGAGTTCGCCAAGCTCCTGGGCGACGCCGCCACAACCGCCGCGTTCGACCACATCGTCTTCGATACGGCGCCCACGGGGCACACGCTGCGCCTGTTGTCGCTGCCGGCGGCGTGGACCGGATTCATCGAGAACGCGAAAGGCGGCACATCCTGCCTCGGCCCGCTGCAGGGGCTGGTGGACCAGCGCGAGCTGTACGCGGCGGCGGTGCGCGCGCTGGCGGATCCCGCGATCACCACGCTGGTCCTCGTCAGCCGGCCCGAGGCGGCGGCCTTCGCGGAGGCGGCCCGCACCAGCGCGGAGCTGGCGGAGCTGGAGATCCGCAACCAGCTGCTGGTGGTGAACGGCGTGTTCAGCGCCAGTGACCGGCGCGATCCGATCGCGATGGCACTGGAGCGGCGCGGCGACCAGGCGCTGCGGGACTTGCCCGCGGCGCTGGCGCGGCTGGCGCGCCACGAGGTCCGGCTCAAGCCGCGCCAGGTGGTGGGGTTGGACGCGCTGCGGGCGTTTTTCGACGTCCCGCCCTCGGCCGCGGCGGTGCCGCCGGCGGCGCTGGACCGGAAAAACTTTCCCGGTCTGGAACAGCTGGTGACGGCGCTGGAATCCCAGGGCCCCGGCGTGGTGATGACGATGGGCAAGGGCGGGGTCGGCAAGACCACCGTGGCCGCCGGCATCGCGCTGGAGCTGGCGCGGCGCGGGCATCGGGTGCACCTGACCACCACCGATCCGGCGGCCCACGTGGCGGCGGCGGTGGGGAACGTTCCCGAGGGCCTGAGCGTCGGCGAGATCAACCCGGCGCGGGAGGTGGCGCAGTACCGGCAGGAGGTGATGGCCACCACCGGCGCCAAGCTGGACGAGAGCGGGCGCGCGCTCCTGGAAGAGGAACTGAGCTCGCCCTGCACCGAGGAGATCGCGGTGTTCCAGGCGTTCGCGCGCACGGTGGCGCAGGCGGCGGACCAGTTCGTGGTCATCGATACGGCGCCCACGGGCCACAGCATCCTGCTGCTGGATGCCGCGCAGGCCTACCACAAGGAAGTGACGCGGCAGGCGAAGGCGGTGCCCGAGGCGGTGCTCAAGCTGCTGCCGCGGCTGCGCGATCCGCGCTTCACCCGCATCGTGCTTTGCACCCTGGCCGAGGCGACCCCGGTGCACGAGGCGGCGGCGCTGCAGGCGGATCTGCGCCGCGCCGACATCGAGCCGTACGCCTGGGTGATCACCCAGAGTCTGCTGCCCCTGCGGGTCAGCGACGCGCTGCTGGTGGCGCGCCGGCAGCAGGAACTGGCGTACGTCGAAGAAGTGATGCAGCAGCATTCCACGCGCACGTTCCTCGTGCCGTGGCAGCGGGAGACGCTGGGCTCCGCCGCCGCTGCCCGCACCGCGGCCGCCGCGGTATGACGCGATGCCGCATGCCTGGAACATCCAGGCATGCGGCTGTCGCATGACCAGCATTCTCGGATTGCACGATTCACCCCTGCGCTTTTGGCGTATAAAAACCCTGTTCCTTGTAGACGTTCTGGCCCCGGGGCTTCCCGAGCCGCTGACGGGCCGGACTCAATAAGAAGAAGCTGAGGTTTGCTCAGCCGGGGCTGCGGCCGTCGGGCGAGCGCGGAGGAGGCGTCTTGTTAGATCAGCTGATCATGAGCGGGCTGGCCACCGGCAGCCTGTATGCGCTCACGGCGGTGGCGGTCGTCGTGGTGTTCCGCAACACCCGCACCATCAACGTCGCCCAGGGCGATCTGTCGATGATCGCCGCCTTCCTGGCGCTGCTGTTCCTGAACAAGTACGGCTTCGGCTACTACACCACGATGGCGCTGGTGCTGGTGTGCACCATGGCGCTGGGGGTGTTGATCGAGCGCGTCGTCATGCGGCCGATCGCCGATTCCGACTGGCTCACGCTGTTCACCGCCACGCTGGGCGTGTTCTACATCCTGCACGGCGTCGCCGGCTGGCTGTGGGGCCGCGACACCAAGGCGTTTCCGGTGACGTTCGACCCGACGCCGGTTCACATCCTCGGCACGGTGGTGAGCGAGGGCCACCTCATCAACATGGGCTGGGCCGCCGCCATCGGCGTGGTGCTGTTCGTGTTCTTCAAGTTCACCAAGCAGGGCATCGCCATGCGCGCGGTCACGGACGATCCCGAGACGGCGAAGCTGATGGGCATCCCGGTGCGCTTCATCGTCATGCTGACATGGGGCATGGCGGGTTTCCTGGCGACCTTCGCCGGCGTCCTGGCCGCGCCGATCATCTACGTGTCCCCGCAGATGATGGACGAGGTGCTGGTGAAGGGCTACGTGGCGGCGGTGTTCGGCGGGCTCTACTCGATTCCCGGCGCCATCGTCGGCGCGCTGATGATCGGCGTCGCCGAGAACCTGGCGGGCGGCTACCTGGGCTCCCATTACAAGACCGCCACGGCGTTCGCCATGATCGTGATCCTGCTGACGTTCCGGCCGCAGGGCCTGTTCGGCATCCAGAAAAGACGGGAGATCTGATGGTCGGGAAAAACGCTGCCGCGCGCGCGTCCGCGCCGGTCCGGGACCGGGGTGCGGTGGCCGCGCTCAAGGCCCGCTTCCTGCGGCAGGACGCCATCCTGGTGGTGCTGCTGTTCGTGGCGCTGCTGGTGTGGCCGATGTTCCCCTCGGTCAAGGGCTGGATGGCGCAGCAGGCGGCGCTGGTGCTGATCTACATCATGGCCGCCCAGGGCGTCTCCATCCTCACGGGGTATACCGGCCTGGTGACGGTGGGCCACGGCGGCTTCCTCGCCATCGGCGCGTACACCGCCGCGCTGCTGCTCAAGCACTACAACGTCGACATCATCGTCGCGGTGATCGCCGGCGGCGCGGTCTCGTCGTTCGTCGGCGTGCTGCTGGGGCTGATCTTCCTGCGCCTCGGCGGCCCGTTCATGGCCATCGGCACGCTGGGTTTCGCGTTCTTCGTCGGCACCATGGTCAACAACCTGGAGATCTTCGAAGGCCGCACCGGCATCTCCCTGCCGGCCAACCACATCCTCGGCTTCGAGCTGGACGACAAGGGTTTCTACTGGGTCACGGTGGGATTCCTGGCGCTGGTCACGCTGTTCATCTGGAGCCTGGTGCGCTCCGGCGTGGGGCGGGCGTTCAAGGCGCTGCGGGACTCCGAGAAGGCGGCGGAGTCCAGTGGCGTGTCGCGCTGGTTCTACCGCACGCTGGCGTTCTCCATCAGCTCCTGCATCACCGGCATGGCCGGCGCGTTGAACGGGCTGATCACGCATTACGTCTCCTCCGAGGTCTACGCCGACGTCTGGTATTCGGTGGACATCCTGGTGGCTGCGGTGGTGGGGGGATCGGCGACGCTGCTGGGGCCGTTCGTGGGCGGCGCGTTCGTGGCGCTGCTGCCGTTCTTCCTCGAGGAGCTGGCCGACTTCGCCTTCATCCTCAAGGGCGTGGTGCTGATCCTGGTGCTGATGTTCGCGCCGGCCGGCGTGGTGGCGCTGCTGGTGCGGCCGTTGCGCGCCTGGCGGCAGCGCCAGCTGCTGCGGGCCGGCAGCGGCGAGGCCGCGCCGCCGATGCCGGCGGGCGCCGCAGTGAAGCCCGAGGGGAGGGCCTGATGGGTTGGCACCTGCGCTGCGAGAACGTCACCGTGCGCTTCGGCGGCGTGGTGGCGTGCGATCGGGTCAGCCTGGAGGTCGAGGAAGGCAAGATCGTCGGCCTGATCGGACCCAACGGCGCCGGCAAGACCACGCTGTTCAACGTGCTCAGCCGGTTCCAGGAGCAGAACGACGGCCGCGTCCTTTACCGCGGCGACTCCATCGACCGCATGAAACCGCACCAGATGGTGACGCTGGGCATGGCGCGCACCTTCCAGAACATCAACCTGTTCGGCGAGCAGTCGACGCTGGACAACATCCTCATCGGTGCGCATCACCTCATCGGCGATCCCTTCAGCAACCTGTACTCGTTGCCCTGGGCGCGCCGCACCGAGCGCGAGCTGACGCGGCGGGCGGTGGAGATCGCCGAGATGCTGCACCTCGCGGACGAGCTCGACAACCAGGTCAGGAACCTCCCCTACGGTTACCAGAAGCGCGTCGAGATGGCGCGCGCGCTGGCGGCGCGGCCGCAGCTCATCCTGCTGGACGAGCCGGTGGCGGGCTGCAACGACGAGGAGACCGCCGAGCTGCGCGACGTGGTGCGGCGGGTCAACCACGACCTGGGCATCACCATCCTGCTGGTGGAGCACGACATGTCCATGGTGATGAACGTGTGCGATTACATCTACGTGATCAATTTCGGCGCCAACCTGGCCCACGGCACGCCCGCCGAGATCCAGGCCAACCCCGAGGTCATCAGCGCCTACCTCGGCGAGGAAGAGCTCGAGGAGGAGGCGATCGCATGAGCCACCCGGCGAGGGGCCCGGCCCCTCTCTCCCGACCTCTCCCCCCGAGGGGGAGAGGAGGCTCGCACCTCCCCTCTCCCTTGGGGAGAGGGGGCGGGGGTGGGGGCATGGGGATCGACGGTCAAGCGAACGCTGCCCGCCGCCGGCGCGCAGTGGCTTGCGCTCCAATAACGATGGATGAGGCGGCAGCGTGAGCCTGCTCCGAATCGAGGACGCGGAAGCGAGCTACGGCGCGGTGCGGGCGCTGCGCGGCGTCTCCATCACCGTCCCGCGCGGCGCGATGGTGGCGCTGCTGGGGGCCAACGGCGCCGGCAAGTCCACCACCCTCAAGGCGATCTCGGGGATGGTGCGGCTGTCGGCCGGCTTCATCGAGTTCGAGGGCGAGCGCCTGAACGGCAAGAACCCGAACCAGATCGTGCGCCGCGGCATCGCCCACGTGCCGGAGGGCCGCAAGATCTTCAAGGACCTGACGGTGCTGGAGAACCTGAAGATGGGCGCCTATACCCGCGGCGACGGCAACGGCATCGCCCAGGACCTGGAGCGGGTCTACGAGATGTTTCCCCGGCTCAAGGAACGGGAGAAGCAGCTGGGCGGATCGCTCTCCGGCGGCGAGCAGCAGATGCTGGCGATCGGCCGCGGGCTGATGGCGCGGCCGCGCCTGCTGCTGCTGGACGAGCCGTCGCTGGGGCTGGCGCCGCTGATCGTGCAGGACATCTTTGCCGCCCTGCGGCGGATCAACGCCGAGCAGGGCACCACCATGCTGGTGGTGGAGCAGAACGCCCATATCGCGCTGAAGAACACCGTATATGGCTACGTGCTGCAGGTGGGGCGGGTGGCGGTGGAGGGGCCGTCCGCCGAGCTCCGCCAGAACAAACAGGTGATCGATTCGTACATGGGGGCGGCGGCGTGAGCGCCGGACGCCGTTCCGCCGGGAAACAAGCACAAGAGCCGCAACGGCTGCAGTTCGCAACGCCAACCACATGAGAGGAGATTCGAGATGATTCGCGTCAGATCCGTCGTATCGCTGTTGGCCGGCGCCGTGGCGCTGGCCGGGGTGTCCGCCGCCTGGGCCAAGAACGACCCCGGCATCACGGATAAGGAGATCACCGTCTGTTCCTACCAGCCCATGACCGGCAACGTCTCCAGCTATTTCCGCATGGGCAAGGGCGCGGATGCCTGGTTCAAGCACGTGAACGAAACCGGCGGCATCAACGGCCGCAAGGTGGAGTTCAAGATGGTGGACGACAAGTACGAGCCGGCGCGCACCACCACCATCGTCAAGCGCTTCGTCGAGCGCGACGACTGCTTCGCCATCGTCGCGCCGCTGGGGTCGGCGCCCACCTCGGCGGTGATCGATTACGTCACCTCCCAGAACGTCCCGCTCATCGGCCCGGGCACCGGCGCCGGCAAGGTGCTGGAGTATCCGAGCAAGTGGGTGTTCCCGCTGTACCCGAGCTACAAGGACGAGGGCATGCAGCTGGTGCGCTTCGCCAAGGAGGTGTTCGGCGCGAAGAAGCTCGCGGTCCTGTATCAGAACGACCCGTCCGGCAAGACCCACATGGAGGGGATCAAGGCGGTGCTCGACCAGTACGGCGTGCAGCTGGTGGCGGAACAGGGCTACGAACCGAAAGAAGTGGACGTTTCCTCCCAGGTGGTGGCGATGAAGAACTCGGGTGCCGACGCGGTGATCTGCTCGTGCGCGCCGGAACCCGCCGCCAAGTTCTACACCGAGCGCAAGAAGCTGGGCTGGAACGTGCCGGTGGTGAACGTGTTCTTCGGCAAGAGCCCGAAGGTGCCGGAACTGGCCGGGAAGGACGCGGTGGACGGCGTCTACTTCGCCACCATCTTCCGCGACTTCGACTCGCCGGCGAGGGAGATCCAGCAGGCCAAGGAGCTGCTGGCCAAGTACTACCCGCAGGAAGAGCCGGACGCCATCCACCTCTGGGGCTTCGCCGGCGCCCAGGTGTTCACCGAGGCGATGAAGCGCATGGGCAAGGACAACCTCACCCGCGCTCGGCTCGTGGAGACGCTGGAGGGCATGAAGGACTGGAAGGGCAGCGTCGTGCCCAGCGTCACCATGGCCAAGGGCAACGCGCCGGAGCACCTGATCGTGCGCGACATGTCCTACGTGGTCTACAAGGACGGCAAGTTCCAGGAGTTCGTGCCGCCCTGGGCGAAGTGAGGCCCGGCTGAAGGCGGGGCGCGGGGGCCGCCGGGGGCGGCTCCCGCCGGCCGCGCCGATGCGGGATTGCGTATGCGCCCGACGCATGGCCCGGACGCAGCCGGGACGCTCGCGTACCCGGGTCGGCTGGGGTATTGTTTTGCGAGGGGTGCGCTCCCGCTCCCCGGTGTTACAAAATTACCGAGCCGATTCAATCGGCTGAACGCGAGGACGAAAGGCATGGCAGAGATCATCGGGAAGGCGATTCCGCCTCAGCGCAAGCGCGTCATCGACGCCATGAGCCTCCGGGAGCCGGACCGGGTTCCGGTGGGCCTGTGGGGCACCATCGAGGGGTATCAGAACCTGCGCAAGGGCATCGGCATGGAGTACAAGGCCGACCCCCGCGACTACCGCACCGGTTCCACCACCTGGACCACGGACGTCAGCTTCGAACTGGACCTGGCGGCCAAGCTGGACCTGGATTTCGTGCGCATCTCGGCGGGCCCGCCGGGCGGATCCCCCGGTTTCCGCTCGCTCAAGTTCGAGGAAGTGCCGTTCGACATGGGCATCTCGCCGCCGGACGTGGAGATCAACGTCGACGAGTGGGGCGTGGTGCGCAAATGGACGCCCCACGAGCAGGGCGGCTATTACGAGATGATCGGCTATCCGCTGTTCCATGCCACCAGCGCGCCGCTGGAGGAGGGGCTGCGGGAGCTGGAGGCCTACCCCTGGCCGGAGGCTTCCGACGACATCCTGTGCGATGCCCCCATCCCCGGCATGACGCTGCGGGAATACTGCAAGTTCGTGCACGAGGAGACGCCGTTCGCACTGCTGATGCAGGCCGGCCGCGGCGGCCTGTTCGAGCAGGCCAAGTACATGGTGGGCTATGCCAAGATTTTCTCGGATTTCATCGAGTCGCCCCAGTTCCTGGACGCGCTGCTCACGAAGCTGGTGGACATCGAGATCGAGTACCACAAGAAGATCATCGAGGAGTGCGGCGAGTTCGTGGACTGGATCCGGGTCAGCCCGGAGGACATCGCCAGCGAGAAGACCGCGTTCCTTTCCCACGCCATGTTCCAGACGCAGCTCAAACCCCATTACATGCGCTCGATCCGCACGCTCAAGGAAATGTTCCTGAGGAAGAACCCCAACGGCAAGATCCAGTTCCACAGCTGCGGCGCGATCCCCGAGCCGTTCATGCGCGACCTCATCGACTGCGGCGTCGACGGCTACGACAGCCTGCCGCCCAAGGTGGCGCGCCACTCCGGCCCGGCGGCCAAGAAGCGCCAGCTGGGCCGCGAGATGTTCTTCTACGGAGGCATCGACGTGCAGGAAACGCTGCCCTGGGGCACCGCCGAGCAGGTGCGCGCCGAGGTGCGCACCCGCATCTGGGAAATGGGCCACGGCGGCGGCTACCTGCTGTCCTCCTCCCACCGGCTGGAGCACGACGTGCCGATCGAAAACACGCTGGCGATGATCGACGAGGCGCACGAGTACGGCGTCTATCCGCTGCCCGAGGAACCCCCGCCCGGCGCCGACACCGGCGAGGGCTACGAGCCCTGGGAAGAGAAGAAGAAGCGCAAGCGCCGCGAGGAGCAGGCGGGCTGAACAGCCGCCCGCTGCGGCGTCCCCGAGTACCGACCCACGCCACCGAAAGAAACCGCGAATGCCGCTGCCGATCGACACCGACAAAGAATTCGACATCGAGGACCTCCAGTACGACATCGACGACTCGAGATCCACGGATCGCTGGAGCGACGCGCCGGCCGAGATCAAGGAGCTGTTCCACCAGATCGAGTGGAACATCATCGACGGCGAGCACGAGAAGACCACCCGGCTGATTCAGCCGGCGCTGGAGAGCGAGGTGTCGGCGCGCACCCTGATCGCCGGGCCCATGGCCACCGGCATCGCCGAGGTCGGGCGCCGCTTCAAGATGGACGAGTACTTCCTGCCGGAAGTGATGATGTCGGCCAAGTGCATGCACGCCGCGCTGGGCATGCTGAAACCCCTGATCCTCGCCGAGAAGACCGAGGAGATCGGCACCGTCGTGGTGGGCACGGTGCAGGGGGACCTGCACGACATCGGCAAGAAGATCGTCGCCATGATGATGGAGGCGGCGGGGTTCACGGTGATCGACCTCGGCGTGTCGGTGCCGCCGGAGGACTTCATCGCCGCGATCCGCGAGCACAAGCCGGTGATCGTGGGCTTCTCCGCGCTGCTCACCACCACCATGAACATGCAGTGGGAGACGCTCAAGCTGATCAAGGCCGAAGGGCTGCGCGAGCAGGTGAAGGTGTTCGTCGGCGGCGCCCCCATCAGCCAGGCCTGGTGCGACAAGATCGGCGCCGACGCCTACGCGGTGGACGCGCTGGTGGCGGTGGACAAGGCGCGTGCGTGCGTCACCAAGTTCAAGGACATGAAGGGCGGCAGCGAGGCCCTGCACGGACTGATGCTGGAGATCGACGCCGAGCGCGAGGCCGCCAAGGCGAAGTCGGGCGGCAAGTGAGCGCCGCGGGCTCGAAGGTGGCGGCAGGGTGATGACGGCAGCGGCGAGCGGCGTGCCGCCGTCGGCGGGATGGTGGCTGCGGCGCGCACTCGGTGCGGGCCTGTTGCTGGCCGGTCTTGCCGGCCTGCCGACCCACGCCTGGGGCTATGCGTTCCTGGTGCTGGGATTCGCGGCGCTCGCGGCGGGTAGCGGCGTGGCCGGCATTTTCTTCCTCACCCGGATCGGCGATACCGCAACGCTCCGGCGCGCGATGCGGCTGCTGTTCCTCGGCGGCGGCTGGTGCTACGTCTGGGCGGTGTGCGCGCTCGCCGGGTATTTCGTGCACGAGGCTTTCCTGGGCCGAATCGAGCTGCGCTGGATGATCTTCGGTCCGGCGGTGCTGGCGGCCATCGTGGTGCTGGACATCGGCGTCTACCGCCGGCTGATCGCGAACAACCTCCCCACCTGGGAGCGCTACCAGCGCTTCATTTCGCGCGAGGCGAGCGACCCCGGCGCGATGCGCGGCGTGCTGCTCAACGAGGTGATCCTGCACCGCACCCTGCTGTCGACGAGCCGCCTGCGCTGGATCCGGCACACGCTGATCTTCTGGGGCTTCATGCTGACCTTCCTCACCGAGGGCGTGGCCATGCTGTTCCGCGAGGCGCTGCCCGCGTTCGGGTTGCCCAACCTCTGGGCGGTGCCGGACCACCCGGTGCGGCTCGCGTTCGATTTCCTCTACGACTTCTTCGGGCTGATGATGCTGGCCGGCTGCCTGCTGGCGCTGGTGTGGCGCGCCCGGGTCAACGGCACCGAGGAGCGGAAGTACGCGGATACGCCGAGCGTGCTGTTCCTGCTGTTCGTGGTGCTCACCGGTTTCGTCGTCGAGGGCATGCGCATCGCCGGCAGCGGCGTGCAGCCCCATCATGCGGTTTCCTTCGTCGGCTACGCGTTCGCCGCGTTCATCCCCGCCCGCGGCTGGGTCGGCAGCGCCGCCTACGAGGTGCTGTGGCAGGTGCACGTGCTGGGCTCATGCCTGTTCCTCGCCTACATCCCGATCAAGCGCCTGATCCACTCCTGCGCCACCCCGATGGGGCGGCTGATGAATTCCCAGAAAGGGCTGCTGGCTGCCAAGAAACTGGGCGTCCTGCGGGGGCTGCTGGCGGGAAGGAGCCCGGCGCCCTGAACCGGCCCGGGCGCCGCCCGGGCCCATCGTCCCAAGCCATTGAGCGAGTCATCGACGGATACCGTGCCATGAACATCATCGCGATCTACGGTAGTACCTGCACCCTCAAGACCGAAGTCTCCCAGGAAATCTCGCGCATCACCGGCTTCAAGGTCACCAACCGCGGCGAACCGCTGACGACCCAGGCCAAGGTGCGCAAGCTGCCCAACGCCGCGCAGCTGCCCGACGAGGTGCACCGGGAGTTCGACGAGCAGACCCGGGAGATGGCGCGGCGCGACGAGCCGCTGATGATCTTCGAAAGCGCGCTGGTGGACGCGGTGCTGAAGGATTTCCCCGACGTGTTCCTGGTGCGGCTCACCGCGCGCGACGACGTGCGCGAGGCGCGCTGGCACAAGCGCAAGGAGGAGGGCGGCGGGCGCACGCGCCAGCTGGGCGAGAGCGTGGCCGAGCGCGACCGGCTGGACGCGGAGCTGCGCCGGCGCCTGCACGGCACCGCCACGTCGGCGGCCAGGCCGACGCTCACCGTCGACACCAGCGGCCGCTCGGCCTACGACGTGGCCCACGAGATCCTCGAGGCGTTCAACCAGGCCGGCAGCGGCGTGCAGGTGGCCACCAGCAAGCCGGCGATGGACAAGGGCGCGATGCGCGGCATCAGCCCGGGCGCGACCCGCGGCAAGGTACGCTACTACGCCGCGGAGCAGCCCCCGTTCGGCGGCTACATCACCGACATGAAAAGCGGGCGCGACATCTTCATCCACAAGTCGGCGCTCAAGGAAGGCCCGGTCAAGAGCCTCGCCAAGGACCAGGAAATCGAATTCGACATCGTCGAAGACGGTTTCGGCGGCTTCAAGGCGGTCAACATTCGGGCGGCCGCCTGAGCGTCGCGGCATGCGGGCGCCGGACATGGCGCGCCTGCGCGACGTCCTTTCCGTCCGGGTTCCTCGATCCGCGTCACCAGGACTCCGAAGCGTTCGCCCCGTGCGATGCCGCGGTGGTGGCGATGAAGCTGCTCGCCACCGGCGCGCCTTGCGACGGCCACGCTGAACGGTTCGCGCCGTGGCCCGGACCGGAGCGGTTCGTGCGCGCTTGATATATCCTGCAAGACCACGAGCGTCACGGGGTCAACGAGGATCCCGGGCGCGGGTTGTCGTTTCCGGTCATCGACCGGGGGAGGGGGTAGGCTTGGACTGGGATCGGCTGCGCATCTTCCACGCCGTGGCGGAGTCGGGCAGCTTCACCCGCGCCGGGCGCCGGCTCAACCTGAGCCAGTCGGCGGTGAGCCGGCAGATCAGCGCGCTCGAGGAATCGCTGCGGGTTTCGCTGTTCCACCGCCACGCGCGCGGGCTGGTGCTGACCGAGCAGGGCGACGAGCTGTTCCGCGTCATCGAGGACGTGGCCAAGCGGCTGTCGCTCGCCCTGGCGCGCATCAACGAAAGCCGGGAAAAGCCGGAAGGCCCGCTCAAGATCACCACCACGGTGACGTTCGGCTCGGCCTGGCTCACCTCGCGCCTGAACCAGTTCCATCTCAGCTATCCCGAGATCGCGGTCACGCTGGTGCTGGCCGACGCCGCGGAACTCGACCTGTCGTCGGGCCAGGCCGACATGGCGATCCGCTTCAACCGCCAGACCCAGCCCAACCTGGTGACGCGGCGGCTGATGGACATCCGCTATCACCTGTTCGCGAGCAAGGACTACCTCAAGCGCCGCGGCGCGCCGCTGCAGCCCGAGGACCTGGACCGGCACGACCTGATCGTGTACGGCACCGACGTGCCCCAGCCCATGGACAACATGAACTGGATCCTCACCCTCGGCGCCACCGCGCCGCGCAAGGCGGCGCTCACGGTGAACAGCGTGTACGGGATCTACCGCGCCGTGCGCAGCGGGCTCGGCATCGCCGCGCTGCCGTACTACCTCAGCGACGAGTCCCCGGATCTCGCGGAAGTGCTGCCGGACGTGGAAGGGCCCAGCTCCACCGCCTACATCGTCTACCCCGAGGAGCTGCGCCACTCCAAGCGCATCGCGGTGCTGCGCGATTTCCTCATCCAGGAAGCGGAAGAAGACCCGCGCGCGGTGCGCTGAGTCAGGCGCTGGCGGCGCGCCCCTGCGAGCGCTCCAGCCGCGCCAGGCAGCGCCGGATCCACGCCGCCGTCAGCTTCTCCTGCAGCGCGTTCTGGCCGAGGCGGGCGGCGAGGCAGTCGAAGCCGACCCGGTCCAGCGGCTGGTCCTGGTTGAAGCAGGAGAACACGACGCTCTCGGCGCCGGTCACCGGGTCGCGCTGCAGCTGCAGGCACTGGCCGCAGACCTCCTTCATCATGCACTGCATCGGCGAGTTGATGGAGCCCACCGCGACGTGGCCCGGCCGCAGGTGGGGTTTGAGCTCACCGTGGCGGGCGCGGGCCACCGCCGCCATCATGCGGTCCGAGCCGATGGCGATGATGCGATCGACCTCGCCCAGCGGCACGGCGGGCGCGCCCAGCTGCCCCTGGCCGTAGGCCGCCATCGCGGCGACGATGTTGCCGACGAAGCTGCGGTCCTGGGCGCGGGCCGGCATGAAGCCGGGACCCTCGTCGCAGCACCACACCACCACGTCGGCGGCGCGCTCGATGCGATCCGCGTAATAGCGGTCGGCGGCGCGCTTGTAGCCGGCAAAGTAGAGCACGCGGCAACCGTTGGCGCGCAGCGCCTCGCCGATGGAGAAGAGCACCGCGTTGCCCAGCCCGCCGCCGGCCAGCAGCACCGTCTCCCCCGCCGGGATCTCGGTGGGGGTTCCGGTGGGCCCCATCAGCACCACCGGCTCCCCCGGCTGCAGCCACGCGCACAGGTCGGACGAGCCGCCCATCTCCAGGGTGATGAGGGAGACCAGTCCGGCGTCGGTGTCCACCCAGGCGCCGGTCAGCGCCAGACCCTCCATCGCCAGCAGCGTGCCGTCGGCGACGGGCGCGCGGGACTCGAAATTCTGCAGACGGTAGAACTGGCCGGGGCGGAACCGGCGCGCCGCGGCGGGCGCGTGCACGATCACCTCCACGATGGCGGGGGCCAGGCGCCGCACCTCGCGCACCACCGGGCGCAGCTCGCGGTTGAGCCGGGCGAACAGATCGCCGCCGGCAGCCGCCGACGGCGGCCGGCGCGCCAGCGTCCGGGTGACGGCGGGGTAGCCCTGCTTGGCGCCGGCCATCGCCTTCACCACGTTGCCGGCGAAGGACGGATGCAGGTCGCCCCAGAAGCTCATGGCGCGGCCGTCGTCGAAGACGCGCATCAGCACGTGGGGCGTCGCCGGCTTGGCGCTGCGTTCGGGCTTCACCGGGTGGCCGTCGAGATCCAGCGCCTGGAAGTGGCTGCCGTCCAGGGGCGGCAGCTCGCCCGGCAGCTCCCGCGCCAGCACCGTGTTGGGCTGGGTGCCGGCGGCCACCAGCACGGTGCGCGCCGGCAGCGATCGGGTCGTGCCGTCCGTCAGCGTCAGGCGCAGGTGGCGGCACCAGCCGGCGGCATCGGCCTCGACGCCGGCCGGCGTGGCGTTCTCGAGGAAGCGCACGCCTTCCTCCAGCGCGTGGGTCACCTCCTCGTGGTTCAGGCGGTAGCTGGGCGCGTCGCGCAGACCGCGCCGGTAGGCGATGGTGGCGCCGCCCCAGGACTCCACCAGCGGCTGCAGCCGCGGCGCGCGGCCTTCGCGGGCGGCGGCGGCGCGCTCGGCGCGCAGCTCGGCGGCGTGGCGCAGAAACTCGTCGGCGATTTCCGCGTCCTCGGCACTCCAGTCCGCCCGCACGGCGGCCTCGCCCTGCTCGGCCGCCAGCGTCTCGTAGCGGGCGGCGAACTTCTCCACCTGCACCGGATAGTAGGCCAGCACCTCGGTGGCGGCGTCGATGGCGGTGAGGCCGCCGCCGATCACCACCGCCGGCAGCCGCACCTGCAGATTGGCGATCGACTCGCGCCGGGCCGCGCCGGTGAGCTGCAGCGCCATGAGGAAGTCGGAGGCCATGCGCACGCCCTTGGCGAGCGCGTTCTCCATCGGGACGAAGGTCGGGCGGCCGGCGCCGGCGGCGAGCGCGATGTGGTCGAAGCCCAGCGCCAGCGCGTCCTGCGGCGTGAGGGTGCCGCCGAAACGCACGCCGCCGATCAATGCAAACGCTTCGCGCCGCTCCAGCAGCAGCCGCACCAGCTTGAGAAAGTTCTTGTCCCAGCGCACCGTGATGCCGTATTCGGCGACGCCGCCGAAACCCGCCATCACGCGCTCGTCCAGCGGCTCCCACAGCGCACCCACGTCGCGCACGGGAACGAACGGGACCCGGCGCCCGTCCTCGGTCACGCCCGAGAGCTGCGCCGGCAGCGGCTCGATCTTCAGGCCGTCGATGGCGACCACCCGGTGGCCGTCGTTGAGCAGGTGGTGAGCCAGGTTGAACCCGGCCGGCCCGGTGCCCACCACCAGCACCCGGTAGCCGCTCGCCGGGCGCGGCACCGGGCGCGTCAGGTGCAGCGGGCTCCAGCGGGTGAGCAGGCCGTAGATCTCGAAACCCCAGGGCAGCGCCAGCACCTCCTTGAGCACCCGGGTCTCGATCTGCGGAATGTCCACCGGGTCCTGCTTCTGATAGATGCACGACTTCATGCAGTCGTTGCAGATGCGGTGCCCGGTGGCCGCCGCCAGCGGATTGTCGACGGTGACGATGGCCAGGGCGCCGACGGACGCGCCATGGGCCTTGGCGTGGTTCATCTCCGAGATTTTTTCTTCCAGCGGGCAGCCGGCCAGCGTCACGCCGGCGGCGTCGACGCGGAACGCGCCGGTCTTGCGCTCGCGCAGCCCGGTGGAGCACGAGTCCTTGTCCTGGCCGTGGCACCAGATGCAGTAATGGGCCTGGTCCAGCACCGCCGCCGGGCCCATGCCGGGGTCGGTGAGCGCGAACCCGCTGCGCGCGCGCAGCCGCTCGGGCGGAAGCCGGTAGGTGGTGGCGCCGCCGGCATTCTCGGCGAGCGCCGGCACCCGGTGCTGCGGGTCGATTTTCTCCGGCACCCGGAACACGGTGTCGCCGCGGTGGCGGCGCCGGCCCGCCTCGGTGTGCACCGCCCACGCGGCGTAGCGCTCGGCCAGGGCCAGGGACTCGGCGTCGTTCGCGGCCAGCCAGCCGGAGACGGCGCGGCAGAACGACGCTTCCGTGAGCGGCGCGCCCATGCGCTGCGCCAGCGCGCGTTCCAGCTCGGGCCCGTTTTCCGCCGCCGCCTGCTCCGGCGTGATGTGGTGCGCCGCCTTGCGCTGGACGAAGTTGCGCTTGACCTCGTAGATGGCGGCGGCGGGCGCGTGCCGGGCGTTGAGCGCGGCCAGCTCGGCCGTGACCCCGAACAGCTCGCCGACGAACGCGTCCAGGTGCGGTGCGGCCCGCGTGATGAGCCGGGAGTAATCCGCCTTGCCGGCCTTTTCCGGCTCGGCGCGGGCGGCGGTCAGCGCCGCGTGCAGGGCGGGGTCGGCCCCCGCCAGGTGGGCGAGGAACAGGGCGTCGATGCGCTCGATGCCCTCGCGGCGGTAGAGGTCGGCGAACTGGAGCCCGAAGGCGAGGGCGGGGGTTTCCAAGCGGGTGGCGGCGTCGGGCACGGAGCGGTCAGGCTACTATACGGGCACGCTCCAGGAACCCGGCCATGCACGGTACGCATGCATGGCATGTTGCCAGCCGGGTTGACTGGGCGCCCGATGGGTTTAACGTTAGATCACTGAAAACAAAGAGCTAGCAAACCGGCCGGGAGCCGGTGAACGATGAGCGGAAAACCGCAGCCCACCGATTCTTTCCCAGCAGGCGTTACTTTCGCGGCGCCGGGCGCCACCGTCAAGGTGGTTTTCACGCCCTCCGGCCGCCGCGGCAAATTCCCCGTGGGCACCCCCGTGCTCACCGCCGCCCGCGCTCTCGGCGTCGACCTCGACTCGGTGTGCGGCGGACGCGCCGTGTGCGGGCGCTGCCAGGTGACGCTGTCCACCGGCGAGTTCGCCAAGCACCACATCGCGTCGCGGCCGGAGCACCTGTCCGCCGCGAGCGAAACCGAGAAGAAGTACGCCCGCATCAAGGGCCTCAAGGACGGCCGCCGGCTGTCGTGCCAGGCCTGCCTGCTGGGCGACGTGGTGGTGGACGTTCCGGCCGACAGCCAGATCCACCGCCAGATGGTGCGCAAGGCCGCCGACGAGATCCGCGACCTGCAGATCGACCCGGTGGTAAAGCTGCACTACGTCGAGCTGCCGCGACCCAGCATGGCGGACCAGACCTGCGACTACACCCGCCTGTTGCAGGAGCTGGAGTCCGAGTGGGGCCTGACCGGGCTGCAGGCCGATCTGATGTTCCTGCAGCGCATCTCGGCGGCGATGCGCGCCGGCGACACCTACGGCGGCGACTGGAAGGGCACCGTGGCGGTGCGCGAAGGCCGCACGCTGGTGGCCGTGTGGCCGGGGTTCAAGGAGCGCGTCCTCGGGCTCGCAGTCGACGTCGGCACCACCACCATCGCCGGCCATCTCTGCGACCTCGGCACCGGCGAGGTGCTGGCCAGCGCCGGCATGATGAACCCCCAGATCCGCTTCGGCGAAGACCTGATGAGCCGCATCTCCTACCTGCAGCAGAACGAGGGGCAGGCGGGCGTGCTCACCGGCGCGGTGCGCGAGGCGCTGCAGCAGCTGGCGGCGCAGGTGGCGGAGGAGGCGGGCGTCGAGCTGACCGACATCGTGGAAGCTACCGTCGTCGGCAATCCCACCATGCACCACCTGGTGCTGGGCATCGACCCCACCCAGCTCGGCATGGAGCCGTTCCCGCTGGTGGTGGACCGCGGCCTGTCGGTGCTGGCGCGGGACCTGGGGCTCGCCCTCAATCCCGGCGCCCACGCCTATTTCCTGCCCTGCATCGCCGGCCACGTCGGCGCCGACACGGCGGGTGTGATCCTCTCGCAGCAGCCCCACGCCCGCGACGAGCTGACGCTGATCATCGACGTCGGCACCAACGCCGAGATCGTGCTGGGCAGCAAGAACCGGCTGATCGCCGCCTCCAGCCCGACGGGGCCCGCGTTCGAGGGCGCCCAGATCAGCTGCGGGCAACGGGCGGCGCCGGGCGCCATCGAGCGGGTGCGCGTCGATCCCGAGACCTTGCTGCCCCGGATCAAGGTGATCGGCGTCGACGTCTGGTCCGACGATCCCGCGTTCGAGGAGCTGGCGGCCAGAACCGGCGTCACCGGGATCTGCGGCTCCGGCATCATCGAGGCGGTGGCCGAGCTCTATCTGGCGGGCATCGTCGATGCCAGCGGCCGCATGCTGGCGAAAGGCAAGAACGTGGGCGAGCACCCCAACTTCCTGCCCAAGGGCCGCGCGTTCGAATACGTGCTCTACCGCTCCGGCGAGCGGGTGGTGAAGGTGGTGCCGGGCGACATCCGTGCCATCCAGCTGGCGAAATCGGCGTGCTACTCCGGCGCCAAGCTGCTGATGGACGAGATGGGCGTGCAGGCGGTGGACCGCATCTATCTCGCCGGCGCGTTCGGCAGCTACATCGACGTCAAGTACGCCATGATCCTGGGCATGATCCCCGACTGCCCGCTGGAGAAGGTGAGCTCCGCCGGCAACGCCGCCGGTTCGGGCGCACGCATCGCGCTGCTGTCGGCGGCCGCCCGCGCCGAGATCGAGAGCGTGATCCGGCGGGTCGAGAAGGTGGAGACGGCCATCGAGCCCAGGTTCCAGGAGTACTTCGTCGCCGGCATGGCGATTCCCAACGCGGTGGATCCGTTCCCGCACCTCAGCGCCGCGGTGGCGCTGCCGCCGCGCGGCGCGAAGGACGCGGCGCCGTGTCCGGCGTGAAGCCCGGCGGCCGCCCGCTGCCGGCGTCGCCGCAGATCGGGCCCTACGAGGTCCGCGTGGAGGAGGGTCGCGAGTACGCCTGGTGCAGCTGCGGATTGTCCCGGCTGCAGCCCTGGTGCGACGGGTCCCATCGCGGCACCGATTTTCTGCCGGTGAAGTTCGTCGCGCCCATCAGCGCGCTGTTCGTCATGTGCGGCTGCAAGCGCTCGGAGAACGCGCCCTACTGCTTCGGCACCTGCCGCGGCGTGAAACGCAGCGGGGACGGCTGGAAGGACGGCGTGTTCACCTGGAGCGGACGCACCCGCAAGCCGGACGGCAGCGCGCCGTGAGCGCCGCGGCGGGGGGCGGCGGCGCGGCGGTCTACCGCGTCGTCATCGCCGGCAACCTGGTGTGCGCGATCGAGCGCGTCGCGGCGTCGGCGGCGCCGGTGCCTGCGACGCCGCTGGATGCCGCCACCGGCCTGGCGCAGACGTTCCAGGCCACCGGCACCATCGACGGGCACTACCACTTCGAGTCGCTGGAGCGGGCGCGCGTGTTCGCGCAGCTGTGTCTCGATTTCACCGCGAAACTGGTGGAACGGCGCAGCGCGGAGCTGGAGCGGCACCCGGCGGGCGAGGATTACCGCGCCGGGCCGGAGCCGGCCGGCCGGCATTGACCGCCCCCGGTGCGGCGCGCGGCGGGGCGCCGCCTTGCCCGGCGCGCGCGGATCGCGGATAGTCTGGCGGTGGCCGCGGGGGTCCGGCGGCTGATCGGGATCGACATGCGGCGCGCAACTTCAGGGACGAAGACATGAACCGCCTCCCCGGCACCGGTTTCGCGGCGGCCCGCGCCGGACGCGCGTTCGCTTCGGGGCCGCGCGGCGCGGGACCGATGGCCGCGACGGCGTGGACCCGGCCCGCCCCGGCCCATGGTGGCGTGGTTGCGCCCCGGGCTCCGTCCGCCTGACAAGGGCCGTGCGCGTCACCTTTCTCGGTAGCGGGGACTTCTTCGGCAGCGGCGGCCGGTTCCAGACCTGCATCCTGGTGGAGACCGGCGGGTCCCGCATCCTGCTGGATTGCGGAGCGTCTTCGCTGATCGCCATGCGCCAGGCCGGCGTCGAGCCCGGCAGCATCGACGCCATCGTGCTCACGCATTTCCACGGCGATCATTGCGCCGGCGTGCCGTGGTACGTCTTCGATGCCATGTTCGTCAGCCGGCGCGCCCGGCCGCTGACGATCGCGGGCCCCGCCGGATTGCGCCAGCGTCTGGCGATCGTCTGGGACGCCATCCTGCCGGGAAGCGCGCACCTGACGCCGCGCTTCCCGGTGGAGTACCTGGAGCTGGCGCCGGGGCGCGAGCACCCGGTCTGCGGCGCGGTGGTGCGGGTCCGGCCCGCCGCCCATACGCCCGAGACCAGCCCGCTGATGGTGCGTCTGGAGGCCAACGGCCGGGCGCTGGCGTTCAGCGGCGATACCCAGTGGACCGAAGAGCTGGTGGCGCTGGCGGACGGCGCGGACGCGCTGATCGTGGAGTGCTCCGAGTACCGGCGCCGCGTTCCCGGGCACATGACCTACACCGACATCGAAGCGCAGCGCGGCCGCCTCGGCGCGCGGCGGGTGGTCCTGACCCACATGGGCGCCGAGATGCTGGCCCACGCCGGCGAGGTGCCGGAGCTCTGCGCCCGGGACGGTCTGACCCTCGATCTCGACGCGCCGGACTGACGGGTCGGGCGGGGGTGCCCGCGGGCCTTCCGGGCATTGGGGCCGGTGGCGTCCGCGACCGGGAGGTCCCGCCGCGGCGCGCGGCGCCGGCGCATCGTCAGTCGCGCTGGCCGAAGGGCTGGAACCGGCGCGCCGGATCCTCCGCGGCGATCCCGTTGCCGCTGTCGGCGACCTCGATGACGAGTTCACACTGCGTCGGCGTGCGCATCGTAGATCGCGCCGAAGCGCTCGGCGGATTTCACGAACGCCGCCAGCACCTGCGGATCGAAATGTCCCGGCATCGTGCGCCCGTCGCCCTTCAGGATGATCTCGACCGATCGGCCATGGCCGAACGCCGGCTTGTAGGGACGCCGCGAGCGCAGCGCGTCGTAGACGTCGCAGATCTGCATGATGCGGGCGGCGAGCGGGATCGCCTCGCCGGCGAGCCCTTGCGGGTAGCCGCCGCCGTCCCAGCGCTCGTGGTGGCCCAGCGCGATCTCGGCGCCCATCGCCAGGTAGGGTGAGGCGCTGCCCTCCAGCAGCTTCGCGCCCATCGCGGCGTGGGTCTTCATGATCTCCCATTCGTGGGGCTCGAACTTGCCCGGCTTGAGCAGGATGGCATCGGGAATCGCAATCTTGCCGACGTCGTGCATCGGGCTCGCGTGGTGGATCGTGTCGCGGAACGCCGCGTCCATGCCCAGCTCGGCGGCGATGTCCACCGTGTAGTAGCTGATCCGCGCGACGTGGGCCCCGGTTTCCTCGTCCTTGTAGGAGGCGGCGCGGGTGAGCGTGGCGATGGTCTCGCGATGGCTCGCCAGCAGATCGCGGGTGCGCTCGGCCACCCGGGCCTCGAGGATGCGGTTGTGGTCGGCGAGGAAGTCGCCGAACTCCTTCAGCCGCAGAAGGTTGCGCACGCGCACGGTGAGCTCGGCGCGGTCCACGGGCTTGGCCAGGAAGTCCTCGGCGCCGGCCTTCAGCCCCTCGAGCCGGGAGTCGCGGTCGTCCAGCGCGGTCACCATGATCACCGGCACGTGTCCGGTCGCCTCCGCCGCTTTCAGGCGGCGCGCCACCTCGAATCCGTCCATGCCGGGCATCATGATGTCGAGCAGCACCAGGTCCGGCGCCTCGGCGGCCGCAGCCGCCAGCGCCTGGGGCCCGTCGGCGGCGGCGACGATGCGGTAGCCCTCGAAACCCAGCATCGTCTGCAGCACCCTGCGGTTGGCTTCCTCGTCGTCCACCACCAGGATCGTTGCCTGCTTCGCCTCGCTCAAGGGTCACCTCCGTCGGGCCGGTTGCCGGATTCCGGCGCCGGTGCCAGCGCCGCCTGCACCGCCTCCACCAGCTGCCGGTGCTCGAAGGGCTTGGTCAGGTAGCCGTCGCAGCCGGCGGCGCGGACCCTGTCTTCGTCGCCCTTCATCGCGAAAGCGGTGAGTGCGATCACCCGGATGGCGCGTGTCGCCGGGTCCGCCTTCAGCCGGCGCGTCGCCTCCAGTCCGTCCATGCCCGGGAGCTGAATGTCCATCAGGACCAGATCGGGCCGCTGCTGCGTCGCCAGCGCGATTCCCGACCTCGCATCGGCGGCGTGCAGCACTTCATGGCCGGCTTTCGTCAGCACGAAGCCGGCGAACCGCGCGTTCGCCGGGTTGTCCTCGATCACCAGGATGCGTGCCATCCTCAGCGCCCTTCCCCCAGACCGCGCAGGGCACGACGCACCTCGGCGACGAAGTCCTTCGCCTCGATCCCCGCCTTGGCGACGATGCGCTCCACGCTGCCGTTCAGCGCCGCCCGGTCCTCCGCGGTGAGATCCTTGGCCGTGACGACGACCACCGGGATCGCCGCGGTGGCGGGATCGGCCTTGAGCCGTGCGACCACGTCGAAGCCGCTCACGTCCGGCATCATCAGGTCCAGCAGGATCAGGTCCGGCCGCTGGCGCTGCGCCGCCTCGATCGCCTCGCGCCCGCCATAGGCCCTGAGCAGCCGGCAGTTGGCGTCGGCGAGATAGCCGGCGAGCAGCTCCACCGCCTGCGGGTTGTCATCGGCGATCAGCACGGTGCCCGAGGCCCCGGCCGGGGCCAGGGGAACGATGCCGGCCAGCGTGGCTTGCAGCTCCGCCTTGGAGAAGGGCTTCTGCAGCACCCGCGTCGCACCCAGCGCAATCCCGTACTCGAGGTTGCCGGCGACCGAGACGATGACCACCGGGATGTGGGCGAGCGCCGGGTCCGCCTTCAAGCGTTCCAGGAATTCCCAGCCGTCCATGTGCGGCAGGAACACGTCGAGAGTCACCAGGTCGGGGCGCTCCTTGGCCGCGCGCACCAGCGCCTCCTCCGCGGTGGCCGCGCGGCGGCAGCGGAAGCCTTCGGCGCGCAGCTCGCGCTCGATCATCCGCGCCACGTCGTCGTTGTCCTCGACGACGAGCGCGAGCGGCTCCGTGCGCTCCCGCCGCGCCGCACCGGCGACGGCGGGCGCCGGCGGCTGCGCGGCCGCTTCGGCGAGCGGCAGCCAGACGAAAAAGCTCGATCCGCACCCGGGCGCGCTCGCCACGCCCGCCGTGCCGCCGTGCAGCGCCGCGAGGCGCTTCACCAGCGCAAGCCCCAGACCGGTGCCGTGATGCTGGCGCCCGAGCGCGCTGTCGATCTGCACGAACGACTGGAACAGACGCTCCAGGTCCGCCTCGGCGATGCCGATGCCGCTGTCGGCGACCGCGATCTCGACGAATTCCCGCGTCGCGTCGGCCGGCAGGTCGCCCATGCGTCCGGGACGGTCGGCGGGAAGCGCGACCTGCGCCCGCGCCACGCGCCGCGCCGAGAGCCGCACGCGGCCGCCCTCGGGGGTGAACTTGACCGCGTTCGAGAGCAGGTTGAAGACGATCTGCTTCACCTTCCTCGCGTCGGCGGCGAACGCGGGCAGCCCCGGCTCGATCGCCAGGTCGAGCGCGAGCCGGTGCTTCATCGCCTTCTCCTTCACCATCGTCAGGCTGCCCTGGAGCAACGGCGCCAGCTCGACCGGTTCCACCTCCAGCGTCATCATGCCGGCCTCCACCTTCGACAGGTCGAGGATGTCGTTGATCAGTGAGAGCAGATGGCGGCCGCTGGCGTGAATGTCGGCGGTGAAGGCTTTCTGCTCGTCGGTCAGCTCCCCGGCGAGGCCGTCCTTCAGCACCTCGGCGAAGCCGATGATGGCGTTCAGCGGCGTGCGCAGCTCGTGCGACATGGTGGCGAGAAACTGCGACTTCATCTCGTTCGCACGCTGCAGCTCCTGGTTCTTGCGCGCAATCTCGGCGGCGGCGCGGCGCCGCTCGGCGATGTCGAACACGGTCGAGCGCGACATGACGAAGCGCCCGCCGGCGTCGCGCAGCGCGGTGGCGCTCAGGGACACCGGCAGCGTCGAGCCGTCCTTGCGCACGAGGTCGAACTCCACGTCGGCGATGCGCCCGGTGCGGACGAATTCCGGGAACCGACGCCGGAACGTCTCCGCGCCCTGCGGCGTGAGCAGATCGGCGAACTTCACGCGGCCCACCACGTCGTCGCGCGCGTAGCCGAGCCAGGCCAGCTCGGTGGCGTTCATGCGTACCACCGTCCCCTGCGCATCGAGCGAGTGGTAGCCGCAGGGGGCGTTGTCGTACAGATCCTCGGTCTCGCGCCGGGCGGCCTCCAGCGCGGCGGTGCGCTCGGCGACGCGCCGCTCGAGGTCGGCGTTGAGCGCGCGCAGCTCGGCGTGCTTCGTCTCGAGCGCCGCCGCGGTGTCGTTGAAACCGCCCAGCAGCCGTCCCAGCTCGCCGCCGACCCCCTCGGCCGGAACGCGCGCCGCCAGATCGCCCGCAGCAAGGCGGCGCTGGGCGGCGTCGAGCAGGGCCACCGGGCGCCGCAGCAGGCGCTCGGAGAGCACCCAGCCGAGGGCGACCAGCGTCGCGACCACCAGCGCCAGCGCGGTGAGGGAGCGCGCCAGCACCTGCTCGGCGCGCGCCACGAGGTCGGCGCGTGCCAGACCCAGGCTGAGAATGATGCCGGTGTCGGGGAACTCCTCCAGGGTGTCGGCGGCGTATACGCGGGCGACGCCGTCGAGGCCCGCCGCATCGAGCGTGACCGCGCCGCCGGCGGAGCGCATGGCCTGGGTCAGCGCGAGGTCGGGGAAACGCTGCCCGACCCATTTCTCGTTCTCGGGATAGCGGTACAGGATGGTGCCGAACGTGTCCCAGATCGTGAACGCGGGGTGGTTGACGGTGCGGGCGAACCCCCGCGACGCGCCCAGCTGCTCCAGGTCGAGCCCGGTGACGATCAGGCGCTCGACTTCGCCGGCGGCGTCCAGCAGCGGGACGGCGACCGGCAGCACCGGCCGGCCGGTGGCGCGGCCCACCACCGGGCGGCCCACCACCGGCGCGCGCTCGAGGAGCGCGCGCGCGAAGTACTCCCGGTCGGCGTAATTCTCGGGCCGGGCCGTCCGCAGCGCATCGCACAGCGAGCGCCCGTCGCGGTCCGCGACGAAGAAGGTGGTATAACGCCTGCTGTGCGCCAGTTGCGCGCGCAGGATCTCGCCGCATTGCGGGTTGCGCGCCGCGCGCACGTCGGGATGCGCGCCGAGCGCGTGCAGCAGCCGCTGCGCCGCGCGCATATCTTCCGCCATGTCCTCGGCGAGCAGCCGCGCGGTGCGCGCGAGGTCGTCCCGGGCGAGGGCGACGGCGGACTCGTAGGCCTGCCAGGCGTTCCAGCCGAACAGCGCGATCAGCGGCACCACCGCGATCAGCCCCAACCCGACCAGGCTGGCACGCACGCTGGAAAACATCCTCATCCGGTCACGCGGGGATGGGGGCGGCGACCGGTTGCGGCGGAACCGGGGTCGCGAGACGCTCGCGACGCTGCCGCAGCATCACGCGGCGATGGGGCTGCGGCGCCGACTATAGGGAAGAAAGGTGGCATGTTGCAGGACAGCGTCCGGGTATCACGGCTGGCGGCTTAAATGTCAAGAGCGTGCATGAAGTATCCTTCACAATCAACTGATCGACAAATCTTTATTCGGTTGCAGCAAAGACGCCGGCGGACCGGTGCGGGCTGGTGCCGGCTCCCAACCCTGGGTCTCGGGCCGTCTTGGGGGGACCCACGACGGGACGTGCCACGTTGCATCGCCGCGGCGTAGGCTTCGGATTCCTTGGTTCGCTGCCGTTGTCCGCTGCCACGCCATGAGCTGGGTCCGCCTGACCGTCCTGATGTGCCTCGCGCACATCCTCAGCATGACCGGGTTCTCCACCTATCCCGCGCTGCTCGCCGAGCTGCGCGACGCGTGGGGGATGACCAATTTCCAGGCCGGCCTGGTCAGCGGGGTGTTCTTCGCCGGCTACATGGTGTCCGTGGTGGTGCTGACGACACTCACGGACGTGTTCGACGTGCGCCGCGTCTACGCCGCATCGTGCGCGCTGGCAGCGGCGGGCGGGCTGGGCTTCGCGCTGCTGGCCGATGGCGTCTGGAGCGCCAGCCTGTTCCAGGCGATGGCCGGCGCCGGTGTCGCCGGTACCTACATGCCCGGCCTCAAGGCGCTGGCGGAAAGGCTGCCGGGCAGGGGCCAGGGCCGTGCGGTGGCGTTCTACACCTCCAGCTTCGGCATCGGCGCCAGCGTCTCGCTGCTGCTGGCGGGCGTGCTGCAGGCGCCGCTCGGGTGGAAGGGGGTCTTCGTGATTTCCGCGCTGGGTCCGCTCGCGGCCGGGGCCCTGGTGCTGCGGGGACTCGCGCCCAGGGCCCCGCGCACGGCGCGCGAGACCGTGCCGAGCGCAGGCTTCGGGTCGGTGCTGACGAACCGCGCCGCCATGTCCTATGTGGCCGGCTACGTGGTGCATTGCTGGGAGCTTTTCGGCCTGCGCTCGTGGCTGGTGGTGTTTCTCGCCTTCGGCATGTCGGCGGGGACCCTGACACCGCGGCTGACGTGGGAGCCGGCCAGCGTCGCGGCCGCGATCAACCTGGCGGCGCCGGTGGCCAGCATCCTGGGCAACGAGGTGGCGACGCGGTTCGGCCGCCGGCGCGTGGTGCTGGCGATGGTCGGCATCTCGGGCGCCGTGGGTTGCATCACCGGTTTCTCGGCGCTGTTCTCGCCGCTGGCGGTGGTGGTGGCGGCGTCCGTCTACTTCGTTCTGGTGATGAGCGACTCCTCGGCGCTCACGGCGGGGGTGGTGGCGGCGGCGCCGGCGCACCAGCGCGGCGCCGTCATGGCGGTGCATTCGTTCTTCGGCTTCGGCGCCGGCCTGGTGGCGCCACTGGTCTTCGGCAGCGTGCTCGACCTCGCAGGCGGCGGTGCCAGCGCGCTCGCGTGGGGCCTCGCGTTCGCCAGTCTCGGACTGCCAGGACTGGTGGGCGCCGTCGTCACCGCGCTCAGGGAGCGCAAGCGGCGGCGACTTGCGCGGGTGCGATCGAGACTCGGCGATTTCCACTGACCTCGCTGCTCCTGCGCGACGGATGTGTCCGTTCGCGCGTTGATCGGCCGCCGTGCCGAAAAGCCTATCGCGTCGCGCACACCGCCTTAAGCGTGTTCTCCGCCATGGTGCCCGGGCCCGCGTAGCGCCAGGGCGCGGAAGGGGCGAGGCCGGTGCGCACCGCCTCGCCGGCCAGGTTGCTCTCCGCGTAGAGCGTCAGCTCCAGCGTGCGGCTCCTGCCTTCGTCGCAGTCGAATTCGTCCCGGGACATGCTGGAGCGGTAGGTCATGCGCGCCCCGGCCTGCGGTTGGGCCCACTCGGTGCGTATCAGCGCCGCCACGCGCGATCCTTCCCGCGTTATGCTGCCGCGGTCGACGTAGAGATCGAGCCTGGAGCTGCCGCCGACCTTCTGCCAGTCGGCGGCGCTGGCCGGCGGCGCGGCGGCGAGCGTTGCGAGGATCATGAAGCGCGGAAGCAGATATCGGATCGGCATGCGAGCGGCGGGCCGTCTGGACAGAGGCGATTGCCTGAACACTAGCGGCGGCGGCGCCGATGTGCAATGCCGGCACAGCCCGCGGCGCGCGGCCCGGTCGCGCGCGATCATGCCGTGAGCCCCGGATCGGCCCCCATCACACCCGCGCGGCTCGACGCGTCCGCCGACGGCACGCCGTTCTCGGCCGCCTATGGCGACGTCTATTTCTCCCGGGACGGCGGTGTCGCCGAGACCCGCCAGGTGTTCCTCGCCGGCAACGGCTTGCCGGAACGCTGGCGCGGGCGCAGCCGCTTCGTGGTGGTGGAAACGGGCTTCGGCACCGGGCTCAATTTCCTTGCCACGTGGCAGGCCTGGCGCGCCGACCCCGCTGCGCCGCGGCGGCTGCATTATTTCTCGGTCGAGGCGCACCCGTTGGCGCGGGACGATTTGGCAGCGGCGCTGGCGCCCTGGCGCGAGCTGGCGGAGTTGCCCCGCGCGCTGACGGCCGCGTACCCGCCGCTGGTGCCGGGATTCCACCGCCGGCACTTCGACGGCGGGCGCGTGACGCTGACGCTCGCGCTGGGGGAGGCCGAGGTCATGCTGGGGGCGCTGGAGGCGGGCGCGGACGCGTTCTATCTCGATGGTTTCGCGCCGGCCCGCAATCCGGCGATGTGGAGCGAGCGCGTGTTCGGTCAACTGGCGCGGCTCGCCGCGCCCGGCGCGACGCTGGCCACCTATACCGTCGCCGGCGAGGTCCGGGCGCGGGCGGCGGCAGCGGGCTTCCGGCTGGAGAAACGCGCCGGGTTCGGCCGCAAGCGCGAGATGCTCGCGGGCGTTTTCTCGGGCCGCGGCGGCACGCCCGCGGCGGCGCCCGTGCGGGTCGCCGTAATCGGCGCGGGGCTTGCGGGAACCGCCTGCGCGGAACGTCTTGCCGCCCGCGGCGTGGCGGTGGATCTGATCGAGCGGCACGCCGGGCCGGCGCGGGAGGCTTCCGCCAACCCTTGCGGCGTGCTGCGCCCGATGGTGTCGGCGGCCTGGACGCCCCAGAGCCGTTTCACCGCGGCGGCCGCAGCCTACGGGACGCACGAGCTGACCCGGGGCGGGGAGCCGCTGCGCTGGGGCGCGAGCGGCGTCCTGCAGCTTTCCCGTGGCGAGCGGCACGCCGGCAAGATCGCGGCGGACACCGCGCGCATGGCGGCGCCCGCCGATTTCGTGCGCGGGGTGGATCAGGCCGAAGCCGCCGCCATCGCCGGCGTGCCGGTGTCGGGACCCGGCGTCTGGTTTGCCGGCGGCGCGTGGGCGGTGGCACCGTCGGTGTGCGAAGCCCGGCTCGCTCGCGCGGGCGAGGGGGTAAGGCGGGTGTACTCGCGCGAAGCGGTGCAGCTGCGCCCGCAATCGGACGGCTGGCAGGTGGCCGATGCAGCGGGTGCCGTCATCTGTGCCGCCGATGCCGTGATTCTCGCCAACGCCTGGCAGGTGACCGGTCTGCCCGCGGCGGCCTGGCTGCCGGTGCGGCCGGTGCGGGGCCAGACGACGCTGATTCCGGCGCGGGCCCCGGCCCCGCAGGTGCCGGTATGCCGGGAAGGCTGCATCACGCCCGCCGTCGATGGCTGGCACGCGCTGGGCGCGACGTTCGGCGAGGAGGATCCCGAGCGCACGCCGCGGGCCGCTGACAACCTGGAAAATCTCGGGCGTCTGGAGCGCATGCTGCCGGGCTATGGCGCCGGGCTCGACCCGCAGCGGCTCGATGCCTGGGTGGGTTTCCGCGCGGTGAGCGCGGACCGGTTCCCGCTGGCGGGGGCGCTGGCGCGCAACGCGGGCGAGCCGCCGCTCTACGCCTGCCTGGCGCTGGGGGCGCGCGGGCTCGCTTGGTCGGGGCTCGCCGCGGAGCTGGTGGCGAGCCTGGTGTGCGGCGATCCGCTGCCGCTGGAGCGGGACGTGCTGGCGGCTCTGGATCCCGCCCGCTACCGGAGCGGTCCGGAAAACCCCTAGGCGTCCTCCACGGGCACCAGGGTCACCGGCAGGGGCGAGCGGCGCACCACGCCTTCCGCGACGCTGCCCAGCACCAGGCGCTCGAAACCGTGGCGCCCGTGGGTGCCCATCATCACCAGGTCCGCACCCCAGCGCTCGGCCTCGTCCACCAGGACGGCGGAGGTCCGGCGCCCGGCCGCTTCGACCAGCCGCGTATCGAACGCCACGCCCGCGCCGCGTGCGCGGGCGGCGGCTTCGTCCAGCAGGAGCTGACCCTCGGCCCGCAGAGCCTGGGTCAGGTCCACCTTGCCGTCGGGGCTGGTGTGCTCGAAGCTTTCGTACACGTGCGCGAGGCAAACCCGGGCGCCCTGCGACTTGGCGAATTTCAACGCCTCGTCGAGCGCGGTCTGCGATGCTTTGCTGCCGTCGAGCGGCACGAAAATCTTCCGGTACATGGGGCTCTCCTCGCGTTGAACCAGGCTGGGACGCCATTCTAACGCCGGATCGCAGCGACGCAGGCCGCGGCCGCCGGGCGCGGGAACGCGCGGGGTTCGCCGGAGTCCCACCCGTAGCAACGCGGGGCGCGCGGGGAAACGGGTCGTCGCTGCGCGCCGGCCTTCATTCGACCGCACCAAGGAGGACACCATGGGCATCGCCAAGGTGATCGAAATCACGTCCGAATCATCCAAGAGCTTCGAAGACGCGATTCGCCAGGGGATCGGCGACGCGGCGAAGACCGTGCGCCACATCAATGGCGCCTGGATCAAGGAACAAAAGGTGGTCGTCAACGACGGCAAGATCGAAGGCTTCCGCGTCGATATGAAGGTGACATTCGTCGTCGATTGACGCGCTGCCGGCGGCGGGGCCGCTCCCGCCCGCCGCCTGCTGCAGGGCGCCGGACGCCGGGGAGCGCCAGGCGCGGCGCCAGTTTCAGCCGCTCCTGCGCGCGACCGACGTTGATTTCGACCGGCGGGTCCGCGGGGGGCTCGGGCGCCGTGGTCACTCCGCGCGCAGTGCGTCCAGGTAGGCGAGCAGCTTCTCCAGCTTGCGCGCCGAGGCCGCCTTGTAGGCCGGACCGTCGCGGTCGCGCCAGTCGTAGAAGCCGCGGCCGGTCTTGATGCCCAGGTGGCCGGCCGCGAACAGATCCTGCAGGCAGCGCGCCGGCTCGCGCGACAGCCCCAGCTCCGGCACCAGCGCGCGCTGCGCCCAGGCGTGGGTGTCGAGCCCGCTCAGGTCCTTCTGCTCGATGAGTCCCGTCAGGGACATGCGCGGTCCCAGCAGCTCGCGCGCCACCCGGTCCACGTCGGCGGCGGTGGCGACGCCCTGGTCGATGAGCTGGTAGGCCTCGTGCAGGATCGCGTGCTGCAGCCGGTTGATCAGCAGTCCGGGAACCGCGCGCTTGAGCACGATGCAGCGCTTGCCGGACTGCTCGAGGAGCTTCACCGCCTTCGGCACGAGCGCGGGATCGGTGGCGGCGACCGGCGCCACCTCCACCAGCGGCGTCACGTCCGCCGGCATGAAATAGTGAATGCTGAGGAAGAACCGCGGCCGCGACAGCGCGCTCGCCAGGTCCTCCAGGTCGAGTGCCGACGTGTTGCTCGCCAGCGGCACACCGCCGGGGTAGGCCGCCTCCACCTCGCGATAGCAGGCCACCTTGAGCTCGCGCTGCTCCGGGATCGATTCGACGATCAGGTCGGGGACCTCGGCGGGGAGCCTGGCGATGGCGCCGACCCCCGCCGGCAGATCCTTCAGCCGCGACGGGTCGCGCGACACGATGCGGGTGCGCGCCCCGCCGCGGGCGAACGACGCCGCAATGCCTCGGCCCATGACGCCGGAACCGATGACGAGGATGTCGGCCATGCCGGTGGATCTCCTTGATTGATCGTTAACGATGACGGTCGCGCGGCGCTTCAACGCCGAGGTGCGGAGGTGCCAAAAGAGGCCAAGGCATTTTCACCGCGGTGAAATCAATCACGTCTCCCGATGCCCCTGCGAGTCGACGCGCACGCACACGACCTGTCACGATTCCTCGCGCATCGCGGCGCGCAGATTGCCGGTGGCGGCCTCGCGGCGGCGCCACTGGCTGACCAGAATCAGCGCCAGGATCACCGCGCCCACCGTGTCGGTGAGCCCGCCGGGCTTGATCAGTCCGATGGCGGCGACGAAGAGCAGAACCCGCTCCCAGGTCGCGGCGCGACCGAGGTAATAGCCGTGCAGCGAGCCGGCGAGGCAGGTGACCCCCACCAGCGCCGTGACGGCGGCGAGCCCGATGGTGTGCCAGGGGCCGATCATGAGCAGCGCCGGGGAGAACGCGAACATGAAGGGGACGATGTAGCCGGTGGCGCCCAGTTTCACCGCCGCCCAGCCGGTGTCCCACAGCCGCGAGCGGGAGATGCCGGTGGCGGCGTAAACCGCCATCGCCACCGGCGGCGTGATCGCCGACAGGATCGCGAAATAGAACACGAACAGGTGGGCGGCCTCCTGCAGAATGCCCAGCTTCACCAGCGCGGGCACCAGCAGGGCGACCTGGATGATGTAGGCCGGCGTCGTCGGCAGGCCCATGCCGAGGATGATGCCGGCGATCATGGTGAGAAAGAGCGCCGGGATCAGGTGCTGCTGCGCGACCGCCAGCACGAAGCTGGTGAACGTCAGTCCCAGGCCGGTCTGGGCGATGGCGCCGATGACGATGCCCGCGCAGGCGCAGGCGGTGGCGATGGCGAGCGTGCCGCGGGCGCCGGACTCCAGCGATTCGATCACCATGGTCAGGGTGATCTCGGGCCGGGTGGTCCTGCGCAGTATCGCCACCGGCACCACCGACGCGATGCCCGCCAGGGCCGCCAGCGGCGCGCTGTAGCCGGCGATCAGCACGGCGACGATGATGATCAGCGGAATGAACAGGTGGCCGCGCTCCTTCAGCACCGGGCCGAGGCGCGGCAGCTCGCTGCGCGGCAGGCCCTCCATGCCGACGCGCTTGGCCTCGAAGTGCACGGCGACGAACACCGCCAGGTAATAGAGCAGGGCGGGGATCAGCGCGTAGCCGGCCACGGTCAGGTAGCTCACGCCCAGGAACTCCGCCATCACGAACGCCGCCGCGCCCATGATCGGCGGCATGATCTGGCCGCCGGTGGAGGCGACCGCCTCCACCGCGCCGGCGAACGCCGGCCGGTAGCCGAGCCGGGTCATCATCGGGATCGTGAACGTGCCCGTGGTCATGACGTTGGCGACCGCGCTGCCGGAGATGGTGCCGAACATGCCGCTGGTGATGACCGCCACCTTGGCGGGCCCCCCGACGGCGTGGCCGGTCAGGCTCAGCGCGAAGTCCATGAACAGGCGTCCGGTGCCGCTTCTCTCGACGAACGCGCCGAACAGGATGAACAGGATCACGTAGGTGGCCGAGACGCTCAGCGGAATGCCGAAGATGCCTTCGGTGGTGAGATAGTTGATCTCGATCACCGATTCCGGGCGCACATTGGCGAACAGCAGCGCGTAGCCGACGAACACCAGCGCGGTGACGGGCAGCGCGAGGCCGATGATCCGCCGCGTCGCCTCCAGCACCAGGACGATGAAGATGGTGCCCAGGATCAGGTCCGGCGTTTTCAGGTCGTCGACGAAGACGAAGCGGTTGTAGAGGTAGTCGTGGTTGCCCCAGAGGTAGCCGATGGTGACCAGGGAGGCCAGGATCAGCAGCCAGTCGGCGGCGCCCGGGCGCGCTCGGCGCTTGCCGGAGAAGCCGGGGAAGATCAGGAACGTGAGCACCAGCGCGAGCAGCAGGTGCGTGCCGCGAAAGAAGAACGCCTCGGGCGCGCCGATGAAGGCGACCACGAGGTGGTAGAGCGACATGCCGACCGCCAGCAGCCGCACCAGGAGGTGCAGCGCGCGGTCGTAAGTCGGGGCGGCGGCCGGTTCAGCCATGGCGAAGGGCCCACGGAACCGCGGCGCAGGCCCGCGGGTGCGTCCCGGCGCTACAGCACCTTGGCTTCCTTGTAGTACTTGAGCGCGCCCTTGTGGTAAGGGACGCCGACGTCGGTGGCCATGTCCTTGGGCGTGAGGCCCTTGACCGCCTTCACCACCGCGCCCAGGTTCTCCGTGTTCTCCGCCAGCGCCTTGGTGATCTTGTAGACGGTGTCCTCGGGCAGGTCGCAGCGCGCGATCAGGTGGGTCCAGGTGCCGATGGTCTGCACGTCCTTGTCCTGCTTCGGGTAGCTGCCGGCCTTGATCACGCGCTTGTCGTAGCCGCCGTTGATCTTCTGCAGCGCCTTGAGCTTGTCGTCGGGCACCTCCAGCACGGTGATGTCGCGCGCGCTGGCAAGATCCATCACCGAGGAGGCCGGCACCGTCGTGATCAGCGTGAAGACCTGCGCCTGGCCGTCCTTGAGCTGCGCCACCGAGTCGTTGTACGAGCCGTGGCTGACCTTGCTCATCTTGTCGTAGCCCAGGCCGTAGACTTCCAGCACCGCGCGGGTCATCTGCTCGCCGGTGTTGCCCTTCTGCTGGGTGGTGAGCGACTTGCCCCTGGTGTCGCCCGGCGACTTGATGCCGGCATCCGCCAGCGCCACCATGTGGAAGTACTGGAAGTAGAGCGTGCCGACGTGGCAGACGTTGGTGGTCTTGGCATCGAACGGCGCCTGGCCGTTGACCCCGTCCACGGTGGACACCGCGTTGCCGAAGCCGAGGTCGGCCTTGCCGCCCTGGACGCCCTTGACGTTGGAGATGCCGGCGCCCGGGAGCACCTGCATCGTCACGCCGGGGACGTTCTTCTCGATGATGTTCTGGATCGCACCGCCCAGCGGATACCAGGAACCGCCCTGCGGGCCGGTCATCATCTTGAGCTGCTCGGCGCCGGCAGCGCCCGCGAAAGCCAGGCCTGCCGCCACGGCAGTGGCGATAAGGGTTCGCTTGAGTTTCGTTTCCATTGCTGCCTCCTCCTTGTAGTGGTTACACCATCTCGGTGTGGTGTGGCCCGCCGATTGTGGGCATCGCCCCCGGACCGGTCAAGCCGCACCGCGAAAAGAACCTATCCCGTGCCGTAAAGCCCCACCGTGATTCCGCCGCAGACGTACATCACCTGGCCGGTGACGAACGAGCTGCGCTCGTCCATGAAGAACGCCACCGCGTGGGCGATGTCCTCCGGCGTGCCCATGCGCTGCACCGGGATGCCGGCGACGATGCGCGCGGTGCGCGGGTCGTCCGGCGGATTCACCTTGCGGAACAGCTCCGTATCGATGGGCCCCGGGGCCACCGCGTTGACGGTGATGCCGCGCGGCGCCAGCTCCAGCGCCCAGGTGCGGGTGAGGCCGTGCAGTCCCGCCTTGGTGGCGGCGTAGGCGGTGCGCAGCTCCTTGCCCAGGGCGGCGCGGCTGGAGATGTTGACGATGCGCCCGCTGCGGGCGCGCTCCATCGCCGGCAGCAGCGCCTGCGCGCACTGGATGGCGCAGCGCAGGTTCACGCTGACCACGGCGCCGAGGCTT
The DNA here is from genome assembly GCA_049322755.1 of Pseudomonadota bacterium. GTDB lineage: Bacteria > Pseudomonadota > Gammaproteobacteria > Burkholderiales > UBA6910 > DATIUV01. Next base: position 29,101 of record JBMOQX010000031.1, on the reverse strand, counting down.
TCGAAGGTGGTGTCCTCCAGCGACGCGGGCTGCACGATGCCGACGTTGTTCACCAGCCCGGTGATCTCGGCGCCGGCGCAGGCCTGCTCCAGCGCCCGCGCCGTGGCGCCCGCGTCGGCCAGATCCACCCGGATGAAGCGCTCGCGCTCGTGCAGATCGTCCGGCTCCACCAGGTCGAAAGTCACCAGCGACCAGCCGTCCTCCAGCATGCGCCGGGCGACGGCGCGGCCGATGCCGCGCCCGCCGCCGCCGGTGACCAGCACGGTGAGCGTCATTGCGCTGCCTCCGGACGGTGTTCCGCGCTGACAACGCTGCAGGGTCGGCGGCCGTTGCAATTTGCATTGCCGTCGATCCCCGCCGAAGCGGGGCCCCTCGCCGGGCGGTTCATGCGGCTTCCCCCAGGAGATACTCGGCGCCGCAGCCGGCCGCCAGGTCGCGGAGGATCCGGTCCAGGGCCGCGGGAAGCGGGATGCCGTTGGCCGTGCGGTCGGCGTACGCGGCCTGCTCAGGATCGCCCGCCACCAGCACGGGCTGCCGCGGATCGGCGCGTTCCATGCCGTGCAGCGCGTCGATCATGTCGTCCAGGTCGTCCTCGAACTCGCCCTCGTCGCGGAACGCCCCGGGGTCCAGCGCCATGAAAAAGTGGCCGACGTTGTAGCGCTCGGCGTCCGGGTGGCGGTGCGAGCGCGTCGGCGCGTAGAACGCTCCCGGCAGCATGGTGGAGAGCACCTCCACCACGGCGCCGAGACCGTAGCCCTTGTGGCTGCTCATCACCGGCGTGCCGCCCAGCGGCGTCAGGTAGCGGTACTTGAGGCCGGTCTCCGGGTCGGTGACCGGCCGGCCGCGGTCGTCGGTGGCCCAGCCCGCGGGGATGTCCTTGCCATGCAACAGCGCCAGCTTGAGCTTGCCCACCGCCACCGTGCTGGTGGCCATGTCGAGGCAGAAGGGCGGATTGCGTTTCGCTGGCGCGGCCAGGGCGATGGGGTTGGTGCCCAGCATCGGCCGCGCGCCGAAGGTGGGCACGACGCCGGGGCGGAACACCGATGACGTCGAAACGCCGACGAAGCCGCGTTCGGCCGCCATCAACGCATAGACGCCGGCGGCGCCGTAATGGTTGGAGTTGCGCACCGTCACCACGCCGACCCCGCTCTTGGCGCACCTGTCGATGGCGAGCTGCATGGCGAGGTGGCTCGGGTAGTGGCCGAGGCCGCCGTCGCCGTCCACCAGCGCCGTCACCGGCGACTCGCGCACGACGCGCACGTTGGGCGCCAGCGTGAGCTTGCCGTCGCGGCGGAACTCGTCGTAGAGCGGCAGCATGTAGACGCCGTGGGAGTCGATGCCGCGCAGGTCCGACTCCAGCATCATCTTCACCGTGACGTCGATCTGCTCCCGCGGCATGCCCCAGCGCTCGAAAATCGCCGCCACCTGCGCCCCCAGGCGCTCGGCGGGGACGCGGATGTCGGCGGCGGCGCGGGATGGATCAGTGGCGGTCATGGATTCCGGCGCACCAGCATGCGGACGCTTTCACCGCGGAGGACGTCAGAGGAAATCATCATTTGTTTTCGAACCGCCAAGGACGCGAAGGACGCCAAGGAAGGGCAGAGGATGAAAGCAGGCCTCTGGCGGCCCCCGCATCCATTGCCTTTGCATTCACGACTCACCCCGGCGCTCATGGAATTCCTTCGCGTCCTTTGCGTCCTTGGCGGTTCACGGCTTTCCCTTTTTCCTCTTCGTCCTTCGCGGTTCCGAAGAATCTGCCTTCTCCGCGTCGCGGCGGCTGCGCGGTGGAGAAATCGCTTCCGTCACTCCGGCACCGGCGTCAGCACCGGCTTGCCGGCGAAGTGGGCCCGCAGGTTGTCCACCACGAGCTGGCCCATGGCGCCGCGGGTCTCTCGGGTCGCGCTGCCCAGGTGCGGCAGCAGCACCACGTTCCCCATCGCCAGCAGCGCATCGGGAATGCGGGGTTCGTGCTCGAACACGTCGAGCGCCGCTGCGCCCAGGCGCTTGTCCTGCAGCGCGCGGATCAGCGCCGGCTCGTCCACCACCGAGCCGCGTGCGACGTTGACCAGAGTCCCCGTTGGCCCGAGCGCGTTCAGCACCGCCTCCTCGACGAGGTGAAAAGTGTCTTCGCCGCCCGGCGCCGTCACCACCAGGAAATCGGAGACCTTCGCCAGCTCCACCAGGTCGGCGTGGTAGGGATAGGGCACGTCCTTCCGGCGCGGGCCGTGCCAGGCGACGCGCATGCCGAAGGCTTCGGCGCGCTTCGCCACCGCCTGGCCGATGCGGCCCAGGCCCACGAGGCCGCAGGTCTTTCCGCCCACCTTGGTGGAGAGGGGGAAGTGGCCCTGCAGCCACTTGCCGGCGCGCACGTAACGCTCCGCCTCGCAGATGCGGCGCGCGCTGGCCAGCAGCAGCGACATCGCCAGGTCCGCGACGCAGTCGGTGAGCACATCGGGCGTGTTGGTGACGATGACGTTGCGGCGCTTCGCCGCCGCCACGTCAATGGCGTCGTAGCCCACGCCGAAGCAGGCGATGATTTCCAGCTGCGGCAGCGCCTCGATCAGGTCGGCCCCAGCCCCCACCATGCCGGTGGTGGTCATCCCGCGCACCCGGGGCGCCACTTCCGCCACCAGGGCGTTGCGGTCCGGCGCCAGCCACAGCTTGTGGGCGGTGAAATCCTGCTCCACCGCCGCCATCGCGGCGGGGAACATGGGCGCCGCCATCAGCACCTCGGGCCTGCCCGCCATGCGCGCTCAGCTCTTGAATTTCGCCGCCAGCGCGTCGGCGCCGCGGGCCAGCAGGTTGAGGTCCGAGCCCACCGCGATGAAGTTCACGCCCAGCTCGATCCAGCGCTTGCACCCGTCCACGTCGCCCCAGAGGATGCCGGCCGCCTTGCCGCGGGCGCGGATGCGCTTCACCGCGCCCTCGACCTCCTTCGCCACTTCCGGCGTGCTGGTGGTGCCGATCCTGCCGAAATCGGCCGACAGGTCGGCGGGACCGATGAAGACGCCATCCACGCCCTCGGTGTCGGCGATCGACTCCAGGTTCTTCAGCCCCTCGCGGGTCTCGATCTGCACCAGCACGCACAGTTCCCGGTGCACGTGCTGGAAATAGTCCTTCACCCGGCCGAAGCGGTTGTGACGCGCGGCGGTGGTGACGCCGCGAATGCCCTGGGGCGGGTAGCGCGTCGCCGCCACCGCGTGGCGGGCGTCCACCGCGCTCTGCACGAAGGGAATCAGCAGCGACTGGGCGCCGATGTCGAGATAGCGCTTGATCAGCACCATGTCGTTCCAGGGCGGGCGCACCACGCAGCTCGCGGGGTAGGGCGCCGCCGCCTGCAGCTGGGAAAGCGTCTGCGGCACGTCGTTGGGCGAGTGCTCGCCGTCCAGCAGCAGCCAGTCGAAGCCGGCGCCGGCGATGATCTCGACCGTGTAGTTGTTGGCCAGGCTGCTCCACAGGCCGATCTGGGTGCGGCCGTCCTTCAGCGCCTGCTTGAACCGGTTCGCTGGCATTTCCATCGTTATCGCTCCTGAAGCGGAAAAATCACTCACCACAGAGACACAGAGGCACGGAGAAAACAACACAGCGTCGAACCACCAAGGACGCAAAAGAGAACGCTTGAAGAGGCTTTCTTTTGTTTATTTCCTTCGCGTCCTTTGCGCCCTTTGCGTTGAATAGGTCTTTTGCCGTTCTCTGTGCCTCTGTGTCTCTGTGGTGGATTTTCTTTTGATGACGTCAGTGAATCTCCGGGTCCGGCGTCGGCGCCGTGCCCTCGAGGAAGTCGAAGTCGCAGCCCTTGTTGGCCTGGGTGACGTGGCGCGACATCAGCGCGCCGTAGCCGCGCTGGAAGCGCGGCGGCGGTGCCTTCCAGGCCGCCCGCCGCCGCGCCAGTTCCTCGTCGGACACCAGCAGGTTGAGCCGGCGGTTGGGCACGTCCAGCTCGATCAGGTCGCCGTCCCGCACCAGCGCCAGCGGGCCGCCGACGAACGACTCCGGGGCGACGTGCAGAACGCAGGCGCCGTAGCTGGTGCCGCTCATGCGCGCGTCGGAGATTCGCACCATGTCGCGCACGCCCGCTTTCAGCAGTTTCCTGGGGATCGGCAGCTGGCCCCATTCCGGCATGCCGGGCGCCCCCAGCGGCCCCGCGCTCTGCAGCACCAGCACCGAGTCCCGGGTCACGGGCAGGCGCTCGTCGTCGATGCGCGCCGCCATGTCGTTGTAGTCGCGGAACACCACCGCCGGGCCGCTGTGGTTGAGCAGGCGCGATTCCATGGCCGGGGGCTTGATCACCGCGCCGTCCGGCGCCAGGTTGCCCTTGAGCACCGCGAGCCCGCCGGCGCCCCACAGCGGGTCGGACAGCGGCCGGATCACGTCGCGCCGGAACACGGCCGCGTCGCGGATGTTCTCGCCCAGCGTGTTGCCGTTGCACGTGGAGCGGGAGAGGTCGAGAAAACCCTCCAGCTCGGTGAGCAGCGCCCGCAGGCCGCCCGCGTAATAGAAGTCCTCCATCAGGTACTTCCCCGAGGGCCGCAGGTTGGCCAGCACCGGCGTGAGGCGCGCGATGTCGTCGAAGCGCGTGAGATCCAGCGCCACCCCGGCCCGGCCCGCCATCGCCAGCAGGTGGACGATGGCGTTGGTGGAACCGCCCAGCGCCATCAGCGTGGTGATGGCGTCGTCGAACGCGCGGGCCGTGAGCAGGTCGGTGGGCTTGAGGTCTTCCCACACCATCTCGACGATGCGCCGGCCGGTGCGCTCGGCCATGCGCGCGTGGTTCGAGTCCGCGGCGGGGATCGACGCCGCGCCCGGCAGCGTCAGGCCCAGCACTTCCGCCAGGCTGGTCATGGTGGAGGCGGTGCCCATGGTCATGCAGTGGCCGGGCGAGCGGGCGATGCCGTCCTCGATCTCGCGCCAGGCGTGCTCGTCGATGTTGCCGGCGCGCAGCTCGGCCCAGTATTTCCACACGTCGCTGCCGCTGCCCAGCGTCTCGCCGCGCCAGTTGCCGCGCAGCATCGGCCCGGCGGGCATGAAGATGGCGGGCAGGTTCATGCTGGTGGCGCCCATGATCAGCGCCGGCGTGGTCTTGTCGCAGCCGCCCATCAGCACGCAGCCGTCGGCGGGATAGGAGCGCAGCAGCTCCTCGGTTTCCAGCGCGAGGAGATTGCGGTACATCATGGTGGTGGGCTTCTGGAACGGCTCGGAGAGCGAGATCGCCGGCATCTCCACCGGGAAGCCGCCGGCCTGCCACACGCCGCGCTTGACTTCCTCCACCCGCTGGCGGAAGTGGGAGTGACACGGGTTGATGTCGCTCCAGGTATTGATGATGGCGATCACCGGCTTGCCGGCGTAATCCTCGCGCGCGTAGCCCATCTGCGCGGAGCGCGAACGGTGGCCGAAGGAGCGCAGGTCGTCGACGCCGTACCAGCGGTGGGAGCGCAGCTCCCCCGCTTTTTTCTTTCCCATGTCCCCCCCGGGGTTGCGCCGTGCGGACGGCGGGTGTGGGGTGTGGCGTGGGAGTTTAACCACGATCTCCGGCGCCGGTCAAAAGTTGCTTTACAACTTGACAACCCGGCGGCATGATCGCCGCAACGCCGCCTGCAAGACGGCGCTGCAGCCATGCCCAAAGCCGCCGCCAAGCCCGTCCTGTCCCCGCCCGCGAGCCCGCTGCGCAAGCCCGCCAAGCTCGCCGACACCGTCTACGAGGAAATCCTCGGCCACATTGCCAGCGGCCGCTACGCCGAAGGCAAGCGCCTGCCGTCGGAGCCGCGCCTGGCGGAGGACTACGGGGTGTCGCGGCCGGTGGTGCGGGAGGCGCTCTCGCGCCTGCGGGCCGACGGCGTGGTGGTATCGCGTCACGGCTCCGGCTCCTACGTGCAGCGGCGCCCGGCGGCGGAATTCTTCCGGCTGGCGCCGATCGGCTCGGTGGCGGACCTGATGCGCTGCTTCGAGGTGCGCATCGCGCTGGAAGGCGAGGCCGCCGCCCTCGCCGCCGCCCGCCGCAGCGAAGGCGACGTGGCGGAGATGCAGGCGGCGCTGGACGAGCTGGAGCGGGTCATCGCCGCACGCGAGGTGGGGGTGGAGGCCGACATCCGCTTCCACAATGCCATCGCCCGCGCCACCGCCAACCAGCTGTTCGAGTCGGCGATGCAGGCGCTGTCGGTGCCTACTTTCCACGGCATGCGCGTTGCGCGTAATCTCAGCCTGCGGGCCAGCGTCGAGCGCATGCGTCTGGTGCAGTACGAGCACACCCGGGTGTTCGAGGCGATCCGCGATCAGGAGCCCGCGGCGGCGCGCGACGCCATGCGCAGCCACATCGAGAACGCCCGCACCCGCATGCTGACCGACAGCATCGAGCCGCGGCGCGGCTAGAAAAGCGAGGCGAGGGGGAAGGATGTCCGAAGTTGTAAACCGCCCCGGCCGGCAGCGCGGAAGGCGGGGCATGAAAGGCGTGCCCACCGAGCGCACCGGCGGCGAACTGCTGGTGGACGCGCTGCGCGTCCACGGCGTCGACACCGCGTACTGCGTCCCCGGCGAGAGCTACCTGGCGGTGCTGGACGCGCTGCACGACGCGCGCGACGCCATCCGCCTGATCGTGTGCCGCCACGAGAACGGCGCCGCCAACATGGCCGAGGCCTACGGCAAGCTCACCGGCAAGCCGGGCATCTGTTTCGTCACCCGCGGGCCCGGCGCCTGCAATGCGTCCATCGGCGTGCACACCGCGTTCCAGGATTCCACGCCGATGATCCTGTTCATCGGCCAGGTGGGCGGTGACTTCGTCGAGCGCGAGGCGTTCCAGGAAGTGGATTTCCGGCGCATGTTCGGCCAGATGGCGAAGTGGGTGGCGCAGATCGACCGCGCCGGGCGCATTCCGGAGCTGCTGAGCCACGCGTTTCACGTCGCGGTCTCGGGGCGACCGGGACCGGTGGTGCTGGCGCTGCCCGAGGACATGCTGACCCGGACCGCGGCGGTGGCCGACACCGGACCCTATCGGCGGGTCGCGGCGTCGCCGTCGCCGGCGGACATGGCGCGGCTGCGGGCGCGGCTGGCGCAGGCCGAGCGGCCGCTGCTGCTGCTGGGCGGCGGCGACTGGAACCGCGCGGCGTGCGACGACATGGGTGCGTTCGCCCAGCGCAACGGCCTGCCGGTGGCGGTGTCGTTTCGCTGCCAGGACCTGATCGACAACCGCGATCCGCATTACGTCGGCCACGTCGGCATCGGCGTCAATCCGGCGCTGGCCAGGCGGGTGCGGGAAACCGACCTGCTGATCGCCGTGGGACCGCGGCTCGGCGAGATGACCACCAGCGGATACACGCTGATCGAACCGCCGGTGCCGAAGCAGCCGCTGGTGCATGTGCACCCGGGCGCCGACGAGCTGGGCCGCGTCTACCAGGGCGAGCTGCTGATCGTCAGCGGCATGCCGGAGTTCGCCGCCGCCGCGGCCGCGCTGGAGCCGGTGGACGGCGGGCGCTGGCACGCCTGGCTGCGCGGCGCGCGCGGAGAGTACGAAGCGGAGCTGATGCCCTCGCCGATGCCGGGCGCGCTGGACCTGGGCCAGGTGGTGCGCGAGCTCAACGTCAAGCTGCCGCCGGACACCATCGTCGCCAACGGCGCCGGTAACTACAGCGGCTGGGTGCACCGCTACTGGCAGTATGGCCCGTTTCGCACCCAGCTCGGCCCCACCAGCGGCGCCATGGGCTACGGCGTGCCGGCCGCCATCGCCGCCAAGCTGCACCATCCGCAGCGCAGCGTGGTGTGCTTCGCCGGCGACGGCTGTTTCCTGATGACCGGGCAGGAACTGGCCACCGCGGTGCAGTACGGCGCCAGCGTGCTGTTCCTGGTGGTGAACAACGGCATGTATGGCACGATCCGCATGCACCAGGAGCGGGAGTATCCGGAGCGCGTCCACGGCACCGCGATCCGCAACCCCGACTTCGCCGCGCTGGCGCGCTCGTACGGCGCCCATGGCGAGCTGGTCCGCTCGACCGCCGATTTCGGCCCGGCGCTGGCGCGCGCGCTCGCCAGCGGCAAGCCGGCGCTGATCGAGCTCACCCTCGATCCCGACGCCATCACCACCCGCACCACGCTCTCCGCCATCCGCAAGGCGGCACTGGCGAAGCGGTAGGGCGACTATTCACTCCAGAGACACAGAGGCATAGAGCACCCGTAACTTCATTAACTGCGGAGGACGCAAAGGAAGAACTTAAGGAAAGCGTTCTTGCGGGTTCCTTCGCGTCCTCTGCGTCCTTTGCGGTGAGAAGGTTTTTTTGCCTTCTCTGTGCCTCTGTGTCTCCGCGGTGGAGTTGAAGTGAAGTGAAATGACCGACGACATCTGTTTCATGACGGCGATCGAGCTGGCGCGGGCGTTGCGCGCGCGGCAGCTCTCGGCCGTGGAGGTGATGCAGACCCACCTCGCGCAGATCGAGGCGGTGAATCCGAGGGTGAACGCCATCGTCACCCTGACCGCGGAGGCCGCACTCGCCGAGGCGAAGGCGGCCGACGAGCGCCTGGCGCGCGGCGAGGCGGTGGGGTCGCTGCACGGCCTGCCGGTGGCGCACAAGGACCTGTTTCCGACCAGAGGCGTGCGCACCACCTTCGGCTCGCCGGCGTACGCCGATCACGTCCCCGATGTCGACGCGCTGCCGGTGGAACGGCTCAAGCGCGCCGGCGCGATCACGGTGGGCAAGACCAACACGCCCGAATTCGGCGCCGGCGGCCAGACGTTCAACGCCGTGTTCGGCGCCACCCTCAATCCGTTCGACGAGTCCAAGACCTGCGGCGGCTCCAGCGGCGGTGCGGCGGTGGCGCTGGCGTGCGGCATGGTGCCGCTGGCCGACGGCACCGACCTGGGCGGCTCGCTGCGCAACCCGGCCAACTTCTGCAACGTGGTCGGCTTGCGGCCCTCGCCGGGACGCGTGCCGACGTGGCCGGACCAGCTGGCGTGGTATCCGTTCACCGTCGCCGGCCCCATGGCGCGCACGGTGGCCGACTGCGCGCTCATGCTCTCGGCCCTCGCAGGTCCCGACGACCGCTCGCCGATTGCGCTGGAGACGCCGGGCAGCACCTTCGCCGCGCCGCTGGCACGCGACTTCCGCGGCGTGCGCATCGCCTGGAGCCGCGACCTCGGGGGTCTGCCGGTGGATCTGCGGGTGGCGGAGGTGCTGGCAAGCCATCGCGGGGTGTTCGAGCAGCTGGGCTGTCAGGTCGACGACGCCTCGCCGGACCTGGCGGAGGCCGACGAGATTTTCCGGCTCTGGCGCGCCTGGCGCATGGAGCTGCGGGTGGCCGACCTGCTGGAGGGCCGGCGCGAGCTGCTGAAGGAGACGGTGATCTGGAACGCGGAGCAGGGCCGGACCATCACCGGCCCGCAGCTCTCCCGCGCCGAGGCCAGGCGCACCGCCCTGTATCACGGCATGCGCGAGTTCATGCAACGCCACGAGTTCCTGGTGCTGCCGGTGAACCAGGTGCCGCCGTTTCCGGTGACGCAGGAATACCCGCCCGAGATCGCGGGAGTGCCTTCGGTCACCTACATCGACTGGATGAAGACCTGCTATTTCATCACCGTCACCGGCCACCCGGCGATCTCGGTGCCGTGCGGCTTCACCGGCGACGGCCTGCCGGTGGGGGTCCAGATCGTCGGACGGCATCGCGACGACTTCGGCGTGCTGCAGCTGGCGCACGCCTTCGAGCAGGCCACCGGGATCGGCCGGCGGCGTCCCCTGCTCGCCGCGCGTTGAAGCCAAGCCGCGCTCTGTGCTAGGTTGGGCGCGCTTTCCCGCCTCCACTCTCACCCTTCGGAGAACAACCATGAAGCGTCTCGCCCTGGCGGTCGTGCTCCTTGCCGGGAACCCGCCCCTCCACGCGGCCCCCAACGTCCGGGAGGGCGAGTGGGAAGTGACGCGCCCATGGGCGGACCCGGCGTGACGCGGACGGCGGCGTTTGTCGAGCGCCTGCGCGCGATCGTCGGCGACGCCGGCCTGCTCACCGAGCCCGCCGACACGGCGCCCTACCTCTCCGACTGGCGCGGGCGCTACCGCGGCGAGGCCGAGGCGGTGGTGCGTCCCGGCAGCACGCGGCAGGTCGCGGCGGTGGTGGCCGCGTGCGCGGAGGAAGGCGTCGCGGTGGTGCCCCAGGGCGGCAACACCGGCCTGTGCGGCGGCTCGGTGCCGGTGGCCGGCCGGCGCCAGATCGTGCTTTCTCTGGCGCGCATGAACCGCATCCGCGAGCTGGACGCTGCCAACAATACGCTCACCGCCGAGGCCGGCTGCGTGCTCGCCACCATCCAGGAAGCGGCACGCGAGGCCGACCGCCTGTTCCCGCTGAGCCTGGGCGCCGAGGGCAGCTGCCAGATCGGCGGCAACCTTTCCACCAACGCCGGCGGCGAGGCGGTCCTGCGCTACGGCAACACCCGCGACCTGGTGCTGGGGCTGGAGGTGGTGCTGCCCGACGGGCGCGTGTGGGACGGTCTGCGGGGTTTGCGCAAGGACAACACCGGCTACGACCTGAAGCAGCTCTTCATCGGTGCCGAGGGCACGCTCGGCGTGGTGACCGCCGCGGTGCTCAAGCTTTTCCCGCGGCCCACCGCCACGGCCACCGCGTTCCTGGGCGTCGACGGTCCCGGCGCCGCGGTGGCGCTGCTCTCGATCCTGCGCGGCGCGGTGGGCGACCGGCTCACCGGCTTCGAGCTGATGTCGCGAGTGTGCCTGGAACTGGTGCTGAAGCGCATTCCCGGCAACGCGGATCCGCTCGCCGACGTGCATCCGTGGTACGTGCTGGTGGAGCTGTCCGACAGCGGCGAATCCGGGGAGCTGGCCGAACGGCTGATGGCGGCGCTGGAGCCCGCCCTGGAGCGCGGCCAGGTGCGCGACGCGGTGCTGGCCCAGAGCGAATCCCAGGGCGAGGCGCTGTGGCGGCTGCGCGACAGCATGGCCGAGGCGCAGAAGGAGGAGGGCATCAGCATCAAGCACGACGTCTCGGTGCCGGTGTCGAAAATGGCGCGCTTCATCGACGAGGCCAGCGCGGCGCTGGAGCGGGCTTTCCCCGGCGTGCGCATCGTCGCCTTCGGCCACATCGGCGACGGCAACGTGCACTACAACGTTTCCATGGCCGACCCGGCGCAGAACGCCGCGTTCATCGAGGACTCCGCGCCGGTGAACCACGTCGTCTACGAGGTGGTGGCGGCGCTGGGCGGATCCATCAGCGCCGAGCACGGCCTCGGCCAGCTCAAGCGCGAGGAAATCACGCGCTACAAGGCGCCGCTGGAGCTGGAGCTGATGCGCGCCATCAAGCGCACGCTGGACCCGCAGAACCTGATGAATCCCGGCAAGGTGATCTGACCGGTGCGGACGGCTTCACCGCAGAGACACGGAGGCACAGAGAAATCAAGCAACTCGTTAACCGCGAAGGACGCAAAGGACGCAAAGGGAAGACTTTCGAGGGAATGGTCTCTGCGGTTTCCTCCGCGTCCTTCGCGTCCTTGGCGGTTAAAGAGATTCCTCTCTGTGTTTTCGAGTCTCTGTGGTTGAACTGAAACCCCGATGAACGAATGGCTCGCCCTCGGGCCGCTGGCGCTGGCGGTGTGCGCGGTGGCGCTGTTCGCCGGCGGCTTCGCCAAGGGTGCCGTGGGCATCGGCCTGCCGCTGGTGTCGGTGCCGCTGATCGCCACCTTCGTCTCGGTGCCCAAGGCGCTGGCGCTGCTGACCATCCCGCTGTTCGTCACCAACATCTGGCAGTGCCTCCACGGCGGCCACATCCGCGAGGTGGGGCGGCGCTTCTGGCGGGTGGCGCTGCTGCTCATCCTCGGCATCGGGCTGGGAACGCAACTGCTGGTGAATCTGGACCAGCGCACGCTCTACCTGGTGATGGGCCTGATGGTGCTGGTCTACCCGGTGCTGAGCATCCTCAACCCCGAAATCCGGGTGCCGGCGCGGGCCGAGGCGTGGCTGGGGCCGGCGATCGCGCTGCCCTCGGGGCTGATCGGCGGCATGTCCGGGTTCTTCGGTCCGCCGCTGATCCTCTATCTCACCGGACTGCGGCTGCCGAAGGACGTGTTCATCGCGTCGGTCGCGCTCATGTTCCTTTCCGGCGCGGTCGCGCTCACGGTATTTCTCGCCGGTCACGGCGTCCTGGGCCGCGACGACCTCGCCGCCTCGGTGGCGGCGCTGGCGCCGGCGGTGGGGGGCATCTACTTTGGCCAGCGCATCCGCGCCCGCATCAGCCAGCAGACGTTCGAGCGCGCGCTGCTGTTCGTCCTCGTGCTGATCGCGCTCAACCTCCTTCGGCGCGCGCTGGGGTAGGGGCGTGGCTGCCGGAGCGGCTTAAGAGATCGTTGTATTAGAGCCTATTGACATACTGTGCTTATCCAGTAAGGTAGTAATCAATTACTATCTTTAACCACTATGAACGCCCCTTCGAAACACCTCCCCGCCGACGAGCGCCGCGCCGTGACCGTCGAAGCCGTGATCCAGCTAGCCGCCGAGCAGAACCCGAGCGAGATCACCACCGCCGCCATCGCCCGGCGGATGAACCTCACGCAGGGTGCGCTGTTCCGCCATTTCCCCACCAAGGACGCCATCTGGGAGGCGGTGATGGCGTGGGTGGCCGAGCGCCTGCTGGAGCGGGTGGCGCGGGCCGCCGACGGGGTCGATTCGCCGCTGGCGGCGCTGGAGGCGATCTTCCTCGCCCATGTCGATTTCGTCGCCGACCATCCCGGCGTGCCGCGCATGCTGTTCGGCGAGCTGCAGCGAGCCGGCGAGTCTCCGGCCAAGCGCATGGTGCAGGCGCTGGTGGACCGCTACCGCAAGCGGCTCGCCGGGCTGATCGATCTCGGTAAAGCGCGCGGCGAGGTGGAGCCGACGGTGGACACCACGGCGGCGGCGGTCCTGTTCATCGGCACCATCCAGGGCCTGGTGATGCAGTCGCTGCTCGCGGGCAACGTCGAGCGCATCCGCACCGATGCCCCCGGCGCGTTCGCCATCTATCGGCGCGGCATCGGGAGCGCGCAATGAAACATCTGCCTTTGCAAAGTCGCACCGTGGCACTCCTGGCGGTGATCATTCCGCTGCTTGGGCTTTTCGTCTATGTCGTCCTGCGATCTGGACCACTGGCACCGGTCGCTGTAACCGTTGTCCAGGTGGCGTCGCGGCCGCTCACCCCTGCGCTGTTCGGTATCGGCACCGTCGAGGCGCGCTACACATACAAGATCGGCCCCACGTTTGCCGGTCGGGTGAAACGGCTGGATGTGCATGTCGGCGATCGCGTGAGGGCCGGTCAGGTGCTCGGAGAGATGGACCCAGTCGACCTCGACGATCGTGTTCGCTCCCAGGAGTCGGCATTGAAGGGTGCGGAGGCGGCGCTACGCGAGGCGGCGGCGCGGCAAGCCTATGCCGAAACCCAGGCGCGACGCTATGCACAGCTCTTCGCCGTACGTTCGACGAGCGAGGAAATCCTCGTCACCAAGCGGCAGGAACTGCAAATTGCCGATGCCGCCCTGTCCGCCGCACGGGAAGACCTTGCTCGCGCCCGATCCGATCGCGAGGCCGTGGCGGCGCAACGAAGCAATCTGCGCTTGGTGGCACCGGTCGACGGGGTGGTCGCCGTACGCGATGCCGATCCGGGTACGACCATTGTTGCCGGTCAGGCCGTGGTGGAAGTGATCGACCCCAAAAACTTGTGGATCAACGTTCGCTTCGACCAGATCAACGCATCGGGGCTGGCAGTCGATTTGCCCGCGCGGATCGCGCTACGTTCGCGCAGCGATCAACTGCTGAAAGGACGCGTACTGCGGGTGGAACCGATGGCGGATGCGGTGACCGAGGAGACACTGGCCAAGGTGATCTTCGATAACGCACCTGAGCCCTTGCCGCCGATAGGAGAACTCGCCGAAGTCACCGTTGATTTGGCGGAGCTCCCCGCTACGCCGGTGATACCTAACGCGGCGGTACGTCGTGAAGGAGAAAAATTGGGCGTCTGGCAGATCGTGGATGGCGACCTGCGGTTCACGCCGGTCAAGCTGGGTGTGTCTGATCTTGACGGTCGGGTGCAGGTCCGCGAAGGGATCGAGGACGGTGACCAAATTGTGATGTACAGCGAAAAAGAACTCAGCCAGCGCAGCCGAATCCACGTCGTTGCGCATATTCCGGGGGTCTCGCAATGATCAGCCTCGCCGGTCGCGACATCCTCCATGCATGGGGAAAATTCGTGTTTACCGGCATCGGGCTCGGACTGCTGATTGGCGTGACCCTGACCATGGCCGGGGTCTATCGGGGCATGGTGGACGATGGCAAGGCGCTGCTCGACAACAGCGGCGCCGATCTTTGGGTTGTGCAAAAAGACACCCTGGGCCCTTACGCGGAATCGTCGAGCCTCAACGATGATGTGTACCGCGGTATCCTCGCGATGCCGGGAGTCGCCCAAGCTGCGAACGTGACGTACCTGACCATGCAGGTACGCAAAGAACAGAGCGATGTGCGGACCATGGTCGTCGGCATCGCCCCCAGGAGGGTGGGAACTCCGCCCGGATGGCCCCCCTATCTCGTGGCGGGACGCCAGATCACGCGGGGACACTACGAGGCGGTGGCCGACATTGCTACCGGTTTCAAACTGGGGGATCGTCTCGCCATCCGCCGCAATCATTACACCGTTGTGGGGCTCACCCGGCGCATGGTGTCCTCCAGCGGCGATCCGATGGTATTCATCCCGCTCAAGGACGCCCAGGAAGCGCAGTTCCTCAAAGACAACGATGCCATTTGGCTGCAGCGCCGACTGGATGAAGCGCTCGGCCTTGCCGTTGGTCTGGGGTCGGTAGGCTTTGGTGAAGCGGTGCTTGAGGCCGAGGCGGCTGCACGCTTTGGCAAAAGCCTTGGAGCGAAACGCCGCGCCGTTGTCGGTGAGCACGCGACGCACCCGCACGCCCAGGGACCGGTAGTAGGCCACGGCGTTTTGAAGGAACTGCACGGCGCTCGCCTTGCGCTCATCGGGGGAGAGCTCGGTGAAGCCGATGCGGGCGTGGTCGTCCACGGCCACGAACAGGAACTCCCAGCCGGCCCCATCCACCGTGTCGCGCCGGTTGCCGGTGATGCGGTGGCCGAGCCGCTCAATGCGCCCGAGCTTCTTGGTGTCGATGTGCACCATATCTCCGGGGTGTTTGTGCTCGTAGCGCACCACCGGCTCGGAGGGCTCCAGGTCGCCAAGCCGCGAGAGCCCGGCACGTGCGAGCACCCGGCCCACGGTGCTCTTGGACAGCCCGAGGCTGGCGGCGATGCGCGCCTGGGTGAGCCGCCGCCGGCGCAGCTCCACGATCGCCCGCGCTTTGCCCGGGGCGATGGCCCGCGGGCTCACCCGAGGCCGCGAGGAGCGATCCCGCAGCCCCGCCTCGCCTTCAGACAGGTACCGGCCCAGCCACTTACGGGCGGTCGGCTCGCTCACCCCGGCCTCGCATACCGCCGCGGCCACGCTCAGCCTTTGCTCCAGGATGCTTCTGACCATCTCCAATCGACGAACCAAGGTGAGTCGGGCATTCTTGTGAACGTTCATTCGGCTGAGCTCCTGAAAGATGCGGGTTGGGTCGCACCTCCCAGTCTCTCAGACTCAGTCCGAATGAACACCAACAACCTATTGGGCCATCACAGCCCCTCACTGAACTCTGCCCGCGCTACGTTGCGCCAGGCACAGGAACTCTATGCTGCGCAGGCCGGATCAACGCTCTACCCGCAAGTGGATTTGAGCATTGGCGTTCAACGCCAACGCACGAATCCGAACGCCTTGGGACAAGCTGGTGACCCAAGGGAGTTCAGTCTGCACAACGCCAGCCTGGGCGTGCACTACAACCTTGATCTCGCCGGGGGAAATCGCCGTGCGCTGGAAGCCCTAGCCGCCCGCGCAGACTACCGCCGCTACGAACTGGAAGCCGTGCGCCTGACTCTTGCAGGCAACATTGCCACCGCAGCCATCACTCGGGCGCGACTCGCCGCGCAGATCGAAGCCACCGCCCGGATCCTGCGCGCGCAGGAGGAGCAGTTGCAGATTTCCCGCGAACGCCTGCGCTTAGGCCAGGCGACGCCCGATGAGGTGCTGTCGCTGCAGACCCAGGTAGAGCAGACGCGCGCCGAACTGCCCACGCTGCGCAAACAACTTCAGCAAACCGAGCATTTTCTCGCCGTGCTCGCGGGCCGTGCGCCGGGCGAGGGCAATCTTCCGGAATTCGCTCTCGCGGATTTCATTCTGCCCACCCAATTGCCCGTTGTCGTCCCGTCAGAGTTGGTTCGCCGTCGCCCGGACATCCAGGCCGCCGAAGCATTGCTGCATACTGCCAATGCCGAATACGGGGTGGCTGTCGCCAAGCTCTATCCGCAACTCACCTTGAGCGCCAGTCTCGGCAGTCAAGCGCTCACTACCGGAGCCCTGTTCGGCAGCGGCTCTGCGGTATGGAGTCTTGTCGGACAATTGACGCAACCGCTGTTCAATCCGGGTCTGCCTGCCGAAAAACGCGCCGCACTCGCTGCCCTCGATGCAGCTTCCACGAATTACCAAGGCGTCGTGCTGGAAGCCTTGCGTGACGTAGCCGATACGCTCCGTGCAGTGGAAAACGACGCGCAGGCATTGGCCGCACTCGCTGCCGCAGATGAGGCCGCGCAAGGATCGCTCCAATCCGTGGAACGGCAGTACCAACTGGGTGCGGCCAGCTACGTGCAAGTGCTCATCGCCCAGCAACAGGCGCAGAGTGCTCGAATCAGTCTGATCTCGGCTCAGGCACAGCGGCTGGTTGATAGCTCATCTTTGTATCAGGCGATGGGAGGTATGTCAGTTAAGGCTATACCCTAACCTGGCGTTAACCCACGACGAGAAGATCATTCCCACGTTTCGGCGGATCTACCAGATCCGCGACGGCCGCACCCACGAGCAGGCGGGGAAGGGCGGCCGATACCCGGGCGCGTAAGCCCGAAGGAGGCAGCATGACGACGCAACACAACACCCGATACCTTATCGCCGCCGTCGCGGTGGCGGCGTTTGCCGCGATCGGCGCGGCGGCGTGGCTGCACTGGCACGGCGAACCCCACGACCGCGACGCCGGTCGGGCGGTGCTGGTGCTTAACGACGACGCGCGCTGGGCCACCGACCCGCCACTGCGGCAGGGCATGGCGCGCGTGCGCGACGCGGTGGCGCCCTTCGCCGCCGCCGGCCGCGCCCCCAGCCGGCCCGAAGCCGATGCCCTGGCCGAGCGCGTGCGCGGCGAAGTGTCGTACATGGTGGCCAACTGCAAGCTGGAACCGAAGGCAGACGCGGTGCTGCACGTGCTCATCGGCGAACTGCTCGCCGGCGCCGACGCGCTGGCCGCGGACCCGCCGGCGCCCGAGGGTGTGAAGCGGATCGTCGCGGCGCTGGAAGAGTATCCGCGTTACTTCGAACACGCCGGCTGGCAGCCGCTGCCGGCGGCGCATTGAGCGCGCCGCCGCCGGCGGACCGGCCCGACCGCGAAACCGGCGCCCGGCGCGCTGCCGGTCGCTGCCGCCCCGTGCGAGAATGGCCCATGGCGTCACGCCGCCGTTCATCCAGGAGGAACCGTCCATGACCGAACGCTGGACCGGATGGCAGTGCATCGGCTGCGGCCGCATCGAGGCGCCGCAGAACTGCATCGGCGTCTGTCAGGACCGCAAGGCGGAGTTCGTTCGCGCCGAGGACTACGACGAAACTCTGGCCGAACTGGAGCGCGCGCGCCGGCAGCTGGATGTGCTGAACGCGGTCGCGCGCCAGATCGCTTTCACCCACCCGCGGGACGGCGAATGGGAGAGCGCCTACCGCGCGCTGCAGGCCCGTGCGCGGGCTGCGCTGGCGGGCGCCGGCGCCTGAGACCGGGTTTGTCCCGCGCTTGCCTGGCGGCTTGTATCTTAAGACCAGACCGGCGCCGCCCTCGGGCGCGATGCAGCGACCGCCCGCTGGCCAGGAGTGGGATTTCCACGTCCGGTAACGTCGGCGCCGGGCCCTGGCAACCCGGTCGGGAATAAGCTCGACCGGGGTACGAATGGCGCGCCGGCGCCGCCTTCACCAATCCGCGGCAAAGACGCAGGCGGGCCGCTCGCTGCCGCCGCCGCAGGCCTTGACCTGCGCCTGCCGCTCGCCCTTGATCTTGCGGTTGTGCTTCGGACCTCATTCCACGGTGCTGGTGGCCGGTCGCCGGGCGCCAGCCGGGGACCGGGAAGACGCTTTGACATGGGCGGAAACCGGGTCTAGCATAGGTATATCACAGCGTGATATAAAACCGGTCGCCCCATCGGTCCTGCACAGGAGGCAAGCCATGAACCTGACCACACTCTTGAAGCTGCCCATTTCCGCCGGCGACGGCTGGGTGGAGCTGGCACGCAACCCGCCGGCCCTGTCCAAGCTGTTCGGCGCGATTGTTCTGCCGCTGTCGCTGCTGCCGCCGGTGATGCTGTACTTCGCCGGCACCCACACCCCGGAGGCCTTCCTGCCGGGTGGCGCCGGGCGCAACTGGGCGCTGATGGCGCTGGTGTTCTACCTGACCGAGGTGCTCACCGTTCTGGGCATGGGCTGGCTCATCCGCCAGGTGGCGGATACCAACGGGCTGTCCCTCAGCTACCGCCAGGCGTACCTGCTGGCGGGCGTCGCGCCGATCCCGCTTTGGCTTTCGTCGCTGGGCTTGGCGGTCCCGGACCTGACGTTCAACGTGCTTCTGTCGACGGCGGCCATGGGATTGTCCTGCGGCATCATCTACCACGGTGTCCAGGCCTTCTGCCGGACCCGGGAGGAGGTGGTGGCCGCGGCCATCGTCCAGACCGTCATCGGCGCCGGGCTGATCGCCTGGGCGCTGCTTCTGGTGCTGGCGCTGCTCTGACGGCAGCGCGCGTCCTTCGAGCTGCCGCCGGGCGCTGATCGCGGCGGGTCTGGCGGCCGACCTCGCGCCGGGGCCGCCAGCGCTCCCTTGGTGCGGGCCGGCATCCGCTGGCCGGCCGCCGCGGGGCAAGCCGCTGCACGCCCGTGCTTCTGACGCGGGGGCCGATTCGGTACCATGGCGGCTCCGCGGCCATGGCCGGGAGCGGCGTCTGCCGGAAACCGGCGCGGTGCGCCAACCCCGGGCGGTCACCAACTTCAGGGGAACCCCCATGAACAAGCAAACCACGGCGGCCGTGAACGGCGCCCTGTCGAAACTGGAGTTCGAGAAGCTGGCCCACTTCCGCTACCAGTTGCGTCGCTTCCTGCGCTTCAGCGAGGAAGTGACGCACAAGCAGGGGATCACATCGCTGCAGTACCTGCTGCTGCTGCAGATCAAGGGGTTCCCGGGCCGCGAATGGGCGACGGTGGGGGAGCTGGCCGAGCGGCTGCAGGCCAAGCACCACGGCGTGGTTTCGCTGGTGTCGCGTTGCGAAGCGGCCGGGCTGGTGCGGCGCAACGCTAGCATCAGCGACAAGCGGCGGGTGGAAGTGACGCTGACCGGGAAGGGCAACCGCTGCGTCGAGCGCCTGGCACGCCTGCACCGCGCCGAACTGCTGTCGCTGCAGGGCGAGTTCGTCGTCCCCGACGTGCGAGCCCTCGGCGGCGAGTAGGCCGGCGGCGGTCAGCCGCCCTTGGGACGCGGGGCCTCCTGGTTGCCGCGCCCGCGCAGCCAGGCGTGCACCGGCAGGCCCGCCGTCAGGACCGCGGCGCCCAGCAACGCCCCATAACCCGTGTAGGCAAGGCTCGCGTGCAGCATGTAGCCGCACGCGGCGCAGAACGCCAGGGGCGTCAGGGGATAGAGCGGCACGCGGAAGGGCAGGGGGCGCGCCGGCTCGCGCGAGCGCAGCACGATCACCGCCGCGCCGCAGAGGAGGAAGAACAGCCAGAACACCGGCGCGGTGAACTCCACCATCGCGGTGAAGCCGCCGCGGGTCAGCGCGCCGAATCCCACCAGCGCCAGGGCGATCGCGCCCTGCGCCCGCAGCGCGTTGCCCGGCGCCATCGCGTCGCCGTCCCAGCGCCCCAGGAATCCGAGGCCGGCGAAATCCCGGCCCAGCGCGTAGCTCGTGCGCGCGCCGGTGAGCACGGTGGCGTTGAGCGTGCTCACCGCCGCCACCACGACGACTGCGCTCAGGACGAGGGCGCTGGCGTCGCCGAACGTGCGGCGCATCAGCTCCGCGGCCGGCACCTCGGCGGCCCGCAGGCCCGGCAGGCCCAGCGCCGCGACATAGGCGGCGTTCACCGCCAGGTACAGGACCGTGATGGCACCGATGCCCAGCACCAGCGCGCGCGCCATGTTGCGCCGGACGTCGCGCACCTCGGCGGAGAGATAGACCGCCTCGTTCCAGCCGCCGTAGGTGAGCAGCACGAAGATCATGGCGAGGCCGATGGCGCCGCCCGCATCAGGACCCGGGTTCGCGGCCGCGGGCGGGGCGCCGTGGAGCAGGCCCGCCGCGACGATCGCCGCCAGCGCCGCCACGGTGGCGCCGGTGAAGACATGCTGCAGGCGCGCCGAAGTCCGCAGTCCGCGCAGGTTGAAGGCCGTGAGCCCGGCGACCGCGGCGGCGGCGTAGATCGCGGGGCCATGCCGGCCCAACGGCACCAGTTGGGCGGCATAGTCGCCGAGCACGAACGCCACCGCGGCGATGGCGCCGGTCTGGATCACCGTGATCCGTCCCCACGCGAACAGGCAGCCGACGCGGTCGCCGTACGCGCGGCGCAGGAAATGGTATTCGCCGCCGGCATCCGGATGACTGGCGGCCAGTTCCGCGTAGCACAGCGCGCCCAGCAGGGAGATCGCGCCGCCGGCCAGCCACAGCAACAGGAACTGCGCATCGCTATCCGCCGCGCCGGCCACCAGCGCCGGAGTCTTGAAGATGCCGATGCCGACAACGATGCCGACCGTGACCGCCACCACGTCGAGCACCGACAGGTTGGGCTGCGGACGGGACGCCATCGGGGCGAGGCAGGAGGCGGATGCTCAGCGGGCGCTACGCCGGATGCGCGTGGCGCGCCAGGGGAATTCCCGGACCGGAATCGGCAGCTGCAGCGCGTTCACACCGCCGACGCGCACCGTGCCCTCGATGCGCTCGCCCACCACGCGGCCGGAGGCGTGCCAGGTGATGCGCCCGGCGTCCAGTTCGTCCGTGACGCGCAGCTCGATGCGGTCGCCCGACAGGCGCGGCTCGTTCACGATCAGCGTCAGCTCGTCGGAGCGGGCGTGGCCGGCGATCTCCTGGAAGCTCTGGACCAGATTCACGCGATAGGTGCGCTCACGGTTGCGATCCAGCGGCACGGTGGTCTCCCATACGCCGCCCACGTCGGCCGGAACGATCCAGAGAAACACCGGATAGCGCTCGCCGGGCTCGTGGCGCTGCTGATCGGGCTTCCACGCGCCCATCGCGTAATGGTGCGACACCACCCGGGAACCCGGGCGCAGCTGGGCCAGCAGCCGCGGGCGCAGCTTGAGGTTCACGCTCTCCAGCAGGTACATGGTCACCACCGTGGCCTGCGAGAGATCGGTCTCGAACAGGTCCTGGTTGCGGAACTCCACCAGGTTCGCCACGCCGGCCTCGCGGGCCTGGTCCTGGCTCTTCTTCAGCAGCCAGCCGTCGATTTCAACGCCCAGCGCGCGGGTGCCGTAACGCTGGGCGGCGGTGATCACGAAGCGGCCGTCGCCGGAACCCAGGTCGATGAGGAAATCCTCCGGCCCGGGCTTGGCCATGGCCAGCATGCGCTCCACGTTCTGCTGGGGCGTGGCGACGAACGGCACTTCGTCATCCTGCTGCACTGCGTGGGCAACGGGACTCGCCAGGGCGCTGGCGAACAGCAGCGCCGCCGCCAGCCCCCGCGGTCGCGCGCGCTCTGTCATCGATCGACTCCTTTCATGGAATTCCGCAGCCTCCGGAGGAAACTGACGGCGCGTTGCCATTGTATGCGGATGCTTTCGGCATCTGCCGCGAACCGGCGCAGTCCGGACGCAGATCGCAAGGCGGCCGTGACCGGCAATTCGATCACCCCATCGTCACCACCGCGGCAAGCGTCGCGGCATAGACCGCCAAGACCAGAAAACTCTCGAAGCCGATGCGGCCGATGCCGTAGGTTTCCCGCCGCAGCATGCCCAGCAGCAGGATGGCGGTCATCAGGATGGTCACCAGCCCCCAGATGAGCTGCATCGACGAGATGTCCGCGTAGATCGAGCCCGGATAGCCCAGGTCGGCGGCGGCGATAACCAGGACGTTGAAGCTGTTGGTGCCGACGATGTTGCTCACTGCCAGCGTCAGCGCCCCTTGGCGGATCGCCGCGATGGTGGTGACGAGCTCCGGCGAGGACGTGGCCAGGGCGGTGAACAGGCCGCCGGCGACGCCGTCGGACAGTGCCGTGTGGTCGGTAACGCCCTTCGCCGTCTCCATGACCCACCAGCCCGAGACCGCGGTGACGGTCGTCAGCGCGCCGAACTTGGCCCACGCCGCCAGCAGCCCGCCGCGCCGCCCCGGCGCCGGCCGGTCCTCCACCGTCTGCCGCGTTTTCCGGGGAAACCACATCGGCCTGGCCTGCGCGCCACGCACCAGGCGAAGTCCGAGCACGTAGCCCACGACGATCAGCGGCGTCGCCGGGTGCACACCCCCCAGGCTGGCGTCGGGCACGGCCATGGCGATCAGCGGTATCGCCAGCAGCGCCACCAGCAGCACGGCCTGCATGAGGTTGGGCACCGAAGCGGCCGCGTGCTCGAGATTGGCTTTTCGGTAGACCAGATCGCCGAGCACGAGGAAGGCGAGGTTCGCCGCCATGCTCCCCATGACGTTGCTCATCGCGAGTTCGCCGCGCCCGTCCACCGCCGCGCTCAGCGTCGCGGCGAAATCCGGCAGCGAGGTCGCGCCGGCGAGCAGGAAGGTGCCGATCAGGGCCTCGCCGAGGCCGGTCCGGTCGGCGAGCTCGTCCGCCGCCCGGGCGAGAAACGTTCCGGCCACCGCGATCACGACCGCAGCGGCGGCGAAAACGGCGATGCTGGCGTTGAGCGAGTCGAGCATCCGGTCAGGCGACGGTCACGGACGGGATCGGTCGGATCACGGACAACCCACGGACCAATAGCGGCCGCGCAGACCGGGGCAGCCGGAATGGAACGGTCCCGGCATCGCGCGTCCTGTGCCACGCAAGCGAGCGTTCAAGCCGACGCGAATACCTGGCCTCGCGCGACCCGGGCGACGGTCGGGCTCCCGGATCGCCCGCCCGGCCAAAGCGGCCAGCGCTCCTCGAAGCGCGGGCGCAGCGACGCTAATCGCGCCGGTCCTCGATCTCCCGCACCTCTTCGGCGTCGTAGGTGCGGCCGCGCCCGGCATCGTAGGTGCGGCCGGTGCCCGCCTCGTAGGTCCGGCCGCGGCCGCCCACGTGCACGGTGGCGGTGACCCGCGCCGGATGGCGGCCGCCGTAGGGCCCCAGCAGCGTGTTCAGGAACACGCTGAACAGCGACACGAACAGCGCCACCAGCACGCCATACCAGAAACCCTGCACATGAAAGCCCGGCACCAGCCACGCCACCAGCAGCAGGAGCAGGCCGTTCAGGATCGGCAGCATCAGCCCCAGCGTGAGGATGGTGGCCGGCAGCGTGAGAATCAGCAGCACCGGCTTCAGGAACGTGTTGATCACCCCCAGCAGCAGGCCGGAGGCGAACAGCGTGCCGACGTCGTCGAAGCGCACGCCATCGAAGATCTGGTCGGCGACCCAGAGCGAGAGCGTGTTCACGCCCCAGAACGCCAGGAAGCGCAGGATCGGATGCGGGGTCGCGGGATGCATGGGGAAATGTTAGCACGCAAGCCCGCGTTGCCCGAGCCCGCCGGCGCAGCCGTGGATTGCCAGCGCTGCCGGCGAGCGCCGGGGGAGCGGGGGCGGCGCTGGTCCGCCCCTGTCCCGGCTTCAGCGCTTTTCGATCACGACTTCGAGGTATTCGCCGGGCACCACCAGCGACGCCGCCCCGCCGACGTTCATCTCCTCCAGCAGAGTCGTGATGTCGCGTGCGAGCTGCTCCTGGTTGGGCGCTTCGAGCGCGGCGAACGCGCGGTGCGTCGGCCCGTAGTAGTCGCGGAAGACCTGCAGCCAGTGCTCGGCGGATCGGAACCGGAAGTTGAACATCTTCCGTTCGCACCGGATGCGCTCCGCATGGGGGCCGAACAGCTCGACGATGTGCGGCTCGGTGCCCTAAAGCACGGGGCTCTGCAGCCCTTTCGGCGGCGGCACGTACGCGCCGACGAGCGTGCTGGAGCCGGGCGCGTTCCTGCCGGTGGAGGAGGCCGACACCGTTCTCGTCTGCGGTTTCCTAGGCTGCGACCTCAGGCCATTCAACCCCCTCGTCAACGCGCTGCCGCACCTGCTGCACCTGTCGGCGGGGAAGATGGGCGCGTGGGTGAGCTGCGTGATGGAGCAGGCGGTGAGCGAGACCCGCGAGCGGCGCCCCGGGGGCGACGCGGTGCTGGAGCGGCTGTCCGAGATGATGTTCGTCGACGGCGTGCGCCGTTACCTGGAAGACCTGCCGCCGGAGGCGACCGGCTGGCTCGCCGGCCTGCGCGACCGCTTCGTCGGCCGTGCGTTGACGCTGCTGCACGAGAACCCAGCGCGCGATTGGACGGTGGACGCGCTGGGGAGCGAGGTGGGGCTGTCGCGCTCCGCGCTGCACGAGCGCTTTGTCGATCTGGTGGGGCAGCCGCCCATGCAGTACCTCGCCAACTGGCGCATGCAGATCGCAGCGGGGCTGCTGCGTACCACGCAGTCGAACGTCGTCGACATTGCCCTGCAGGTCGGCTACGATTCGGAGGCCGCGTTCACTCGCGCGTTCAAGCGGCTGATGGGCGAGCCGCCGGCGGCGTGGCGGCGGCGGCAGAGCGCGGGCGGGACGCGGGACGCGCTCTCGAGCATCGATGCGGCGTAGGCGTCAGCGCGCCACCGGTGTTCTAGGGAGAACCGCTGGGCTCGTCGTCCCAGAGCGACGGCGCGGCGCCGATGGACTGCAGCGCTGGGCGGATCGCCGCCTCGAGCCCACCGGGAACGACGACTTCCTTGTTCTTCGGAATGAAGCCCGGCATCTTGCCGCACTCGCAGGTGCGGATCCACGGCCCCCACTCGTCGGTACCCGGCCGCCCTCGCCGTGTTCCGCGAGGTTGTAGATGGCCACCTCGAAGTTATGCTCCGATTCGCGGAGGCTGAACACCAGCCAGCCCCAATCAGTTCAGGGCAGGCGGCAGCCGTACGGCGAACCGGGATCGAAGGTCTCGCCAAGGCGGTCTAAGGCATTGTTGCCTCCCTTCCGAACCCGAGAAAGGAGTACGCCATGGGCACACTATCCATCAAACCCCATACCCGCAACTTCAACCTGCCCGCCATCCACCGGGTGGAAGCCGCCCGGCCCTTCGCCTGGCTTAGGCAAGGATGGTCGGACCTGCTGCACAGCTGGCCGCTGTCGCTGGCCACCGGCGGCGTGTTCACGCTCATCGGCTATTTCCTGATGGAGTTCGCCTGGCCGCGGGCTCATCTTGGATTGGCGCTGACCACGGGCTTTCTGCTGGTGGCCCCGTTTCTGGCGATCGTCTTCTACGAGCTTTCGCGCCGCCGCGAGGCGCAAGGGGCAGGCCGATACTTCGAAGGGGCGCGCCAGAACCTGTCGTCGATCGGACTGTTCGCGTTGCTGCTGACCTTCGCGCTCAGCAGCTGGGAGCGGCTCTCCGCGATCCTGGTGGCGCTGTTCCTCAGAAGCGAGAACATTGGGGGCGGTCCGTTCTCCTTGGGCATGCTGTTCACGCCGGACCACCTGGGATTCGTCGTTCCCTACATGCTGGCCGGCGGGGCGCTGGCCGCGCTGGTGTTCGCGCTGTCGGTGGTGTCGCTGCCGATGCTGATGGACCGCAACGTCGACATCGCCACCGCCATCATGACCAGCCTGTGGGTGGTGCGCGAGAATCCCGTGCCGATGGCGGTGTGGGCCTTCGTGATCGGCGCGCTGACGCTGCTGAGCCAGCTCGCCTGGCTGGCTCCGCTGGTGGTCATCTTCCCGCTGCTGGGCCACGCCACCTGGCACGCCTATCGCGACCTGGTGGGCAGCGACTGACCTGACGGCTTCCGCCCGCGCCGCCGGGCGCAGCCGCGTCGAACCGAGCGACGAGCGCGCCTCGGAACCAGGCCCGAGCGGCCGGCTCGGCGGGAGCGGGCGCGCGGCGCCGGCCGGCGCCGATAACTCCGCTGGCACCCTCGCGGCGCAAGCCGCGAACGCTGCCCGTTGCAACGATTGGCGCGCCGGTGCCCGCAGCTTCCATGTCGGCACGGGCCACACAGCGCCCACTCAAGATGCCGGATATACGTCTGCGGGCGTTCCCGAAGTGCCAGAAAAATCGCTCAGACCCTTCCTTCTTGGGGGGAGTCCATATATGAGGGGTTAGGCTCGGCAGGCGCTCGCGTGGATTCCCGTGCCTTTGCGCTGAGCTTCAGTATCTCAGCGTTGCTGGCGAGTTGCTGCACCGTCTGCCTGTAGCTCTCGAGTGCGCTGCGGAGATCTTCAACCTCGGTCCTGATTCGGCCAAGGTTGATTGCATTACGTCCCTTCTCGCCGGCCATGAATGCGATGAGCTCTGCCTTCTGCTTCTCGGTCTCTTCCATCGGGAACATGCACCTCAGAAACAGGCCTGCACCGATTCCATGAAGCGTCACTGTGCGGTTCATCTTGTATCCAATCGCCTTGTTCAGTGCGACTTCAACTTCCGGGCTGATGACAGCAAGTTGCGATTGACCATACAACATTCCTTCAAGCATCCGGAGCCTGATACCTTGGCACCGCAGAACCATGTCCCATCGGCGGACCGTTTCGGTCGCCTCGGACAGAGACATCGCCTTGAGCTTGGCCAATGGGTTGCTTCCTGCTTCGACTATCAAAGCCTCACCTTCGTCCACACAGTCTTTGAGGACGAAGTAGAGGCGA
The DNA here is from genome assembly GCA_049322755.1 of Pseudomonadota bacterium. Taxonomy (GTDB): domain Bacteria; phylum Pseudomonadota; class Gammaproteobacteria; order Burkholderiales; family UBA6910; genus DATIUV01. Next base: position 2,199 of record JBMOQX010000031.1, on the reverse strand, counting down.
AGCATCGCCTCGATGGCATTGTCTCGATCGATCTGAATCTTGAACTCTCGAGCGTTCTTGAAGCCGCTGAGAACAGCTTCGACAACGGACTTCATCTGCGCAAACATGGTTTCGTGAGGCCTAACGTCGCGGTTCACGCGCGGACGGAGCGCGAAGCGCGACGACCGTCGCGTGGAACCGCTTGTTAGCGGCGCTACATGAGGTGGGTGATCTCAATATCGCCCCACTCTCGCTTCAGGTACTCGGCGACCAATCGTCGATGGCAGTGATGAGGCTTGTCCTCGCTGCAAAGCAAGCATCCATAATCCAGCAAGTTCTTATCCACCGTCTCCTGAATACGGCGCTCCTTCAACAGATCAAGGAACGCACGCTCATATGTAGTCCAATCGCCGCCATGCTTCTTGTAAGCCGACAACATCTCCTCAGTCGGCGCCAACTGGGGTAACTCCATGTAGTCGGCATGACAAAGCTGTCTTGAAAAAAAACGGAGATCATCGCGTTTAGCAAAACCGGCAAGCTGTGAAACATTGTTCAGGCGGACGTCAAGTATCCGCTTTACACCCGCTTCACGAAGCCTCGTGAAAAACTTCTCAGCTGATTTCTTTGTGAAACCAATTGTGAATAGCTTCATCTGACGTCGCCACTCAGATTCTCGTCCACGTACGCTATTCGCTCGGCCTGCAGTCTGTACGCGTCATCAAGTACATCGGATCGGGACTTGAACATGTCGTCTTCGGACAATTTCAGAGTTCTCAGGAGGCGAGTCATTGCTGCTTGATGAGGTTCCAACTCGCCATTGGACAAGATGTGCTGTACTTCAAGCCCTTGGCTGCTGAGATGTCTGGCAATCAGTATTGTCCGATGACACTCCAAAGGGTCCTTTTCAGCGCACATTAGCGCGACGCGGAAGGTCTTGAGCCCGTCGCGAATTCTTTGAAGGCCGTCTTGAAAGGCGGGGGTCTTCGCCAGGCGCTCGTATTGCACCTTTCCGGATTCGTAGCACGAAGGATCATTCGATCGTGCCCCAAGTTCCTTCCCTAAGAAGACGTAGGCGATGCCCGCTTGTCGAAGTGACGCTTTCAAGGACTCCCTATCGAACTGAGGATTCATTCTGCTGTATGGACTGGAACGTACATCGCACACAGCCGAAATGCCGTGCCTAGTGAGCAGCGACAAGAAGACCCCAATCGGGTGTGTCGAATGCCCGATGGTAAACAGGGATGCCGTATGTTGTTCCATTGGTCTAGGTCATGTAGCGGGTGGGCCAGCGAATATATGCCAGTTGTCTTCAGGGCATATGATGCCATTCAGCTGCGCGTAGCAACGCAGTGGGTGCCATTGCCCTTCCTTCCCAGCCCAGCCGCGTGCCAGGCCAATCCTGAGAATCAACTCGGAACCTTTGGGATTGGCGTCTATCCATTCGTTGGCCTCCGAAACGCCAAAGTGTGGCTCAGCATCATCGTCTGACGGTGAGAAGATGTGCTGAAGCCAATCGCATGTCACCGCCAGCCGATAGGTGGCGTTGGTGGAGTCTGAAAAGTCGAGCCGCAATCTTCCAAAATCATCCTCTAGGAAGCGCGCCTTGGCGCTGGGCACACGCAAACCACCGAGGGATCTGCAACGAGTTCCGTCCTCGATGAACTTATGGTCAATGAGTTCAGCACCAAAGAGTTCCACCACGGAAGAAAAGGCGTACGGGGCAATGAGGGCATGCAAATGTGGTTCATCCAGTTTGTGCAGAAGCGCTGGAGGACTGGCGAGCAACAGGTCCTCAGTAGCGTGTGGGTAACCGGACCTTCGGGCACCAGTGGGAACGCAATTAAGGATACTTCCTGGGCTAAACACGGACCGGTTAGGACCGAGCCGCCAATTTGCGCCCGAAGCTTGCAGTGGGCGAACCATCGCGCGTGCATGGACATCCCACGCTGCCACACAGTAGTTGCCCTTACTCATGCGTGTTACTTCGGTTACGACGATGGGGTAGAACTTTCCCTTGGGAAACTTGCGAAGCAATTCTTTTTCATTCATAGAGTCCCCCTGTCTCCTTGCGCCGCTAACGAGGCTGTAGAAAGCCTGTTTACAGCAAGCCACCCTGACGATCATAGGACAATCGCGTGCGCGAGGGATCGGGCATGGGGATCGGCGCCAGCATGCCGAAGCATCCTCGCGTGCCCGCGTGCCTCGATCTTGGAGCTTGGC
>JBMOQX010000030.1:49658-104638 GCA_049322755.1 Pseudomonadota bacterium | reverse complement strand
TTTCCCTTCGTGTGAATGCCTCGTGTTGCCTATGCCTGGAAACCAGACCCCGAAGGGCCCCACGCCACCAAACACCTCAACCCCAAGACACCCACACCTATCGGCTGTAGGTTGTTAAAGAACGGTGGTTGCGGGGATAGGATTTGAACCTACGACCTTCGGGTTATGAGCCCGACGAGCTACCAGACTGCTCCACCCCGCGCCCGGGAAGACAAGTATTCTAACCGGTAGCAAAATGCGCGGTCAATTAACTCTGGCCGGTAACCCCAGCCGAACCGCAACAATCGTAAAAACAGGACGTTAAGATGGCGTCGAAGGACCAGGACCAGGCACTCCTAGAACTCGTCGGCCGCTGCGTCCGGTTCCAAGGTGTGGTTTACGCTGTTGTCGAGGTCCTGGAACAGCCGCGTGCGCTGGTGCTGGAACGGGCGCTGCCCGAGGGTGACTCGGACATCCAAACCGACAGCATGGGCTATGCTCACCGCTGCACGCCCCATCAGGAGGTCGTTTCGGTCCTGGACGAACACGGCGGAATCGACCTTCCCCGAGCCGGGATCGAGCCACTCTGAATGAAGAGGTTTCCCATACGGCAATTTGCATACCTTATCACCGGATAAAATAAATGCATGCCGCCGGCACCATGCTGCGTGCTAGCCTCTTTGACTCCATAAAACGGCACAAAAATGACGTCTGTAGGAGGTGCGATGCCGAAACTCGTAAACCCCCACGGCGGGGATGATCTCAAACCCCTCCTGCTTCAAGGCGACGCCCAGCGCGCCGAACTGGAGCGGGCGAAATCGCTGCCCCGCGTGCGTCTGAGCTCGCGCGAAACCGGCGATCTCATCATGCTCGGCATCGGCGGCTTTACTCCCCTCGACGGGTTCATGACCCGGGCGGACTGGGAAGGCGTCTGCGACGGCTTAAAAACCGCCAGCGGCCTGTTCTGGCCCATTCCGATCACACTCTCCACTGATGAAGCGACCGCCGCCGCGCTGCGCGAGGGTTCCGACGTTGCTCTCGTCGACGGCGACAACGGCGTCATCATGGGCACCATGACGGTGACCGAGAAGTACACCATCGACAAGGCTCACGAATGCATGATGGTGTACAAGACCACCGACCTGGAGCACCCCGGCGTCCGGATGGTGATGGACCAGGGCGCGGTGAACCTGGCGGGACCGGTCAAGGTTCTCTCGCAGGGCGAGTTTCCCGAGCGTTACCCGCGCATCTACATGACGCCGGAGCAGACGCGGGAGATCTTTCGCAAACAGGGCTGGTCGACGGTCGCCGCGTTCCAGACCCGCAATCCGATGCACCGCTCGCACGAGTACCTGGCGAAGATCGCCATCGAGACCTGCGACGGCGTGCTCATCCACTCCTTGCTCGGCAACCTCAAGCCCGGCGATATTCCGGCCGAGGTGCGGACGCGGGCAATCGCGGCTTTGATGGAGCACTACTTCGTGCCCAACACCGTGGTACAGGCCGGCTACCCGCTGGACATGCGCTATGCCGGCCCGCGGGAGGCCCTCCTCCACGCCCTCTTCCGCCAGAACTATGGCTGCTCCCACCTCATCGTCGGCCGCGACCACGCCGGGGTCGGCAACTATTACGGTCCCTTCGACGCGCACCACATCTTCGACCAGATCCCGAAGGACGCCCTGGAAATCCGCCCGCTCAAGATCGACTGGACCTTCTGGTGCTACCAGTGCGGCGGCATGGCCTCCGCGCGCACCTGTCCCCACGATGAGAAGCACCGCCTGCTGCTGTCGGGCACGAAGCTGCGCAAGATGCTGTCCGAGGGCGCCGAGGTGCCCGCCGAGTTCAGCCGCCCCGAAGTTCTGGCGATCCTGTCCCAGTACTACCAGGGGCTTCAGGACCACGAAAGAGTCGAGGTTAAGCTGTCCGGCCACTCGGCGCGGTAAAGAGGCCGATCCCGGCTTCTGCGGATTGCGGACGTCCAGACCGGACGCGCTGAGACTCTAACGCGCTTCCCGGGCGCATCCCGCTGAGGAGTTTCTCGGGGCCCTGGATGCGGCTCGAACGGACGGGGTATTCAACCACCCTTCCCAGACCGCCAGGCCCTCAGGAAACGCGGCCGAAGCGACCGTCCTCCGGGCGCCGGGTTACCCTTCTCAGTCGATGATGTGGTAGACGGCCGTCTTCTCCATGGTCCACTCGCCCGTCTGCCGGTCGTAGCGGGACAGCGTGAAGCAAGCAATCGCCGCTGAGGCAATCCCCTTTAAGGGTTCGCATCCTCGCCGCGATCCGGGTCATCTATGCTACGGTACGACGCCTACGGCTGTTTCGGCGTCTTGTATTCGGCTTCCTTCTGGAACGGTTTCCAGACGGTTTCGTAACCAACAAACCCCTTTTCGTTTGGCGGCATCTGACGCGTTGTAAAAAAACGTGTATGGCCGTCAGGAACTTTGGTGATGGGTTTTTGCTCGCTCATAAGTCACCTTTTTTGCCGTGAAGTCAGGATCGCAAGTGCAAGTAACTAAAGCCGCTTTTTTGTCCGATGCCATTCAAAACCACCGCTCAAACAGGTTTCATGAGTGACAGGTCGACATCCGGCTCCGCGCCGATCGCTCCGCCGGCTTTCATCTCTTCGTCGGTTGCGTCGCGCACCGTCAGAATCTCGAGCGTAAAAACGACCTCCCTGCCGCAAAGCGGATTGTTGCCATCGACAGTCAGTGTCTCGTCGTCCATCCGCGTCACGATAAAGCTGCGGGTCTTGCCCTTGTCGTTTTCCATGAGGATGGAGGTGCCGACTTGCCGATACTCCTCGGGAACGTTCTCAATGTAATCGGTAAAAACCAGCGACTCGTCTCTGGGGCCGAAGATCAGATTGCCGTCGATCGGCACCTCGATCACGTCGCCCGCCGACCTGCCCTCCAGCTCCTTGTGGACGAAAGGAGCCAGAATTTCATTGTGCCCGTGAGCATAGCCCAACGGGAATTCGACCCTGGTGAGGACGTGCCCCGATTTTTTGTCGGTCACCTTGTAGGTTAGTTCGACAAACTTGCCGTCCTGGATGGTTTCACTCATGTCGAATCCGAACCAACTGCTCAGAAGATGGACGCACCAAAAATCCTGACCTGTCCGTTTTCATAGCCAAGGACAAGTCTTCCAAGCCATTCGCCCGCCTTTTTAGTGCTCCGTTGCCGGTAAAGAACCGTCACATGTTCCCCCCGGCGAATAACGCCCAGATGGTCGAAATTTTCAGACAGGTTTCTGGCCAACTCGCTGTTCGCGAACTGGTGGTTCACCACAACTTGATTCATGGCAAGCGCCAGGGAACTGGAAAAATTCTTGGCGAAATCTCCGTATTTGCCTTCGTTGGAAAACTTGAGGAGATCGCGCCACAAGGGGTCGGCTACGGCCCGTATCTCCTCATCGGTTTTTTCAATAATGTTCACGCGCGGCTATCTGTGGCCGTAAGAGACCAGCTTTATAGGGCACATCAAAAAAGACCAGCACGCGACATGTCGGTCTTTTTTCGCCCGGGCAGAAGTTCAGCGCGAACTTCTGCCCGGGGATATTGCTACTCGTCGGCACCGACCAGGTGGTAACAAGGCGCCTTTTCCATGGTGTACTCACCGGTTTTCGGATCGCGACGCGAGACCGTCAGCACGTGCCAGTTTTCGTCGTCCAGCTTCATGGCATCGCCGCGGTAGTAGTAGCCCGGCCAGCGGGTCTCCTTGCGGAACAGGGTGTGCTGGGTCACGCACTCCGCGGTGCGATGACGGTGTTTCAACTCCCATGCACGCAGCAACTCGTGGATATCCTCGGCGGCCAGGTTCTCGAGATCTTCCTCCATGATCTTGAGCTTCTTGAGGCCGATATTCAGGAGCTTCTCGTTGGTCATGTAGTTGACGGTCACGCCGCCGCAATATTCGTCCATCAGCTTCTGCAGACGGTCGAGGCCCTGCTGGGGATTGATGTAGTGCGGGTTGACATCGCCCGCTACAATCGCATTGCGGTAGATCTTGTAATGCTCCAGGGGCTTGTAGATCTCTTTCTTGCGGCGGTTGATCTGCTCATCGGATACGACGATGCCTTCGGCCTTTCCGTCGTCGATATATTTGCAGGCCGCCTTCGCGGCGAGACGGCCTTCGGTGAACGAGCCGGACGAGAAGGCGTGCGGCGTGCCGCCGACTGCGTCACCGGCGCCGAACAGACCTTCGATCGTCGTCATGCGGTTGTAGCCCCAGAAATACTCGGGAGGGGAAACGTCCTCGGGACCCGAGCACCAGGCGCCGCAGCCGGTCGCATGGGAGCCCATCACGTAGGGCTCGGATGTGGTCAGCTCGGGATTCTCGTTCTTGGGATCCACGTCGGTGGCGGCCCACAGGACCGCCTGGCCGACGGTCATGCCGAGGAAGTTTTCCCAACCGACCTCTTCCAGGTGAGGGTCCTGGAAGGCGTGCATGGTCACCATATGAATGGGGCCGCGGCCGGCATTCATTTCGCTGATCAAGGCATGGTTGCGCAGACAGGTCGGGATCGGTCTATGGGTCAGGTGCGAAGCTTCCGGATCCAGATATTCCTTGCCGACCAATTTCTGCAGTTCGGGGAACCATTTGGATTCGTACTCTTCGCCCAGACCGTTTTGCGTATAGGTCTTCAGGTGCAGGAAGTAGGCGCCGACCGGGCCATAACCGTCCTTGAAACGCGCCAGCACGATGCGGTTTTCCATCTGCGTCATTTTGGCGCCGGCTTCGATCATCAGCCCATAGGCGGACCCCGACGACCAGGGCGCGTACCAGGTGCGGCCAGAACCTTCGCCCACTGAACGCGGTTTGAAGATGTTGGAGGCACCGCCCGCGCCGCAGATCACCGTCTTGGACCTGAAGACGTGGTAGTCGCCTGTGCGGACGTTGAAGCCGACGGCGCCGGCGACCCGGTTCTCCTTGCTTTCGTCCATCAGCAGGTGGGTGACGCAGATGCGGTTGAAGACCTTGTCCGCCGATTTCTTGGCGGCCTCGGCCACGATGGGCTTGTAGGACTCGCCGTGAATCATGATCTGCCATCGTCCTTCACGCAGATAACGCCCGGTTTTCGGATTCCGCATGATGGGCAGGCCCCACTCCTCGAACTGGTGCACCGCGGAGTCAACGTGACGGGCCATATCGAACAGCAGGTCTTCCCGCACCAGTCCCATCAGGTCGATACGAGCGTAGCGGACATGGTCCTCCGGCTTATTTTCGCCCCAGCGGGTCCCCATATAGCAGTTGATGGCGTACAGACCCTGGGCGACCGCACCGGAGCGATCGATATTGGCCTTCTCGGCAATGACAATCTTCTTGTCCTGACCCCAGAATCTGGCCTCCCAGGCGGCACCGGTGCCGCCCAGACCTGCACCGACGACCAGAATATCGATGCCGTCTTCGACGATCGTTTTGTAAGCCATCAGTAATACACGCCTTTCTTCATCTTGAGACCATTGGACTCAAGCGTATGCAGACCGCCGTCGTCCATCCGGATCCATTTCGGCTCGTTGTACAACAGCTGGCTGTCGCGCATTTCTTGGCTGGGCCCGGGCACATTCTTGAGCTGCGGGATCGCCTGCCCCCAAGGCTTGGTGGTGATCGGCGACAGGAAATTCTTCTCCGTACCGTTCCGGAATATGATCCTCCAGGCGATCGTGCCTTTCTCTTCGTCGCGGTGGACGCGAACGCTGTGGCCCAGCGGGGCAAAGTCGGCATATCCGCGCACATCGATAGCGTGCTGCGGGCAAGCCTTGACGCAGGAGTAGCACTCCCAGCACATGTTCGGCTCGATGTTGTAGGCGCGGCGATAGGTCTTATCGATGTGCATGATGTCCGACGGGCAGATGTCGACGCAATGTCCGCATCCGTCGCACCTTGTCATATAGACGAAGGTAGGCATTAGTCCGGCTCCTTATCTGTTCCAACAGAACTTGCGGGCTGTTTCTTAATAGTGGCGGGGCCCTTCGCGCTTGATGCCAAGCCCCATGTGCATCGGAGCGTTTCGCAGCAATTCCATGGAGTGTCTTTTCTGTTGTTCGGGATCGTCACGGGTCTGCGTCGGCAAATTCTCGGCTGTACCATTGGCCTTGGATACTCTTTTCTCGAAGGCCGCCGCGGGCTTGAAGAACATGTGCGCGAACTTGGACCACGGCACCGACCCGAACAGCACTGTCGTGGCGATGATGTAAAGGCCGAAGACGGCCCCAGCGGCAGCGGCGCCCCGGCTCTGCAGGAACGCCCAGATCAGGCCGAGCGTGACGCTGACCAGCAGCGAGAGGATGAACAGGTCAGCCCGCATGATGCGGAAGGGCGATTGACCTTCGGCGAGAACGTCGACGCGGATGAAGAACCAGAACCAGTAGCCGCCGACGCAAACCATCAGGGCACCAATCCACCACAGGAGCGGCAGCAGCGCAGGGGTTGGCGCCGCCGGCGTCGGGTAGCCGAACACCATGATGGCGGTGGTAACGACGTAGATCACGAAGCCGTACATCGTCAGCAGATGGGCCACCCGGCGCCGCGGGTTGCAGAACTCCCCGGAGGCCAGCACGTCGACAACGCCGGTCTTGATGGCGATCCCGACCAGTTCACCGCCCCCGACCTGCTTCGCGCCCTTGCTTTTCGATTTCCGCCAATTCTCGAAGAAATACTTGGCGCTCCCCTTGTGTATGACGTCGAACAGCGTCCCCGCGATGACCAGGAGGATCATGATGACGACGTAGGTTTGCATGACGGCAGGAGACAGTGCTACCGCGGCAAACGGATTCGTGGTGAACATTAGGTGATTACCTCATAACGTAAGTATCCGACCTTGGCATCGTCGCGTTCCGTGGTTCGCCGGGTCGCTGTTGCCCCGCCGATGCCCCACCCGGCGAGTTCTTGGTTTTCGGAGGGAATATTGCGCTCCTCGCTCGCGAAGATTGTAACGATACGCGATGATCGGGAGGAAAAAAAAAATTATGCCACCATAAAATTTTCTGGGCCTCCCGCATTTCTGGCTCTCGGCCGGAGAATAAGGCCGCGTAGCAACGCCGCAAGATATGAGAAACTAGGCCGAAATTCACAGGGGATGGGCAAGATTCGCCGTGAAAATCTGTATTGTCTCCGACAGCCACGACCACCGTGAACCGCTCGCCGCTGCGGTCGCGGAGGCGAAAGCCCTGGGCGCCGAAGCGGTGCTGCACTGCGGCGACCTGGTGGCGCCCTCGACGCTGCACGCGATCGTCGGCCTGGGGCTGCCGATTCACCTCATCCACGGCAACAACGCCGGCGACCTGGTCACGATGTGCCGGTTCGCCCAGGAGAACGGTGACGGCGTGCGGTTCTACGGGCAGGACGGCGCCGTCGCCTTGGCGCAGCGGCGGATATTCATGGTGCATTATCCCCACTACGCCAAGGCGATGGCCCTGACAGGCGATTACGACCTGGTTTGCAATGGCCACGAGCACCGCGCGGTGATCGAACGCATCCTCAATATCAAGGGTAAAGAGACGCTGCGTATTGACCCCGGAACGGTGGCGGGCGTGAGCGGTCCCGCGACCTACGTTTTCGGCGACCTTCAGACCCTGGAGTTCGCCATCCGGCCGGTTCCGCTCTGAATCGAACCCGCATGCCCCTCACGCTCGCGCGCTGGGTCTGGGCGGTTACAGCGAGGTTCTGCCTGCAGGGCGACGCGAATCGACAACTCGACGATCGAGGGCGGCTGTCATCAAACGGCACCGCGCGAAGCAAGGTGACGTCTTCGGCCGTGACGCCCGTTTCCTTTCTGTCGCGCAGGGTAAACGGGAGGCCTGCCCGTGCGGCGGGACCGCTTCCGCTATTTTGAATGACGGCGAATCCGATGTCGCGCACGCTTGCCCCGGTTGTCGCGCCGACGCTTGATGCGGAGGCATGCCTTGTGGAGTCCGAGCCGCATTACCTGCCGGTCAGCGACGAGATCGCGCTCTTCGAGGCGGCCTACCAGAGCCGCATTCCGGTCCTGCTGAAGGGCCCGACCGGCTGCGGCAAGACCCGCTTCGTGGAGCACATGGCCTGGCGCCTGAAGCTCCCGCTGATCACGGTATCGTGTCACGACGACCTCACCGCCTCGGATCTCGTGGGCCGCTACCTCATCACCAGCAACGAGACGGTCTGGATCGACGGACCGCTGGCCCGGGCCGTTCGCTGCGGCGGCATCTGCTACCTGGACGAAATCGTCGAGGCGCGCAAGGACACGACCGTCGTGATCCATCCGCTGGCCGACGACCGCCGTTCGCTGCCGGTGGAGAAGCGCGGCGAGGTCCTGCGGGCGCCCGACGATTTCGTCCTGGTGATTTCCTACAACCCGGGTTACCAAAGCGTTCTGAAGGAGCTCAAGCAAAGCACCCGTCAGCGCTTCGTTGCCATCGAGTTCTCCTATCCGGACCCCACCGTGGAGCGGGAGATCCTGGTTGCGGAGACGGGCATCCCGTCCGCCACCGCCGAAAAGCTGGTGAAGCTTGCCGGCATGACCCGGAGGCTCAAGGGCAACGGGCTCGACGAGGGTGCCAGCACCCGTCTCCTGGTTCATGCCGGCAAGCTGATCGGCCACGGCGTCGAACCGCGGGTCGCCTGCCGCGGCGCCATCGCCGAAGCGCTCTCGGACGAACGCGAGATGCTGACGGCGGTGAATGAGCTCATCACGTCCCTCTTCTGAGCTGCCGCTGCAGTTCGCCGAGCTGGAGGACTGGCTCGACGAGCTGCTGAACCCGGTGCTGTCGTCGCGGCGTACGGCCAGCGGCCTTGCCCGGGCGCTCGCGCCGCTCACCCGGCGCGATCAGGACTTCGCGCTGCACTGGGTCGACGTCATCGGCAAGAGCAATCACAAGCTCGCCTACCAGTTCGCATCGCTGGCGCCCAGAGCGCTGGAGCTGCTGGGCGAACGCTGGGCCGAGGACTGGCTGATCCAGGCGGTGGATGTTTTCGACGAGCAGGGCCTCTACCCGGCATCGGCCAGGCTGAAGGATCTCCCGGCTTTCGCCGAGCGCCTGCGGCGCAACGCGAGCGGCGTCGATCTGGACCGCGTCCGCGGCGTGCTGGAGCTGTTTCTATGCGGGCTCGCCGGAAGGACCCTGAAAGTGGACGTCGCCGAGGTGGCTTATACGGACACGGAAACCGTCTACCTGCCGGAAACCACGTGCCAGCTGCCAACGCGCGAGCAGAACTTTGCCGTGTTCAAGGCCACGGCGGGCTACCTCTGGGCTCAAAGCCGTTTCGGCACCTTCAGTCTGCCGCTCGCGGACTATCCCACCGGGGAACGCGCATTGCGGACTCTCAATTTCCTCGAGTCCATCCGGTTGGGCGCCTGTATTGAGCGTCATCTTCCCGGCCTGGCGCGGACCATGGTCAGCCTGCAGCAGGGACTGCCGGCGCCGCGTCCGCCGGGCGCCGAGGCCTTGATGCGCCCGGACGCCACCATCCGTGACAGCCTGGAACTGCTGGGGCAGGTCGACCCCGGCCAGCGCTTACCCGACTGGTGCTATCTCGGCGCGCTGTTTCCCGAGCGGGCGGCGGCAGCCCGCGAGGAACGCATCGCCCGCGAGCAGGAAGCCCTGGGGCGGGCATTGCGGCGAGTGGCCAAGGAGGCGCGCCAGGGCAATCCCGACGCGCCGGCGGACACACCGGCCCACTTCGATCTGCGGACGACAGAGAACCCCGAGGAAGGCCGGAAAGCGGCGTTCAAGCTGCTCCTGGACGGCACGCCGCTGGTGCCGCCCCCCGACGTCGAGGGGCTGGTGCAGTCCCTTCTTCAGGATCTCGGGGACGTGCCCCCGGAATACCTCGTCCCCGCAGGCGACGGGCCCTATACGGCGGGCTCGCCGTCTTCGGGCGGTAACACCCCCCGCGCCGACGCCGGCGCCACGGATGCCGTGACCTATGACGAATGGGACTATCGCCGCCAGCACTACCGCCGCAGCTGGTGCGCCCTGCACGAGCGCGACGTCCATCCCGGCGACGCAGGTTTTGTGGACGCGACCCTGGCGAAGTTCTCGCCCCAGGTGTACCAGCTCAAACGAACCTTCGAGGCGCAGCGCGAGGAAAATCGCCGCGTGCGGCGCGAGCCCTTCGGCGACGAGGTGGACTTCGACGCCCTGGTGGAGTCCTACGCCGACCTGCGCCAGGGCATGGAACTTCCCGAGCGCCTGTTCGTCCGGCACCGTCGCGACGATCGCAACCTCGCCGCGCTGTTCATGGTGGACATGAGCGGCTCCACCAAGGGCTGGATCAACGATGCCGAGCGGGAAGCGCTGGTGATGCTGTGCGAAGCGCTGGAGGTGCTGGGGGACCGCTATGCCATCTATGGCTTCTCCGGAACGACGCGCAAGCGCTGCGAGGTGTTTCGCGTCAAGCGTTTCGACGAGCCCTACGACGAAATGGTCAAGCGCCGGATCGCCGGCATCATCCCGCTGGACTACACGCGCATGGGGCCGGCGTTGCGCCACGCCGCCCGCCTGCTCGGCGGCGTCGGGGCCCGTACCAAGCTGCTGGTGACGCTGTCGGACGGCAAGCCCGACGACTACAGCGACGAGTACCGGGGCGAGTACGGCATCCAGGATACGCGCCAGGCGCTGCTGGAGGCGAAGCGGCTGGGCATCCACCCCTTCTGCATCACCATCGACCGCGAGGCCAAGGAATATCTGCCGCGGATGTACGGCGACGTGAACTACACGCTGGTGGACGATGTCTCCAAGCTGCCGCTCAAGGTGGCCGACATCTACCGCCGGCTCACCACCTGACGCGGCTCAGGAGCGGACCCACTCCAGGATCGGCTGCCACTGCTCGACGTCGCGCTCGGCCAGGTAGCGCGGCAGGTCGAACACGCTCTGGCCGCTGAACGCGACGTTGGCATACAGCACCGTGTCGCGCAGATAGCCCAGGATCGGCAGTTCGTACTGCTTCAGGAAAGCCTCCAGCGTGCCCGCCGCCCGCGTCCGGGGATCGACGCGCACGCCCACGACCGCCACCTCCAGCCGGTGCTTGCGCACCAGCTTCTCCTTGAGCAGTGCGTCGAGAAAATCCCGGGTCGCCGCCATATCGAACATGGAGGGCGCGACCGGAATCACCACCTTTTCCGCCAGTCGCAGCGCGTGCTCGAGATTCTTGCCGTGGAGCCCGGCGGGCGTATCCACCACCACCCAGCTGCGATCGTGCCCGCCGCGCTCGGCACTGTCGGCACCGTCCAGACGCGATACCCGCGGCAGATGCTCGGGACGGATGGAAAGCCAGGTGAGGGAGGATTTCTGCCGGTCGATGTCCCACAGCAACACGCGCTCGTCGCCCTGGGCGAGACCGGCGGCCAGATTGGTCGCCACCGTGGTCTTGCCGCTCCCCCCCTTGGGATTCACCACCAGAATGCCCCGCATGTTCTTCTCCCTAGGCTACGCGGCTTTCTTCGTCGGCCGGCGCCCCTTCCGCCGGCGCTTCGCGTTCGTTCTCGCCGAGCCGGTCCGGCGGCGCCGCGCCGGGCGCCGCGGGTGTCCCGAGCAGGCCGGCATTGCGCTCCACCAGCGCTTCCAGATCCTCCAGCGGCGGCAGCTCGTCCAGGGACCTGAGGTTCAGGTCGTCGAGGAACGACCGCGTGGTGCCGAACAGCGCCGGCTTGCCGGGCACGTCGCGATGGCCGACCACGTCGATCCAGCCGCGGGACTCCAGCACCTTGATGATGTTGGGCGAGACCGTCACGCCGCGGATCTCCTCGATGTCGCCCCGGGATACCGGCTGGCGGTAGGCGATGATGGCGAGCGTCTCGAGCACGGCGCGGGAATAGCGCGGCGGCTTCTGCGGGCCGAGCCGGTCGAGGTAGCGCTGGTATTCCGGTCGGGCGCGGAAACGCCAGCCGCTGGCGACATTGACCAGCTCGACGCCGCGGCTGCTCCAGTCCTCGCGCAGTTCCTCCAGCAGTTTGCGCACGACATCGCCGCCCAGCTCGTCGTCGAACAGCTTGCGCAGGTCGGCAATCGCCAGCGGCTCGCTGCTGGTGAGCAGCGCGGTCTCCAGCACGCGCTTGCTCTCCTCGACGTTACTCTGCGGTGAGGAAGTTGGTGGCTCTGACATAGATGTTCCCGAACACTTCGCGCTGGTTGACCTCGATCAGTGTTTCCTTGGCCAGTTCCAGCAGCGCGAGAAAGGTGACCACCAGGACCGGCACGCCCGCCTGGAGGTCGAACAGCTCCTCGAACGCCACGTAATCGCGTCCCGAAAGCCGGCGCAGGATGCGGGTCATGTGCTCCCGGACCGAAAGCGCCTCGCGCGTCACCCGGTGATGGCGCGTGAGGCGCACGCGATTGAGCATCGAGAGCCAGGCCGCGCGCAGATCGTCGACGCTCACCTCGGGCAGCCGCTTCACCGCCGCCTGCTCGATCCAGACGTTGACCAGAGCGAAATCCCGCAGCGCCTGCGGCATCTGGTCCAGCTTCTGCGCCGCCAGCTTCATCTGCTCGTATTCCAGCAGCCGCCGCACCAACTCCGCGCGGGGGTCCTCGTCCTGCTCCATTTCCCTGGGCGGCCGCGGCAGCAGCATGCGCGACTTGATCTCGATCAGCAGCGCGGCCATCAGCAGGTACTCGGCGGCCAGCTCCAGCTGGTTCGTGCGCATCACCTCGACGTAGTCCATGTACTGGCGGGTGAGCTCCGCCATGGGAATGTCGAGGACGTCGAGGTTCTGCTTGCGGATCAGGTAGAGCAGCAGATCCAGCGGCCCCTCGAACGTCTCGAGGAACACCTCGAGCGCGTCGGGGGGGATGTAGAGATCCTTGGGGAGTTCGCGCAGCGCCTCGCCGTAGATGCGCGCGACCGGCGCACCGTCGAGCACGGCGCTCATCGACGCTCGGCGCAAACCACGCGCGCCGCTGCCTCGCGAGACTTCTGGATGAGATGCAACTCGGATCCTTCCTGGACGTGCGCCACTAACCCATTAAAACACCATCACTTTTTCGCGGCGGCAGAGCGGCGCGGCCGGGTTCCGGCGCGCCGCCAACTTTCTCACGGATTCCTCCCTCGGGCAACACTTGACCCGGCCTCCCAGGCTTCGCTACGCGCCGGGGCAAAGGCGCTGCGTCCGACTTGAAGCGGAGCCGGGTTCGGGCCTGCGCCATCGCTAGAGATAATCGAGACCCATGGCGGCGCGCACGTCGCGCATCGTGGCACGGGCGAGCCGCTGCGCCTTTTCGCAGCCGTCGGCGACGATGCTGCGCAACAGCGTCGGATCCTCCTGGTAGGGTTTGGCTCGCTCGCGGATCGGTTCCTGCTCCGCCAGCACGGCGTCGATCACGGGCTGTTTGCAGTCCAGGCAGCCGAATGCAGCCGTTGTGCAACCGTGCTCCACCCAGCGCTTGCGCTGGTCGTCCGAATACACCAGGTGCAGCTGCCACACCGGGCACTTGCGCGGATCGCCGGGATCGGAGCGCCGCACCCGGGCGGGATCGGTGGGCATGGTGCGGATCTTCTTCACGACGGCGTCGGGCGGCTCCCGCAGGCCGATGGTGTTGTTGTAGGACTTGGACATCTTCTGCCCGTCGAGTCCGGGCATGCGGGAGGCTTCGGTGAGCATCGCTTCCGGCTCTGACAGGATCATCTTGCCGGTGCCCTCCAGGTAGCCGAACAGCCGCTCGCGGTCCCCGAGACTGAGGTTCTGGGCTTCCTCCAGCAGGGCGCGCCCCGCCGAGAGCGCGTCCTGCTCGCCTTGCTCCTGGTAGCGCGTGCGCAAGTCGGCGTAGAGCCGCGCCTTCTTGGTCCCCAGCTTCTTCACCGCCTTGATCGCCTTTTCCTCGAAATCCGGCTCGCGCCCGTAGACGTGGTTGAAGCGACGCGCGATCTCACGGGTGAACTCGATGTGCGGCACCTGATCCTCTCCCACCGGCACCCGGTTGGCGCGATAAATCAGGATGTCGGCGCTCTGGAGCAGCGGATAGCCGAGAAAACCGTAGGTGGAGAGGTCGCGGTCGGAGAGCTTCTCCTGCTGGTCCTTGTAGGTGGGAATGCGCTCCAGCCAGCCGAGCGGCGTGATCATGGACAGCAGCAGGTGCAACTCCGCGTGCTCGGGCACCTTGGACTGGATGAATATCGTGGCCTGGGCCGGGTCGACGCCGGCCGCGAGCCAGTCGATCACCATGTCCCAGACGTTGGCCTCCACCACGCCGGGTTCATCGTAGTGGGTCGTGAGCGCGTGCCAGTCGGCGACGAAGAAAAAGCACTCGTACTCGTTCTGGAGGCGGATCCAGTTCTTGAGCACCCCGTGGTAATGGCCGAGATGCAGGCTGCCGGTCGGGCGCATGCCCGACAGAACGCGATCAACGAACATGATGGACGATGGGTTGGCCCGTTAGAAGGAAAGAATCTGGACCGGCGGCACGCCCACGAGCCAGCCGATGACCTGGATCACGGCGAAGATGAAGGGCCAGAGAATCGTGCCAAGGGCGCCGATCACCAGCAGCGCCAGCACGATGATAAGGCCGTACGGCTCCAGCTTGCCGTAATGGTAGGCGGCGCGGTTGGGCAGCAGGCTGAACGCGATGCGGCCCCCGTCCAGCGGCGGCACCGGCAGCAGGTTCAGCACCATGAACACGACGTTGAGCACCACCCCGGCCTTGGCGACCTGCACCAGCCAGACCGCGTAGCCGGCCGCGGGCAGCAGCACCGCGGCCTTCAGCACCAGCGCCCACGCCAGCGCCATGGCGAGGTTCGCGCCCGGACCCGCCGCGGCCACCCAGAGCATGTCGTGCTTGGGACGGCGGAGATTGCCGAAGTTCACCGGCACCGGCTTGGCCCAGCCGAAAATGAATCGCCCGCCGCTCAGCGCCAGAATCAGTACCGGCACCACCAGCGTGCCCGCCAGATCGATGTGACGCAGCGGGTTGAGGCTCACCCGCCCTTGGGCATAGGCGGTGAGATCGCCGAAATACCGGGCCACATAACCGTGGGCGGCTTCGTGCAGGGTGATGGCGAACACCAGGGGCAGCGCGGCGACGGCGATGGTCTGGGCGATTTGGGCGACGCTGAGGTCCATGCGCCCCTATTGTACCAGCCGCACCGGACCCGCCCCGGGCGCCGGCGCTAGCCGGTGATGCCGAGGGCTGCCGGATCACCGCGCCCCCGGCGCACGACCTTCGGGACGTCGCCGGTGAGATCCAGCACCGTCGTCATCTCGATCCCGCAGGGCCCGCCGTCGAGCACGAGGTCGATCTGGCGTTCGAGCCGGTCGCGAATCTGGAGGGGATCGTTGAGCGGCAGGTCATCGCCGGGCAGCATCAGCGTGGAGCTGAGCAGCGGCTCCCCCAGTTCTTCCAGCAGCGCCTGGGCCACCGGGTGATCCGGCACGCGCAGGCCGATGGTGGCGCGGCGCGGGTGCTGCAGCCGCCGCGGCACTTCCCGGGTGGCCTCCAGGATGAAGGCAAAGCCCCCGGGGGTCGCCGCCTTCAGCAGGCGGAACTGGGCGTTGTCGACCCGGGCAAAGTGGGCCAGTTGCGAAAGATCGTGGCACACCAGCGTCAGGTGATGCTGGGCGTCGACGCCGCGGATGCGACGGATGCGCTCGGCCGACTCTTTACGGCCGATGCCGCAGCCCAGGGCATAACAGGAGTCGGTGGGGTACGCGATCACGCCCCCCCCGCGCACGATGTCGGCGGCCTGGCGGATCAGCCGCCGCTGGGGCGAGACCGGATGAACGCTGAAAAACTGGGCCACGGCGGGGACTAGATCCAGCCCATCCGTTCCCACACCGGCTCGGTTCCGGCCGGCAAGGGGGGCATGTTGCCGAAGTCCATCGGACTCTCGACCGGGTCGTGGAAATCCGAGCCCGCCGAGGTCAGGAGGCCGAAATCCCGCGCGAGTTGCGCGAACCGCGCGTATTGCGCCGGCCCGTGGCTGCCGGTCACCACCTCCACTGCCGCGCCCTGGACTTCCTTGAATTCCCGCAGCAGTTCGCGCAGCCCGGTGCCTGAGAGCTTGTAGCGACCCGGATGGGCGAGAACGGCGACGCCTCCCGCGGCCCGGATCCAGCCCACTGCCGCCGAGAGCTCCACCCAGCGATGAGGGATATAGCCGGGCTTGCCAACCGTGAGAAAGCGCCGGAACACGCTGCGCACGTCGGGACACACGCTCCGCTCCACTAGCAGGCGGGCGAAATGGGTGCGGCCGATGAGCCCGGGATTGCTCACAAAACGGCACGCGCCCTCGAGGGCATCGTCGATGCCGGTTTCCGCCAGGCCGGCGGCCATGCGCTCGGCGCGGGCAACGCGGCCGGCGCGGATCCCGGCCAGTCCGTCCCGCAGCGCCCGGTGGCCGGGGTCGATGGCCAATCCCACCACATGCAGCGTCTGGTCGCGCCAGGTAACCGAGACTTCGACGCCGTTCAGCAGGCGCAATCCCGCGTCGTCGGCGGCGCGGCGCGCCTCGGCCAGCCCGGAGATTTCGTCGTGATCGGTGAGCGCCAGCAGATCGACGCCCGCCGCCGCCGCGCGCGCCACCACCTCGCGGGGAGCGAGGGTGCCGTCGGAGGCGGTGGAATGGCAGTGCAAATCGACCAGCGGCATCGGCGCGCAAAAAAAATGTAAGCGCGCATGATAGCAAACCGACCAATCCACGCTGATGGCGGACCCCGCCATTTCCCGACGAGGCTCCAGACGATGAAACAGCCCTTCCCTATGCTCGTCCGCGCCGCGGTTGCCACGGCGCTGACCTTGGCCGCCGGCGGCGCGGCGGCCGCCTCCTGCGGTGCGCAAAGCCCAGCCCACCGCATCGCCATGCTGGAGCTCTACACTTCTGAGGGCTGCAGCAGCTGCCCGCCGGCGGATCGATGGGTGAGCGAGCTGCCCGCGGCCGGCTTTACCACGGACCAGGTGGTGCCGCTGGCGTTTCACGTCGATTACTGGAATTACCTGGGATGGCCAGACCGCTTTGCGCAACCCGTGTTCACCGAACGGCAGCGCCTGATCAGCGCATCCAACGGCATCAGCTTCGTCTACACGCCGGAGCTGGTGCTCAACGGCAAGGTATTTCGCGGCCTGTCCCATCGCCGTCTGCGCGACGCGCTCAAGGAGATGAACGCGCAGCCGCCGGGTGCGGAGCTGGCGATCCGGGCCACCCCCGCGGCAGGAAGCGTTGCGGTCCAGGTGGATGCGAAGCTGCGGGACGGCGCCCGTGCTGGGGATGCGGAAATTTTTCTCGCGCTGACGGAAAACGGGCTCGCCACCGAGGTCAAGCGCGGCGAGAACGCCGGACGCTCGCTGCGCCACGATTTCGTGGTGCGGGCCTGGCGCGGACCGCACCGTTTCGGCGACGGCCCATCGGCCACCATCCGGGAGGAGATTCCCACCGCCGAGCTGGCCGGCCACGCGGGTGCAAATCTGGTGGCGCTGGTCCAGAATAGGCGCACGGGCGAGGTGCTGCAGTCTCTCGCCCTGCCCCTATGCCCTCCGTCCTAGACGCCGCGCCCGCCAATCCCGCCAACTACGGTTACTTCGACCACGCAGCCGACATCGGCGTGATCGGCCGCGGCGCGTCGCCGGAACAGGCGCTGGAGTCAGCCGCGGCGGCGGCCTTCGCCGTCATGTGCGAGCCTGCCGCGCTGCAGCCGTCGACGCGGGTCGACGTCGAGTTCGACGAGGACGACACCGAGTTCGCGCTCGTGACCTGGATCAACCGGCTGCTGGGCGAGGCGCGCCAGCGCGGGCTGGTGTTCGGCCGCTTCCGGCTCACGCGGGCGCAGGCCCACTGGCGTGGTTCGGCCTGGGGCGAGCCGTGGAATGACGCCCTGCCGCGCGGAGTCGAAGTCAAGGGCGCGACGCTCACCGCCCTCTCCGTATGCCCGTCCGACGGCGCGTGGGAAGCACGCTGCGTAATCGACGTGTAAGCTGGACGCCATGAAGCTCGACCCGCTCGAACGCATCTCCGACACCGAATGGAAGGCCACCGCGGCCGACGGCGGCGTGCGCCTGTTCGCCGACCGCCCCCTGCTGGAAGCCATGGACGACAAGGTGCTGGAGCAGATCACCAATGTCGCGCGCCTGCCGGGTCTGGTGGGCGCCGCCATGACCATGCCCGACGCCCACTGGGGTTACGGCTTTCCCATCGGGGGCGTCGCAGCTTTCGACGCCGACCGGGGCGGCATCATTTCCGCGGGCGGCGTCGGCTTCGACATTTCCTGCGGCATCCGCTGCCTGCGCACCGATCTGACGCTGGAGTCGCTGGCGCCGCGGCTGGCGCCGCTGGCGGACGAACTGTTCCGCTCGATTCCGGCCGGCCTCGGCGAGGAAGGCGCGCTGAAGCTGCGCGTCCCGGAGCTCGACCAGGTCCTGCTGCAGGGTGCGCAATGGGCGCTCGCCCACGGCTACGGCGTGCCGGAAGACCTGGAATTCGTCGAAGAGCGCGGACGGGTGCCCGGAGCGCGGCCGGAAAACGTCTCCGAGCTCGCCAAGAAGCGCCAGCGCGGCGAGATGGGGACGCTGGGGTCCGGCAACCACTACCTCGAGGTGCAGGTGGTGGAGCGCATCCACGACGCCGACGCGGCCGCGGCGTTCGGGATTGCCGAGGGCCAGATCCTGGTGTCGATCCACTGCGGCTCGCGCGGCCTCGGGCACCAGGTGGGCACCGATTACCTGGTGTCATTGGCAAAGGTCGCCAAGCGGCTTGGCATCGCGCTCCCCGACCGCGAACTGGCGTGTGCACCGATTCGCTCGCCCGAGGGCGAGCAGTACCTGGGCGCGATGCGCGCCGCCATCAACTGCGCGCTGGCCAATCGCCAGATCCTCACCCACCTCACGCGGGAGGCGTTCGCGCGCGTCGTGCCCGACACTCGGCTGGAGACGCTGTTCGACGTCTCCCACAATACCTGCAAGGTGGAGCGGCACGACGTGGACGGCACGCTGCGGGAGATCTACATCCACCGCAAGGGTGCGACCCGGGCCTTCGGCCCCGGACATCCGGACCTCCCGGCACGCTACCGCGCAGTGGGCCAGCCGGTCATCATCGGCGGCAGCATGGGCACCGGTTCCTACGTTCTCGCCGGGGTCGCCGGCAATCCGGCGTTCGCGTCCGCCAGCCACGGCGCCGGCCGCGCCATGAGCCGGCGCCAGGCGCTGCATCGCTGGAGCGGGCGCCAGCTGGTGGACGAACTGCGGGCCAACGGCATCCTTATCCGCACCAGGTCGATGCGCGGCGCGGCCGAAGAAGCGCCGGGCGCCTACAAGGACGTGGACGCGGTGGCGGAAGTGACCGAACGGGCCGGCCTCGCGCGGCGCGTGGCGTTCCTGCGCCCCAAGGCCTGCGTGAAGGGCTAGCGCGCACGCTTCCGGCGCCACGGCGCGCCGGCAGGCGCCGCGCGAGTGGTACAATGTCCGGCGTTGCGATACGAAACTCCCCATTCCGCCTCACCCGTTGCACCGCTGACGCGAAGTTTCGCGCCCCGTCGGGGGTCGCGCCTCCCGATCGACCATGACGTTCGCTGATCTCGGCCTCATTCCCGATCTCCTCAAGGCCGTCGAGGAACAGGGTTACCAGTCTCCCACCCCGGTCCAGGAGCAGGCGATCCCGCTGGTGCTGGCAGGCCGCGACGTCATGGCGGCGGCCCAGACCGGCACCGGCAAGACCGCCGCCTTCACGCTGCCGATCCTGCAGCGCCTAGCGCCGGCGGCCAATACCAGCGCATCGCCGGCACGCCACCCGGTGCGCGTGCTGATTCTGGTGCCGACGCGGGAACTGGCGCTGCAGGTGGAGGAAAGCGTGCGCGCCTACGGCAAGCACGTGCCGCTGCGTTACGCCGTGGTCTATGGCGGCGTCAACATCGATCCCCAGATCGAACAGCTGCGCCGCGGCGTCGAGATCGTGGTGGCGACGCCAGGGCGGCTGCTGGATCACCTGCATCAGCGCACGATCAACCTGTCGCAGGTCTCGATCCTGGTGCTGGACGAGGCCGATCGCATGCTGGACATGGGCTTCATGCCTGACCTGAAGCGCATCCTGGCGGTGCTGCCGGCGAAGCGCCAGAACCTGATGTTCTCGGCCACGTTCGCCGACGAGGTGGTGCGCCTGTCTTCGGCATTCCTGACCGCCCCGGCACGAATTCAGGTGGCGGCGCGCAATGCCGCCGCCGAACTGGTGCGCCAGGTGGCGCATCCGGTGGACCCGGCGCTCAAGAAGGCGCTGCTGGAGCACCTGCTGGAGTCCCGCAACATGCAGCAGGTGCTGGTGTTCACCGCCACGCGGCTCGCGGCCAACCGGTTGGCGCGGCTGCTGGTGCGCGACGGCGTCAACGCCGAGGCGCTGCATAGCGAGCGCACGCAGCAGCAGCGCATCCAGGCGCTCACCGATTTCAAGGAGGGCAAGATCCGGGTCCTGGTGGCCACCGACATCGCGGGCCGCGGCCTCGACATCGAGGAGCTGCCCCACGTCATCAACTATGAACTGCCGTCCAATCCCGAGGACTACGTCCACCGCATCGGACGCACCGGCCGGGCGGGTTTCGAGGGCGACGCCCACTCGCTGGTGTCGCCGGAAGAGGAGAAGCTGCTGGCCGGCATCGAGCGGCTGCTCAAGCGCGCCATCCCGCGGGAAGTGATCGCGGGCTTCGAGCCCGGCGCCAAGGGGCCGCGGCGCGATTCGCGGTCACCGCGCGAGCATGGCCGCGACCGTCGGCCGGAGCGCCCGGAGCGGCGCGACCGGCAAGCGCCCCGGGAGCGCCCCCAGCCGAAGCGCTCGAGCCCGAGGCCCCGCCGCCGCGCCGACCCCTGCCCCCGGCCGACGGGCCCGCGCCGGCCCACCGCCAGCGCCACCGCGCCGGCCGTCCGGTGCCCGCCCTGCTGGGCGGCGGCTCCACCAAGAAGTAAGGCTGGCTACGTTCGCGGCCCGTGGGGCAGCGAGGTGACGTAGACGGTGCCGGTGAACGCCGCCACCAGGTCCTCGCCGCGGCACACATCCACCCGGTACACCCCGAGCTTGCGGCTGCGCGAGACCTCCACGGCGTGCGCCTGCAGTGTCTCCCCCGCCTGCACCGCCAGCGAGAACGTCATGTGCGTGTCGATGCCGGCCGAGAGGCTGCCGTGGGAGTTCGACGCCAGCCCGAACGCCGTGTCCGCCAGCGCGAACAGCACGCCGCCATGGCAGGTGCCGTTGAAGTTCAGGTGCTGCGGGCCAACCGTCACTTCCACGGCTGCCCAGCCGTGCCCGGCGTCGACGCAGCGGATTCCGAGCGAGCGCACGAACGGATCGCCGGCGGCAAACTGCATCACCCGCTCGCGCGCCCTGCGCTCGGTCTCCAAGATCGCCTCAGTCGAAGCCCAGGAAGCGGGCGAAGCCCGACACCGGCTCGCGCTCGGTGACCAGGCGGTTCTCCGGCGCCTCGGGGTCGGCATAGCCCAGCGACATCCCGCACACCACCATCTCGGCGGCCGGCAATTCCAACTCCCGCGCGATGATCCGGTGAAACCGGTTGAATGCCGCCTGCGGGCAGGTGTCGAGCCCGCGCGCGCGGGCGGCGATCATCACGTTCTCGAGGAACATACCGTAATCGAGCCAGCTGCCGCGCTCGAGGCTGCGCTCGATGGTGAAGATGAACCCCACCGGCGCGTCGAAGAACGCGTAGTTGCGCCCGAACTGGCGATGCATGCCGGCCTTGTCGTCGCGCGTGATACCCAGCAGTCCGTAGAGATCCCAGCCGATCTTGCGCCGCCGCGACAGGTACGGTTCGGACCATTGCACCGGGTAGTAGTGATACTCCTCCCGGTGGGCCGTTTCCTCGTAATCGAAGGCATGCAGGATCGCCCGCGACAGCGCCGCCTTGCGCTCGCCCGTTACCACCACCACGCGCCACGGCTGGGTATTGGTGCCGCTGGGCGCGCGGCTCGCGACGGCGAGGATCTCTTCGACGGTGGCGCGCGGCACCGGGGCGGGCAGGAACCGGCGCACCGAACGACGGGTCGTGATCGCACGGTCCACGACAGCCGCCTCCGCAGCTTTCGGCCGCGCCGGCTGCGCGCGCGAGGCACCGCTGCGATTCGCGCTCGCGGCCAGCCACTGCGCCAGCGCGGCGACACCCTCCCCGCTCGCAGCCGACGTCTTCATTACCGGCACGGCCGCGCCCTCGCCGCGGCGCAGCCGCAGCATGTCCCGCAGATCCCGCACCGTGGCGTCCGCCCCCGGCAGGTCGGCCTTGTTCACCACCAGCACGTCGGCGATCTCCAGAATGCCGGCCTTGATCGCCTGCACCTCGTCGCCCAGGCCCGGGGGACAGACCACCACCCGCACGTTGGCGAGCCCGGCGATTTCCACCTCGGACTGCCCGGCGCCGACGGTTTCCACCAGGATCACGTCGAAACCGGCGGCGTCGAGCACGTCCACCATGCGCGCGGTGGTGCGCGAAACCCCGCCCAGGTGGCCGCGTGACGCGAGCGAGCGGATGAAGACGCCATCGTCGTTGCTGTGCCGGCCCATGCGCACGCGGTCGCCCAGCACGGCGCCCCCGGAGAACGGGCTGGAAGGATCCACCGCCAGGACGCCGACCCTCAGGGCGCGGCCGCGCAGCTCGCCGATGAGGGCCGAGAGCAGCGTCGACTTGCCCGCGCCCGGCGGACCGGTGACACCGATGACGCGGGCCCGCCCGACCCGTGGCTGCAGCGCCCGCAGCAGTATGGCGCCGGCCTCGGTCTCCGCTTCCACCTCGGTGATCGCCCGGGCCAGGTCGCGGCGGCTGCCGGCGACGACGGCCGCGGACCACGCGGCATAACGCTCGTCCTTCATGCGCGGATCTGCTCCAGCGCCGCGCGCAACGCCGGCGGCAGCGCCACCGGCTGCTGGCTCGCCCGATCGACATAGACGTGCACGAAGTGCCCCTGCGCCGAGGCCTGCGCGTCGTCGTTGCGGAAGATGCCGATCTCGTAGCGCACGCTGCTGCGCCCGACGTGCGCCACCCGCAGGCCGGCATGCACCGCGTCGGGAAACGAGAGCGGGCTGAAGTAATGGCACTGGGTCTCCACCACCAGGCCCACGACCGGACCCGCCTCGATGTCCAGCGCACCGCGCTCGATCAGGTAGCGGTTCACCACCGTGTCGAAGTACGAGTAGTAGACGACGTTGTTGACGTGCCGGTAGGCGTCGTTGTCCATCCAGCGGGTGGTGATGGCGAGAAAATGCCGGTAGCGCGAGCGCTCCTCGGGGCGCGGGCGCGCAGCGCTCATACGATCGCCAGCGGCTCGCCAAAGCCGAGCTCGGCGCGCAGTGCGGCGCAGATCTCGCCGTGGGTGGCGCCGGCTCCCGCCGCCTCCACCACCGCCGCGAACACGTTGGCCTGCGGGTCGGCCGCAGTGCGGCGCAACGCATCGAGGCCGGCGCGGGCTTCCACTGCGGAGCGCTGCGCCTTGAACGCCTTGAGCCGCTCCACCTGCGCCGCGATGCGCGCCGGGTCCGGGCGCTCCAGCGGCGCGCGATGGTCCTCGGCGTCGTCCACCGTGTAGGCGTTGACGCCGACCACGGTCTGCTCGCCGCTGTCCACGCGACGCTGGAACGCCAGTGCCGAGTCGCCGATGCGGCGCTGGACCAGCCCCTGCTCCACCGCGCAGTACATGCCGCCCGCGGCGTCCACTTCGGCGATGATCGCCTCGATTCTTTCCTGCATCTCGTTGGTCAGCGCCTCAACGTAGTAGGAGCCGCCCAGCGGGTCGATGACGTCGGTGAGGTGCGCCTCCTCGCGCAGGATGTTCTGGGTCGCCACCGCGATGCGCGCCGCCTCGGCGGTGGGCGTCGAGATCGCCTCGTCGTAGGCGTCGGTGTGCAGCG
This sequence comes from Pseudomonadota bacterium, assembly GCA_049322755.1. Classification (GTDB taxonomy): domain Bacteria; phylum Pseudomonadota; class Gammaproteobacteria; order Burkholderiales; family UBA6910; genus DATIUV01. The sequence goes on along the minus strand of JBMOQX010000030.1, from coordinate 80,864 downwards.
ACTGCAGGCCGCCGAAAATGCCGGCCATCGCCTGCACCGCGACCCGCGCGATGTTGTTGAGCGGCTGCTGGCGCGTGAGATCGACGCCGGAGGTCTGGGCGTGGAATTTGAAACGCCACGAGCGCGGGTCCTCTGCGCCGAATCGCTCGCGGACGATTTTGGCCCAGATCCGGCGGCCGGCGCGGAACTTGGCCACTTCCTCGAAGAAGCTGATGGAGATGTCGAAGAAGAACGAGAAGCGCGGCAGGAACGCGTCCGGCGCCATGCCCGCGGCGATGCAGTCTTCGGCGTACTGGATCGCGGTGCACAGCGTGAACGCCATCGCCTCGGCCGGTGTCGCACCGCCCTGCTGCATGTGCTGCCCCACCACCGACACCGGGTTCCAGCCCGGTACGTGCCGGTTCATGAACGCGATGTGGTCGCGCAGCACGCGCCGCGCGCCGGGCAGCGCCAGGCGGAAGAACATGTGGTTGGCGACGAAATGGGAAATGTAGTCGCTCTGGTTGGAGGTGCCGGTGATGCGCTCCCACGCCACGCCGCGGCGGCGCGCGACGTTGAGCAGGAACGCCAGCAGCGTGAACGGCGACGGGTCGTTGAGGCCGATCGAGACGGCGCCGACGTCGACGCCGCGGAAGCAAACGTCCATGTCGTCCACGGTATTGATCACCGAGCCGCAGGTGCCCAGCAGCAGCGGGCTCACCTCGTCGGCGTCGTAGCCGCGGTAGACCGAGTTGCAGGGGATCAGGCTGACCGCGGTGGCGCCGTTGGCCAGGATCTCGTGCAGCCGCTGGTTGTAGTCCTCGGGCGTGCCGAGCCCGATCAGCTGGCGCTGGCTCCAGCTGCGGCCGCGGTGCATCGTGGCGTAGATGCCGCGCGTCGCCGGCAGCTGGCCGGGAAAGCCCAGGTCTGTCAGGTAACGCGACTCGCTCCAGTCCCCGGGAGTGTAGAGCGCCTTGACCGGGATGCCGGAGCGGTTCGCGAGCGCGGCGTCACCGGGCAGCTGGCGCGCGTAGTCCTGTTCCCAGCGCTCTCGCCGTTCGCCGTAGGCGGACGGCATCGCCGCGGGGGTCACGGGTTTGTTCATGGCGTCCTCTCAACCCGCGGCGCCGACGGCGCGCCGCTCGCGCGCCAGGTGCCGGATGCGCTCGGCGATCGCATCGAGCGACGCGCCGGGGTGAAACACCGCGGCGACGCCGGCCGCTTTCAGCCGCGCCTCGTCCTCATCCGGCACGATGCCGCCCACCACCACCTGCACGTCGCTCAGGCCCGCGGCGCGCAGCGCCTCCATCAGTTCCGGCACCAGCAGGTGGTCGGTGGCGAGCGACGAGATGCCCAGCACGTCGACGTCCTCCTCCAGCGCCAGCTTCACCACGGTGCGGATCTCCTGCCACGGCGGCGTGTAGATCACCTCCATCCCGGCGTCGCGCAGCGCCGCCGCCACCACGCGGCTGCCGCGGTCGTGGCCGTCGAATCCGATCTTGGTCACCAGCACTCGCGGCGGCCGTGCCGCCAGTTCATCCGCCATGTTCGCTCCTCTCGTTCTGCGCGCCGGCGCGCAGCAGCCGCACGAATCCGGCGGCGATTTCCGCGGGGGTCGCCACCCCCGGCCGATACCAGAACTGGGACCAGTTGAGGGCGCCCAGCAGGAACAGTCGCGTGGTGCGCGGATCCACGTCCGCCGCCAGCGGAAGCGCCTCCACCAGTTCCCGGAACAGGCGCTCATAGTCTTCCCGCAGCACCGCCAGCCGCGGCTCCACGCCCGGCACGTCGCCCGGGAATACCCGGATCACCACCCGGGCGAAGTCGCTCCCCCCCAGCAGCGCTTCGAGGTGAGCGAGGCACGCGGCCTGCAGCCGCTCCCAGGGGCCGTCCACCTCCGCCACCGCCGTGCGCACGGCCGCCGCGATCCGTTGTACGCCGGCCGCGTAGACCGCCACCAGCAGTTCCTCCTTGGAGGGGAAGTGGTAATACAGGGACCCGGGCAACATCCCCACGGCGGCGGCGATGTCGCGCATCGAGGTGCTGGAATAGCCCTTGGTGCGGAAAAGGCCGGCCGCCGCCTCAAGGACCTGGGGCAGACGGTTATCGATTCGCGGGGTGCGCTCTGGGCTGCTCATGGGTTAACAAAACGAATGTTTGTTTTTACCCCGACAGCCCTTTCCCCGTCAAGACCTTCGGCAGCCCGACCTCAGGCTGCGACGCGGACCTGGGCTGGACCGTCCGTCAGCCAGCCGATGACAGCGGCGTCTTCGAAACCGCCACGGCGAAACACCTCCAGCACCCGGCCCTCCGAACCCGGCGCACAGGCCGCCAGCAGGCCGCCGCTGGTCTGGGGATCGGTCAGCAGGGTCCTGGCCCACGCCGGCAGCGTGTCGGCGAGCTGAACGCCGGTGCCGTAGCTGGCCCAGTTGCGCGCGGAAGCCCCGGTGGCATAGCCCGCCTCCGCCAAGGCACGCGCCGTCGTCAGGACCGGCACGTCCGGAAACCTGAGCTCGGCCCCGACACCCGAGCCGCGGCAGATTTCCAGAAGATGGCCCAGCAGGCCAAAACCGGTCACGTCGGTGAGCGCGTGCACGGCGTCCAGGTCCGCCAGATCGATGCCCGGGCGATTGAGCCGGGTGGTGGTCTCCAGCATCGCGCGGTACCCGGCGGCGTCGAGCTCGCCTTTCTTCAGCGCCGCGCTGAGGATGCCCACGCCCAGCGGCTTGCCCAGCACCAGCGCATCGCCGGCCTGCGCGCGGTCGTTGCGCTTCACGCGCTCCGGGTGCACGATCCCCAGCGCCACCAGGCCGTAAATGGGCTCGGGGGCGTCGATGGAGTGGCCGCCGGCGACCGGCACGCCGGCCTCGGCGCACACCGACGCGCCGCCCTCCAGTATCCGGCGAATGACGCTCACCGGCAGCTTGTCGATCGGCATGCCGACGACCGCCAGTGCCAGGATCGGCTGTGCTCCCATGGCGTAGACGTCGGAAATCGCGTTGGTGGCGGCGATGCGGCCGAAGTCGAAGGGATCGTCGACGATGGGCATGAAGAAATCGGTGGTCGCGACGATCGCCTGGCGGTCGTTGAGCCGGTACACGGCCGCATCGTCGCTGGACTCGGCGCCCACCAGCAGGTCCGGGTGGTGCTGCCCCAAGGGCGAATTGGCGAGAATGTCGGACAGCACCGCCGGTGCGATCTTGCAGCCGCAGCCGCCGCCGTGGGAGTACTGGGTGAGCCGGACGGCATCGGCATCGAAAGGCGCGTTCATGCGCACGCTCCAAGTGTGGGAAGATGACAGAGTGTGAAAACCATGTGCCCGACGGCAACCAGCGTCAACGTCGCGCATCGGGCGGGCGACAACCTGCTGCAGTGAAACGCGATTTCCAGGAGCCCGAAACGCTAGCACAGCTGCCCGAGTTTGACGAGGTAGTAGACGTGCGCTCGCCCTCGGAGTTCCGCGAGGATCACATTCCCGGCGCCATCAACCTCCCGGTTCTGGACGACGACGAGCGCGCCCGGGTGGGCACGCTCTACAGGCAGGCCTCGCCCTTCGACGCCAAGAGGCTGGGCGCGGCGCTCATCGCGCGCAACATCGCCGCCCACGTCGAATCGCACCTGCGGGACCGGCCGCGCAACTGGCGCCCGCTGATTTACTGCTGGCGCGGCGGCAGCCGCAGCGGCGCCATGGCCCACGTGCTGCGCGAAATCGGCTGGCGCGCCGGGCGGCTGGAAGGCGGCTACAAGGCCTATCGCCGCCAGGTCGTCGCCGATCTGGAGGTGCTCCCCGGGCGGCACCGGTGGCGCGTGATCTGCGGCCCCACCGGCGCCGGCAAGACCCGCTTGCTGGCGGCGCTCGCGCGCCAGGGCGGCCAGGCGCTGGACCTGGAGGGTCTGGCCGCCCACCGCGGCTCGGTCCTGGGCGACCTGCCCGGCGGGGCGCAGCCATCACAGAAGCTGTTCGAGAGCCGGCTCTGGGACGCCCTGCGCCGACTCGACCCCGCCCGCCCGGTCTACGTCGAGGCCGAGAGCAAGAAAATTGGGCGCCTGCGGGTGCCCGAAGCCCTGATCCAGGCCATGTGGGCCAGCCCCTGCGTCGCCCTGGAGACTGCGCTCGGTGTGCGCGTTGCGCTGCTCAAGGCGGAGTACGCCCATTTCCTGGAGGACCGCGCCACGCTGTTCGTCAAGCTGGACTGTCTCACCGCGCTGCACGGGCACGGCGTCATCGACGCCTGGAAGGAGCTGGCGCGGGCGCAGTCGTGGGACGCTTTCATCGCCTCGCTGCTGGAGCAGCACTACGATCCTGCTTATCGCCGGTCGACGCTGCAACACTACCCGCAGCTGGGCCGGGCCGCGCGTGCCCGTCTCGACAGCGCAGACGACGCGGCGCTGGAGCGCGTTGCACGCGATCTGCTGCAGGCCGCGGACCGGTAGGTTGCCATCGGCGGCGGATTTCTCAACAATGCGACTTTGGTCCGACTACGCCGAACCGTTCATGCTGAATCAACCCGTTCCGGACTTCTCGCTCCCCGCCACCGGGGGCAGGGACTTCAGGCTCTCCGAACATCGCGGCAGGAACCTGGTGATCTACTTCTATCCCAAGGACAACACCCCCGGCTGCACCACCGAGGGCCAGCAGTTCCGCGACCTGCACGCCCAGTTCGCCGGGCTCAACACCGAGATCTACGGCGTGTCCCGCGACAGCCTCAAGTCCCACGAGGGCTTCAAGGCCAAGATGAGCTTCCCCTTCGAGCTGCTGTCGGACGCGGACGAAACCGCGTGCCAGCTCTTCGGTGTCATCAAGATGAAAAACATGTATGGCAGGCCGGTGCGCGCCATCGAGCGCAGCACGTTCGTGATCGACGCCAAGGGCGTGCTGCGTCAGGAATGGCGCGGCGTCAAGGTGCCCGGTCACGCCGACGCCGTTCTCGAGTTCGTGCGCACCCTCAAGTAACCACTCCGAGCCCATCCCCGCATGTCCCAACGCAAACCCGCCTCGGTGGTCACGCGCCTGCGCGCGACCACCAAGCTGTTCGTGCTCGACACCAACGTGCTGATGCACGACCCCACCTGCTTGTTCCGCTTCGAGGAGCACGACATCTATCTGCCGATGGCGACACTCGAGGAGCTGGACAACCACAAGAAGGGCATGTCGGAGGTGGCGCGCAACGCCCGCCAGGCGAGCCGCTACCTGGACGAGATGGTGACCAACGCCGAAACCATCGAGGACGGCATCCCGCTGGATTCCATCGGCGCCAAGAACGCCACCGGGCGGCTGTTCCTGCAGACCAACGCCATCGGCGCGGAGCTGCCGGCCACGCTGGCGAGCGGCAAGGCCGACAACCAGATCCTGGGCGTGGTCATGCACCTGCAGGAACTGCAGCCCAAGCGCCAGGTGATCCTGGTGTCGAAGGACATCAACATGCGCATCAAGGCGCGGGCGCTGAGCCTGGCCGCCGAGGATTACTTCAGCGACAAGGTGCTGGAGGACACGGACCTGCTGTTCCGCGGCGTGCGCGAGCTGCCCGGCGATTTCTGGGACAAGCACGGCAAGGAGATGGAATCCTGGCAGCAGAGCGGCTTCAACTTCTACCGGGTGCGCGGACCGCTGTGCCCGTCGCTGGTGGTGAACGAGTTCGTCTACCAGGAAGCCGACAAGCCCTTCTACGCCATGGTGCGCGAGGTCTCCGGCAAGACCGCGATCCTGCAGACGCTGCGCGAGTACGGCCACCAGCGCAATGCCGTCTGGGGCGTGACCGCGCGCAACCGCGAGCAGAATTTCGCGCTCAACCTACTCATGAACCCGGAGATCGACTTCGTCACCCTGGTGGGCCAGGCCGGCACCGGCAAGACGCTGCTCACCCTCGCCGCCGGGCTGGCGCAGACGCTGGAGGACAAGCTGTTCTCGGAGATCATCATGACCCGGGTGACGGTGCCGGTGGGCGAGGACATCGGCTTCCTGCCCGGCACCGAGGAAGAGAAGATGACGCCCTGGATGGGCGCGCTGGAGGACAACCTGGACGTGCTCAACAAGACCGACGACGACGTCGGCGACTGGGGCCGCGCCGCCACCCGCGACCTGATCCGCTCGCGCATCAAGATCAAGTCGCTCAACTTCATGCGCGGGCGCACCTTCATCAACAAGTTTCTCATCATCGACGAGGCCCAGAACCTGACGCCGAAGCAGATGAAGACCCTCATCACCCGCGCCGGCCCCGGCACCAAGGTAGTGTGTCTGGGCAACATCTCCCAGATCGACACCCCCTACCTCACCGAGGGCAGCTCGGGCCTCACCTACGTGGTGGACCGCTTCAAGGGCTGGACCCACAGCGGGCACGTGACGCTGCAGCGCGGCGAGCGCTCGCGGCTCGCGGATTTCGCAGGGGAAGTGCTGTTGTAGTCAGTCTGCGCAGAAACTGCGCGGCGCCGGCCGCTAGTAGCGGCTCGGGTCCGCGAAGTTTTAGCTCCGGCGTAACCCGAGGCGCGGGTTAGCCTGCGCAAGAATTGTGCTGCCCCATCAATAACGCGATGGGTCAGCAAAATTCTCAAACCGGGTGAACTCCTTGAGGAAGGTGAGCTCGACGGTGCCGATGGGGCCGTTGCGCTGCTTGCCGACGATGATCTCGGCGATGCCCGCCTTGGGGCTCTCCTTGTTGTAGACCTCGTCGCGATAGATGAACAGGATCAGGTCGGCGTCCTGTTCGATGGCGCCGGACTCGCGCAGGTCCGACATCATCGGGCGCTTGTCCTGGCGCGACTCCAGGCTGCGATTGAGCTGCGACAGCGCCACCACCGGCACATTGAGCTCCTTGGCGAGCCCCTTGAGCGAGCGCGAGATCTCGGAGATCTCGGTGGCCCGGTTCTCCGAGCGCGATGCCGAGTGGGCCGACATCAGCTGCATGTAGTCGATGATGATCATGCCCAGGCCGCCGTGAATGCGCGCCAGTCGGCGCGACCGCGCCCGCACCTCCAGCGCATTCAGCCCCGGCGTCTCGTCGATGAACACCGGCGCCTCGTTCAGCCGCCCCAGCGCGTGGGTGAGCTTGGGCCAGTCGTCGTCTGTGAGGCGCCCGGTGCGCACCTTGTGCTGGTCGAGGCGGCCCACCGAGCCCAGCATGCGCAACGCCAGCTGGGCTCCGCCCATCTCCATGCTGAACACCGCTATCGGCCGGCCCACCTCCAGCGCCACGTGCTCGCCGATGTTGAGGGCGAACGACGTCTTGCCCATGCTGGGGCGCCCGGCGATGATCACCAGGTCGCCGGGCTGAAGTCCCGAGGTCAAGCGGTCGAGGTCGGTGAAGCCGGTGGCGATGCCGGTGACGTCGGTGGGATTGCTGTAGAGCAGCTCGATGCGCTCCACCACCTGCTTGAGCAGCGGCTGCATCTCGAGGAAGCCCTGGCGCCCGCGGGCTCCGGCCTCGGCAATGGTGAACACTTTCTGTTCGGCGCCGTCCAGCAGTTCCTCGGCGTTGCGTCCCGCGGGATTGAACGCGGAGTCCGCGATCTCGGTGCCCACTTCCGCCAGTTTGCGCAGGATCGAGCGCTCGCGCACGATCTCGGCGTAGCGGCGGATGTTGGCGGCCGACGGCGTGTTCTGCGCAAGCGAGCCCAGGTAGGCCATACCGCCGACGTTGTCGAGCTCGCCCACCGCCTTGAGCGCATCGGCCACCGTGACGACGTCGGCCGGCTTGCCCTCGTCCACCAGCCGTGCCAGGTGGCGATAGATCAGCCGATGGTCCTGGCGGTAGAAGTCGCCCTCGCTCAACAGGTCGGCGATCTTGTCCCACGCCGTGTTTTCCAACAGCAGGCCGCCGAGCACCGACTGCTCCGCCTCCACCGAGTGAGGAGGCAGCTTGAGGACGTCGACCCTGGGGTCGGTGGCGATGGACGGGACGGCTTGGGCCATGCGCGAGGAATTCATTATCGGGGCCGGAAAGGCCCCGCTGGGGACATTCTAAACCGGTGCCTGCGCCGGTGAAACCGTTGCGCGGGCGAGGACGTTGCTCGGACGAAAAAAAAAAGGGCTGTCGCCAGCCCCTTCTCACCCCGCAGAGCGCAGCGGTCAGATTTCGCCCGTCACCGCCACCGTGATCAGGACTTCCACGTCGCTGTGCAGGCCGAGCTCCACCGTGTGCTCGCCGGTCTGCTTGATCGGACCGTGGGGCATGCGGATTGCCGCCTTGGGGATGTCGAAGCCCTTGGCGCCCAGCAGGTCGCGCACGTCGATGTTGGTCACCGACCCGAACAGCTTGCCGTCGACGCCCGCCTTCTGGGTGATCTCGAGCCGGAGCCCTTCCAGCTGCGCGGCCAGGACCTGGGCCGCCGCCAGCGCGTCGGCCTGGGACTTCTCCAGCTCGGCGCGCTTCGCCTCGAACTCGGCGAGGTTCTCCGGCGTCGCGCGCCGGGCCTTGCCCGAGGGAATCAGGTAGTTGCGTGCGAACCCGTTCTTGACCTTGACCACGTCCCCCAGCTTGCCGAGGTTGGTCACCTTTTCCATCAGGATGACTTGCATGGCCGCGGCCTCTCAGTGCTGGTCGGTGTAGGGCAGCAGCGCCAGGAAGCGCGCGCGCTTGATCGCCACCGACAGCTGCCGCTGATAACGGGCCTTGGTCCCCGTGATGCGGGCGGGAATGATCTTCCCGGTCTCGTTCACGAATTCCTTCAGCACGTCGATGTCCTTGTAGTCGATTTCCTTGACTTTCTCCGCGGTGAAACGGCAGAACTTGCGGCGCCGGAACAGCTGGCGCTGGCGAGTGCCGTCTTTGCGCGGATCCTTCTTCTTGCGAAACGGACGGGGCATTTGCTAGTTCCTTTCCAATTCCAATTCGGTCACATGAAATATCGTCTGTTCGGCGCCCTGCCGGCGCGAAGCCACGAAGCCGCTGAAGGTGGCGGGCGCCTCGTCCCCGGCGGCGACGATACGTTCCACGATCGGTCCCAGCGCAATGGCGGGAATGACGCATTCCACCCGCCGTTTTCCGCCGGCCTCGATCTGCTCCGAGAGATGCTGCACCTTGAACTCCAGCGCTGCGAGCCCGGCGGGCGTGTAGCGGATCGGCGTCAGGCCGGCGATGCGGCCCGAGAGCGACAGCCGGTTCAGCCGGCGCTCTCTTCGGTGGTGGCCTTGGCCGGTGCCTCGGAACGCTCCGCGCGCTCACGGCCGCCTTCGCGCCCGCCCTCGCGATCCCCGCCCATCATCGGCCGCGACTTCTCTTCCTTCATCATCGGCGAGGGCCCGGTCACGGCCTCGCTCATGGCCACCACCAGATGGCGCAGCACGGCGTCGCTGAACTTGAAGCTGTGGATCATCTCGTCCAGGGCGTCCTGGTCGCATTCCACGTTCATGAGAACGTAGTGCGCCTTGTGGACTTTCTGGATCGGATAGGTGAGCTGCCGGCGACCCCAGTCTTCGAGGCGATGGATGCGCCCGTTGCGGGAGGTCACCATGGCCTGGTAGCGCTCGACCATGGCCGGCACCTGCTCGCTCTGGTCAGGATGCACGATGACCACGATTTCGTAATGTCGCATTATGGCTCCTTGCGGGTTGTAGCCCCCCGGCAATGCGAAGCAGGTGGGGCAAGGATTAAAAAGCTAAATATTATAGCGTGTGAAATCGCCCCCGATCAAGGACTTGACCGGACGCCGCGGCGGCGCAGCCGGGCCTGGTAGAGGCAGACGCCCGCGGCCACCGCGACATTGAGACTCTCCACCTGCCCCACCATCGGAATCCGCAGCAGGCCGTCGCAGCATTCCCGTGTCAGGCGCCGCAGCCCCGTGCCCTCGGCGCCCAGGACGCAGGCGGCCGGCTGCTCCAGGGGGGTCGCGTCCAGGTCCATGTCGCCCTCGGCTGCCATGCCCCAGATCCAGACGCCGCGGTCCTTCAGGTCTCGCAGCGCCCGGGCCAGATTGGTGACCGCCAGGAACGGGACGGTATCGACCGCGCCGCTGGCCACTTTGGCCACGGTCGCAGTCACCGCCGCTGCCCGGTCCTTGGGCGCGACGATGGCATGGGCGCCAAACGCATCGGCGACCCGGAAACACGCTCCCAGGTTGTGGGGATCCTGCACGCCATCCAGCACCAGCAGCAGCGGCGGCTCGTCCAGCGCCTCCAACAACTCCTCCAGGCTCTGGGGCGCCGCCAGCGCCACACCCAGCGCCACCACGCCCTGGTGGCGGCCGCCGCCCGCCAGGCGGTCGAGGCGCTCGCCGTCGGCGCGGTGCAACGGGATGCCCGCCCCGGTCGCCAGCGCCTGCAGCTCGCGGACCCGGCGATCGTTCCGACCGGTGTCCACGTAGACCTCGCGCAGCGAATCGGGCGCCCGCCGCAGACGGCTCAGCACCGCGTGAAACCCGAAGACCACGGTTCCCCGGCTCATCGGCCGCGCTTTTTCCCGCGCCCCGTCCTAGCCTCGCCCACCGGGGTTTCCGGCACGAAATCGAGGCGGCTGGTCTCCAGGTCGACGCGCACCAGCTTCACGCGCATGCGATCCGAGAGCCGGAAGCGCGTGGCCGTGCGCTCGCCCGTCAACTGATGCAGCTTCGGGTCGAACTGGAAGTAGTCGCTGCCCAGCTCCGAGATGTGCACCAGGCCCTCGACATAGACGCCGTCCAGCGCGACGAAGACGCCGAACCCGGTGACCGCGCTGATGGTGCCGTCGAACACCTCGCCGACGCGGTCGCGCATGTAGTAGCACTTGAGCCAGTTGGTGACGTCGCGCGTGGCTTCGTCGGCGCGGCGCTCGGTGAAGGACGCGTGGCGGCCGATCTCGGCCCAGTCGCCCGGCTTGTAGCGCTTGCCGCGCAGCACCGCCTTGATCGCCCGGTGCACGAGCAGATCCGGATAGCGCCGGATCGGCGAAGTGAAATGGGTGTAGGCCTCGTACGCGAGCCCGAAATGGCCGACGTTCTCCGGGCTGTAGACCGCCTGGCGCAGGGAGCGCAGCATGACCGTCTGCAGCAGCTGGGCGTCGGGCCGGCCCTTGATGCTGGCCAGCAGCCGAGCGTAGTCCTTGGCGTGCGGCTCATCGCCGCCGCCGAGACTCAAACCGAACTGGCGCAGGAAATCGCGCAGCGCCTCGAGCTTCTCCGGCGTCGGTCCCTCATGGATGCGGTAGAGCATCGGATGCTCGTGCTCCTCGAGAAAGTCGGAAGCGCAGACGTTGGCCGCCAGCATGCATTCCTCGATGATGCGATGGGCGTCATTGCGCTCCTCCGGCACGATGCGCTCGATGCGGCCGTCCGCGTCGAAGATCAGGCGGGTTTCGATGGTCTCGAAGTCGATGGCGCCGCGCTGATGGCGGGCGCCGGCCAGCGCCCGGTAAAGCCGCTCCAGGTGTTGCAGCTGCGGCAGCAGCGCGCCCATTTCCCGGGCCGCCTCGCCCGCCGGCTGCGTGAGCGCTGCGGCCACCTGGGTGTAGGTGAGCCGGGCGTGGGAAAGCATCACGGCGGGCGCGAACGTGTAGCTGAGGATTTCGCCCTTGGCGTTCACCTCCATGTCGCACGCCACGCACAGCCGCTCCACCCCGGGATTGAGCGAGCACAGGCCGTTGGACAGCGCTTCGGGGAGCATCGGGATGACGCGGCGCGGGAAATAGACCGAGTTGCCCCGGTTGCGGGCCTCGCGATCCAGCGCGTCGCCGTCGGTGACGTAATGGCTGACGTCGGCGATGGCCACCACCAGCCGGAAGCCCTTGCCCTTGGGCTCGCAGAACACCGCGTCGTCGAAATCGCGGGCGGTTTCGCCGTCGATCGTCACCAGCGGCAGATCGCGCAGGTCGAGGCGCCCGCGGCGGTCGGTCGGCCGTACCGTTTCCGGAAACTGTGCCGCCAGCGCTTCCGCCTCGGCGTCGAACCGGTGGGGCAGCTGGTGCTTGCGCAGCGCGATTTCGATCTCCATGCCGGGATCGGTCGCGTTCCCCAGCAACTCGACCACCCGCCCGATGGCCTGGGTGTTCTCGGTGGGCTGCTCCACGATCTCCACCACCACCACCTGCCCCGGCTCGGCGCCGAGCTCGCCGCCCGCGGGGATCAGGATATCCTGGCTGATGCGCCGGTCCTCGGCCACCGCATAGCGCACGCCGCCGTCGATGTGCAGCCTGGCCACCACCTCGCGGTTGGCACGCTCGATCACCTCCACGATGGTGGCCTCGCGGCGGCCGCGGCGATCGCCGGCCTTCTCCCGCACCATGACGCGATCGCCGTGCAGCGCCTTGTGCATCTCGCGCGGGTTGAGATAGAGGTCGTCGCCGCCCTCGTCGGCCACGAAGAAGCCGTAGCCGTCGGGGTGACCCTCGACCCGGCCCTTGATCAGGCCGATCTTGCCGGCGACGCAGATCGCGCCCTTGCGGTTGCGGATGATCTGGCCGTCGCGCTCCATCGCCGCCAGGCGGCGGGCGTAGGGCTCGGCTTCGTCGGGTTTGATGCCGATGAGATCGGCCAGGGCCTCGGGCGCGAGCGGAACGCCCTCGTCCTCCAGCACCTTGAGGATCAGCTCGCGGCTGGGAATGGGGTAGGCATACTTGCGCTTTTCACCGGCCAGAGCCGGATCCTGCGCCCGCAACGATTTGCGCTTCGTTGACAATGACAGGGTTTCCTTTAAAATTCGCAGCTTGTCCGCGCCGGCAGCGCCGCACGGTCAGGCCCAGATGGCGGAATTGGTAGACGCACTAGGTTCAGGTCCTAGCGGGGGCAACCCCGTGGAGGTTCGAGTCCTCTTCTGGGCACCACCGCTTTTCCCTTCCCTTCCCGTCCGGCTCGACCGATTCCGCAGACCCGCTCCGGAACTATGTAACGTCCGGGCGCGCTCCGCCCGGAACGATGCGCGGGTCGCGTCAGATCCCTTCGTCGAAGGGGTGGCGCAGCACGATGGTTTCGTCGCGCTCCGGCCCGGTGGAAATCAGGTCCACGGGAACGCCGCAGATGGCTTCGATGCGCCGCAGGTAACGGCGGGCGTTCTCCGGCAGCGCGTCCCATTTCCGGATGCCCACGGTGCTGCCGCTCCAGCCCGGGATCTCCTCGTAGATCGGCTGGCATTCGGCGATCGCCTCGGCGCCCACCGGCAGCATGTCGTACTCGGCGTCGCCGACGCGATAGCCGACGCCCACGCGCAGCTGTTCGACGCCGTCCAGCACGTCCAGCTTGGTGATGCACAGCCCCGAGATGCCGTTGATCTGGATCGAGCGCTTCAGCGCCGCGCCGTCGAACCAGCCGCAGCGGCGCGGCCGCCCGGTGGTGGCGCCGAACTCGTTGCCGCGGGTCGCCAGGTGGCGCCCGGTGGCATCGTCCAGCTCCGTGGGAAACGGTCCCGATCCCACGCGCGTGGTGTAAGCCTTGGTGATGCCGAGCACGTAATGCAGCATGCCCGGTCCGACGCCGCTGCCGGCCGCGGCGGCGCCGGCGACGCAGTTGGACGAGGTCACGAACGGATAGGTGCCGTGGTCGATGTCCAGCAGCGTGCCCTGGGCGCCCTCGAACAACAGGTTGCTGCCGCTGCGGTGGGCGTCGTGGAGTAGCCGCGGCACGTCGGCAACGAGCGGCTTGATGCGCTCGGCCAGGGCCAGGGTGGTATCCATGGTTTCCTGGAAATCCACCACCGGCGCCTGGAAATAGTTCTGCAGCACGAAGTTGTGATAGTCCAGGATCTCGCCCAGCTTGGCGGCGAAGCGGTCGCGGTGGAACAGGTCCTGCAGCCGCACGGCGCGGCGCGCCACCTTGTCCTCGTAGGCCGGACCGATGCCGCGCCCGGTGGTGCCGATCTTGCCTTCGCCTTTGGCGGTTTCGCGCGCGCGGTCCAGCGCCACGTGGCACGGCAGGATCAGCGGGCAGGCCTCGCTGATCCGAAGCCGCGACGCCACGTCGACACCCGCCGCCTCCAGCGTTTCGATCTCTTCCACCAGAGCCTGCGGCGAAACCACCACGCCGTTGCCGATGAAGCACTGGACGCCGGGTCGCAGGATGCCGGCGGGAATCAGGTGCAGGACGGTTTTCTGGTTGCCGATGACCAGCGTGTGCCCGGCGTTGTGGCCGCCCTGGAACCGCACCACCCCGTGGGCGTGATCCGTGAGCCAGTCCACGAGCTTGCCTTTGCCTTCGTCACCCCATTGGGCGCCGACTACGACCACGTTCTTTGCCATGCCTCCCCCGTTTACCGGGCCGTACGGGCGGCGCTGCGGCGGTCGCGATTCACTTCGCGCCTCCCCTCGGCACCACCTTCCAGCCGCCGTCCGCGCGCACCACCTCCCGCGAGCAGGCCAGCTCGTCGCGGCTGTCGTCGTGGCCCGGCAGATCGACGATGACCACTTCCCCCGCCGCGCGCAACTCCCGCACCCTGGCGGCAAGCCCGGGGTCGTCGCTGTACGGCGCCAGGATCGAGGCCGACCCGTCGTCCGTCAGCAGCGCCGAAAAATCCCGCAGATCGAGGCTGAAACCGGTGGCCGGCCGCGCCCGGCCGAAAGCCTCGCCCACCTCGTCATAACGCCCGCCCTGCGCCATCGCCGCCGGCGAGCCCGGCAGATAGGCGGCGAACACCGCGCCGCTATGGTAGTGATATCCGCGCAGCTCGGCCAGATCGAAGCTGAGCTCATCGACGTGCGGGGCGAGCCCCTCCGCGATGGCCTCCAGCTCGTCCAGCGCCCGCGTGACTTCGGGCAGCGGCGGCAGGCGGGTCCGTGCCTCGGCCAGCACCTCGCGGCCGCCGAACAGCTGCGGCAGCAGGCGGAACGCCGGCGCCACGCCGAGCCCGGCGGTCAGCTCCGCCACCCGCGGCGCGTCCTTTCCCTGCAAGGCGCGGAACAGATCCGATTCGGCCTGCGCGCCAAGCCTCGCCTGTCGCACCAGCGCCCGATAGATACCGACGTGGCCCAGGTCCAGATGGACCCGCTTCGCCCCCAGCCGGACCAGCGCCTCCAGCATCAGGCGCTGGATCTCGATGTCGCTCTCCGGCCCGGCGTGACCGTAAATCTCGGCGCCCAGCTGCAGCGGCTCGCGCGTGCGAGTCATGCTGGAGGGCAGGGTTCGCAGCACGCTGCCCGCATAGCACAACCGCGTGACGCCTCGGCGGTTCAGCAGGTGGGCATCGATCCGCGCCACCTGGGGCGTGATGTCGGCGCGCACGCCCATCAGACGCCCCGAGAGCTGGTCCACCACCTTGAACATCTGCAGTTCCAGGTCCTGCCCGGTGCCGGAGAGCAGCGATTCGACGTACTCGATCAGCGGCGGCATCACCAGCTCGTAGCCGTGGCTCCGGAACAGATCCAGCACGCTGCGGCGGGCGCGCTCGACGCGCGCCGCCTCCGGCGGGAGCAGGTCCTGGATGTGTTCGGGGAGAAGCCAGTTGCGCACGGTCAGTTGCCGCTGCCCGGTATGTTGACCAGGAACAGCAGAAGCACGCCCGCCACCATCGCGCTCAGGCCGATGAAGCGGATCTGGCCGTCGCTCATCTCGGTGAGCTTGCGGAAGGCCTCACGCCACAGCGTCGGGGCCAGGAAGGGCAGCAGGCCCTCGATCACCAGCAGCAGACCGACGGCGAGCAACAGCGAACTGAGCACCTGAGCGCCTCCCCCTCCCCCGGCCCGCCGCCAAGCACGCCGGCCCTACTTGCCGCCCCGGCTCGGGGTCCTGAAGTAGCGGAAGAATTCGGAATCGGGTTCCAGCAGCAGGACGTCGCTCTTGTTCTTCATGGTCTGTCGATACGCTTCCATGCGCCGGTAGAACGCGAAGAATTCGGCGTCCTTCTCGAACGCCCCGGCGTAGATCGCCGTGGCTTTCGCGTCGCCCTCGCCGCGCACGCCTTGGGCATCGCGGAACGCCTCGGCCACGATCACTTCGCGCTGCCGGTCCGCGTCGGCGCGGATGCGCTCCGCTTCCGCAGCGCCGGTGGCCCGCAGCTCGTTGGCGACGCGCTTGCGCTCGGCCTCCATGCGGCGGTAGACCGATTCGCTGACCTCCTGCGGCAGATCGACCCGCTTGAGGCGCACGTCGACCACCGCGACGCCGATCTTGCTGGCGTCGACGTCCGCGCGCTCGCGCTGAATCGCCATGATCCGGTCGCGCTCGCCCGATACCACGTCGTGCACCGTGCGCTTGCCGAACTCGGCCCGCAATCCGTCGTTGATGGTCTGCTGCAGGCGCGTCTGCGCCCTCGCCTCGTCGCCGCCGACGCTGATGTAATACTGCTTCGGGTCGATCACCCGCCACTTGACGAAATAATCCACCAGCAGGTTCTTCTTCTCCGAGGTCAGGAAGCGCTCGGGCTCCACCGTGTCGTAGGACAGTATGCGGGTGTCGAAGTAGCGCACGTTCTGCACCACCGGCAGCTTGAAGTGCAACCCGGGATCCTTCGTAACCTGGACCACCTCACCGAGCTGGAATACCACCGCGTTCTGGCGCTCGTCCACCGTATAGACGCTGAGGCTGGCAACGATCACCACGGCCACGAGCGCGACCACCAGGACGCCTGCGTTTCTCATTGCCTTACCTCCCGTTCGCGGCTGCGGAACGCCTCGCGGGAGCGCGAGGTGCCGTCGCCGGCACTCGGCTCCGGAGCAGCCGGAGCCTTGGGCGTCATCTCCGCCATTCCCGGCGCCGATCCGGTCATCTGGATGATCTTGTCCAGCGGCAACACCAACAGGTTGCCGCTGCCCTTCTGGTCGATGAGGACCTTGCTGGTGCTGGAGAGCACATGCTGCAGCGTTTCGACGTACATGCGGTCCCGCGTGACGGCCGGCGCCCGCTGGTATTCGGTCAGGACCTGCGTGAACCGGCTGGCATCGCCCTCAGCGGCGGCGACGACCCGCTGCCGGTGGCCCTGCGCCTCTTCCAGCATGCGCGCTGCGGTGCCGCGGGCGCGGGGGATCACGTCGTTGGCGTAGGCCTGGCCCTCGTTGATCAGGCGCTCCCGGTCCTGGCCGGCCTTGACCGCGTCGTCGAATGCGTCCTGGACCTGCTCCGGCGGCTGCGCGTTCTGCAGGTTGACCTTGCTGATGCTGACGCCGGTGCCGTAGCGGTCGAGGATTTCCTGCATCAGCTTGCCGGCGTCGGCGGCCAGCGCTTCCCGCCCCTCGTAGAGGACGAAATCCATCTTGGTCCTGCCCACCACCTCGCGGAAGGAGGTTTCCGCCACCTGGCGCACCGCCTCGTCGGGGGCGCGCACATTGAACAGGTAGTTCTCGGGGTTGTTGAGCACGTACTGAACCGCGAACTGGATGTCGACGATGTTCTCGTCGTCGGTCAGCATCAGCGATTCCTTGAGCACCTTGCTGCGCACGTCATTGCGGTAGCCGATTTCGACCGTGCGCACCTGCGACAGGTTGACGATCTCCACCGACTCGATGGGATACGGGAGGTGCCAGCGCGGTCCCGGCATCGTGGTCTCGACGAACTTGCCGAAGCGCAGCACCACGCCGCGCTGGCTGGCGTCGACGATGTAGAAGCCGCTGGCGACCCAGACCAGGAACAGCAGGCCTGCAAGCAGCCCGATGCCACCCTTGAACTGGCCGCCGCCGCCCTCGCCACCCTGTCCGTCGCCGCCGCGCCCCCCGAACAGGCCCTGCAGCTTCTGCTGCAGCCCGCGCCAGAGTTCGTCGAGGTCGGGGGGTCCCTGATTACCGCGCTTTCCCCACTGGGGGTCATTGAGTGCCATAGCAATTACGTGATTGTCCTGCAGATCAAGATGCCGCCACCCGCGGCGCGGGCGCTTCGGGAAGTTGTTCCGGGACGGGGATGGGCAGCGAGAAGCGTTCGTCCAGGGCCGTCCGCAACAGATCAAGGCCGGCGCCCGTGCACGCGCTCACGAAAACGCGCGCAATTCTACCATACTCGTCGCGCTCGAAGCCCGCAGGGAGCCCGGCGAGATCGATCTTGTTGAGCACCAGAATCTGTTGCACCCGGTCGGCGCCGATCTCGGCCAGCACCTGGTTCACCTGCTCCACCTGGTCGCCGCGAATCGGACTCGATGCATCCACCACGTGCAGCAGCAGGTGCGCGCGCACCGTCTCTTCCAGCGTCGCGCGGAACGCCGCCACCAGTTCGTGGGGCAGGTCGCGGATGAACCCCACCGTGTCCGACAGGACCACGGTCCCGGTGGCCGGCAGATGGATGCGCCGCGAGGTGGTGTCCAGCGTCGCGAACAGCTGGTTCGCCGCATAGGCGTTGCCATGGGCCAGAGCATTGAACAGCGTCGACTTCCCGGCGTTGGTGTATCCCACCAGCGACACGGCGGGCACGTCCGCGCGCGCACGCGCGCGGCGCTGGACGTCGCGCTGCCGCCCCACCCGCTCGAGCTTTTCCTTGAGCAGCTTCACCCGCTTGCCGATCAGCCGGCGGTCGGTTTCCAGCTGAGTCTCGCCCGGGCCCCGCAGGCCGATGCCGCCGCGCTGGCGCTCCAGGTGGGTCCAGCCGCGCACCAGCCGCGTCGCGAGACGCTCCAGCTGCGCCAGCTCCACTTGCAGCTTGCCCTCGTGGCTGCGCGCGCGCTGCGCGAAGATATCGAGAATGAGGCTCACGCGGTCGACCACCCGGCAGCCCAGCGCCTTTTCCAGGTTGCGCTCCTGGACCGGCGAGAGCTCATGATTGAACACCACCAGGGCGCCGCGCTCGCGGACAAGAATCTCGGCGACTTCCCGCACCTTGCCGCTCCCGGCGAAAGTCGCCGGCTCCGGGCGGTCGCGGCGGCCGCCCACGACGGCGACGGTGTGCAGACCCGCGCTTTGCGCCAGCAGCTTCAGCTCCTCCAGCGATTCCCGGTGCAGCGGATCACCGAAGTCGAGGCCCACGAGGATCGCGCGGTCCCCGTCGGCGGGGCGGTCAAGCATCCGGTCCGGGGCCGTGCTCAAACGGGATGTTCACCGGGCGGGAGGGCACCACCGTGGAAATGGCGTGCTTGTAGACCATCTGGGTGACAGTGTTTTTGAGCAGAACGACGTACTGGTCGAACGAGTCGATCTGCCCCTGGAGCTTGATTCCGTTGACCAAGTAGATGGAAACGGGAATGTGCTCCTTGCGCAGGATGTTAAGAAACGGGTCTTGTAGCGTCTGCCCTTTTGAGCTCATGGCTGCTCCAAAAAATTGTGTTTATTGAATGTTCTACTCTATCCGATTTGGATAGCCAAATAAACCGCGCCGAAAGCGGCGCCGAAGTGGATTCGACCGGACATAACCGAAACGGTTTCCCTCGCGTTCAGCGGCGCCCGTGGCGGCGGTCGTAGGGATTGGCGCCCTCGCGGAACGCCACCCGCAACGGCGTGCCCTGCAGGGCGAAGGCCCGCCGGAAGCTGTTCTCGAGATAGCGGCGGTAGGTGTCCGGGACCTTGCCGAGGGCGCTGCCGTGAATCACGATCAGCGGCGGGTTGGCCCCGCCCTGGTGCGCGTAACGCAGCTTGGGCCGCACGATCCCGGAGCGCGGCGGCGCCTGCTTGGCGACAAATTCGTGCAGCAGCCGCGTCAGGCGCGGCGTCGACAGTTTCGCCATGGCGGAGGCATAGGCTTCGTCCACCGAGCGCAGCAGCGCCTCGACCCCGCTGCCCTCCAGCGCGGAGACGAAGTGGAAGCGGGCAAAGCCGAGGAAATCGAGCTTGCGCGCCAGTTCCCGCTTCAGCCAGGTGCGCTGCTCGTCGCCGAGGCCATCCCACTTGTTGACGGCCACCACCAGCGCCGTGCCCGATTCCAGGATGAAGCCCGCCACGTGGGCGTCCTGCTCGGCGATCTCGGACCGGGCGTCCAGCACCAGGATCGCCACGTTGGCCTCCTCGATCGCCTGCAGCGTCTTCACCACCGAGAACTTCTCGATCGCTTCCTCGACCCGCCCGCGGCGGCGCAGTCCGGCGGTGTCGATCAGCGTGTAGCGGCGCCCGCCGCGCTCGAAATCGACGCGGATGCTGTCGCGCGTGGTGCCAGGCTGGTCGAAAGCGATCATGCGCTCTTCGCCCAGCAGGCAGTTCACCAGCGTCGACTTGCCGACGTTGGGGCGGCCCACCACCGCGATGCGCGGGTGATCCGGCAGGGTCTCGTCGTCCTCGTCCACCGGGAAGCCCTGCAGGGCGATTTGCAACAGTTCGCCGACGCGCTCCCCATGGGCTGCGCTGATGGGCAGCGGATCGCCGAGCCCGAGTTCGTAGAACTCCGACTGGGCCGCTTCCGGGGCGAGCCCTTCGGCCTTGTTCACCGCCAGCACCACCCGCTTGCCGCTGCGGCGCAGCTCGAGCGCGATCTCCCGATCCTGGGCGGTGACGCCCTGCCGGGCATCGGCCAGGAACACCACCACGTCGCCTTCGGCGATGGCCTGGCGCGTCTGTTGCGCCATGCGGGCCATGATGCCGTCCTTGGCCTCCGGCTCGAGGCCACCGGTGTCCACCGCCAGGAAGCTCCACCCGCCCGAGCGGCCGATGCCGTAATGCCGGTCGCGGGTCAGGCCGGGGACGTCCGCCACCAGCGCGGCCCGGCTGCGCGTAAGGCGGTTGAACAGGGTCGACTTGCCGACGTTGGGTCGGCCGACCAGCACTAGGGTGGGTTTCATCGGATGGCGGGGCGGTCTGTCGGTTGCGCGCGCAGGACGCCGCTCAGCCCGCGCGCAGCAGGAACAGGCCGCCGTCGGCGGTCTGCACCAGGATGCCCTGCGCCGTGACCACCGGCGCCGCGACGATGGGGCTGCCGTCGGTGGCCACCCGCGCGACGAACGCGCCGTCACCCGGCCGCAGAAAGTGAACGTAGCCCTGAAAGTCCCCCACCGCCACCAGCGATCCCACAGCCGCCGGGCGCCCGGTTCCCCGGCCCGCCAGCTGCTGCTGTTTCCACAGTTGAGTCCCCCGAACGCGGTCGAATCCCACCAGTTCGCCCCGTTCATTGGTAACGTAGACCCCTCGGGCATCCACATCGAGGCCGATGTGACTGGAGAACTCGCTGGACCAAAGCGAGGTGCCGCTGCGTACTTCAAAGCAGCCGACTCGGCCCTGGAACGCCGCCGCGCAAACCGCGGACTCCACCACGCCCGGCGTGCTGGTGATGTCGGCGATGCGCTCCAATTCGGTCGCACCGCGCGGCTGGGCCACCGTGGCTTCCCAGCCCACCAGGCCGTTATCCAGCCGCAGCGCCGCCAGCTTGCCGCCGGGAAATCCCGAGAACACCGCACCGCGGGCCACGTGGGCGCCGGCGAAATTGCGCAAGGTCAACGCCGGATTGGCGCGCTGATAGGCCCACTTCCGGGTCCCGGTCTGGGCGTCGAACCCGAACAGGCGGCCGTCGCTCCCCCGCACCACCACGATGCCCTCCGCGACCTGGGGAGGACTCAGCACTTCGGTGCCGATGCGGGTGGTCCATTTCGGCGCGCCGCCGGCATCGAACACCAGCACCTCGCCTTCCGGGGTGCCCACCGCCACCACGCCGCCGCCGGCGCCGACGCCGCCGCTGATCCGTTTCCCGGCATCGACGCGCCAGATCTCCCGTCCGGTGGCAAGTTCCAGCCGCACCAGGTTGCCGTTGGCCGCGGCCGCGTAAATTGCATCGCCGTCCACCGCCGGCGCCAGCGCCAGCCCCCGGCCGGCACCGAGGTTCACGCGCCAGGAGGTCTCCACGTTGGCCGACGCGGTGAACTCGGCAAGCGGCGTCGGCTTGATCGCCGGCCCGCTGCCGCCGAACCAGCCCGACACGGTCGAGCAGCCGCTCGCCGCCAGGGCCAGCGCCACAACCGTGAGCCCCCGACGCAGCGGCATCATGGCTTCCCTCCCGCCACGGCATCGCGCTTGAGCTCCACCAGCGCGCGGAACGGGCTTTCCGCTGCGCTCTTCTCGAGCGCCTGCTGGTAGGCCTCCCGCGCCGCATCCGGCTTGCCCTGGGCCAGCAGCACGTCGCCGCGCAAATCGGCGAACAGGGCCTGGAACGACGGGGTCACCGTTCCACCCAGCGCCGCCAGGGCCTCGTCATGGCGCTGCTGGGCCAGCAGAACCCGCGCCAGCCGCAGACGCGCGGTATCCCGCAGGCTTTCCTCGCGGGCGTTCTCCGCCGCCCACTGCAGTTCAGTGCGGGCGGCATCCAGGTCGTCCTTCTCCACCGCCAGCCGCGCGGCCGCCAGCGCCGCGCGCGCCGCGTACGGCGACTTGGGATGGGCCTCGCGCAGCGCCAGGGCGCCCTGCCGCGCGCGTCCCAGGTCTCCGCCCGCCAGCGCCTGCTCGAGTCCCGCATAGGCGGCCCCCGCCTGCTGCGCCTGCTGCGCCTGCCAGTAGCGCCAGCCCTGGACGCCGCCCAGGGAGAGCACGAACGCCGCCACCGCCAGGATCACCAGGCGCCCGTTGTCCTTCCACCACGCCTTCAGCGCGTCGATCTGTTCCTGTTCTTCGAGGTCGTATGCCACCCGCTTCCCCCAACCTGTGGATCAAGCCGGCGCGGCCGCCGGCGCGTGCCACGCCTGTTCCATCAACAGCGCGGGCGCCTCCTCGGCCGCCACGCGCACCTGTTCCGCCGCCGAGCGCAGCGGCTTGACGCTTACCTCGCCCGCCGCCGCCTCGTCGTCACCGATGATCACGGCGAACGCTGCGCCGCTGGCATCGGCCTTTTTCATCTGAGACTTGAAACTGCCCTCGCCGCAATGGAGCACGACGCGCAGCCCGGCGTCGCGCAGCCGTTCGGCTACCAGCGGCGCGAGCGCATCCGCGGCGGTGCCCTGGTGGACGACGTAGACGTCGGGCCGGCGCACGGCCAGCCGCTCCCGCCCCTCCAGCAGCGCGAGCAGCCGCTCCATGCCCATGGCGAAACCGCAGGCCGGCGCCGGCTTGCCGCCCAGCTGCTCCACCAGGCCATCGTAACGTCCGCCAGCGCACACCGTGCCCTGCGCGCCAAGGCGATCGGTGGTCCACTCGAACACCGTGCGGTTGTAGTAGTCCAGACCGCGCACCAGCCGCGGATTGAGCACGAATTGGACGCCATGGTTGCGCAGCAGCGTCTGGAGCTGTTCGAAATGGCGCAGCGAGTCCTCGTCCAGATCATCCAGCAGCCGGGGCGCCCGGGCGATGAGCTCCTGCACCGCCGGGTTCTTGCTGTCCAGGATCCGCAGCGGGTTGGTATGCAGACGCCGGTGCGCGTCGGCGTCGAGCCGATCGGCGTGAGCACTGAAGAATGACACCAGCCGGGCCCGGTAGCGGGCGCGCGCGTCGCTGCTGCCCAGCGTGCCGATCTCGAGGCGCAGGTCATCGAGACCCAGGCGCCGCCACAGCCGCGCCGTCATCACCAGGTGCTCCGCGTCGATGTCCGGCCCGGCGTAGCCCAGCGCCTCCACGCCCACCTGGTGAAACTGCCGGTAGCGCCCCTTCTGGGGCCGCTCGTGGCGGAACATGGCACCGCCGTAGTACAGGCGCTGCGGGCTGCCGTAGAGCAGGTTGTGTTCCAGTACGGCACGCACGCAGGACGCCGTGCCTTCTGGACGCAGCGTCAGGCTGTCCCCGTTCAGCTGATCGACGAAGGTGTACATCTCCTTCTCGACGATGTCCGTCACTTCGCCGATGGAGCGTACGAACAGCTCGGTGCGCTCCACCAGGGGCATGCGGATGGGACGATAGCCGTAAGCGTGCAGCCAGTCCTGGATCTCGGCCTCGAACGCCTCCCAGCGCAGCGCTTCCTCCGGCAGGATGTCGTTCATGCCGCGGATGGCTTGGATGGTTCCAGTCATGATTTGTCGCCGATCGGGTGCTTCCCGGCCGCCGCGCGCCGGTGCGGCCGCATTGCGGGTGTCAATTGGCCGCCGTGGTGTCGGCCGCCGCCGGCGCCGGACGGCGGCGCGGGTAGCGGGTGGCCACGTAATCCTCGACGATGCGCTGGAACTCCTCGGCGATGCGCGCCCCTTTCAGGGTGACCGTCTTCACGCCGTCGACGTAGACCGGCGCCACCGGCACCTCGCCGGTTCCCGGCAGGCTGATGCCGATGTTGGCGTGTTTGCTCTCGCCGGGGCCGTTGACCACGCAGCCCATCACCGCGACGCTCATGGTTTCCACGCCGGCGTACTCCGAGCGCCAGCGCGGCATCTGGCGGCGGATGTAGCCCTGGATGTCCTGCGCGAGCTCCTGGAACACCGTGCTGGTGGTGCGCCCGCAACCCGGGCACGCCACCACCAGCGGCACGAACGAGCGGATACCCATGGTCTGCAGCAGCTCCTGCGCAACGATCACCTCCCGCGTCCGGTCCCCCCCGGGCTCCGGCGTGAGCGAAATGCGGATGGTGTCGCCGATCCCTTCCTGCAGCAGCACCGCCAGCGCCGCCGCCGAGGCGACGATGCCCTTGGAGCCCATGCCCGCCTCGGTGAGGCCGAGATGCAACGGATAATCGCAGCGGCCCGCCAGGTCGCGGTAGACGGCGATCAGGTCCTGCACGCCGCTCACCTTGCAGGACAGCACGATGCGCTCGCGGGGCAGGCCCAGCTCCACCGCCTGGGCGGCGCTTTCCAGCGCCGAGGCCACCAGCGCCTGGCGCGTGACGCTCGCCGCGCTGAGGGGTTCGGCGCGCTTGCCGTTCTCGTCCATCAGCCGCGCCAGCAGCGCGGGATCGAGGCTGCCCCAGTTCACGCCGATGCGCACCGGCTTGCCGTAGCGGCAGGCGGTCTCGATCATGGTGGCGAACTGGGCGTCGCGCTTGGAGCCGTGGCCGACGTTGCCCGGATTGATGCGGTACTTGGCGAGCGCTTCGGCGCATTCCGGGTACTGCGCCAGCAACCGATGGCCGTTGAAGTGGAAGTCCCCCACCAGCGGGACGTCGACGCCGGCCTGCGCCACGCGGTCGCGTATGCGCGCCACCTGGGCGGCCGCTTCCGCGGAATTGACGGTGATGCGCACCAGCTCGGAGCCGGCGCGCGCCAAGTCGATCACCTGGCGCGCGGTGGCCTCGGCATCCGCGGTGTCGGTGTTGGTCATGGACTGCACCACCACCGGCGCGCCGCCGCCGATGGCGACGTCCTGCACCGCCACCCGCAGGCTGGTTCGCCGTGGTTCGAGACCGTGGCGCATGCTCATCTCACTCGAGGGTCAACCGCGCGACGCCGGAGCCGGCCCGCGGGTTCAACGCCACCGCCTCGCCGTTCAGTTCGAGGGTCACGCCGGCAGCATTGCCCACCACCAGGGTGAGGGGCAGCTTGCCCCGCACCGTCCATTCGCTGTCGGGCCGGTTGAGCTGCGAGGCCACCAGATCGCCCTTGGCATCGCGGACCTCGACCCAGGACTCCTGCGCGAAACGGAATCGCAGCGAGGCAACGTCGGCGGCCGGCGGCGCCGGAGCAGCCGGCCTGGCGCCGCTCCCGGGCGGGACAGCGGCGCTCTCGGACGGCGTCGGCGTCTCGGCCGCTGGCGGCAAAGGAGCCGGGCCGTCTGCCGGGGCGGGCGGCTCGACCGGAACGGGAACCGGTGTCGCAGCCGGCGGCGGCGCCACGGGCGGAACCGCCACCGGCGCCGAGAACGGCGTCTCCGGCACGCTGCGGTCGCGGTAGGCCTCGTACAGCACCAACGGGATCACCAGCACCAGCAGGCCCAGCAGCAGCAGGTAGCGGCGCCAGCCGTCCTCCTTGCCCGTGGAAAAAGGAATGTTCTCGATCCGCGGCAGGATTTCGCTCGCCCGCGATTGCGGCAACGCCTGCTCCAGCGCCGCCAGCAGCGGCTCGGGATCCATCTGCAGCAAGCGCGCATAGTTGCGCACGAACCCGCGGGTGAAGGTCTTGCCCGGCAGGCGCTCGTAATCTTCGGACTCCAGGGCCTCGATCTGGCGCGGTGCGAGGCGCAGCTGGGCCGCGACATCCGCCACGGACAGGCCGAAGGCCTCCCGGGTTTCCGCCAGCAGGCGCCCCACTTCGTCGGGTGCCGGATGCCGATGATTGCTGTCGGCTCGATCCATGCTCAGAACTGCCCCGACTCCGCCGCCTCGGCTTCCCTGGACTTGGGGAACCGGTTGCGCAGCTGCGAGCGATAGCTGGCCTCCGCTTCCCGGTCGCCGCGCTGGCGCTCGATCTTGACGCCCAGCAGCAGCGCGTCGGCATCCGCCTGCCCCACCTGCATGAATCGCGTCAGGTGCGCGTGCGCCTCTTCCATCTTCCCCTGATCATGCGCCAGCCGCGCCATGCCCACGAGCGCCTGCGGATTGTTCGGCTGGATACGCAGCGCGCGCGTGAAATACTCCTCCGCGCGCTTGTTGTCGCCCTTCTGGCGGGCGCAGATGCCGGCGTTGACGTAGGAAAGGTCCGGCGTCTGGTACAGCGGGTTTTTCAGTGCCAGCAAAAATTGCTGGATGGCTTCCTCTTCGCGCTGATTCCGGCACAGGAACAGGCCGTAGTTGTTGTGCGCGTCCGAGTCCTGGGAATTGATCTCCAGCGCGCGCTTGAAGCTTTCCTCGGCCAGGCCTTTCTCTCCCAGCTCGGCATACACCAGCCCGCGCACGTTGTAGGCCGGGCCGTAACGCGGATCCGACTTCAGGGCGATGTTGAGTTCCTGCAGCGCAACTCCCAGCTGGCCGCGCATGTAATAGCCGGCGCCCAGCTCGGTGTGGATGCGGGCGCTGAGCCCGGCGTTGCCCTCCGCCTGGTCCGGCAGCTTGGGACCCTGGTCGGTGGGGGCGGTCGCACAGCCCGCCAGCATCAGGACGGCGCCCAGGAGCTTCAGTACAGTTCCCATGATCTCAGTATGTCGCTTCGATGCGAGGGCGCAGCGTCCGCCGCGTCCGGTCCGCCACCTGCCCGGCCAATTGGCCGCAGGCAGCCTCGATCTGATCCCCGCGGGTCTTGCGCACCGTCACCACGCGACCGTCGCGCATCAGCCGATCGCGGAACGCCGCAATGCGCGCCGCCGAGGAGGTGCGGTAACCCGAACCCTCGAACGGGTTGAACGGGATCAGGTTGAACTTGCACGGAACGTCGCGGGTAAGCGCGAGCAGCTGCTCCGCGTGCTCCGGCTGGTCATTCACCCCCTCCAGCATCACGTACTCGAAGGTCACGAAATCGCGCGGCGCGGCGTCGCGCTGCCACTTGCGCGCCGGCCCACCGGCGTCCGACGCGGCGACGCCCTCCACATAGCGCCGGCATGCCGCCATCAGCTGCGCCAGGGGATACTTGCGGTTGATCGGCACGAGTTCGTCCCGCAACGCGTCGTTGGGCGCATGCAGCGACACCGCCAGCGCCACCGGACAGCGCTCGCGCAGCCGGTCCATCGCCGGCACGATGCCGGACGTGCTGACCGTCACCCGGCGGCGCGACAACCCGTAGCCGAAGTCGTCCAGCATGACCTCGAGCGCCCGCACCACGTGATCGAAATTCGCCAGCGGCTCGCCCATGCCCATCAGCACCACGTTGGTCACCGGCCGGTCATCCGGCTGGCGCCGGCCCAGGGCGCGGTTGGCCCACCAGAGCTGGCCGACGATCTCCGCGGTGGTGAGGTTGCGATTGAAGCCCTGGCGGCCGGTGGCACAGAAGCTGCATTCCAGGGCGCAGCCCACCTGGGAGGACACGCACAGCGTTCCGCGGCTGGTTTCGGGAATGAACACCGTCTCGATGGCGTTGGCGTGGTCCGCCCGCAGCAGCCACTTCACCGTGCCGTCGGCGGACACCTGCTCCCGCAGCAGTTCAGGCGCCGCCACGATCGCCCGGGCCGCCAGCTGCTCGCGCAGCCCCTTGGCAAGGTCCGACATGCGGACGAAGTCGTGCTGCCCGTACTGATGGATCCAGCGGGAGAGCTGGCGCGCCCGAAACGGCTTCTCGCCCAGCTGGGCGAGGAAGTCCGCCAGCTGCGGCAGGCTGAAATCGAGCAGGTTGACTGTCATGATCCGGAATTCAGCGCAAAAAGATCTCCGTTGCCGGGAAAAAATACGCGATCTCCACCGCGGCGTTCTCTGCACTGTCGGAGCCGTGTACCGCGTTGGCGTCGATGGTGGAGGCGAAATCCGCGCGGATAGTTCCGGGATCGGCCTTCTTCGGGTCGGTGGCGCCCATCAGCTCACGATTCTTGGCAATGGCGCTTTCCCCCTCCAGCACCTGGATCATCACCGGCCCGGAGATCATGAACTTCACCAGGTTGCGGAAAAACGGGCGCTCGCGGTGCACGGCGTAGAAGCCTTCCGCTTCCCGCTCCGAGAGGTGCGCCATTTTCGCGGCCACGATTTTGAGGCCGTTGGTCTCAAACCTCGAATAGATCTTGCCGATGACGTTCTTCGCCACCGCGTCGGGTTTGATGATCGACAGGGTTCTTTCCACCGCCATTGATTTCTCCAGTGTTTTTAGGCTCTTGAGCAGAAAATCTAGAACGGAATAGTTTACCACGCCAGCGGCCGGCCGTCGGCGGCCAAGCCCGGCTCCGGCACCCATTCCAGCTCCAGGCCCGGCTCCCCCGGCCCCGCCGCGAGTTCCCATGCGCACCCCACCCCGGGGACCCACGCCAGGCGATCGCCGACGAAGGCGAGCGGCAGCCGGCGGCGCATCCAGGGCGGGACGTTCCGCTCCTGGAGCAACGCCTTCAGGCGCTGATGCGGCCCGTCCCGGCGCAAACGCAGCCGTTCCCCCCCCCTGCGCCAGCGCACCTCGAGACCTTCGGCCGCCGCCCGGGCGGCGGACACGCCGCGTCCCGCGGTCCCCCGGATCTGCAGGCTGCCGAGGCCGGGCCCGAGCGCGAGCGCCGGCTCACCCGCCCAGCGGGGCAAAGCCCCGGGCGAGGCCACCGCGCGCACCAGCCAGGCCGAGTTGCGCCAGATGTGCACATTCCAGCCGGGGAGGTCGAGCCGCGCCCGGGCATCCGGCCTGGCGTGCGCAGCCTGGCGCAGGAATTCGTCGAGCCGCGCGCTGGGCGGCGCCGCCAGGCCGTGGCGGCCGAGAAAGTGCCGCAGGAGATTGCGCGCCCGCGGCGGTGTCAGCGCCGCAGCCCGGGCCAGGTCCAACCGTCCCGGACCCATGGCGCCGGCGCCGTCGATGGCCGCCAGATCCTCCAGCAGCAGCGCCGCTTCGCCTTGGAGCCGGGCCGCCCGCGCGAGGGCGCCCACGCTCCCCGGAAACCGCGCGGCGGCCCTCGGCAGCCAGTCGTGGCGGACGAAACTGCGCGCCCGCGACGGATCGGCGTTGGACTCGTCGTCGATCCATCCAAGCCCGTGGGCGGAGGCGTACTCGCGCAGCACCTGGCGGGGCACGTCCAGCAGCGGCCGCACCAACCGCACCGCCGACCCGCGCAAGGCGCGCTCGCTGGGCATGCCCGCGGCACCACGCGGGCCAGCGCCACGCAGGAGCTGAAGCAACAGCGTTTCCACCTGGTCGTCGCGATGGTGCGCCAGTGCCAGGACGTCGGTATCGGCGGTGGCAAACACCCGGTAGCGGGCTTCGCGCGCCGCCGCCTCCACCCCCAGGGGGCTGGCGGGGTCCACGGACACCCGCACCGCGGAACACGGCACTTCCAGGGCGGCGCAGAGTTCGAGGCAGAAGCGCTGCCAGCGGTCCGCATGGGGGCTGAGGCCGTGATGGACATGGAGCGCCGACAGCCGGTAACCGCCGGTGCCGGCCTGCGCCTTGAGCAGGTGCAGCAGCGCCACGGAGTCCGCCCCGCCGCTCAACGCGGCGGTCAAACGCTGGCCGGGGCGGATCCTCGATGTGAGGGCTCGGGCGACACGATCGGGAAGATCGTCAGGCGCGCACTTCCGTGAACTTGCCATAGCCCATGAGCCGGTCGAACCGCTTCTCCAGCAGGTCCGCGATGCTATGGTTCTGCAGTTGGCGCAGCGTCTCCTGCAGCGAGCGCTTCAGGCCCTGCACCGCCGCCGCGGGGTCGCGGTGGGCGCCCCCCAGCGGCTCGTTGACCACGCGGTCCACCAGACCCAGCGCCTTCAGCCGGCTGGCCGTGATGCCCAGGGTTTCGGCAGCGTCCGCGGCTTTCTCCGCGCTCTTCCACAGGATCGACGCGCAGCCTTCGGGCGAGATCACCGAATACGTCGCGTACTGCAGCATGAGCACCGCGTCGCCGACCGCGATCGCCAGCGCCCCGCCGGAACCGCCCTCGCCGATGATGGTGCAGATGATCGGCGTGCGCAGCCGCGCCATGACGTAGAGATTGCGCCCGATCGCCTCCGACTGGCCCCGCTCCTCGGCGCCAATGCCCGGGTACGCCCCCGGCGTGTCGACGAAAGTGAAGATCGGCAGCGAGAATTTCTCCGCCAGCTGCATCAGGCGCAGCGCCTTGCGGTAGCCTTCCGGACGCGGCATGCCGAAATTGCGGTAGATCTTGTCCTTGGTGTCGCGGCCTTTCTGGTGGCCGATGACCATCACCGATTGGCCGTTGAACCGCGCCAGGCCGCCGACGATGGCGGGGTCGTCGGCGAAGCTGCGGTCGCCGTGCAGCTCGACGAAATCGGTGAACAGACCCTGGGCGTAATCGAGCGTGTACGGGCGCTGCGGATGGCGCGCCACCTGGGAGATCTGCCAGGCGTTGAGCTTGCCGTAAATGTCCTTGGTGAGGCGCTGGCTCTTCTCGCGCAGCCGGCGGATCTCCTCGGAGATGTCCACCGCGGAGTCGTCCTGCACGAAGCGCAGCTCCTCGATGCGCGCCTCGAGCTCGGCGATCGGCTGCTCGAAATCGAGGAAATGCTGTTTCATCGTTCTGAGTCCGTGGTGGCGGCCGGAAAAACCGCAATCATACTTGAATCGGGTTGGCGCCTTCAGTACCAGGCGATCCCGCCTTGCCCCCGCGGATCGCTGGCGGCGGCCGCCACGCCGCCCCCTGCTTCGACGAACACTGCCTGCATGTTGCCCCAGCGCCGGGCGGCCACGCTCACCGTGTGTCCCTTGGCCGCCAGCGCCGCACGCCAGGCCTCGTCGAAGCCTTCCGGCTCCACCTCGATCCGGTCCGGCAGGTGCTGATGGTGATAGCGCGGCGCCGACACGATGGCCGCGACATCCACCGGATCCTGCGCGAGATGGCGCAGCACTGCCAGCAGCACCATGCTGATGATGCGCGAGCCCCCCGGCGTGCCCAGCACCAGCACGCCGCGCCGGTCCTCGACGAACGTCGGCGCCATGCTGGAGAGCGGCCGCTTGCCCGGCTCGATGGCGTTTGCGCGGCTGCCCACCAGCCCGTAGGCGTTGGGTACGCCGGCCGCCACGGCAAAGTCGTCCATCTCGTTGTTGAGCAGCACGCCGGTGGTGCCGGCGACGAAGCCCGACCCGAACAGCGTGTTGACGGTCAGGGTCGCGGCGACGCGGTTGCCGTCGCGATCGACGATGGAAAAATGGGTGGTGTTTGGGCCGTC
>JBMOQX010000030.1:0-49648 GCA_049322755.1 Pseudomonadota bacterium | reverse complement strand
TGGGGGGGTGTGGGCGCTTCCCGCCCCCACGGCCAGTTCAGCGCTCGGCGTCGCCCGGTCGAGCCGGATGTCGGCGGCACGCCGCGCCGCGTAAGCAGCATCGGCGAGCCGCGCCCACGGCCCGTCGACGAAATCCGGGTCGCCGAGATGACGCGCACGATCCTGGTACGCGCGCCGCAACACTTCGACCACGACGTGGGCGCGATCCGTTTCGCTCAGCGCGGGCAGATCGAAGCGTGCCAGCGCGTTGAGCGCCTGGGCCAGCGTCAGCCCGCCCGCCGACGGCAGTCCGGCGGTGACGATGGTGGCGCCGCGATAGCGGATCTGCACCGGCTCGCGCTCCTTCACGCGGTAGCGCGCCAGGTCCTCCTCGCTCCAGATGCCGCCGGCAGCGCGCACGCTGCGCACCAGCTCCGCCGCCACCGCACCTTCATAGAAGCCCGCGCGACCCGCTCGCGCCAGCGCCTCGAGCGTCGCGGCCAGTTCCAGCTGACGCAGCACCGCGCCTGGCGCCAGGGCGTTCCCGTCGTGCAGAAACAAGCGCCGCGCATGATCGTCGTTGTTGAGCTTCGATGCCGCCAGCTTGCTGACCCGCGCAAAGCGCTCGTCCACGGGAAAACCGCCGCGCGCCAGGCGGATCGCGGGATCCAGCGTCTGCGCCAGCGGGAGGCGCCCGTAACGCGCTGCCAGCCAGGCCAGCCCCGCCGGCGTCCCCGGAATTCCCGCGGCCCGGGGGCCGTCCCGCGACGCGCCTGGCACCGGCTCCCCATCGGCACCCAGGAACATGCCGGCCGATGCCGCCGCCGGTGCGGTCTCGCGCGCGTCCACCATCACCTGGCGCCCGTCCGCCGCCCGGTGCAGCAGAAAAAAACCGCCGCCACCGAGTCCCGACGAGTACGGTTCCACCACCCCCAGCGCCGCGGCCACGGCGATCGCCGCGTCGAACGCATTGCCCCCTCGTTCCAGTACCTCGGCGCCCGCGGCGGAGGCCAGCGGGTGGGCGCTGGCGATCGCGCCCTGCCCCGGCGCCGCCCCGACCGCGCCGGCCATCAACAGCATCCACGCCGCGACGACGCCGGCTGCGCGCACCAGTTGGCGGCGCAGCATCACACGCACCCGCACGCAACGCGAGTGCCGGACCAATGGGTTTCGGTTATAGTCCAATCCGCATCCTCCTGTTCTCAAGCAGTCACCCCAAGCCGCCGTGGATCGATTTTTCGCCGCCCACAGCGCCGCCGACAACTGGCTGCAGGCGGCGTCCGAGTGCGTCAGTCTGCTGGAAGACGCGCGTGACGCCAATCTCGGGTTCGTCTACGCCTCGGACGCGTTCGCCCCCGACCTGCGGGGCATTCTGCGCTACCTGCGCGAAGGCACCGGCGTGGAGCACTGGAGCGGCAGCGTCGGGGTCGGCGTCTGCGGCACCGGCCGCGAATACCACGAGCAGCCGGCGTTGTCGGTGATGGTGGGCAGATTTCCCGCGGACTCGTTTCGGGTTTTCGATACCGTTGCCAGCGGGCCCGGCGGGCTGCTCGACCGGCACGGCCCATGGCTGCGCGCTGCCGACGCCCGCTTCGGCATCATCCACGGCGACCCGCGCAACCGCCGCCTGCCGCAGCTGATCGAAGCGGTCGCGGCGGCCGCCAACGACGGCTTTCTGGTGGGCGGGCTCACCTCCACACGCTCGGTCTACGGCCAGGTGGCGGACGAGGTCACCGAGGGCGGGGTCTCCGGGGTTCTGTTCTCTCCCGAGGTGCGCGTGGCGACCACCCTGACCCAGAGCTGCGCCCTGTTCGGCGCTACCCACGAGATCACCGGCTGCGACGGCAACGTCATCATGACGCTCGGCGGACGCCCGGCGCTGGACGTTTTCTACGACGAGATCGGCGACATCCTGGCGCGCGACCTGCAGCGGGCGGCCCGCTACGTCGCCGCCGCCCTGCTGGTCCCCGGCTCCGATACCCGCGACTACCTGGTGCGCAATCTGGTGGGTGTCGACCCGCGCACCCGCCTGATCGCCATCGGCGACAGCGTCCGTGCCGGCCAGCTGCTGCAGTTCTGCCGCCGGGACCCGAACAACGCGATGCAGGACATGGAGCGCATGCTGCGCGAACTCAAGGACCGCGTGCCCAATCCGCCGCGGGGCGCGGTGTACTACTCCTGCCTGGGCCGTGGGCGCGAGATGTTCGGCGAGGAATCCGCCGAGCTGCGCGCGATCCAGCACGCCTTCGGCGACCTGCCGCTCACGGGATTCTTCTGCAACGGCGAGATCTCCCACAACCGGCTGTACGGCTACACCGGCGTCCTGACACTGTTCCTGTGAGCCGGCGCGCCGGCGTCAGAACAATTCCTGCTGCTGGGGCTCCCCGTGCTTCGGGCGCTGCTCGGCGCGCTCCAGGAAGCGCTCGGCCAGCGCCTTGTAGAGCGGCTTCGGGCACACCAGGCGCGAGGTTCCCGAGCCGATGATAGCGGTGGCCATCAGCGGCAGCACCATGTTGTTGTTGCCGGTCATCTCCAGCACGATCACGAACGCCGTGATCGGCGCCTGCACCACGCCGGCGAAGTAGCCCACCATGCCCAGCAGCACCACGGCGCCTGGCGGCGCGTAGGGCAGCAGCTCCGCCAGGTTCATGCCGAAGCCGGCGCCCACCGCCAGCGAGGGGGCGAAGATCCCGCCGGGAATCCCGCTGATGTAGGAAACGACCGTGGCCAGCATCTTCAGCACGCCGTAGGTTTCCGGCAGGTTCTCGGTGCCCTCGAGGATGCGTTTCGCCTCCTCATAGCCGGTGCCGTAGGTGGTGCTGCCGGAGGCGATGCCGATGACCGCCAGCAGGAAACCGCAGACCGCCGCGAACAATACCGGCCGCTCGCGCATCAGGCGCCCGGGACGCCCCGGCAGACCGCGGCTGGACGCGATCAGCATGCGGCTGAAGAGCCCGCCCACGAGACCGCCGGCGGCACCGCACATCAGCACCGCGATCCAGCCTTGGTCCAGATCCAGGTAGGCCGTCGTGCGGCCGAAATAGGTGTAGTCCCCGAGCACCGCCAGCGACAGCACGCCGGCGATGATCACCGCGGTGAGCACCGTGCCGCTGGTCCGCTGCTCGAAGGAACGGCTCATTTCCTCGATGGCGAACACCACCCCCGCCAGCGGCGTGTTGAACGCCGCGGCAACGCCGGCCGCACCGCCCGCGAGTATCAGCCCGCGGTGCAGCTCGCGCCTGGGAAAGCGCACGAAACGTCCGACGCTGTGCATGATGGAGGCGCCGATCTGCACCGTCGGCCCCTCGCGTCCCACCGAGGCGCCCCCCAACAGCGAGAGCACGGTGAGAAAAATCTTGCCGCCCGCGATGCGCAGGGACAGCACCCCGTCGCGCGCGCCGGAATCGCGCATCTGCAGCGCGGCGATGGTCTGCGGGATGCCGCTGCCCTGGGAGCCGGCGAAGAAGCGCCGGGTGATCCAGACGCACAGCGCCAGCATCGCCGGAGTCACGATCAAGGGCAGGAAAGGCGAGATGCCGACCAGCTTGCGGAACAGGCCGTTGGCTTCTTCGGATGCCAGCGCAAAGACAATGGCCGCGCCGCCAACGGCCAGCGCGCCGGCCCAGAACAGGACGCGGCGCATCCACAGCCGAGGAGAGAGCACATGGCGCGATCTCCTCAGAAAAGCGGTGGATACGGGATGTTGCACTTCGATCGGTGACGGAGGATGTCTTTGATTCTAGTCCACGACCGCCGCCGCGGCCAGCGCGGCGCTCACTTCTCTCCCGGGGACCGCAACGGCAGCGCGCTGCCGAGGCGCTGGCCGAAAGTGCGCAAGCCGGTCAGCAACACGCGGCCAAACGACGACTTGCGCACCCGCGTCGCGTCCTGGACGCGGAACTGCTTCAACAGGTGCGGCGAGCGCTCGAACTGCGCATAACGGTTGAGCGCCGCCAGCACGTGCTGCTTGAGCAGCTTGAGATTGACCGGCTTGTTGACGAAGCGGTAGATCTGCGCCTGGTTGATCAGCTCGATCACCAGCTCCGAATCCGAGGCGCTGGTGGCGACGATGGAGAGGATCTCCGGATACTCCTGCTTCAGCAGCTTGATGAACGTGGTGATGTGCTCGCTGCTGGCGTCCATGTCGCAGATCAGCGCCGCGATATCCTGGGTCTGGAGCAGTTCCAGCGCCACCGGGATGTCACGCGCGTAGATCGTCGAGCACACGCCGTTGAACAGCTCCTTCGTCGCGCGGAACACGTATTCGTCGCCCGAGAGCACCAGCACCGACGCCTTCGGCATGCCCGGCGCGGGCGCCGGCACCTGGCCGGCCTCGGCCAGCTCGAGACCGATGGAAACCGCCTCGCGCACGATCTTCTTGAGCTGCTGGTCGTCCCACGGCTTGTTGATGAAGCGGTAGACCTCGCCCTCGTTGATCGACCCGACGATGGCGTTGATGTCCGAGTAACCGGTGAGCAGGATGCGCACGGTGCCGGGCGACACCAGCTTCAGCTCCCGCAGCAGCTCGACGCCGGTCATGCCCGGCATGCGCTGGTCGCTGACCACCAGGTGGACGTGGAAGCGCTTGGCGAAATCGAGCGCCTGCTGGCCGTCGGTGGCGGTGAAGACGTGATAGCGCTTGCGGAAGAGCTTGCGCAGCGCGTTGACGATGCGCTCCTCGTCGTCGACGAACAGCACCCGCGCCTTGCGGCCGAGGACGTTGTCGAACGTGACCGAATCCTCCGTGTCGGGATCGTCGCTCTCGGCGGCCGTTTCCTCGCTCTCGGCGCGCGCGATCGCGGCCTTGCGCAGGCTCTGCACGGCGGCGCGGTTGATGGACACCGCCGGCTGCGGCTCGCCGATGCGGTCGACCGTGTCCTCGGGCTCCGCGGGAGGCTGGCCCGAGAGCGCGTACATGATGGCGTCGAAGAACTGGTCCGCCGTCTGGAAACGGTCATCCGGGCGCTTCGACAGGGCCTTGCGCACCACGATGTCGATGGCCTCCGGCAGGTCCGCGTTGAAATCGCGCAGGCTGGGCGCGGGATCTTCCATCACGGCGCGCATGATGGCGACGCTGTTGCCGCTGAATGGGCGCTGACCGGTCAGGAGCTGGAAAGCGATGACGCCGGCGGAGTAGATGTCCGAGCGCGCGTCCACGGCACGGCCTTCAAACTGCTCCGGGGACATGTAGTTCGGCGTGCCGAGGACGTCGCCCACCTGGGTCATGGTGGACGAGTCCAGCCGGGCGATGCCGAAATCGGTGACTTTCGCCTCGCCGTCTTCCGTGATCAGGATGTTGGACGGCTTGATGTCCCGGTGGACGACGCCGTGCCGGTGCGAATAGTCGAGCGCCTTGAGCAGTTGCTTGAGCAGCTTGATGGTCTCGTTGAGCGGAAGTTTCCTGCCGCCGGTCACCTTCCGGTGCAGCGGCTCGCCGCGCACGTACTCCATGGCGATGAAAGCGAACTCGCCCTGCTCGCCGTACTCGTAGATGGAAACGATGTTGGGGTGTATCAGCCGCCCGGCTGCCTGGGCCTCGCGCTTGAAGCGGTCCAGGATGGTTTCCGCGTCCCCGGGGTCAAGGCTCGCGCGCGAGATCGCTTTCAGGGCGACGGTGCGCTGGATCAGCGGATCGTAGCCCAGGTACACCGCCCCCATGCCGCCCTGACCGAGCTGCCCGAGGATCTCGTATTTTCCGACCTGACTGGGAACGCTCATTCGATCTCCGCTCTGTGTTCGGATCAGGCGGCCGCTGCCGCAGCAGCCTCGCCTGCCACCGGCAGCATGACGGTGAAGCGGGTACCCACCCCGACCTTGGAGGTCACGCCAATGGTGCCGCCGTGCTGCTGGATGATCTTGTAGACGATCGACAGGCCGAGCCCGGTCCCCTTGCCGACCTCCTTGGTGGTGAAGAACGGATCGAAGATGCGGGGGAGGACGTCTTCCGGGATGCCCTTGCCGTTGTCGGCGATCTCCACCAGCACTTGATTGCGATCCTTCGCTGCGGTGCGGATGAAGATCACTCCCCCTTCCTCGGGCGTCGCCTGGGCGGCGTTGACGATGAGGTTCATGAACACCTGGTTGATCTGGGAGGGCATGCAGGTCACCAGCGGCACTGGCCCGAACGTCTTCTTTATGGTCTTGCCCTTGAGCGCATGGCGCGCGATCTGCAGCGTCGTCTCGATGCCCTCGTGCAGATCCACCCGCGCCACCTTGCTGCGGTCGAGGCGGCTGAAGTTGCGCAGGTTGGTGACGATTTCCGTGATCTGACCGATGCCGAAGCTGCCATCCTTGAGCATCGCCTTGATATCCTCCAGCGCGTTCTGGCGCTGAAGCTCCGTCGAGATCTGTGCCACCCGTGCGAACTGCTCGCCGATCTGCTCCTCGCTCACGTCCTGGGACTGGAGCATGCCCAGCAGCTCCTCCGACTGCTCCACGTACTGGCTCAGCAACGGCACCCGCGCGCCCAGCGTATCGACGCTGCTCTTGACGTAGGCCAGCGGCGTGTTGATCTCGTGGGCGATGCCGGCCACCATCTGCCCCAGGGAAGAAAGCTTCTCGCTCTGGATCAGCAGCGATTCCTGCTGCTTGATCTCGTGCATGGCCCGGGTAAGTTCCGCCGTGCGTTCGGCCACCCGCTGCTCCAGCCCGTCCTTGGCTGTGGCCAGCTGGCGGTTCATGGAATCGATCACGCGATAGCTGCGGTTGAGACGCCAGCCCGCGTAGGCCAGCAGCACGATCAGGGAGGCCACATAGGCCGCGAGATAGATCTCGTAGACTTGCTGCAGCCCCAGGGTTTCGCCGAGTTGGGCATTGGCGGC
The DNA here is from genome assembly GCA_049322755.1 of Pseudomonadota bacterium. Taxonomy (GTDB): domain Bacteria; phylum Pseudomonadota; class Gammaproteobacteria; order Burkholderiales; family UBA6910; genus DATIUV01. The sequence goes on along the minus strand of JBMOQX010000030.1, from coordinate 42,848 downwards.
CCCGGAGAGGGTTCGGGTCCGCTGACCGCCGGTATTGTCCGCGATCTGCCGGAGCAGCGCCGACTCCTCTTCCGATGCCCGCTGGACCGCGCCCAGGCCCTGCGCGACCGCCGACGTGGCTGCAGACACCGCATCGCCGTACCCGGTGGCGTTGGTATTGAGCGCCGCGGCGAGCGCAGCCAGATTGAGGGAGGGACCGCTCACCGACGGCGCGCCGGCCCCCTGCCCCACCATCGCGGTCAGCGACAGCAACGTTTCGAGCCGCGCCCAGTCATCGGGCCGCCTGCCTCCGCGGGCGCGTGCCTCGCGCACGGCCGCCTGTGCGGCGGCGACAACCCGCGCCAAGTCTGCGCGCGCGGCGATGACCCGCCCGGCACTGGCGCGCCAGCGGCCCATGAGCTCGCTCTTGCCGCGAAAAGCTTCCGCCAGCGGACCCGTGTGCTCCTCCAGACCGGGCCGGCGCAACGCTTCGGCGTGGGTTCGGACCCGTTCCAACGTTTCCTGCAGCGTCTCGGCCGCCGGCGCGCCGGCGCCGGTCTTCGGGGGCAGGCCGAGCCGGGCGTTGAGGAGTTCGTCGTTCCAGCGGGCGTCCTGTTCGCTCAGCAGGCGCAGGTCGGCCATCAGGCGGTTGTGGAGTTCCACCTCGTTGCCGCGGGAGCTGAGGTAAAAATAACCGATCGCGGCGAGCACGAAGCCGCCGATCGCGACCAGAAACAGCCAGCGCATCGGGGCGAGGTCGCGCGCCGGGTCCGCGGACAGCCGGGGCGACGCATCTTCCCCCGCGCCTGCCGAGCCGGCAGCGACACGGCGTGTCTTGCGCTGAAGAAACTCACGCAAAGCGCCGAACCGAAATGTAGCCAAGGCTGCCAAATGGAAACGCCGTCGATAGAGAAGGAAAACCGGTGATCGTTCTCGCGCAGTTGTTCCGCGGCCCGCTTTTCTTATCCCGTCGAGCGCTTTGTCGACGCTCGCTGTTTTGGTGCACCGATTTGAGTTGCAAGCAAGTTCTGGACCCGCGATTATGAATCGGACTTCGCCCGGAATCCCTCCCGGCGACGGGACTCGGGGCGAATTCTGTCAGAATCCAACGCGTTTCGTCCCATCGCCATAGCTGGTACGTTACTTCATTGCCGAATCGCCGCGGGCCTGCGTCGCGCTACCGGTGCCAGCGGAACTCGGCCGCCCCGAGCATCGTGCGCTGGATCACCGTCGACGAGGCCGAGGCGCTGCTGCCGCCGCGCCTCCAGCCGGTGCTCTGCGCTGGGTGCGGGACCGCCTCGATTCCTGAGCCGCCCGCCCGGCCTGCCGCTCATGGCCGGTGCCGGCTCTCGCCCGCGCCGATGGCCCCGGCCACCAGGTGCGCCATCCGCAGCGGCTCCGGAACTCGGCTGTACACTGCGAAGCGACGGAGCACCGCCTCCGCGGCCGCGCGGGAAATGGCGGCCCGCTGTATCCAGCATCCGCCGATCCGCTCCGGCAAGCCGGCCCGTTCCACCAGCCGCCATTTGCGCTGCCCTCCGGGAACCCGCGTCAGCAAGGCACGCCGCACCGCTTCCATGTCGGGCCGCCGCCGCACCACGACCAGGACCGGCAGCCGCGCCTGCGCCGCCAGCGCGTCGATGTCCACGACATTGAATCCGGCCAGGGCGATCCCCTGGAGCAGGATCAGGCGTAGATGCCGGTAGTGACGCGACTGGGCTATGGCGCGGGCCAGCACGGCCGTCGCGTTGGCGCCGTCGCGGCGCACCCGGGTGATCAGCACGCCCTCCGGGCGGCGATCGGCGTAGACGACGCCCACCACGGGCACGTCGCCGCGGTGACCCGCCGCAAACGGCGCGTCGTCGAAAGCAATGACATGGTTGAGCTTGGATGGCATTCCGATGCGCCGCGCCGTGCGCCCGGCGTGGTTCCGGCGACGTGTTAGATTACGCCGCTCCGCCCCGCCCGAACGTGAAACCTGTCCTCCGTCATTCCTGGAATCTGGCCCCGCGCGACGCCGCGGCGCTCCAGGCAAACTTGCGGAAGCGCCTGGAGACGCGGGATCGCCTGCCTGCCGTCATTGGCCGCGTCGCAGGCGTCGATGTCGGTCTGGACCGCGACGGTCTGGCCCGGGCCAGCGTCGCCGTGCTGACGATGCCGGATCTGCAACTGGTGGAGTTTGCCGTCGCCGTCGGCGCGGTGCGCTTTCCCTATGTGCCCGGGCTGCTGTCCTTCCGCGAGATTCCGGTCGTCGCCAAGGCCCTCGCCCGGCTGCGCACAGCACCGGATGTCATTCTTTGCGATGGGCAGGGCTACGCGCACCCGCGACGCTTCGGCTTCGCGAGCCACCTTGGCGTCGTGTTCGACGTGCCCACCGTGGGCGTCGCCAAAACCCGCCTGATCGGGGAGCACGCACCGGCGCCCGACCGGCGCGGCGCGTCGACGCCGCTGGTGGACGGCAATGAAATCATCGGTGCCGTGCTGCGGACCCGGGTTGGTGTCGCGCCGCTCTACATCTCCATCGGCCACCGCGTCTCGCTGCCGACGGCCATCGCGCTGGTCATGGCCTGCGTCACCCGTTACCGGCTGCCGGAGACCACCCGCTGGGCCCACCGGCTGGCGTCGCATCCCGAATCGGCGCTGGCGACGGCGCGGGCCCATGTCGCCGCGCATCGCCGCGAAGCGCGCCGTGGCTGAGCCCGTCGAGGTTCTTCCCCGTCGCCCGCGCCGATGCCCACGGTCCGGCCGTCGTCCGGATCGCTGCCATCAGGCCGGACGCAGTGGCGCTGGACCGGAACCATCCGTTTGCGCAGCGGGAGTTGTGCTTGCGCGCCCGCCGCCGGGACGACGCGGCGGTGACGGGGCTCGGGCTGAATGCCGCCGAGCTGACCGCCAATCCGCTGCTGGACGAATGCGTGATCCAGGACCCGAACCCGAACGCCGCCCCGAGACTGCCGTTCGGCGACCGGTCTTCGACGCGGCGGTCCGCGCGGTGTCCTTCGCTTGCGTCGAGATTTGGCGCCGGGTGCCGGGCTTCCGGCCGATGGCCGGAGTGGTTGGCCTGCCAGGCATCCGCAGCGCCGCGCAGCTCGCATACCGTACGTTTGCCCTCTACATCCGGCCGCGGCTGGCCCGCCGCTGCCCCATCAACCTCCACACACCCGGGAGTCGCCATGACCAGCGCCCTGCTCTCCCCCTCGGATCGGGGCCCCGCCCGACTGCCCATCCCCAGGTTGACGGCGGTCGCGGTTGCGAGCCTGGCCCTGACATCGGCGGCGGGGTTTCCGCCCGGCATCTAACGCAGAGCGGCCTCGATGGCTCGGGTGACGGCCGCATCCGTCGGTTCCACCTGGCTGGGGAAGGCAGCGATCAAACGGCCGTCGCGCCCGATCAGAAGCTTGTGGAAATTCCAGCCCGGCACGGCGGCTGGTCCGCCCTCCGCCTCAGCCCAGCGGTACAAAGGATGAGCGGCGGGTCCCCGGACCTTCTGCTTGGTGGTCATGGGGAACGTGATGCCGAAATTCGCCTCGCAGAAATCCTTGATCTTCGCCTCGCCCCCGGGCTCCTGGCCGCCAAAGTCGTTGGAGGGGACGCCCAGCACCACCAGACCGCGTTCCCGGTATCGCTCCCAGAGCGCCTGCAGGCCCTTGTACTGCGGCGTGAATCCGCAAAGGGAGGCGGTGTTGACGACCAGCACCACCTTGTCCGCCAGGCGCTTGCCGGGCAGCGGCTTGCCGTCGATGGCAACGAGCCCCATCGCGTTCCAGCTCAGGGCCGAGGCGGAGGCGGATGCAACGAAGGCGAAGCTGGCGGCAACCGCCGCCAGGAAACGAATCGAGCAGACTTTCACTGCATTCTCCCGAATAGGCTCGAACCGGGCGTTGGACCGGAACCCGGTTAGGCAGTTTCCCCTCGGGGTAGCAAATCCCGCGGCAGCTGATCGGAGGACATCATGGATCCGTTGCACCAGTCGCCATTCCCGTGAATGAGGTGGCGCGCGCCGCCGACTGGTATCGCGAACGGTTCGACTGCCGCGTCGCCTGCGCAGACGAAACGTGGACATTGCTGGAGTTCGCGAACGTGCGCCTTGCCCTGGTGATGCCCCGCCAGCACCCGTCTCATATCGCCTTCGAGCGCAGGGACGCCGAACGTTTCGACCCGCTGGCGTCGCACCGCGACGGCACGCGATCGGTTACATCCTCGGCCCGGACGCCGTAGAGCGCCTGGTGGTGCCCCAGATCGTGGACGATGGGAACGATCTTCTCGCGCACGTCCAGCGAGCGGACCATCATTTCCAGGATCGCGACAATTAAAGAGGCCCCGCGCGAACGGCAGGGCCCAAGGCAGAAGCTGGCGCGCCCGGCAGGATTTGAACCCACGACCCCCTGGTTCGTAGCCAGGTACTCTATCCAACTGAGCTACGGGCGCGAAGGCGCGGATTATAGCAAAGTCGCCTGTCGGTTTGGAAACGCCCGGGAAAGCGGGGCTCCCTGCGCGCGGTGGTCCGTGCCAGGCCTTTTGACCGGGTCAAACGTCGACGGCGATGAGCCCACTCACCTTTCGCCAAGGGAAAATGCCCCGCCGAGCGGGGCATTTTGTTTGGCGGAGAGAGAGGGATTCGAACCCTCGATACGGGTTTAAGCCCGTATAACGCCTTAGCAGGGCGCCCCCTTCGGCCTCTCGGGCATCTCTCCTGAAATCTGGCCAGCGGGCAATGGATCCATAGAACGCCGGCGCCCGCCGTTTTTCTACGCCCCCCAGCGCTGGCCGCCGCGGCTTGGCTCCGGGAAAACTCCCGAAGAATAGCGGCTGGCTCGGCGCCGGGTCAAACCGCTACTGCGGCTGGTCGAGATCGAACGCCTTGTGCAGCGCCCGTACCGCCAGCTCCATGTACTTGTCCTCCACCACCACCGAAATCTTGATCTCCGACGTGGAGATCATCTGGATGTTGATGCCCTCTTCGGCCAGCGTGCGGAACATCTTGGACGCGATGCCGACGTGGGAGCGCATGCCGACGCCCACCACCGAAACCTTGGCGATCTTCTCGTCGCCGGTCACGCCGGCCGCGCCGATGTGGGGCGCCACTTTCTCGGTGAGCATCTTCATCGCCTTGCCGAACTCGTTGCGGTGCACGGTGAACGACAGGTCGGTGAGGCCGTCATGGCCAACGTTCTGGACGATCATGTCGACGTCGATATTGGCGTCGGCAATGGGACCCAGGATCTGGTACGCGATCCCGGGCCGGTCGGGGACGTCCTGCACCGTGATCTTGGCCTCGTCGCGGTTGAACGCAATGCCGGAAATGATCGCCTGTTCCATTCTCTCGTCTTCCTCGAACGTGATCAGCGTGCCCTCGCCCTCCTCCTCGAAGCTGGAGAGCACCCTGAGCCGGACCTTGTATTTCCCGGCGAATTCCACCGACCGGATCTGCAGCACCTTGGATCCGAGGCTGGCCATTTCCAGCATCTCCTCGAACGTGATGCATCGCAGCCGCCGCGCCTCCGGCACGATCCGGGGATCGGTGGTGTAAACACCGTCGACATCGGTATAGATCTGGCACTCGTCGGCTTTCAACGCGGCTGCCAGCGCCACGCCGGTGGTATCCGAGCCGCCCCGCCCCAGCGTGGTGATGTTGCCGGCTTCGTCAACGCCCTGGAAGCCCGCCACCACCACCACGCAACCCTGGTCCAGGTCGCGCCGCATGTTCTGCTCGTCGATCTGGAGGATGCGGGCCTTGGTGTAGGCGTTGTCCGTCAAGATGCGTACCTGGCCTCCGGTGTAGCTGCGGGCCCTGATTCCCTGATCCATCAGGGCCATGCAAAGCAACGCAATGGTGACCTGCTCGCCGGTGGACACCATGACATCGAGTTCCCGCGGGTCCGGATGCGCCTGGATTTCCCGCGCCAGGGCGATCAGGCGGTTGGTCTCGCCGGCCATGGCCGACACCACCACCACCACCTGGTGTCCTTGCTGGTGCCATTTGGCCACCCGCCGCGCCACGTTCTTGATGCGCTCCGTGGTGCCGACGGACGTGCCGCCATATTTCTGAACGATTAGAGCCACGATCCGGCCAGCGTCGAAAAACCGCGCAGTTTAAAGGATTTCCCCCGGCATGACGAGGTGTCCAAGGGGCGCCGGACACCCGCCCGGTACCGCCAGGAACTTTCCCGCGAACTTTGCCTCTCTTAGGGAAGTAGTCGGAACCCAACGTCCTATGCGATCCAAATCCCCCAATCCGAAACAGCTTCGCCACCGTCTCGGCATGAGCCAGACCGAGTTCTGGGGCCGTATCGGCGTGACCCAAAGCGGCGGATCGCGTTACGAGAACGGCCGTCCGATGCCGCGTCCGGTCCAGGCGTTGCTGCGCCTGGTGCATGTCGAGCGGTTCGACCTTTCGGACCTCGACAGCGGCGATATTCGGCTGATCGGTTACCTGAAACACAGCGAACCGCGGCTGTATCGCAACCTGCGCAAGACCGCCCAGAACCAGCATCGACGCCGCAGCTAGGGATTCCAGGTCGACGCGATTCCCAGTCCGGCGATGTCCCTGGCGAGATCTCTCCCCCAGGCATTGCTGACAGGCGCGAGGCGAGCTGCTTCCGGCTGCATCGACTGGCGCGCCACGCTGTAGACGTGTACGCCGCGCAGCGGCGCCCCGTATTGCAGCGCGTCCCGCAAGAACTCCAGATATGCCTCCCGCCATGCCGCCGACGGGTCCCGCCCGTCCCAGCGGAAAACGCAGGTCTGGACCCAGGTCGGGCAAGCTCTCGCCGCGGCCAGAAGGTTCTCGCGCACGCGCTCCCGTGTCGTACGGATGTCGTTGATCCGAGCCCAGTCCGCCGGCCTCCCCCCATCGAGCTTGAACCACACCTCACCGTTGCGGCGGCTCATCGCTGCGAGCCCCCGCTGCACCGGCCGCCGGCGCACCAGGCTGCCGTTGGTGATGAGCAGGAGCTTCACCGCCGCCGGCACGCCTGCGCTCGCCATCACCCGGACCACCCGCTCCACGGCCCGATCGAACTCCCGGCAACTCGTGGGTTCCCCGTTGCCCGAGAACGCCACGTCGTTGAGCCGGCGCAGGTCCTCGGGTACCCGGTCGGCCATGAACCGTCCGTGCAGGACTTCCTGCAGGAAAGCGGCGAGTTCCCGCTCCAACAGCTCCAGATCAACCGGTGGCGGTGCCCCCCGCACCAATCCCGGCACCTGGCAGTAAACGCAGCGCCAGTTGCAAGCATTGTTGGTGTTCAGATTGATGCCGATCGATACCCCTCGGGCACGCCGGGACACCACCGGATACACATACGTCAGGCCGACGCTGTCACGCGGGTGGTCGGCGAGGCTCAGAGGGATGGCCGGCTGCGTCACGAACGCTCCATCGGGTGGGGTTGTCTCCGGGGTGTATACTTTGACGCCATTTCAAGCGCCCGTTCCCGGGCGTGACGGCCAATGCAAATCACCCGCCGCATCGAGTTCGACGCCGGACATCGCATCCCCAACCATGCCAGCATTTGCCGGCATCTGCATGGCCACCGCTATGCGCTGGAAGTGACCCTCTCCGGCCCCGTCATCACGCGGGAAGGCGCCCCCGATCAGGGAATGGTGATGGATTTCGGCGACGTAAAAGCCATCGCGCGGGAGTTTGTGACGGACCGCTGGGACCATGCGTTCCTCGCCTATATTCATGACACCGAGGTACTCCGCTTCCTGCAATCGCTGCCGGACCACAAAACCGTGGTGCTGGACGCGCCGCCGACGGCCGAGAACCTGGCTCTTGAAGCGTTCCGCATCCTGGATGCCGCGTACCGCGACCGCTACGGGGACCGGCTTCGCCTGGAGCGGGTTCGCCTCTATGAAACGCCCAACTGCTGGGCCGACGCTCTGCGCGAGCAGGCGGTTGGCGGAGGGTGAGGGGAAACACGCGGCACAGCCGCTTGTTCAGTCAGCCACTTTCCTTCAGGTTGGGTGGCCATTCGTAACCCCTCCGACCGTTCAGTGCCTCCGCAAACTGGCGGAAGGGGTGGGATTCGAACCCACGAGAGGCTTGCGCCTCCGCCGGTTTTCAAGACCGGTGCATTCAACCGCTCTGCCACCCTTCCGATTTCGTTGCCTTCGGTCCGCCCGCCGGTTTTAGCTCCGACATAACCTGCTGCGCAGGTTAGTCTGCGCAAGCGCTGGCTTCGCAAGCGCCAAGACCGGTGCATTCAACCGCTCTGCCACCCTTCCGATTTCGTTGCCTTCGGTCCGCCCGCCGGTTTTAGCTCCGACATAACCTGCTGCGCAGGTTAGTCTGCGCAAGCGCTGGCTTCGCAAGCGCCAAGACCGGTGCATTCAACCGCTCTGCCACCCTTCCGATTTCGTTGCCTTCGGTCCGCCCGCCGGTTTTAGCTCCGACATAACCTGCTGCGCAGGTTAGTCTGCGCAGAAGGAGCCTCGCTGCGCGAGGATCCTTATCAAGACCAAGACCGCCGCGCGCAAACGCTCGGCCATTCGTCGCCTTGCCGCGACAGCGGCGACACTTCCGGATCGAGGCCCATCGCGTGTATTTTACCCTGCGGCGGTGGGGCCTCACGTGGCGCTCAGGATCCTCAGCGGCGGCCGCCGGATCAGGCGCCGGGTCCCGAGCCAGCCCGCTGCGGCAACCCCGATGGCGCCGCTGGCCACGCCGATCACCCAAAGCCAGGGATCGCCGTGGAACGGGATGTTCAGAATCCGCTGCGCAATGGCCCAGCCGACGCCGGTCGCGCCGGCGGCCGCCACCAGGCCCGCCATGGCGCCGATGGCGACGAACTCCACGGCCTGGGTCTGGGCAAGCTGACGGGTACTGGCGCCCAGGGTGCGCATGATGGCCGCATCCAGCAGGCGCTCGTCGCGGGTCGCGGCAATCGCCGCATAGAGAACCAGCAAACCCGCCAGAAGGGTGAAGCCGAAGACGAATTCCACCGCCCGGATCACCTGGTCCATGATGGTCTGCACCTGCGCCAGGACCGCCGCCACGTCGATGACCAGCAGGTTGGGAAACGCCTTCACCAGATCGTTCATCAGGCCGTTGCGCTCCGGTGGCAGATAGAAACTGGTGACGAAATTCGCCGGATACGGCTCCAGGAAACCCGGTGGCGCGACGACGAAAAAATTCACGCGAAACGTGTCCCAGTCGACATGCCGCAGGCTGGTCACCTTGCCCTTCACCCGGGCGCCGGCGATGTCGTACGTCAGGGTATCGCCGAGGCGGATCCCCAGGGTCTGGGCAATCCCCCGCTCCACCGAGAAAACTTCCGTGGCTGGAGCGCCGCGGGGCCACCAGCTGCCCGCCACCAGGCGATTGTCCGGCGACAGTTTCTCCGTCCAGGAAAGATTGAACTCCCGGTCGATGAGGCGCTTGGCGCGATCATCGGCATAGTCCTCCGACGAAACCGGCCGGTCGTTGATCGCGGTGAGCCGCGCGCGCACCATCGGAAAGGTGCGCGGCGCCGCGATGCCGCGCTCCTGGAAAAACCGCTCCAAAGGCTCCCGCTGGTCCGCCTGGATGTTGACCAGGAAGCGATTGGGCGCGTCCGGCGGCAGGCTGGTACGCCAGTTCTCCAGCAGCTCGCCCCGCACCAGCGTGAGCAGCAGCATCGCCATCAACCCCATGGCGAGCGCCGCCACCTGGATCGTGGTGCCCGCCGCGCGGCGGCGCAGGTTGGCGAGCCCGATGCGCCAGGCGCCGGTGGCGCGGCCCGCGACGCGTCCCACCAGCTGGAGGAGCAAAAACGACAGCGCGCCGGCAGCGAGCAACGCCGCCGCCACGCCAAGCAGCACAATGAGCCCCAGCCGCAGGTCCCCGGCGGTCCACAGCACCAATCCGGAAATGGCGGCGATGCCGGCGACGTATCCCATCGTACCGAGGCCTCCGGGGGCTCCCAGATCCCTTCGCAGCACCCGCAGCGTCGGCACGCGCCCGAGGGCGGCGATAGGCGGCATTGCAAATCCCAGCAGCAACACGAACCCGGCCACGAAGCCGCGCGCCGCAGGCAGCCAACCGGGAGGCGGAAGCGCACCTCCGACCAGCGGCGCCAGCACCCGCGCCAACCCCTCCTGCGCCCCCAGCCCCGCCACGGTGCCCGCCGTGCTGGCGACGAGTCCGAGCGCGAGGAACAGCCAGGCGTACACGCGCACGATGGTGGCCTGGCGCGCGCCAAGGCAGCGCATCACTGCGCAGGCGTCGAAATGGCGTTGGAGATAGCGCCGGGCCGCCAGCGCCACGGCCACCGCCGCCAGGATCACGCTGGCCAGCGCTGCCAGCGCGAGGAAGCGCTCGGCGCGATCCAGCCCGGAGCTGATCTCCGGCCGTGCGTCACGGATGCCCTCCAGCCGCTGGCCGGTCACGAGCTGCGGCTGCGCCGCCTGCCGATAGGCTTCCACCAGCCCGGGCTCCCCCGCGAGCACCAACCGGTAGCGGATGCGGCTGCCGGGCTGGATCAGTCCCGTCGACGGCAGATCGGCCGCATTGAGCATCAGCCGCGGCCCCAGGTTGGCGAAGCCGACGGCGCTCTCGGGTTCCTTGACGATCACACCGGCAATCCGGAATTCCCGATCCCCGAGCCCGATCCGGTCGCCTGGCTCCACCCCCAGTCGTGCCAGGAAGCGGTCGTCAACCCAGACGTCGCCGGGGAACGGCGCGTCGCGGCGCGGCTCGCCGGGCCCGCCGCTCGCCGCCGCCACCCGCAACTCGCCCCGCAACGGATACCCGGGCTCGATGGCGCGCACGTCGCTCAGCAATGACCGCTCCGCCGCGGTGGCCATGCTGGGGAAGCTCCAGAGCTGGACCGCATCGAGCCCGAGGCTCAGCGCCTGCTGCCGGAACGAATCCGGGATCGGCCGGGAAGAAACCAGCACCAGATCGCCGCCCAGCAGATGATTCGCGCGCGCCACCAGGACATCCCGCACGCGGTCGGAAAAGAACGCCACCGTGGTGACGCTGGCCACCGCGATCACCAGCGCCGCCGCCAGCACGCGCAGCTCACCGGCGCGCCAGTCCCGGCGCAGCAGGCGCAACGCGAACAGAAGTTCCCCCAGCGCCGTCACGCCGGCACCCGCTCCGCGGCCGCCAGCCGTCCGCCCTGAAGTCGCAACTGGCGCCCGCAGCGGCCGGAGAGCGCGAGGTCGTGGGTGACCAGCACCAGGGTGGTCTTCTGCTCGCGGTTGAGGTCGAACATCAGGCTGATGATCTCCTCGCCGGTGGCGGGATCGAGGTTGCCGGTGGGTTCATCCGCCAGCAGCAGCCGTGGCGAGGTTGCGAACGCACGGGCGATTGCGACCCGCTGCTGCTCGCCGCCGGAGAGTTGGCGCGGATAGTGATGCACCCGCTCCTTGAGTCCGACGCGGTCCAGCAGCGCCAGAGCGGCCTCGCGCGCGTAGCGATGGGCCGCCAGCTCGAGTGGCAGGGTGACGTTCTCCAGGGCCGTGTACATCGGCAACAGCTGGAAAGACTGGAAGACAAACCCGATGTTGTCGCGCCTCAATGCCGCCCGGCCGTCCTCGTCCAATGAGAACAGATCGATGCCGTCGAACAGAACCTGGCCCTCGGTCGGCACGTCCAACCCTGCCAGCAGCCCCAGCAGCGTGGTCTTCCCGGAGCCTGAAGCTCCTACCACGGCCACCGCCTCGCCGGATTCGATTTCAAGGCTGACATCGCTCAGAATGGCGAGCGAGCGAGCGCCCATGGGCACGCGTTTGGTAAGGGCAGTCGCCCGCAACAGAGGTTTTCTGGATTCATTCATGAGCAAAGCGCTGTTCCTGTTCTTATGCTGGTTTTCGACCGCTGCGGCTGCGGCGCCGACCGTGCTGGTATTCGGTGACAGCCTGTCTTCGGGTTACGGCCTGCCGGCCGGCAAGGGCTGGGTGGACCTGCTTCAAAGCCGCCTCGCGGCGCAAGGGCATCCCCACCGCGTAATCAACGCGAGCGTGAGCGGCGAAACCACCTTGGGGGGCAAGAACCGCATCGGACACGCGCTGGCGGAGCATCGGCCGGATATTGTAATCGTCGAGCTGGGGGGAAACGACGGACTTCGCGGCCTGAGCCTCGAGGCTTCGCGCGGCAATCTCTCGGCCATCGTCGGCGAATCCAAGGCCGCGGGCGCCAGGGTGCTGCTGGTCGGCGTTCGGCTCCCGCCGAATTACGGCAAAGCCTACACGGAAAAGTTCCAGCAGTTGTTCGCCGACGTGGCCGCTCGCGAAAAGGTGGCGCTGGTGCCGTTTCTGCTGGACGGATTCGGCGAGCACCCCGAGTATTTCCAGCCCGATGGCATACACCCGGGCGAAACCGCCCAGGCCCGCATGCTGGACAACGTCTGGCCCGAGTTAGCGCGGCTGCTGCGGCGCTGAACTGCCCTTGTAAGGTTCCCCGGCACCGGGCGACTAAGGCTCCAGACGGCATCGGCCCGCGCCCAGGACCGGCCCCATGCCAAGTCAAGTACCATGGACCAGCCGCGGGCGGACAGCTTGAAGGGAAATCGGGAGACCTTGCATGACCAAGTCGCGAATCGCACTTCTGGCCGTCATCGTCGGCTTGGCCGCTGCCTTCTTCATCTTCGACCTCGGGCGGTTCTTCAGCCTCGAGTTCTTCAGGGCCCAGCAGGCCGCGATCACGTCCACGTTCGACGCCAATCCGCTGGCCACCGCCGCGGTCTACTTTGTCATCTACGTCGCCGTCACCAGCCTCTCGCTGCCCGGCGCAGCGCTGATGACGCTGGTGGGCGGCGCCATCTTTGGCTTGTTCTGGGGCACGGTGATCGTGTCCTTCGCGTCCACCATCGGCGCCACGCTCGCCTTCCTCGCCAGCCGCTTCCTGTTCCACGACGCCGTCCAGAAGCGCTTCGGCAACAAGCTGCGCGCCATCAACGCCGGCGTCGACAAGGAAGGCGCCTTTTACCTGTTTACGTTGCGCCTGGTGCCGGCGTTCCCGTTCTTCGTCATCAACCTCGCCATGGGCCTCACGCCGCTGGCAACGCGGACTTTCTATTGGGTCAGCCAGCTGGGCATGCTGCCGGGCACGCTGGTTTACGTGAACGCCGGCACCCAGATCGGCCAGCTGGAGTCGGTCTCGGGCATCCTGTCGCCGGGCTTGCTGCTGTCGTTCGTGCTCCTCGGCGTCTTTCCGCTGCTGGCCAAAAAGCTGGTCGACTTCGTCAAGGTGCGGCGCGTATACGGACGGTGGCAGCGCCCCGTGCGGTTCGACCGCAACATCGTGGTCATCGGCGCCGGCTCGGCCGGCCTGGTGTCTGCGTACATCGCCGCGGCGGTGAAGGCCAAGGTCACCCTGATCGAGAAGCACAAGATGGGGGGCGACTGCCTCAATACCGGTTGCGTGCCCTCCAAGGCGCTGATCCGCTCCGCCAAGCTGCTGAGCCAGTTCCGGCGCTCGCGCGAGTGGGGCATCCGCAGGGCAGACGTGGAGTTCGATTTCGCCGATGTCATGGAGCGCGTTCAGTCGGTGGTGCGCCAGGTGGAGCCGCACGATTCGGTGGACCGTTACACCGGTCTGGGCGTCGACGTCGTCCAGGGCGAGGCCCGGATCACGTCGCCGTGGACGGTGGAAGTTCGCACCGCCGAGGGCACTCGCACCCTTGCCACGCGATCGATCGTGATCGCCGCCGGCGCCCGGCCGTTCGTGCCGCCGATCCCCGGGTTGCAGGAGGTGGGCTATCTCACGTCCGACACCGTGTGGAACCTGCGGGAGCTGCCCCGTCGCCTCGTGGTGCTGGGCGGGGGCCCGATCGGCTCCGAGCTCACGCAGGCGTTCGCCCGCTTCGGCGCCAAGGTGACGCAGGTGGAGATGCTGCCGCGCATCCTTATGCGTGAAGACCCGGAAGCGTCGAAGATGGTGATGGAGCGCTTCGCGCAGGAGGGCATCGACGTGCTCGTCGAGCACAAGGCCAAGGAGTTCCGCGTCGAGAACGGCGAGAAGATCCTCATCTGCGAGCATGGCGACAGCGAAGTCCGGGTCCCCTTCGACCAGGTGCTGGTGGCGGTCGGGCGCGTCGCGAACTCGGAGGGTTACGGACTGGACGAGCTCGGCATCCCGCTGAACAGAAACCGCACGATCGAGTCCAACGAGTTCCTGCAGACGCTCTACCCCAACATCTTTGTGTGCGGCGATGTAGCGGGACCGTTCCAGTTCACCCATACCGCCGCTCACCAGGCCTGGTACGCGGCAGTCAACGCGCTGTTCGGCCAGTTCCGGAAATTCCGTGCCGACTACTCGGTGATTCCCTGGGCCACGTTCACCGAGCCGGAGGTGGCGCGGGTGGGCCTGAACGAGATCGAGGCCAGGGAAAAGGGCGTCGCCTACGAGGCTGCCACCTACGGCATCGACGACCTGGACCGCGCCATCGCCGATGGCGAGGCGCACGGCATGGTCAAGGTGCTGACTGTTCCGGGCAGGGACCGGATCCTGGGCGTCACCATCGTTGGCGACCACGCCGGCGACCTCCTGGCCGAGTGGGTGCTGGCGATGAAACAAGGCATCGGCCTGAACAAAATCCTGGGCACCATCCACGTCTATCCAACGCTCGCCGAGGCCAACAAATATGCCGCCGGTGTCTGGAAAAAGGCTCACGCGCCCGAAAGGGTCCTGGACTGGGTGCGTCGCTACCACGAATGGCGGCTTGCCTGACCATCCCGCCCGGATCCCCGGCGCAGCCTCCGCCCGCCATCGAACCGCAGGATCACGACCATGCATAACACGCTACCTCTGCTGCAACAGACCAGTTTCCCGAAGATCCGCCGCCGGACGCTGGAGACGCTGCAGGTCACCCTGGGCTATAAGTGCAACCAGGCTTGCCTGCATTGTCACGTGAACGCCAGCCCCGACCGCAAGGAGCTGATGTCGCGCGAAACCATTGACGAAGTGTTGCGCTTTCTGGAGGCCTCGGGCGTGCGCCGCCTGGACCTCACCGGCGGCGCGCCCGAGCTGAATCCGCATTTTCGTCACCTGGTTCGCGCCGCGCGCGGCCGCGGCGTCCACGTCATGGATCGTTGCAACCTGACCATACTGGAGGAGCCCGGGCACGACGATCTGGCCGCGTTCCTGGCAGAGCACCGGGTCGAGATCGTCGCATCGCTGCCTTGCTATCTGGAGGAAAACGTCGACCGGCAGCGGGGCGACGGGGTGTTCGAAGCCAGCATCAGCGGGCTCCGGCGCCTCAACGCGCTAGGCTACGCGCAGCCGGCTTCGGGCTTGACGCTCAACCTGGTCTACAACCCCCAGGGACCGTCGCTTCCGCCGTCCGAGGCCGCCCTTGAGGAAGCATACCGCGAGCACCTCTCGGCGCGTTACGGCGTCGCCTTCAACCGCCTGTTCACCATGACCAACATGCCGATCCAGCGCTTCGGCAGCACACTCGTCTCCAGGGGCCAGTTCAACATCTACATGGACACGCTGCGGAGCGCCTACCGGGCCGAAAACCTGGAGTCGGTCATGTGCCGCAGCCTGCTGTCCGTCGATTGGCGGGGCTACGTCTACGATTGCGACTTCAATCAGATGCTGGGTTTGCCGATGCGCGTAAACGGGTTCGGCCGCACCCGCTTGATGGACTTGCTCACGCACGACCTCACCGGCAATCCGATCGCTGTGGCGGATCATTGCTTCGGCTGTACCGCCGGGCAGGGTTCCAGCTGCGGCGGCGCGCTCGACCGCTGATCGCCGCCGTTCGTCGGCGCAACGCCGTTGCCAGCGGCGCACGCGTGCTATTCTCGGCCGCCAAAACCCACGCGATGCCGATGAACGATCAGGTCTCAGAAAGCCTCCCCGAGTACGTAGGCAAGTACAAGGTGATGCGCGAGCTCGGGCGCGGCTCAACCTGTCGCGTCTATCTGGCACAGGACCCTTTCGCGGAGCGCGAGGTGGCAGTCAAGGTGCTGGCGCCGCACCTGCGGGGCAACCCGCGCGAGAACAAGCGCTTCCTGCGGGCGTTTCAGAGCGAGGCATCGTTGGCGGGGCGCCTGAAGCACCCCCACATCGCCGCAATCTTCGACGCGGCGATGGAGGGCGACCACAGTTACATCGTGATGGAGTACGTGCCGGGAGGCACCCTGCAGCCCTATTGCCACCGGGACCGCCTGCTGTCGATCGACCGTGTCGTCGAGATCAGCTTCAAGTGCTGCCGGGCGCTGGAGTACGCGATGCGCCAAGGCGTCATACATCGCGACGTGAAGCCGGCCAACATCCTGGTGACCCACGGCACCGAGATCAAGATCACCGACTTCGGCACGGCGTTTCTGTCCGTGGCCGAGTACACCCAGCTGACGGGGGTGGGCTCGCCCGCCTACATGTCCCCGGAGCAGATCCAGGAACGCGAACTGACCCACCAGACCGACATCTACTCCCTGGGCGTGGTCATGTATCGTCTCCTGACCGGACGCCTCCCCTACACTGCGCGCGAGACCGAGAAGCTGATGCAGGAGATTCTCTACGTCGAGCCGCCACCACCCAGCGAGCACCGGCCGGAGATACCCCCAAGCATCGACCGGATCGTCATGCGTGCGTTGTGCAAGGACCTCGACGAGCGGTATCCGACCTGGACCGAATTTGCAAAGGATCTGGCCAACGTCTTCAGCCAGCTCCAGGTCAGCGGCGAAGTCGCCGACACATCCAAATTCAACGCGCTGAAGCAGTTGCCGTTCTTCGAAAAATTCGAAGACAGCCAGATCTGGGAGGTGCTAAGCCTTGGCATCTGGCGCAAGGTCCCGAAAGACACCGTGCTGGTGCGTGAAGGCCAGGCGGGCGACTCGTTGTTCATCCTGGTGGATGGACGCGTCAGGGTATCCCGGGGAAACGCCAACCTCGCCGAACTCGTCCCCGGGGATTGCTTCGGCTTGATGCTCTACTTCGAGGAATCGTCGCGGGTCCGGACCACCACGGTCACCACATTGGCCACCGCAACGGCCCTCGAGTTGAAGGCACCTGCCCTGCTGCGGGCGTCCGAGACCACCCAGGTCCAGTTCAACAAGGCTTTCCTGCGCATTCTGGTGCATCGGCTGGAGCAACGCCCTGCAGCCCAGAATCCTTAGTAACAGTCTGAAATAAAAAGTTTTAAGAAATTCCTGGCAGTATCCTCGAGGGGCCGAATCTATTGATTTGCTAGATTTGGGGCAACATCTCGGGGTCTCCCTTTGATCGGCTCCCCCATCCTTCAACCCCGTCACCCGCAAAAATCCCGCGGAACAGCCAAGGGCGTGGGTTTTCAGCCCATCGCATCCCAGACAACATTTCTTTTCAAACCGTGAGTTAGAACGCAAAGCTACCGTTCGTCCGCAAGTATTCGCCACTCGTCGGTCGTCGCTGGAGTTTGTAAATTGCCCGCGCTCAAAATGCACGTGTCGTAAAAAGCTCCGTCGTAGGTCGGGGCGGCGCGGCGGATGATTCCGCTGCGCCGCACCCGGAAGACGGCTCCGGAACGAAACGGGGCCGCGCGACGGCTGCCGATCAGGGGGGCAAGGTTATGGCACTCGGAAGCTCAGGGAGGAGCGAGGACACGCGAGTCGGGGAGGACTGCGCGTGACCGAGGCTGCGCCGCTGCAGGGCATCCGGGTGATGGTGATCGACGATAGCAACACCATCCGCCGCAGTGCCGAGTTGTTCCTTCGCCAGGCCGGAGGCGACGTCATCCTGGCCGAAGACGGCTTCTCGGCCCTCACCAAGATCACCGAGCACCACCCCGACGTCATTTTCGTCGACATCATGATGCCGCGCCTGGACGGCTACCAGGCGTGCGCGCTGATCAAGCGCAACCCCAAGTTCCGGACGACGCCGGTCATCATGCTGTCCAGCAAGGACGGCGTTTTCGACCGTGCCAAGGGTCGCATGGTGGGATCCGACGAATACCTCACCAAACCGTTCACGCGCGAGGACCTGATCCACGCGGTCGTCGCGCATGCATCCAAGAAATCCGCTGCTGACCAGGAGCTCTCCTATGGCGATCAAAAAAGTTCTTGTGGTTGAGGATTCTGTTACGGACCGCCAGGCGCTGTCCGAGATCCTCAAGAAGAACGGTTACGAGGTTTTCACCGCTGAGAGCGGGGATGAAGCCGTCAGCAAGGCGGATCATCTCAAGCCGGACCTGATTCTCATGGACGTGGTCATGCCCGGGACGAACGGTTTCCAGGCGACGCGCGCGATTACCAGGGCGGATGGCACCAAGCATATCCCCGTCATCATTTGCAGCAGCAAGGGACAGGAAACGGACAAGATCTGGGGTATGCGACAAGGCGCGCGCGACTACATCGTCAAGCCGGTCCAGGAAAAGGACCTGCTGCAAAAAATCGCTGCGTTGGCCTGAGCTTCAACGGGAACCGGCTCATGGAAAAAAAGTTCGGAAGCCTGCGCGAGTATCAGGAAGGTCTCCTGAGACGCATCAACGCGCAGCGGGCTACCGGGCCGACTTCCTCGTATCTGGCGCTGGAGATCGGCGGCGAGTCCTGGATCGTTCGCCTGGCGGACCTCAGCGAGGTGATGCCGGTGCCCGCCCTCACTCTCGTGCCCAATACACGCCCCTGGTTTCTGGGGATCACCAATATCCGCGGCAACCTCTACGGCGTCGTCGATCTGGCCGCCTTCATGGGTCTGACCCCGGTCGTCACAGGAACCGAAACCCGGCTGGTGCTTATCCACCCCAAGTATCGGGTCAATACGGGATTCCTGGTTACCCGCAGCCTCGGACTGCGGAACCTTCAGTCGCAGGGCGTACCCGCTGCCACCGACCGCGAGCGGATGTCCGGCGAGTACACGGAAAATGACGGCAAGACTTGGAAAGAACTAAACATACGGCGCCTCGTTACCACACCTGCGTTCCTTGAGATCGCGGGGCAGGTGGCGGCCGCCTGAATTCAGTACTGGCTTCAACTTGGAGGGAATCATGGCGTCGGTCGCATCCGAACTGAAAATTCCGGGCCTGCCCGAAGCCGTCGAGGGGCAAAGCAGCAAAGGTAAATCCGGCAAAAAGTCCAAGGAGGGGGGCGCAGGTGGTGCGTCCTCGGCCGCCGCAAAGGAAAAGCGCGCCGGCGAATTCCACGGGCTGCCTATCATCGGGCAACTGGCCTTTCAGCGTCAGCTCCAGGTCCTGGGCATTCTGGTGCTGATGTTCCTGTCCATGACGGTGGCAACGTTTGGCCTCACCATCTGGCAGGGACGGGTCAACCAGGTCCAGACCACCACCGCCACCGAACTGAAGATGCTGTCCCAGCGCCTGGCGATTCTGGCGGAGCAGTCGGTGCGGGGACAGAAGGAGGCGTTTGAAAAGCTCAACGCCGGGCAAACCGCCTACGCCTCCTCGGTCGCAGCGCTCCGAGACGGGAGCGAGATGTACGGCGTGAACCTGACGGTGCCCTCCGACGCAGCCGGCGCGGCGCTCGCCGTTGTCACCGAAAAATGGAAACCCTTCAGCGAGAACATCGGGATTATCCTCAAGCAGCAAGACGGGTTGGTGGCGCTGCAGGCCCGCGAAGCCGCGATCCGCAAGGCGGGTCCCCAAATGCGCACGCTTTCGCAGCAGCTGGGCGTGGTGACGCAGGAGCGAGGCGAAGACCCGCGCGCCGTGGCAATCGCCCGCCAGCTCTACGCGGACGTCGCTAACTACGACTTTATGGAGGCGAACCGCCTGCTCTCAACCGATGATCCGAACCCCCAGGTGGCGTTGGGGCTCGCGCGCAACGCCGCGGCCTTCGAGCAGGCCGTGTCTGCCGTGGCGAACGGCAGCAAGGACTTCGGACTGGAGCCTGTTCGTCATCCGGCATCCAAGGCGACTGCCGCCGCCCTGCTGAAGCTGTCCGGCGAGTTCCGCGAAAACGTCAAGAGCGTCGTCGACGCTATGAACGACTTGGCCAAGGCCAAGCAGGCGTCCCGCGAAATCTCGCTCGCGAGCGAGCCTCTGCTCGGTTCGGTCGACGGCCTGACGGCCGTCTACCAGGAGGAAGGGGCGGGATTCGGCGGCATCGTCACGGGTCTGGTCTTCGCCGTATTGACGCTGGCGGTGCTGGCCCTCATAGCAAAAGCGTTCGTGGACGACGCGCGGCGCCGCGCCATGGAGAACGAGCGCGCGAATCGCCGTAATGAGGAAGCGATTCTGCGGCTCCTGGACGACATGTCGCAGCTGGCTGAGGGCGACCTGACCCGCCATGCCCGCGTCACCGAGGACATGACCGGGGCGATCGCGGACGCGGTCAACTTCGCCATCGACGAGCTGCGCAGCCTGGTGAACCAGATCAACCAGGCGGCAGGCCAGCTGACCGAGTCGACGAACCAGGGTCGCGCGGTATCCGGGCAATTGCTGCAGGTGGCCGAGCGCCAGGGCGAGGAGATCAAAACCACGACCTCCTCGGTGCTACAGATGGCCGATTCCATCACGGGCGTGTCCAACAACGCCGCCGAGTGCGCCCAGGTGGCGGAGCAGTCGCTCGCCGCCTCCCAGAAAGGCGCCATGGCGGTGAACGAGTCCATCGCCGGCATGGACGCGCTGCGTGAACAGATCCAGGAAACGTCAAAGCGGATCAAGCGTCTGGGTGAAAGTTCCCAGGAGATTGGCGAGATCGTTCAGTTGATCGCCAGCATCACGGAGCAAACCAACGTTCTCGCACTGAATGCCGCCATCCAAGCGGCCGCCGCGGGCGACGCCGGCCGCGGCTTCACGGTAGTGGCGGAGGAAGTCCAGCGCCTCGCCGAGCGTTCCGCGGAAGCGACCAAGCAGATTGGCGCCATCGTCCGCACGATTCAGAGCGACACCCATGATGCCGTGCAGGCCATGGAGCAGAGCACGATCGGCGTTGTGGAGGGGGCGAAGCGGGCCGACGGCGCCGGGCAGGCGCTGGCGGAAATCCGGGACGTCACGACGCGCCTGGCTGAACTGATCTCCTCCATTTCGGAATCTGCGCAGGCGCAGCGCGAATCAGCGCAGGCCGTTGCCAAGAGCATGCAAGGAATTCTGAACATCACGCAACAAACCACCAAGGGGACGAAGTGGACAGCCGAATCGATGGGCCAGGTCAACGAGCTGGCGCAGAAGCTCAAGGTTTCGGTGTCCGGCTTCAAGGCCTGACCGATCGCCGATGAGCGCCAGACTCTCTCTGCAATCAGGTCCGCTGACCTGGGTCAAGCCCGAGATCGACGCCGCTCTCGCGAGGGCGAAGGCGGCGTTCGCGGTGACCGCCGAATCACCGGAGGACGCGGGTGAGTTCGCCAACGCTGCGGTGGGCCTGAGAGAGGTGAGCGGCGCTCTGACCATGATCGGCATGGAAGGCCTCGCGCGTTTCGTGCAGGAGATCGAGGTCCTTTCCGCCGCCGTGGCCTCGCAGCGACGCCTTGCCACCGCCACCAACATGGAACTGCTGGTGCACTCCATCGGCAACGTGGCGCAGTACTTGGAAGACGTGGTCCATGGCGAGCCGGACCAGCCCATGAACCTGTTGCCGCAATTGCGCGAGCTGGCCCGGGCCCATGGCGCGGAGATCGACGACAAGGCGCTGTTCTACCCGGACCTGAGCCTCTATCCCCCGCCCCGCCCTGACGGTCAGCCGTTGGCCGACTCCGCCCTGTCCGCACAGTTCAAGCTACAGCGGGCGAGCTATCAGCGGGGAATGCTCTCCTGGCTGCGCAACGGCGCCGGCGGACTCGCCATCATGGCTGGCGCCATCGAGGAAATCGAAAAGGCTCAACCAGGACCGCAGCAGCGCCGCATCTGGTGGGTAGCGGGGGGTTTCCTCGACGCCCTGTCCAAGGCGTCGTCCCCGGTCTCGGACGAGCAGAAGCGACTGTGCGCACGGATCGAGCGCTATGTCGCGTCCGCCAGTTCGGCCACTGACACTTCCGCTGACCCCTTGTTGCGGGACTTGCTGTACGAATTGAGAAGCTGCGAGCCGCTAACACAGCGGATTCGCGACATCCAAGGCCTTTTCCAGCTGGAGCGGCATGCAGCGCCCTCTACCATCCTCGGTCTCGTGGAGCTCGACGTCGAGCGGGTAACGCCGCTGCTGCGCTCCGCGCATGAGGCGCTTGGCGCCGCCAAGGCCGCCTGGACCAGCTATAGCGTGGGCGACAGCACTTCGCTCAACAGCTTCCGCTCGCAGGTGAGCGATTTCCGCTCGGCCGTAGGCGAGCTCGGAAATCAGCCGCTGCGAGAGTTGGCCGAGCTGATCGAGCGGGTTTCCTCGGTGCTGCGGGCGCAGAGCGCCGATCGCCAGGAGCTGATCGCCATGGAGATGGCGACCGCGCTGCTGGCCGCGGAGCACGCGCTGAACCGCTTCACCACCTTGACTCCTCAGATCGAAGCCAAGGTTGAAGCCATTGCCGCCCGGCTGCTCAACGCCCTTTCCGGCCGGCCGGGAGATCCCGACGATCGCGCACTTTCAGGCCTCGCGGCAAAGAACGAGGACACCGAACTGCTGACCCAGGTGGCGCGCGAGATGCACGCCAACCTGACGCACATGGAGCAGGTGCTGGACGGTTTCTTCCGCGGCAGATCGACCCGGGAGCAGCTGGCCGCCCTGGAGCCGTTCGCCCGCCATGTGATCGGCGCATTGACGATGCTGAACCAGGAGACGGCGGCGCAGTTGCTGGAGCATTGCGCCCAGGTCATCGGGATGCTTGCCGACCGCGAGCACGCGCCCTCCCAGTTCGAAGTAAACGTGTTGGCTGACGGACTCGGCAGCCTCGCCTTTTTCGTCCAGGCCCTTCCCCAGGGAGCCGTCAACGAGCGCTCGATGGTGGAGAAAGCGCTCCAGCGGTTTGTCTCGGGTGACGAAACCCAAACGCGCCGCGCGCAGCCCGAGCCGGAGCCCCGGACGCCTCGGGAAAACCTGGATTTCGCGCCCGCCGAAGAGCCGCAGGAGGCCCTCGAACCTACGGCAGCGGAGTACACGCCCGAGGAATCGCCGACCGTAAGGACCAAACTCCGGGCGGAAGCCCTTCCCCCGGCTGCGCAGGATGCCGCGCCAGCGTTGGCTACTGCGGCAGAAACCGATCAAGCTTCGGAACCAGTACAGCACGGGATCGACGATCGCGCAAACGCGGACCCGGAAATCGTCGACATCTTCCTCGAGGAGGCACGGGGGATTCTCGCCGAGCTGGCGGATCACCTGGCGGTGTGCCGCGAGCACCCGGACGATCGGGACACGCTGGTCACGGTCCGCCGTGCGTTCCACACTCTGAAGGGCAGTGGGCGCATGGCCGGTTTGCCCAATCTGGGCGAAGCCGCCTGGACGGTGGAAAGCCTGCTCAATCACTGGCTCAAGCTCGAGCAGGATGTCTCGCCCGAGTTGCTGGCATACCTGAACCGGGCCCACTCGAATTTCGACACCTGGGCTACGGCCATGGCCCAGGATGGCCGTGTCGCGGTGAACTGGTCCCGACTGGACGACGAGGCTGCCACCCTGCGCGGCGGGGAGATGCCGCAGCCGGTGTCCAACAAGTCCTTGCCGGCAATCCCCCCGCCCACCTCGGCGCAGCCGCCCGAGGAACCCCAGGCGCCGGGACCGGGGGAGACGACACTCGTGGAGATTCCGCCGCTGGCGGAGCAGACACTGGACTTCATTGCCGGGCACCAGCCGCTGCCCCAGGAGGCGGACGCGGAGACGCCCGTCGCCGAGGAACCCCGCCCCGTCGGAACTTCCGAACCGGTCACGCCGCTCATCCAGATTTATCTCGCCGAAGCCGGAGGTTGCATCCGCCGCCTGGCGGAAGCCCTGGCGGCAACCGAGACCCTGACGGAGCCGCCTTTCGAGGCAGCCGTGCGCGCCGCCCATACGCTGGCGGGAAGCTCGCGCACCGCAGGTGCCCCCGAGATCGTGGATTTGGCGGGAGCGCTGGAACAGATGCTGGCCATTGCGCGAGAGGAAGACCGGGTGCTTTCTCCGACTCAGCGGGAGGCCGCGTCACGCGCCGTCGACGCGCTTCGGATGCAGCTGGACGCGCTTTCCCGGGGCGCGCCGGTCGAGGGTTACCCGGCCGAGGCCGAAGCCCTGGCTCGCGCTGCGCATGAGGTAATCGGCTCGAGCGCGGTGGCGTCAGCCCCCTCCGCGGGGGCGGAACGCCGTGTGGTCAGGGACGACATCGACGACGAGCTGCTTCGGATCTTCCTGGTAGAGACGGACGACCTCGTGCCGACGCTCGGCGAGGATCTCCGTCAGCTCAGGGCCGACGCCGGCGACGCTCCGGCGCTGGCTTCGTTGCGCCGCGCGCTGCACACGCTCAAAGGCAGCGCCCGCATGGCGGGCGCGATGCGCCTGGCTGAACTCGTGCATACCATGGAATCCGCGGTCGAGCAGGCCGCCGACAGCGCGGGCTTCACGCCGGCCACGTTCGACGACCTCGAAGAGCGCCTGGACCGCTTGGTGGTCGCATTGGACGCCCTGAAGCGTCCGGCTGGCGAGGCGACGCCGGCCGAGCCCGCTGCAGCAGCCAGCGTCCAGGCCACCGCTGCGGCGCCGACGCCCGCTGCAGCCGCGCCGGAACCCGAGGCGGCGGTCGCGGAACGCGAACGCTTCGCCGAGCCCGAGGAGGCCGGTGTTCTCTCCGCCCAGATCCGGGTTGCGGCCGACACCGTCGACCGGCTGGTCAACCAGGCCGGCGAGATCAGCATCGCCCGGGGCCGCATCGAGGTGGAGTCGCGCAGCTTCCGGCAGACCCTGCTGGAGCTGACCGACAGCGTGACGCGTCTGCGCAACCAGCTGCGCGAGATCGAGATCCATGCGGAAGCCCGGCTCCAGTCCCGGCTCGCCCAGACCCAGGAGGCCGACGCCGCCTTCGACCCGCTGGAGTTCGACCGCTTCACGCGGTTCCAGGAACTGACGCGCCTGATGGCGGAATCGGTCCACGACGTCACCACCGTGCAGCAGCAGCTGCTCGACGGCCTCGACGAAGTGAACTCGGCGCTGTCGGCCCAGACGCATCTCAACCGCCAGCTGCAGGACGATCTGATGCAGCTGCGCACGGTGCCGTTCCGCACCGTGGCCGAGCGTCTTCACCGGGTCGTCCGTCAAACCGCCCGCGAGATGGAAAAGCGTGTCGCGTTCGACATCGTCGGGTCCCAGGTGGAGATCGATCGCGGCGTGCTGGAGCGGGTGATCGCGCCGCTGGAGCACCTGCTGCGCAACGCTGTCGCGCATGGCATCGAGGCGCCCGCCCACCGCGCCGCGCTGGGCAAGGCCGAAACCGGGCGCATCACGTTGACATTGCGCCAGGACATCAACGACGTCGTCATGGTCGTCGAGGACGACGGCCGCGGGCTCGATTACACCTCCATACGCGGCAAGGCGGAGGATCTGGGCTGGCTGGCGCCGCGCGCGGACGTCGCGGAATCGGAACTGGCCCAGCTGATCTTCCGACCGGGCTTCTCGACCGCGAGCGAGGTCACCGAAGTCGCCGGCCGCGGCGTCGGCATGGATGTCGTCGCCAGCGAACTCCAGGCCCTTGGCGGCCGGGTCGACCTCGCCTCCGAGACCGGCCGCGGTGCCGTCTTCAGCCTGCGGGTGCCGCTGACGCTCGCCGTCACCAAGGTCTTGCTGCTCTCGGCCGCATCCCGGACCTGGGGCGTTCTCACCAGCATGGTGGAGCAGGTGCAGGAAGTGGGCACGCAGACACTCGAGGGCGTGCTTGCCGACAGCGCCGTGCAATGGATGGGGAACCGCTATCCCCTGCATTACCTGCCGCACCTGCTGGGACTCGCTGACGCGGCCCCCGAGGTGCGCAGCCGCAACTATCTGCTGTTATTGCGCAGCGGCGACGGGCGCGTCGCCGTGCTGGTGGACGCGGTCCAATCCAACCAGGATCTGGTCATGAAGAGCCTGGGGCCGCAGCTCTCCCGCGTTCCCGGGATCGCCGGCGCGACGGTGCTTCCGAGCGGCGACGTCGTGCTGATCCTGAACCCGGTGATCCTCGGCGAGCGGCGTGCCGCGGTGATCACGCCGAAGACCCCGGCGCCGGTCGAGGAGACGGCGACCGATCCGCTGATCATGGTGGTGGACGACTCGCTGACGGTGCGCAACGTGACGGGGCGCCTGCTCATGCGCAACGGCTTCCGCGTCGTCACGGCCAAGGACGGCCTCGACGCCCTGCAAAAACTGCAAGACGTCACCCCCGCGGTGATGCTGGTCGACATCGAAATGCCGCGCATGGACGGCTTCGAACTCACCAAGCACGTGCGCGGCGACCCGCGCATGTCGCACACACCGATCATCATGATCACTTCGCGACTGGCGCAGAAACACCGCGACTACGCTATGGAGCTCGGGGTCAATCTCTACCTCGGCAAGCCGTACCAGGAAGACGAACTGCTCAGCTACATCGGCGGCTTCACCCAGGAAAGGGCTTGAAGCCAGCGCCAGCGCGGCGGATGGAGCCCCGTTCCGGTGCGCTCCCCGCCGAGGCGCACCACCAGTGCGCGGTTCCGAAACCGCCTCTCGCGGTCATCCCTCCTTCTTCTTACGTTCGCCACCGAGCTTTCCGTGATTTTCATGGGCGAGCCGTTCGGCGCGCTGGACGCGCTCACCAGCGAGACATTGACCGCGGCCTGCTTGGCCCGCGTCGCGGAGCGCGAGCCCACTGTACGCGCTTTCGCCGATCTCAAGCCCGAGGAGGCGTTGGCTCGCGCGCGATCGCACCGCCCGACGTTGCCGCCTCACCGCGGCCCGGCCACGCCCTGCTGGCGGTGGGCCCGCTGCACGCACGCGTCGCCACGGCCAGCGAACAGACGGTGCGGCGCGCAGCCGAAGCGCTGGGGCGCGCCGGTGTCACCGTCACCCGCATCGAGCTGCCGGCGGACTTCGACCGCATCGAGTGGATCACCTACACCCTGCTCTGCCGCGGCATTGCGTGGCATCACGGCGGCGACTACGACCGCGCGGCGGCGTCCATGAGCCCGCGCATGCGCGAGCTGGTGGAGCGCGGCCGCTCCATCGGCGACGCCGAGCAGGCCGGCGGCCTGCCCATCGGGGCGCAGCTCGCCGCTGGTCCCGGCGAGGAGGCGCTGCTGCTCGCCGCCGCGCGGCTGATCCGGGAAAACCTCTAGGCGGGATTCAGCACCAGGACGCTGTCCACCGCGACGGCGCCGTCAGCCGACAGCAGCACGGGATTGAGGTCCAGCTCGGCGAGCCGCTCGCCGGCGGCGGCACCGAAGCGCGAGACGGCGCAGATCAGCTCGGTCAGCGCCTTGCGGTTGACCGGGGGCTTGCCGCGTACGCCATCGAGGATTGCCCGCCCCTTCAGCTCCGCGAGCATCTGCTCCGCCTCGTGCGGCGCCAGCGGACAGCGGCGGAACGCGACGTCCTTCAGAACTTCCACCAGCACCCCGCCCAGGCCCGCCATCAATACCGGGCCGAACGCGGGATCGTTCTTCAGCCCGAGGACGAACTCCACGTCGCCGCGCGCCATGGCTTGAACCACCACGCCGTCGACGCGCGCATCGGCCTTGTGGCGGCGCGCGGCGGTCATGATTTCCGCGAACGCCCCGCGCACGGCGGCCTCGTCGGCAAGGTTCAGCCGCACGCCCTTCGCCTCGGTCTTGTGGAGAATGTCGGGCGACTCGATCTTGAGCGCCACCGGATAGCCCAGATCGCGGGCCGCTGCGACCGCTGCGTCAGCGTCCGCCGCGAGCCGCACCGGCGCCATCGGCACGCCCGCGGTCTGCAGCAGCGCGGCGGCTTCCACCGTCGACACCACGCCGCCCCCTGCCGGCAGCTTGAGCTGCGGCGGCGCCGGTGCCGCCGCGCGTTCGGCGAGGAAGCGCTTGCGCGCCTCCGCAAACTGCACCATGCCGGCGATGGCGTCGATGGCGGGTTCGCCGCCGCGCAGCATCGGGATGCCGCGCTCGGCCAGTGCCTTCACCGCCGCGTCCGGCGCCGCCACCCAGACAACAATGAACGGCTTGGCGGTGCGCGCCTTCACTTCCTCGAAGATCTTCACCAGCAGGTCGACGTTGGCGTGCATGAGCTGCAGCCAGGCGATGCCGATGTGCACCTGCGGATCCTCCAGCATCAGCAGGATGCTCTCGCGCAGGATCGCCGGCTCGGCGACGAACTGGCCGGTGACGTCGATGGGATTGGCGGCGACGCCGAACCCCGGAATCGTCGCCTTGATTTTCGCCTGCGTCTCCGGCGTAAGCGTCGGCACCGACAGGCCCAGCTCCTCGGCGCGATCGGCCATCAGCACGCCGGCGCCACCCGACTGGCTGGCGATGCCGATGCCGCGGCCCTCGGGCAGCGCGCAGTGGGCGAACACCTGCGCCATGTCCAGCATGTGCTCTTCGTTCCTCGCGCGCACGATGCCGAGCTGGCGCACGACGCCGTCGAACACCGCGTCTTCGCCCGCCAGCGAACCGGTGTGGGACGCCGCCGCGCGCGCGCCGGCGGCCATGCGCCCCACCTTGGTCAGCACCAGCGGCTTGCCCAGCTCCAGCGCCTGGCGCGCCAGCCGTGCCAGGCCGGCGCCGTCTCTGAGCCCCTCGATGTAGCCGGTGCCAACGCGGATGCGCGGGTCCTGCAGCACCTCCTCCATCGCGCTCACCAGGTTCACGTCGGCCTCGTTGCCGGTGTTTACGAAATAGCCGATGCCCAGGCGCCGGTTGCGCGCCAGCGCGGCGATGGCGGTGCCGAACGCGCCGGACTGGGTGACGAACGCCACCGGCCCCGGAACGTTCTCGCCGTCGGCGTACTGGCTGAAGGTGGCGATGACTTTCTCGAAGGCGTTGATGAGGCCGAGGCAGTTGGGCCCGCACAGGCGAACGCCGTTCTCGCGCGCGACCTGAGCCAACTCCTGTTCGAGGCGCTTGCCTTCGGGCCCCATCTCGCCGAAGCCCGAGCTGAACACCACCGCCGCCGGCACCTTCTTGCGCCCGAGGGCACGGAAGGCGTCGATCACCGCGGCCGCCGGCAGCACCACCACAGCCAGGTCGACGGGCCCTGGAATCGCCGCCACCGTCGGATAGCAGGGCAGATCGCCGATGCGCCCGTACTTGGGATTGACCGGGTAGATCTTCCCCTGGTAGCCCTTGTCCAGCAGGTGCTTGAGCGGGCGGCCGTTGATCTTCCTGAAGTCGGCCGACGCGCCCAGGATCGCGATCGACGCCGGCTTGACGAGAGCGGTGAGTCCGGTGGCCATTTTCCTTCTAGCTGAAAGCGGAGATGCCGGTCTGGGCGCGGCCCAGCACCAGCGCGTGGATGTCGTGGGTGCCTTCCAGCGTGTTCACCGTCTCCAGGTTCAGCAGATGGCGGATCACGTGGTATTCGTCGGCGATGCCGTTGCCGCCGTGCATGTCCCGCGCCGCGCGGGCGATCTCCAGCGCCTTGCCGGCGCAGTTGCGCTTGAGCAGCGACACCATCTCCGGCGTCGCCAGCCCCTCGTCGCGCAGCCGCGACACGCGCAGGCAGGCCAGCAGCCCGAGCGCGATTTCGGTCTGCATGTCGGCGAGCTTCTTCTGCACCAGCTGGTTGGCCGCCAGCGGCCGCCCGAACTGGCTGCGCGCCATGGCGTACTGGCGCGCGGCGTGCCAGCAGAACTCGGCCGATCCCATGGCGCCCCAGCAGATGCCGAAGCGCGCGTTGTTGAGACAGCCGAACGGTCCCTTGAGCCCCTTCACCCCCGGCAGCAGGTTCTCTTCCGGCACAAAGACGTCGTCCATGACGATCTCGCCGGTGGGCGACGCGCGCACCGAGAACTTGCCCTCGATCTTGGGCGTCGACAGGCCCTTCATGCCGCGCTCCAGGATGAAGCCGCGGATGACACCGTCGTCGTCCTTGGCCCACACCACCATCAGGTCGGCGATGGGCGAGTGCGTGATCCACATCTTGTTGCCGGTCAGGCGCCAGCCGCCGTCGGCCTTGCGCGCGCGGGCGCGCATGCTGCCGGGATCCGAGCCGTGGTCGGGCTCGGTCAGGCCGAAGCAGCCCAGCAGCTCGCCCTTCGCCATGCGCGGCAGGTACTTCTCGCGCTGGTCCTCGCTGCCGTAGGCGTAGATCGGCAGCATCGAAAGCGTCGTCTGCACGCCGCACGCGGACCGGAACGCGGTATCCACGCGCTCCAGCTCGCGCATGATGAGCCCGTAGGCGACGTAGCTCACGCCGGCGCAACCGTAGCCCGATAGCGGCGCGCCCAGCAGCCCCAGCTCGCCCATCTCGCACATCACCGCGGGATCGAAGCGCTCATGGCGGTTCCACTCCAGGATGCGGGGCGCGAGCTTCTCCTGGGCATAATCGCGCGCGCTGTCGCGAATCATGCGCTCTTCGTCCGAGAGCTCCCGCTCCAGCAGGAACGGATCGTCCCAGGCGAAGTCGCCGCCGGTCAGCGTGACTTCCCGGTGCACGGGCTGCGCCGTCACCACGATGCCCGGCCTACTCGCAGCGCTCGATGACGGCCGCAATGCCCTGGCCAACGCCGATGCACATCGACACCAGCGCGTAGCGGCCCCCGCGCCGCTGCAGCTCGCGGGCCGCGGTGAGCAGAAGGCGCGGACCCGAAGCGCCCAGCGGATGGCCCACCGCGATCGCGCCACCGTTGGGGTTCACGCGCGGATCGTCGAATCCCAGCGACATTCCGCGCAGGCACGCCAGCACCTGGGCGGCGAACGCCTCGTTGATCTCGATCACGTCCATGTCCTTGAGCGTGAGCCCGGCGCGCTCCAGCGCCTTGTGGGCGGCCGGCACCGGGCCGTAGCCCATGATGCGCGGCGGCACGCCCGCCGCCGCGGACGCCACGATGCGCGCCATGGGCGTCGCGCCGGCCGCGTCGCCCGCGGCGCGGGTCGCCAGGATCATCGCCACGGCGCCGTCGTTGATGCCCGAGGCATTGCCAGCCGTGGTGACGCCGTCCCGGTTGAGCGGCTGCAGTCTCGCCAGCGCATCCGCGCTGGTGTCGGCGCGCGGGTGCTCGTCCTCGGTGACCACCACCGTTTCGCCTTTCCTGGCCGGCACCGTCACCGGCGCGATCTCGCCGGCAAAGAAGCCCTCCCCCTTGGCGATGGCGTACTTGCGCTGCGAACCCTCGGCGAAGCGATCGCAGGCATCGCGGGAGATGTCGAACTCGCGCGCCAGGTTGTCGGCGGTCTCCGGCATCGTGTCGGCGCCGAACTCGGACTCGATCCGCGGATTGGGGAAGCGTGCGCCCAGCGCGGAATCGAAGATCTTCACTTCCCGCGCGAACGCGGTCTCCGCCTTGCCCATGACGAACGCCGAGCGGCTCATGCTCTCGACGCCGCCCGCCACCATCACCTCGCCCTCGCCGCAGGTCAGGGCATGGCTCGCAGAAATGATCGCCTGCAGGCCGCTGCCGCAGTTGCGCTGCAGGACCGCGCCGGCGGTCTCGATCGGCAGTCCCGCCAGCAGGCCGGCGTGGCGCGCGATGCAGCGGCTGTCCTCGCCCGCCTGGTTGCCGCAGCCCACCACCACGTCCTCGATCTGCTCGGGCTTGAATGCGCTGCGCACCACCACGTCGCGGATCACCCCCGCCAGCAGGTCATCGGGGCGCACTTTCGCCAGTGCGCCGGCGTTGCGGCCGAAGGGCGTTCGCAGGCCGTCGTACAAATAGGCATTCAACATTGAATCTCCTTCAATTGAACCGCCAAGGACGCGAAGGACGCCAAGGAAACCCTTTCCAGCACGTTCGTCGCCTTTTCCTTCGCGTCCTTCGCGCCCTTGGCGGTTCGAAATGCATGCTCTACGCTCGCTCAATCCTCCGGCGTGAGCAGCGAGACGCCCAGGCGCGCGCGGCGTGCGAGCCACACGTTGGGGCGATAGCGCGGATCGCCGTAGGTCCGTTGCATGTTCTCCAGCACCTTCAGCGCCCGTCGCGGTCCCAGCGCGTCGCCGAAGCCCAGCGGGCCATGGGGATAGTTGAGCCCCAGTTTCGTGGCCTTGTCGATGTCCGCGGGCGCGGCGGTGCGATTCTGGGCGATGCTGGCGCCGATGTTGGCGATCATCGCGACGATACGCTGCGCGACGAAACCCGGGCTGTCGCGAATCACCGTGACCGGCACGCCATCGGCCGCGAGCAGGCCGTGGGCGGCCTCACGCGCCGCGGGCTCGGTGATCGGCGTGCCCATGATGACGCGGCGCCTGTCCAGCGGAAACAGCGTGTCCACCGCCACGGTGCGGCGCGGGTCGAGCCCCTGCGAGAGCGCCGCCGTGGTGGCGTCCTCGCCCAGCGGCGTCACCAGGCAGAGCGCGTCGGCGGAGGGTGCGTCGCCGCTTTCCACTTTCGCGCCGAGCTTTTCCAGGAGCGGACGCAGCACGGCGCAGCCCTCCGGTTCGGCGGCGCTCACCCAGACGGACCCGGGCCGCGCGGCAGGCGCCGCCGGCTCGGGCGGGACCACCGGCTTGCCATCTTTGTACTCATAGAAGCCGTGGCGGGTCTTGCGGCCCAGGATGCCGGCGGCCACGCGGCTCGCCATCAACGTCGACGGCCGGTAGCGCGGCTCGTGATAGAACTGCTCATAGATCAGCTCGGTGGCCGGGTGCGTCACGTCGAGGCCGGTGAGCTCCATCAGCTCGAACGGGCCCATGCGGAATCCGGCGAGGTCGCGCATGATGCGGTCCACGTCGACGAAGCTCGCAATTCCCTCGCCCACCAGGTGCGCGGCCTCGATGGTGAAGCCGCGCCCCACCTGGTTCACCAGGAAACCCGGCGCGTCCTTCACCCGCACCGGCTCGCGGCCCATGCGTTTGCCCACGGCCGCCAGCGTGTCCGCGACCCACGCCTCGGTGCGCACGCCATCGATGACTTCCACCAGCTTCATCAGCGGCACCGGGTTGAAGAAGTGGAAGCCGGCAAGGCGCCCGGGGCGCTGGAGTTTCGACGCCAGCGCCGTGACGGACAGCGACGACGTGTTGGAAGCGATGATGCAGTCCTCGGCGACGATGACCTCGAGCTGCGCGAACAGCGCCTGCTTCACCGCCGGATCCTCGACCACCGCCTCGATCACCAGCGCACAGGGTTTCAGCGCCGCGACGGCGTCCACCAGTTCGATGCGCTGCACGGCGGCATCGGCGTCGCCGGCGCTCATGCTGCCCTTCTCCGCCGCGCGCTTGAGCATGCCGGCGATGAACTCGCGCGCCTCCGCCGCCGCGCCGGGGCGGCTGTCGGTGAGCAGGACGCGATAGCCGCCGGTGGCGGCGACCTGCGCGATGCCGCGGCCCATGGCCCCGGCGCCCACGACGCCCACCACCGCCCCGTCCGCTTCGGGGTCCATCGCCATGCAATCCCTCCTCGACTCCCGCTGCGGTCCGCGCCGCAGCGGGATTCCTGGTTGGTTTCAACGCCGCATCCAAGGCGGCGCTTGACAACTTAGCAGCGGCAAAACTATAAGTCCAATGGATAAGTGTGATGGGGCTTATTGGTGTCGTGAATTTCCGCAACCTGGATCTCAACCTGCTGGCGGTGTTCGACGCCATCTTCGCCGAAGGCAACCTGACGCGCGCGTCGCGCCGTCTCGCCATGAGCCAGCCGGCGGTGTCCAACGCCCTGTCGCGGCTGCGCGTCGCGCTCAACGATCCCCTGTTCACCCGCACCGCCCAGGGCATGACGCCCACGGCCAAGGCGCGGCTGATGGCGGCGCCGGTGCGCCAGGCGCTCGACCTGATCCAGAACGCGGTGCGCGGCAACACCGAGTTCGACTACCGCCTCTCCGACCGCAAGTTCACGGTGGCGGTGGAGGACTACGGCGAGGCGGTCATCATGCCGCGCTTCATGGACTGGCTGTCGCAGGCCGCGCCGCGGCTCAAGCTCGACATCCAGCCGCTGGGCGGCAACCTGCTCAACGAGGCGCTGAAGCAGGGCGAGGTGGACCTCGCCATCACCTACTTCCGCATCAAGGACCGCGAGTTCCAGAACCAGCTGCTGATGGAAGAGGCGCTGGTGTCGATGGTGCGCCAGGATCACCCCAGCGTCGGTGACGTGCTGACGCTGGAGCAGTATGTCGACCTGCCCCACGTGATCCTGGCGCCGCGCACCGCGGAAGGCCCGGTGATCGACCGCGCGCTCAAGAAAATGGGACTCACGCGCCGCATCGCGCTGCAGGTGCCGCACTTCCTGTCGATGCCGCTGATCGTCAAGGGCACCGACTTCGTCTGCACGCTGCCACGGCGCATGGCCGCGGTGTACGCCGAGAACTTCCGCCTGAAGATCCTGAAAACGCCGGTGGAGTGTCCCGCCATCCCGATTTTCCTGGTATGGCACCAGGCGCTGGAGGCCGACCCCGGCCACGCCTGGCTGCGCGAATCCCTGGCCGACCTGAGCCGGCGCGTCTGATCAGCGCCCTTCGAACTTCGGCTTGCGCTTCTCGAGGAACGCTGCGATGCCTTCCTTCTGGTCGCGCGACGCGAACAGCAGTTCGAAGGATTTGCGCTCCAGCAGCAGCCCGGTGTAGAGCGACGCATCGGCGCCGGCCAGCAGCACCTCCTTGGTCTGCATCACCGCGAGCGGCGGCAGCGCAGCGATGGCGCTGGCGAGCTCCAGGGCGCGCGGCAGCACTTTCTCGTCGGGCGCCACTTCGCTGGCGAGCCCCATGGCCGCCGCCTCGCGCCCCGAGACCGGCTCGCCGGTCAGCACCATTTTCATCGCCCGGTACTTCCCCACCGCGCGCGTCAGCCGCTGGGTGGCGCCGCCGCCGGGCATGATGCCCACTTTCACTTCCGGCTGGCCGAAAGTGGCGTTCTCGCCGGCGACGATGATGTCCGCGTGCAGCGCCAGCTCGCAGCCGCCGCCCAGCGCGAAGCCGTTCACTGCGGCGATGATGGGTTTGGGGCAGGTGGCGATCGCCTGCCACAGGCGCAGCACCTGCCGCTGCAGGATCTCCACCGGGCCGTCGTTCTGGATTTCCTTCAGGTCGGCGCCGGCGGCGAACGCCTTGTCGTTGCCGGCGACGACGATGCAGCGCACGCCATCGTCGTCGGTCAGCGCGCGAAACGTCTCCGCCAGCTGCGCACGCAGTTCGCCGTTCAGCGCATTGCGCGCGTCCGGCCGGTTGAGCCGCACCAGCGCCACGCCGTCGGCGGGCCGTTCCACCAGCACCACTGCCATGGTTCATCTCCGAAATCCGGGTTCAGGCGGCGCACGGTACTCCATGGTTTCGGGCCCGCGCAAGCATCCGGGCAGGCTGCGGTTGACAATTTGAGATCTGAATAACGACTATCATGCATATCCATTGGACTTATGGAGGGGCCGCTGCTAGTTTTCGTCAGGCAGCCCCGCGACGCCTCTCGTTTGCGCTGCAGCATTTTGAATAGAAACGAAAAAAACAGAAATCCGGTAAGGGCTTGCGCCCGTACCGCCGAAAGCGCCACCGGCCGCCGAACCGGGCCGGACAACAAGAAGCCAGCGCCCCGGGCGCAGCGGCCGCGGGTGGCAGGAATTCCCGCCACGTCCATTGGAGGATGACATGAAGACCACGTTGAAGCGCATCGTCGGCTCCGCGGCGGGACTTGCCGCCGGCGCCTCGCTCC
The DNA here is from genome assembly GCA_049322755.1 of Pseudomonadota bacterium. Lineage (GTDB taxonomy): Bacteria > Pseudomonadota > Gammaproteobacteria > Burkholderiales > UBA6910 > DATIUV01. The sequence goes on along the minus strand of JBMOQX010000030.1, from coordinate 7,418 downwards.
TCATCGGCACGCACGCCGCCGCCGACGAGTATCCCAGCAAGCCCATCACCATCGTCGCGCCCTACAGTGCCGGCGGCGACTCCGACCTGGCGGCGCGCAACCTCGCCTCCACCGCCGCCCAGTACATCGGCCAGCCGATCCTGGTGGTGAACCGCACCGGCGCCAGCGGCGTCACCGGCTCCGCGTTCGTGAAGAACGCCAAGCCCGACGGCTACACGCTGCTGCTGGCGCGGGTCGGCTCCCAGGCGGTCATCCCCGCACTGCAGCCCACCATCCCGTACAAGTGGAACGACTTCACTTTCCTCGGCCTGCTGGAACTGAATCCCTACGTCTGCGCGGTGAAGGCGGATTCGCCGTACAAGACCATGCAGGACCTGGTGGACGCCATCAAGAAGAACCCCGGCAAGCTGTCCTACTCCACCGCCGGCGTCGGCACCATCCACCAGATGGGCCCGCAGATGCTGTTCAGCTCGCTCAAGCTCTCCAAGGACGCCGCCACCCAGGTGCCGTTCAAGGGCGGCGGCGAGGCCTCCACCGCGGTGCTGGGCGGGCACGTCGATTTCGGCTGCTCCAACCTGGCGACGGTGGTCAACTACATCCGCGCCGGCCAGATGCGAGCGCTGATGGTCACCACGCCCGAGCGCTACGCCGAACTCAAGGACGTGCCCACCGCGCGCGAGCTGGGCTATCCGGACATGGAGCAGATCACCGGTTGGAGCGCGCTCTACGGCCCGCCGGGCATGGACCAGGCGATCGTGGACAAGTGGGCCAAGGCGCTGGCCGAAGTCGCCAAGGACAAGTCCTGGCTCAAGCTCACCACCCAGCTCGGATCGGTGCCGCAGATCCGCTCGCCGGCGGACACGGCGAAATGGGCCCAGAGCCAGTTCGAAACCTACGACAAGCTGGGCCGCGAGCTCGGCCTACGCAAAGAATAGCGTCCTCCGCGGCCGGCGCCCCGTGCGCCGGCCGTTTTTTCTTGCGATGAATCCCAAGGCCGGCAAGCTCCTGGCCAACGTGCTGCTGATCGCGCTCGGCGTCTACGGCGCCGTGAGCGGCTGGCAGTTCGGCCTCTGGCGCGGCAACATCCCGGGTCCGGGGCTGCTGCCGTTCGTCGTCAGCGTCGCGCTCATCGGGCTCACCGCCCTCGCCACGCTCGCCGACCTGGCCGAGCGCGAGCGGCCGGCCGAGCCCGAAGAGGTAGGCGAGCGCACCTGGGGCAAGTTCTTCTGCTACCTGGGCGGCCTTGCGTTCGCGGCGCTGGCGCTCGAGCGGCTCGGCTACGTGGTGACCGTGACGCTGGTGTTCGTGTTCATCCTCAAGGTGGCCGAGCGCCTGTCGTGGCCGAAGACGGTGGTGGTCACCGTGGCGACGCTGCTGGTGTGCGAGATCCTGTTCGTGCGCGCCCTCGGCGTCGAGCTGCCCAAGGGCGTGCTGGCGGCGGCGTTCGGCTGAGCCGATGGATCTCTTCGCAAACCTCGCCCTCGGCTTCAGCGTCGCGCTGACGTTCCAGAACCTGGCGTTCTGCCTGGTGGGTGTGGTCATCGGCACCGCCATCGGCGTGCTGCCCGGCCTCGGTCCCGCCGCCACCATCGCCATCCTGCTGCCGGTCACGTTCAAGATGGACCCCACCGCCGCCATCATCATGCTGGGCGGCATCTACTACGGCGCCATGTACGGCGGCTCCATCACCTCGATCCTGGTGAAGGTGCCGGGCGAGGCGGCGTCCGTCGTCACCTGCCTCGACGGCTACGAGATGGCGCGCAACGGCCGCGCCGGCGCCGCGCTCGGCATCGCCGCGTTCGCCTCGCTCATCGCCGGCGTGTTCGCGGTGGTGGCGCTGTCGCTGGTGGGGCCGTGGGTGGCGCATTTCGCGCTCGACTTCGGCCCGCCCGAGTACGCCGCGCTGGTGGCCCTCGGCCTGCTGCTGGTGACGCTGATCTCGTCCACGTCGATGGTGAAGTCGCTGATGATGGTGATGGTAGGCCTGCTGTTCGCCACCATCGGCCTCGACCCCATCGCCGGCGCCGAGCGTTTCACTTTCGGCCGCACCGAGCTGTTCGACGGCCTCAACATCGCTATCATGGCGATGGGCCTGTTCGGCATCTCCGAGCTGCTCTACCTGGCCTCGCGCAAGAACCCGCAATCGTCGTTCATCCCGCAGCCCAGCAAGCTCAAGGAAATGCTGCCCAACCGGCGCGACTGGAAGGCAGCGGGCGCGCCCATCGCCCGCGGCTCGGTGCTGGGCTTCCTGCTGGGGCTGCTGCCCGGCGGCGGCGCGATCCTGGCCTCGTTCGCCGCCTACGTCATGGAGCGGCGCCTCTCGCGCCACCCGGAGAAATTCGGCACCGGCGTGATCGAGGGCGTCGCCGGGCCCGAGGCCGCCAACAACTCCGCCGCCCAGGGCGCGTTCGTGCCGCTGCTCACGCTGGGCATTCCCGCCAACGTGGTGATGGGCGTACTGATGGGCGCGCTGATGGTCCACGGCCTCGCGCCCGGGCCGCTGCTGATGCGCGACAACCCCGACCTGTTCTGGGGCGTCATCACCAGCATGCTGATCGGCAACGTCATCCTGGTGATCCTCAACGTGCCGATGGTGGGCGTGTTCGTGCGGCTGCTGAAGATTCCCTACGCGATCCTGGCGCCGCTCATCATCCTGTTCTGCGTCATCGGCGCCTACAGCGTCAACATCAACACCTTCGACGTCGGCATCATGGTGGCCCTGGGCCTGCTGGCGTTCCTGCTGAAGCGCGTCAGCCTCGACCCCGCGCCGCTGCTGCTGGCCTTCGTGCTGGGCGGTCTGTTCGAGAATGCCGTGCGCCAGTCGCTGCTGCTTTCCCACGGCAGCCTGGCGATCTTCGTCGAGCGGCCGATCTCGGCCACGCTGGTGGGCGTCGCCGCCGTGCTGCTGGCGGTCCCGATCCTGCGCTCCATCGCTGGCCTCGTGCGCCGCTACTCGCCGATCACGGGCTGAAGGCAAGGCCTTGAACCGCGAGGGACGCCAAGGACGCAAAGGAAAAGCAACGACTGGACGCCATGAGAAAAATCGTTCCTTCGCGTCCTTGGCGCCCTTGGCGGTTCAAATGGTTTCGATATCCGTGATCTTCATCATCCCCGGTAGAATCGTTAGCGACGCCGGCTCCTCATAAGGCCCACTCATGTCCGCCTCCCCCGCTCCGCAAACCGCCCCGCCCAAGGTGGCCGACGCCGTCGCCCGCACGCTCAAGGCCTACGGCGCGCGCTTCGCCTTCGGCATTCCCGGCAACGACGTGCTGGAAACCATCCGCGCCTGCGAGGAGCAGGGCATCGAGTTCGTGCTGGCGAAGGCCGAGCCGTCCGCCTGTTTCATGGCCGACGCCGTGTACCAGCTCACCGGCAGGCCCGCGGTGCTGATCCCGGCGCTGGGCCCCGGCATCTCCAACGCGGTGTCGGGCATCGCCGGCGCGCTGATGGAGCGCACCGCGATGATGATCCTGTGCGGCGAGATGGCCACCCGCCAGGCCGGCATCTACAACCACCAGGTGCTGGACCACGTCGATCTGGCCAAGCCGGTCACCAAGTACGCCGACCAGCTGAACCCGCACCGCGCCGCCCAGCAGGTGGCGAAAGCGCTCGACATCGCGCTCGCCTATCCCGCGGGGCCGGTGATGCTGAACGTCCCCGCCGATTTCAACCGCAGCGACTCCACCGAGACCGAGGAGCGCCAGCCGCCGCGCCAGCTTCCCGCCGCGCTCACCGCCGACGGCGCCGCGCAGCTGCAGAAGCGCCTCGCCGCCGCGCGCCGGCCGCTCGCCCTCGTCGGCCGCGGCGTGCTGCACGAAGGCGTCCCGTCCGCGCTCAAGGCGTTCCTGGAAAGCTGGCAGATGCCGTTCTTCGCCAGCTACAAGGCCAAGGGCGTCGTCTCCGACTACCATCCGCTGTGCGCCGGCGCGGTGGGCCTCTCGCCCGTGGTGGACGGCGAGAACCTCAAGCTCCTGCGCGAGGCCGACCTGCTGGTGCTGATCGGCTTCGACCCCATCGAGCTGCGCGACGCCTGGCTCGACGCCTGGCCGGAATCGCTGCCCGTCGTCACCATCGACTGGGCGGCACAGACGCACCGCATCTTCCCCGTGGGCGAGCAGGCGGCGGGCGACGTGCCCACCCTGCTGGCGCAGCTCACCGCCCATCCCGCCAACGCTGCGCGCTGGCCGGCGGAGCGCCTCAAGGAGTTCAACGCCGGCGTCGCCCACCTGGTGCGTCCGCGCATGCCGGCCAAGGGCATCTCGCCTGCCGCGCTGTTCCAGACCGTGAGCGACCAGGCCGACGACGACTGGATCATGACCGTGGACGTGGGCGCGCACCGCATCCTCGCCAACCACGTCATCAAGTGCCGCGCGCCGGGCCAGCTGCTGCAGTCCAACGGCCTCGGGTGCATGGGCTACGCGGTGCCCGCCGCCATCGGCGCGCAGCTGGTGCACCCGGAGCGCCCGGTGGTGGCGATGCTGGGCGACGGCTGCATGCTGATGACCCAGGGCGAGCTGGCCGTGGCCGCCGAGCGCGACCTGCCCATCGTCGTCGTCGTGCTCAACGACGCCGCGCTGGCGCTCATCAAGCTCAAGCAGGAGAAGATGAAGATGTCGCGCCGCGCGGTGGACTTCCGCTCGCCGCGCTTCGACCAGATCGCCGAAGCCTTCGGCGCCCGCGGCGTGCGGGTGGAGACCCTCGCCGAATTCGACCGCGCGCTCAAGGAGGCGGTGGCAAGCCGGCGCTTCACCGTCATCGACGCGCTGGCGGACCCGTCCGAGTACTGGGAGGAAATGTGAGCGCGGGCGCGGTGCGCCGCGAGACCCGCGACGGCGTCACCATCCTCACCCTCGACCGCCCCGAGCGGCGCAACGCCCTCTCGGCGGCGATGATCGAGGCACTCTCGGTCGCCATCCTTGATGCCGCCGCCGACCCCGCCTGCCGCTGCCTGATGCTGACCGGCGCCGGCGGCACGTTCTGCGCCGGCCGCGAACTCACGCCCGGCATGGACCGCAGCCTGGAGCCGGTGCTGGCCTACGACGACGCCTACATCGTCATCTTCCACGCGCTGGAAGAACTGCCCAAGCCATCCGTCTCGGTGGTGCGCGGCTACGCGGTGGCCGGTGGCTTCACGCTGGCGATGGGCTGCGACTTCGTGCTGGCCGAGGCGGGCGCCAGGTTCGGCGCGATGGAAATGAAGAACGGCTTCCCCGCGGCGGTGAACACCGCGCTGCTCTCCCACCTCGTCGGCCGCCGCCAGGCGCTGGAGCTGCTCCTATTCGGCGACCCGGTCCCCGCCGAAACGCTCAACCGCATGGGCCTCATCACCCGCCTCGCCGCCGACGCCGACGAACTCTGCCGCGTCACCGGCGAGTTCACCGCCGCCCTCGCCGCCCTCGACCCCCTCGCCGTGCGCCTCACCAAGGAAACTCACCGCGCGCTCGCCACCATGCCCCTCGACCAGGCCCTCAACCAGGCGCGCAACCTCAACGCGCTGCTGATGGCCTCGGGCCGGATCGAGGAAGGCGCGAAGGCGTTTGCGGGGCGGAAGAAGGGCTGACGCCCCTCCCGGCACCAGCACAGGGGCCGCACCCCGTTTGGGCTTGCCCGGCCGGCTTCCGGCTAGCCTACTACGGGAAACCCCCCGGCTTTGCCGGGGAGGCAGCAGAAGTTTGACACGTAAAGGAGTCCATCGAAGAAACTGTTGATCGTGAGCCGCCAAGCACACGAAAGGGAGTTTCGACGATGGACGAGTTTGAGAGCCTAAGCCACACGAAGTGGGACTGCAAATACCATGTGATTTTCATTCCCAAATGTCGCAGAAGGACGTTGTATGAGCAACTGAGGCGGCACTTGGGGGAAGTGTTCCGCAGGTTAGCTGTTCAGAAGGAGAGTCGAATCGAAGAGGGGTACCTGATGCCCGAGTCCAAGTCCAGATCGACTGCTGCATCACGCCGTGACGCTCAACATTCGCGGCAACTCCTATCGGCTCAAGGACAAGCTCAAGGCCGGGCTCGTCCGCGCCGAGGAACCCACGGCTTAACCAATCGGGTGGGCACTTTTCGATGACCACAACTAAGCACATTTGGGTGACCCTTGACACTTGACGTAGGCGCGCACGTAAGCGGGAGGCAGCAGCATCACCTGGATACCCTGGCTGTTGAGCCAGCGCGCCCAGTGATGGGCGCTGCCGCAGGCTTCCATCACCACCAGGCCGACCGCGCGGTTGGCGAACCAGCGCTCGAACTGCGTGCGGGTGAGGCGAGCGTTGTCGACGACGCGCCACTGCGCATCGGCCACGACGAGCTGGAACACGGATTTTGCGAGATCGACGCCCACGACGGGCAGGCCGGGGGTAGCATTCATGTCGGACTCCTCCTGGTTGAGCGCTGACACCCCACACCACATGAGGCCAGCTGGCACCATGATGCCGAGAAGCCGGGAGGAGTCCATCCCATCATTGCAGCGGACGCGCTGAAGCGCACCGCTGAACGCAACGTTAGGTTTCAGGTGGACGTATGCCGATCGACCTTGAGAAGTTGATGAATCTGGATCTCAGCTATCCGGGTTTTTCGTTCGGATACGAGTCCTGGGCGCTCGACAGCTACCTCAAGGTCCTAGACGATCACTTGGCATTCGCCCAAGACCAGTACCGGCTGCGAGCTAGACGAGAACTGGAAAGTCGAGAGGGTGACCTTCATCCGGACCAGTATGGAAGTGAACTTACGGCGATCGACGAGGCGGCTGAAATACAGATTCCCCGATTCTTTCGTATTGGTGCGTTAGTCCCCATCTGGGGTCTGTTCGAGTCCTTCGTGTCTGACATCGCCGGTTGGGTGGGGAGGCGAGAGGGATTAGGGCTTCCGCTTCGGGATGTTCGCGCTAACAATTTCAGAAGCCAGATTGAGAAGTACTTCGAGGGTGTTCTGCACATCGATCTGCCTTGGACTCCTGAGGAACGAGAACGACTCCGTTGTCTTCAAGAGCTACGGAACTTCATCGCGCACCGTAACGGGCGGCTGATGGACCTCCCACCTGACAAGGAGAAGGAGATTCGAGACCTCGTAGCAAAGATTAACGGTGTCACAATTGAATGCAGAGCTGTGGTCGTGTCTGGCGCTTACATCTCGGAGGCGTGCGCGCTGGTGTTCAAGCTCGTAAGCAGCCTCAGCAAGTTGATCGCGGAAAGGTATGACGGGCCCACAGTACCAAGAACTGAAACCTAACTTCGGGTTCCAGGGGACGCAGGCCAGCGGCGCTGCGCTTGCTGGCCTGCGCCCCTGAACCCGGGCGTTGAGGCTGTAGAAAAATCCGCTTTTCCTCTTGCCAGCCCATCTGACTGGTCGCATGATGTGCGCATTGCACATCGCGACGGAGGTGCGATACGGTGGGCCGATACAAGCACGTCGATCAGTCCC
>JBMOQX010000029.1:0-109123 GCA_049322755.1 Pseudomonadota bacterium | reverse complement strand
GTCAAACCCACCAGCGCGGCCCGCAGCAGCGCCGCGCAGATCACGGCGGCAGCGAAGGCGCCGGCCGGGGTGAGGGTGCCGGCGGCCACCAGCGCCCGGCCGGCCGCGGCGTAGCCGGCCAGCTCCAGCGCCAGCAGGACCCAGAGTATCGCGGCGACCATCGGGGCTCTCCGCAGGGCGGCTAGCCGAGGAACATGCGGTAGGCCGGATTCCCGGTTTCGTCCCAGTAGCGATAGCCGAGCCGGTCGAGGAAGGCGCGGAACGCCTGCTGGTCGGAGGCCGGCACCTGCATGCCCACCAGCACCCGGCCGTAGTCCGCGCCGTGATTGCGGTAGTGGAACAGCGAGATGTTCCAGTTGCGCCCCATGCTGTTGAGGAAGCGCATCAGCGCGCCGGGGCGTTCGGGAAACTCGAAGCGGTAGAGCAGCTCGTTGTCCACGCCGGCCGGCGCGTGCCCGCCCACCAGGTGGCGGATGTGCAGCTTGGCGGTCTCGTCGTCGGAGAGGTCGATGGTCCTGAGGTTGTGGGCCTCGAGGCTGCGCACCAGCGCGGCGGTCTCCTCGCGGTCGTGCACCGACACGCCGACGAAGACGTGGGCGGCCTTGGGATCGGCGTAGCGGTAGTTGAACTCGGTGATGTTGCGCGCGCCGATCAGCGAGCAGAAGGTGCGGAAGCTGCCGGGCTCCTCGGGGATGGTGACGCCCAGGACCGCCTCGCGCTTCTCGCCCAGCTCCGCCTGCTCGGCGACGAAGCGCAGCCGGTCGAAGTTCATGTTGGCGCCGCTGGCGATGGCCACCAGCGTCTCGCCGCGGATGCCGGTGCGCTCGACGTAGGCCTTGGCACCGGCGATGGCGAGCGCGCCCGCTGCCTCCAGGATCGAGCGCGTGTCCTCGAACACGTCCTTGATGGCCGCGCACATGGCGTCGGTATCCACCAGCACCATTTCGTCGACGTTCTCGCGGCACAGGCGGAACGTCTCCTCGCCCACCTCCTTGACCGCGACGCCGTCGGCGAACAGGCCCACCTGGTCCAGGCGCACGCGCTCCCCGGCGTCCAGCGAGCGCTTCATGGCGTCGGCGTCCGCCGGCTCGACCCCGATCATGCGGATCTCCGGGCGCAGGCGCTTCACGTAGGTGGCGATGCCCGCCATCAGCCCGCCGCCGCCGATGGGCACGAAGATGGCATGGATCGGCTTCGGGTGCTGCCACAGGATCTCCATGCCGATGGTGCCCTGGCCGGCGATCACGTCGGGGTCGTCGTAGGGGTGGACGAAGGTGCAGCCGCGCTCCCGCGCCACGGTCAGCGCGTGGCCGTAGGCCTCATCGTAGGAGTCGCCGTGCAGCACCACCTCGGCGCCGCGGCCCTTCACCGCCGCCACCTTGATCGGCGGAGTCGTCACCGGCATGACGATCACGGCGCGGGTGCCGAGCCGCTGCGCCGCCAGCGCCACACCCTGGGCATGGTTGCCGGCGGAGGCGGCGATCACGCCCCGCTCCAGCTGGGCGGCGGTGAGGCGTACCATCTTGTTGTAGGCGCCGCGCAGCTTGAAGGAGAAGATCTGCTGCAGGTCCTCGCGCTTGAGCAGCAGCTCGTTGCCGAGCCGCTGCGACAGGCCCGCGGCCCGCTCCAGCGGCGACTCCTCCGCCACGTCGTACACCTGCGCGGTGAGGATGCGTTCCAGGTAATCGTTGTTCATCTCGGTGTTGGCCCGCCCGAAAAACGCCAATCCGCCGCGGACCGCGGGGCCGCTCGCGCCACGCCGGAGCGGCTTTTGCAATCGACGACGGATGCCTATATTCTACCGACCCTTCAAGGGTTTTCCGACGTTTTCCGGCGACTTCCGAGCATGACCCAGGACGAGCTGAAGCAGGCCGCGGCGCGCGCGGCGATCGAGCGGGTGCCGCCGGACAGCATCGTCGGCGTCGGCACCGGCTCCACCGTCAACTTCTTCATCGCCGAGCTGGCCCGCCTCCGCAGCCGCGTCCGCGGCGCCGTGTCCAGCTCCGAGGCCTCGGCGCAGCGCCTGCGGGCGGCCGGCATTCCGGTACTGGACCTGAACAGCGTCGACGACCTGCCGGTCTACGTGGACGGCGCCGACGAGGTGACGCGCCACCTGATGATGATCAAGGGCGGCGGCGGCGCGCTCACCCGGGAGAAGATCGTGGCGGCGGTGGCGAAGACCTTCGTGTGCATCGCCGATGCTTCCAAGCGCGTGGACGTGCTGGGGAAGTTCCCGCTGCCGGTGGAGGTGATCCCGATGGCCCGCAGCTACGTCGCCCGGCGCCTGGCGGCCCTGGGCGGCCAGCCGGAGCTGCGGCACGGGTTCACCACCGACAACGGCAACCAGATCCTGGATGTCCGCGGCCTCACCATCGTCGACCCCCCGGCGCTGGAATCCGAGATCAACCAGATCGTCGGCGTGGTCACCAACGGGCTGTTCGCCCGCCGGCCGGCCGACGTGCTGCTGCTGGCCACCGGCGCGGGCGTGGAGACGCTGACCGCCGCCTGAGCGTGCAACACGGCCGTCACAATTGGTGTATAACTTAATCGTTCATCCTCGGAGTTCCGTCAATGGCCGGGTTCGCCACCAGTGAGCACACCTACAAGCAGTTCGACGCCGAGCTGGAGTCGATCCGCTCGCAAGTGCTGCAGATGGGCGGCCTGGTGGAAAGCCAGATCCAGCGCGCGCTGGAGGGCTTCGCCAACGGCAACCGGGAGCTCCTGGAGCAGGTGGTGGCCGACGACCACCGCGTGAACGCGCTGGAAGTGGCGATCGACGAGGACTGCGCCCACATCATCGCCCGCCGCCAGCCGGCGGCGATCGATCTGCGCATGGTGATGACGGTGATCAAGACCATCACCGACCTCGAGCGCATCGGCGACGAGGCGGAGAAGATCGCCCGCAACGCCAAGTTCATCTACGACTCGGACAAGCTGCACACGATCCGTTTCGCCGAGATCCGCCACGCCGCCGACCTCGCCACCGAGATGCTGCGCGAGGCGCTCGACGCCTTCGCCCGGCTCGACGTGCAGACCGCGTTCGAGGTGGTGAAGCAGGACGAGCAGGTGGACTCCGAGTTCCGCTCCATCCTGCGCCAGCTCATTACCTTCATGATGGAAGACCCGCGCACGATCTCCACGTCGCTGGAAATCCTGTTCATCGCCAAGGCGATTGAGCGCATCGGCGACCACGCCAAGAACATGGCCGAGTACGTCATCTACCTGGTCAAGGGCAAGGACGTGCGCCACGTCAGCATCGAGGAAATCGAGCGCGAGGCGATGAACCCCTAGCCTAGCGGCCCGTCCCGGACATGGGTGAGGCCTATTCCACGCTCGCAGCCGTCGACCTCGGCTCCAACAGCTTCCGGCTCGAGATCGCCCGCGTCGTCGGCGATCAGATCTATCCCCTGGATTCCCTGCGCGAGCCGGTGCGGCTCGCCGCCGGCCTGACCGCCGACAAGCGTCTCGACCAGCCCTCCCAGGAGCGCGCGCTGCGCTGCCTGCGCCTGTTCGGCGAGCGGCTGCGCGGACTGCCGCCCCACGCGGTACGGGCGGTGGGCACCAACACCCTGCGCGTGGCCAAGAACGCCTCGGCGTTCCTCGCGGCGGCGCAGGACGCGCTGGGCTTTCCCATCGAGGTCGTGGCCGGACGCGAGGAAGCGCGGCTTATCTACCTGGGCGTGGCCCACGAACTGCCGTCCTCGGGCGAGAAGCGGCTGGTGTTCGACATCGGCGGCGGCTCCACCGAGTTCATCGTCGGGCGCAAGCTCAAGCCGCAGAAACTGGAAAGCCTCTACATGGGCTGCGTGAGCTGGAGCCGCCGGTTCTTTCCGGACGGCAAGCTGACCAAGAGCGCGATGAAGGAAGCCGAGCTGGCGGCCCATGCCGAGCTGCAGACCATCAGCACCGAGTTCGCCGCCGGCAACTGGGACCAGGCCTTCGGCTCCTCCGGGACGGTGCGGGCCATCGGCGACCTGCTGCTGGAGTGCGGGTTCTCCCAGGACGCCATCACCCCCGACGGCCTGGAGCGGCTGCGCAGCCTGATCCTCAAGGCCGGCGACGCCCGCAAGCTGTCGCTGCCGGGGCTGCGCCCGGACCGCGTGCCGGTGCTGCCGGGGGGCTTCGCCATCCTCAACGCCACCGTGTCCGCGCTCGGCATCAAGCGCCTCACACCCGCCAACGGCGCCATGCGCGAGGGCGTGCTCTACGACCTGCTGGGGCGCTTCCACCGGGACGACATGCGCGACGTCACGGTGAGCCAGTTCATGCAACGCTACCACGTGGACCCGTCCCAGGCGAAGCGGGTGGCGCGCCTCGCGGGGCAGCTCGCCGGCGGGCTGCTGGATGGGCTGGCCGCCGACGCCGAGGTGGAACTGCAGCTGCTGGACTGGGCCGCGCGGCTGCACGAAGTCGGGCTCGATGTCGCCCACAGCGGCTACCACAAGCACTCGGCCTACATCCTGCGCTACGCGGACATGCCGGGCTTTTCCAAGATGGAGCAGCAGCGCCTGTCGGCGCTGGTGCTGGCCCACCGCGGCTCGCTCAGGAAGATGCAGGGTCTGCTGGCGGCGGAAGTCGACATCGCGCTCGCCCTCTCGCTGCGCGTGGCGGCGCTGATCTATCGCAGCCGCCGCGCCCACGCGGCGCCTGCCATCCACGTCCGCCGCGGCAAGAACGGCTTCGTCGTCACCGCGCCGCGGGAGTGGCTGGAGGTGAACCCGCTGACCGCCCGCGCGCTCGAGGACGAGCCGCGGGAGTGGAAAAGCCTGGGCGTGCCGGTCACCGTGCGCTGGCTCGACGAGCCCGCGGTGGCCGCCGGCTGAGTAAGCCGGCTGCCTCCGGCGGTCACGAAACTGTCATGCGCCGAGGGTAGTTTGGAGGATCCGAATCCGGGTCCGGACCCATGGCTGCTCCCGAAGCCTTCACCGCCCTCGGCATCTCCGAACTGCTGGGCCAGCTGAGCGCCCTGCGCGACGACGTGGGCGTGGCGCGGCGCGAACTGCTGAACCAATGGCAGCCCTACCTGCGCCGGCGCGGCTACCGGGCCAGCGCCGAGAACCTGGCGGCCTACATCGGGCTGCGGCGGCAGGATCTGCGCACGCTGCAGGACCGGCTCGCGGCCCTGGGCCTGTCGTCACTGGGGCGCTGCGAGGCCCACGTGGAAGCCTCCCTGGCGGCGGTCTTTCACGGCCTGCGCGCCGTCGCCGGCGAGCCCATCGATCCGCGCGTCGTGGCCGATACCGCCGCGGCCATGCGCGGCGCTGCCCGGCCGCTGGAACATCACACCGAAGAACTGCTGGGCCCGCCACCGGCCCACCGCCTGACCCGCTTCATGGTGACGCTGCCCGGCGAGGCCGCCGCGGACTACGATTTCGTGCGCCAGCTGGTGCTGGCCGGAATGAACGTGGCGCGCATCAACGGCGCCCACGACGCTCCGCCGGCATGGGCCCAGATGGCGGACGCGGTCCGCCGCGCCGCCACCGAGGTCCAGCGCCCCGTGCGCATCCTGTTCGATCTGGCCGGTCCCAAGATGCGCACCGGGCCGATCGCGCCCGGCCCGCCGCTGCTGCGGCTGAAGCCGCGTCGCAACGAGGCCGGCGCGGTAGTGGAGCCGGCGATCGTGGTGCTGGACGGCTCCGGCGCGCCAGGGCAGCCGCCGGTGCGCAGCAAGCTCGGGCAGAAGCTGCCGGGACGGCTCGCGGTGGACCGGAAGTGGCTGAAGCGGCTCAAGCCCGGCGACGTGATCCGGCTGCGCGACGCCCGCGACCGGCGCCGCGACCTGCACGTCGAGGAGCGGGTATCGCCCACGGAAGTGGCCGCCAGCGTCCGCGACACCACCCACATCGCCCCGGGAACCGAGCTGGAACTGCGGCCCGGCGGCGAAAAGAAGTCCTCCAGGGCGGTGCGCAGCGCGAGCGGGGCGTTCGCCGCGCCGGCGGCGGAGATTCGCGTGCACCGCGGCGACGTGCTGCTGCTTACCCGCGACGGCGCGCCGGGGCGGCCCGAAACCCGCGACGCCAACGGCGGCGTCATCGAGCCGGCGCGCATCGCCTGCCTGCCCGGCGAGGCGCTGGCCTGCACCGCGGCGGGCCAGAGCGTCTGGATCGACGACGGCCGCATCGGCTGCCTGATCGAGAAGGTGGACGAGGCCGGCGCCTGGCTGCGCGTCACCCGGGTGCGGGACGAGGGCGACCGCATCGGCGAGGAGAAGGGCCTCAACTTTCCCGACAGCACGGTGACGCTGCCGGCGATCGCGGAACGCGATCGCGAAGCGCTGGCGTTCGCCGTGGGGCATGCCGACATGGTGGGCCTGTCCTACGTGCGCAACCCCGCCGACCTGGAGGCGCTGGTGGGCGCCCTGGCCGACGCCGGCGGCGCCCAGCTGGGCATCATCGCCAAGATCGAGACCCGCAGCGCGGTGGAGCACCTGCCGGAGATCATCGTCCGCGGCGCCGGCAGCCATCCATTCGGCGTGATGATCGCCCGCGGCGACCTCGCGATCGAGATCGGTTTCGAGCGGCTGGCGGAAATCCAGGAGGAGATCCTGTGGCTGGCGCAGGCGGCCCACGTGCCGGTGGTGTGGGCCACCCAGGTGCTGGAGAACCTGGTGAAGACCGACCTGCCGACGCGCGCCGAGATAACCGACGCCGCCATGTCCGAGCGCGCCGAATGCGTAATGCTGAACAAGGGCCCCTACGTGCTGGACGCGCTCACCGTGCTGGACAGCGTCGTGACGCGCATGCAGGCGCACCAGCGCAAGAAGACCGCCCGCTTCCGGGCGCTGCACTGGTAGCGCCCGGCTCCGGCAAACTGGTGCTCGAACTCGTTGATCTCGGAATAGGCGCGCATCCAGTCCGCTGGGCGGCACAGTCCCTCGACCCGCTCCACCAGCACGCGCCCGTACCACGAGCGGTCGAAGATCACCACGCGGCCGCGCCGCGGGATGTGGCGCCAGAAGCGCCACAGGTAGGGCCGCGCCTTCTCCTCGTCGCTGGGCGCCGCCACCGGCACCACCTCGTACATGCGCGCGTCCAGCGCCTGGGTCACGCGCCGGATGTTGAGCAGCGCTTCCCTGAGGACCGGGACTTCGCGCGCATACACCGCCTTGTCGACGCGGCGACCCAGCTCGGCGGATTCGAACACGGCCCTGGGGTCCCGTTCCGGAAGCAGCTCAGGGCCGGACCAGATCCGGTGCGATCACCGCGCGCACCACCACCTCGTCGGCGCCGCCGCGCCGGTGCAGCCGCAGCCACCACAGTCCGCCCTTCTTGATGCTCCACTCCGCGTCGCGGCCGCCCACCAGGCCGGCCACCAGCTGGCCGAACGTAGGCTGGTGGCCCACCGCCAGCACGCTGCCGCCCTGCTCCGGCCAGCCGGCCGCCTCCAGCACCGACGCCGGGGGCGCGCCCGGCGCGAGCGCCGGCATCGTGACGAAATCCAGGCCCAGCGCCGCGGCCGTCTGCAGCGCGCGTTTCGCCGGGCTGGCGATGACGCGCGTGTCCTCGGGCAGCCGCGGCAGCAGCCACTGGGCCACGCGCTTCGCCTGTTTCTCGCCCTTGGGCGTGAGCTGGCGCGCCAGGTCCGGGACGCCGTCTTCCGCCTCGGCGTGGCGCCACAGGATCAAGTCCATGCTGATCTCCTTAGGCTGCGTCGCCATTTCGCTGTCAGCCGGTCCAGAAGGGTTCGTGGCGCCGGAACCGCTTGAATGCCTTCGCCAGCGCGCCGCGGCAGTGGGCGGCATTCTGCGCGCTCCACCCGGCGATGATGCCCGCCGCCTCGTGCACCCCGGCATCCGCGGTCCCGGCGCGGATCTCCTCCAGCAGCCGGCTCGTGGTGGCCATGTCGTTGATGGCGCCGAGGATGTCCTGCAGATCCTGCAACGCTCCGACGTAGGCCTCGGCGCGGCGGACGGGAAACAGCCCGGCGAAGAACTCCGCCGCGTAACGCAGCTTCTTGCCGGTGATGCGCAATCGGTGCAGTTCCGGCGCGGTGAGCTCGTGATGCACCTTGCCGCGTTTCACGAACTGCCGGTGGCGCTTCGCCAGCACCGCGGCGGCGAAGCCTGGTGCCGGCGCATCCACCTGCGCCAGCGTTTCCGCGGCGAGCTCGCCGCGCCAGGGCCGCGCCGCCAGCCAGGCCGAGAGCGCCAGCAGGAGCCGCCGGTACCGCGGCGAGCCGGCCGCCGTCCGCGCGCGGGCATTGTAGCGCTCCTGCAGGTTGGCGCCGACGGCCGCCAGGCGCAGCAGACCGGCGTGGTCGGGAAAGGTGGCGCGGATCGGCGGCAGCGTCTCGGTCATGAACACGTCCCAGTCCCGCGCCGGTCCCAGCTCGCCGGTAAGCCACCGCAGCTCATCCTGCACCGGGGCGAACAGCTCGCGCGGAAACGCGGCGCAGAAGGTCGACAGCGCCGAGCGCAGGCGGCGCAGGCCGACGCGCATCTGGTGAAGATACTCGACGTCGAGCCGGTCGCGAAACCCGTCGACATTCGCCTGCACCTGGTACAGGCATGCCGACACGATGGCGACCAGGGCCTGCTCGACGCTGTCCCCGGCCGTCAGGGACGGCTTGCGCGCCTTCACCACCGGCGGTGGCGACCGGTCCAGCAGGCGGAAGCCGCGCTCGGCCTTGTTGACGACCTCCACCTCCAGCGGGATGTCGCGTTCCAGCGCCAGCAGCAGGCCGTAGGCGTCCCGGGCGCCGGCGGGGTCCAGCTCCACTTCCAGCTCCGCGATCGGCTGCCGGCGTGCGCCCGCGACGATATGCCCCTGGTCGATCGCCAGCTCGGCGGTGCCGTCGCCGGGGAACCGCAGCGGCAGGGTCATGCGGCGGAAGTCGGTCTCGAACACGGGCTCGAGCCGGCCGCGCACGTCGGGCGACTCCAGCAGCTCGCGCGCCTCCGGCGCGTCGATCTTGGCCAGTTCGGGAAGGCAGGCGGCCACTTCCGCCTCCCACTCGCCACGCTGGTGCGTGGCGCCGGTGAGCCGGCCCTCGGCCTTCAGCGTCTGGATCCAGGCGCGGCCGACGCGGCGCACCCGCAGCGCCAGCCGGGCACCGGCCAGATGCCGCTCGGGCGTGTCGAAATAGACGCTGCGCAGCCGCCGCCGCACCGGGCGCCCGGCCAGCACCGCCGCCACCGCGGGATGCCGGCGCAGGCGGGCCGCCGCGCGCGGCGGCAGGCGCAGCTTGATCTCGGTTTCCTGGGCCATGCCCGCCGGGCTCCGCCGCACCGCGCGGCCGGCGTCAGCCGGCGTACTTGGCGGCCAGTTCCGCCAGCAGGCTCTCCTGCGCGCTGAAGGGGGCCCCGCGCTTGCCGCGCTGCAGCTCGTAGCCGCCGTCGCTGTCCATCTCCCAGGCCTGCAGGGTGTCCTTGAGGTAGGGCTTCAGCCCCTCGTTGATGACCCGGGCCTTGAGCTTGGCGTCCAGCACCGGGAAGCAGGTCTCGATGCGGCGGAAGAAATTGCGGTCCATCCAGTCCGCGCTGGAGAGATAGACGTCCTTCCGGCCGTCGTTGAGGAAATAGAACACGCGGTGGTGCTCGAGGAAGCGGCCGACGATGGAGCGCACGCGGATGTTCTCCGACAGCCCCTTGATGCCGGGGCGCAGCGCGCACACGCCGCGCACGATCAGGTCCACCTGGACGCCGGCCTGGGACGCCTCGTAGAGCGCCTGGATGACGCCGGGCTCCAGCAGCGCGTTCATCTTCGCCATGATGTGGGCCTTGCGCCCGGCCCGGGCATGGTCGATCTCCTGGCGGATCGCGCTCATCACCCCGCTGTGCAGCGTGAAAGGCGCCTGCCACAGGTGGCGCAGCTTGCCGGCGCGGCCGAGGCCGGTCAGCTGCAGGAACACGTCGTTCACGTCGGCGCCGATGTCATCGTGGCAGGTGAACAGGCCGAAATCGGTGTAGAGCCGGGCGGTGCGCGGGTGATAGTTGCCGGTGCCGAGGTGCACATACCGCCGCAGGCCGCCTTCCTCGCGCCGCACCACCAGCGCCATCTTGGCGTGGGTCTTGTGGTGCACCACGCCGTAGACCACGTGGGCGCCCACCTCCTCGAGCCGGGAAGCCCAGCCGAGGTTGGCCTCCTCGTCGAAGCGCGCCAGCAGTTCCACCACGACGGTGACTTCCTTGCCGCGCTTGGCGGCGTTGATCAGCGCCTCCATCAGCGTCGAGTCGGTGCCGGTGCGGTAGACCGTCTGCTTGATCGCCACCACGTGGGGGTCGGCGGCGGCCTGCTCGATGAACTCGATTACCGGCTGGAACGACTGGTAGGGGTGATGCAGCAGCACGTCGCCGTGACGGATGATGTCGAACATGTCGGCCGCCTTCTTGTTGAGCGGCGCCGGCAGCCCGGGCACGAAGGGCTTGAACTTGAGGTCGGTGCGGTCGACCCGGTCCGGGATAGCGATCAGGCGCGCCAGGTTCACCGGGCCGTTCACCTGGTAGAGGTCCTCGGGGCCGAGGCGGAACTGCTCCAGCAGGAAGTCGCTCATCGCCTTGGAGCAGGAATCCGCCACCTCCAGGCGCACCGCGTTGCCGAAGTGGCGCTGGCCCAGCTCGCCCTGCAGCGCCGAGCGCAGATCCTTGATCTCCTCCTCGTCCACGAACAGGTCGGAGTTGCGCGTCACCCGGAACTGGTAGCAGCCCAGCACGTTCATGCCGGCGAACAGCTCGCCCACGTGGGCGTGCAGGATCGACGACAGGAACACGAAACCGTATTCGCAGCCGGCGATCTCGCCGGGCAGCTGGATCACCCGCGGCAGGACCCGCGGCGCCTGCACGATGGCGGTGCCCGAGGTGCGGCCGAAGGCGTCCTTGCCGGCCAGCTCGACGGCGAAGTTGAGGCTCTTGTTCAGAACCCGCGGGAACGGGTGCGCGGGGTCGAGGCCGATCGGCGTCAGGACCGGCATCAGCTCGCGGAAAAAATAGGCGCGGATCCACTCGCGCTGGGCGTCGTTCCACTTGGAGCGGCGCAGGAAGCGGATGCCCTGGTCGGCCAGCTGCGGCAGCACCTCGTCGTTCAGCACCCGGTACTGCTGCTCCACCAGGGCGTGGGCCCGCTCCGCAATCAGCCGGAACACCTGGCGCGCCGCCATGCCGTCAGGGCCGGCGCCGGGGTCGTCGAAGGTGACCCGTTCCTTGACGCCGGCGACCCGGATCTCGAAGAACTCGTCCAGGTTGGAGGAAGTGATGGAGAGGAAGCGCAGCCGCTCCAGCAAAGGCGTCTGCGGGTCCTGGGCCTGGGCCAGCACCCGCCGGTTGAACTCCAGCAGTCCGAGTTCGCGGTTGAGATGGTGCTGGGAGAGAAGATTGTTCGCGATGTCCATCGGGGGGCTCGTTCGGCCCGCACGCCGAGGCCTCGGCGGTGCCGGCGGGGTCAGGGCATGGCGTTACTTGCTCGGCGGCACGTAGCCGGCCGGCGTGTCGGCGCCGGTGCCGAAGAAGAATTTCTCCATCTGCTCGGCCAGGTACTTGCGCGCCTTGGCGTCGGCCAGGTTCAGCCGGTTCTCGTTCACCAGCATGGTCTGGTGCCGCAGCCAGCCCTGCCACGCCTCTTTCGAGACGTGGTCGAAAATGCGCTTGCCCAGTTCACCGGGGTACGGCGGAAAATCCAGGCCTTCGGCTTCCCGCCCCAGTTTGATGCATTTCACCATTCGTGCCATGGCGCGAGCGTCCTCCAAATTAGCGGGGGTTTATTACGGGCCCGTGACAGGGCTTCGGAAATATCTGTTAATTATGGACAAATCTGTTGCGCGGCACAATGCCGCGGGCCCTGCCGAAAGTCGCTCCGCCGCCCGGGATGGCGGCGCTGGCGCGGGTCGGGCAGCGCCCGTCCGGGGCGCCTGCGCCCCGCTGCCGTCACGCGTGGGCTTTAGAGCCGCTTGACGAACACCTTGGAGCGCCGCGTCAGGTTGTAGAGCGCCTGGCGGCGTTTCGGCAGCGCATCCTGGGTCTGCTCGACGAAGCCCCGCTCCAGAAACCAGTGGGCGGTGCGGGTCGTGAGCACGAACAGCCGCTTCAACCCCAGCTTGCGGGCGCGCCTTTCCACCGCATCCAGCAGCGCGTCGCCGTAGCCGGCGTTGCGGTAGTCCGGGTCCACCGCCAGGCACGCCAGTTCGCCGGACCGGTGCTCCGGAAACGGATACAGCGCCACGGAGCCGACGATCCGGGCGTCGTGCTCCAGCACCAGGAAGCGGTCGATCTCGCGCTCCAGCAGGTCGCGGCCGCGCTTGACCAGCACCCCCTCGGTCTCCAGCGGCTCGATCAGGCGCAACACGCCGCCGATGTCCTTGAGGCCCGCCTCGCGCAACGACTCCAGCGAACCCGGCGTGACCAGCGTGCCGACGCCCTCCCGGGTGAACAGCTCCTGCAGGATCGCGCCGTCCATGTGCCGGCCCACCAGGTGCACCCGGCCCACTCCACCGCGGCAGGCGCGCACCGCCTCGGGCAGGTAGTCGCGCATCTCGGCGGTGAGCTGCTTGCGCTGCTTGAGCAGGGCCTCGGCGTCCTTGACCGACAGCTCCCGCACCAGCTTGCCCCGCACCGCGACGCCGGGCTCCTCGCACAGGAAGATCAGCTTTTCCGCCCGCAGCGCCAGCGCCGCCGCGGTGGCGACGTCCTCCGAGGTGAGGTTGAACACCTCGCCGGTGGGGGAGTAGCCGAGCGGCGAGAGCAGCACCACCTCGCCGCGGTCGAGCCGCGCCGACACGGCGGCGGTATCGACGCCGCGCACCTCGCCGGTGAACAGCAGGTCGACACCGGCGATCACCCCCACCGGCCGCGCAGCGACGAAATTGCCGCTGGCGACGCGGATCTCCGCGTTGGCCATGGGCGAATTCGGCAGGCCCATGGACAGCAGCGCCTCGATCTCGATCCGCATGCGCCCGACCGCCTCCTTCACGCACTTGAGCGCCAGCTCGTCGGTGACGCGCAGGCCCTCGACGTAGCGGTCCTCGGCGCCGCGCTCCTTCATGCGAGCCTCGATCTGGGGGCGCGCGCCGTGCACCAGCACCAGCCGGATGCCGAGGCTGGCGAGCAGGTTGAGATCGTGGGTGAACTCGACGAACTTGCCGTCGGCCACCATCTCGCCGCCGAACGCCACGACGAAGGTGCGGCCGCGGAACGCGTTCACGTAGGGCGCGGCCGAGCGCACCCAGCCGACGAACGGTGCAGGGCGGTGTTCGGGGCGCTGGCTCATGGCTCGGGTTCCGTGGACGGGGCGAAGTCGCCGATGTTAGCGGGTGCGCGGCCGACGGGAAACCGGCACCGCGCCGCCGGTGCGGCTCAGCGCCAGTCGCCCCAGAGGGTCTGCAGCGCCGCCAGCGCCGCCAGCGCCGCGGTTTCGGTGCGCAGGATGCGGGGCCCGAGGCGGACGGCGCGGAAGCCGGCGGCCTGCGCCATCGCCACTTCGCGCTCGCTCAGACCCCCTTCCGGCCCCACCAGCAGCGACACGCCCGCGACGCTATCGGCCAGCTGCACCATCGGCACGCCGGCGTGGGGGGAGAGCATCAGGCGCAGTCCGCCGCGCTCGGGCGCCGCATCGAGGACATCCAGCCATTGAGCCAGCGACCGCACCGGCGCCACGTCGGGGATCAGGGTGCGGCCGGACTGCTCGCAGGCGGACACCACCACCGCCTGCCAGTGCCGCTGGCGGCGCTCCGCGCGCTCGGGCGCGAGACGGATCACGCTGCGCTCGGCGGCCAGCGGCTGGATCGCCGACGCCCCCAGCTCCACGGCCTTCTGCACCACCCAGTCCATCTTGTCCTGGGCGCACAGGCCCTGGGCCAGCGTCACGTGCAGCGTCGGCTCGGCGACAGCGGCACGCTCGGCGCCGGCCTCCACCTCGACGCCGCGCGGATCGACGCGCGCGATCGCGGCGTCCCATTCACCGCCGCGGCCGTCGAACAGCGTCACCGGATCCCCCACCTTGAGCCGCAGCACGCGGGCGGCATGGTGCGACGCCGCGTCCGGCAGCGCGACGCGACGCCGGCCGACGGCCAGATCGGGGCAATAGAAACGGGGAATGCTCACGGCGCGGGGCTGAAGCGGCTTTTTACACCATGATAAACTACCTCCGCCCACGCCGACAGGACCGCCCATGGCTGCAGAAACCCCCGTTTGCAATTTTGGCTGGAAGGCCGTCGATTTCGACCTGCCCGGCGTGGACGGCAAGCGCTACAGTCTCGCTTCGGTGCGGGGCAGGAACGGCCTGCTGGTGATGTTCATCTGCAACCACTGCCCGTACGTGAAGGCGGTGCGCAGCCGCATCGTGCGCGACTGCCGCGATCTCGCCCGGCACGGCATCGGCGCCATCGCCATCATGTCCAACGATCCGGCCGAGTACCCCGAAGACTCGTTCGACGAGATGGTGCGGGTGGCGCGCGAGCTCGACTTTCCGTTTCCCTACGTGCTGGACGCGAGTCAGGACGTGGCGCGCGCCTACGGCGCGGCGTGCACGCCCGATTTCTTCGGCTTCAACGCCGATCTCGAGCTTCAGTACCGCGGACGGCTCGACGCCTCGCGCAAGGAAGCGGCGCCCGAGGACGCGCGCCGCGACCTGTACGAGGCCATGGTCCAGGTCGCCCGCACCGGCGAGGGCCCGCGCGAGCAGATACCGAGCATCGGGTGCTCGATCAAGTGGAAAAAGGGTTGAGCTCCGCCCCCGCGGCATCCGTGCTCGACAGCCTGATGGACGCGGTGCGCAAGGTCGCGCATCGCGAGGTCATTCCCCGCTATCTCAAGGTGGCACACCGGCGCAAGAGCGACGGCAGCCTGTTCACCGAGGCCGACATCGCCGCCCAGGAGGCGCTCGGCGACCGCCTGCGCCGGATCCGCGATGTGCCCATCGTGGCCGAGGAGATGACCGCCGAAGAGCAGACCGAGAAATGGGTCCAGGGGGCGGAGGGCCTGTGGTGCGTCGACCCCATCGACGGCACCTCCAACTTCGTCAACGGCCTGCCGTACTTTGCGGTGTCGGTGGCGCTGATGCGGCGCGGACGCTCGGTGCTGGGCGTGGTCTACGACCCGGTGGCCGACGAGATGTTCTCGGCCGAAACCGGCGCCGGCGCCTACCTCAACGGCGAGCGGCTGCCGATCAAGGAGCGCGTCCCGCCGCTCTCCGGCGCCCTGGCCGGCGTCGACCTCAAGCGTCTCGGCGCGCGGCTCGCGGGCGAGCTGGCGAGCCGGCCCCCCTACGCCTCGCAGCGCAACTACGGCGCCAGCACCCTGGACTGGTGCTACATCGCCGCCGGCCGCTTCGACGTCTACGTCCACGGCGGCCAGAAGCTGTGGGACTACGCCGCCGGCTCGCTGATCCTGGCCGAGTCGGGCGGACGCATGGCCACGCTCACCAGCGACGACTTCTGGGCCGACAACTCGTGGCAGCGCTCGGTGGTGGCGGCGCTGGACCCGGGGCTGTTCGAGCAGTGGAAGGCGTGGCTGAGGCAGCGACTCTGAGGCACAGACGGGAAAATGGCGAGCGGCCAGTGGTAACAGCCCGCGCAAGCGTCCTCGCCGGCCGCGAGGATCCGCAAGACGGGCGCCACCCGCCGGGCCCCGCGCGACCATCATCCATCACCCATTATCCATCCCCCCTATGAAGATCATCATCCTCGGCGCGGGACGCGTCGGCGCCTCGGTGGCGGAGAACCTGGTGGGCGAGGCCAACGACATCACCATCGTCGACACCGACGCCGAGCGGCTCAAGGAGCTCCAGGACCGTCTCGACCTGCGCACCGTGGTGGGCAACGCCGCGTTCCCCTCGGTGCTGACCGCGGCCGGGGCCGATGACGCCGACATGCTGCTGGCCGTGACCCAGAGCGACGAGGTCAACATGGTGGCCTGCAAGCTGGCGGCGTCGCTGTTCAACGTCCCGACCCGCCTCGCCCGCATCCGCTCCACCGAATACCTGGAGAAGCCGGAGATCTTCGGGCCGGATTATTTCAACGTCGACCACCCGATCTGCCCCGAGCAGATCGTCACCGACCACATCATGCGGCTGGTCGAACTGCCGGAAGCGCTGCAGGTGG
The DNA here is from genome assembly GCA_049322755.1 of Pseudomonadota bacterium. Taxonomy (GTDB): domain Bacteria; phylum Pseudomonadota; class Gammaproteobacteria; order Burkholderiales; family UBA6910; genus DATIUV01. The sequence continues at coordinate 93,097 of JBMOQX010000029.1, read as the reverse complement.
TGAGCTTCGCCGACGACAAGGTGCGGCTGGTGGGCATGAAGGCGCTGCATGGCGGTGCGCTGGTGGGCCATGCGCTTTCCGACCTGCGCACCAGCTTCAGCCACGTCGACACCCGGGTGGTGGCGATCTATCGCCAGAACCGGGCCATCATCCCGGAGCGCGACACCGTCATCGAGCCCAACGACGAGGTGTTCCTGATCGCCGCCAGGGAAAATCTGCGCACCGTCATGCGCGAAATGCGCCATCTGGGCAAGCCGGCGAGGCGGGTGATGATCGCCGGCGGCGGCAACATCGGCACCCGCCTGGCGCGGGCGCTGCAGAAGGACTACCAGGTCAAGATCATCGAGTACAGCAAGCGCCGCTGCGAGTTCCTCGCCAGCGAGCTGCACGGCCCGCTGGTGCTGAACGGCGACGTCACCGACGAGGAGCTGCTGGAGGCCGAAGGGATGGCGGAGATGGACGTGTTCTGCGCGCTCACCAACGACGACGAGGACAACATCATGTCCTCGCTGCTGGCCAAGCGCATGGGCGCGCGCAAGGCGGTGTGCCTGATCAACCGTCCCGCCTACGTCGACCTGGTCCACGGCGGCGAGATCGACGTCGCGCTGTCGCCGTCGCACATCACCATCGGCTCGCTGCTGGCCCACGTGCGCCGCGGGGACGTGGCGGTGGTCCACAGCCTGCGGCGCGGCGCCGCCGAGGCGCTGGAGGTGGTCGCCCACGGCGACCCGTCGACCTCCCGGGTGGTGGGCCGCGCGGTCGGCGATATCAGGCTGCCCAAGGGCGCCACCATCGGCGCCATCGTGCGCCGCCTCGAGAGGCCGGTGGTGGAGCGGCTCGACGACACCACTGCCGAGGAACGCCGCGAGGAGGTGCTGATCGCCCACCGCGACACCGTCATCAAGGCGGACGACCACGTGATCGTGTTCACCATCGAGAAGCGCATGATCCCCAAGATCGAGAAGCTGTTCCAGGTCGGCCTCGGCTTCTTCTGATCGTCCGTCCTGCTGAGCGATGCACGCGCTCGCCGTAGCCCACGTCTTCAGCCTGGTGGTGATGCTGTTCGCCGCCACCATGCTGGTGCCGCTGGGGGTGTCGTATTTCCTGGACGACGGCGCGCTCATCGCCTACGACGAGGCGGTGCTGGCGACCCTGGGCGCCGGCGCCCTGCTGTGGCTCACGACCCGCCACGCGCGGCGCGAGCTGGAGGGCCGCGACGGATTTCTGCTGGTGGCGCTGGTGTGGGCGCTGCTGCCGGTGTTCGGCGCGATCCCGCTGCTGCTGGCGATCCGCGATCTGTCGTTCACCGAGGCGTATTTCGAGGCCGTTTCCGGGCTCACCGCCACCGGCGCCACCGTGCTCTCGGGCCTCGACGCGCTGCCGCCGTCGATCAACCTCTGGCGCGGCCTGATGCAGTGGCTCGGCGGCATCGGCGTGGTGGTGCTGGCGGTGGCGATCCTGCCGATGCTGGGCGTCGGCGGCCGCCAGCTGTTCAAGGCGGAGACGCCGACGCCGATGAAAGACACCAAGCTCACGCCGCGCATCACCGAGACCGCCAAGGGTCTGTGGGTGGTGTACGTTTTCCTCACCGTGCTCTGCTTTTTCTGCTACTGGATCGGCGGCATGACCTGGATCGACGCGCTGATGCACAGCTTCACCACCCTGGGGCTGTCCGGGTTCTCGACCCACGACGCGAGTTTCGGCCATTTCGACTCGCCGCTGCTGGAGGGCATCGCCATCTTCTTCATGCTGGTGGCGGGCATCAACTTCGCCACCCATTTCCTGGTGTTCCGCCGGCGCCGCCTGATGGCCTACGTCACCGACCCCGAGGCCAAGCTGTTCATCGGGCTGATGCTGGCGGCGGTGCTGGGTATGGCGCTGCACCTATGGACAAGCGGCATCTACGCCGACTTCGCCACGGCGCTGCGCTACGCGGCGTTCAACACCGTCTCGGTGGCCACCACCACCGGCTACGCCACCGCGGACTTCAACCTCTGGCCGGCGTTCGCCGGCTTCTTCATGCTGTTCCTGGGCAGCTTCGCCACCTGCTCCGGTTCCACCGGCGGCGGCATCAAGATGATTCGCGCGCGCCTGCTCTACGCCCAGGTGTACCGGGAATTCGTGCGCCTGGTGCACCCCAGCGCGGTGGCGCCGGCCAAGCTCGGCCGCACCGTCGTGCCCAACAACATCATCTTCGCGGTGCTGGGGTTTTTCTTCGTGTTCGTCGCCACCCTCACCACCATGACGCTGCTGATGATGGCCTCCGGCCTGGACGAGGTGACCGCGGTGTCGGCGGTGGTGGCCACGCTTTGCAACATCGGCCCCGGGCTCGGCCAGGTCGGCCCCGCCACCACCTACGCGTCGCTGAGCGATTATCAGACCTGGGTCCTCAGCCTGGCCATGCTGCTGGGGCGGCTGGAGCTGTTCACGCTGTTCATCCTGCTGACGCCGGTGTTCTGGCGCCGCTAGCTCGCCGACACCGCTGAACCGCCATGAAGCGCATCCTCGTCGTCTCCCATCTGCTCAGCCTGGTGATCGTGATCCTCGGGCTCACGATGCTGCTCCCGGTGACGGTATCGGCGCTGCACCCGGGCGACGACGCGCTGTTTGCGTTCAAGGAGGGCCTGGCGGTTTGCCTGATGGCGGGCGCTCTGCTGTGGCTCGCCACCCGGCGTTTCGCGCGGGAACTCCAGGTGCGCGACGGCTTCCTGCTGGTGGGCATGGCCTGGCTCGCCGTGCCGGCGTTTGCGGCCATTCCCCTGCTGCTCTATTTTCCCGGCCTGTCGTTCACCGACGCCTACTTCGAGTCGGCCTCGGGTCTCACCACCACGGGCGCCACCATCTTCCAGGGTCTCGACAGGTTCCCCCCGTCGATCAACCTGTGGCGTGGCGAACTGCAGTGGCTGGGCGGCATGGGCATCCTGGTGCTGGCGGTGGCGATCCTGCCGCTGTTGGGCGTCGGCGGCAGCCAGATCTTCCGGGCGGAAACGCCGGGGCCGATGAAGGACACCAAGCTCACGCCGCGGATCACCGAAACCGCGCGCGGGCTGTGGCACGTGTATTTCCTTCTGACCATCGCGTGCTTCGGTGCGTACTGGGCCGCCGGCATGGGCTGGCTGGACGCGCTGATCCACGCCTTCTCCACGCTGTCGCTCGGCGGCTACTCCAGCCATGACGCCAGCTTCGGGCAGTTCGACTCGCCGCTGCTGGAATCCGTCGCGATCGTCTTCATGACCCTGGCCGGCATCAATTTCTCCAGCCACTTCCTGGCGTTCCGCAAGCGCAGCCTGACCCCCTACCGCCACGATCCCGAGGCCGGCTGGTACCTGCTGGTGCTGGGGGCCAGCTGCGCCGGGATCGCGCTCTTCCTCTGGGCTCAGGGCACCTACGCCGAGCTGCCCACGGCGCTGCGCTACGCCGCCTTCAACGTCGTCTCGATTGCCACCACCACCGGCTACGCCACCACCGACTACAACCTGTGGCCGCTGTTCGCGCCGGTGTGGATGCTGTTCCTGTGCAGCTTCGCCTCCTGCTCCGGCTCCACCGGCAACGGCATCAAGATGGTGCGCGCGGTGCTGCTCTACAAGCAGGTGTTCCGCGAGATGACCCGCATCATGCATCCCCGCGCGGTCGCGCCCGTGAAGCTGCGCGGTGTGCCGGTGGCCAACAACGTGATGTACGCGGTGCTGGCGTTCAGCTTCATCTGGATGGCCTCCGTGGTGATCCTGACCCTGACGCTGGTGGCTTCAGGCATGGAGTTGACAAGCGCCTTCTCCGCCGTGGTCGCCTGCGTCACCAATACCGGCCCCGGCCTCAACGAGGTGGGACCGGCCACCAACTACGCGTCGCTGACGGATTTCCAGACCTGGGTCTGCGCCTTCGCCACCATCCTGGGCCGCCTGGAGTTCTTCACCCTGCTGGTCCTGTTCACCCCCGGCTTCTGGCGCAAGTGAGCCCCCGCGCGGGATAATGCGAACAGCGGCGCCGGCCCGGCGCGCCCGGGGGAAAACGTTGAACCAGACCAAAACCAACCATGAACGCCGCGGCAGCGACCTCAAGCGGGTGCTGGACCCGTTCGGCATCGCCGATGCGCTGGGCGAGGTGCAGCGCGCCTGGCTCGAGCATCCCCAGGAGCTCACCGGCGAGCTCATGCGCTATGGACGGGAGTTTTTCGAGCTCAATCTGCGCCTGGCGAATCCCGCGCTGCTCACGGGTCGCGGGGTTCCCTTGTCCGAAGCAAGCCGCGAGGACGAGCGTTTCGCCGAGCCCGAATGGTCCCAGCTGCCGGCCTTCGCGGCGCTCAAGGAGCACTATCTCCACGTCACCCATTGGCTGGAGGACGCGATCTACCGCACGCCAGGCGCGCCGTCGCGGATCAAGCGCCGCGCCGCCTACTGGGTGCGGCAATGGCTCAACGCCATCGCGCCGACGAACTACTTCCTCACCAATCCGGTGGCGGTGCGCCGGTTCTGGGAAACCGGCGGGCAGAGCCTGGTGCAGGGCGCCCGCAACCTGATCGACGACGTCCGGGTCGGCGACGTGCAGATGGTGGACCGCAGCGCGTTTCGCGTCGGCGAGAACCTGGCCACGACGCCCGGGGCCGTCGTGTTCCGCAACCGGCTGCTGGAAGTCATCCATTACCGGCCCGCCGGCGCCCGGGTGCACGCCATTCCGCTGGTGATCGTCGCCCCCTGGATCAACAAGTACTACATCCTCGACCTGAACGAGAAGAAGAGCCTGATCCGGCATCTGGTGAGCCACGGTTTCGACGTCTACGTCACCAGCTGGCGGAACCCCGGCCCGGAGCTGGCGGAGGTCACCTACGACGAGTACATGATCGACGGCGTGCTGGCCGCGATCGAGGTGGCGCGGGAGGTGAGCGGCGCGCAGCGAGTGCACGCGGTGGGGTATTGCCTCGGCGGCACCACGCTGGCGGCGCTGATGGCCTGGCTCAACCGCAAGCACGAGCGCAGCGAGGACGTGCCGGTGGCTCACTGGACGCTGTTCGCCAGCCTGGTGGATTTCTCGCGGCCGGGCGCCATCGAGGTGTTCATCGGGCCCGACAGCGTCGAGTTCCTGGAGGAGCTGATGCGCGCCCAGGGCTACCTGGACGGGCGCGAAATGGCGCGGGCGTTCCGCATGCTGCGCTCCAACAGCCTGATCTGGCACTACGTGGTGCACGGCTACCTGTACGGCGAGGCGCCGCCGGCGTTCGACGTGCTGTACTGGAACGCCGACACCACGCGCCTGCCCCGCGCCATGCACAGCTTTTACCTGCGCGAGTTCTACCTCGAGAACCGCCTGACAAAAAAGGATGGCGTGACGCTGGCGGGACTGCCCATCGACCTGCGGCGCATTCGCCAGCCGCTTTACGCGGTGGGCTGCGAGGAAGACCACATCGCGCCCTGGAAGGCGGCTTTCGACATCTGCGCCCGCACCGGCGGGCCGGTGCGTTTCGTCCTCTCGAGCTCCGGCCACATCCTGGGCATCGTCAACCCGCCGGTGAAACCCCCGCGGCGCAACTACTGGGTCGGGGACGCCCGGGGCCAGGCCAACGCCGAGGACTGGCGCCACGCCCGGGAGCGCCGCGCCGGCTCCTGGTGGGAAGACTGGGTACCCTGGCTCGCCCGGCACTGCGGCCCGCTCAAGGAGCCGCCGCCGCTCGCCACCCGCAAGCACCCCAAGCTGGCCGACGCGCCCGGCACCTACGTGCTCGAACCTTGAGCACAGGCGATTATCGAACCGCCAAGGAGGCGAAGGACACAAAGGACGCGCAAACAGGCGGCAGTTAATTCCTGTTCTTCGCGCCCTTTGCGTCCTTGGCGGTTAAGCGCCTTTCGCCTTTCCCCGCGCCACGGCGTAGAGCTCCAGCGTCCGTTTGCGGGCGGCGTCGTGGTCGACGATGGGCGCGGGGTAGTCGCGGCCGATGATCACGCCGGCGCGTTCCTGCTCCCCCCGATTCATCTCCCACGGCGCGTGGATCCGCTTCGCGTCGCAGCCGGCCAGCTCCGGCAGGTAGCGGCGGATGAACTGTCCCTCCGGGTCGAACTTCCGCGACTGCGACACCGGGTTGAAGATGCGGAAATAGGGCTGTGCATCGCAGCCGGTGGACGCCGCCCACTGCCAGCCGCCGTTGTTGGAGGCGAGGTCGTAGTCGATCAGGTGGTCCGCGAAATACTTCTCCCCGCGCCGCCAGTCGACGTGCAGGTCCTTCACCAGGAACGAGGCGGCCACCATGCGCAGCCGGTTGTGCATGTAGCCGGTGGCGTTGATCTGGCGCATCGCGGCGTCCACCAGCGGATAGCCGGTGCGCGCCTCGCGCCAGGCGGCGAACTTCTCCGGATCGTCGGGCCAGCGGATGGCGTCGTACTCGGGCTTGAACGCGCGCTCCACCACGCGCGGATGGTGATAGAGGATCTGGCTGTAGAACTCGCGCCAGATCAGTTCCGAGAGCCACCCGGCGGCGCCCTCGCCGGCGCGCTCGCGGGCGAATGCGGCGGCTTGGCGGATGGAGAGGGTGCCGAAGCGCAGGTGCACCGAGAGGTACGAGGGCCCCTTCAGCGCCGGGAAGTCGCGCCGCTCGCCGTAGGCGTCGATGCGGGATCCGAAGTCCGCCAGCAGCCGCGCCCCGCCGGTGGCGCCGGCGGGAAGCTGCAGCGCGCGCAGATTGGTGCGGCGAAAGCCGATGCCCTCCAGCGGCGGCAGGCGGCGCTCCGCGGCCGGCGCCAACGCGTCCGCATGACGCATCACCGGGTACGGCTTGAGGTGGAACGGCTCCAGGCGCCTGAGCCACGCGCTCTTGTAGGGCGTGAACACCGAGAACGGCCGCCCGTCCTGGGTCAGCACCTCGTCGGTGTCGAACACCACCTGGTCCTTGTAGCCGTAGAAGTCGCGCCCGTCGGCCTCGAGGCGTGCGGCCACGGCGCGGTCGCGCGCGATGGCCGCGGGCTCGTAGTCGCGGTTGCTGAACACCGCCCCCGCCCCGAGGCGCGCCGCCAGCGCGGGGATCTCGTCCCGCGCCCGGCCGTGCAGCACGGTGAGCCCGCCGCCGAGGCGGACGAGCGCGGCGTCGAGCTCGCCCAGGCTCTCCCAGATGAACTCCACGCGCCGGTCGTCCCGGGACGGCAATTCGTCCAGGATTTCGGTGTCGAATACAAATACGCAGTACACGCGCGCGCCGGCCTCGAGCGCGTGGAACAGCGCGGCGTTGTCCCCGGCGCGCAGATCGCGGCGGAACCACATGAGGGCGGCGGCGTAGCGCTTGGTCATTTCGCTGTCACCTGGCCAAAGGGGCAAATTGTGGTGGCCGGAATCGGGGGATTACAATAGGACCATGCCGTCGATCAACCTGACGCATCATTTTCTGATCGCCATGCCCAACATGGCCGATCCGTATTTTGCCAGGACGCTCACCTACGTCTGCGAGCACAACGACCAGGGCGCGCTGGGCCTGGTCATCAACCGGCCCATCGACATGACGCTGCAGTCGCTGTTCGAACAGATCAGCGTGACGCTGGAGCCCATCGAGCTGCGCCGCATGCCGGTGCTGTTCGGCGGCCCGGTACAGATGGACCGCGGTTTCGTGCTGCACCGTCCGGTCGGCGGCTGGCAATCCACCATGCCGGTGCGGGACGACATCGGCCTCACCACTTCCAAGGACATCCTGCAGGCGGTCGGGCGCGGCGAGGGGCCGCACCACATGCTGGTGACCCTGGGCTACGCCGGGTGGGCGCCGGGACAGCTGGAGCAGGAGATCTCCCAGAACGCCTGGCTCACCGTGAGCGCGCGGCCCGACGTGATCTTCGACCTGCCGGCCGAGGAGCGGCTGCCGGCGGCGATGGAACTGCTGGGCATCGACTTCGCCAATCTGTCCGAGGACGCCGGCCACGCCTGACGGCGGCCGGCCCCGGCGCTCCGGTTTCCTCCTTCATGGCTCTCGACCCACGGGCTTCGCCCCCGGGCACCGTGCTGGGGTTCGACTTCGGCGAGCGCCGCATCGGCATCGCCGTCGGCACCGGAACCCTGGGCGCCGCCCATCCGCTGGTGACGATCGAGGAGCCGGCCGCGGAGCCGCGCTGGGAGGCGATCGCGGCGGTGGTCGCCGAATGGCGGCCCGAGCTGCTGGTGGTCGGCGTTCCGACCCGCGACGGCGCCGAGCCGCACCCGGTGGCGCGGCAGGCGGAACGCTTCGCGCGCCGCCTGCGCGAGCGCTTCCGGCTGCCGGTGCGGCTGGTGGACGAGCGCCTGTCGTCGTGGGAAGCGGAGCGCGCGCTCGGACGCTCCCGCGGGAAGGCCGCCGAACGGCGCCGCGAGCTGGACCGCCACGCCGCCAAGGTCATCCTGGAGACCTATTTCAGCGCACCGCATCTGGCCCGCGAGCCTTGATAGAATGCCGCTTTTTCCCGACTGGCGACGGCCATGACCTTCCAGGAACTGCCGGGAGTCGACGAACTGCTCGCGACGCTCGCCCGCCAGATGCGCGGCGCGGTGGACGGCAACACCGCCCTGGTGGGCATCTACACCGGCGGCGTCTGGCTCGCCGAACGCCTGCACGCCGAGCTCGGCATCCGCCACCCCCTGGGCACCCTGGACGTCTCGTTCTATCGCGACGACTATCAGCAGCGCGGCCTGCCGCGCGAGGTGCGCCGATCCTCCATCGAGTTCGACGTGAACGCCCGCGACATCATCCTGGTGGACGACGTGCTCTACACCGGGCGCACCATCCGCGCCGCCCTGAACGAGCTGTTCGATTACGGCCGCCCGGGGCGCATCCGGCTGGCGGCGCTGCTGGACCGCGGCGGCCGCCAGCTGCCAATCTGCGCCCAGTTCGTGGCCGCGCAGGTGGAGGCGCCGGCGGACCGGCTGATCAGCCTCAAACGCGACGACGCCGGCATGCTCCGGCTCGAACTCGACCCCCCGCCCGGCTGATTTCCTTGGAAAGCGCGGGACGATTCTCTAAAATCCCGAAAATTCCCCCGCGCCGATGCCCACCAACCCGCAGCTGACCGCCGAGGGTGCGCTCCAGCACCTGCTCACCATCGAAGGGCTGCCCGCTGCCATTCTCCATCAGATCCTGGACACCGCCGACTCCTTCGTCGGGGTGACCGAGCGGGAAGTGAAGAAAGTCCCGCTGCTGCGCGGCAAGGCGATCTTCAACCTGTTCTTCGAGCCCTCCACCCGCACCCGCACCACCTTCGAGATCGCCGCCAAGCGCCTGTCGGCCGACGTGGTCAACCTGGCCATCGCCACCTCGTCCCAGACCAAGGGCGAGACCATCCTCGACACGGTGGACAACCTCTCGGCGATGCAGGCGGACATGTTCGTCGTCCGGCATGCCCAGTCCGGCGCCGCGCATCTCATTGCCCGCCATGTGCGGCCGGGGATCTCGGTGATCAACGCCGGCGACGGCCGCCACGCCCACCCCACCCAGGCGCTGCTGGACATGTACACCATCCGCCACTACAAGGGCGGCTTCCATGCCCTGACCGTGGCGATCGTCGGCGATGTCCTGCACTCGCGGGTGGCGCGCTCCCAGATCCACGCCCTGACCACGCTGGGGGTGCCGGAGCTGCGGGTGATCGGGCCCAGAACGCTGCTGCCCAAGGACGTGGAGCGCATGGGCGTGCATGTCTACCACGACATGAGCGCCGGGCTGAAAGACGTGGACGTGGTGCTGATGCTGCGGCTGCAAAACGAGCGCATGGTGGGATCGTTCCTGCCGAGCCCGCAGGAGTACTTCAAGTACTACGGGCTGACGCTGGAGAAGCTGCGCCTGGCGAAGCCCGATGCCATCGTGCTGCACCCCGGGCCCATGAACCGCGGCGTCGAGATCGACTCCAGCGTCGCCGACGGCGCCCAGTCGGTGATCCTGCCGCAGGTGCGCTTCGGCATCGCGGTGCGCATGGCGGTGATGAGCCTGCTGGGCGGGGGCCGCGAGCCCGCGGCAGCCTAGGCGGCGGAAAGCGGGCATGCGCATCCACATCAAGAACGGACGGCTGGTCGACCCCGCTCACGGTGTCGACGCCCGGCGCGACCTGTTCCTCGCCGACGGCAAGGTCGCCGGGACCGGCAAGGCGCCCGCCGGCTACACGCCCGAGCGCGTGATCGATGCCACCGGGCTGGTGGTGTGCCCCGGCCTGGTGGATCTGGCCGCGCGGCTGCGGGAACCGGGTTTCGAGTACAAGGCGACCTTGCAGTCCGAGCTCAACGCCGCGGTGGCCGGTGGCGTCACCAGCCTCGCGTGCCCGCCCGACACCGACCCCCCGCTGGACGAGCCCGGCCTGGTGGAGATGCTCAAGCACCGGGCGCGGCTGCTGAACCTGGCCCATGTCTATCCGGTGGGGGCGCTGACCCAGCAGCTCCGGGGCGAGCGTCTCACCGAAATGGCCGAGCTGACCCACGCCGGCTGCGTCGGCTTCTCCCAGGCCGATGCGCCCCTCACCAACACCCTGGTGCTGTACCGCGCGCTGCAATACGCCGCCACGTTCGGATTCGCGGTCTGGCTGCGGGCCGACGACGCGTTCCTGGCGGAGAGCGGTGTCGCCCACGACAGCGAGGTCGCGTCCCGGCTCGGCCTGCCGCCGATTCCCGCGGTGTCGGAGCCGCTGGAGGTGGCACGCATCCTCACGCTGGCGCGCGAGACCGGCGCCCGCGTGCATCTGTGCCGGATCTCCCAGGCCGATTCGCTGGCGCTGGTGGCCGCCGCCAAGGCGGAAGGACTGCCGGTGACGTGCGACGTTTCCATCAACCACCTGCACCTGTCGGTGATGGACATCGGCTACTTCGACAGCAACTGCCGCCTGACGCCTCCGCTGCGCACCCTGCGCGACCGCGACGCGCTCCAGGCGGCGCTCAAGAGCGGCGTCATCGACGCGCTGTGCTCCGACCACGCGCCGGTGGACGACGACGCCAAGCAACTGCCTTTCGGCGAGGCGCAGCCGGGCGCGGTGGGCGTCGAGCTGCTGCTGCCGATGGCGCTCAAATGGGCCGAGGCGGCCGCCGTCCCGCTGCCCCAGGCCATCGCCCGCATCACCGCAGATCCGGCGCGGGTGCTGGGCATCGACGCCGGCCACCTGGCGCCGGGCGCGGCCGCCGACGTCTGCGTCTTCGACCCGGCGGCGGCGTGGCGGGTCATCCCGGCCGAACTGCGCAGCCAGAGCCGCAACACGCCGTTCGCCGGCTACGAGGTCCCGGGCCGGGTGCGCTACTCCCTGGTGGGCGGCAACATCGTCTTCTCCGCCTAGCCGGCGGCAGGCGGCCGGAACCGGGGCGGGCGGCGGGCGGCCTAACCGGCTGATGCCGCCCAGACCATCCGGCAGGTTTTCCGAGCGCGCCGACCCATCGCCATGACGCTGAAGCACCGCGTGACCCTGCTGCTCCTGGCGCTGCCGTTCTCCGGCGCGCTGGCGGTGGCTGCGTTCTTCCTCCTCGACCTGCCGCTGTCCTACCGCCTGGCGGCGGCGGCGACGGTGTTCATCGTCAGCGAGCTGACGCTCCATCACCTGGCGTCGCGCATTCCGGCGCGCACCGGCACCGAGACGCTGCGCGGCCGTGAAGCCACCGTCATCAGCGACTTCGACGACGACGGCGACGGCGCGGTCACCGGCTACGTGCAGATCAACGGGGAGCGCTGGCGAGCGCGCGCCGAGCCCGGCCAGCGCCGCCTGCTGCGGCCGGGCGCAGCGGCGCGGATCGTACGCGTGCAGGGACTGACGCTGTGGGTGTCGCCGCCGGAATAGCGGAGGGCGGCGCGCGGCCGGATGCGGGCGCGCATCCCGCGCCGCCGGCGACCGCGGCATCCGGGGCGGGCACCCCGGCGCGCTGGCTAGCGGTCGATCAGGGCTTTCACCGAGGCCCACTGCCGGCGCGACACCGGCAGCCGCTCGTCGCGCTGCTTGATCACCACCGCCCAGTGGCCGTCGCTCTCGCCGCCGATGATCCTCTCGAACCCGGCGACCGCGTCCTTGGCCACCAGGCAGTTGCGGTGAATGCGCAGGAAGCGGTCGCTGAATTCCTCCTCCATCTTTGACAGCGACTCCTCGATCAGGTACTCGCGCTCGGCGGTGCACACGGTGACGTACTTGAGCTCGGCCTTGAGGTAGAGCACCGTGTCCACCGGGATCAGGTGGACCTTGCCGCGCTCCTGGATCGACAGGTGCCCGCGCGGCCGGCGCGAGAGCTGCTGCAGGATCTCGATGCGCAGCGGCGTCACCGAGCGCGCGCGGGTGAGGGCGTCGAACAGGCGGCCCAGGCGCACCGGCTTGAGCAGGTAGTCGAGCGCGTGCACGTCGAACGCCTGCAGCGCGTAGGCGTCGTAGGCGGTGGTGAAGATGATGGCCGGCGGATCCGGCAGCTTGGTCAGGTGCTGGGCGAGCTCGATGCCGTCCATCTCCGGCATGCGGATGTCCAGCAGCACCACGTCGGCCTCGCGCTCTTCCAGCAGCTTGAGCGCCTCCAGGCCGTTGGCGGCCTCGCCCACCAGCTCCAGCGGCATCTTGCTCGCGCAGTCGGCGAGCAGGTCCCGCAGGCGCGCCCGCGCCGGCTGCTCGTCGTCGACGATCAACACCCGCAATGCGTGTTCGTCCGCGCTCATCCGCGGTTCTCCGTCAGGTAGGGAAGCACGATGCGCACCTCGTAGATGCCGCCTTCCTCGCGCACGGTGAGGCTCGCCTCCTCGTCGAAGTGCAGCATCAGCCGTTCCTTGATGTTGGCCAGCGCCATGCGGTTGCCGCTGTGGTGGCGTCCGCCGCCCTGGTAGGGGTTGCGCAGCACCGCCTCCACCTGGTCGCCGCTGCGGCGGATGGACAGCTCCACGGTGCCCGGTCCGGACGCCGGCTCGATGCCATGGTAGACGGCATTCTCCACCAGCGGCTGCAGCACCAGGGGCGGCACCAGCGCGTTCTCCGGCATCTCGTCGACGCGCCAGTCCACCTGCAGCCGCGGGCCCAGACGCAGCTGCTCGATCTGCAGGTACTGGCGCGTGAGCTCGACTTCGCGCGCGAGCGTGGAGAGCTTGCGGTTGTCCGCCATCAGCACCCGGAACAGCTCGGCCAGATCCTCCAGCGCGGTCTCCGCGCGCCGCGGGTCGGAGCGCATGATGCCGAGCACGGCATTCAGGCTGTTGAACAGGAAATGCGGGCGGATGCGCGCCTGCAACGCCTGCAGCCGGGCCTCGGCCAGGGCCGGAGAGAGCGCGCGGTTGCGCAGGCTGAAGTAGGAAAGCAGCGCGGCGCTGGCGCCGAGGCCGAACAGCCATTGCCGCAGCAGATCGCCCGACACCGCCCGGGTGAACTCCAGCGCCACCATGCGGTTCACCGCCGCGGTGGCGAACAGCGCCACCGACACCACGATGATGACCGCGGTCGGGTAGGAGAAGCGCGGGAGATACGGCTGCAGCGCGTAGAGCGCCACCACCGTCAGGATGAGCGCGGGCTGGAGCACCACCGAGATGCCGACGAACTCCGCCACCACGGCGCTCAGGTCGGGAGCCTGCGCCACCGCCGCAGCGAACGCGAGCACGTTGACCCCCGCCAGGATGCGCGCCAGCACGCCCAGGTTGCGAAAGTTGGGCAGGCCGGAGGCGACGTCGTTTTGATTTATACTGGTCATGCTTTTTTCAGTCGCCTATTCTTGGCCACCGGCGGGCGCCATGCAAGAACAATCCCCCTCTCCGAAGACGTGGTCCGGCCGGTTCAGCGAGCCGGTGGACGAGCTGGTGAAGCGCTTCACCGCCTCGGTGAGCTTCGACCGGCGTCTCGCCGCCTACGACATCCAGGGGTCGCTGGCCCACGCCCGCATGCTCCATGCCGTCGGCATCCTGTCCGCCGACGACCTGGCGGCGATCCAGCGCGGCATGCAGGTCATCGCCTCGGAGGTGGAACGCGGAACCTTCGCCTGGTCGGTCGACCTGGAGGACGTGCACCTCAACATCGAGCGGCGCTTGACCGACCTGGTGGGTGATGCCGGCAAGCGCCTGCACACGGCGCGCTCGCGCAACGACCAGGTGGCCACCGACGTGCGGCTGTACCTGCGCGACGCGGTGGACCGCATCCGGGGCGCGCTGCGCAACCTGCGCGGCGCGCTGCTGGACCAGGCGGAGGCCCATGCCGACGCGGTGATGCCCGGCTTCACCCACCTGCAGGTGGCCCAGCCGGTCACCTTCGGCCATCACCTGCTGGCGTACTTCGAGATGTTCACGCGCGACGACGAGCGCCTGGCCGACTGCCGCAAGCGGATCAACCGGCTGCCGCTGGGGGCCGCGGCGCTGGCGGGCACCAGCTTTCCCATCGACCGCGAGCGGGTGGCGACGGAACTGGGATTCGACGGCGTGTGCCTGAACTCGCTCGACGCGGTGTCCGATCGCGACTTCGCGATCGAATTCGTCGGCTGCGCGTCGCTGGTGATGGTGCACCTGTCGCGGCTCTCCGAGGAGCTGATCCTGTGGGCGAGCCCGCGCTTTGGGCTGGTGGACATCCCGGACCGCTACTGCACCGGCTCCAGCATCATGCCGCAGAAGAAGAATCCCGACGTGCCGGAACTGGTGCGCGGCAAGGCCGGGCGCGTGTTCGGCCACCTGATGGGGCTGCTCACGCTGATGAAAGGCCAGCCGCTCGCCTACAACAAGGACAACCAGGAGGACAAGGAACCGCTGTTCGACACCGTCGACACGCTGGCCGACTCCCTGGGGGTTTTTGCCGGCATGCTGGCGGGCCTGACGTTCAACCGTGCCCGCGCCCGGGAGGCGGCGGCGGAGGGCTTCGCCACCGCCACGGACCTGGCCGATTACCTGGTGCGTAAGGGCGTGCCGTTTCGCGACGCCCACGACGTGGTGGCGCGCGCCGTGCGCCACGCGGAGGGCGCGGGCAAGGATCTGGCGCAGCTGCCGCTGAGCGACCTGCAGCGCTTCAGCGCCGCCATCGGCGAGGATGTGTTCCAGGTGCTGACGCTGGAGGGGTCGCTGGCGAGCCGCGACCACGCCGGCGGCACCGCGCCGGCGCAGGTGCGCGCCGCGGTGGCCGCCGGCCGGCGCCGGCTGCTGGAGGTGTGAGCGCGCAGTCGGAGCCCTGGCCCGCGGTCGCCGACGCGATCGCGCGCGCCACCGGTGAGACGCTCGCGCGGCCGCGGGCGGCGCCCGTGGGCGGCGGCTGCATCAATCGCGCGTTCCGGCTCGAAACAGGCGGCGGGCGCTGGTTCGTCAAGCTGAACGGCGCGGCGCGCCTTCCCATGTTCGAGGCGGAAGCCGCCGGCCTCGAAGCGATCCTGTCATCGCATACGCTGCGGGCGCCGCGGCCGATCTGCACCGGCCTCAGTGGCGGCGACGCATTCATCGTGCTGGAATACCTGGAGATCGACGGCGGCGGCAGCGCGGCATCCGCGCGGCTGGGCGAGCGGCTGGCGGCGATGCATCGCCATGCCGCGCCGCGCTTCGGCTGGCAGCGCGACAACACCATCGGCGCGACCCCGCAGGTCAACACCCCGAGCGACGACTGGATTTCGTTCTGGCGCCGCGAGCGGCTCGGGTTCCAGCTCGAGCTGGCCGCGCGCAACGGCTTTGGCGGCCGCCTGCAATCGCTGGGCGAGAGGTTGTTGGATCGCTGCCCGGCCCTGTTCGCCGACTACCACCCGTTCCCGTCGCTGCTGCACGGCGATCTCTGGGGCGGCAACGCGGCGTTCACGCAGGAGGGCGAGCCGGTGGTGTTCGATCCTGCGGTGTATTACGGCGACCGCGAGGCCGACCTGGCCATGACCGAGCTCTTCGGCGGGTTCGATGCGGCATTCCGGGCGGCGTATCGCGAAGCGTTCCCGCTGGACCCCGGGTACGGCGTGCGCAAAACGTTCTACAACCTGTACCACGTCCTCAACCACGCCAACCTCTTCGGCGGCGGCTACGCGGGGCAGGCGCAACGGATGATGGAGCGGCTGCTGGCGGCGATCTGAGCCGGCGCGCGCCGGCGGCTCAGCTGACCTTGACCAGGGTCTGGCGCGGCGGCGCGGTGGACTCGCGCACGATCAGTTCCACCGGCAGCTCGCGCTGCGCGGGCGCGCCCGCCGCATTCAGGTGCAGGAGCAGGTTCTCGGCCGCCAGCTTGCCCAGCTCGTAGGCGGGAAAACGCACGGTGGTGAGCCCGGGCGAGATCATGGAGGCGATCGCCATGTCGTCGAAACCCGTGATGGAGAGGTCTCCCGGCACCTCGAGCCCCGCAGCGTGGCATTCGGCGATGGCGCCGATCGCCAGCACGTCGTTGCCGCAGATGACGGCGGTGGGCGGCACCTTCATCTTCAGCAGCTCGTGCATGGCCTCGCGCCCGGCGTTGGGGGAAAACTGCTTTTCCACCACGCAGGCCGGCTCCAGCGGGATGCCCCGGGCCGCCAGCGCGTCCTTCACGCCCTGCACCCGCGCGCGATGGCGCTCGTTGGTGGCGGTGAGGCCGGAGATCATGGCGAAGCGGCGATGGCCGAGATCGATCAGATACTCGGCGACCCGGCGGCCCGCCGCGCGGCTGTCGAAACCGACGCAGGGCCGCGCGCCGGTCTTGTCGAACGCCCAGCTCAGCACGTAGGGCAGCTGCAGCGTCTCGATCAGCTGCCACAGCGGCTTCTGGTGATCGGTGCCGAACAGCACCACGCCGTCGACGCCGCGCTCGATCAGCGTGCGGGCGACGCGCGTCTCCACGTCCGGGTTGAATTCATGGCACGCCAGCAGCAGCGTGTAGCCGGCCTCGTCCAGGGTCTTCTGCAGCGCGTGGGTGGTCTCGGCGAAGATGGCGTTGTCCAGCGTGGGCACCACCGCGCCGATGGTGAAGGTGCGTCGCAGCGCCAGCGCCCGCGCCGCGCCGTGGGGCACGTAGCCGAGCTTCTTGATCACGCGCTGGATTTTTTCCAGCGTCTCGGGCCGGACTTTCTGCGGAAGCGAGAGGGCGCGGGAGACGGTGGCAGTGGAAACCCCCGCGAGCCGAGCGACGTCGGATAACTTGGCCGATTTCTTTTTCAACCGCAGCGCCTGGAGAAGCCGCGCGCCAAGCGCGCACGCTTCGAGACTACCAACTTCAACGGGCCGCTGCAAGCGCTTTCACTGGGCGGGCCCGGCCGGCGGCGGCGCGGTGCTGCGCCGGACCACCAGCTCCACCGGCACCTCGCGCACGCGCTCCCCCTCGCCACCAGACAGGGTGTCCAGCACCCGTGCGGCGGCGAGCCGGCCGATGTCGCTGCTGGGCACGCGCACCGTCGTCAGCGGCGGCTCCAGCAGCGCCGCAATCTCGAGGTCGTCGAAGCCGGTGACGGAAACGTCGGCCGGAACGTGGAGACCCAGGGCGCGCGCCTCCGCCAGCGCACCGATCGCCAGCACGTCGTTGCCGCAGATGACCACCGTGGGCCGCGGCTGCTCCCGCATCAGCACCCGCATCGCCGCGCGCGCCGCGTCGAAGGTGTAGGGCCGCTCCAGCACCCACGCCGGCGGCACCGTGACGCCCCGCCGCCGCAGCGCCTCGAGCGTGCCGGCGATCCGGTCCCGGGCGCGATCGTTGTCCGCGCTCAGGCCGCCGATCATCGCCACGCGGCGATGGCCGAGGTCGGCGACGTAGTCGGCGACCCGCGCCGCCGCCGCGCGGTTGTCGAACCCGATGCAGGGACGCCCGCCGGTACGGTCCAGGGCCCAGGTCAGCACGTAGGGCAGGCGCACTGCATCCAGCAGCTGGAACAGCTCCGGCGTGTGGTCCAGCCCCACCAACACCAGCGCATCGATGCCGCGCTCCACCAGCGGCCGCACCACCCGCACTTCGTTCTCCAGGTCGAACTCGTGGGATGCCACCAGCAGGGTGTAGCCCTTCTGCTCCAGCGCCTTCTGCAGTGCATGGGTGGCGTTGGCGAAGATGGCGTTGTCCAGCGTCGGCACCGCCGCGCCCACCGTCCGCGTCCGGCCCGAGCGCAACGCGCGCGCTGCGCCGTCCAGCACGTAGCCGGACTCGCGCACCGCCGCCTCGACCCGCCGCAAGAGGTCGGCGCCCACCCTGTCTGGGGAGGACAGCGCCCGCGAGACCGTGGCGGTGGAAACGCCCGCGAGCCGCGCCACGTCCGCCAGCTTGACTCCGCCACTCGGCCGGGATGCCTGCTTTGCCATGGGTTGTGCTCCGTCGTCCAGGATCGAATATAGGCCGAAATGGTAACGATTACAAATATTTCACGACCATTCCAATGCCCTGCTGCATTATAACTATTTACTAATAATGATTATTTATATTTTCTGTACCACCCCTTGACATCTTTTCGGAAGTCAGTACCATTAGATCATGTAATCGATTTCAACACCCGTCGAAGGATCATCCCATGACCACCCAGTACCTCAAGAAAGCCGCCAAGACCCCCGAGACCGAAACCGCCACCGCCCAGAAGGTGGTGACCGAGATGCTGGCGGCGATCGAGCAGCGCGGGGAGGACGCGGTGCGCGAGTACGCGAAGAAGCTCGACAACTGGAGCGGCGAGATCCTGGTGACGCCGGAGGAGATCGAGCGCCGCACCCGGGACATCCCGGCCGGGATCAAGCGCGACATCGAGTTCGCCGCCGACCAGGTGCGCCGCTTCGCCGAGGCGCAGCGCGATTCGATCCGGGAATTCCAGGTGGAACTCTACCCCGGCGTCACCGCCGGCCAGCGCCTGCTGCCGGTCAATGTCGCCGGCTGCTACGTGCCCACCGGCCGCTACGCCCACATCGCCTCGGCCTACATGAGCGTCGCCACCGCCAAGGCCGCCGGCGTGCCCACGGTCATCGCCTGCTCGACGCCGTTCCGCGGCGAGGGCGTGCACCCGCAGGTGCTGTACGCGATGAAAGTGGCGGGCGCGGACATCGTCATGACCCTGGGCGGGGTGCAGGCCATCGCCACGATGGCCTACGGCCTGTTCACCGGCAAGCCCGCGGACATCATCGTCGGTCCCGGCAACAAGTTCGTCGCCGAAGCCAAGCGCTCGCTGTTCGGCAAGGTGGGGATCGACGTCTTCGCCGGGCCCTCCGAGGTGGCGGTGATCGCCGACGAGACCGCCGACCCGGCGATCGTCGCCTCCGACCTGGTGGGGCAGGCCGAGCATGGCCACGAGTCGCCGGCGTGGCTGTTCACCACCTCGAAGCCGCTCGCCCAGCAGGTGATGAAACTCGTGCCCGAACTGATCGCGGCCCTGCCCGAGACCGCCCGCGACGCCGCCGGCGCCGCCTGGCGCGACTACGGCGAGGTGATCCTGTGCGACACCCGCGAGGAAGTGGTGGAGATCTCCGACCGCTACGCCTCCGAGCATCTGGAGGTGCACGCCCGCGACCTGGACTGGTGGCTCGCGCACCTCACCTGCTACGGATCGCTGTTCCTGGGCGAGGAGACCACGGTGGCGTTCGGCGACAAGGCCTCGGGACCGAACCACATCCTGCCCACGAAAGGTGCGGCGCGCTACTCCGGCGGGCTGTCGGTGCACAAGTTCATGAAGACGCTGACCTGGCAGCGCATGACGCGGGATGCGGCTAAGCAGATCGGCCAGGTCACCGCGCGCATCTCGCGGCTCGAGGGGATGGAGGCCCACGCCCGCACCGCCGACGACCGGCTGCGCAAGTACTTCCCCAACGAAAGCTTCAAGACCGCCGCCTGAGGCGCCGCGCATGTCCCGGATCGAGGAGCTGTTCTCGCTCGACGGCCGCGTCGCGCTGGTGACCGGCGCCAGCTCCGGCATCGGCCGGGCCATCGCGCTGGCGCTGGCGCAGGCCGGCGCCGCCGTGATCCTGGTGGCGCGGCGCGCGGCAGAACTGGAGCAGACCGCCGCCGGGCTGCAGGAAAAGGGCCACCAGGCGGCGGTGCTGGCGTGCGATCTCACCGTGCGCGCCGACATCGCCGCCTGCGCCGAAGGCGCGCCGCGCTTCTTCGGCGCGCCCGACATTCTGGTTTCCGCGGCGGGCGTCAACATCCGCCGGCCGATGCTGGAGATCACCGCGACCGACTGGGACACCACGCTGCGCATCAACCTCGATGCGCCGTTTTTCCTCGCCCAGAAGCTGGCCCCGGCGATGATCGCCAGGGGCTGGGGCCGCATCATCAACATCGCCTCGCTGCAGTCGGTACGGGCGTTCGCCAACAGCGGCCCCTACGGCGCGTCCAAGGGCGGCGTGATGCAGCTCACGCGCGCGCAGGCCGAGGCCTGGTCGCGCCACGGCGTCAACGCCAACGCCATCGCGCCCGGGTTTTTCAACACCGCGCTGACGGCGCCGGTGTTCAACGATCCCGAGCGCGCAGGGCAGATGGCCGCGCGCACCTACGTCGGCCGCAACGGCGAGCTGGATGACCTGGCGGGCACCGCCATCTTCCTCGCCAGCCGCGCCTCCGACTACGTCACCGGCCAGACCATCTTTGTCGACGGCGGCTTCTCCGCCGGCTGAAGGACATCATGAAAGCTCTCGTCTACACCGCCCCCAACGAAGTCACCTACCGCGACGAGCCCGATCCGCGGCTCGCCGCCGGCGAAGTGCTGCTGGAGATCGAGGCGGTCGGGATCTGCGGCTCGGACTTGCACGCCTACCACGGCCACGATCCGCGCCGCACGCCGCCGCTGATCCTCGGCCACGAGCTGGCCGCGCGCATCGTCGACGGACCCGGCGCCGGCCGCCGCGTCACGGTGAACCCGCTCATCACCTGCGGCCGCTGCGAGTACTGCGTCCAGGGCCGCAACAACCTGTGCGCCAACCGCACCATGATCGGCATGACCCGCCCCGGCGGCTTCGCCGAGCGCATGACGATCCCGGTCGGCAGCCTCATCGACATTCCCCAGGAGATGGATGCACGGCGCGCGGCGCTGACCGAGCCCGCCGCCACCGCACTGCACGCCGTCAATCTGGCGATGCGCGCGCTCACCCGCCCGCTGCCGGAGGCCAATGCGCTGGTGATCGGCGGCGGCGCCGTCGGCCTGCTCGCCACGCTGCTGCTGGCCCACTACGGCGCGCGCCGGATCCATCTCGCCGAAACCAACGCGCTGCGGCGCTCGTCCGCCCGGGCGGCGGTGCCGGCGGCGCGCGTGTTCGATCCGATCGCCGAGGCGGCGCCGGAGAACGCCTTCGAGCTGGTGCTGGACGCGGTCGGCGGCAAGGCCACGCGGCAGGCGGCGATGCAGGCGGTCAAGCCCGGCGGAGTATTCCTGCACATCGGGCTCATGGACTGGGCGAGCGAAATCGACATGCGCAAGCTCACGCTGTCCGAGATCACGCTCATCGGCACGTATACCTATTCCACCGCCGACCTGCGCGCGACCGTGGACGCGCTGCACCGCGGCGTGTTCGGCGACCTGGGCTGGGTGGAAACGCGGCCGCTGGCGGCCGGCGCCGCGGCATTCGCCGACCTGCACCAGGGCCGCAGCGCGGCGCCCAAGATCGTGCTGGACCCGCGTGGATGATGCCGCCGTGGCGCCGATCTTGACAGCCCGCGCTGCAGAACCTAGTTTCCGGGAATCACGCCACATGCCCGGCAACGGGCAACAATTACAATGGGAGGAGGCGCACGCGTGATATCCGATCGCCGCAGCGCGCGGCCGTGGTTCGTCCTCGCCGCGCTGTTCACCGGCCTGTTTGCCCTCAACATCGCGCTGCGCATGCTGCACGTCAAGCTGGGCATCGCGCTCTGGCGCGTCGGCGACGTGGGCGAGTTCCTGCTGGTCCTCATCGGCATGGCGTTTTTCGTTGCCGGCCTCCTCCTCATCGAGGAGGAGCCGCCGGCGGCTTTGCTTTCACCCACCCACGACGACTCCGAAGGAGGAGCAGCATGAAGAAGCGCACGGTCTCCACCCCCCCGTCCTCGCCGGAGCGCCGGCGGTTCCTCGATGTCGCCGCCCGCTACGGCTTCACCACCGCCGCGCTCGCCCTCGGCGGCGGCTATCTGTGGTCGGAGGACGCGCTGGCGCAGGGCGCCGCCGACGAGGCCGCCAGGCAGAAGGCGGCCAAGCACACCATGCTCTTCGCCACCGAGTACAAGCTCGGCGCCTACGAGACCTACCCGATCATGCAGGAGGCGTTCAAGAAGAACCTGGAGGCGCTGTCCAAGGGCGCGGTCTACGTGAAGCTGTACCCCGCCGGGCAGCTGGGCGTCGGCAGCGCGCTGGCGCAGAAGGTGCAGGCCGGCACCGTGCAGGGCGGCGCGGTGTCGCTGTCCAACTTCTCGCCCTTCACGCCGGTGGTGGATCTGATCAACATCCCGTTCTGGTGCGGCGAGAACCAGCGTTTCGCCAACCTGGTGACGTCCGCCGCGTGGAACGGCGAGATCACGCCGAAGGTGACGGTCAAGGGCTTCAAGCCGATGTTCTACTACACCGTCGACCCGCGCACGGTGGCGGTGCGCAAGGGCTTCGGCAAGCTGGTGAAGACACCCGACGACATGAAGGGCATGAAGATGCGCGTGCCCTCGTCCAAGCTGCTGCAGCAGTTCTACCGCCTGGCCGGCGCCAACCCGACGGTGGTGGCCTGGGGCGAGACGCCCACCGCGCTCAAGCAGGGCGTCGCCGACGGCCTCGACCCGGCGGTGGGCGCGCTCTACACCTTCGGCTTCATCGACATCCTGGAGGGCATCACGCTGGTGGAGTCGGTGCCCGACGCGCAGATGTTCGCCGCCAACTTCAAGTGGTACGAGAGCCTGCCGAAGAACCTGCAGTCGGCATTCGACGAGGCCAGCGCCAAGACCCAGGCCGAGAGCTTCGCCCAGATCCCGGTGGCGCGGAAGAACTCGATGGATGCCATGGGCAAGGCCGGCATCAAGTTCCACACGCCCACCCCCGAGGAGAAGCAGAAGTGGGTGGAGGCCTGCGGCGCGCAGCGGCCGGAGTGGAACGACATCAAGAAGGAGCTGGCCGGATCGCTGGAGCTGTTCGACCGGCTCCAGGCCGCCGCCAACATCAAAGGCCCGATCACGGTGGCGGGCTGATCCACGCCGTGTCATGACCGAGGGGCGGCGCGGACCGCCCCTCCCGGAGGCTTGTCCATGCGCCAGTTGCTGCGGCAGCTCGACCAGAACGGCGAGCGCTATCTGATGCTCGTGTTCTACTGCTTCATCGTCTTCGTCATCGTGATCGAGGTGGTGCGCCGCTTCGCGCTGGATTTCTCGTCGCTGTGGGGCGAGGAGGCGGCGCGCTTCGCCTTCATCTACCTCGGCTGGGTGGGCGCGTCCTACGCGGTCAAACAGCGGGCCCACATCCGCTTCGACATCATGCTGCACCTGCTGCCGCGCCGCTGGCACGGCTACCTCTACCTCTTCGGCGAGCTGTGCACGCTGATATTCGCCGGCTTCGCCCTCTTTTGGTCGCTGGAAACGATTTCCACCATGATCGAGTTCGACGCCCTGGCCCCGGCATTGCGCGTGAGCCAAGTGTGGTTCGAGGCGGCGGTGCCGCTGGGCTTCTCGATGATGGTGGTGCGGGTGCTGCAGTCGGCATGGCGCGACATCCAGAACCTCCGCGCCGGCCGCGAAGCCTTCGCCGGCACGCTGCTGTTCGACTGAGATTCCGGGGAAGACGCCATGGAAGTCGGCCTGGGCATCGGCTTCGTCCTGCTGCTGCTGTTCCTGGCGGTGCCCTTCTGGGTGTCGCTGGGGCTGGGCACCATTGCATTACTGCTCTCGACCGGAGCGCTGCCGCTGTCGCTGCTGGGGGAAGCGCTGTTCCAGGGCGTCGACTCGTTCGCGCTGATCGCGATTCCGCTGTTCGTGCTCACCGGCGACGTGATGGTGCGCTCGGGTCTCGCGTACAAGCTGCTGGATTTCGCCGAAGCCACCACCGGCAGCCTGCGCTCCGGGTTCGGCACCTCCACCGCGCTCGGCTGCGGCTTCTTCGCCTGCATTTCGGGCTCGGACGCCGCCGACGCCGCCGCCATCGGCCGCATCACCATGGCGCGCCTGGTAGAGTTGGGCTATCCCAAACCGTACGCGTGCGCGCTGGTGGCGAGCGGCGCCTGCACCGGCATCCTGATTCCGCCCTCGATCGCCTACATCATCATCGGCCTGGTGCTGGGGATCTCGTCCTCGACGCTGTTCGTCGCCGCGGCCATTCCGGGGGTGATCGTTCTCCTGGGCGTGGTGCTCACCAACGTCGTGGTGAACCGCATCAACGGCTACGAGAACTCGCGCCACCGCTTCTCGTGGGGACGCTGGTTCCGCACCCTCAACGACGCCAAGTGGGCGCTGTCGATCCCGCTGATTATCCTCGGCGGCATCTACTCGGGGGTGTTCACCCCGACGGAGTCCGCCGCGGTGGCGGTGGCGGTGGCGCTGCTGGTGGGCGTGATCCAGGGCACGGTGGAGCTCAAGGATTTCCCGGCGATGCTGGAGACCTCGGCGCGGGTGAACGGGGTGATCCTGCCCATCATCGGCGTGGCGATGCTGTTCGCCCAGGCGCTCACCGTCCTCGACGTACCGCAGACGTTCGTCGCGGGGCTCACGTCCATCACCGACGACCCGATCGCGCTGGTGCTGGTGATGCTGCTGATCTTCATCATCTCCGGCATGTTCATGGAGACGACGCCCAACATCGTGATCCTGGCGCCGCTGCTCTACCCGGTGGCGCAGGCAGTCGGCATGGACCAGGTGCACTTCTGCGTGTTCATGATCACGTCGCTGGGTCTCGGCTTCATCACGCCGCCGATGGGCCTCAACCTGTTCGTGATGGCAGGGCTCACGGGCACGCCGATCATGGCCATCGCGCATCGCGCGATTCCGTTCGTCATCACGATGATCGGGATCTCGATCCTGGTAGGCTTTGTGCCCGCGATCTCGCTCTGGGCGGTCCGGTGACGGCCGCCCCGGCGACGGCAGAACCCGCTACGCGGTGGCGCGCCGGGGTTCGGCCGGGAGCTCCAGCAGCTTGAGCCGCTGCACCTTCCCCGACGGCCCCTTGGGCAGCTCGGCGACGAAGCGCATCACCTTGGGCGTCTTGTAGCGGCCGAGGTGCTCGCGACAGAACGCGATGAGCTCCTCGCCGGTGCAGGCGCAGCCGTCCTTGAGCACCACGAAGGCGGCGATCTCCTGGCCGTAGTGCTCGTCGGGAATGCCCACCGCCGCCGCCTCCAGCACCGCCGGGTGCTTGAGCAGCGCCTCGTCGATCTCGCGCGGCGCGATGTTTTCGCCGCCCTTGATGATGAGCTCCTTGATGCGCCCCGTGACGAACACGAAGCCGTCCTCGTCCAGGTAGCCCACGTCGCCGGTGTGCATCCAGCCATCCGGCTCCAGGGTCTTGGCGGTGGCCTCGGGATTCTTGTAGTAGCCGCGCATGACGTTGTCGCCGCGCACCATCATCTCGCCCGGCGTGTTGGGCGGCAGGGTCCGGCCGCTTTCGGGGTCGATGATCTTGGCCTCGTTGCCGAACGCCTGGCCCGGGCTGCCGATCTTGCGCCGGGCCGGATCCAGCGGGTTGGTGAAGCATGGCGCCGCGGTTTCGGTCATGCCGAAGGTCTCGATGATGCCGATGCCGAACTTGTCCTCGAAGGCCCGGTGCTGGGCGGGCGGCAGTGGCGCCGAGGCCGACCGGCAGAAGCGGATGCGCGAGAGGTCCAGCCCCCGTTCACGCGGATCCGGCGCATTGAGGAGATAGGAAATGATGGTAGGCACCACGTTGATCCAGGTGGCCTTGTGGGCGTCCGCGAGCTCCCAAAACTGGGAAACGCTGAAGCGGCGCGGCATGATCACGCAGCCGCCGTGGGTCAGCGGCGCCACCGCGGTCACGATCTGCCCGTTGATGTGGTAGAGCGGCAGCGACGACAACACCCGGTCGCCGGGCTGCAGTTCGTGTGCCTGGGTGACGAACAATCCGCCGGAGATCACCGCCTTGTGCGTGAGCAGCGCGCCCTTGGGCAGGCCGGTGGTGCCGGAGGTGTACATGAGCAGCGCGTCGTCGTCCTCGCCCACCGGGTGCAGCCCGGACTCCGATGCCGCGCGGGGCCCGTCGATGAACTCCTCGAGGTCGACGTCGAGGACCCGCACCACGACCTGGCGCCCGATCTCCCGGAGCATCTGCCGCACCCGCTCCTCGAAGTCGGGCGCGACGAACACCACCTTCGAGTCCGAATGGTCCAGCACGTGCCTGAGCTGGGAGGGCTGCGCCAGCAGGTTCACCGGCGACACCACGTAACCGCCGTACATCACCCCCAGGAAGAGGCGCGCCGTCTGGTAGCCGTTATGCAGCATGAGCGACACCTTGTCGCCCTTCGACAGCCCGAGACCGGCGAGATGCGCGGCGAGCCGCAGCGAACTCTCGCGCAGCTCGCCGTAGCTGAGCACGCGTCCGGTTTCCGGCGCGATCAGGTAGGGCGCGTCCGGGCGCTCGCGCGCCTGGAGATCGATGAAATGCCGAACCGTGCGCATCGCCTCACGCCCCGTACTTCTTGCGGTAGGCGCCGAACAGCTCGTCCTCGGTGGGCTCGCGCGGCGGGATCACCCGGGCGATGCGCGTGATGTTGAGGTAGTGCCTGTAGTTGACGTTGTCCGAGGTGCTGTTGCCGCCCCAGGTACCGCAACCCATGGAGAGGGAGAACGGCAGGCCGTTGTCGAAATTGCCGCCGTTGGCGAAACAGTGGGCCTGGTTCACGATCACCCGGCACACCGGCATGTTGAGGCCGAGCCAGCGGGCGCGCTCCTCGTGCCGCGTGTGGATGCCCAGGGAGTGCCCCGCGCCCTGGTAGCCGTAGATCGCGCGCACGATCTCCGCCGCGTGGTCGAAGTCGCGGGCGCGGTATACCGCCAGTACCGGCGCGAGCTTCTCGCCCGAGTACGGGTGCTCGCGGCCGACGCCATCCTCTTCCACCATCAGGAACCTGCAGCGGTCCATGCCGGGGCGGTCGAGGCCGACACGCGCGCAGATCTCGGGCGCCGACTTGGCGATCAGTTCCGTGGTGAGCTTGCCGCCCGGCCACATGGCCTCGCCCAGCACCCGCTTCTCGCCCTCATTCAGCATCACGCCGCCGGTCCGGGCCAGCTCGCCCAGCATGCGCTCGTATACCGCATCGACGATGACAACGCTGTTCTCCGAGGAGCAGCTGGTGGCGTTGTCGAAGGTCTTGGAGCGCATGATCTTGTCGGCGGCGTCGGCCAGGTCGGCGCTTTCGTCGACGATGACCGCCACGTTGCCGGCGCCCACGCCCACCGCCGGCGTGCCGCTGGTGTAGGCGGCGCGCACGTTGTTCTGGGAGCCGGTCACCACCACCAGGTCGGCCTGGCGCATCAGCTCGGCCGAAGCCTCCTTCGACACCGGCTGCGGCAGCTGCTGCACCAGGTCGCGCGGCGCACCGACCCGGTCGAGCTCGGCGTGGATGAACTGCAGCAGCTTCTCGCTGGTGCCGTAGCCCTTGGGCGAGGGCGACAGGATCACCGCATTGCGGCCCTTGAGCGCATTGATGATCTTGTTGGCCGGGGTCGCCGCCGGGTTGGTGGAGGGCGTCACCGCCGCCACCACGCCGACAGGACGGGCGATCTCGGTGAGGCCGAGCTCGGGATACTCGGCGATCACGCCGACGCTTTTCGCGCCGCGCAGGTCGCGCAGCAGGCCCATGGTCTTGCGCCGGTTCTTGGTGATCTTGTCGGCAACGTTGCCGAGCCCGGTGTCCGCCACCGCCAGCCTGGCCAGCAGTTCGTTGTTCTCCGGCTTGACGATGGCCCAGCCCGCGGCGGTCACCACCTCGTCCACCTGCTCCTGGGTGTAGCCGTCGTAGATCGCCTGGGCAGCGCGGGCGCGCTTCACCAGCGCGGCGACGGTTTCCGCGGCGTTGGCCGCGAACAGCTTGCCTGCATTCGCACTCATAGGTTGGCCTCGTGGGTTCCGCGCTGGCGACGGGCGAACAGAGCCGCCTCCGCCGTGCGCGCGAGTTTGCGCCGCCGCAGCAGATGGCGCACCAGCGGGAACACCAGCGAGAGGATCGCCAGCGCCATGATGGTGCCGCTGATCGGGCGCGTGAAGAAAATCGTCCAGTCGTTGTCGTAGCTGACCATGGTGGTCATGAAGTTGGTTTCGGTCAGCGGCCCCAGGATCACGCCCAGCACCAGCGGCGTGATCGGGAAGCGGAAACGCTCGCACAGATAGCCGAGGATGCCGAAGAACGCCAGCAGCCAGAGGTCGGTGACGTTGTTGCGCGCGGCGAACGCCCCCAGGAAGCAGGACATGACCACGTAGGCCGACACCACCGCCTCGGGAAAGTCCAGCACCTTGATCAGCCACTTGGCCGCGAAGAAGCCGATCACGCACATGCCGATGATGCCGACGAAGAGCGAGGCGAACATCGCATAGATGATCTCGGGCGAGGACTGGAATACCTGCGGGCCCGGCTGCAGGCCGTGGAGCAGGAAGGCGCCGAGGATGATCGCGGTGGCGCCGCTGCCGGGGATGCCCATGGTGATAAGCGGAATCAGCGCCCCGCCCACCGATGACGTGGCCGCCGTCTGGGGCGCCACGATGCCTTCGGGAATCCCGGTCCCGAGCTTTTCCTTGTTCTTTCCGTACTGCATCTCCGCGCCGTAGGACACGAACGAGGCGATCGTGGCGCCCGCACCCGGAACCAGGCCGACGATGATGCCCACCAGCGAGCCCCGGGTCAGCGAGCCTTTCATGCGCAGCAGATCCTTGAGTTTCGGCAGCCGCGTCTTGATGTCGGCGACCTTCTGCAGCGGCGCCGACTGGAACCCCGCTTCCATGCGTGCGAACACTTCCCCCAGGCCGTAGGCGCCCACCATCACCACCAGGTAATCGATGCCGTCCTTGAGCAGCGGCACGCCGAAGGTGAAGCGCTCGGAGCCGTAGGTGTCGTCCACGCCGACGGTGGCGATGAGCAGCCCGATGAACAGGCTGATGAGGGCGTTGGTGAGCGAGCCGCCGCCCAGCGACACCACGCTCGCCAGGCCGAAGAACAGGACGGCGAAGTACTCCGGCGTGGAGAAGGTGAGCGCGATCCTGGCGATCGGCTCCGCCGCGGCCACCATGAAGGTCGCCGCGGTCAGTCCGCCCACCAGGGCCGCGATCAGCGTCCAGCCCAGCGCCTGGGCCGCCTCGCCGTTGCGCGCCATGGTGTAGCCGTCCCACAGCAGCGGCACGTCCATCGGCTCGCCGGGGACGCGGAACAGGATCGAGGTCCAGGCGCCGGCGTAGGTGCCGGAGACGTACATGGCCGTGAGCAGGATGATCGCCGCCGTGAAGTCCATGCTGTACGTGAACGGCAGCGCCAGCACGACGCCCATCACCAGCGTGAGCCCTGGCAGTACGGCCACCAGCAGCCCCGCAATCAGGCCGATGAACAACGCCAGGAGGTTATGGAACTGGAATACGTGGACGAAGCCGACGCCCAGATGCTGGAGTACCTCAACCATGAAAGATCCCCATCACCGGATGCCCATCAGCTTCATCAGGAACAGGGTGACCGCCGAGAACGGCTCGTCGCCGATCGGCAGCGATACGTAGACCACCTTCATGAAGAAGAACAGCAGCAGCAGCGATCCGCCGACGCTCGTCAGCGCGATGACCAGCCAGTTGCGGTAGCGGCCGATCACCATGAACGCGAACAGGTAGACCAGGGTGGCGAGAAAGAATCCCAGCGTTTTCACCGAGGCCACGTAGGCCACGGTGGCACCGATCCCCATCAGCAGCAGCAACGGGTACTTGCGCTCCGGCTCGGCCGGCTCCTCGTCGTCGCCCACCGGCGCGTCGATGATGGCATCGGCGTCGGCGGGCCGCGCACGGCCGATGAACGCCTGGACAATCCCGTAGGCGCAGGTGAGCGCAAACAGCGCAATGATGATCGTCGGCCAGGCATCGGGACCGATGCGGCCGGCCGGGGCGAAATACTCGATCTTGCCGGCGGCGAAGTACAGATAGCCCGCCACCGCCAGCAGCAAGCCGTAGGGGGCCGCGCGCTTCAGGCGTTCAGCCGTCATCCTGGTTCTCCTCTTCCGCCGCCTGCCGGCCGCGGGTCACGGCGCGGCCGGGCATGGGCCCGGCCGCCGAGTGCCGTTACTGTATCCCGGCTTCGGCCGCGAATTTCTTCATGTTCGCGA
The DNA here is from genome assembly GCA_049322755.1 of Pseudomonadota bacterium. Taxonomy (GTDB): domain Bacteria; phylum Pseudomonadota; class Gammaproteobacteria; order Burkholderiales; family UBA6910; genus DATIUV01. Next base: position 63,071 of record JBMOQX010000029.1, on the reverse strand, counting down.
GCTCTTTATCGAGGAATTTCTTCGCGCCGTCCGCATCGATGTAGCTGTCCGCGAGCGCGTACTGGCTCTCCAGGTACTTCTTGTACTCCGGGTCCGCCGCCACCTTGGCGAGGGCGTCGGAGATGGTCTTGATCTTGGCGGGATCCGTTCCCGCCTTCAGCAGCACCATGCGGAACTGGTAGATGCTGATCGGGTAGCCCAGTTCCTTGGAGCTCGGAACGTCGCCGAACGCCGGGAAGCGTTTGTCATCGAAGATCACGACCGGCTTCATCTGCTTGTTCTCGAGGAAGCTCTTCACGTCGCCGAGCTGCTCGTACAGCACGTCGGCGTGGCCGCCGAGGATGGAGCTGTAGCGCTCGCCCGGCTTGGCGAACGGCACCGAGACCAGGTTGATCCCTTTCTTCTTGAAGTAGTTGACGTGGATGTCGTCCGGAGAGCCGAAGCCGGTCACCGCCACCTTGAGCGGGCGCTTCTTCGCCTCCGCCACCAGGTCGTCCCACGAATTGATCGGACCGCCTTCCTTGACGAAGAACGCGGAAGGCTGCCGGATCATGATCGCCGCCGGCACGAAATCGTCCTTGCTCCAGGAAAGCTTGCCGGAACCGCCCAGCAGGCTGAACGTGTCGCCGGTCATGATGCCGAGGGTGTAGCCATCGGGGGCTGCCGACAGCAGCTTGGTGAGACCGGTCTGGCCGGTGGCGCCCGGCACGTTTACCACCGGGAACGACGTCCCGAAGATTCCCTCCATCATCTTGCCCGCCGTGCGGGCCACCTGGTCGGCGCCGCCGCCGGGGCCCCAGGGCACGATGATTTCCACCGGGCGCGACGGGTACTTGTCCTGCGCGAGCGCGACGCCCGCGGAGGCGCCGGCTATTGCCGCCAGCGCCGCAGCGATGATGGGACGGGCAAACCGGGTGCTCAGCATGATAGGTCTCCTCTCAGGATTATCGGTATGTGCTCCCGTCTCGCTTCGGGTCGCGGGAGCTTCGGGGGACTGTATACGATCCTGCGGCGATATGCAACCGCTTACATTTCCTCCCGGTTCGCGGTTAAACTGCCTCCGCTTCGGGCGCCGTGGCCGCCATCCGGCGGGGCCCTCGAACGCCGCGCCCGGTCCACGCCCGGGCTCCATGACAACCCCGGGAGTTGCCGATGAAATCTATACAAATCAAAGAGTTCGGTGGACCTGAACAGATGGTGGTAGCCGACGTGCCGGTGCCGAGCCCGGGGAAGGGCGAAGCACTCGTCAAGCTGGAGTACGCCGGCGTGAACTACATCGACGTCTACATGCGCAGCGGCGGCTACAAGCGCTCCGACACCTACAGGACGCCGCTGCCGATGGTCATCGGCATGGAGGGCGCCGGCGTCGTCACCGCCCTCGGCGAAGGCGCCGAGGGCGTGAAGGTGGGGGACCGGGTGGGCTACTGCCTGGTGCGCGGCAGCTACGCGGAGTACGCCGCGGTCCCGGCGTGGCGGCTGGCGCCGCTGCCGGCGGACGTGCCCTGGGACGTCGGCACCACGCTCATGCTGCAGGGCTGCACCGCGCACTACCTGAGCCACTCGGCGTACGAGATCAAGCCCGGCAGCACGTGCCTGGTGCATGCCGGCGCCGGCGGTGTCGGGCAGCTGCTGATCCAGCTTGCCAAGCTGCGCGGCGCCACCGTCCTCACCACGGTCGGCAACGCCGCCAAGGCCGAGATCGCCAGAGCGCGCGGCGCCGACCACGTCATCCTCTACCGCGAGCGGGACTTCCGCGAAGCGGTGATGGAGATCACCGGCGGCAAGGGCGTCGATGTGGTCTATGACGCGGTGGGCAAGGACACCATCGCCAAGAGCATCCGCAGCCTGCGGCGGCGCGGCCTGTGCGTGAACTACGGCGGCGCGTCGGGGCTGGTGCAGTCGATCGAGCCGCTGGAGCTGGGCGAGGCGGGATCGGTGTTCTTCACCCGTCCGCACTTGGCCGACTACACGGCGAGCCGCGAGGAGATCGCCTGGCGCACGGGCGACCTGTTCGACGCCTGGCGCGCAGGCAGGCTCACCGTCGCCATCGACCGCGAGTGGCCGCTGGCCGAGGCGGCGGAGGCGCACCGCTTCCTCGAGGGCCGCGGCACGCAGGGCAAGCTGCTGCTCAGGGTCGCCCATTGACCCGGTCGCGGATCTCGCCGTCGCGGGCCCGGGCGGCGAGCCAGCCGCCGTCCACCTTGAGCTCGGCGCCGGTGATGTAGTCGGCGTCGTCGGAGGCGAGGAAAGCGGCGGCCCGGGCGATGTCCTCGCCCGTGCCCCAGCGCCCCGCCAGCGTCTCGCGGCCCCAGTCGACGCCGGGGTCGCCGGCGGCGTCGGCGTTGAGCGGCGTGGCGATCGAGCCGGGGATCAGCGCGTTGACGCAGATGTCGCGGTGGCGCAGATCCATGGCCATCGCCCGCACCAGCCCCAGCGCGCCGGCCTTGGCCGCGCAGTAGGCGACCCGGTTCGGCCGCCCGACGAAGCTGGCGATGGAGGCGTTGATGATGATCTTGCCCTTGCCCTGCTCCAGCATCGCCGGCGCCACCGCGCGCGCCGCCAGGAAGTGCCCGGTGAGGTTGATGGACAGCATGCGGTTCCAGTCCTCCAGCGTGTGCTCGAGGAACGGCTTGATCAGACGCACGCCGGCGTTGCTCACCAGCACATCGATGCGGCCGAAGCGGGCGCGGGTGTCGGCCGCCAGCTTCGCCACCTGGTCCTCGCGCGTTACGTCGGCGCTGAGCGCCAGCGCGTCGGCGCCGACCGTCCGGGCCTGCGCCGCCACCGCCTCGGCGGCCGGCATCTGGATGTCGGCGACCACGACCCGGGCGCCGCGCCGGGCAAGCTCAAGACAGATGGCGCGGCCCATGCCGCTCGCCCCGCCGGTGACGATCGCCACCCGGCCTTCGAGAGTTCTCACTGCCGTTCCCTTTCCTGCGTTGATGGTGAGGCGAGTCTAATCGACAACTTCGTTTAATATGTTTGCGATTCTTTCAGAAATTATTCAGCAATACTTAAGATGATGAGCGTCCGCCGCCTTCGCACTTTCATCGCTATCGCCGAGCACGGCAGCCTGTCGGCGGCGGCGGACGCGCTGTTCCTGACCGTGCCCGCAGTCAGCATGCAGCTGCGGCAGCTCGAGGACGAGCTGAGGACGCCGCTGGTGGACCGCACCAGCAAGCCGCCGCGCCTGAACGCCGCCGGCGAGGCGCTGCTCGCCAGGGCGCGGGAGATCGTGTTCCTCTACGACCAGCTGCCGGACGCCGTGTCCGAGGCCCGCGACGTGGCCGGGACCCTGACCCTGGGCGCGATCCCGACCGCACTCTCCAGCGTCCTGCCGCGGGCGCTGAAGGCCATGGCGGCGGCCCATCCGCGCCTGCAGATCCGCGTCGTCCACGGCCTGTCGCCCGCCTTCGCCGAACAGCTCCACCACAGCGACATCGACGCCGCCATCGTCAGCGAGCCGGCGCAGCTGCCGGAGACCCTGCGCTGGCGGGCGTTCGCCACAGAGCCGGTGATGGTGATCGCACCGCCCGGCGCGCGCGGCGACAGCGATGCCGACGTGTTGCGCACGCTGCCCTACATCCGGTTCAATCGCCGCTTCTGGGTGAGCCGGGTGATCGAGGACCACCTGCGCGCCCGCGGGCTCGCGCTGCGCGAGACGATGGAGCTGGATTCCCTGGAAGCGATCTTCCTCATGGTGCACCACGGCCTGGGCGCCTCCATCGTGCCGGTGAGCGGCGCGGGGCTGGAATGGCTGCCGGCGGTGCGGCAGCTCCCGTTCGGCGAGCCGCCGATGACCCGCACCATCGGGCTCGCCGAGCGGGCCGAGAATCCCAAGGCGCGCGTCACCGCCGCGCTGTTCGCCGAACTCGACGCGGCGGCGCGCCTGGCCGCGGCCCGGCGCGCCGCCTGATTCACCGACCCGACCGGAGAAAAACGCGTGTCCCGACTCTTCTCGCCGATCAGCGTGCGCGAACTGCGCCTCGAAAACCGCATCGTCGTCTCGCCCATGTGCCAGTACTCCGCCCACGAGGGCAGCGCCACCGACTGGCACCTCATGCACCTGGGCCAGTTCGCCGTCTCCGGCGTCGGCATGGTGATCATGGAGATGACCAACGTGGAGCCCCGCGGACGCATCACGCCGCGCTGCATGGGGCTTTGGTCGGACGAGAACGAGGCCGCACTCAAGCGGGTGGTGGCTTTCTGCAAGGAGCGCGGAAATGCGAAGTTCGCCGTGCAGCTCGCTCACGCCGGCCGCAAGGCGTCGACGCTGCCACCGTGGGAAGGCCGCCGTGCCCTGAGCGACGCCGACGGCGGATGGACCCCGCTGGCGCCCTCAGCAATCGCGTCCGGCGAAGGTTCGCTCAAGCCGCGCCCGCTCACAGCCGATGAGATCGTGGGGCTCACCCAGGCGTTCGCGGATTCCGCACGGCGCGCCGACCGCGCCGGCGTGGAGGCGATCGAGCTGCACGCGGCCCACGGCTACCTGTTGCACCAGTTCCTTTCGCCGCTCTCCAACCGGCGCGACGATCGCTACGGCGGGTCGCTGGAGAACCGCATGCGCTTTCCGCTGGACGTGTTCCGCGCGGTGCGCGCCGCATGGCCGGATCAAAAGCCCGTGGGGGTGCGGGTTTCCGCCACCGACTGGGCGGCGGGCGGCTGGGACCTGGACCAGACGCTGGCGTTCGCCCACGCGCTGAAGAAGCTCGGCTGCGACTGGATCGACGTCTCCAGCGGCGGCCTGGTGAAGAACCAGGTACTGGAAACCGGTCCGGGCTATCAGGTGCCCTTCGCCGAGGCGGTGCGGCGCGAAACCGGACTCGCCACCATGGCCGTCGGCATGATCACCGAACCCAGACAGGCCGAGGAGATCATCGCCAGCGGCAAGGCCGACCTCGTCGCCCTGGCCCGTGCCATGCTCTACGACCCGCGCTGGGCCTGGCATGCGGCCCACGAGCTGGGAGCCGACGTGTCATATCCGAATCAATACCTGCGCTGCCGTCCCTGGGTGCGCAACGACATCTTCGCCGAGCGCGAGGCGTCCAGGTAACGGTAACGCGCCGTCCCGCCGGGCCGCGGCCACCGCTTCGGCTGCGCTCCTCCCGGGGCCGACTGCTGCGAAACTTGAATCAGCCTGCCGCCGTTGCCGACGCAAGGTATTGACACCCGTCAATCGGGATGCCAGCCGCCGCGCGCTCCAGTCAAAGGGCGGCAAACGGACGGCGGTAACCAATAGGGTCCAGCGGCGACCGACCGTCCGTTCCCGGCCCGTGACCGCCGGTCGGCGAGGGCCGGAGCATTTCCAAAGCCGGGCTAACTCCGCTTCGCCACGGACCGGCAGATCTATAGTCGTTTTTCTTTCAAATGGTTACGAATAGACTGCGGCGATCCTCCGGCGCTGCAGCAATCAACGGCGCCTGATTCCATCTACCCATCAATAAGAAAAACTGATGATTTGCCTAAAGAACTGTTATGCATTTGGGTCTATCATAGGCTGCAGCGGAGTTTTACATAATGAAAGTCCGCCCCTGGCAACCCTCAAAAAGGCGGGAGACTTTGATGGCAGCAGTACTGGAAAGCAGGGACGGCGCGTTCCGTCCGATGGAAGAAATCGATGTCTATGGTGACGGCGGCGGCGAGCTGAACGGATATCCGTCGGCGATCCTTTACAAGCTGCAGGTGCGCTACCCGACGCGCATCGTCGGCAGCCAGCGCCCTGTCGCCAACGAGTTCGGCGACCTCTGATCCCGCTGCCGCTCCGGCAGCAAGTTCCACCTCCGCGAAATTCCACCGGGCAACCCCGGCGGCGCGGTTTTCCCTTTGTCCGGCGTCAGCCTGCGATGTCGCGCAGGAAACTGCCGTTGTAGCGCCGGCCCGGACCTCGCCGCGATGTGCGCTCGCGCTGGCTCGCTCAGCGCCGAGCCGTTCGCGCGAGCCGCGGCGTCAGATGCATCGACCGCCGTCGACTTCCAGGCACGCCCCGGTGATGAACTCGGCCTCGTCGGAGGCGAGAAACAGCGCGGCGTTGGCAATGTCCACCGGTTTCGACAGCCGCCCGAGCGGGATCCCCGCCAGCACCTTCGCGCGACGCTCGGGCGTGTCGGGACCGCCCATGAACGCCTCCAGCAGGCCCGTCTCGCCCATCACCGGGTTGATGCAATTGACGCGGATCTTGTCCGGTCCCAGTTCCGCCGCCATCGACTTGCTGGTAATGACGGCGGCACCCTTGCTGCCGTTGTACCAGGTCAGGCCCGGCCGCGGCCGCACGCCGGCGGTGGAGGCGATGGTGATGAACACGCCGCCGCCGTGCTGGCGGAAGTAGGGCACCGCGTGCCTGGCGGTGAGGAACAGGCTCTTCACGTTCACCTGGTAGATGCGGTCGAACTCCTCCTCGGTCACCTCCAGCATCGGCCGGTTCCTGTGGGTATACCCGGCGTTGTTGACGATGATGTCGAGCCCGCCGAAGCGCTCGATCGGAGTCTTCACGAGCGCCGCAACGTCGGCGTCCTTCGACACGTCGGCCGCGACGAAAATCGCCTTGCCGCCCGCCGCCGCAATCTCCTTCGCCACCCGCTCGCCGCCGGCGGCGTTGATGTCGTTCACCACCACACTGGCGCCCTCGTGGGCGAAGCGCTTGGCGATGGCCTCGCCGAAGCCCGAGCCCGCGCCGGTGACGATCGCAATCTTGTTCCTGAGCCGCATGACCGTTTCTCCTGAAGCGAAAGCCGGAAACTCTACCAGACCGGGTTCCGCCGCGGCGGCGCGGAGCCTAGAATTCGGGCCATAGTCTCCACCGTTGGCGGGCCCGCGCCCCCGCCCCATACCAGGAGCCATCCCATGTCCAACGTCGAACCGCTGCGCCCGTCGTCGTCCGTTTCGCCCAAGGAGTCTGCGCTCGCCGCCGCCAGGCGCGTCGCGGGACAGGTCGTGGTGGACGGCAAGCTGCAGCCCGCGCCGGGCGGCAGGACCTTTCCGGTGGAAAACCCCGGCGACGAGTCCATCATCGGCGAGGCCGCCCGCTGCAACGCGTACGACGTGGCTTGGGCGGTGGAGGCCGCGAGCCGCGCGTTTCCCGCCTGGGGCCGGCGCCCGGCGCGCGACCGTGGCGACCTGCTGCGCCGCGCGGCCGACCGGCTCGAGGCCCACAGCGAAGAGCTGGCGCGTCTGATGGCGCTGGAGACCGGGAACGCGCTATCGACCCAGGCACGCCCCGAACTCGCGGGCACGCTGGAGATGCTGCGCCTTTTCGCGGGGCTCGCGCCCGAGCTCAAGGGCCGCACGCTGCCCTGGGAGCCGGACACGCTGGCGTACGTGGCACGCGAGCCGCTGGGCGTGGTGGGCGCCATCATTCCCTGGAACGCGCCGCTGGTGCTGTGGGCGGCGAAGATCGGCCCCGCGCTCATCGCCGGCAACACCATCGTCATCAAGAGCGCCGAGCAGGCGCCGCTCGCCGTCACCCGCGCCACGGAAATCATGCAGGAGGTGCTGCCGCCGGGCGTGCTCAACGCCGTCTCCGGCTTCGGCGAGGAGGCCGGCCAGCCGCTCGCCGAGCATCCCGACGTGCGCAAGGTCACTTTCACCGGCTCGGCCTCGGTGGGCAAGCAGATCCTGCACTATGCCGCCGACAAGCTCTGCCCGGTGACGCTGGAGCTGGGCGGCAAGAGCCCCAACATCATCATGGACGACGCGGACCTGGAGAAAGTGATTCCCGGCGTCATCGTCGGCATGCGCTTCACGCGCCAGGGCCAGTCGTGCTCCGCCGGCACGCGCATCTACATCCACGACAAGGTATACGACGAGGTCGTGTCGCGCACCGTCGAGGCGCTGGACAAGCTCACCATCGGCGACCCGCTCGACGAGCAGAGCCGGATGGGCGCCATCATCTCGCGCGAGCAGTTCGAGCGCGTCACCCGCTACGTCGAGATGGCGCGTGAGACGAAAGGCGTGAAGATCCTCTGCGGCGGAACGCGCGCAGCGCACATGCCCAAGGGTTACTACTTCACGCCGACGCTGATCGAGGGCGTTCCCGAACGCTCGCCGGTGTGCCGCGACGAGATCTTCGGCCCGGTGGCGATCCTCTACCGCTTCACCGATTTCGACGACGTGATGCGCATGGCCAACGACACCGACTATGGCCTCGCGGGCGCCATCTGGACCCGCAACCTGCAGCGCGCGCTCGGCTTCGCCGAGAAGATCCAGTCGGGGTTCGTGCAGGTTAACCAGTACATCGGACCGCGTGCCGGGCTGGCGTACGGCGGCTACAAGATGAGCGGCCTCGGCCGCGAGTACTCGCTGGAAGCGATGCTGGACCACTTCACCACCACCAAAACCGTGGTGGTCAACTACGCGGAGTAGAAGCTCCGCCCGCATCGGGTGTCGTAGTAGCGGCGGGGCGGGAGGTATCGCAGCGGGTCCCGCGGCCTTGGAAACTCCCGGTTTCGCCCAGGGTCCGAAGAAGACACCGCACGGAAGTAAAATGCGCGTTCCCAACCCGCTTCCAGTTTTCGGAGTCCCCATGGATCAGCCCGTCGCCGCCCCCGTCGCCAACCCGTTGCTGGATTTCTCCGGCCTGCCGCGCTTCCCGGACATCAGGCCGGAGCACGTGACGCCGGCGGTGGACGAGCTGCTGGCGCAAGGCCGCGCGGTGACCGAGCGGCTGGCGGGCTCGGCGGAAACGCCCACCTGGGACAGTGTCATGAAGCCGCTGGACGACGCCAACGAGCGCATCGGCCGGGCCTGGGGCCAGGTGTCGCACCTGAACGCGGTGATGAACTCGCCCGAGCTGCGGGAGGTGTACAACGCCAACCTGCCGAAGGTGACGCAGTACTACGCCGAGCTGGCGCAGAACCAGGCGCTGTTCTCGAAGCTGAAGGCGATCCGCGCCGGAACGGAGTTCGGGCGCCTCGCGGCGCAGCAGAAAGCGGTGCTGGAGCACGAGATCCGCGACTTCCGCCTCGGCGGCGCCGACCTGCCGGAGGACAAGCGGGCGCGCTTCCTGGAAATCCAGGAGAGCCTCGCCAACCTGTCGTCCAGGTTCAGCGACAACCTGCTGGATGCGACCAACGCCTTCGCCCATTACGTCGAGCGCGAAACGGACGTGGCCGGCATTCCGGAGGACGTGCTGCAGACGGCGCGGGAAGCGGCGGAAAAGGACGGCAGGGCCGGCTGGAAGTTCACGCTGCACATGCCCTCGTACCTGCCGGTGATGCAGTACGCCGAGAACCGCGAACTGCGGCGCACGATGTACCGCGCCTACGCCACCCGGGCCAGCGAGTTCGGCAAGCCGGAGTGGGACAACACGCCGCTGATCCGCGACATCCTCAAGCTGCGCAAGGAGGAGGCGCAGCTCCTGGGTTTCGCCAACTATGCCGAGGTGTCGCTGGAGCCGAAGATGGCGCAGACGCCGCCGCAGGTGCTGGATTTCCTGCGCGAACTGGCGGCCAAGGCCAAGCCCTACGCCGAGCGGGACCTGGCCGAATTGACCGGGTTCGCGCGCAAGGAGCTCGGGCTCGACACGCTGGAGCCCTGGGACGTGGCCTACGCCAGCGAGAAGCTGCGCCTATCCCGCTATGCGTTCTCCGAGCAGGAACTGAAGCGGTACTTCCCGCAGACCAGGGTGCTGCCGGGCATGTTCCGGCTGGTGGAGACGCTCTTCGGCGTGCGCATCGCCGAGGCGGAGGCGCCCAAGTGGCACCCGGACGTGAAGTTCTACTCCATCACGAATGCCGCCGGGGAGCCGGTGGGCCAGTTCTACGTCGATCTGTACGCCCGCGCGTCCAAGCGCGGCGGCGCCTGGATGGACGACGCCATCAGCCGCCGGCGCATCGAGCGCGGCGTGCAGCATCCCGTCGCCTACCTCACCTGCAACTTCTCGGGGCCCGTCGGCGGCAAGCCGGCGCTGTTCACCCACGATGAGGTGATCACCCTGTTCCACGAGTTCGGCCACGGGCTGCACCACCTGCTCACCCGCGTGGACGAGCTGGGCGTGGCGGGCATCAACGGCGTCGAGTGGGACGCGGTGGAACTGCCGTCCCAGTTCATGGAGAACTTCTGCTGGGAATGGGACGTCGTCCGACCCATGACGGCCCACGTCGACAGCGGCGTGCCGCTGCCCCGGGAACTGTTCGACAAAATGCTGGCGGCGAAGAACTTCCAGGCCGGGATGCAGACCGTGCGCCAGCTCGAGTTCGCGCTGTTCGACATGCACCTGCACTACGATTTCGACGTCGAGCGTGGCGACCCGCTGAAGCTGCTGGACGACGTGCGCAAGGAGGTGGCGGTGATTCTGCCCCCGGAATGGCATCGCTTCCCGCAGAGCTTTTCCCACATCTTCGCCGGCGGCTACGGCGCCGGCTATTACAGCTACAAATGGGCCGAGGTGCTCTCGGCCGACGCCTACAGCCTGTTTGAGGAGAAGGGTGTGCTCTCGCCGGAGGCCGGCGCCCGGTTCCGCGACGAGGTGCTGGCGGTGGGGGGCAGCCGCCCGGCGATGGAGTCCTTCGTCGCCTTTCGCGGTCGGGAGCCCACCCTGGATGCCCTGCTCCGTCATAATGGTATGATTCCTGCATCGGCTTAAGGACTTAGCGCCAGCCGATCAGGGAGGTTGTTACCATGCGCTCGCTGTTGCTCGGTTTGACCCTCGCCGCCGCGGCCTCCGCCGCGGGCGCCGGAACGCTGTACAAGTGGGTGGATTCACAGGGCAAAGTGCACTACGCCGACACCCCGCCCCCTGCCTCCGCCAAACAGAAGGAGGAGAAAAAGGTGGGCGCGGCCGCTCCGACGGCGGGCATGCCCTTCGCGCTGCGGCAGGCGGTTCAAACCTATCCGGTGACGCTGTACACGACGGATTGCGGCGAAATCTGTAACAGCGCGCGTCAACTTCTTTCCAAGCGCGGCACCCCCTTCACGCTGAAGAACGCCCAATTCTCGGCCTACCAGGACGAGCTGAAACAGCTGGTGGGCGCCGCCGAGGTACCGGTGCTGAAGGTGGGCGGCCAGACGGCGAAGGGCTTCGAGGCCTCGCAGTGGAACATCCTGCTGGATTCCGCCGGCTACCCGCGGGAGCCGGCGCCGGGCTACCGGCCGGAAGTGAAAACGCCGCAGCTGCCGAAGGCCGAGCAGGTCGGGGCGGCGGAGGCCCCGGCGGCGGAGCCGCAGCCCGAGGTCCCGCCGCCTCCCGCGGTCGAAGAACCGGCGCCCGGCGCGGCCCAGTGATTCTCCCGGGCGCGCTCAGTAAAGCGCGCTCGGCTTGATCTCCAGCCAACGCCGCCCCGGCGTGCGCTCCACGCGGACATGGTCCGCGGTCGGATGGCAGCGGTAAGTCAGGTAGGCCTTGTCGCGCACATTGGACAGCGGGCCGGGCCGGAACAGCGCCGCGTTCACCCCTTCGCAGCGCGCGGAATTCACCAGGAGTCCCGGAACTCCGGTGCCGTGCAGATAGCGCCCCACCTGGTGGGTGAACGCGTAGCTGGCGCGGTGGATCAGGCCGGGATGGCGGGCCACTTCGCCCCGCAGGTCCGCCAAGGGCGCGTCGCAGCGGACGTCGAACACCCGCCGCTCCCCGACAATGACGCGATCCTCGCCGGCATAGCTGTCCATCACGAAGCGGTGCCAATGATAGACGGTCTCGTAGACGGTGGTTTCCAGATCCAGCGAGCCGTACCAGACGCCGTAGCTCTTGCCGTCACTGAAACGCGTGGCCTGCCAGTGGGCGGCGTCGAAGGAATAGGTGATCACGGTGCCGTAATCGAACGGCCGCGTGATGGTCGCCGACGGCGTGGACGGGTGGCCGCGGTCTTCGGCGGCCATCGCCACGCGCCAGTCCCCGGGATCGCCGGACAAGTCGTCGTACAGGTCCTGGGCGATGCGCGCGGTCTTGATGTTGCGCACCAGGTCGCCACTGACCTGGATCACCTGCAGCGTACCTTCGAACACCGTGCGCCCCGCCTTACTGCCCGCGCTCGAAGTCGAGGTAACGGCGCACGGCGAGCAGGCCTTCGAAGCCGAACCGGATGATGACGTCGATCGGCCGCATGCCGAAGCGGCGGTTGGGCGTGCTGATCCAGCGATAGGCGAGATCCCGGTCCTGGGGAAAAAGGATGCGCAGCGACTTGTGGATGCCGAGCAGATGGCCGGCGCGGTCGAGCAGATCACGGCTGTCCGCGAGCGGGGCGCCATGGCGGTAGCGCGCGATGGTGGAGCGGTTTTCGGGTGAAAGGCCCAGCACCGCCGCCTGCTCGGCGGCGCTCAAACCCCAGTGATCCAGCAGCTGCGCCACCATCCTCGCCAGGCGCTCGCGCGCGTCGCGGCTGCGCAGGTCGACGGCTGCCTCGGCTGCCTGCCTTGCTTTGGTCCTGGCCATGATGTTCTCCTACGAAAAGTGTAGCAATTGCTACACAGCCGCGCAACGGCTATCCTGACCGGACGCCGGAGCGTTGCCGATGGAAACCCTCGCCAGCTATGGACCTTCGCCCGTCACGGCCTGCTGGAGCAGTAGCCGCGGACCGGATAATGGTAGTCTGACGACCGCATGAAACTCGTCACCTGGAACGTCAATTCGCTGAAAGTGCGCCTGCCGCAGCTACTGGACTGGCTGGCGGCGCATGCGCCCGACGTCGTCTGCCTGCAGGAGACCAAGCTGGAGGACGCCAACTTTCCGGCGGACGCGCTGCGCGCAGCCGGCTACGAAGCGGCGTTCTCGGGCCAGAAGACCTACAACGGCGTCGCCATCCTCAGCCGCGCGCCGGCCAGCGGCGTCGCCGCCGGCATTCCCGGCTTCGCCGACGAGCAGAAGCGCGTGATTTCCGCGACGGTGGGCGGCGTGCGCGTGGTGTGCGTCTACGTGCCCAACGGCCAGAGCGTCGGCTCCGACAAGTACGAATACAAGCTGCGCTGGCTGGAGGCGCTGCGCGGCTGGCTCGCCGAGGAGCTCAAGACCCACGAACGCCTGACGGTGCTGGGCGACTACAACATCGCGCCGGACGACGCGGACGTCCACGATCCCGAGCGGTGGGCGGGCCAGGTGCTGTTCAGCGAGCCCGAGCGCGCGGCGTTCCGCCAGATCACCGCGGCGGGACTCAGGGACGCCTTCCGGCTCTTCCCGCAGCCGGAGAAGTCGTTCACCTGGTGGGACTACCGCATGAACGCGTTCAAGCGCGGCATGGGCCTGCGCATCGACCACATCCTGCTGTCCGAACCGCTGGCGAAGGCGTGCAGCGCGTGCACCATCGACATCGAGCCGCGGCGCGGCGAGCGCCCGTCCGACCACGCCCCGGTGGTGGCCGAACTTAAGCTCTGAGCGGCGGTCTTTTAGCAGCGAGCGCCGCCTGCCATTGCCATGGACACCCTGACCCACGCCCTTTCCGGCGCACTCCTTGCCCGCGCCACCGCGCCGGACCCGGCCAAAGCGCCGATGTCCACGGGCCGGCGCGTGGCGGTGGGCTTCCTCGCCGGCGCCTTTCCCGACATCGACTTCGTTCTCGGCTACATCTCGCCCATCGTCTACCTGACCGGCCACCGCGGCATCACCCATTCGGTGCTGCTTTGGCCGCTGTGGGCGCTGCTGCTGGCTTGGCTGTTCAGCAAGCTCTACGGCGCAAAGGTTTCCTGGAATGCCTACGTCGGCGTGTGCGCGATGGGCATCGGCATCCACATCCTGGGCGACGTCATCACCTCGTTCGGCACCATGATCTGGGCGCCGGTCTCCGACGCGCGCGTGGGCTGGAACACCACGTTCATCATCGATCTCTGGTTTACCGGCATCATCGCGGCCGGGCTGCTGGCGTCGCTCGTCTTTCGCCGCTCGCGCGTCCCGGCGCAGGTCGGGCTCGCCGTGCTGGCCGGGTATGTGGGCTTCCAGGCGCTGTTGCACCAGCAGGCGGTGGATTTCGGCGAGCAGTTCGCGCGGGAAAAGGGGATCACGGGGGCGCGCGTCACGGCAGTGCCGCGGCCGGTGTCGCCGTTCAACTGGATGGTGGTGGTGGACGACGGCGAGCGCTACTCCCACGCATCGGTGAACCTGCGCCGGGAGCGGCCGCTGCCGCCGCCGGGTCCGGACGCAGGTCTGCTCGCGCGCCTCGATGCGGCCTATCGGCCGCCGGCGAGCGCGACGTGGACCGAGGACGCGCGATTCGGCAAGGCCGACGAGCGCACCGTCGCGATGGAAGCGTGGCAGCAGCCCGCGCTGGCGTTCTTCCGCTGGTTCGCAGCGTATCCCGTGCTCTATCGCGTGGAGGCGGGCAACCCGTCGCTGTGCGTGTGGTTCCAGGACCTGCGCTTCTTCACGCCCGGCCGCGGCACCTGGCCGTTCCGTTTCGGCGTCTGCCGCGATGGCGAAGGCCCGTGGCAGCCGTTCCAGCTGCTGGGCGACGGGGCGCGCGCGCCGCTGCACTGAACGCCGGTCGCGGCGCGGCGTGCTAGACTTCCCGACCATCAAACAGTCCGCGCGGCTTCTGCGGCCGGCGGGCGACTCCACCCAGGTGACCTCGACGACCGATCCCGCCGGAAAGGCCCAGTCCGACCCGCTCCCCACCGAGGCCGGCGGCGTTCCGCCCGGCCCGTCCGGGCTGCCCTGGCTCGGCTGCAGCGGCCCGCTGCTGGCCGACCCGATCGGATTCTTTCGCCGCGTCGCCGAGGGCTTCGGCGGCATCGCGCGCATCCCGCTGCGCAGCGGCCGGCAGGCTTTCCTGGTGTCCGGACCGCGGCAGCTGAAAGAGCTGTTGCTGGACCGGCGCGAGTCCTACACGAAAAACGTCCGCTACCCGGCGCTGCAGCGCGTGGTAGGCAACGGGCTGCTGGTGAGCGAAGGCGAAACTTGGCGCCGGCAGCGGCTGCTGACCCAGCCCGCGTTCAAGCCCGCCGAGCTGCGCCGTCAGCTGGAGTGGATGGCCCCGCTGGTGGCGCGGTTCCTGGATCGCTGGGAAGCGCCGGCCCGGGACGGCACGGCGGTGGACGTGGAACTGGATTTCCTGCAGCTGATGCAGCTGCTCGCCGGGCGGCTTGTGTTCGGCCCGGCGTTCGTCGAGCGCGCCGACGCCGTGTTCGAAACGACCGAAGCGATCAAGGCCCACTGGCCGAAGCGCCCGCGCAACCTGCTGCTGGCGCTGCTGCCGCGCCGCCCGGACCTCACGCCGGAGCTGGAGGCGGCGATCGCGCGCATCGAGGCGGAGTTCTTCGCCCTCATCGACCGCCAGCTCGCCGGCGGGCGCGCCGGAGTGCTCGGCACGCTGATCGAGGGCAGCGAGCGGGAGGGCAAGCCCTTCACCCGCCAGGAGCTGCGCGACCAGGCGACGACGCTGTTCTTCGCCGGCTACGAGACCTCGGCCTCGGCGATGACCTGGACCCATTACCTGCTGTGGCGCCATCCGGCCGCGCGCGAGCGGCTGTGGCGCGAGGTGGACGCCCAGCTGGGCGAACGCCTGCCCGTGCCCGAGGACCTGTCGAAGCTGGATTATGTCGAGCGGGTGCTGGACGAATCGCTGCGGCTGTATTCGCCGGTGCATTCGTTTTCGCGCGTCGCCGCGGAGGACAACGTCATCGGCGGCTACACGGTGCCCAAGGGATGCACGGCCATCGTCTCGCTCAACGCGACCCACCGGCTGGCCGAGGAGTGGCCCGATCCGGAGCGCTTCGACCCCGACCGCTTCCTGCCCGAGGCCTGCGCCGCGCGCTCTTCCTACGCCTACATGCCCTTCGCCATCGGCCACCGCAACTGCATCGGCGCGACGCTGGCGATGCTGGAGGGCAAGCTGGTGGTGGCGCAGGTGGCACAGCGCTTCCGCCTCGACCTCGCGCCGGGAACGGCGGTGGAGCCCGAGGCCGCCACCACGCTGCGCCCGCGTTTCGGCATGCCGATGACGCCGGCGCGGCGCGAACGCCCGCTCAGTCCAGCGGCCGCTTGACCGTGAACGCGCCGCGAACCTGGCCGACGCTGTAGCCCAGCGCCCGGTCGTGCGGGTAGTCCTGCGCGAACCTGGCCTTCACCGGATCGGCGATCTTGTCGGCGGGACCGTGGCAGGCGATGCACACCTCGGTCACCGGAATCGCCTTCATGTAGCGGAAGACCTTGCCGGCCGGCTCCTCCACCACTTCCGAGAATTCCAGCGTCTTCGCGTCGGCGCCGGCGGCCGCCTTGCGATCGAATTCCGCCAGCACTTTCTGCTCCCAGGCGTCGGGAGTACCCAGCACCGGATTGCGGGTCTTCAGCGACACGCGCGAGACCTTGTAGCCATGCTGGCGCGAGAGCTCCGAGGCAATCTTCGGGGCCACGTCCTTGCAGGCGCCGATCGCCTGCACCGGTCCGCCGGCCTTCATCTCGCGCTGCAGTTCGCCGCCGAGGGTTTTCATGAAAGCCCCGCTGACCTGGCGGCTCTGCTCCCGCATCGCGGCGGTGTCGGCAGCGACGGCGGGCATCGCCAAGAACAATGCCACCAACAGATATCGGCGTTTCATGCGCACCTCCAGAGGGTCGAGAGGATGAAATATCAGGCTTGTCTAATATACAGCACAAGCGCTTCGTGCGCGCGGACCGGCCGGGATCGATCGGGTCCTCCACCGCTCCGCCGCGTGCTCGTTGCCGCCGGCGGAATCGCGGCGCACGTTGCCCCGGGCCATGGTGGCGCATGACGGGTCCCGCGGGCAAAAAAAATTCATCTGCTCGCCTCGCCCGCTGGGGCCGCCGAACCCCAACCGGCTCAAGACCTTAGGACGAAAACTGCCAATTCGGGAGATTTGCTCTGCCCCGAGCGGTGTGCCATAAAAAAACACTTAGGCTTCAAACGTCTTCCCGGACCCCACCATCATGGACCAACTCAACGCTGTGTTCGACTCGTCGTCGCTGAATGCGGCGCAACTCGTCGGCGTGTCGCCGGCGTTTCACGACATGATGCGCACGATCGAGAAGCTCGCCGGCTGCGACGCCACGGTACTGATCCACGGCGAAACCGGCACCGGCAAGGAGCTGGCCGCGCGCGCCATTCATTACCTCGGCGCGCGCCGCGAGCACCCGTTCATCCCGGTCAACTGCGGCGCGATTCCCGACAACCTGTTCGAGAACGAATTCTTCGGCCACGTGCGCGGCGCGTTCACCGACGCCAAGGATTCCCAGAGCGGTCTGGTGGCCAACGCCGACGGCGGCACGCTGTTCCTGGACGAGATCGAATGCCTTTCGCCGAAAGGCCAGATCGTCCTGCTGCGCTTCCTGCAGGACCAGGTCTACCGGCCGCTCGGCGCCCGCCAGCATGTATCGGGCAACGTGCGGGTGATCGCCGCCAGCAATGCCGACGTCACCCAGCTGGTGAAAGCCGGCACTTTCCGCCACGATCTGCTCTACCGGCTGGCCATCATGTCGCTCACCATCCCGCCGCTGCGGGACCGGCCCGCCGACGTGCTGCCGCTGGCCCGGCATTTCGTGCGCCGCTTCGCCCGCCAGTACGGCAAGCCGGAAAAGTCATTCGACCTGCAGTCGGTCGAGATGCTGACGCGCCATCCATGGTCCGGCAACGTGCGCGAGCTGGAAAATCTCATCCACCGCGAGTTCCTGATGTCGGAAACGCCCGCGCTGCACATCCACGGCGCTGCGCTGGGTCTCGATCCCGCGCTCGACGCGGCGGCCGCGCCGGTTCCGCGGGTGCCGTTCGAACTCGGCTTCCGCCGCGCCAAGGCGGCCGTCGTCGCCGAGTTCGAAAAGGCCTTCCTCGCGCGGGCGCTCGCCGAGACCGGCGGCAATGTCTCGCGCGCCGCGCGCATCGTCGGCAAGGAGCGCCGCGCGTTCGGCAAGCTGCTGAAGAAGCACGGCATCGATCGCGAGCAATACCAGCACGGCGGCATCGGCTGACGCGCTGATCGTCGTTCCATCTCCTGTTGATCTGCCGCCTGCGGGCGGCATTTTTTTCGCCGGTGCGGGTCGCACGCGCCCCGCACCGGGTGGAAATGGGACCACGCATCTCCGGCGTCGACGGCGCGGCGATCCGCGCTGTGATCGCGTCCCGCACGGCGGGTCGCGCGGGACGCACCCCGCCGCTGCCTCCATCCTCGTCAACCCCGCGATATCAGCGGCTTACCCCGAGGGAGCGGATGGCATGTCGCTTGCGAACGCTCGCTCGAGGGCAGAGTCCCGCCCAGGTTCCGAGATGTCGGACGGCTCATCAGAGGTGATGCGCATCGCTGATTGCATCAGGCGCTACGTGCGTGAGCATCCGGGCGCTGCGGACAGCGCAGCCGGAATCGCGGCGTGGTGGCTGCGCGAACCCCGGGGAGTGTCCCCGGCGGTGGACGACGCCCTCGCGGAGCTGGTGCGCGAGGGCGTGCTGCAGCGGGAGCAGCTGGCGGACGGCACCGTGGTGTACAGCGCGGCGCGACGTCCGCCGCGGGGACATTAGAGAAAATCCGCCGGCAGGCTTGTCAGGGCGCCTGCCCGACCCGATGCAATACCGGTTTGCGCAGGATCGTGGCTCCCGCAGCGCTGGTTACGGCAGATCCGCTCGGGATGCCGAAAACAATGGGTCGCGATGATGAGGACCGCACACGTTGCCCCGAGGAGCGTACCGCAGATCAGCGCCTGGCGCGCCGCTGCAGCATCTGCGGCTCGATGGCGACGACGCCGGGAATCGCCGCCAGGGCATCCAGCGCGCGCAGCGCATCGGCCACCGTGCCGCTCGCGGCCGCAACCCACGCTGCCTGCGGCGCGTAGGCAAGCGCTTCGACGATGACACAGCCGGCCGCCTCGACGTCGCGGCGGTGATCGGCGGCGCGCTCATGGTCGGGGAACCGCAACAGGACGCGGCCGGTGGGAACGCACGGGATTTCGGCGCCGCCGGGTGAGTACACCGCCACGACTTGCGCACCGGCAGAACGCCGCGCGGGCGGCGCGCCGCGCAGCACGGCGACGGCGCCGCCCTCGAGCGTGAATTCCGCGTGCGGCGGCGCGCCGCGGGCAGAGCCGACCAGCGCGTACCAGCCGTCGAGGCGCCGATAGGCAGGGGCACCGGCGGGGCCGCGGACGCGTTCGGGAAAGTCGGCGAGGCTGGAAGTCATGGGAGCACCGGTTGCGGCCGAAGCGCAGATCCGCTTGCGCCGCGGCTCATCCAGGGGAGGGAAATTATGTACACGGTTCGCTATGGAGGGAAACGGGGCCGGGCGATGAGTCTTGCCACCAGCAACGAATTCGTCGCCGTGCGCAGCCGCGACCGCGGGCGCCTTGCGACCGAGCGGCCCTATGCCGCGGCGGCACTTTCCGGCGAAGCGCGGCGGGTGCTGGGCGAGTTCGACCTGGTGGCCCGCTTCGACAGCGCCGGCGTCGAGGTGCTGCGCGCCCGCGCCCGCGGCAAGCGCGCCCTCAAGCTGCGCGACGAGGCGCGCGCGGTGCTGAAGAAGGAAAAGGCGGTGGAGTTCGCTGGCCGCGTTCTCTGCTCGCCGCGCTCGCACCAGCCGGTGGTCTACACCGAGAACTTTTTCGTCAAGTTCGACGACGCCGCCGCGGAGTCGCGCTGCCGAAGGCTCCTGCGCGATCGCAGCCTGGCGGTGAAGCGCGAGCTCGCGTACGCGCGCAACGCCTTCTTCGTCGGCGCGAAGGAAGGCACCGGCAGCGAGGTGTTCGCCATCGCCGGGCAGCTGCTGGCCGAGGAAATCGTCGAAGCGTGCCATCCGGAGCTGGTGCGCCAGGTGCGGCGCCGCGGCGCGTTTCCGCCGCAATGGCACCTGGCCAAGACCACCATCGGCGGCCAGGCGGTGGACGCCCACGCGTCGGTGGCGGCGGCCTGGCCGCTCACCGAAGGCGAGGGCGTCACCATCGCCGTCATCGACGACGGCATCGACATCGACCACGAGGAGTTCCGCTCGCCGGGCAAGGTGCTGGCGCCGCGCGACGTGACCCGCGGCACCAACGATCCGCGCCCCGGCCCCGGCGACGACCACGGCACCGCCTGCGCCGGCGTCGCCTGCGCCGACGGGCGCTTCGGCGCCTCGGGCGTGGCGCCCAGGGCGCGGCTGATTCCGATCCGTCTCGACTCCGGCCTGGGCTCCCAGGCCGAAGCCGACGCCTTCGTCTGGGCAGCGCAGAACGGTGCCGACGTCATCTCCTGCAGCTGGGGGCCCCAGGACGGCGAGTGGTGGAATCCCAACGACCCCGTGCACAAGCAGGTGGTGCCGCTGCCGGATGCAACGCGGCTCGCCATCGAGTGGGCCATCGCCAACGGGCGCAACGGTCGCGGCTGCGTCATCACCTGGGCGGCGGGCAACGGCAACGAGAGCGTCGACAACGACGGCTACGCCAGCTACGGCAAGGTGATCGCGGTGGCGGCGTGCAACGACCGCGGCGGCAGGGCGGTCTACAGCGATTTCGGCAAGGCGGTGTGGTGCAGCTTCCCGTCGAGCCATGGCGAGCCCTCGCTCACGCCCAGCATCTGGACCACCGACCGCACCGGCACCGTCGGCTACAACCGCGGATGGGCCGGCAAGGGCGATCCCGCCTGCAACTACACCAACGATTTCGGCGGCACGTCCAGCGCGTGTCCCGGCGTCGCCGGCGTCGCCGCGCTGGTGCTCGCGCGCAATCCGGCGCTGCGCTGGGACCAGGTGAAGGACATCCTGCGCCAGGCGTGCGACCGCATCGACACCGCCGGCGGCAAGTACGGCGCCGACGGCCACAGCAACTGGTACGGCTACGGCCGGGTCAACGCGCGGCGCGCGGTGGAGCTGGCGGCGCCCGCGCGACCCGGCTACACGGTGACGGTGAGCGTCACCCAGGACGTCGCGATCCAGGACCTCAAGACCTCGACCCAGCAGCTGCGGGTGGCCTACGACGAGCCCCTCAAGTCGCTGCGCGTGCACGTCGACATCGAGCACACCTACATCGGCGACCTGATGGTGACGCTGAAGCCGCCGGCGGCCACCGGCGTCGGCGCCATCGTGCTGCACGACCGCGCCGGCGGGGGCAGCGCGAACCTGAAGACCAGCTTCGATCCGGTGAGCACGCCGGCGCTGGCGGCGCTGGCCGGCAGGAAACCGAAGGGCGACTGGGAAATCAGCGTGCGCGACACCGAGAAGCAGGACACCGGCAAGCTGCGGCAGGTGGCGCTGGAGATGGAACTGTGACTCCGGTTCAGGCTTGCGGGAGCGGTCCCGCGGCAGCGCGAACGCTGCTCGCCGGCGCGCGGGTGGGCTACTCCAAGTCCATCGCCGCCGTGGCCGACTCGGGCAGCCGCGGCGCCGAATCCGCCCGGCGCGTTGCGGTGAAGCTCAAGGAAACCGAGCTCGCGCGCACCCACAACGCCGAGCTGGCCTGTTACGCGAACCTGCAGAACCAACGCAATGCCATCGAGCGCCAGGCGTAAGAGCAGCAGCGGGCGCTGAAGAAGGCGGGCTTCAGCCCCGGCGCCATCGACGGCGATTTCGGACCCGCCACCCACGCCGCGGTCATGGCGTTCCAGGCCAGCGAAGGCCTGCTGGTGGACGGCGTCGCCGGACCGCGTACCCTGGCTGCGCTCAAGCTCGCGAGGAGCGCGCAGCCGGCGAGCGCGATTCCGGGCGTGACGCCGCGGCTGGTGTCGGAGATGTTTCCGTTCACCCCGGTGGACAACATCAAGCGCAACCTGCCGCCGGTGCTGAACGCGCTCAAGTCCGACAACCTGGTGGACCAGCCGATGGTGCTGATGGCGCTGGCGACGATCCGCGCCGAGACCGAGAGCTTCGAGCCGGTCGCGAGGGCCGCTCGCGCTTCAACACCTCGCCGGCGGGGCATCCCTTCGACCTCTACGACCACCGCCGCGACCTGGGCAACCAGGGCCCGCCCGACGGCGAGCGCTACCGCGGCCGCGGCTACGTGCAGCTCACCGGCCGCTTCAACTACCGCCGGTACGGCGAGGTCATCGGGCTCGGCGACAAGCTGGAGAAGGACCCCGACCTGGCGAGCCGGCCCGACATCGCCGGGCGCCTGCTCTCCGCGTTCCTCAAGTCCAAGGAGCGGCGCATCAAGGAAGCGCTGGTGGCGGGCGATCTGCGCACCGCGCGCCGGCTGGTGAACGGCGGCAGCCACGGGCTCGACCGCTTCAGCGACGCCTACCTCCGCGGCGAGCGGCTGTTGGGGTGATTGGCCCCATGACCCGGCGAACCCCGGAGAGCCGTTGACCGCCAAGGACGCAGCTCAATCGCTGCTGCGAGAGCCCCACGCTTTGCGCCGCACGCCTGTCGTCTGCCCGAGTTTCCCCCGCGTGACTGTAGCCGCGGCGGGCGCACGCAAAGACGAAAGCACTGCCGCGGCGGGCAGTTTTTGACTTCTTCACGTCCTTCGCGTCCTTGGCGGTTCAAGAGGCTCCATGCCGACGCAGGGAGGCTCAATTCCCGTCGCCGTCCAGCCCCAGCTCGTGGATCTTGCGCGTCAGCGTGTTGCGGCCGAGGCCCAGCAGGTTGGCGGCCTCGATGCGCCGGCCGCCGGTGTGGGCCAGCGCCTTGACGATGAGCGCCCTCTCGAAATCCCGCGACAGACCGTCCATGATGCCGGACTCGCCGCGGTTCAGCGCGTTCTCCACCTCCGATTCCAGCGCCGCCACCCAGTTGCGCTCCACCGCGCCGGCGGTTTCGCCGCGGAACTCGGGCGGCAGGTCGCCGACGTCGACGTTCTGGCCCGGCGCCATCACGGTGAGCCAATGGCACAGGTTCTCCAGCTGGCGCACGTTGCCCGCGAACTCCAGCGTCGTGAGGTAGCGCATCGCCGCCTCCGACAGGCGTTTGGGCTCGACGCCCAGGTCGCGCGCGCTCTTCTGCAGAAAGTGGCGGGCCAGCAGCGGGATGTCCTCGCGCCGCTCCCGCAGCGGCGGCAGCCGCAGGCGGATCACGTTCAGGCGGTGGAACAGGTCTTCGCGGAACAGCCCGTCGCGCACCCGCGCCTCCAGGTCCTGGTGGGTGGCGGCGATCACGCGCACGCTCGCCTTGATCGGCTGGTGGCCGCCGACGCGGTAGAAGTTTCCGTCCGAGAGCACCCGCAGCAGGCGGGTCTGCAGGTCGGAAGGCATGTCGCCGATCTCGTCCAGGAACAGGGTGCCGCCTTCGGCCTGCTCGAAGCGGCCGCGGCGCATGGTCTGGGCGCCGGTGAACGCACCGCGCTCGTGGCCGAACAGCTCCGACTCCAGCAGGTCCTTGGGAATCGCCGCGGTGTTGATGGCGATGAACGGCTTGCCGGCGCGGGGGCTGTGGCGGTGCAGGGCGCGCGCCACCAGCTCCTTGCCGCTGCCGCTCTCCCCGGTGATGAGGACGGTGGCCTGGGAGCTGGCCAGGCGGCCGATGGCGCGGAACACCTCCTGCATCGCCGGCGCCTGGCCCAGGATCTCCGGCGCCGCCTCGGCCTCCTCGGGGGTGTCCAGCTGCCGCATGCTCTCTTCCATCGCGCGGCGGATCAGCTCCACGGCGTGGTCGACGTCGAACGGCTTCGGCAGGTACTCGAACGCGCCGCCCTGGAACGCGGACACCGCGCTCTCCAGGTCCGAGTACGCGGTCATGATGATCACCGGCAGCTGCGGCTGGCGCTCCTTGATCTGCTTGAGCAGATCGAGGCCCGAGCCACCCGGCATGCGGATGTCGCTCACCACCACCTGCGGCAGCGCGGTCTCCATCGCCGCCAGCGCGTCCTGCGCGGAGGCGAAGGTCTTGAAGTCGATGTGCTCCCGCGTCAGGGCCTTCTCGAACACCCAGCGGATGGAGCGGTCGTCGTCGATGATCCAGACAGGTTTCATTTGGCTTCCGGGATGAGGGATGAGGAATGGGGAACGGGCGGCGACCCGGTCCCATTCCTCATTGCTCGCCGCCGTTTTCGCATCACCCGTTACCCGCGGTCACCGGCAGCAGCAGCGTGAAGCAGGTGCGGCCGGGGACGCTCTCGCACTCGATGGTGCCCCGGTGCTGCGCCACGAAGTTGTGCGCCAGCGTGAGCCCCAGCCCGTGGCCGTCATCGCGCCCGGACACCAGCGGCAGGAAGATCTTGTCGCGCATCTCGTCGGGAACGCCGGGACCGTCGTCGACGATCTGCACCATCACCGCCAGCCGGTGGCGGCGCCGGGCCAGGGTCACCTGGCGCGCCGCCCGGGTGCGCAGGGTGATGGTGCCGCCGTCGCGCAGCGCCTGCGCCGCGTTGCGGGCGACGTTGAGCACCGCCTGGATCAGCTGCTCCCGGTCGCCGATGATCTCCGGCAGGCTGGTGTCGTAATCGCGCACGATGCGGATGCCCTCGGGAAACTCCGCCAGGATGAGGCTCCTCACCCGCTCCAGCACCTCGTGGATGTTGAGCGGACCGAAATGGGGCACCCGGTTGGGCGCCAGCAGCCGGTCCATCAGCGCCTGCAGCCGGTCCGCCTCCTTGATGATCACCTGGGTGTATTCGTGCAGCCCGGGCCGTTCCAGTTCCCGGTCCAGCAGCTGCGCCGCGCCGCGGATGCCGCCCAGCGGATTCTTGATCTCGTGGGCCAGGCTGCGGATCAGCGTGCGGCTGGCCGCGCTCTGGTTCAGCATGCGCTCTTCGCGGTCGATCTTGAGGTGCTGGTCGATCTGCTGGAACTCCAGTAACAGCGACACGCCGCGCATTTCCACCGGCGTCACGCTGCAGGTAAGGTGCAGTTCCCCCGCCGGCGGCAGCGCCAGGGTGAGGTCGTGGCCGATGAACGTCGCGTATTCGCGCCGCGCCTGGGCGATCGCCGCCAGAACCGGCGCGCCGTCCGCGAACAGATCGCCGATGCGCTTGCCGGTCAGCGTCTTGCGGCTGGCGGCGAGCAGGTTCTCGGCGGCGGGATTCGCGTAGCGCACCACCAGATCACCGTCCAGCAGCACGACCGCCGTGGCGAGCAGCTCAAGCCCGGGAAACTGCGCCGGGCGCGCCGCATCCGAAGTTGACATCGAGCAAATTCCGGACCAATCGCAGGGACGCGATCGGAGCCTGGGGAAACCCTAGCGCAGGAGCGAAATTTCCTGCTGGATGGCGAGGACGTTCTGCTCGTGGAGCTGCACCGTCTCCATGAGCCGCTGGACCCGCGCGATGTACGCCTGATAATCGCTGCGCTCGTCGCCCGGACGGACCGCCTTGCCTTGGGCGAGCGCGCCGCGCGCCTGCTCCAGCAGCCGGCTTTCGCTGGCCAGCTCCTGGTCCAGGATCCGGCGCCGCGCGTCGTCGCGCTGCTTCTGCGTCTGCGCGCTCACGCGCGGGAAGCTGGCCGGCGATACCGCTGCCGGCTTCGCCTTCGCGGTACCGGCCCCGGCTTTTGGCTTGCTCGCCGCGGCGGGCGCCTGTCCGGCGCTTTCCACCTCCACCTTGACCGCGCCTTTGCGGTAGATGTTGGTGAATGTGATCCGGCCGTCCTCGTCCACGTACTTGTAGATGTCGGCGTGAGCGGTTCCGGCTGTCGCGAACAGCAGTACAGCCGCCAACGCGTCACGGGGTCTCATCGAAGCTGCCCCGCCGTCGCCGGACGACCTGCCAGCGCCGCCCGCTCCCGTTCCAACGCCTCGACCCTGCGCTCCTGGGTTGCCACCTGCTCCGTCGGCGTCCTGATGTTGTCTTCGTAACGGCCGTTTGCGTGTCCGACCCCGCCCTCCGACGTGCGGATGACCTCGGGTCGTTGCTTCTCCAGTGCCAGCTTGTACATGGTCGGGGCGAACGCGGGCGCCCCCGCGAGGGCTGCCGTTGAAAGCGCGCTCGTGACTGCCGTAGGGGTCACCGGAAAGTCCCAGCGAATTGATAACCCACATTAAACAATGACCTTAACTGTGCGCCGGATATGAAAAAGATGCAAGCAAACTTCTGTTACACCCAAGCCGCGAAGAAAAAGGGCGGGTCGCCACGCCCCATTTTGGTGCATTCGCGGTCAAACGCTGTAATACATCATGTATTCGATCGGATGGGTGGTCATCATGAAGTTCTTGACCTCTTCCATCCGCAGTTCGATATATGCGTCGATCATGTCGTCCGAGAACACGCCGCCCTTGGTGAGGAAGGCGCGGTCGGCGTCCAGGTTTTCCAGCGCCTGCTGCAGCGACGAGCAGACGTTGGGGATGGCCTTGGCTTCCTCCGGGGGCAGGTCGTAGAGGTTCTTGTCGATCGGGTCGCCCGGGTGGACCTTGTTCTGGATACCGTCCAGGCCCGCCATCATCATCGCCGCGAAGCCCAGGTACGGGTTGGTCGCCGGATCCGGGAAGCGCACCTCGATGCGGCGCGCCTTGGGGCTCGCCACGTGCGGAATGCGCACCGCCGCCGAGCGGTTGCGCGACGAGTACGCCAGGTTGATCGGCGCCTCGAAGCCCGGCACCAGACGCTTATAGGAGTTGGTGGTCGGGTTGGTGAAGGCGTTGATGGCCTTGGCGTGCTTGATGACGCCGCCGATGTAGTACAGCGCCAGCTCGGAGAGGCCGGCGTAGCCGTTGCCGGCGAACAGGTTCTCGCCGTTCTTCCAGATCGACTGGTGGCAGTGCATGCCCGAGCCGTTGTCGCCGACGATCGGCTTCGGCATGAAGGTGGCGGTCTTGCCGTAGGAGTGGGCCACGTTGTGGACCACGTACTTCAGGATCTGCAGCCAGTCGGCGCGCTGCACCAGCGGCGCGAAGCGGGTGCCGATCTCGCACTGGCCGGGCGCCGCCACCTCGTGGTGGTGCACCTCGACGTCGACGCCCATCTGCTCCAGCGTCAGGCACATGGCCGAGCGGATGTCCTGCAGCGAATCCACCGGCGGCACCGGGAAGTAGCCGCCCTTGATCGGCGGCCGGTGGCCGAGGTTGCCGCCCTCGATCTCCACGCCGGTGCTCCAGGGCGCCTCTTCCGAGTTGATCTTCACGTGGGAGCCGGACATGTCGACATGCCAGGTGACGGAGTCGAACACGAAGAACTCGGGCTCGGGACCGAAGTAGCAGGTGTCGCCGATGCCGGTGGACTTGAGGTAAGCCTCGGCCCGCTTGGCCAGGGAGCGCGGGTCGCGGTCGTAGCCCTTCATGTCGGAGGGCTCGATCACGTCGCAGGTGAGGAGCAGCGTAGGCTCGTCGGTGAACGGGTCCATCTTGGCGGTGGCGGGGTCCGGCATCAGCAGCATGTCGGAGGCCTGGATGCCCTTCCAGCCGGCGATCGAGGAGCCGTCAAAGGCGTGGCCGGACTCAAACTTTTCGTCGTCGAAGTACTTCACCGGCACTGTGACGTGCTGTTCCTTGCCCCGCGTGTCGGTGAACCGGAGGTCCACGAACTTGACCTCGTTGTCCTTGATCATTTTGAAAACTTCGGCTGCCGCCATCGACTTTCTCCTCAACTGAACAGTGGGCGTGGTGCGGGGAACGGGCAGTGACCCGGTCAGGTCCGGCTTGGAGGTGTCTGGAACCCCCTCCGGCGCCAACGGACCTCGCAATGAGCAGGTTCCATGCCATCCGGAATTCGCCAGTTTAACCGTGGTGCAACAACGAGATCAGCCCCTTGACGGGGCACAGAGCGCACCATTCTAGTGCAAACCCCGTCGGGGGTGCACTGCTAATGTGCGTCAAGACGCCGCAAGTGGATCGAGCGGAAATACGGGTCGGCCTGGAGCAACTCGTCGAGCCGCTGCCGAAGGGACTGCAGGTTGCGTTCGTTCGCGCAGAATTCGCGGTCCAGGTAGATCTCGGCCTCGACCTTGCCGTCCAGGTAATGGAACACCGCCTTCTGGCCCGGCGGCAGCTCCCCGCCCAGCCGCTCGTCCAGGTAGCGCATGAGCGCCTCCCGGTCCGGCAGATGCATGCTGGGCTTGGCTTTGAGATCGTCCTCGGGATCGATATGGACCAGCACGTCCATGACGTGGTCGTGCTGGCCGAGCACGCGCCGGCGCGCGCGCTCGGCGATATAGTGGCCCTCGGAGACGCTGATCTTCGGGTCCACCAGGATGTGGGCGTCCACCAGCGCCTGATCGGCCATCTTGCGCGTGCGCAGTTCATGCAGGCCGCGCACCCCGGGCGTGGACGCCAGGGTGGCGCGGATCTTGGCCACCTCCTCCTCCGACAGGCCGGTGTCGATCAGTTCGGAAAGCGCGCCGTAGCCCAGCTTCCAGCCCATGCGCGCGATCAGGAAGCCCACCAGCGCCGCCGCCAGGGAATCCAGGAACGTGTAGCCCATCAGGTTGCCGGAAATGCCCGCCATCGCCACCAGCGAGGCGGCCGCGTCGGAGCGCGAGTGCCAGGCGTTGGCCGCCAGCATCTGCGAGCGCAGCCGCTTCGCCACCGCCATCAGGTAACGGAACAGCGATTCCTTGCTGACCAGGGTGATGGCGGCCATCACCAGCGCGGCGGGATGCACCTGCACCAGTTCGCTCGGGTTCTGCAGCTTCACCCCCGCGCGCCACATCAGCGCGACGCCCACCCCAACGAGGAAGATGCCGAGCAGCAGCGTGGCGGCGGTCTCGATGCGGGCGTGGCCGTAGGGATGAGCGCGGTCGGCCGAGCGGCTGCTCTGGCGGCCGGCGAAAAGCACCAGAAAGTCCGACAGCAGATCGGAGAACGAGTGGATGCCGTCGGCGATCAGCGCCTGGCTCTTGGAGAAGACGCCGATGGCGATCTGCAGCACCGACAGCACGATGTTGACGCCGACGCTCACCAGCGTGCTGCGCTGGGCCTGGCGGTGGCGCTCCAAATCGGGCCGGTCGAACGCCGTGTATCCGTCGTCGCTGCTCATGGATGGTAGAATATCACCCCTGCAAACGACGCGATTTCCACTATCCAATCAAGGGAATGACGACGATCTCGGAAATTCTGAAGCGGGCCCGTGAACGGGCCAAGGAACTGGATTTGCCTTACGAAGGCGCGCTCACACCGGCGGAAGCGTATCAGCTGATGCAGCAGGCGCCCGGCACCCGGCTGGTGGATGTGCGCACCCGGGCCGAGTGGGACTGGGTCGGGCGCATCCCCGGGGCGGTGGAAATCGAGTGGCTCACCTATCCGGGCAACCAGCCCAATCCGTACTTCCTCGATCACCTCAAGGCGCAGGTCGATCCCGAAGCGATGACGCTGTTCATTTGCCGCAGCGGCGGGCGCTCCCACATGGCGGCGGTGGCGGCCAAGCGCGCCGGCTACACCGAGTGCTACAACGTGCTGGAAGGCTTCGAGGGCGACAAGGACGCCAGCGGCCATCGCAACTCGGTCGGCGGCTGGCGCAAGGCCGGGCTGCCCTGGGTGCAGGGCTGACGCGGGTGATGAGCGATGCGTAATGGGTAATGGTGGAGAGCTTTCACCCATTCCTCATTGCCCATGCCGCATCACCCGATCGCCGTCACCCCGGTTCCGACCAGTCCACCGCGCCGGTCCACCAAGTCAGCAGCACCACGCCGCCGAAAGCGATCCGGTACCAGGCGAAGGGCCGGAAGCTGTGGCGCGCGACGTAGGTCACCAGCGCTCGCACCGTGAGCAGCGCGGCGACGAAGGCCGCCAGGAAGCCGACCGCGATCAGGCCGAAATCGTCGGTCGACAGCAGGGCCCGGTTCTTCCAGGTGTCGTAAACGGTCGCCCCCAGCATCGTCGGCACCGCCAGGAAAAACGAGAACAGCGTCGCACTCTCTCGCGACAGGCCGAACAGCATGCCGCCCATGATGGTGGCGCCCGACCGGGAAACACCGGGGAACATCGCCAGGCATTGCGCGAATCCCACCTTGAGCGCGTCCTTCCAGGTCATGTCGTCGACATGGGAGATGCGCGGCGCGCGCTCGCGACGCTCGACCCAGAGGATCACGAGGCCGCCCGCCACCAGCGCCGCCGCCACCGTCAGCGGCGAGAACAGCCAGGTCTTGATGGTCTTGTGCGCCAGCACGCCGATCACGGCGGCCGGCAGGAACGCCACCAGCAGGTTCAGCACGAAGCGCTGCGCCTTCCGGTCCGAGCCGAGACCGGCCGCCGCCATGCGGAAACGCTCGCGGTACTGCCAACCCACCGCGGCGATGGCGCCCAGCTGGATCGCGATCATGAACACCTTGGCGCGCTCGCCGGTGAAGCCCAGCAGGTCGCCGGCGATGATCAGGTGGCCGGTGGAGGAGATCGGCAGGAACTCGGTGAGTCCCTCGATCACGCCCAGCGCCAGCGCTTTGGCGAGCAGAAAGGGGTCCATGGGGCGGGAAAAAAGGGGCGATTATACCCTCCGCCCCCTGGGGTCCCCCGCGCTGGCGGCCGTCCGCGCGCGGTGTCCCGCGGTGTCCATTTGTCAGCCGCCGCCGTACGGTCTATAACCAACCCACGACCTCGGCGTGCCGCAGCGCCGACGGATCGAGAGACCCCATTTGCCTATCCAACTTTCCAACCGGAGGAGATCATGGTGCTGAGCAGACTCGCCGCATTCATTCTGGCGGCCGGCGCCGCCGCTCTGACGCCCGCCGGCGCCGGCGCCCAGGCCGTCACCGCGTTCGCGGACATCAAAGGCTGCGAGGATCCCAAGGTCACCGGTCGCGCCACGCTCACCGAGCGGCCGTCCGCGGAAGGCGTCAAGCTGGTGGACATCGAGATCAACGTCAGCGGGTTGCCCGACGGCAAGAAGGCGGTGCACATCCACGAGGTGGCGAACTGCACGCCCTGCGCGGCGGCCAAGGGTCACTTCGACCCGGGCCCCCATGGCAACAGCAGCCCCGACGGCAACCATCCCTTCCACCTGGGCGACCTGATCAACATCGTGATCAAGGACGGCGCCGGCTCGATGTCCACCACCACCAGCCGGGTGACGCTGTCGCCCGGGCCGCTGTCCCTGTTCGACGCCGACGGCAGCGCGTTCATCATCCACGTGAAGGAGGACACCTACTGTCCCGGCGGCGAAGTGGCCGGCTGCGCCGGCGGCGCCAGGGCAGCGTGCGGCGTCATCAAGAAAATGTGACCGCGCGAAGTGCGCAACGGAAAGGCCCGGCGGCTGCCGGGCCTTTGTGTTTGGCGCCGCCGACGACGGCGCGGCCGCGCTCAGAGGCCGAGCCGCCTCGCCATGTCGTCAACGCAGGCCGTCAGGTCGCGAAAAACCGGCACCTCGCCCCGCGGCGTGACCCGGTCCACGACGTCCGGCAGCAGTTCCGAAAGTCCGACCGCCGCCTCGGTTTCCGACAGACCCGCCCGCGCGGCGATGGCGGACAATCCGTCCGGCCCGAACACCTGGGCGATCACTTCGGGCGAAATCGGCTGGTTCTGGCCGGTGCCGACCCAGGAGCGGGCCTGTTCACCGAAGCCCGCGCGCTGGAACTGCTCGAGAAGCGCGCCGAGCCCGCCCATGCTCGTGCTCGCGAGCGCGCGGCCGGCGCCCAGCACCTGGCCGAGGAGGTCATCCAACCCGCCGCGGCCCGCGCCGGTCCGGGCTCCGCCGTCACGATTGGCCAGCATCGCCAGCACCACCGGCAGCAGCGCCGCCACCACACCGCCCATGCCGCCGGCGTTCGCCGGCGCCTGGCGGCTCGCAGCCCGGCCTCCGGCTCCGTCGGCCATGCCGCCCAGCAGTTCGTCCAGCAGTCCCATCGCGGCCTCCCGTGTTCGCGGTTCGGATGACGTGGCGGCCCCGCGCTCACGCGCGGCGGTAGATCTCGGCGCCGGACTTCTTGAACTCCTCCGACTTCTCCGCCATGCCCTTGGCCAGCGCCTCGTCCTCGGCGACCCCGAGGCCGGCGGCGTAGTCGCGCACGTCCTGCGTGATCTTCATCGAGCAGAAATGCGGGCCGCACATGGAGCAGAAGTGCGCCAGCTTGGCACCTTCCTGGGGCAGCGTCTCGTCGTGGAATTCGCGCGCCTTGTCCGGATCCAGGCCCAGGTTGAACTGGTCTTCCCAGCGGAACTCGAAGCGCGCCTTGGACAGCGCGTTGTCGCGCACCTGGGCGCCCGGGTGGCCCTTGGCGAGATCCGCGGCGTGGGCGGCGATCTTGTAGGTGATGATGCCGTCCTTGACGTCGGTCTTGTTGGGCAGGCCGAGGTGCTCCTTGGGCGTCACGTAGCACAGCATCGCCGTGCCGTACCAGCCGATCATCGCCGCGCCGATGCCGCTGGTGATGTGGTCGTAGCCGGGCGCGATGTCGGTGGTGAGCGGCCCCAGCGTGTAGAACGGCGCCTCCTTGCACCAGTCGAGCTGCAGGTCCATGTTCTCCTTGATGAGCTGCATCGGCACGTGGCCCGGCCCCTCGATCATCACCTGGACATCGTGCTTCCAGGCGATGTCGGTCAGCTCGCCCAGCGTCTTCAGCTCGGCGAGCTGCGCCTCGTCGTTGGCGTCGTAGATGGAACCCGGCCGCAGGCCGTCGCCCAGCGAGAAGGCGACGTCGTAGGCCTTCATGATCTCGCAGATCTCCTCGAAGCGCGTGTAGAGGAAGCTTTCCTCGTGGTGCGCCAGGCACCATTTGGCCATGATCGAGCCGCCGCGCGAGACGATGCCGGTCATGCGCTTCGCGGTCATCGGGATGAACGGCAGCCGCACGCCGGCGTGGATGGTGAAGTAGTCCACGCCCTGCTCGGCCTGCTCGATCAGCGTGTCGCGGAAGATCTCCCAGGTGAGCTCCTCGGCGCGCCCGTCCACTTTCTCCAGCGCCTGGTAGATGGGCACCGTGCCGATGGGCACCGGCGAGTTGCGGATGATCCACTCGCGCGTCTCGTGGATGTGCTTGCCGGTGGAGAGGTCCATCACCGTGTCGGCGCCCCAGCGGATCGCCCAGGTCATCTTGTCGACCTCCTCGCCGATGGAGGAGGTGACCGCCGAGTTGCCGATGTTGGCGTTGATCTTCACCAGGAAGTTGCGGCCGATGATCATGGGCTCGGTTTCCGGGTGGTTGATGTTGGCCGGGATGATGGCGCGGCCCCGCGCCACCTCGTCGCGCACGAACTGCGGCGTGATCTCCTCGGGAATCGCGGCGCCGAACGACTGCCCCGGATGCTGGCGCGTGAGCAGCTCGGCCATCTTCTGGCCGGTCGCGCCGGCGGCCCGCAGGGACTCCAGGTACTCGCGGCGGCGCAGGTTCTCGCGGATGGCGATGTACTCCATCTCCGGCGTGACGAGGCCGCGCCGGGCGTAGTGCATCTGGGTGACGTTGCCGCCGGGAAGCGCGCGGCGCGGCCGGCGCTTCAGGTTGAAGCGCAGCTCCGCCAGCTTGGGGTCATGCAGCCGCTCGCGGCCGTACTCGGAGGTGGGGCCCGCCAGCTCCTCGGTGTCGGCGCGCTCGGCGATCCAGGACGCGCGCAGCGGCGCGAGCCCCGAGCGGATGTCGATTTCCGCCGCCGGGTCGGTGTAGGGACCGGAGGTGTCGTAGACGAAGACCGGCGGATTCTTCTCCGCGCCGAAGGACGCCGGCGTGTCGGACTGGCTGATCTCGCGCATCGGCACCCGGAGGTCCGGGCGCGAGCCCTCGACGTAGACCTTGCGCGAGTTGGGCAGCGGCTGCACCGCGGCATCGTCGACGTGGGCGGTGGCGGAGAGAAACTTGGGGTTGGCACTCATGGTTCGCTCCAATAGCGTCCGGGGAGCGAAGGGGAGAAACTACGTTTCCCTACGTCGGCATTACCCGGACAGGTTCGAAGGGTTTCTCTCACCCGGGGCGCATCCCCAGGACCCCTACGTAGACTGGCAACGCTAGCCCAATCCGGGCGGGCCTTCAAGTGCACGGGTCAATTCGCCCGGCCGACGTTGACGCTCGCCGGCGGCTAGTCTATATTACTGACTGGTCAGTCATTAAACGGTCATGGCAGCCCGCACCCACACCGACGCCGGCCCGCGCTGGAAACGCCGCAAGGACGAGCGGCCGGACGAGATCCTGGCCGCGGCGCTGCAGCTCTTCAGCGAGCACGGCTACGCCGCGACGCGGCTGGAGGACGTGGCCGCGCGTGCGGGGGTGAGCAAGGGCACGCTCTACCTCTATTTCGACACCAAGGCCGAGCTGTTCAAGGCGCTGGTGCGCAGCGCGCTGATCCCCAACATCGAGCGCGCGGAGGCGGTGGTCGAGGGCTACCGGGGGCCCACCCGCGAGCTCCTGGGCGAACTGCTGACCGGCTTCGGCCGCATCCTGCTGGGCTCGCCGCTGTCGGGCATTCCCAAGCTGGTGATCTCCGAGGCCGGCAATTTCCCCGAGATCGCCGAGTTCTACTACCAGGAGGTCATCCTGCGGTCCAGCGCGCTGCTCCGGCGCCTGCTGGAGCGCGGCGCCGAGCGCGGCGAGTTCCGCCCCATCGACGCCGACGCGGCGTGGCGCGTCGTGGTGGCGCCGCTGGTCCTGGGCGTGCTCTGGAAGCACTCGTTCCAGCGCTACGAGGATGCGCCGACGGATTTCG
Organism: Pseudomonadota bacterium; assembly: GCA_049322755.1. Taxonomy (GTDB): domain Bacteria; phylum Pseudomonadota; class Gammaproteobacteria; order Burkholderiales; family UBA6910; genus DATIUV01. The sequence continues at coordinate 28,829 of JBMOQX010000029.1, read as the reverse complement.
AGCGATACGCCCGCGCCCACCTGGACCTCCTGCTCAACGGGCTGCTGCAGCCCCCCGGCCCCGCCGCGGCCCCGGTGGACGGACGCGCGCCGCGGCCCAGGAAAGGGCGCAAATGACCGGGAGAAAACCCCTCGTCGCCGTCGTGCTGCTGCTGGTTGCGGCCGGCGCCGCGGTCGCCTGGTGGACCTACCGCACCCACGAGGGCGCCACCGACGCCGTCGTGCTGCACGGCAACGTCGACATCCGGCAGGTGGAACTGGCGTTCAACGCCAGCGGGCGGCTGGCGCGGCTGCTGGTGCGGGAAGGCGACCGGGTCGAGCCGGGCCAGCTGCTGGCCGAGATCGACACCGAGCAACTGCGCCACGCCGTGGCGGAGACCGAGGCGCGGGTGGCCGCCCAGCGGCAGGTGGTGGCGGCGCTGGAAGCCGGCTCGCGGCCGCAGGAAATCCGCAAGGCGGAAGCGGACGTCGCCGCCGCCCGCGCGGACGCGGCCAACGCCACGCGCAACCACGAACGGCTGAAGGCGCTGGCGGATCGGAACTTCGTCTCCCAGCAGCAGGCCGACGACGCGCGATTCGCCCTGGACGCCGCCCAGGCGCGGCTCAAGGCGGCGGGCGAAACGCTGCGCCTGCTGGTGGCCGGCCCCCGGGACGAGGACAAGCAGCAGGCGAAAGCGACCCTGGCGGCGCTGGAAGCGTCGCTCGCGCTGGCGCGGCGCAACCTGGCGGAAGGCTCGCTGCACGCCCCGTCCGCCGCCGTGGTCGAGAACCGCATCCTGGAGCCGGGCGACATGGTCTCGCCGCAGAAACCGGTCCTGACGCTGGCGCTCGTCGACCCGCTCTGGGTGCGCGCCTACCTGAGCGAGCCCGACCTGGGCAAGGTGCGCGGGGGCAGCCTGGCGTGGGTCACCAGCGACAGCTATCCGGACAAGCGCTACGCCGCCTGGGTCGGCTTCATCTCGCCCACCGCGGAGTTCACGCCCAAGTCGGTGGAAACCCGGGAGGTGCGCACGTCCCTGGTCTACCAGGTCCGGGTGTTCGTCTGCGACGCCGGCGGCGAGCTGCGCCCGGGCATGCCGGCCACCGTGCACATTCCGCTGGACCAGCCGCAGCCGCCCGCCGACCCCTGCCGCGACCGGGCCGGAGCGCCGGGATGAGCGCGCCCGAGGCAGCCATCGCGGCCGACGGCCTCACCAAGCGCTTCGCCGCCGGCGGGCGCCGGGCCACGGCGCTCGCCGGCGTGAGCCTGCGCGTGCGCCCGGGCGTCGTCACCGGACTGATCGGGCCCGACGGCGCCGGCAAGACCACCTTCATGCGCCTCGCCGCGGGCCTGCTGGCGCCCGACGCCGGGAAAATTGAGGTGCTGGGTCTGGACGCCACCCGGGACGCGCTGGCGGTGCAGGCGCAGCTGGGTTACATGCCCCAGCGCTTCGGGCTCTACGAGGACCTCTCGGTGCAGGAGAACCTCGACCTCTACGCCGACCTGCAGGGTATTCCCCCCGCGGCGCGGCCAGAGCGCTACCGTGAGTTGATGCACATGACCGGCCTCGCCGCGTTCACCGCTCGCCTGGCCGGCCGGCTCTCGGGCGGCATGAAGCAGAAGCTGGGACTCGCCTGCACGCTGGTGCGCGCGCCGCGGCTGCTGCTGCTGGACGAGCCCACCGTCGGCGTCGATCCGGTGTCGCGCCGAGAGCTGTGGTCCATCGTCTACCGGCTGGTGCAGGACGAGGGCATGAGCGTGCTGCTCTCCACCGCGTACCTGGACGAGGCCGAGCGCTGCGACGAGGTGGCGCTGCTGCACGAAGGCCGGATGATCGACCAGGGGCGCCCCGGCGACATGAGCGCGCGGATGCAGGGCCGCACCTTCACCGCCCGGGCCGCCGGCATGCGCAGCCGCGAGCTGCAGGCTGCGCTGGCGCGCCATCCCGAGGTCGTGGACGCCGTGGTGCAGGGCGACCGGGTGCGGCTGGTGGCGCGCAGCGAGCGGGCGCCCGATGCGGCGGCGCTGCTCCCGGATACGCCCACGCTGCAGCTGGACCCGGCGACACCCCGCTTCGAGGACAGCTTCGTCGCCCGTCTGCAGCGGGAAGCCCCGGCGCCCGGATCGGGAAACGCGCTGCCGCCGCGGCGGCCGGCCCGGGCCGAGGACGCCATCGCGATTCGGGTGGCGGGTCTGAGCCGCCGCTTCGGCAACTTCTACGCGGTGCGGGACGTCAGCTTCGAAGTCCAGCGCGGCGAGATCTTCGGCCTGCTGGGCGCCAACGGCGCCGGCAAGTCCACCACCTTCCGCATGCTCTGCGGCCTGCTGCCCGCCAGCGCCGGCACGCTGCGGGTGGCCGGCCTCGACCTGCGGCAGGCGGCGGCGGCGGCGCGGGCCCGCATCGGCTACATGTCCCAGAAGTTCTCGCTCTACGGCAACCTCACCGTGCGCCAGAACCTGGCGTTCTTCGCCGGTGCCTACGGCCTGACCGGCCGCGCGCGCGAAGAACGCCTGGCCTGGGCGCTCGCCGAATTCGAGCTGGACCGCTACGCCGGGGACCCCAGCGCGGAGCTGCCGCTGGGCTACAAGCAGCGCCTGGCGATGGCGTGCGCGCTGATGCACGCCCCGGACATCCTGTTCCTGGACGAGCCCACCTCCGGCGTCGATCCGCTGGCGCGGCGGGAGTTCTGGGAGCGCATCAACGCCCTGGCCCGCGCGGGGGTCACGGTGATGGTCACCACCCATTTCATGGAAGAGGCCGAATACTGCGACCGGCTGGCCATCATGGCGGCGGGCCGGCTGCTGGCCGTCGGCGAGCCGGCGGACATCAAGGCCCGGGCGCACACCGCCGCCGCGCCGGAGCCCACCATGGAGGACGCGTTCATCCGGCTGATCCAGAACGGCAGCCGTTTGGAGGCCACAGCGTGACCGAGGCCGCGCAGGCGGCGAACGAGGGAGCGCGCGGCGGACGCCTGCAGCGCCTGCGCGGACTCGCGCGCAAGGAGTTCCTGCAGATCGTGCGCGACCCCAGCAGCATCGCCATCGCGTTCCTGATGCCGGCGTTCCTGCTGCTGCTGTTCGGCTACGGCGTGTCGCTGGACGCGGAGAACGTGCCGATCGCCGTGGTGGTGGAGCAACGCAGCGCCGACACCGCCGGGTTCGTCGGCGCGCTGCAGGGATCGCGCTATTTCGCGGTCACGCCGATGGCCTCGCTGCCCGAGGCCACCGGCGCCATGCTGGCCGGCCGGGTGGACGGCATCGTCCACCTGCGCGCCAACTTCGGCGAGCGGCTGCGGCGCGAAGACGGCGCCCCGATCCAGGTCATCGTCAACGGAGTCGACGCCAACACCGGGCGCCTGGTCTCCGGCTACGTCGAGGGCGCCTGGTCCAACTGGCTGCGGAGCCGCGCCGCCGCCCGGGGGCAGGAGCTGAAGGTGCCGGTCACGATCGAGCAGCGGGTCTGGTTCAACAGCGAACTCAGGAGCCGCAACTACCTGGTGCCGGGTCTGGTGGTGGTGATCATGACCCTCATCGGGGCGCTGCTCACCGCGATGGTGATGGCGCGGGAATGGGAGCGCGGCACCATGGAGGCGCTGCTGGTGACGCCCGTCGGCGTGAGCGAGATCCTGCTGGGCAAGCTGATTCCCTATTTCCTGCTGGGCACCGGCGGGATGCTGCTGTCGGTGGCGATGGCGGTGTGGCTGTTCGGCGTGCCGCTGCGGGGATCGCTGTGGCTGCTGGTGGCGACCGCGTCGCTGTTCCTGCTGGTGGCCCTCGGCATGGGCCTGCTGATCTCGACACTGGCGCGCAATCAGTTCGTCGCCGGCCAGATCGCGATCCTCGTCACCTTCCTGCCGGCGTTCCTGCTCTCGGGCTTCATTTTCGACATCAGCAGCATGCCGCCGGTGGTGCAGGCCATCACCCACATCGTCGCGGCGCGCTATTTCGTCGCCATCGTCACGACGCTGTTCCTCGCCGGCGACGTCTGGTCGGTCATCATCCCCAACGCGCTGGCGCTGCTGGCCATGGCCGTGCTGTTCCTGGGCCTGACCTGGCGCAACACCCGCAAGCGGCTGGAATGAAGCATGGGGCAGCGCATTCTGGCCCTGGTGCACAAGGAGTTCCTGGCCCTGTTCCGGGACCGGAAAAGCCGCTTCGTGCTCATCGTGCCGCCCTTCATCCAGCTGCTGGTGTTCGGCTACGCCGCTACCTTCGACCTGAACCGGATCCCGTATGCGGTCTACGACGAGGACCGCAGCGCGGCGTCGCGGGCGCTGCTGGCCGGGTTCGAGGGCTCGCCGCATTTCCAGCGCGTCGCGACGCTCGCTTCGGTGGCGGAGATGGCGCCGCTGGTGGACGCCAGGCGGGCGCTGCTGGTGGTCCACGTCGGGCCGCAGTTCGGCCGCCGCCTGCTCTCCGGCGATCCGGCGCCGCTGCAGGTGATCGTCGACGGCCGCAACTCCAATACCGCCCAGGTGGCGACCGGTTACGTGCGCGAGATCGTCAACGACTTCAACGCCGGCTGGCGCGAGGACCGCGATCTGCCGGACCCGCCGGCGCAGCTGGAGGTGCGCGCCTGGTTCAACCCCAACCTGGAGAGCCGCTGGTTCTTCATTCCCGGCATCATCGGCGTCATCACGCTGCTGGTGACCATGCTCACCACCGCGCTGTCGGTGGCGCGCGAGCGCGAGCAGGGCACCTTCGACCAGCTGCTGGTGACGCCGCTCACCCCGCTGGAGATCCTCATCGGCAAGGCGACGCCGGGGTTCGTGGTGGGCATCGCCGAAGCGACGCTGATCGTGCTGGTGGCGACGCTCTGGTTCCGCATCCCGCTGCTGGGCAGCCTGGCGGTGCTCTACGCCGGCCTGGCCCTGTTCCTGCTCTCCGCCGTGGGCGTCGGCCTGCTGATCTCCTCGCTGGCGGTCACCCAGCAGCAGGGCCTGCTGGGCGCGTTCCTGTTCATGGTGCCGGCGGTGACGCTCTCCGGCTTCGCCACCCCCATCGCCAACATGCCGCCGGCGGTGCAGGCCATCACCCTGCTGGATCCTTTGCGCTATTTCCTGGTGATCCTGCGCAAGGTATTTTTGGAGGGCGTTTCGTTCGACGTGCTGGCCCACGAGTTCTGGCCCATGGCGGTGATCGGGGTCGTCAGCCTGTCGCTGGCGGGCTGGCTGTTCCGGCATCGCATGTATTGATCCCCTGATGAGCAGCCCGGCGCGACACTATCCGAAGAAAGCGGTCATCACGATGCGTTCCATGCTTTGCGCCGCCGGCCTTGCGCTGGCCGCGGCGGCCCCGCCGGCCGCCGCCCAGAACACGCCGCTGGCGGTCACCGCGAAGCCGCTCGCCGAGCTGGTGGTTTTTCCCGAGCGGGAAGCATCCGCGGCGGCGGTGAGCCTGAACGAAAGCCGCATTTCCGCCGAGGTCACCGCCCGCGTGCTGGCGTTGCCGGCGGAAGTCGGCCAGGTCGTGGCCCGGGGCGACGTGGTGGCCCGGCTGGACCCCGCCGACTACGAGCTGGCGCTGCGCCGGGCGGAGGCGGAGGTCCAGTCCGCCCGGGCGCGGCTGCAGCTGGCGGAGTCGCAGCTCCGGCGCGCGAAGGATCTCCAGGAGAAGAGCTTCATCTCGGCCGAGGCCCTGAACCAGCGCGAAACCGAACTGCAGGTGGCGCGCTCCGACCTGGCGCTGGCGCGCGCCGGCCGGGAGCAGGCGCAGCGCAACCTGGCGAAGACCACGATCCGTGCGCCCTACCGCGCGATCGTGCTGGCGCGCACCGGGCAGGTGGGCGAGCTGGCGAGCCCGGGCACGCCGCTGCTGACGCTGCTGGACGCCGACCGCATCGAGGTCAGCGCCGAGATCCAGGTGCGCGACCGGGCCTCGCTGGAGAGCGCGAAGCGGATCGCCTTCGTCACCGAGGGCGCACGCTACCCGCTGCGCCTGACGCGCATCTCGCCCGCCGTGAAGCGGGAAGCGCGCACCGCCGAGGCGCGGCTCGCCTTCGCCGCCGAGCGGGCGCCGCCGGGGGCGTCCGGGCGCATCGTCTGGCGTGACGACCGGCCCCATGTGCCGGCGGAGCTGGTGGTCCGGCGCAGCGGCAGGCTCGGCGTGTTCGTCGCCAACACCGAGACGGCCCGCTTCGTGCCGCTGCCGGACGCGCAGGAGGGGCGCGCCGCCATGGCCGACCTGCCGCCTTCGACCCGCATCGTCGTGGACGGCCGTCACAGCGCCGAAGACGGCCAGCCGATCGCCGCGGGCAAGCCGTGAAGCTCCTGGAGAAGCTGCTGGCGAACCACCCGTTCGCCAACATCACCTTCGCCGTGGTGCTGGTGCTGGGGGCCTACGCCTACGTGAGCCTGCCGCGCGAGCAGGACCCGGAGATCAACTTCAACTGGGTCAACATCACCACCACGCTCCCGGGCGCGTCGGCGCAGGACGTGGAGAAGAAGGTCACCGAGCCGCTGGAGGACGCGATCCAGCAGGTCTCCGACATCCGCTACATCCTGTCCTCCAGCCGCGAGAACGTCTCCAACATCCTGGTGCGCTTCGGCGACATCTCGCCGCGGGTGTTCGACAAGCGGGTCAACGACCTGCGGCGCGAGATCCAGAACAAGGCCACCGACGAGCTGCCCGAGGAAGCGGTGGACGACCCGCGTGTGGACGAGATCACCACCTCCAACGGCTTCCCCACCGCCATGGTGCTGGTGGTGGGGCGCGCCGACGACGAGCCGCTGCGCGATACCGCGCGGCGGGTGAAGACCGACCTGGAGCGCATCGCCGGCGTCGACACCGTGTTCGCCAGCGGCCTGCACGATCCCGAGCTGCGGGTGGAGTTCGAGCCCCACCGGCTGGCGGCGCGCGGCCTGACCGGCGCCGACGTCGCCGACGCGGTGAGCGGCTGGTTCCGCGATACCTTCGCCGGCCGCGCCCGGGCCGGCGACGCCGAGTGGCTGGTGCGGGTGCTGGGCACCGATTCCGACCCCGAGTACCTGGCGCGGCTGACAGTGAGCCCGGCGGCGAACCCCCAGACCAAGATCCCGCTGGACGCGGTGGCCACCACGGTGCGCGCCCGCGCGACCCCGGAGCAGCTGGTGCGCCACGAGGGCCGGCCGGCGGTGCTGATGGCGGTGAACAAGAAGAGCTACACCAACACGCTGCAGCTGGTGGAGCGCATCAACGGCTACATCGGCGAAAAGAACCGCCTGCTGGCGCCCGCCGGCGTCCAGCTCAGGCTGCTCGACGACCAGACCGTGCCGACCCGGGAGGCGCTCACCATCATGCAGCGCAACGCCCTGATCGGCCTGACGCTGGTGCTGGCGGTGTGCTGGGCGTTCCTCGGCGCGCGCCTGGCGGTGCTGGTGTCGCTCGGCATCCCGTTCGCGCTCGCCGGCACGTTCGGGCTGCTGTTCGCCCTGGGCTTCACGCTCAACATCTCGGTGCTGCTGGGCGTGGTGATCGCGCTGGGCATGCTGGTGGACGACGTGGTGGTGGTGACCGAGGCGATCCATTACCGGCTCGAGCGCGGACAGCAGGTGGCGCAGGCGGTGCTGGACTCGCTGCGGGAGGTGGCGATTCCGGTCACCAGCGCGGTGCTCACCACCATCTCGGCGTTCCTGCCGCTGATGCTGCTGCCGGGAATCGTCGGCAAGTTCATGTTCGTGATCCCGTTCGTGGTGACGGTGGCGCTGCTGTTCAGCCTCACCGAGGCGTTCTGGATGATGCCCACCCACGCCTCGGCAATGCGCTTCCGATCGGCGCGGGAGCGGGGCCACGACCGGCGCTGGCGCTTCAACCACTGGATCCGGGTGAAATACGCGCTGGCACTGATGTACGTGATGCGGCGTCCGAGGCGCTTCGCCGCCGCCGGCTTCCTGCTGGTGGGCTGCGCCGCGGCCGCGGTGGCGCTGGGCTGGATCCGGGTGCAGTTCTTCGCCTTCGATCCGCTGCGCATTTTCTACGTCAACGTGGACATGCCGGCCGGCGCGCCGATCCAGGCCACCCTGGACAAGCTGCTGGCGGCGGAGGAGCGGGTGCGCCGCCACCTCCAGCCCGGCGAGGCGCGGGCGCTGGCGGCGGTGGCGGGGCTCAAGTTCACCGACACCGAGCCGGTCTACGGCGACTCCTACGGCCAGGTGATCGTCTCGCTCAACCCGCGCAAGCCGGGCGGTCGCGACGCCCAGGACATCGTCGAGGCGATGCGCGCGCAGGTGCTGGCGACGCCGGGGCCGGGCAAGGTGAGCTTCACCGTGCTCTCCGGCGGCCCCCCCACGTCCAAGCCGGTGCGCGTGCGCGTCCGCGGCGACGACCCTGCCGAGCTGCGGGCGGCCGCCGACGCCCTCAAGGCCATCGTCGCCGCGATCCCCGGCACCGTGGACGTGGCGGACGACGAAGTGGCGGGGCGCCCCGAACTGCGCCTGACGCTGAACCGCGAGGCGGTGCGCAACGCCGGGCTCACGCCGGCGCTGGCGGCGCGGCTCACGCGGCTGCACGTGGACGGCGAGATCGTCGCCGAGATGCGCGACCGCGGCGAGAAGGTGGAAGTGCGGGTGCGCGGGCTGCGCCCCGCGGGGCAGGACATCGCCGCCGTGCTGGACGATCCCGTGGCGCTGCCGGGCGGCGGCACCACCACGCTGGCGGCGCTCGCCCATCACGAAACGGCGCCCGGCGAAGGGATCATCCGGCACTACAACCTGCGCCGCGCCATCACCGTGGAAGCCGACCTGGACCGGGAAACGACCGACACCGTGACCGTGAACCGGGAGATCCAGAGCCGCTGGCAGGAGGTGGCGGCGGCGCGCTTCCCCGGCGCCAGCCTCGATTTCTCCGGCGAGCTGGACGACATCCAGGAGAGCCTGGACGCCATGGGCGCGCTGTTCGTGCTCGGCATCGGGCTCATCTACCTGATCCTCGCCGCGCAGTTCCGCAGCTACTGGCAGCCGCTGATGATCCTGGTGACGGTGCCGCTGGCGTTCACCGGCGTCGCCTACGGCCTGCTGGTGTCGCGCAATCCGCTGTCGCTGTACACGCTCTACGGCGTGATCGCCCTCACCGGGGTGGCGGTCAACGCGGCCATCGTGCTGATCGACGCCGCCAACCGCCGGCTCAAGGACGGCATGAGCGTGCTGCACGCGGCGGTCTACGCCGCCCGCCGCCGGGTGGTGCCGATCGTGATCACCACCACCACCACCATCGCCGGGCTGTTCTCGCTGGCGTTCGGGCTCGGCGGCAAGTCGCTGGTGTGGGGCCCGGTGGCGGCCAGCATCGTCTGGGGGCTGGGGTTCGCCACCGCCCTGACCCTGTTCGTGGTGCCGATGCTCTACTGGGCGTTCATGCGCCGGCCGGGGCAGGAGCCGCTGCATCCGCCGCGCGCCCGCCCCTGGCGCCGGCGCGCCGCCACCGGGGCCGCGCCGTGACCCGCGCCGTCGCGGGCGAGCTTCTGCGAGCCGCCATGCGCCTTCGGTATAATCTCGCCTTCCCGAGGGGCGGCCGGCGCGGCCGCCCTGCATTCGAGGTTTCCCGGCCGGAGGCAACGTGAACGTCGAACAGGCCCGCTACAACATGGTCGAGCAGCAGATCCGGCCCTGGGAGGTGCTGGACCAGAGCGTGCTCGACCTGCTGTTCCGGGTGCGGCGCGAGGAGTTCGTGCCCGCGGCGTACCGGGACCTGGCGTTCGTCGACATGGAAATCCCCCTCGGCCGCGGCGAGGTGATGCTCCAGCCGAAGGTGGAAGCGCGCATGCTGCAGGAGCTGGGGGTGAAGCCCGGCGACAAGGTGCTGGAAGTGGGCACCGGCAGCGGCTACATGACGGCGCTGCTGGCGAGCCGGGCGGCCCACGTCTACAGCGTCGAGATCGACCCCGAGCTGAAGGCGTTCGGCGAGGCCAACCTGAAGGCCCACGGCATCGCCAACGCGACGCTGGAGCCGGGCGACGCCGCCCGCGGCTGGACGCGCCACGCGCCCTACGACGTGATCGTGCTGACCGGCTCGGTGCCGGTGCTGTCGGAGGCCTTCGCCCGGAGCCTCGGCGTCGGCGGGCGGCTGCTGGCCATCGTCGGCGAGCCCCCGGTGATGCGCGCACGGCTCGTGGTCTGCACCGCCGAGGGCGTCTACGGCGAGCTCGACGTGTTCGACACCTGTGTTCCGCCGCTGCGCAACGCGCCGGCGCCGCCCAGGTTCCGGTTCTGAAATGATCTACAACCTGCGGGGCGGCGTGGCCGCCTGGGCCGACGACGTCGACCCGTCGATGCCCCGATACTAGGTGAAGGGAGTTTCCGTGATGAGACGCACTCTGACGGCCGTCGCCGCGCTGTTCGCCGCCGGCAGCGTCCAGGCCGCCGACCTGTTCAGCATCTACCAGGAGGCGCTGGCGAAGGACGCCCGCTACCAGTCGGCGCGGGCGGCCTACCAGGCGGCCCAGGAGCGGCTGCCCCAGGGCCGCGCCGGGCTGCTGCCCCAGGCGTCGTTCGCCGCCTCGCGCAGCCGCAACCGGACGCAGGCGGGCAACAGCGCCCCGCAAAGCTTCAACTCGGACCAGATCGGTTTCACCGCCTCGCAGCCGCTGTTCCGGATGCAGAACTTCGTCGCCTACGAACAGGCGCAGATCCAGGTGGAGCAGGCCGAGTCGCAGTTCGGCACCGCCACCCAGGACCTGATCCTGCGGGTATCGCAGGCGTATTTCGACATCCTGCTGGCCCAGGTCAACGTCGAGCTGGCGGCGGCGCAGAAAAAGGCCTTCGGCGAGCAGCTGGAACAGGCCAAGCGCAACTTCGAGGTGGGCACGGCCACCATCGTCGACACCTACGAGGCCCAGGCGCGGTTCGACCTCACCAACGCCCAGGAGATCGCCGCCAAGAACCAGCTGGAGATCACGCGCCGCGCCCTGCAGCAGATCATCGGCCGGTTCCCGGATCAGCTGCAGCGCGGCCGCAGCGAGAAGTTCGAGCTGTTCCAGCCCGACCCGCCGCGCATGGACGACTGGATCGCCATCGGCATAGGGAACAGCCTGGAGCTGCAGACCCAGCAGGCAGCCTACGACCTGGCGGCCAAGGAAGTGGAACGCGCCCGCGCCGGGCACTATCCGACCGTGGACCTTGTCGCGAGCTACACCGATGCCGGCAACATCGGCGCCTCCATCACCGGTCGCGGCATCGACATCTCCTCGTATGAGATCGGCGTGCAGGTCAACGTTCCGATCTTCGAGGGCTTCGCGACCCAGTCGCGGGTGCGCGAGGCGCTGTCCAACCAGGACCGGGCGCTGCAGGACCTGGACAATGTCCGCCGCACCATCACCCAGCGGGTGCAGGCCGCCTACCTCAACGTCACCAACGGCATCGCCCAGGTGAAGGCGCTGGAACAGTCGCTGATCTCGAGCCAGAGCCAGCTCGATTCCACCAAGCTGGGCCAGGAGGTCGGCGTGCGCACCCAGGTGGATGTCCTCAACGCCACGCAGCAGCTCACCACGGCGCGGCGCGACTACTTCCAGGCGGTGTACAGCTACGTGATCGCCTACCTGCAGCTGCAGCAGGCCGCCGGCGTGCTGACCGAAGAAGACGTGGTCGCGATCAACAAATTTCTCTACTGATCCGCGCCAGCATCCGTTCCGTGGCGCCGCGGTGGCGCGCGGCAAAGCGGCGCCCGGCATCGGCCATCTCCGCGCGGCGCGCCGGGTCGGCCAGCAGCTCGCCCGCCGCGCGCGCCAGTTCCGCGGAGTCCGCAACCCGGCGCGCGGCACCGGCCTCGATCGCGAGCCGCGCGGCTTCCTCGAAATTGAACGTGTGCGGCCCCACCAGCACCGCCACGCCGGCGGCGCAGGCCTCGATCAGGTTCTGGCCGCCCAGCGGCAGAAGGCTGCCGCCGACGAAGGCGACGTCGGCGGCCGCGTAGTAGGCGAACAGCTCGCCCATCGAATCCCCCAGCACCACCGCCGTGTCCCCGGGCACCGCCGCGTTCTCCGAGCGGCGGCGGAACGCAATCCGGCGCCGCTCCAGCAGCTGGGCCACCGCGTCGAAACGCTGCGGATGGCGCGGCACCAGCACCAGCAGCGCGCCGGGAACGGCCAGCGCGGCGAAGGCATCCAGCACCCGCTCCTCCTCGCCCTCGCGGGTGCTGGCGGCGAGCCATACGGGGCGCCGCGCGCCGAAGCCTTCACGCAGCCGCCGGCCCAGCGCCAGCTGATCGGGCGGCGGCGACAGGTCGAACTTGACGTTGCCGGTGACCTCGACCTCGCGGGCGCCGACGCTCTTCAACCGCGCGGCGTCGGCGTCGGTCTGCGCCAGCACGCCGGCGAGCCCCGCGAACGCCTCCCGCGCCAGCGCGCCCAGGCGCCGGTAGCCGCGCGCGGAGCGCTCCGACAGGCGGGCGTTGACCAGGTAGAGCGGAACGCCCGCGGCGCGGCAGCCGGCCACCAGGTTGAACCACACCTCGGTCTCCATCAGCAGCCCGAGCCGCGGCCGGAAATGGCGCAGAAACCGCGCCACCGCGAACGGGTAATCCCAGGGCAGGTAGACCCGCGTCACCCGCTCGCCGAACAGCTGCTCGCCGGTCGCGCGCCCGGTGGGCGTCATGTGGGTCATGACGATGGCGTGGTCCGGATAGCGCGCCTGCAGCGCCGCCACCAGCGGCGCCGCCGCGCGGGTCTCGCCCACGGACACGGCGTGGATCCAGATCACCGGCTGCCGCGGCGCCGGCGGATAGCGGCCGAAGCGCTCGCCGACATGCTGCAGGTACTCCGGCTGCCTGCGCGCGCGCCACGCGAGGCGCAGCGGCAGGAACGGCAGCGCGGCCCAGAGGAGCAGCGAGTAAAGGGCGCGCGCCACGCCGGTCAGCCGCCGCGGCGGTCGGAAATTTTCGGGGTGGGCAGAAGCGCGCTCACCGTTCGTGCAATTCGTCCCGGGCCCGAGCCGGCCGAAGAACGCCCTTCTCCATCGTGATCGTCAGCTTAACCATGGAACGCCCGGCGGTACAGAGGATCGAATCAGCCTAGCACACCCTGCAAGGCAGCCAGCACGTCATCCACGCCCGGCGCCCGCCCGGCGGCGCCCAGGTTGACCGCGTGCTTCGCGTGCACGCCCGTGAGACCCGGTTCGGTGGCGCAGTAGATGCCCACCACGGGCCGCCCCAGCGCCGCCGCCAGGTGCGTAAGCCCGGTGTCCACGCCCGCCACGGCGACGCTGTCCGCCAGCAGCGAGGCCAGCCCGGCGAGCCCCAGGGGCGGGGCCGCCGCCGCGCCGGGAATGGCCTGCGCGAGCCGCACCGCCCGCTCGCGCTCCGTGTCGCTCCCGGCCGGCAGGACGCTGGCGAGGCCGCGCTTCGCCAGCGCCCGGCCCAGCGCCGCCCAGCGTTCCTCCGGCCACAGCTTATCGTCGCGGCTGGTGGCGGTGAGGAGCACCGCGTAGCGCCGCGCCGGCAGCCAGTCGAAGCGCCGCTCGGGCGCGGCGATGCCATAGTCGAGCTCGCCGTCGAGCGCGTAACCGGCACAGCACGCCGCCAGCCGGCGGTTGCGCTCCACCGCGTGCAGCGCCCGGTCCACGGCGCAGCGCCGGCCGTAGAGCAGCGACGCCAGCGGCTCGCGCGCGCTGGCGCGGTCGTAGCCGCAGCGGGGGCCGTCGGCCAGCGCCGCCAGCACGGCGCTTTTCACCAGGCCCTGGCTGTCGATGATCCGGTCGTAGCGCTCGGCGCGCAGCGCCGCGCGCACCGCGCCGATCTCCCGCCAGGTCGCGCCCCTCGCCCATGCGCGCCGCCAACGGCGCACGGCCACGGGAATCACGCGCCGCACCGCCGGATGCAGCCGCGGCACGTCGGCGAAGCTGTCCTCCACGATCCAGTCGACGGCGCAGCCGGGAAACGCGCGCGCCAGGTCGGCGGCCACCGGCAGGTTGTGGATGACGTCGCCCATGGACGAGGTCTTGACCAGCAGGAAGCGCGGCGGCGGCATGGAAATCGCAAGGAACCCGCCTGACGGCGGAAAACCGTAAGGCTAGAATGAAATCGGAACCGGCGCCACGGCGGGCGGGCACCGCCCGGCTGCGCCGCAGATCCCGTCGAGCCAAGGAGAAAGCATTATGATCGCAAACCGCATCGTCATCGCCTGCGCGCTGGCGGCCCTCGCCGGCGGATGCGCCGACCTGGGCGGCACCCGCTACGGCGAGCAGGCCGCGCCGGTGGCCACCGCCGGCGAGCCGGAAACGGCGCGCTACGGCAAAGTCACCGGCCTGGAGGTTATCCAGGTCGACAAGGACTACCAGTTCGGCGTCGGCACCGTGGCGGGGGCCGTCGCCGGCGGCATCCTCGGCCACCAGTTCGGCGGCGGCTCCGGCAAGACGCTGCTCACCATCGGCGGCGCGCTGGCGGGGGCGGCGGCGGGCACCGCCGCGGAGAGCAAGCTCAACAAGCAGGACGCGCAGAAGGTGACGGTGGCGATGCAGACCGGCGGCTCGGTTACCATCGTCCAGCCGGTGGACTCGCGCTTGAAAAACGGCATGCCGGTGCGCGTGATCGGCAGCGGCGGCACCGCGCGGGTGGTGCCGCGCTAGTGTCCCGAGTCGCTAGTGTCCTGTTCCGGAAATAGCTTGGATAACGTAAAACAAGCGGGAACCGTATCCGGGTGCCCCGCCGTCGGGCGGCTGTGCGATGGCGGTGGCCCCCCAGGCGCTGCCGTCGCGTGGCGTCACGGGCTACTCTGCTAAGATTCAGCAGGGCGGCTGCTTCATCGACGTGAAAGCCCGGCTCGATCCCGCTGCGGTGGCGGCCTGCGGCTACGGCGGCTCTGAAGCTTGGGCATGCTTACCTGGGGTCTTGTCTCGTCACGCCGGCTGAGGCCGGCACCCAGGCAGACACGGACAAGTGAAGGGCGCGTCATGCGCACGACAGCGATCCGCTTCTGAGGTCGGAGTGCTCCGGAAATTCATGACAGGTGAAAGGGTCAGCCCGTGAAGCGCGAGGAGTGGGAACGCTATCGCCGTCAGGCCCGCCACACCCTTGACTCGGCCCGACGCGACCAGGCGGTCGGAGACCACGATTGGGCCTGTTTCAAGGCGCAGCAGGCGGCGGAGCTGGCAGTAAAAGGGTTCGTGCGCGCGACGCGCCGCTTCGTCACGGGGCACTCGGTGGTGAAGCTCTTGGCCGAGTCGGAAACGCAGGTCCCGGCCGCCATCCTCGATTGCGCGCGGGAGCTGGACAAGGTCTACATCCCGTCACGGTATCCCGACGCCTACGACTGGGGTTCGCCGATGGATTACTATCGGGAAACCGACGCTCAGAAGGCCATCGCCTGCGCTGCCAGCGTCCTGGAGTGGCTCGATGCTCTCGCTGCCGCTTGACCGCCTGGATCGCCGCGAGCGCCTCGAGCGGGCGGATCGCTACCTCGACGCGCTCAAGCTCGGCCGCCTGAAGGCGATCGTGTTCGGCTCGGTAGCGCGCGGCGATTTCACCGCCGAAAGCGATACCGACCTGCTGATCGTCAGCGATGAATTGCCGCAGGACCGGCGGCAGCGCCTCGATGTCCTGTTCCGCGCCCTCGATGTCGCGCCGGAGGTCGAGCCGATCGGCTGGACGCTGGACGAATGGCAGCGGCGCCGCGAACGGGGCGATCCGTTCGTCGCGGTGGTGGAGCGCGAGGGCGTTCCGCTGCGCTGAGATCCGTTACTTCTTGTTGAAAGACCATGATCCTCGTCACCGGCGGCGCCGGCTTCATCGGTTCCAACTTCGTCCTGCAGTGGCTGGCCGAAGAGGACGAGCCGCTCCTCAACCTGGACAAGCTGACCTACGCCGGCAACCTGCAGAACCTGGCTTCGGTGGCGGGCGATCCGCGTCACGTGTTCGTCCGAGGGGACATCGCCGACCATGAGCTGATCCGCAAGCTGCTCGCGCAGCACCAGCCGCGCGCCGTGGTGCACTTCGCCGCCGAGAGCCACGTGGACCGCTCGATCCACGGCCCCGAGGATTTCATCCAGACCAATATCGTCGGCACCTTCCGGCTGCTGGACGAAGTGCGCGGGTACTGGTCCGCGCTGTCGGGGGAGGCCAAGGCCGCGTTCCGGTTCCTGCACGTTTCCACCGACGAGGTGTACGGCTCGCTGTCGATGGACGATCCGGCGTTTACCGAGACCACGCCCTACGCGCCCAGCAGCCCGTACTCGGCGTCGAAGGCGGCGTCGGATCACCTGGTGCGCGCCTACCACCACACCTACGGCCTGCCGACGCTCACCACCAACTGCTCCAACAACTACGGTCCCTACCAGTTCCCCGAGAAGCTGATCCCGCTGGTGATCCTGAACGGGCTGGCGGGCAAGGACCTGCCGGTGTACGGCGACGGCAAGAACGTGCGCGACTGGCTGTACGTGGAGGACCATTGCCGCGCGATCCGCGAGGTGCTGGCGCGCGGCCGCGTCGGCGAGACCTACAACGTCGGCGGCGAGTGCGAAATGGCCAACCTCGACGTCGTCAAGACCATCTGCCGCATGCTCGACGACATCCACCCGTCGCGCAAACCCCACTCGGCGCTGATCAAGTACGTCGCCGACCGCCCCGGCCACGACCGCCGCTACGCCATGGACATCCGCAAGATCCGCGGCGAGCTCGACTGGGCGCCGCGGGAGAGCTTCGAATCCGGCATCCGCAAGACCGTCGACTGGTACCTGGCCAACCGGCCCTGGGTGGAGGCGGTGCAGACCGGGGCGTACAAGTCGTGGATCGAGAGGAACTACAGCGCCCGCGACGGCAAGGCGTGAGGCGGGCGTTGCGCGGCCGCTCCGTATGGACTAGACTTAGCTAAGTTTGTTGGAGATGCCCATGGAGTTCATCAACATTCATCAGGCCAAGACCCAGCTTTCCCGGCTGGTGGAGCGGGCGGAAGCCGGCGAGGAAATCATCATCTCGCGCGCGGGGAAGCCCGTGGCGCGCATCGTCCCGCTGACGCCGGCGCGCGCGCCGCGCAAGCCGGGGCTGCTCAAGGGCAAGATCCGGATCGGCAAGGACTTCGACGCCCCGCTGCCCGACGATATGCTGGCAGCGTTCGAGGGCGGCCCGCGCGCGAAGTGAGAATTCTGGTCGATACGCACCTCCTGCTGTGGTGGGTCGCCGGCTCGCGGCTGCCGGGAAAATCCGGCGACCTGATCCGGGACCCCTCCAACGAGGTTTACGTGAGCGCGGCCAGCGTATGGGAAGTCGCCATCAAGACCCGGCTCGGCCGCCTCGAGGTGGACCCCTCGGCGTTTGCGTCGGCGCTGACGGCAGGCGGTTTCGGCGAACTGCCGGTCACCTCCCGCCATGCCGCCGTGGTGGCGGGCCTGCCGGACCACCACCGGGACCCGTTCGACCGGATGCTCGTCGCCCAGGCGCTGACGGAGCCCATGCGGCTGCTGACGCATGATCGCGCGCTGGCGAGCTACGGCGACGCAATCCTGCTGGCCGGATAACGGCGAGCACCGTCGACCTGCACAGGGCAATGCGTAGACGATGAAGCGCTCGTTCCCCATTCCCCATCCCCCATTCCTCATCACCCAATGAAAGGCATCATCCTCGCCGGCGGCTCCGGCACGCGGCTGTACCCGGTGACCCACGTGGTGTCCAAGCAGCTGCTGCCGATCTACGACAAGCCGATGATCTACTACCCGCTCAGCACCCTGATGCTGGCGGGCATCCGCGACATCCTGGTGATCTCCACCCCGCAGGACACCCCGCGGTTCGAAGAATTGCTGGGCGACGGCACGCGCTGGGGGCTGGACCTGCGCTACGCGGTGCAGCCGGCGCCGGAAGGGCTCGCGCAGGCGTTCATCATCGGCCGCGAGTTCGTAGGCCGGGATCCCTGCGCGCTGATGCTGGGGGACAACATCTTCTACGGCCACGATCTGGCCGGCATCGTCGGCCAGGCGGCGAAGCGGCAGGACGGCGCGACGGTGTTCGCCTACCCGGTGCACGACCCCGAGCGCTACGGCGTGGTGGAATTCGACGCCAACGGCCGCGCGGTGAGCCTCGAGGAAAAACCGAAGCGGCCCAAATCCCGCTACGCCGTCACCGGCCTCTACTTCTACGACAACCAGGTCGTGGACATCGCCTCTTCGCTCAAGCCCTCCGCCCGCGGCGAGCTGGAAATCACCGACGTCAACAAGCGCTACCTGGAGATGGGTCAGCTGGACGTCGTCGTCATGGGCCGCGGCTACGCCTGGCTGGACACCGGCACCCACGAGACCATGATGGAGGCCTCGGCCTTCATCGAAACCATCGAGCGCCGGCAAGGCCTCAAGATCGCCTGCCCCGAGGAGATCGCCTACCGCGCCGGCTGGATCAGCGCCGAGCAGATGGAAGCGCTGGCGCGCCCGCTGGCGAAGAACGGCTACGGCCAGTACCTGCTGCGGGTGCTCAGCGAGCGGGTGTTCTGAACAGGACACGACTGAATGACTCGCAGCGCCATCCGGTCGCTTCGGGACGAGCCGGAGATGCCGCGTCGATTTCCTGCGGCCGGGCATTCGGTCCCGATCCACGGGGGTCTGCTGCCGATTTGCGCCGATCCCGCCCCCCGTGATGAAATCCTCCCACCATGGACGCCTCGCTCGAAAACAAGCTGGCAGCACTGATGAAGCAACACGCGAACCTGCGCGTTGCCCTGCTGTTCGGCTCGCTCGCCCACGGCCGGGGGCGTGTGGACAGCGATCTGGACATCGCGGTGGCCGGCCAGACGCCGCTGACCCTGGACGATCGAACGCAGCTGATCGGGGAACTTGCAACGCTCGCCGGACGTCCCGTGGACCTGATCGACCTGACGACTTGCGATGGCCCCATACGAGCGGAAGCGTTAAGCCGCGGGCGGCTGATCCACTGCACCGACCGGCGTCTCTATGCGAACCTGATACGCCGCGTGCTTTACGATGAGGCCGACATGATGCCCTATCGACGTCGCATCCTCGCCGAGCGCAGACGGGCATGGACGCGCGGTTGATCGATTTCGCAACGTGGCCGTCCACAGCTATCAGACCATCGACCGGCAGATCGTCTACGCCATCTGTCGCAATGATCTGGATGACTTCAAGAGGTTTGCGCGTGCGCTCGAGACGCGTTTGTGACCGCTCCCGAATCATTGCGATCACCTTCCGCGCCGCCGGGATGCCGGCTCTGGTAAGCTTTCCGCAGTGATTAAAGCCGGTCCTTGGGCCAGACTCGGGAAGCTCGATCAGCATGTATCGCCAGGGCTTTGAGCGCATTCTCGCCGCGTTGCCGGGCGCCTGCGAAGCGGTCTACGGCGGCCGGCTGGTAAGCCTCGCCGTGTTCGGATCGGTGGCCCGAGGCACCATGCGGCCGGATTCGGACATCGATCTCCTGCTTGTCGCGAACCCCCTGCCTGATGGCCGGATGGAACGGATGGCGGAGTTCGACGCGGTGGAGGAGCGTCTCCGCAAGCCCCTCGCCGAGGCGCGCGCCGAGGGCGTGCAGACAATCCTTTCGCCCGTTTTCAAGACGCCAGAGGAACTGCGGCAGGGCAGCTTCCTTTTCCTCGACCTGACCGACCAGGCGCTTATCCTCCACGATCGCGGCAGCGTCCTGCGCGATTACCTGGAGGGCCTGGCTGCCCGCCTGCGCGCGATGGGAGCGCGCCGCGTCTACAAGGGCGGCGGATACTATTGGGTCCTTAAGCCCGATTACAAGCCCGGGGACCGGATCGAGCTGTGACCACCGACGAGCTCGCCGCCGCGTATTTCGAGAAGGCGCGCAAGCGCATCCGGGTACTCGAAGTCCTGCAGGAGCAGGCAGCCTATTCCGACGTCGTTCGGGAAGCGCAGGAATTGGTCGAGCTGGCGCTTAAGGGCATGCTGCGGTGGGTCGGGATCGATCCTCCCAAGTGGCATGATGTCGGACCCATCCTGCTGGAGAACGAGACCTTCTTCGCCGAGGAGTACCGGGCGCGCCTGCCCCGACTGGCGGCTATTTCGCTGGCCTTGCGCAAGGAGCGCGAGCTCGCCTTCTACGGCGACCGTGATTTCATTCCCACCCAGGCTTATGTCGCCAAACACGGCGATCGCGCGCTGGCGGACGCACGCTTCGTTGTGGAGTGTATCGGCCTGTTCGAGAGCCTTCACCGGACCGCGACATAATCCTGTTGGGCGAAGGAGTTCTCATGCCGCAGGTGCTCAGCGAGCGCGCGTTCTGATGAAGGTCATCCCCACCGAGATCCCCGACGTGCTCATCCTGGAGCCGAAGGTCTTCGGCGACGAGCGCGGCTTCTTCATGGAAAGCTACAACCAGCGCGCTTTCCACGAGGCCACGGGCCTCAACCCCACCTTCGTGCAGGACAACCATTCCCGATCGGCAAAGAACGTCCTGCGCGGACTGCACTACCAGATCCGGCAGCCCCAGGGGAAGCTGGTTCGCGTGGTGACCGGGGAGGTGTTCGACGTCGCCGTGGACCTGCGGAAAAGTTCGCCGACGTTCGGGAAGTGGGTTGGGGTCCGCTTAAGCGCGGAGAACAAGCGGATGGTGTGGATTCCGGAAGGTTTTGCCCATGGCTTTCTGGTGCTGTCCGAACGGGCGGACTTCCTCTACAAGACGACGAGCTTCTATGCGCTGGAGCATGAGCGCACGATCGTTTGGAACGATCCGGATATCGGCGTTGCCTGGCCGCTCGATACGCTGCCGCAACTGTCGGCAAAGGATGCGGCGGCCGGAACCCTTGCCCAAGCGGAGCAGTTCGATTAGGGCTAGCTTTTCCGCAAAATCCGCCGACTACAATCCTGGTCGGCCACGCCCGTATGGCGCAGCAGACGTGAAGCCGCGTCTTTGCATCAGAAAACCATCGCTGCGGTAGTGCGGCGGCGTTGAGAGTCTCCCCCTTTCCCCTACCATTCAAATGATTAATTCTTCTCGACGATTCCCCACGCTGAACAAGGCCCTAATGGGTCGGCTCATCCTCATGCTGCTCATCGTGGCCGTATCACCGTGGGGCGGTAGCGCGCACGCCGAGCTGGTCGAAGGCAGAGACTACGGCTTGGTCCCCGATCCCGAGAAACCTTCGCCCGGGACCAAGATTGAGGTTCTCGTATTCTTCTGGTACGGGTGTCCATACTGCCGAGAGATGTACCCTCTGTTGAAGCAATGGATGGAGAGAAAGCCTGAGGATGTCTCCTTGGAGTACGTGCCCGCATACGTTTCCGCAGGCTGGCTCGAAGGTATGAGAGCGTATTACGCGCTTGGGCTGGTCGGCGCATTGGAGAAACTGCATGGCGAGGTCTTCGACGCGGTTCAGCGAGGCGAACTAGACCTGCAAGACGAACGTAGCTTAGTCAACTGGGTGGCTAGAAAGGGTGTCGATGCCGACAAGTTCCAAAAGGCGTGGGACTCCGATGTTGGACCCTTCGCAAAATGGGCTGCACGTATGGGGAATCGCTTTCAAATAACTGGCGTACCCACTGTGATCGTCGACCGACGCTATGTGACTTCCGGCAGGTACACCGGATCGGTCGAGGCTACCGTAGCGGTCATGAGCGAACTCGTGATGCTTGCACGAAAGGATCGAGCAAAAGCCAGTAAGAAGACTCCATAGATCCAGGCTCATACGACGCTCTCTGGTCGTGACGAGAGTTCAATCCGCCAGTAGGCGGTGACCTTTAATTGCCGGAAAAAGCTTGAAGAAAGAATTTGATACCTCCTGTGTAGACGAAATAATCCGTCGTCAAGGGGCGATTATGGCGATCCGTCTGTATCCAGGGGTGTAAATCCAGGTGCGCTTGCTTGCCTTTGCCGCCGATTAGCAGTTAAATGCCTCTGCGTTCAACCGTTGAACGCAGAGGCCCCCGTGACCGACGACGTTCACTACCGTATCCTGAAGATTCTCGAAGGGGCCCCCGACATCAGCCAGCGAGACCTTGCACGCGAGCTGGGAATCAGCGTCGGCAAGGCGAATTATTGCCTTCGCGCGCTGATGGAAAAAGGCCTGATCAAGGCCAACAATTTCAAGAACAGCCAGAACAAGATGGCTTACCGGTACCTGCTGACGCCTCGGGGGATCGTCGAGAAAACGCAGGTTACGGCGCGTTTTCTCCAGCGCAAGCTCGCCGAGTACGAGGCGCTGAAGCGCGAGATCGCGGCGTTGAAGCGCGAGATCGATCGATGAATCCTCCGATCCCGTACGGCAGGCACTTTCTGGATGAGGAAGACGTCGAGGCTGTAGTCGACGTCCTGCGCCACGGTTGGCTCACGCAGGGCCCCAAGGTCCCCGAGTTCGAGGCAGCCATCGCCGAGCGGGTAGGGGCGCGGTACGCGGTTGCCGTAAGCAACGGCACGGCAGCGCTCCACATCGCCTGCGCCGCTGCGGGGCTTGGCCCGGGCGATGTCGTCGTTACCAGCCCAAACACGTTTGTGTCGAGCGCTAACTGCGCTGCGTTTGTTGGCGCAACACCGGACCTCGTCGATATCGACCTCGATAGCCTCAATCTCGATCCGGACCAGTTCGCGGAACACTGTACGACCACGAGGTCGGTGCGCGCCGTCGTTCCGGTGCACTTCGCAGGTCTGCCGTGCGACATGCCACGCATCAAGGGCATCGCCGACGAGCATGGTTTGAGTGTCATCGAGGACGCGTCACATGCCTTGGGCGCTACCTACGCAGATGGCAGCCCGGTGGGCAACTGCCGATATTCGGACATGACGACGTTCTCGTTTCATCCGGTAAAAATGATCACGACGGGCGAGGGCGGTCTGGTCACGACCAACGACGAGGTGCTTTACCGCAGGCTGCTTCGGCTGCGCAGCCACGGAATCAACAAGCTCGACGACCCCTTTATCAATGCGTCCAACGCGCGCACCGAAGGCGAGGTAAACGGCTGGTACTACGAGATGCAGGAACTCGGCTACAACTACCGCCTGACGGATCTCCAGGCGGCGCTCGGCCTATCGCAGCTTCGAAAACTCGACCAGTTTCTCGAGCGCCGTAGACAGCTGGCCGATCGCTACGATCGCGCCTGGAGCGGGCATCACGCAATCCGTCCAACGCAGGCGGGCACCCGGGATCGCAGTTCGCTGCACCTCTACGTCGTGCGCATCGACTTTGAGCGGATCGGCCTGTCGCGCCAGGAGTTCATGAAACGCCTGCGCGCCAAGGGTATTGGCGCCCAGGTCCACTACATCCCGGTCCACTTTCATCCCTATCACTCAAAAAATGGTAGCCGGGAGGGCCGTTTTCCCGTCGCCGAGGGTTATTACCGCCAAGCGCTAAGCATTCCCCTTTTCTATGCCCTCGCCGATGAAGAGCAGGATTTCGTGATCGATAAGATCACGGAGCTCGCCGCATGAAGATCGGGCTCGGCACAGCGCAGTTCGGTCTTGACTACGGGATCTCGAATTCATACGGGAAGCCCGGCCTCGACGAGGTGAGTCGCATCCTCGCGGTTGCCAAGGACGCTGGAGTTCGGGTCCTCGACACAGCGCATTCATACGGAGACAGCGAATCCGTACTTGGAATGTGCCTTCCGCCCAATCATGACTTTCGCATCATCACCAAGAGCCTGCCGCTGGCTACCGAGCGCGTGACAGTTTCGCAGGTTCAGAGTGTCCGGGACGCCTTCCAGCTGTCGCTCGGGCGCTTGCGGCAGCCACGCGTCTACGCGCTGCTGGTACACCATGCCCAAGACCTACTCGCAGCGGACGCCGAACGGCTCGTTGAAATGATGCAGGACCTGAAAGCGCAAGGCCACATCGAGAGGTTCGGAGTCTCGGTCTATAACAAAAAGGAAATAGACGCGATCCTGGAGCGCCACCGGGTTGACCTTATTCAGCTTCCCCTCAATGTGTTGGATCAGCGCCTGCTCGAGAGCGGAACCTTGGCGCGGCTGAGAGCCAAAGGCATCGAAGTTTATGCCCGCTCGGTCTTTCTTCAGGGCTTGTTGCTGATGAACCCTGACAGCCTTGCTGGGCATTTCAAAGCTGCCGCGGAGCCGTTGATTAAGTTGCGGGCCTTCGCAAGAAAGCATGGTCGAACGGTGCTGGAGACTGCCCTGCAATTCGCAGCCGACCGACCGGAGGTCGATTGCGCAATTGTCGGAGTTTTGCGCCAGCGGGAGCTCGAAGAGATCGTGGCGGCATCTCGCGCGCGAAGCGTCGCGGAAGATTACTCTGGCCTCGCCCTGCACGACGATTTCATCCTTAACCCAGCACGCTGGCCTCACTGATCTCATGATGACATTTGAACCGGATTCTCTCATCGTCGTCGCAGAAGCCGCTCAAGGCTACGAAGGCAACGCCGGCCTCGCCCACGCGCTCATCCGAGCAGCCGCGAGCGCCGGCGCGGATGCGCTCAAGCTTCAGTTGGTATATGCAGACGAACTTTGTACGCCGGACTACAAGTATCAACAGCTGTTTCGTTCTCTGGAGATGGCCGATGGCACTTGGCGCGAAATTGCGGAGCATGCCAGGCAACGCGGCATCCATCTGATGCTCGACGTATTCGGGCCGCGGAGTCTCAACGTGGCAGTCGAAATCGGCGCCGTAGCCGTCAAGATCCATAGTACGGATATGGTGAATGTCGGCCTGTTGCAGGAAGTAGCGTCATCACCGGCGCCTCTCGTCCTTCTCTCCACCGGGGGTTGCAGCCGCGACGAGATTAGCGAAGCGCTCGGGATTCTAGGAGAGAAAGATCTGGTACTTCTTCACGGATACCAGGGCTATCCCACGCCGCTTAAGGCAAACCACATCGGTCGGTTGCGCGCGCTTCGCGCCATCGCTGCGGAAACGCGCTGCTCGGTGCCGGCGCGACTTGGTTTTGCCGACCACGTCCCATCCGACGATCCGCTGCGTTTCACTCTCGCTGCGACGGCGCTGGGTCTCGGCGCGAGTGTGCTGGAGAAGCACATCACGCTCGCTCATGTGATGAAGATGGAGGATCACGAATCCGCTCTTAATCCCGACGAGTTCGCCACTTTCGCCAACAACATGCGTCAATGCTATCAGGCGATGGATCCGGGCTCGGTAGACGCTCCCGACTTCGGCATGGACGAGAGTGAGCGCAGCTATCGGGAGAATACCCGCAAACATGTCGTCGCTCTAAGGCCTATCCCAGCAGAGACCGTTATCTCCCCCGGGGCGGTCGGGTTGAAGCGCACGTCGGCCAAAAGTTTTCTTACGGATACGCGGGAAGTTTATGGCAAGCAAGTGGGCCGCGACATTGCGACGGATACAGCAGTCACCCGCGAAATGCTGAAGGGGGACGCCTGATGGGCAGAGAATCAAGACGGCTGGTTGCCGCGCTCGCCTGCCGAAACAACGGTTCCCGACTTTACGGAAAGCCGCTACAGAACCTGATTGGTGAAACGACGATCCTGGACCAGATCATCGCGGCGATCCGCAAGTTTCCGATAATCGAGCAGATCGTGCTCGGCATCTCGGAGGGCGCGGCCAATCTCAACTTCGTTGACTTTGCGCACGAGCGAGAAGTGTCCTATGTCTTTGGCGACCCTCGCGACGTTCTCCATCGCTTGATCCTGTGCGGCCGCCTTGCGTGCGCGACGGATGTCTTTCGGGTGACCACCGAGTGCCCGTGGTTTGCCTATGACCTGCTGGAGTCCGCGTGGCGGCAACACGTGACAAACGCTAATGACATCACCGTATGCGACCGACTACCCGAAGGGATGCACTTCGAGATTTATCGGCTCGCGGCACTGGAAGAATCCCACGAACGGGGGAGCAGCAAAGACCGCTCGGAGTTCTGCTCCAATTATGCTCGCACCCACCCTGACGAGTTCAAGATCCAAGTGCTCCAGCCGCCGCACGACCTTCAGCGTATGGATCTCCGAGTCACGGTGGACTATCCGGAGGACCTCATTCTCTGTCGGGAGATTGCGAAGGCTCACGCCGATTCGATGCCTCTTGTTGAACTTCGCGAAATCGTGGAATTCCTCGATTCCCGACCAGACTTGAAGGCGCTGGTCGCCCCGTTCGTGGTTCCGGAACCGGTTTGGGACGTCGTTCAATGAACCCGTCGATCAAGCTTATTACCAATTTTTCCCGCTCCCGGGAGTTTTCCCGCGCCGTCCACGATGTTATCCCGGGCGGCGCGCATACTTACTCTAAGGGCGATGACCAGTTCCCGATAAATTCGCCTGCCGCGATAACGCACGGAAAAGGCGCGCGGGTTTGGGATCTCGATGGCAACGAATACATCGACTGCAGCATGGGGCTCACGTCCGTGAGCATAGGGCACGGCTACGAGCCGGTGGCCAACGCCGTGGCGGACGCGGCCTACAGCGGCACCAACTTCCAACGTCCGGCGGCGCTCGAACTAGAGGCAGCCCGCAAGTTTCTTGAAACCGTTCGGTCCGGTGACATGGTGAAGTTTGCCAAGAACGGCTCTACTGTTACCACGGCAGCCGTCAAGCTCGCCCGCGCCTACACTGGCCGCAGCCGAATCGCGATTGCACGCGAGCACCCCTTTTTTAGCTACGACGACTGGTTCATTGCCGCCACCGCTTGCGAGACCGGCATTCCGGCGCAGGCAAAGGAGTTAACGGTCGGGTTTTCCTACGACGATCTGGCCTCTGTCGAGGAACTGTTCTCCAGGAAAGATCACGACATCGCATGCCTGATCATGGAGCCCGTCAAGTTCGCACCACCCAAGGGAGGGTTTCTGGAAGGGGTACGGGACCTTTGCGCCGAGCACCGAGTAGTTTTCGTCCTCGATGAAATGATCTGCGGATTCAAATGGGCACTTGGCGGTGCCCAAGAGTACCTGGGCATCAAGCCCGACCTGGCGACCTGGGGCAAGGGAATTGCCAATGGATTCTCGGCCTGTGCGCTCACTGGGCGAAGCGAGATTATGGAACTCGGTGGCATCCGACGCGCCGGTGCGGAGAAGCTGTTTCTGATATCGACTACCCACGGCGCGGAAACGACCGGCCTTGCTGCGATGGTAGCCACCATCGATGCGTTCAAGGGACACGCGATGATTGACGGTAACTGGCAACGAGGGGCCTGGCTCAAGACCCGACTGAACGAGATCATCGCACGTCACGGCCTCGCCTCGTCCCTGCAGCTTGCGGGCTATCCTTGTCTCCTTGCGCTCACCTGCCGCAACGCCACTGGGCAGCCCGACGACGCGTTTCGTACGCTGTTCATGCAGGAAATGATCGCTCGAGGCGTTTTGTTTCAGGGACTGTTTTATCCGACCTGGTCTCACCAGGAAACCGAGATGCTGCACATCGCCCAGGCCTTTGACGAGTCCTGTGCCGTTTATCGTCGCGCGATCGACGCCGGCAGCTGCGCCAATTTGCTGGTCGGTCCCCCAGCCAAGCCGGTTTTCCGCAAGCGGATCTGATTTGAGGTCAGGGAATGCAATGACTGCGCCGCCCCGTGTGGGCTTCCGGGTCGACTCGAGCACTACCGTAGGTGCCGGCCACGCCATGCGATGCCTCACGCTTGCGGAGTATCTTCGCCGCGCCGGGTCTGAAGTCACATTTGCGACGCGCAAGGGCGTTGGAGATGCCATCGACTTGATTTCTGTCCGGGGCTTCGCAGTTCATGGCCTAAGCCTCGCGGCGACCGGTTGGCAGACGGATGCCGTTGCTTCGCTTTGCGCTCTGCGATCCTTGGCACCGCTCGACTGGCTCGTCGTCGACCATTACGGTCTTGACTACCGGTGGGAAACCCGGATGCGTGAGGTAGCTCGACGCATATTGGTATTGGACGACTTGGCGAACCGGCAACACGACTGTGAAGCCCTACTTGATCAGAACTACTACTGCAATGCGGATGCACGGTACCGGGAAATCGTCCCCGCAGGCTGTCAGCTTTTCCTGGGTCCAGCATTTGCACTGCTGCGCGACGAGTTCCGGTCAGGCTCAGACCAAAACCGGGTACGCGACGGCAACGTTACGCGCTTATTCGTGTCTTTCGGGGCCATGGATCCGACCGACGAGACCCGCAAGGTTCTTGAGGCCCTTCGCACGCTGCCGAATTTTGTCATTGACGTCGTTGTCGGCGCGGCGAATCCGCAACGAGATAGGGTAATTGCAGAGTGCGCCAGCCTCCCCTCCGCGAATTGCCACGTTCAGACGAGTCGTATCGCCGAGCTGATGCACACCGCTGATCTGGCCCTCGGCGCTGGGGGGTCCACCATGTGGGAGCGCTGCGTGGTGGGCTTGCCAACCATAACCACAGTCACCGCGTCGAATCAACTTCAGACTACCGAGGACTTGGCGAAAGCAGGGGCCATCTGGTACCTAGGCCAAGCCGACCAGCTAGACGCGGAAGACTACCGATCAGCCATCGAAGCCGCATTGAAATCTCCAGACCGCCTGATGCAGATCTCCGCGCGCGGCTTAGCCATCATGGAGCCAACACGCAGAGCCCTTTCCGCTGGTCGCCACGCTGTGGTTGATGCCATGCTGAACGCTCTAAGTCATCCGCGCACGGAGGCGACCCATTGAGCTCGCAAACTGAACGCTGCGTCCATTCGTTTGCGACCTATGTGCTCGATCCGGTCCCGGCGGCACACTGGCGGAATATGGACCCCATCCCCGGAACCCGTCTCGGCTTTTGTGACGCGTGCGGCTTCTACCACGTAGACCCCTACCCTTCCGCTGAGGTGCTCGCCCGCTATTACCGCACCTACGAGATGCCCACCTCACAGGCCAATCTTGCGGAAACCGCAAGACTTCTGTCACGCAACATAGGCAGGGAGGGCGTGGTCCTCGATATCGGGTGTGGTGACGGCGCTTTTCTGCTTGAGATGAGCAACCTCGGCTTCAGGCGCCTAGTGTCGTGTCCCGCTGATTCGTTGACAAAGTCGTTGCAGCTTCGCGAGGATCGAATCAGCGGTAGCGGTCCACACGAAGGGCTTGCAGTTCTGGTTGTGATGAGTGACGAAATGGTCGATCTTA
>JBMOQX010000028.1:0-7561 GCA_049322755.1 Pseudomonadota bacterium | reverse complement strand
AAGCCGGGCGAAATCTTCGTGCGCGACCGCCTCACCGAAACGACCAAGAAGATCGGCGAGCGTCTCGGCAACGACGGCTATGCCTTCGCCAACGTCAATGCCGTGCCCGAACTCGACAAGGACAAGGCTACGGTCGCTTTCACCCTGTTTGTCGATCCCGGTCGCCGCGTGTATGTGAACCGCGTCAACGTCGCGGGCAACACCAAGACGCGCGACGAAGTGGTGCGCCGCGAAATCCGACAGATGGAAGGCGCGTACTACGACGCCGAAAAGATCAACCGCTCGCGCGACCGCCTGAATCGCCTTGGCTTCTTTAACGAAGTCAACATCGAGACGCCGAGCGTGCCGGGCACCACCGATCAGGTCGATGTCAACGTCAGCGTGGCCGAGAAATCGACCGGCAACGTCATGCTGGGTGCCGGTTTCTCCTCCTCCGAGGGCCTGGTGCTGTCGGGTTCGGTGTCGCAGAACAACGTGTTCGGCACCGGCAACCGGCTGTCGGCGCAGATCAACTCGGGCAGCGTCAACACCGTGTATGCGCTGTCGTTCACCAACCCCTACTACACCATCGACGGCATCAGCCTGGGCTACGACCTGTACCGGCGCGACGTCGATGCGAGCCGGCTATCCAACGTCGGCGATTACAAGACGTCCACTCTCGGCGCCGGCGTGCGCTTCGGCCTGCCGGTCAACGAGCGCGACTTCATCTCGTTCGGCCTGACCTACGAGCAGACCTCGCTGACCATCGATCCTCTGACTGCCCCGACGCAGTACAAATTATTCGTCGATGAGTTCGGCAACGACAACGACACGCTGCGCCTCGATACCGCCTGGGCGCGCGATACCCGCAACAGCTTTCTGTTTCCGACCAAGGGCCTGATGCAGCGGGTGGCGGCTGAAGTCGGCACGCCCGTAGGCAGCCTGCAATATTACAAACTGTCGTTCCAGCATCAGCATTACTTCCCCCTGGGCAAGGATTTCACTCTCATGCTGAACGGCGAAGTGGGGATCGGCGGCGGGCTGTCCGGCAAGCCGCTGCCGTTCTTCAAGAATTTCTATGCGGGCGGCACCAGCTCGGTACGCGGCTTTTACAACGGCACTCTGGGGCCCAAGGATATCAACGGCAATGTGCTGGGAGGCGACAAGCGCGTGGTCGGCAATGCGGAACTCTTCTTCCCGCTGCCGGGACTCAAGGATGACCAGTCCCTGCGCATGTCCACCTTCATCGATGTGGGCGCCACTTTCGGACCCAATGACGCCAACAACCTGTACCAGAACTTTGCGTTTGGGGACTTGCGCTATTCGGCCGGGGTGGCGGTGTTGTGGGTTTCGCCGCTCGGTCCGCTCAAATTCAGCCTGGCGCAGCCGATTGTCAAGAAGGATGGCGACAAGGCCGAAGTGTTCCAATTCACCCTCGGCAGTACGTTCTGAGGGTTAGCCGTTACCGGAGTATTCGATGATGAAATTCAAGCAGTTCGCAGTTTCCATGATGCTGGCGTCCGTTTTTGCGGCCGCCCCTGTTCTGGCCGACACCAAGATCGGTTTCGTCAACACCGAACGTCTGCTGCGCGAAGCGCCGCTGTCGGTCGCCGCGCAAAAGAAACTCGAGCGCGAATTTGCTGCGCGCGACCAGGAATTGCAGAAACTCGCCAAGCAGGCGCGCGACCTGCAGACGCAACTCGACAAGGACGGCGTGACCATGTCCGACAGCGAGCGCAAGGCCAAGGAGCGCGATCTGGGCAACCTCAACCGCGATCTGCAGCGCCAGGGACGCGAGTTTCGCGAAGACCTCAACCTGCGCCGCAACGAAGAACTGGGGCAGATTCAGGAACGCGCACGCAAGGCGATCCAGGAGATTGCCAAGGCGGAGAAATTCGACCTCATCATCGAGCAGGCCGTCTACGTCGACAACAAGATCGACATTACCGATCGCGTGATGCGGGCACTGGGCACCAACGCCCGATAAGCGGGCCGCGTTTTTCCATGGCCGTCACCCTGGCAGCGCTGGTCGCCCGTTTCGGCGGGGAACTCGTGGGCGACGGCGCTGTGACGGTGCGCCAGGTCGCACCGCTCGAGCGTGCCGGCCCGGACGAAATCGGCTTCGTCTCGCAGTCCAAATACCTCGCGCAGCTCGGTGCGACGCAGGCCGGGGCCGTCATCCTGCCGCCTGACGCGCGCGACGCCACCGAGCGGCCGCGCATCCTGACGCCCAACCCCTACCTGTATTTCGCGCGCGTGTCGGCCTTGCTGAATCCGCCGCCACGTCCGCCGGCGGGCGTTCATCCGGCGGCGACCGTCGCCGCCGACGCGCAGATCGCCGCCGACGCCAGCATCGGCCCCGGCGCGGTGATCGGCGCGGGCGCCATGATCGGTGCCCGCAGTGTGATCGGCCCCAACTGCAGCGTCGGCGAAGGCGTGCGCATCGGCGCCGATTGCCTGCTCTACGCCAACGTCACCGTATACCACGGCTGCGCCATCGGCGATCGTGCGATCCTCCACTCCGGCTGTGTCATCGGTGCCGACGGCTTCGGCTTCGCGCCCGACGGCGAGCGTTGGGAGAAGATCCCGCAGATCGGCCGCGTCGTCATCGGCGACGACGTCGAGGTCGGTGCCTGCACCACCATCGACCGCGGCGCGCTGGAAGACACGGTGATCGGGGAGGGCGTCAAGCTCGACAACCTCATTCAGGTGGCGCACAACGTGCAGATCGGCGCGCACACCGCGATCGCCGCGTGCACCGGCATTGCGGGCAGCGCGAAGATCGGCCGTCACTGCACCATCGGCGGCGCGGCGATGATCTTCGGCCACATTGAGATCGCCGACAACACCCGCATCTCGACCAACACGCTCATTACCAAGTCGCTGCCCACGGCGGGCACCTACACCTCGGCGCTGCCGTTCTCGGAGCACGAAGTGTGGCAGAAGAACGCCGTGCACATGCGCAACCTCGACAAGCTGGTGAAGCGCGTCAAGGCGCTCGAACAAAAACTCGGAGAACTGGAAAAGAAATGATCATGGACATCGAGCAGGTCATGCAGTACCTGCCGCATCGCTACCCCTTCCTGCTGATCGACAAGGTCACCGAGATGGAGCTCGGCAAGTCGATCACCGCGGTGAAGAACGTCACCATCAACGAGCCTTTCTTCCCCGGCCACTTCCCCGGCGCGCCGGTGATGCCGGGCGTGCTCATCCTGGAAGCGATGGCGCAGGCGGCGGCGATCCTGTCGTTCAAGACCAAGGGCTACGCGCCGGAGGACATCGGCATCGTCTACTTCGCCGGCATCGACGGCGCGCGCTTCAAGAAGCCTGTGAAGCCGGGCGACCAGCTGGTCCTGAAAATCGAGATCGTGCGCGAGATGCGCGGGATCTGGAAATACACCGGCCGCGCCGAAGTCGACGGCGCGCTCGTCGCCGAGGCCGAGCTGATGGCGACGCTGCGCGACAAGTGACCATGACCAGGATTCATCCCACCGCACTCGTCGCACCCGGCGCCCAGTTGGCCGACGACGTCGAGATCGGCCCCTACAGCATCATCGGCGAGCACGTCGAGATCGGCGCCGGCACCACCGTCGGCGCGCACGCTGTCATCACCGGGCATACGAAGATCGGGGCGCGCAACAAGATTTTCCACTTCGTCTCGCTCGGTGAAGCCCCGCAGGACAAGAAGTACGCCGGCGAGCCGACGCGCCTCGTGATCGGCGACGACAACGTCATCCGCGAATTCTGCACCTTCAATACCGGCACGGTGCAGGACCGCGGCGTCACCACGATCGGCAGTCACAACTGGATCATGGCCTACGTCCACATCGCGCACGACTGCGTGGTGGGCGACCGTACCATCTTCGCCAACAACGCCTCGCTTGCGGGGCACGCCGAAGTCGGCGACTGGGCCATCCTCGGCGGCTTCACCGGTGTGCACCAGTTCTGCAAGATCGGCGCGCACGTGATGACTGGCATCTCGACCGTGGTGTTCAAGGACATCCCGCCCTTCGTCATGGCCTCGGGCCAGCCGGCGGCGCCGCATGGCCTCAACAGCGAAGGCCTCAAGCGGCGCGGCTTCTCCGCCGAGTCGCTGGCAGCGCTCAAGCGCGCGTACAAAATCCTCTACCGCGAGGGCAACACCGTCGCCGAGGCGCAGGCGAAGCTCGAACCGGAGGCGGCGGCCCACCCCGAAGTGCGGCAATTGCTCGACTTCCTCGCGCGCTCCGAGCGCGGCATCATTCGCTGATGGATATCGGTTTGATCGCCGGCGAAGCCTCCGGCGATCTGCTCGGTGCGCATTTCATCCAGGCTCTGAAAACACGGCATCCCGGCCTCAGTGCAGCCGGAATCGCCGGCCCGCGCCTGGTCGAGGCCGGCGTGACGGCGCTCTATCCGAGCGACAAGCTCGCCGTGAACGGCTACGTCGAAGTGCTCGCGCACCTGCCGGAACTCTTGTGGATCCGTTCGCGCATCACGCGTCATTTCCTGCGCGAACGGCCGCGCGTCTTCGTCGGCATCGACGCGCCCGACTTCAATTTCACGCTTGAAGCGAAGCTCAAGGCTGCCGGCATCCCCACCGTGCATTTCGTCAGCCCGTCGATCTGGGCGTGGCGGCCGGAGCGCATCCACAAGATCCGGCAGGCGGTGTCGCACATGCTCGTGGTGTTTCCGTTCGAGGAGGCGATCTACCGCGAGGCCGGCATTCCGGTCACCTACGTCGGCCATCCGCTCGCCGACGTGATCCCGCTCGAACCTGACACAGTCGCTGCACGCGCGGGCCTGGGCTTGCAGGTGGGGCCGGTGATCGCGCTCCTGCCGGGCAGCCGCGTGTCCGAGGTGAAGCGCCACGCGCGCCTGATGCTTGATGCCGCACGCCTGATCCGTGCCCGCCAGCCGGACGCGCAGTTCGTGCTGCCGGCGGCGGGGCCGCGCGTGGCCGCGCTGATCGACGCGGCGCGCGCCGGATTCGATCTGCCGCTGACCGTGCTCACCGGGCAATCGCACACGGCGCTCGCCGCGTGCGACGTCGCACTGGTCGCCTCCGGCACCGCCACGCTGGAAACCATGCTTTTCAAGAAGCCCATGGTCATCACCTACCGCGTGCCGGCGCTCACCGCACGCCTCATGCGCAAGAAAGCTCTGCTGCCATGGATCGGCCTGCCGAACATCCTCGGGCGCGACTTCGTCGTGCCCGAGCGGGTGCAGGAAGACGCCACGCCCGAAAACCTGGCTGCCGACGCGCTCGCGTGGCTGGATGACGCGCCGCGCCGCGAAGCACTCGCCGAGCGCTTCCGCGCAATGCACGCAAGCCTACGGCAGAACGCCGCCGCCCGCATCGCCGACGCACTGGCACCGTACCTGGAGGGGGCCTGATGCCGCGCGCGTCAGTGATCCTGGAAGTCGGCCCGCTCGGGCTGTGCGGCGTCGACGAGGCCGGCCGCGGCCCGCTCGCCGGACCGGTGACGGCGGCGGCGGTGATGCTTGATCCGGCGCGGCCGATCGCCGGGCTGCGCGATTCCAAGAAACTCTCGGCCGCCGCGCGCGAACGCCTGGCCGACGAAATCCGCGAAAAGGCCGCCGCGTGGTGCGTGGCCGAGGCGAGCGTCGGCGAAATCGACACGCTCAACATCCTGCACGCCACCCTGCTGGCGATGCAGCGCGCCGTCGCCGGCCTCGGGTGCGACCCCGACGAAGTCATGGTCGACGGCAATCGCTGTCCGCAGTGGGCGTGGCGCTCGCAGGCCGTGGTCAAGGGCGACGACAAGATCGCCGCCATCGCCGCCGCGTCCATCCTCGCCAAGACCGCGCGCGACGCCTTCATGGTTCGTCTGCACGCGGAGTATCCCGTGTACGGCTTCGCCCAGCACATGGGCTACGGCACCGCCGCCCACCTCGACGCACTGAAGGCGCATGGCGCGTGCCCGCAACACCGGCGCAGCTTTGGCACCGTCAAGCTCGCCATCGATCAAGCCACGCTGTTCTGAAAGGAAACCCCCATGCAAATCATCTATCTGCTCCACGTCCTCGGCGTCGTCGTCTGGGTCGGCGGCATGTTCTTCGCCTACATGGCACTGCGCCCGGTCGCCGCCAGCGTGCTCGAGCCGCCGCAGCGGCTCACCCTGTGGGCGGGTGTGTTCGGCAAGTTCTTTCCCTGGGTGTGGGTGTCGGTCGCGCTCATCCTCGCCACCGGCCTGCACCTGCTCGTGACGATGGGCGGCGCAGACGCGCCGCACTACGCGCTCGCCATGTTCGCGCTCGGCATTCTCATGATGGCGATCTTCGCCCACGTCTTCTTCGCCCCCTACGGGCGGCTCAAGCGCGCCGTCGCCGCGCAGGACTGGAAAGCCGGTGGCGCCGCGCTTGCACAGATCCGCCAGCTCGTCGGGCTCAATCTCAGCCTCGGGCTGCTGACGATCGCGGTCGTGTTCCTCGGCCGCCTGTTCGCCTGAACGAAGGAGCCGGCGCGGCGTCAGCCGCTCGTCTCCTGACCCCTGAATCCCGATCCCTGAGCCTTGGAGACTCAGGGTTCTTCCTGCGCCGGCTCTGCCAGCCGCCGCAGCGCTGTCTCGCGGATCGTTGCCGGCCGCGCCTCGCACTGGAGTTCGGCATGGAAATGCCCGTCGCGGTAGAGGTAGATCGTCGGGAGGTGGAAGATGCCGAAATAGCGCGCCACCCCGGTCGCCTCGGCGACGTCGACCTCGAACAGGGCATCAGCCACATCCGCCAAGGATTGGGGTAACAGTAGCTTCCATGCGCGGCAACTGCTGCAGTGCGGCGTATTGAACAACACGACGGCCACGCCGGGCTGGTGCGCGAGACGGGCGTGGAAATCGCCCTCGCGCACACGTTCGAAATGCAGGGAAGCGTCAGACATCAAGCAGACGGCTCACGCCGGAACGGCCCCTCAAGCTCGTCCATGTAGTGGGCGATCGCCTCGGTCTCGCGCTCGAGGAAGCGGTCGACGGCGTCGCGGAACTCGGGGTGCGCCAGCCAGTGCCAGGAATGCGTCGCTGTGGGCACCAGGCCGCGCGCGAGCTTGTGCTCGCCCTGCGCGCCGCCTTCGAAGACTTTCAATCCGCGGGCGATGGCGTATTCGATGCCCTGCTGGTAGCAGGTCTCGAAATGCAGGCCGGGCAGGTATTCGAGCGTGCCCCAGTGGCGGCCGTAAAGGCGCTCGCCGTCCTTCATGCAGAACGAGCAGGCAGTCGGCTCGCCGTCCTTGTCCGCAATGATCAGCACGACGTTGTCCGGCATCGACTCGCGCAGCCGCGCGAAGAAATCCGGGTTCAGGTGCGGCTCGCTGCGGTGGCGGGCGTAGGTGTCGGCGTAGCAGCGGTAGAAGAAGGCCCAGTCGGCATCGGTGCTGTCGCGGCCCTCGATCCAGCGGAACGTCACGCCCAGGTTCGCCAGCTTTTTCCTTTCCTGTTTGATCTTCTTGCGCTTGTCGTGGGTGAGCGCGGCGAGGAAGTCGTCGAAGCGCGCGTAGCCCTGGTTGTACCAGTGGAACTGGAAGCCGCTGCGGTGCAGCAATGGGGCGGCATTCAGCACGGCGTGATTCGGCTTGGTGGGAAACAGGATG
>JBMOQX010000027.1:11557-115035 GCA_049322755.1 Pseudomonadota bacterium | reverse complement strand
CTCATTGAAGCGACATCACGCGAGCGCCGCGGCTGGCGGCGTTCCTCGGTTATCCGCGGCGACTCGCCGCGGCCTCATTGAAGCCCCTGATGCGTCACGACCCGCGCGCTGCCGGGAGATCGGTTATCCGCGGCGACTCGCCGCGGCCTCATTGAAGCCTCCTCGATCCTGCAATGCTTCGTCGGCCGCGCGCGGTTATCCGCGGCGACTCGCCGCGGCCTCATTGAAGCGCGATCGACGAGGACGGACGCCTCGCGGTCGACCTCGGTTATCCGCGGCGACTCGCCGCGGCCTCATTGAAGCGGAAAGAGCATGGCCGCGGCGTACTGCGCCAACACGTTATCCGCGGCGACTCGCCGCGGCCTCATTGAAGCACGGCGTCAAGTAACTCGATCGTGTCCACGGTTGACGTTATCCGCGGCGACTCGCCGCGGCCTCATTGAAGCCGGAACGTGGTGGCGCGCTGCTCGCCCGCGCGCAGGTTATCCGCGGCGACTCGCCGCGGCCTCATTGAAGCGACGCTAATAGTTCGTGCGCGCGCAAGAATATCGTCCTGTTATCCGCGGCGACTCGCCGCGGCCTCATTGAAGCTGCACGGTGCGCCGCCCGCCACCGGCGGGCTCGGCGTTATCCGCGGCGACTCGCCGCGGCCTCATTGAAGCAGCCACGCGAGCCGCGCCGAGGGCGTCGCCGCGCCGTTATCCGCGGCGACTCGCCGCGGCCTCATTGAAGCCCGCGGATTCCAGAGCCGCTGCGCGCGCCGCGAGCGATGTTATCCGCGGCGACTCGCCGCGGCCTCATTGAAGCGAAAATATCGCGCGTCAGGTCGAGCAGCTTGCCGAAGGTTATCCGCGGCGACTCGCCGCGGCCTCATTGAAGCATGGCCTCGATGACCGGCGCCAGGTACGGCACGCCGGTTATCCGCGGCGACTCGCCGCGGCCTCATTGAAGCCGGAAAAACCGCCAAGCCTCCAGCAACGCCGCTCGGGGTTATCCGCGGCGACTCGCCGCGGCCTCATTGAAGCGTACAAAAATGGCTCACTCCACCTGGTGTTGCAGTGTTATCCGCGGCGACTCGCCGCGGCCTCATTGAAGCGGGCGCACGCCGACGGTATCGGGCAAGACGACCGGCGTTATCCGCGGCGACTCGCCGCGGCCTCATTGAAGCCCCGAATAATACGGCAGGCTGAGCACGCCGTCGTCGGGTTATCCGCGGCGACTCGCCGCGGCCTCATTGAAGCGGCCTCACGCAACGCACCACCGCGCGGGTGACGAAGTTATCCGCGGCGACTCGCCGCGGCCTCATTGAAGCGCCTGCTGCGCGAGCGGCGCCGGCCACCAGCCCGCGGCGTTATCCGCGGCGACTCGCCGCGGCCTCATTGAAGCAGCGACAGTCCGGTCAGCAGCGCGATCGGCGCGCCCTGTTATCCGCGGCGACTCGCCGCGGCCTCATTGAAGCCACACAATCAGGCACGAGTCGCCCGGCTGCAGCGTCAGTTATCCGCGGCGACTCGCCGCGGCCTCATTGAAGCATGTGGACGGGGGCGGCGTGCTGCATTGTGTCGAGGGTTATCCGCGGCGACTCGCCGCGGCCTCATTGAAGCCGCACCGATCCGCGCGTGTGCGCCGAGGACGGCCTGTTATCCGCGGCGACTCGCCGCGGCCTCATTGAAGCGTCGGCCTGTTCACTGGGCCGCGCGATCTCATGATCGTGGCGCGGGAGAGCCGGGACGGGAGCTTGTTCTGGAACTTCCTGCACGCCGACGATCGCCGGATGAACACCCTGCGCGCCGGTGCACTGCTTTATGGGAAGTGAGAGATGCCGAGGGTCCGGTCCAGGCCGCCCACGGAAGACGCTGGAGCCCTTCCACCGGTCATCGGGTTCCGTGCCCGACCGGTTTCTCGCCTCGGCACGGTTAAAGAATAGCACGTGGCCGAAGCCTTTAAAATCGAGGTCGACGACCGGGCCGTGGTCCGGGCCCTGAACGAGCTGCTGCGCCGGGGCGAAGACCTCTCGCCGGCGATGGCCTCGATCGCCGCCGAGCTGCTCTCCCTCACCGAGCTCGCTTTCCAGGAGGAGGGGCCGGGCTGGCCGCCCCTTGCGCCGGCCACCATCCTGCGCCGCACGCAGCGCGGGCATTGGCCCGGCAAGATGCTGCAGGTTTCCGGCGCTCTGGCCGCCTCGATCCAGGTCGATTCTGGCAAGGACTACGCCGAGATCGGCAGCGCGAAGGAGTATGCCGCGATCCACCAGTTCGGCGGCACGGCAGGGCGCGGCCACCGCACGACGATCCCGCCGCGGCCCTACCTGCCCATCACGGGCGCCTCGGGCGAACTCACGCCGCAGGCCACTGAGAGCATCCTCGAGATCCTGAATCGGTACCTGGGTGGATCCTGGGAGGACCATCAGGTTATCCGCGGCGACTCGCCGCGGCCTCATTGAAGCCCGCGCTTCGCCCCGACGGCCCCGCGTTCCGCTCAGGCGCGGCGGTCGGCGGCCAACCTGCGCAGTTCCGCCGCGCGCGCGGCGGGTGCCAGCTTGTCCAGCACGCCGTTCACGTACTTGTAGCCGTCGGTGCCGCCGAAGGTCTTGGCCAGCTCCACCGCCTCGTTGATTACCACCCGGTAGGGCGTGTCCGGGCAATGGCTCAGCTCGTAGGCCCCCAGCAGCAGGATGCAGCGCTCCACCGGCGAGAGCGCTTCCAGCGCGCGGTCCAGATGCGGCGCCACCAGGGCCTCCAGCGCAGCGGCCTCCGCCGGGACGCCCCGCACCAGGCGCTCGAACAGGTCGGCGTCGGCGCGGCCGAAGTCCTTGTGCTCGCGCAACTGCGGCTCGATCTGCACCATGGGATAGCCGGTCAGGCGCCACTGGTAGAGCGCCTGCAGCGCCAGTTCCCGGGCGCGCCGGCGCGCGGTTTTCATGCGATGCGCCCCAGCAGGCGCGCCATCTCGATGGCGCAGCGCGCCGCGTCGCGGCCCTTCTCCGACATGCGGTGCAGCGCCTGGTCCTGGGTGTCGGTGGTGAGCACGCCGTTGGCCACCGGCAGGCCGCTGTCCAGCTGCACCGCCGTGATGCCGGCCGCCGACTCGTTGGAGACGATCTCGAAGTGGTAGGTCTCGCCGCGGATCACCGCGCCCAGCGCGATCAGTGCGTCGTACTTGCCGGTGCCCGCCAGCTTCTGCAGCGCGAGCGGGATCTCCAGCGCGCCGGGAACGGTGACGATCAGCAAGTCGCCTTGGGCAACGCCGCGCTTGGCCAGCTCCGCCGTGCACGCCCCCAGCAACCCCTCGCCGACGTCCAGGTTGAAACGGCTCATGACGATGGCGATGCGCAGGCCGCGGCCGTCGTGTTCGGGTTCCAGCTCCAGGATGTTGTCGTAGTAGGCCATAAAATTTCCCGTCGTGTCGTTGGGGCCTAGGCGCGGCTGTCGGGCTGCAGGAAGCCGGTCACCTCGAGGTCGAAGCCGGCCATGCTGGGCATCTTGCGCGGCGCGGAGAGCAGGCGCATGCGCGTGACGCCCAGGTCCTTGAGGATCTGGGCGCCGATGCCGTAGGTGCGCAGGTCGTACTTCGCGTCGGCGTGGGCGTGCTCGCCGACGCGCTGCGCGCGCGCCAGCAGCTCGGCGGCGCTCTCTGGCCGGTGCAGCAGGATGATGACCCCGGCGTTGGCCTGCACCATCGCCCGCATGGCGTCGTTGAGGGGCCAGGAGTGGGTGGTGCCGCCGGCGTCGAGAAAGTCGAACACCGAGACCGGCTCGTGCACCCGCACCAGGGTCTCCCGGTCGGGATGGATGTCGCCCTTCACCAGCGCCAGGTGCACCGCGCCGGCGGACTTGTCGCGGTACACCACCAGCCGGAACTCGCCGTGGGCGGTGGCGAGGGGCCGCTCGAGCACGCGCTCGATCAGCGTCTCGGTGCTGGAGCGGTGGTGGATCAAATCGGCAATGGTGCCGATCTTGAGCGAGTGCGCCTGAGCGAACTCGATCAGATCCGGCAGCCGCGCCATGGAGCCGTCGTCCTTGAGGATCTCGCAGATCACCGCCGCCGGGGTGAGCCCCGCCAGCATCGCCAGGTCGCAGCCGGCCTCGGTGTGGCCGGCGCGCACCAGCACGCCACCCTTCTGCGCCATCAGCGGGAAGATGTGCCCCGGCTGCACCAGGTCCTCGGGCCGCGCGTCGGGCTTCACCGCCAGCTCGACG
Source organism: Pseudomonadota bacterium (assembly GCA_049322755.1). Taxonomy (GTDB): domain Bacteria; phylum Pseudomonadota; class Gammaproteobacteria; order Burkholderiales; family UBA6910; genus DATIUV01. The sequence goes on along the minus strand of JBMOQX010000027.1, from coordinate 110,836 downwards.
GTGCGCGCGCGGTCGGCGGCCGAGATGCCGGTGGTGACACCGGTGGCCGCCTCGATCGACACCGTGAAGTTGGTGCCCAACCGCGACTGGTTGGCGGCCACCATCAGCGGCAGATTGAGCTGGCGGCAGCGCTCCTCGGTGAGCGTGAGGCAGATGAGTCCGCGGCCGTACTTGGCCATGAAATTGATGGCTTCCGGCGTGACGAACTGCGCGGCCAGCACCAGGTCGCCCTCGTTCTCGCGGTCCTCCTCGTCCACCAGCACCACCATCCGCCCGGCGCGGATCTCGGCGATGATGTCCTTGATCGGGCTGATCGGCATGGTCAGGACGCCTGCGCGGACGCGAGCCGCTCGACGTAGCGTGCCAGCAGGTCGATTTCCAGGTTCACCGCGGCGCCCGGCGCCAGGCGCTTGAGCGTGGTGACCTCCAGCGTGTGCGGGATCAGGTTGACGCCGAATTCGGCGCCTTCCACCGCATTGACCGTCAGGCTCACGCCGTCGACGGTGATGGAGCCCTTGCGCGCGATGTAGCGCGCCAGTGCCGCCGGCGCCTCGACGGCGAGCATCCAGCATTCGCCGGCGCGCTCGAAGCGGGTGACGCGCCCGACGCCGTCCACATGACCGGTGACCAGGTGCCCGCCGAGCCGGTCGCCCAGCCGGAGCGCCTTCTCCAGGTTGACTTCGCCCGGCCGGTCCAGGCCCGTCGTGCACGCCAGGGTCTCGCGCGAGACGTCCACCGTCAGCGTCCCCGGCGCCAGCGCGATCACCGTCAGGCACACGCCGTTCACCGCTATGCTGTCGCCCACCTGCATGTCGGCCAGATCCAGCGCGCCGGGCGCGATGGACAGCCGCAGCCCCTGCTCCAGCGGAGCAGTGTGCTTGATGCGGCCGACGGCCTCGACGATGCCGGTGAACATGGGATGGTCAACTCGGAAGGAGCCGTATTTTACTCGGTTTGCGGGGCGTCGATGCGCGGGACTGTGCCCCGAGACCCGGGGGCGCCCAAATCACTCAACCGCCAAGGACGCGAAGGAAGGCGAAAACCTTGACCCGCGAATGCCGCCAAGTAAGCCAAGGAGAAATCGTCTCGAATCTTTGGTCTTTTCTCCTTTGCGTCCTTGGCGGTTCAATGATCTGCCTTTCCTGCGCGTCCTCGGCGTTCTCCGCGGTGCACGCGCCGCTGCATCAAACGAGCGCGGCGAGGATGCGCAGATCCTCTCCCACCATCCGCAGGTCGCGGATCGCGAGCCGCCGGCGCTGGTCCAGCGAGGCGAGCTCCGGGAGCGCGGCGATGCCGGCAGCCGTGTCGCCCAGCAGGCACGGCGCGAGATACAGCAGCAGTTCGTCCACCACGCCTTCGCGGATCAGCGACCCGCTCAGCTTGGTGCCGGCCTCGGCCAGCACCTCGTTGATGCCGCGGCGCGCGAGTTCCCGCATCAGTTCCGGCAGGTCCACTTTGCCGTGGGGGTTGGGCAGCGCCACCACCTCGGCACCGCGGTCGATCAGCGGCACGGCGGCGTCGCGGTCATCGCGCGCGCTGGCGATCAGCACGTGCCCGCCGTCCAGCACCCGCGCCGTGGGCGGCGTTTCCAGCCGGCTGTCCACCACCACCTTGAGCGGCTGGCGCGAGGTCTCGACGTGGCGCACGGTGAGGCGCGGGTCGTCGTCCTTGACCGTACCGATGCCGGTGAGCACGGCGCACGAGCGCGCGCGCCAGGCATGGCCGTCGCGCCGCGCGGCCTCGCCGGTGATCCATTGGCTGGTGCCGTTGGCGAGCGCGGTGCGCCCGTCCAGGCTCGCCGCCGCCTTGAGCCGCAGCCACGGCGTGCCGCGGGTGGTGCGGGCAATGAAGCCGACGTTGAGCGCGCGCGCCTCGGCCTCCAGCACGCCGATCTCCAGCGCGATGCCGGCGGCGCGCAGCCGCTCGAAGCCACGCCCGGCGACACGCGGATCGGTGTCCTGCATCGCCGCCACCACCCGGGCGACCCCGGCGGCCACCACGCGCTCGGCGCAGGGCGGCGTGCGCCCCTGGTGGCTGCAGGGTTCCAGGGTCAGGTACAGGGTCGCGCCGCGCGCGCGGCTGCCGGCCTGGGCCAGGGCCACGATCTCGGCGTGGGGGCCGCCCGCGCGCTCGTGCCAGCCCACCCCCACCACCTCGCCGCCGTTGACGATCACGCAGCCGACGCGGGGATTGGGCGTGGTGGTGTGGAGGCCGCGCCCGGCCAGGCGCAGCGCCTCCGCCATGTAGGCGTGGTCGGCGGCCTCCGGCATGTCAGCTCCCCCGTTTGGCGCGCGGCCGGCGGACCTCGGCGATGGCGTCCTGGAAGTCGTCCACGTCCTTGAAACTGCGGTAGACGGAGGCGAAGCGGATGTAGGCCACCTTGTCCAGCTTGTAGAGCTCTTCCATCACCATCTGGCCGATCTGGCGCGACTTGATCTCGCGTGCGCCCAGCGACAGCACGCCCTGCACCACGTTCTTGATCCCGGCTTCCACCTTCTCCGCCGGCACCGGCCGCTTGTGCAGCGCGCGCATGAAGCCGGTGCGCAGCTTCTCGACATCGAACTCGGAGCGGTTGCCGTCGGACTTCACCACCTGGGGCAGTCGCAGCTCCACGTTCTCGTAAGTGGTGAAGCGCTTGTCGCACGCGGGGCAGCGGCGGCGGCGGCGGATGCTGTAGCCGTCCTCGATGGCGCGCGAATCCACCACCTGGGTGTCGGCCCCGCCGCAAAAGGGGCATTTCATGGCCGCGGACTCCCGGGCGCCCTACGCGACCGCTTCCACTTCCCGGCCGTAGACCGGGAAGCGCGCGCAGGTCTCGCGCACCTCGTCCGCCACCCGCCGCGACACCGCGGCGCTGTCGGGCGCGTCGAGGAGGTCGGCGATCAGGTTGGCGAGCCGCTCGCATTCCAGCTCCTGGAAGCCGCGGGTGGTGACCGCCGGCGTGCCGATCCGGATGCCGCTGGTGACGGTGGGCGGCTGGGAGTCATTGGGCACCGCGTTCTTGTTGACCGTAATGCCGACGCGGCCCAGCGCCTCCTCGGCCAGCTTGCCGGTGAGCGCGTGGCCCTGCAGGTCCACCAGGAACAGGTGGCAGTCCGTGCGGCCGGAGACGATGCGATAGCCGCGCTCGGCCAGCACCTTGGCCATGACGCGGGCATTGTCGATCACCTGCTCCTGGTAGAGGCGGAAGTCCTTGGTCTGGGCCTCCTTGAACGCCACCGCCTTGCCGGCGATGACGTGCAGCAGGGGTCCGCCCTGCAGCAGCGGGAACACGGCGGCGTTGAGCAGACGCTCGTGGCCGGCGTCGGCCAGGATCAGGCCGCCGCGGGGGCCGCGCAGGCTCTTATGGGTGGTGCTGGTGACGAAATGGGCGTGCCCCACCGGGCTCGGGTAGACGCCGGCGGCGATCAGCCCGGCGTAGTGGGCCATGTCCGCCATCAGGTAGGCGCCGACGCGGTCGGCGGCGGCGCGGAAGCGCGCCCAGTCGATGACGCGCGAGTAGGCCGACGCGCCGGCAATGATGAGCTTGGGCTGGTGCCGGTCGGTGAGACGGTCGACTTCGTCGTAGTCGATCTCCTCGGTCTCCGGGTGGAGCCCGTAGGTGACGGTGTGGAACAGCTTGCCGCTGAAGGAGACCGGCGCACCGTGGGTCAGGTGGCCGCCGTGGGCCAGCGACATGCCCAGCATCGTGTCGCCCGGCTTCAGCACCGCCATGTAGATGGCGGCGTTGGCCTGGGAGCCGGAATGGGGCTGGACGTTGGCGTAGCCGGCGCCGAACACCGCCCTGGCGCGGTCGATGGCCAGCTGCTCGGCGACGTCGACGAACTCGCAGCCGCCGTAATAGCGCTTGCCGGGATACCCTTCGGCGTACTTGTTGGTCAGCACCGAACCCTGCGCCGCCAGCACCCGCGGGCTGGTGTAGTTCTCGGAGGCGATCAGCTCGATGTGCTCCTCCTGCCGCCGCGCCTCGTTTTCCAGGGCGTGGGCAAGCTCGGGATCGAACGCGGAAAGGCTCAGATCGGAGAAGGTCATGGCGGCGTACTTCGCTGAAAAGCGTCGAATATTACCATCGCCGCGGGGACCCCGTCCGGGCTTCGCCGTTTACCGGCTAAGTGCACGCCCTGTAACATGTTTTCCCAACGAAACGGCCGCGGCGACGCGGCCCCGGTCCCCGGCCGCTCCGACAAGGTGAAACCCGTTCTTGCTCTGTGCCGCTGGATCGACGCCCTCAACGAGCGCGTCGGCCGCGCCGTCTACTGGCTGGTGCTGGTGGCGGTGCTGGTGAGCGCCGGCGCCGCCTTCTCCCGCTACGCCTTCAGCGAGAGCTCCAACGCCTGGCTCGAGCTGCAGTGGTACCTGTTCTCGCTGATCTTCCTGCTCGCCGCCGGCTACACGCTCAAGCATGACGGCCACGTGCGCATCGACGTGATTTTCGGCCGGCTGCCGAAACGCGCCCAGGCGGCGATCGACGTCTTCGGCGGCCTGGCGATGCTGCTGCCGATGACGCTGCTGATTGCATGGCTGTCGTGGCACACCTTCCAGTTCTCGTTCGAAGTGCGCGAGATGTCGCCCGATGCTGGCGGCCTGCCGCGCTGGCCGATCAAGCTGGCGATCCCGGCGGGCTTCGCGCTGCTGGCGCTGCAGGGCGTGTCGGAGACGCTCAAGCGCATCGCCTACCTCGCCGGCGCCGCGCCGCCCCCGGCCCCCGGCGAGCCGCCGGAGCGCCCATGAGCTTCGAGCTGATGGCCCCGCTGATGTTCGCGGGCCTGGTGATCCTGCTGCTGATCGGCTACCCGGTGGCGTTCGCGCTCGCCGCCAACGGCCTGCTGTTCGCGGCCGTGGGCATGCATTACGGGTTCTTCACCCCGGCGCTGCTGCAGGCGCTGCCGGACCGCATCTTCGGCATCATGTCCAACCAGACGCTGCTGGCGATCCCGTTCTTCACCTTCATGGGGCTGATCCTGGAGAAGAGCGGCATGGCCGAGGAACTGCTGGACACGATGGGCCAGCTCTTCGGGAGCCTGCGCGGCGGCCTCGCCTATGCGGTGGTGATCGTCGGCGCGCTGCTGGCCGCCACCACCGGCGTGGTGGCCGCGTCGGTGATCGCCATGGGCCTGATCTCGCTGCCGGTGATGCTGCGCTACGGCTACTCGCGCTCGCTCGCCGCCGGGGTGATCGCCGCCTCCGGCACGCTGGCGCAGATCGTGCCGCCGTCCATCGTGCTGATCGTCATGGCCGACCAGCTGGGCGTGTCGGTGGGCGACATGTACGAGGGCGCGCTGGTGCCGGGCCTCGTGCTCACGGCGCTCTACCTCGGCTGGATCGCGGCGGTGAGCGTGGTGAAACCGCAAGCCGCGCCCGCGCTCCCGCCGGAAGCGCGCACGCTGCACGGCGCCGCGCTCGCCCGGCGTGTGGCGGTGTCGATGGTGCCGCCGCTCACGCTAATCTTTCTGGTGCTGGGGACTATCTTCGTCGGCGTCGCCACGCCCACCGAGGGCGGCGCCATGGGCGCGGTGGGCGCGCTGGCGCTGGCGGCGGCGAAGCGCAAGCTGGCGCTGCCGGCGCTGCGCGGCGCGCTGGACGCCACGGCCCGGCTCACCAGCTTCGTCCTCTTCATCCTCATCGGCTCCACCATCTTCAGCCTCACGTTCCGCGGCGTCGACGGCGACCTGTGGGTGGAGGGACTGCTATCGGGGCTGCCCGGCGGCGTCGTCGGCTTCCTGGTGGTGGTGAACGCCATCATCTTCCTGCTGGCGTTCTTCCTCGACTTCTTCGAAATCGCCTTCATCCTCGTGCCGCTGCTGGCGCCGGTGGCGCAGAAGCTGGGCATCGACCTGGTGTGGTTCGGCGTGCTGCTGTCGGTGAACATGCAGACGTCGTTCATGCACCCGCCGTTCGGCTTCGCGCTGTTCTACCTGCGCAGCGTCGCGCCCAAGGAAGTGAAGACCACCGACATCTACTGGGGTGCCGTGCCTTTCGTCGTCATCCAGCTGGTGATGGTGGGCCTGGTGATCGCGTTCCCCGGGCTGGTGCTGGGACTGGCGGGGCGGTAGCGGCCCACGGCGGCGCGCTCCGCGGCAGGCGGGCTCGGCAGCGGCGCCGCGCCGGCAGAGCGCCGGACCCCCCGAGGACACCGCCCACAGATTCCGCTCCACCCCGGTCAGGTCACTTCCAGGCGAACGCCGTAGCTTTCGGTGTAGGCCCGAAAACGCTCGCGCAGCGCCGCCGGGTCGAGCCCGAAATCGCGCAGGTCGTAGCGGTGCCGGGGCGCCGATGCCCGTGCCGCGCGCTCGACATAGGCGGTCATGCACGCGCGGGTCTCCTCGGGAAGGGGCCGTCCCAGCCAGCGATAGATCCGCACCACTGCCTCCAGCGGCGAGCGCACGACCTCGTCGAACGCCAGGTCGAGCGTGCGCTCGCCGGTCGGATCGATCTCACGCCGGCGCGACGGCAATTCGGCGAGGAAACCGCTCCAGCGCGAGGCCACGTCGGCGGCAATCGCCGCTTCGTCCGCGCGCGTGCAGAACGCACCTCTGAGGGCAACCGTCAGGCTGGCGATCGACGGCACGACCTTGAGCGGATCGCGGTTGACCTGGATGAAGCGCGCGTCCGGATACGTATCGCCGAGCGCGCGCAGCTGGGCGATATGGCCGGGCGCCTTAAGAACCCACGGCCTCGGCATGCTGCCGTGCTGGAGATACTGCAGGAAGCGGCGGTGATAAGCGTAGGCGGCCGCGTGGTCGCTGCTCTCGAACCAGTCCTTGTACGACGGGATCACGTAGGTGCTGTCGAAGCGCGACGACTCGAAGGCGAAGCTCTTGATGGCAACGCACTCCTGCGGCGCCCCGGCAGCGACGGCGTGGATGCCGCGGATCTCCGGCGTCACGCGATGGAACCAGCGCAGGTCGCGCCGTGCCCGGGCGAAAGAGGCGGCGTCGGCGCGGGCGCTGGTGCCGGGCCGCAGGTGCGGATACATCGTCTCCCAGCACAGCGGCGCGCGATGGGCGGGATCCTGGGCCAGCAGCTCGTGCAGGAAAGTGGTGCCCGCCCGCGGCAGCCCGATGATGAACACCGGCTCGACGATCCGCTCGCCCGCCATCCGCGGCGTCGTGCGGAACGCGGCCTCGATATGCAGCCGCCCGGTCAGAAGACCGAGCAGATCCTGCCTGGCCGCGACGCGTCCGAAGAAGCTGAGCGGCGCCTCCTCCCGCAGCGACCTCACCAGCAGCCGGAACGGCATCTCGAACGCCGGATCACCGAAGTCGTCCAGTCCGGCCCGGCGGCAAGCCGCCTCCAGCAGGGCGTCCGCCACCATCGGCAGGCGGATCACGCCGCGGTTGAGCAGGAAGCCCCCGACATGGTTGGCAATGGCGCGGAGACAGTCCGCACTCCGCGTTGCGGGCTGTACGATTTCTTCGCGGGCACGGGTCATCGCGTCGTTTCTTCGCGTTGGCTCAGGGCAATCGGGACGCACCGGGAGTCGATAATCGACGGTGCGCCGGCGACGCGGGTCAATCGCGGCTCCGGCGCACCGAAACGCCGGCGACGCGGGTCAATCGCGGCTCCGGCGCACCGAAACGCCGGCGACGCGGGTCAATTGGGCGCCGGCTCCAGCGTCAGGTAAGCGAGCCCGCCCATGGCGCCGACGCCGGTGTTGGCCTCCAGCGCCAGCGGTTGCAGCGACACGCTCTTGCCGCCGCCGCCCGCGAGCACCGCGGCGCCGGCACCGACTCCCCAGGACGCGGACGCCCGCGCGCCCAGGTATGTGCCGGCGAGCGAATGGGCCTCCGGTGCCACGTCCGACGTGCCGCCGATGACCGAGAACGCCACCCACTCCTCCCGCTTGAAGCCCAGGTCGGCGCCCAACCCGATGCCGGCCGTGGCGCGGTAGCGCTCCTCGCCGTGAACGCTCTTGTACGTGCAGTCCATGTCTCTGGAAGAGAACACCAGGCAGCTGACACCCGACCCGGGTACCCCCTTGCAGGTCAGCACGCCGGCCTCGACGCCGCCGGCCGCCAGCGCCGATGCGCCAGGAAGCGAAACTGCCATGGCCGCCGCCAGCGCAGCGCCGGCCCACACTCCGAGTTCATGTTTGCGCATGATCGAGTTCCTCCAATCGAGCTGATCCGAAAAAGCGCACCAGCCTCGCCGGCGGCCCACCCGGCGCCGAGCGGAACCGCGCCGGCGCCTGTGAGCATTAGACTCGGGGCGGGCGGGGAGATTACTTTCGCGCGGAACCGGAACTCGCGGGGCATGTTCCGGCGGCGCGCGGCGCGAAGGGCGGAAATGCCATTGGCATCGTGCGCTGCGTCGATCCGGTCGACCGCGGGAAGGGTCGCGGCGCCACGCCCCGGAATCCGCCGCCCCGCGGCGTCAGGCCAGCGACGTCTTGAACTGCTCGAGGGTCTGCAGCTCGACGCCGGCTTTCCGGTAGCCGCTGCTCTTGTGGTGATGCTGGAGTAGAAGCCGCAGCTGCGGCACACCGGGCACGGCGCACCGTGACGGCAGCCGCGGCGGCGCTGCAACGCGCCCGCGCCGTCAGGGAGCGCGCGTGCCGCCGTCCACCGTCCAGAGCGTGTCCAGGTCGCGCAGGTAATAGAGCGCGAAGCACGCCGCCAGCATGGGCCAGGCAGCGAAGAACAGCAGGTTGGAGAACGGATCGAGGTACTGCCGGAACGCCGAGAACGTGGAAACCGCGTGCAGCGCCAGGACCAGTCCGTAGACGAGCCGTTTCCCGGTCGTTTCCGTCCACGTCAGACCTCCCTTCGGTCGATCGAACTCGCCGCGGCGCCATCCCGGCGGCTCCGCCTCCATCCCGCGCCAGCATCCTCGAATGATTCCGGCATACCCCTGTAATTTCCCGCCGCCATTTCTGTCTTATTCAGAGAAACGCCCCGGACCAACCACCGCCCTGGGAGGGAAATCACGCCATGGAAATCGTTCTTGCCCAGCCACGCGGCTTTTGCGCCGGCGTCGTTCGAGCCATCGAGATTGTCGAACTCGCACTGGAAATCCACGGGCCGCCAGTGTATGTGTTTCACGAGATCGTGCACAACCGCTTCGTCGTCGACTCCCTGGCGCAGCGCGGCGCGGTCTTCGTCGAGGACCTGGCCGGCGTTCCCCCGGGTGCGGTCACCGTATTCTCGGCCCACGGGGTCGCCACCGCCGTGGTGGCGGCGGCGGAACGCGGGAAGCTGCACGTGATCGATGCCACCTGTCCCCTGGTCACCAAAGTTCACCTCCAGGCGCAGCGCTACGCCCGCGACGGGCACGAAGTGGTGATCATCGGCCACGCCGGCCACGAGGAGGTGGAGGGAACCATGGGCTCGGTGCCGGGTGTCGTGCATCTGGTTTCGGCGCCGGCGGACGTGGAGCGCCTGCAGGTGGCCGACCCCTCCCGGATCGCCTATGTGACGCAGACAACGTTGAGCCTCGACGACACGCGCGAAGTGATCAAGGCGCTGGAACGCCGCTTTCCCCTGATCCAGGGCCCCTACGTGGACGACATCTGCTACGCCACCCAGAACCGCCAGAACGCCGTGCGCGCGCTGGCGCGGGAGGTGGACGTGCTGCTGGTGGTGGGGTCGCGCAACAGCAGCAACTCCAACCGTCTGCGCGAGGTAGGCGAACAGGCCGGGATGACCGCCTACCTTATTCAGGACGAGAGCGAGCTTGACCCGGGCTGGCTTCGGAACGCGCACCGCGTCGGCGTGACGGCCGGCGCGTCGGCGCCCGAGGTGCTGGTGGAGCGAGTGTGCGGGCGGCTGCGGGCGCTGGGGGCGACGGCGACCCGCTCCCTCGGCAGCGTGCACGAGACGGTTTCCTTCCGGCTGCCGGCATCGGTTTCGCGGCAGGCGGCCGCGTGTCGCGCGCGGCAGGAGGCGTAACCATGGGGGTGCCGCTGCGGCAGGCCGTCAAGGTCGGCCTGTACGTCCTTGCCCAGCGCCTGCGCGGGCGCGAGCGCTATCCGCTGGTGCTGATGCTGGAGCCGCTGTTCCAGTGCAATCTGGCCTGCGCCGGCTGCGGCAAGATCGACTATCCGGACCCCGTCCTGCGGCGCCGCCTCTCGGTGGATGAGTGCCTGGCGGCCGTGGACGAGTGCGGCGCACCGGTGGTTTCGATCCCCGGCGGGGAACCCCTCGTGCACGGCGAGATCCCGGACATCGTCGCCGGCATCGTCAGGCGCCGAAAATTCGTCTACCTGTGCACCAATGCGCTGCTGCTGGAAAAGCGCATGCACGAGTTCGCGCCCTCACCGTATCTGGTGTTTTCGATTCATCTGGACGGCCTGCGGGATCGCCACGACGCCTCGGTCTGCCGGGCGGGCGTTTTCGACAAGGCGGTCGCCGCCGCGCGCAGGGCCCTCGACAGGGGCTTCCGCGTCACCTTCAACTACACCCTGTTCCGCGACGAGTCACCGGCGGAGGTGGCGGAATTCCTCGACTACGCCCGGGACTTCGGCGTCGAGGGCGTCACCATCTCTCCCGGTTACAGCTACCAGCACGCGCCGCGGCAGGACGTCTTTCTCCAGCGCACCGCGTCGAAGACGCTGTTCCGGCGGGTGTTCGATCTGGGCCGCGGCCGCGGCTGGCGGCTCAACCAGTCCGGCCTGTACCTGGATTTCCTGGCCGGCAACCAGTCGTACCGGTGCACGCCCTGGGGCAACCCCACGCGCAACGTGTTCGGCTGGCAAAAACCCTGCTATCTGCTGGTGGACGAGGGCCACGCGCCCAGTTTTCGCGCGCTGATGGAAGAGACGGACTGGGACCGCTACGGGACCGGACGCAATCCCAAGTGCGCCGACTGCATGGTGCATTGCGGCTACGAGCCTACCGCGGTCAACGATGCCGTGTCGCGGCCGTGGAAGGCGCTGGGGGTGGCGCTGCGGGGTCCGCGCGTCGACGGGCCGATGGCGCCGGACCCGGAATTCGCGGATACCGCCGGCAGCCCCCGCGGGGTGCGCGCGGCGCCCTTCGGAGCCGGCGAATGATCTTGGTCTGGGCAGCCGCCGCCGCGGCCCTGCTCTGGTGCCTGGTGCTCGCCGCCCCCTGGCGGCCGTGGAGCACACGCGAAACCCTGGCAGCGCAACGCCCTGCCGGCTCGCCCGACTTGCGAGACATCACCGCGGTGATTCCGGCGCGCAACGAGGCGCCTTTGCTGGCGGTCACCCTCCCGGCCCTGGCCGCCCAGGGCACGGGCCTGGCGATCGTTCTCGTGGACGACCAGTCCGACGACGGCACCGCCGCGCTGGTCGCCGCGCTCGGGATACCGGGACTGGAGGTGGTGCGCGGCAAGTCGACGCCGCCCGACTGGACTGGAAAGACCTGGGCCGTGCAGCAAGGCCTCGGCCGCGTGCGCACGCCGCTCACGCTCCTGCTGGACGCCGACGTCAAGCTCGAGCCGGGCGCCCTCGCGGCGCTGCGGCGCCGGATGACGCGCGAGCGCGTCGCGCTCGCTTCGCTGATGGCCGCACCGGCCATGGCGGGGTTCTGGGACAAGCTGCTGATGCCCGCCTTCGTCTACTTCTTCAAGCTGCTCTATCCGTTCGCGCTCTCCAATCGCCCGTCTTGGCGACGCGTCGCGGCGGCGGCGGGGGGTTGCGTCCTGCTGGACACCGCCAAGCTGCACGAAATGGCCGGCCTTGCCGCGATCCGCTCCCGGCTGATCGACGATTGCGCCCTGGCACGGGCGTTCAAGGCGCGCGGCCATGCCATCTGGATCGGGCTTACCCGCGACGCCCGCAGCCTTCGCGCCCACGCCGGGCTTGCGGAAATCGGGCGTGCCGTGGCGCGTTTCGCCTACGTGCAGCTGCGCTGCTCGCCCGCCTGGCTGGCCGCGGTCACCGTCGTCATGCTGCTCGCCTTCGCCGTCCCGCCGGTTGCCGCGCTGGCCGGCAGCGGCGCGGACCGCGCTGCGGGCGCGCTGGCGTGGACGGCGATGGCAGCGAGCTATGTCCCCATCCTGCGCTACTACGGCCGCGGGCCGGTCTGGAGCGCGGCCCTGCCGCTGATCGGTTTGTTGTATCTGGGCATGACGTGGTGGTCGGCATGGCGCCACTGGAGCGGCACCGGCGTGCAGTGGCGCGGGCGCAGCTATTCCGGCGCAGCATTCGATAACGGGAGAAGATGAGCATGAACGCCATCGAACACCACACCCGCCCGACAGCGGCGGCGGGGAGGATTCGCGCGCCGTCGGATGGCCCGGCCGCGCCGGATCCCGAAGATGTCGATTACCAGCGGCGCATCCTGGCGCAGGTTTCGCGCACTTTCGCGCTCACCATCCCGCAGCTGCCGCCGCGCCTGAGGATGGTGGTGGGCAACGCCTATCTGCTGTGCCGCATCGCCGACACCATCGAGGATGACCCGGGCATCGCGCCCGCGGCGAAGCGGGCGCTGGCGGCCGACTTCCTCGCCGCCGTCGCCGGTAGGGGCGACGCCGCCGCGTTCCCCGCCCGGGCATCCCTGGCGGTTTCCTCCGCCATGAGCGCCGCCGAACGCGAGCTGCTGCGCGAAAGCGGCCGGGTGATGGCGATCCTGCATACGTTCGCGCCCGCCGAGCGGGAAGCGGTGGAGCGCTGTCTCGCGGTCATGACCGAGGGTATGGCCCGCTTCCAGGAGCGGCCGGCGCCGCGCGTGCGCAGCCACGGGGATCTCGCCGACTACCGCTACGTTGTCGCGGGGTGCGTGGGCGTGATGCTCACCGAGCTGTTCTGCGCCCACTCCCCGGAGATCGCGGTGCACCGTGACCGGCTGCGGGGGCTGGCGGCGTCGTTCGGTCAGGGGCTGCAGATGACCAACATCCTGAAGGATGTCTGGGAAGACCGCGGGCGCGGACAGTCCTGGCTGCCGAGCGCCGAGCTGGCCGCGGAGGGCGTGGACATCGGCCGGCTGGAGGACGCTCTCGGATCTCCAGGCTTCCGCCGCGCCATGCTGCGGCTGGTGAGCGTCGCGCTCTGGCACCTCGACCGGGCCCTGGCGTACACGCTGCTGATTCCGCCGCGGGAGACGGGCATCCGCCGCTTCTGCGTGTGGGCGGTGCTGATGGCGGTGCTCACGCTGCGCAAGATATGCCAGCGGCTGGATTACCAGGCCGGCGACGAGGTCAAGATATCGCGCCGCGCCGTGCAGGCCGTCACGGTACTCGCCGGCAGCGGCGCCGGTTCCAACCGCCTGCTGCGGCTGCTGTTCGCTGCCGCCCGCGCCGGCTTGCCGGGTTCCGTGCCGGACGAGCGCGCCCGCGGCGCCGGGCACCGCTCCGCCGCCGTCTAGCTCGGAGGGGCCGTGCTGTACGACGAACTCGCGACCCATCCCGAGTTGCGCGCGCCCCGGGCGGAGACGCCGCTCGAGCGGCTCGTCCGGGGCGTTGCCCGTGCCCGCGATGCGCTGCTCGCGCGCCAGCACCCCGACGGCCACTGGTGCTTCGAGCTGGAGGCCGACTGCACCATTCCCGCCGAGTACATCTGCATGACGCATTTTCTCGCCGAGACGCACCGGCCGCTGGAAACCCGGCTGGCCGCTTATCTGCGCGAGCGCCAGCAGGACGGCGGCGGCTGGCCGCTCTATCCCGGCGGCGCGCCGGACCTGAGCTGCACGGTCAAGGCGTATTTCGCGCTCAAACTCGCGGGCGACCCGCCCGAGGCCCCGCACATGCGCCGCGCCCGCGGCGCCGTCCTCGCCGCCGGCGGCGCGGCCCGCGCCAACGTCTTCACCCGCTACCTGCTGGCCATGTTCGGCCAGGTGCCCTGGCGCGCCGTGCCGTTCGTGCCGGTGGAGATCGTTCTGCTGCCGCGCTGGTTCCCGTTTCACCTCGGCAAGGTCTCCTACTGGTCGCGCGCGGTGATGGTGCCGTTGGCGGTGCTTTACTCGCTGCGGGCCAGCGCCGCCAACCCGCTCGGCGTCGGCGTTCCCGAGTTGTTCACGCGCGATCCGTTCGCCGAGCGCGATTACTTTCCGGTGCGCTCGCGGCTCAATGCGCTGTTCCTGCGCGTCGAGCGCGCGACGCAGCGGCTCGAGCCCCTGATACCGCGGCAGCTGCGGCGGCACGCGCTGGCGCGCGCCGAACGCTGGATCGTCCGGCGCCTGAACGGCCACCACGGGCTGGGCGCGATTTTCCCGGCCATGGTTTACGCGCTGCAGGTGCTGGCGCTGCGCGGTTATCACGAGGACCACCCGTTGCGCCGCGCCGCGCGCGAGGCGATCGATCGGCTGGTGGCAGACGCCGGCGAGACGGCCTATGTCCAGCCCTGCGTATCGCCGGTATGGGACACGGCGCTCGCGGCGCTGGCGCTCGATGAGGAGGGCAGCGGCCGCGCGCGGCGGGGAGCGCGGAAGGCGCTCGACTGGCTTGCGGCGCGCCAGGTGCTGGACGCGGACGGCGACTGGCGCGCGGCACGCCCGTCGCTCGCCGGCGGCGGGTGGCCGTTCCAGTACCGCAACGACCATTACCCCGACCTCGACGACACGTCGGCGGCAGCCTGGGCGCTGCAGCGCCACGATCCCGTGCGCTACCGGCACGCGATCCGGCGCGCGCTGGCGTGGATCCGGGGGATGCAGTCGCGCAACGGCGGCTTCGCCGCCTTCGACGTCGACAATACCCGCCGCTGGCTGCTGGAGATTCCTTTCGCCGACCACGGCGCGCTGCTGGATCCGCCCACCGCGGATGTCTCCGCCCGCTGTGCCACGCTGTTCGCGCTCGCCGATCCCGGCGCCGGCCGGGATCCAGCCTACCGGCGCTGCATCGATTATCTGCTCGGGCAGCAGGAGCCAGACGGCAGCTGGTTCGGGCGCTGGGGGACGAATTACATCTACGGCACCTGGTCGGCCGCCGCCGCGCTGGAGGGGTGTCCCGATCCGCGCGCGCGCGCCGCGCTGGCGCGCGCCGCGCAGTGGCTGAAATCGGTGCAGCGCGCCGACGGCGGCTGGGGCGAGACCAACGACAGCTACGCCGAACCCGCCCTCGCCGGGCGCCACGCGCGCAGCACGGCGTTCCAGACCGCCTGGGCGCTGCTGGCGCTGGCGTCCGCCGGCGAAGCCCGTTCGGCAGAATTCGGGCGCGGCGTGGACTTCCTGCTCGCGCGCCAGCGGGGCGACGGTCTGTGGCACGATCCGGAATTCACCTCCCCGGGATTCCCGCGCGTGTTCTACCTCAAGTACCACGGCTACAGCGCTTACTTCCCGCTTTGGGCGCTGGCGCGAGCACGCGCCCTGACGAGGCCGTGATGAGCGTCGCGGTGCTGGCGGCGCTGCGGGTCGAAGGCCACTGCCTGCGGCTCGGCCCGCGCCGCCCCGGAGGCGGCGCGCGGCTCCATCTCGGCGGCGCCGGGCCGGTGGCGGCGCGGCGCGCCGCGATCGCGGCATTGCGCGACGGCGCCGACGCCCTGCTTTCGTGGGGCTTCGCCGCCGGGCTGGACCCGCGCCTGCCGGCCGGCACGCTGGTGATCGCCGACGAACTGGTGGATGAAGCCGGCGCCCGGCTGACCCCTGACGCCGCGTGGTCGGGCTGGCTGCTGGAGCAGATTTCGGCGAGGGTCGATCCCCGTGCCGCGGCGCTGGCCGAAACGTCCATCCCGCTGCTGGACTCCGCCCAGAAGTCGGCGCTGCGCGATCGCACCGGCGCCGCCGTCGCTGATATGGAATCGGTCGCCATCGCCCGAGTTGCGCGCGACGCCGGCGTCGCGTTCGCCGCACTGCGTGCTGTGAGCGACGCCGCCGATCGCACCGTGCCCGTCGCCGCCCTGGCCGCCCTCGGTCCGGGTGGCTCGCTGGATCTGCGCGCGCTGGGGGCCGCGACGCTGCGCCACCCGCGCGACATGCTCGCGCTGGTGCGACTTGCGCCCGCCTTCGCCGCCGCCCGGCGCGCGCTGCGCGAGGCCGGCGCGGCGCTCGCCGAAGGGCTGGGCCCGCCATGAAAGACGTCTACCTGGTCACTGGCGCCAGCGGCTTCGTCGGCGCGGCCATCGTGCGCGCGCTGCGCGCCGAAGGCGCCTCCGTGCGCGTCCTGGCGCGCCCGACCAGCGACACCCGGCACCTGCGCGGCGCCGGGGTGGAGATCGTCCGCGGCGACCTGCTCGACCCCGACTCTCTGGCGGCCGCGGTGGCCGGTTGCCGCGGCGTGTTCCACGCCGCGGCCGACTACCGGCTGTGGGCGCGCGAGCCCGCGGCCCTTTACCGCACCAACGTCCAGGGCACGGTCAACCTACTGCGCGCGGCGGCGCGCGCCGGCGTCGAGCGCGCGGTGCATACCAGCAGCGTCGCCACGGTGGGGCTGCGCGGCGACGGCACCCCCGCGGACGAAGACACGCCTTCGCGGCTGGACGACATGATCGGGCACTACAAGCGCTCCAAGTTTGTCGCCGAGCAGGAGGCCCTGAAGGTGGCGCGTGACTTCGGCCTGGCGCTGGTGGTGGTCAATCCCGCGGCGCCGGTCGGACCGGGCGACCGCCGCCCCACGCCCACCGGCCGGATGGTGCTGGACACCGCGGCCGGCCGCACCCCCGCCTATGTCGACACGGGGCTGAGCGTGGTGCACGTGGACGACGTCGCCCGCGGCCACCTGCTGGCGTACCGGCGCGGCACGCCAGGCGAGCGCTACATTCTCGGCGGCGAAAACCTCGCGCTGCGCGACATCCTGGCGCGCATCGCGCGCCTGGCGGGCGCCCGCCCGCCGCGCCTGCGCCTTCCGCTGCAGGCACTGATGCCGCTGGCATGGGCGGCCGAGACCTGGGCCGCCGCGGCCGGCGGCGGCGAGCCCCGCCTTACCCGGGACGGCCTGCGGCTGGCGCGCAAGCGCATGTACTTCGCCAGCGCCAAGGCCCAGCAGGCGCTGGGCTACGCCTTCCGCCCCGCCGAGGACGGATTGCGGGACGCGATCGCCTGGTTCCGCGAGAACGGCTATCTGACCTGACCCGGCGCACCCGCGTCAGGCGCGCGGCGCCCGGTCGCTTCGCGTCTCGACCTCGCCGATCATCGCCGGCAGCACGACCAGGCTCGACAGCAGGCTCATGAGCAGCGCGAGGGAGAGCAGCTCGCCCATGCCGGCCATGCCCGGGTGCGCCGAGAAGGCCAGGGAGCCGAACGAAACCGCGGTGGTCAGCGCGCTGTAGAGCACGGCGCGCGGCGTTCCGCTCGCCGCCAGCCCCGCCACCCCGCCGCTCTCGCCAACGCGCAGCACGATGTAGACGCCGAAGGCGACGCTCAGCCCCAGCAGCAGCGGCAGCGCGATGACGTTGGCGAGATTGACGGAAATTCCCAGCAGCACCGTGGCGCCCCCCGTGTAAAGCGCCGCCAGCGTCACCGGCAGCAGCACCAGCAGCGCCCGCCCGATGCCGCCCAGCACCCATGCGAAGCCCAGCAGGCTCGCCGCCAGGGCGAGCGCGGTCGCCTGGAGGCAGGCCTCGACGACGGCGGCGCCCGCCTCGACGAAGATCACCGGGGCTCCGGTCGCGGCGGGCGCCATCGCCTGCACCGCGCGAACGAATTCCGCCATGGCGCGGTTGTCGGTGAGGTCCCGCGCCGGAATCACTTCCACGCGGGCGGTACCGTCCGGCGCGACGTAGCGCCGGCGCAGGTCGGGCGGCAGATCGGCGAGGCCGGTCAGATCCGGCGCCAGCAGCTGCTGCAGATCCTCCAGCAGCAGCGGCAGGTCGCCGATCACGAGCCGGCCCAGCTGCGCCGGCATCGCCTCCGCAGGCGTGTAAGCGGCGCTCGCGCTCTCGAGCGCGCGTTCGAGACCGCGCGCCGCAAGCGCCAGGGCATCGTCGCCGGCCACCGCCGCGAGCGCGCCGCGCAGCCGCGCCAGCGCGTCGCGCTCGTCCAGCGGTGTCGCCGTCGCGGCCAGCGGCGTGACCGGCGCAAACACGAGGTTCATGTCGTCGATGATCTGCCGCCTCGCTTCCAGGTCGGACGGCACGAAGCTCGTCAGCGTGACCGCGCGCCGCACCAGCGGAGAGCGCCGCAGGCTTGCTGCCAGTTCGTCCGCGCGCTCCAGGTTCGGGGCCAGCACCTGCGCAGCATAGGGCGTCGAGTCGGGATCGCCGGTCAGCTCGATGAACGCGGCCACCGGAGGCGATCGTGCGTCCTTGAGGCGCAGCGGGTTGAAATCGAATTCCGCCCGGGGCAGCAACACCGCCGCCGCCAGCGCCGCGATCGCCGCGATCGCGAGCACCCGGCGCCGGCCCTTCTCGTTCAGCGCTCCGACTAACCCGCCCGCGCCGGTCCGCGCCGGGGCCGCCGCGCCCGGGTGCAGCAGCGTCAGCAGCGCCGGCAGCACGGTGAGATTCGCCGCCAGCGCCACGGCCATGCCGAACGCCGCGATCACCCCCAGCTCGGCCAGTCCGCGAAACGCGGTGGGCGTGAACGCGAGAAAGGCGACGCCCGCCGCACCGGCCGCCAGGGCCAGGGCGCCGCCGACGCCGGCTGCGGCGCGCCGCAGCGCCACGGCGGCACCTGCGCCCGGCGCCAGCTCCTCCTGGTAGCGCATCGCAAACTGGACGCCGAAATCGACGCCGAGCCCGATGAACAGGACCGCGAAGGTGGCCGAAATCAGGTTGAGCTGGCCGACGCCGACGGCGGCGAAGGCGGCGGTCCAGAGCAGCCCGGCGCACAGCGTCACCAGTACGGCGATCCCCGCCCGCAGCGAGCGCAGGCCGAAGACGATCAGCACGCACACCAGCCCGAGGGCGACGGCGGACGTGACCTTGGCGCCGACGGCGACGCTGCGCAGCTCGTCGTCGCCGACGGGGACGTCACCGGTGATGCCGACGCGCACGCCAGGGGTCTCCCGTTCCACCCGCGCCGCCAGATCGCGCAGCGCCGCCAGCGCCGCCGCCGCCGGGCGCGGCTGGCCGTGGTCGAGCCGCGGCTGCACCAGCACGAACCGGCGATGCGCGCCGGCATCGTCCCCGGAATCCAGCAGCGCCTCGCGCCACCGCAGCGGCTGTGGCGCGCCGGCCGCGAGCGACGCGGCGACGGCGTCGATCTCCCGCAGCACCTTGGCGAGCTGCAACCGGTCGACCGCGGCGTCTTCCCCCCGCAGCGCCGGCACCAGCACCGCCGCCAGGCCGCGCAGCCCCGGGTCCCGCGCCACGGCTGCGACGAATGGCTGCGCCTCGGCCAGCCGATCCGCCAGCCGCTCCAGCCGGTCCGGCTCCAGGTAGAGCAACCCGTTGCGGGCGAAGAACGGCCCGCCCCCCGGCTGGTAGACCGAGACGAAGCGCCGCGTGTCGCGGCGCATTGCCGCCGCGAGCCGATCGGCCGCGTCGCGCGCGCGGACCCCGGCGTCCGCCGTCACCACCACCACCGCCACATCCCGGAGCTGGGGGAACGCTTCCTGCAGGCGCGCGTGCGCCCGGCGAAACGGCAGATCGGGGGAGAGCATGTCGGTGGTGTCGGTGTTCACCGACAGCTGCGTGGCGGTAAGCCAGGCGGCAAGGACGCTCAGCAACGCCGCGCCCGCCAGCACCGCAGCGGCGTGCGTGCGCGAAGCGTCCACCACGCGCACGACGAGCTCCAGCGCGGCCTTGCCCAGTATTGCCGGGACGGATGGGGGCACCGTTTCAGCCTGGCGTGACAACCCGGCGAATCCGCGACCACGCCGGCCGGCTACGGCCTGGCGTAATCGGCGATCTTCGCTTCCAGTTGCGCGATCAGGGCGTCGAAGCCGTCCCGGGAGAGCATGCTGGCGAACTCGGCGCGCCGGATGGCGAGGTCGCTGACGCCGTCGACAATGATGTTGACGATGCGCCAGGCGTCGTCCCGCCGGCGCAGCACGTAATCGAAATGGATCGGCGGATCGTTCGGCCGCAGCATCACGCTGCGCACGAGTACATCGCCCCGCGCATCGGCCTCGGCCGACTCGGTGCGAAACACCTGCCCGCTGTAGGAATCGAACCGCAGCGCGTAGGTGCCCACGGTCCAGCGCGAGAACGTGTCCACGAGCCGCGCCCTCTGCGCTTCGTCGAACGCCCGCCAGTGCCTTCCGGCCGCGATCTCACTGATCCGCGGCAGATCGTGGGACCGCCGAACCGCCGGATCGAGCTTGCGATAGCGGCCATCGTAGCCGAGCCGGCCCGCCTCTTTCATGACGTCGATTAGCGTCGCCTGGAAACGCTCCACCGCCAACGTGGCGTCCTCCCGGTCGCCCGCATGCGCGCCCGACACGGCGAGCCACACGCAGGCCGCCGCCGCGGCGACCGTCCTCAGCGCCCGGGCCGCCCGGCAACCTGTCGGCCCGAGCCTCAATCCGTACAGCATGTCGGCACCTGTCAGCCTTCCAGCCGGGCGCGCGCCCGGCGACGATACCAGCCGCTGCCTTCGCACCACTGCCAGAATAGCAGCCCGGGCAGCCCCAGCAGCAGCTCCCGCACCCTTTTCGCCAGCGAAAGCGCCAGCGCCATCGGCGGCGGCAGCCCCAGAAGCGCGCCCAGCACCAGATACCCGCCTTCCTGGACGCCCAGCGCGCCGGGCACGGCGAACGCTGCCGCGCGCACCGCCTGGCCCAGGCTTTCCAGCACCAGTGCGTCGACCCAGCCGACCGGGTGGCCGACGAAATGCATCGCCAGCCAGACTTCACCCGCGCCCACGAGCCATGCCGCCAGACGCCACGATCCGGCGGCCAGCAGCGTCCGCCGGTCGCGGTAGATCGCGCGCAACGCATCGTCGACGCGGGCGGCGCCGCCATCCAGGGCGCCGCACCCGACGCCCGGCACACGCGCTGCGGCCGCCGCCAGCGGCGCGAAAAGACCACGTTGTTGCAGGCGATAGAATGCCCAGAGCAGCAGCGCCATGACCGCGGTACCTCCCAGCAGCGGCCCCGCGAGCGCAGTGCCTTCGACGACAGCGATCAGCAGTGCCAGCCCCGTCAGGGTGAAGACGATCTGGGTCAGGACGCCGAGCGTGATGTCCGCGACGACGCCGGCGGCCGCGGCCGGCGCCGGTACGCCGCACTGTGCCAGGCGCCGCGCCTTGACGAAATGGCCGCCGATCTGCGCCGCCGGCAGCAGGCCGTTGACCGATTCGCCGAGCCAGCGCGCTGCCAGGATCGTACGAAACGGGAGCCGGCCTGCCGGCGGCAGCAGGCACTGCAGGCCCCGGGCGTCCGCCGCCATCGGCAGCAGATGGAACAGCGCTACCAGCGCCAGTCCCCAGCCCGCGGTTTCCAGCGCCGCCAGCAGGTCGGCCGCGCCCTGGCCGATCACGAGGTAAATGAACAGCGATCCGCCGCCGGCCAGCGCGGCCAGCGCGAGTCGCGACACCGGCACCCGGCGCATCGGCGAGCCCGGCGCCATCACGTCGCCGCCGTCAGGCACGCACGCGGCGGCGGCGCCATCCGGGCGTCGCGCCGACCGTGGACACGAATCGCTCCAGGTCGTCCGCGCCGACCGCCCCCATGGTGGAGACCCGGAAAATGTCGGCCGCCAGCGCACCCTGCCCAGCGTAGATGACGAACCCGTGCTGCTTCAGATGATCGTGCAGGGCGGCGTAGGACAGCGCCAGCGGCAGCCGGTACGCGCGCAAAGCCACCGAGCGCGCGCCCGTGCGCAGCAGCGGCTCGATGCCGAGCCCGGTCAGACCCTGTTCGACGGCCTGCGCCAGCGCCGCGTAGCGCGCGTGGCGGGCGCGCCAGCCGCCCTCGTCCGCCAGCTCGCGCAGCGCTTCACGCAGCGCGTAGAACGCAGGAATGGCAGGCGTGAACGCTGTTTCCTGAGCGTCCTGGGCGCGCGCGTGCCGTGCCAGATCGAGGTAGACGCCGCGCGCGGTGCCGCGCGCCAGCGCGTCGCGCTGCACCAGCACGAAAGAAAGTCCTGGCGCGCCGTGGAGGCACTTGTTGGCGCTGCCGGCGCACGCCGCCAGCGGCCAGGCGCCGAAGTCCAGACTCTCGGCGCCGAATCCGCTCACCGC
The DNA here is from genome assembly GCA_049322755.1 of Pseudomonadota bacterium. GTDB lineage: Bacteria > Pseudomonadota > Gammaproteobacteria > Burkholderiales > UBA6910 > DATIUV01. The sequence continues at coordinate 88,940 of JBMOQX010000027.1, read as the reverse complement.
ATCCACCAGCATGCGCACGCCGCGCTCCCGACATGCCCCCGCCACTGTATGGAGGTCGTTCAGCCGCCCGGTGGTGGTCTCGTGCTGTACCACGGCGACATGGGTGACGCCGGGCGCCTCGTCGAGCGCCCGCGCCAGTGCCGCGCGGTCCACCGCTTCGCCCCACGCCAGCTTGAGGCTCGCGGCGGCGATGCCGTGGTGGCGGGCGATCTCCGCCATGCGGCTGCCGTAGACGCCGTTTTCCACGACCAGCAGCCGGCCATCGCGCGGCACCAGGCTCGCCAGCATCGCCTCGACCGCCGCGGTGCCGGAGCCGGAAATCAGCACCGGCGCCCAGTCGCCGCCCTCCAGGCCGTAGACTTCCAGCAGCCGTGCGCGGATCTCGTCCTGAAGCGCGGCAAACTCGGGTTCGCGATGGCACAGGTCGGGCAACGTCAACGCCGCCCGCACGCGCTCGCTGAGGCCGACCGGGCCGGGATTGAGCAGGATCACGCGGGCACCCCGTCGCCGTTGCGTCGGGCCACCGGCGCGGCACCGGCCAGGTGGGCCATGAATCGCTGCCGCACCTCCACCGGCGAGAGCGCCGGGCGCGGCAGACCGCCGCCCACGCCCGGCTCGATCTTGACGTGGGCGAATATCGGTCCCTCCGCGGTGGCCAGGGCGTGATCCAGCAGCGAGAGCTGGTCGCCGGTCCAGACGCTGGCGTAACCGCAGGCCGCCGCCACCGCGCCCAGGCAGACGGCCGCCGAGGCCGTCGACTGCCCGCCGGTGGACTCGTGCATCTCGTTGTCGATCACCACGTGCACCAGGTTGCGCGGACGGCAGGCGCCGACGCCCGCCAGGCTGCCCAGCCGCATCAGCAGCGCGCCGTCGCCGTCCACTACCAGAACGCGCAGGTCGGGCCGGGCAAGCGCCAGCCCCAGTCCCAGGGACGACGCACAGCCCATCGACCCCACCATGTAGAAGTGGTTGGGCCGGTCGCCGACGGCGTAGAGCTCGCGCCCGATGTAGCCGGTGCTGGCCACCACCGCCCAGCCGCGCTCCGGCGTGAGCGCCGCGATGCGCTCCAGCGCGCGCCGCCGCGTGGGCCGCCGCGCCGCCGGCCATTGCCGCGCGGCGATCGGCGAGGCCGGCGCCCAGTGCAGCGTCGGCGCGCGCACCGCCGGCGCCGGCGCGAAGCTGTCGCGACGCACCAGCAGCGCGTACGGCCGCTCGCTCGCCCGCATGGCGTCGCGGGCGCGGCCGAACGCGGCGGCCAGCGCGGCGGCCGAGTCGGGCATCACCTCCCAGGCGATTTCCATCGTCGTCAGCAGGTCCCGCGTGATCCGGCCCATGAACGCGTGCTGCGGCTCGTCGGGCTGCCCCGCCTCGCCGCGCAGCGTGACCAGGAGCAGCGCCGGTATGCGGAACACCGCGTTCAGCGACGTGAGCGGACTCACCGCATTGCCGAGACCCGAATTCTGCATGTAGGCCACGCCGCCGCGCCCGCCCAGCCACGCGCCCGCGGCGGCGGCCACGGCATCGCCCTCGTTGGCGGCGACCGCATGCCGCGCAGGTTCGGCCCCCAGCATGTCGATCAGCGGGCCCAGCAGCGAGCATGGGACGCCGGCGTACCAGCCGAAGCCATGCTGCGCCGCCAGCGCCACGAACTGGCCCGGGTCGATCATGGAATCGTCGCTGCGTCCGCCGGCGCGTTCGCGCCGCAGGCGAATTCCACCGCGTCGCGCAGGTCCGCCGGGTCGTTCACGTCCAGCCAGTGGCCGCTCACGTACAGGACATGCACCGGATGACCCGCCTCGACCAGGCGGTTGAGCAGATCGGGCAGGCCGAGGCCATCGGCATCCGCACGCTGCGCGAGCTCATCCAGCGCGTCCAGCAGCCATTGCCGCGCCGCGCCGCGCGCCCGTAGCATGCCGATCCAGCGGCCGCAGACGGAGGCCGCGTCCTGCGCCCCGGACCACACCCGCAACAGGCGCACCTCGCGCCGGAACACGCCACGGTCGTCGGCGCACGAGCAGGTGCACAGGTCGCGCTGTTTGCGCGCGTCCGGCGGCACCGGCGCGGAGTCCACCACCACCGTCAGTTCGCCCGGCGCCTCCAGCAGGTCACGGAGGATGTAGCTGCGGAACAGCAGATCGCCGTAGCAGATGACCGTATCGGCGCCGATGGCGTCGCGGGCGCAGGCGAGCGACACCAGCTCGGAGCTGGCGTCATGGCGCGGGTTCTCCACCACCTGGATGCCGGGCATCCTTACCGCGTCCGGCCGGTAGCCGGTGACCACCGTGACCGTGTTCACGCGCTGGCGCTTGAACTCATCGACCAGCCGGCGCAGCAGCGGCTGACCCGCCACCGGCAGCATCGCCTTCGGCCGGTCGGCCGTCAGCTCGGTCAGACCGTCGCCGCGGCTGGCGGCCAGCACCACCGCGCCGGTGGCGCGGGTGCGGGCGCTAGCGTAACGCCGCTCCGCCGCCAGCAGCTCGTCCGCCCGCTGCAATCGGAACACCTCTTCCAGGGGCGCCACGCGGTCCTCCACGCCCATCAGGGTCTCGGCCGAGCGCACCTCGCGGGTCAGCCGCTGCATCGCCGCGATCGAGGCGCGCAGCGTGTGATTGGCCCAGATCACCGCGCTGATGCCGGCGGCGCGGAAGACTTCGGTCGGCGTGCTGTAATACTTGGTCGGCACGATCACCAGCGGCGCGCGGCCCGCCCACTCGCGCGCAAATGCGACGATCTCGTCGGCGCGGCTCAGACGGCTGTGGATCAGGATCGCGTCGGCGCCGGCGGCGTGGTAGGCCTCGGCGCGGCGCAGCGCCTCGTCCATGCCCCAGCCGGCGATCAGCGCCTCGACGCGGGCGACGATCACGAAGTCGGGATCGTCCTGGCTGTCCTTGCCCGCGCGGATCTTTCCCTGGAACTCCGCCATATCGGCCAGCGGCTGGCGGTTGCTGTCGATGAAGCTGTTGGTCTTCGGAAACTGCTTGTCCTCGATGCATACGCCGGCAACGCCGCGCTGCTCCAGCTTGCGCACCAGCCGGCGCATGGTGTTGAAGTCGCCGAAACCGGTGTCGCCGTCCAGCAGGATCGGGATCGCCGCGGCGTCGGCCATGTACTCCACGGTGTCCAGTACCTGGCTCCAGCTGGCCTCGTTGCTGTCGCGCAGCCCGAGCTGCGCCGAGATGGTGAGGCCGCTGGCCCAGATCGCGCGGAAGCCCGCCTCCTCGACGATCCGCGCGCTCAGGCCGTTGTGTGCCTCCATCAGGAACTCCAGTTCGGGCGACGCGAGCAGGGCGCGCAGCGCGGCGGCACGGGTCACGGGCGGTCGAAAGCGATCCATGATGCGATTCTCCCCTGGGCTCCCGTCAGGCGACCAGCCGCGGCATGATCATTTCCTCGGCCGCGCGCACGTCCTGCGGGAAGTCAATCTCGACCCACGGCAGGCCGGTCACGTCCTCGACGCCGAACGGCGGCCGCCGCGGGTCCAGCATCAGATCCCGAAGCGCCTCTTCGTGAGGTTCCGTCTCGCGCCCGCCGCCAGCGTAGTCGGCAACCCGATCCGCCAGCAGCGCCGCGGTGGCAGCGGAAAGCCGAAAGAACCCCACCGACTCGCCGCAGCGGTCGAACACCAGGCCGGGCGCAAGCCGCTTGCGGAACTCGACGATATGCCCGTGCCTGAGGCAGACCTTGACCGGCTCGTCGCCGGCCTCGAAACCGCGGTCGATCAGCAGGCAATCGCGGTGTCGCGAGGCCACCAGCCGCTCCAGCAGGCGCCGGTCGTAGAGCACGTCGGCATCCATCAGCAGGGTGTCACGGCCGGCGCGCATCGCGGCGTCGGCGCGCCAGAGCGATACCACGCTGCCGCGGACGAAGTCGGGATTGAAAATGGTGCTCACACGCCCCGCGCCCAGCCGCTCCAGATGATCGCGCACCCGCTGGGCCTGAAAACCGATGACGACGCAGATATCCTGCACTCCGCAGGCGCGCAGGAGTCCGATGTGGCGCTCCAGCAGCGTCCGCCCGCCGAAGCGCAGCAGGCACTTGGGCTTGCCCTCGTACCCAGCGGCGCCATTGAGGCGCAGCCCCTGGCCGGCAGCGAGGATCAGCGCCTGCAGGGGCAGCGCCGAGCCTGCCGGCGCCCGCGACCGCCCGCGCTCAGACGCGGAAGACATACTGCTTGCCCGGATCGCGCTCGCAATCGGGCGGATAGCTGGCGCGTTTGTCCGCATAGTAGCGCGCGCGCTGGTCGCCCTCCGCGCGGCGATTGTAGGTGACGTAGAGCACGCGGCGCCGCCGGGAACTGCGGTTGGGATGGGAACGGTGCGGCGTGAAGGAATCGAACAGCACCACGTCGCCGGGCGCCGTTTCGCAGGGGACGAATTTCATCTCGGCGACGACCGCCTCCGGCAGCGGCGCCCATTTCGGCCCCAGCAGCCCCTCGCGGTGGCGTCCCGCCACCATCTCCAGGCAGCCGTTGTCGCGCGTTGCCGCGTCGATGCTCACCAGGGCCGTGATGTGCAGCGACGCGTACGCGTCCCAGCCTGCCTGCACGTCCTGATGGGGGGTGAAGCCGTCGCCGCCCGGCAACTTGAAGTTGATCTTGTCCTTGAACATCATCGCCGGCTCGCCGTAGAGCTGGCCGACGGCCTCGCGCAGGCCGGGGCCGGTGAGCAGCGCGTCGAAACCCGGATGGAACGGGCAGAAATTCTCGATCCGGCTGAGCAGCCGGCGCCCCGGCTGCGTCCGGCTCGCTTCAAAATACATCATCTGCCGGCCCGGCTCCTCCGGGCGCGCGGCCAGCTCCTCGGCCCAGGCGGCAAAGCGTGCCGCGGTATCGGGCTGGAAGAGCCTGCGCACCACGATGTAGCCGTCGCGATGGAATGCGGCGACTTCGCCGGCCGACAGCGGGCCGCTCACGCGGGGAAGCGGGGCGTTCATGCGCCGCTTTCCTGGCGACCGCGCAAAACGCGGCGGCGCGCCAGCTGCCAGCCGGCGGCGGCGGCGAACGCCGGGGCGCCGACGGCGGCCGCGATCAGCAACGGCTCCGACAAGCCCAGCAGCACCGCCACCGGCACCACGATCATGGCGTCGTCGGGGTCCACCGCGCCGGAGGCGGCTGCGGCGGCGGCGCCAGCCGCTGCTTCGAGCCGCCAGACCAGGATGAACGCTATCGCCACCGCCGAACCGGCGAGGACGCCCATGAGCAAGGCCCAGCCGCCCAGCGTGCCGTCGCCCAGCCCGGCGCCGAGGCCAACGAAAACCAGCGCGTTGCAGATGCCGTCGCTCGTCACGTCGAAGCGGTGGCCGAAAACGCTGCGCTGGTCCGCCAGCCGCGCGAGCTCGCCGTCGGCACGGTCCAGCAGCATGGAGACCAGAAACAGCGCGGCGCCCGCCGCGACCGCCAGCTTCGCCCCCACGGCCAGCAGCGCGGCGGCCGCGAGCCCGGTCGCCAATCGCAGGGTGGTGAGGTGGTTGGGTGTCAGCCGCGTCCCCACCAGGGGCCGCACCGCGCCGCGAACGGCGCGATGGATCCAGGTGTTGTGACTCATGCGCCCGCCCCCATCCCGAGGTTGCCGCCTCGCGGCGCGGGCCCGCGCGACGGATCGCGCCGGCCCGGCCCCGGTGCGTGGGTGCTCGATGCCACGCGAAACCACCGTGTCAATGTCTCCTCCGTCAAAAGAACCACGCGACCCCGATGCGGAACATCTGCGTATTCGTGCCCTTGTTCGGGCTGTTGATGCCGGCATTGGAAAAATGCAGCCAGCGATAGCCCAGTGTCACGGCGAAGTCGTCCCCCAGAAAATAATGCGTGCCGGCGCCGCCCTGCAGATTGAACTGGAAGTTCCCGCTCAGGTCCGGGCCGTCGCCGTCGATGTTGGTGACGGACATCCCGGCCCCGGCCTCGACGAACGGTACCCAGCGGCTGCCGGTCGCGAAGTTGTAGCGCAGCATCGGCGTGACGCCGACGAAGTAGGCCTCGTCCGGGTGGAACTGGCCGCCGGCGAAGACCTCGCCGATCAGTTCCAGGTTGCCCCGGTACCAGCGGTCGGGCGCCAGCACGCCGGTCAACACCCACCCGTAGTGACCCGTCGCCAGCGCCAGGTCGTGCTTGCGCACCCCGCCGACCGCCCGGACACCGAAGCCGGCCGCCACCGCCGCCCCGGCCTCCCGCGCGCCCTTGCGGAACCCGCTGCCGACGCCGTTCTTCCAGATGCCCGGTCCGACTGCGGCGCCGTCCGCGCCCGTTTCCGGAGCGGCACCCGCCACCGCGGCACAGACCCCCAGCAAGATCGCCCTCATCCACGCGCATCGCGCCGCCGACCGGTGATCCCACGCCACTGCATCTCCCCCGCGGACCCTTCCCCCCAAAGCGCCGGAGACCCGCCGGGCGGCCGCGCGGCGACTCGCGCGGCCGGCGGGATTTCAGCACGCGGATCGCAGCACCCCGTCACCGCGTGCCAATACGCTCCCCCATGAAGCCTCCGTTCCTGTTGTTTGGTCGCCGGCGGGGGAAGATTATTACGTCGGGATATCGGCACCGGAGCAAAAAAACGGGGACACTCTGGAGACATGTCCTCGATTCGTTGCAGCTCGACGGCGCGGCGCCCGGGTGCGGGCGTCCGTGGCCGACGCCGCCCCGATCGGCGGCGGGACCGCCGCTCGCGCGCCAGGCCGGAGAGATGCCGCTGAAGTGCCGACGGGCACCGTGCATGCCGCGCGACGACGGCCGCACGCCAGCACCGGACTCAGAGGTTTGCGGTGAACGCGAACGCCGCGTAGCTCAGCTCGGCGGTGGCGAACCATTGGTACTGCTCCGCGCGGAACTTCTTCCACTCGGGGTAGATTTTCCTGAAGGCGGGGTTCTTCGCCGCTTCTTCGTCGTAGAGCGCGAACGCTTCCTTCAGCGCCGCCTGCATCACGTCCTTCGGAAACTCGCGCAGCTGCACGCCCTGCTTGAGCAGCCGGGCGAACGCCGGCGGGTTCTTGGCGTCGTATTCCGCCAGCATGTGCACGTGAGCTTCCGCCGCCGCCACCTCGACGGCGTGCTGGTACTCCTTGGGCAGGGCGTCCCACGCCTTGCGGTTGACGTAGAAAGACACCATGGGACCCGGCTCCCACCAGCCCGGGTAGTAGTAATACTTTGCGATCTTGTGGAAGCCCAGCTTCTCGTCGTCGTAGGGACCGACCCACTCGGTGGCGTCGATGGTGCCGCGCTCCAGCGCCGGATAGACGTCGCCGCCGGCCAGCGTCTGCGGCACCACGCCCAGGCGCGCCATGATCTCGCCGCCGATGCCGGGGATGCGCATCTTCAGGCCTTTGAGATCCGCCAGCGATTTCACCTCGTTGCGGAACCACCCGGCCATCTGCGTGCCGGTGTTGCCGCCCGGGAAATTGACGATGCCGTACTCGGCGAACAGGTCGCGCAGCAGCTTCAAGCCGCCGCCGTGGTAGATCCAGGCGTTCTGCTGGCGCGCGCTGAGGCCGAACGGCAGCGCGCAGTCGAACGCGAACGCCTTGTTCTTGCCGACGTAGTAATAGCTCGCGCTGTGGCCGCACTCCACCGTGCCCTGCTGCACGGCGTCCAGCACCTGCAGGCCGGGAACGATCTCGCCGCCGGCGAACGGCCGGATCACGAACTTCCCGCCGGTGATCGCCCCGATGCGCTGGCAGAAGCGCTCGGTGTTGCCGTACAGGGTGTCCAGGCTCTTGGGAAAGCTCGACGCCAGCCGCCAGCGCACCGCCGCCTGGGCCTGCACCGCCGCCGGCGCCGCCAGTGCACCTGCCACCAGCCCCGCTCCAGCGCCCTTCAGAAATGCACGCCGTTTCATCGCTCCCTCCTCCTGCAACGCATGCCCGGCACCTTCGTGGTCCGGGCGCCCGCCGTCAGATCGCGCCGGCATCCCGCAGCAGCCGCGCCAGCGCCTGCGCCATCTCCCGGTAACCGTCCGCGTTGGGGTGGACCGGATCCGACTTGAGGCGCGCGTCGTACAGGATATCCTTGATCACTTCCGCTTCCACCGGCACGCCGAAGTCGCGGGCGATGGCGCCGTAGAACGCCGGCGGGTCGCCCAGCAGCTTGGGCTCGGGCACCGCGATCAGCACCACGTCGATGCCGCGGTCCCGGATCAGGCGCACCATCGCGCGCAGATTCTCGGCGGTCTCGCCGTCGCCGGTCCGGCGCAGCATGTCGTTGCCGCCGAGGCACAGCAGCACCAGCCGGGGGTTGACCTCGTCCAGTACCGCCGGCAGCCGCGCCAGGCCCTGGGCGGTCACTTCGCCCGGCACGCCCGCGCGCACGACTTCGCGGCCGATGAGCTGCGCCAGCACCGCGGGATAGCTGGTCTCGGGCGTCGCGCCGGTCCCGTACGTGAGGCTGTCGCCGAACGCCAGCACCACGTCCCCTGCCGACAGCCGCGACAGTTTCGGCGCGGGGTCGCCGCAGCCGGCCAGCGCAACGGCGGCGAGCAGCAGCGCGGCGGCGAGCAACAGGTGTCCACGAAGGCGTTTCACGCCGGGACCGAATCGGCGGCCAGCCGCGGGCGAGCCGATGCCGCTAATCGCCGGCCACCGTCATGCGCTCGACCAGGATCGAACCGCACTGCTTGGAGCCGCGGGCGACCACGTCGGTGCCCACCGCCGCGATGCCGCGGAACATGTCGGCCAGGTTCCCGGCGATGGTGATTTCCTGCACGGGGTAGGCGATCTCGCCGTCCTCCACCCAGAAGCCGGCGGCGCCGCGGGAATAATCGCCGGTGACGATGTTGACGCCATGGCCCAGCAGCTCGGTCACCAGCAGCCCGGTGCCCATCCGGCGCAGCAGCCCGGCGAAATCCAGCGCTCCGCTCTGCACCAGCAGGTTGTGGTTGCCGCCGGCGTTGCCGGTGGAGTGCATCTTGAGCTTGCGCGCGGAATAGCTGCCGAGGAAATAGCCGTTCAGCGTGCCGGCGGTGACCACGTCGCGGTCGCGCGTGGCGACGCCCTCGTCGTCGAACGGCGCACTGGCCAGGCCGCGCGGCAGGTGCGGCCGCTCGCGGATGGTGACGACGTCGGAAAACACCGGCTTCCCCAGGCTGTCCAGCAGGAACGACGCCTTCCGGTACAGGCTGCCGCCGCTGACGGCGCTGACGAAATGGCCGATCAGCGTCGCCGCCACGGGCGCCTCGAACAACACCGGCACCTGGGCGGTGGCGATCTTGCGCGCGCCCAGGCGCTGCGCGGTGCGCATGCCGGCCTTGCGTCCCACTTCTTCCGCCGGCTCCAGTTCGGAGGGCACGCGGGCGCTGGAATACCAGTAGTCGCGCTGCATGGCGTCGTCCTCCCCGCCGATCACCGCGCACGACACGGAGTGGCGCGACGACGGGTAGCCGCCGCTGAAGCCCAGCGAATTGGCGTAGACGAAGCGCGACTCGTGCACCGACACCGTGGCGCCCTCGGAGTTGTTGATGCGCGGGTCCACCGCCATCGCCGCCGCTTCGGTCGCCTTGGCCAGCTCGATGGCCTGTTCCACCGGCAGGTCCCAGGGATGGTAGAGGTCCAGGTCAGGCTGCTCCGTGGCCAGCAGTTCGCGCTCCGCCAGCCCGGCGCAGTCGTCGGCCGCCGTATGGCGCGCGATCGCCACCGCTGCCTCCGCCGTCTGCCTCAGCGCCGCCGGCGAGAAATCCGACGTGCCGGCATGGCCGCGCTGCTGCCCCACGTACACGGTGACGCCGAGGCCCTTGTCGCGGTTGTACTCGATCGTCTCCACCTCGGCCAGGCGCGCGGTGACGCTCTGGCCGAAACCGATCGACACCTCGGTCTCGCAGGCGCTGGCGCCGGCCGCGCGCGCGTAGTCGAGCACCTGCCGGGCGATGGCGCCCAGCTCGTCGGCGGTGTGGGAAAAGTTTCTGTCGCTCATGGCGGGGAAACGTTGCGGCGAAGGCCGCGCGCGAAGTTCGCTATCATATCAGCTTGATGCAACCACTTCGATGCTCGATGCCCGACGCAACCGCCAGCAAAACCCAACGCAAGCGCGACATGCACGCGCTGCAGGAACTGGGCGCGACCCTCACCGAACTGTCCGCCGAGCGCGTCGACGCGCTGACCCTGCCCGAGGATCTGGCCGAAGCGCTGCACGAGTACCGGCGCATCAAGGCGCGCGAGGCGCGGCGCCGCCAGCTGCAGTACATCGGCCGCCTGATGCGTGACGTGGACCCGGTTCCGATCCGTGAGCGGCTGGCGGCGTGGAAGGGTGAATCCAGCCGCCACACCGCATGGCTGCACGAGCTGGAGCGCTGGCGCGACCGGCTGGTGACGGATCCGGAGGCCATCACCGAGCTGAAGGCCCGCCACCCGGGGGCCGACAGCGGGCGCATCCGGCAGCTGGCGCGCAACGCCGCCGGGGACCGGAACGCCGGCCGCGCACCGCGCGCCTACCGCGAGCTGTTCCGGGAGCTGAAGCTGCTGATTCCCGAGCCGCCGCCCGGCGGCGACGCGGAGCAGGACTGACCCCTTGACCTCCTTCAACCTCACCCAGCCATGACCGCTTCCGAAGAACTCATCGTCGGCCTGGTGTCCATCAGCGACCGGGCGTCGAAAGGCGTTTACCAGGACGAAGGCATACCGGCGCTGGAATCGTGGCTGCGCTCGGCGATCCAGTCGCCGCCGTGGCGCAGCGTGACACGGCTGATTCCCGACGATCGGGCCGCGATCGAGGCGGCGCTGAAAGAGCTGGCGGACGCCGAGGGCTGCCATCTCGTCCTGACTACGGGCGGCACCGGGCCGGCGCCGCGCGACGTGACCCCGGAGGCGACGCTGGCGGTGGCGGACAAGGTGATGCCGGGATTCGGCGAGCAGATGCGCCAGATCAGCCTGAAATTCGTGCCGACGGCGATCCTGTCGCGCCAGGTGGCGGTGATCCGCAAGCGGGCGCTGATCATCAACCTGCCGGGGCAGCCGAAGTCGATCCGGGAAACGCTGGAGGGCCTGAAAGGCGGCGGCGGCGAGATCCTGGTGTCCGGCATCTTCGCCGCGGTGCCCTACTGCATCGATCTGATCGGCGGGCCCTACATCGAAACCGACGAGCGCGTGGTCAAGGCGTTCCGGCCCAAGTCCGCCCAGCGCCCGACGGCACCGCCCACCTGAACGCCGCGCTGGGCGGGGCCGGGCAACGCGGCAATCGCGTCCGCCCAGCGCGCCAACCGCCGGCTACCTCTTGTTTTTGACGCCCGGGCCGGTGAGATCGGAGAAGTCGGCGCCGGTGCCCACCAGTTCCGCCGACGCGATCGCGTAGGTAAATGCTTGCGGGTCGAGGCTGTCCTGGGGCTTGGACGCCAGCTCCGCGTGAGGATAAACGAAAAACGGCGTCTCCAGCGCGGACGGGAGCGGTTTCAGCGGCAGCGACTCCCATTGGTTGTATACCACCCAATTCATCTCCCAGGTGCCGAAGAACTTCCAACGCAGGGCGGTCACCCGCGAATCGTCAATCGGCATGCCGCCCTCCGCAGCCGCCCGCAGGACACCCCCCGGGTCGACCGGCACCCAGCCGAGGCCGGGGGCAAAGAATTCTGCCCTTGCCTGCTGGCCACGGCTGACATCGCCGTACTCGCCAAGGGCCGGTGAGAGTTTGGATTTGTCCAGCATTACGCCGAACGCAAGGCGCGCGGGCACCCCGGCTGCTCGGGACAGCGTGACGAACAACGCTGCGGCGTCAGCCATACGGCCCTTGAACGCGCCGCTCTTGATCATGGCGCGGACGTCTCCCCGGCCGACCCCGTTTCCGCCGACATCATAGGCAACCTTATCGATGACCCAGTCATAGATCGCCTTGGCCTCCTCCACCGGCCCCTTGGCGCCTTTGGTGATGTCCGCGGCCAGACCCCTGATTTCCTTGTCCAAGGGTACCAAGGCAGAGGCGCCAAGGAACTCCTTGGCCTCCCGCGGCAGCGCGCCGGATATCGGTTTGGTCACGTCCACGCGGCGATCCAGGGTCTTGACGATGGTGCTCACTTCCAATGTCCGCTCTCCGGACTTGCGCCATTCGGCATAGAGCACCGGCTGGTGGTCGCGCGAAAGCGGATCGAACTGAACCTTGTCCGCGTTACCGGTCCAGATGGTCCCTTGGTTTCGCTGAAAATTGGAATCCCCCAGCAGCGGTATCGGCGCCCACAGCCGCGCCGGCCCGGGCTGCGACGGCAGCACAACCTTGCAGCTGAGTCGATAGCTGTTCCAGCGCCCCAGTGCGTCCATCGAGGCAAACGCCCCGGGACTGGCACCAATGCCTGCCAGCGCCGACCCTGCGCCCACCAGCTTCATGAAATCGCGACGGTTCATAATCTTGCCCTCCGGCATGACGCCGATTCGAAAGACGAATTGTAAAATCCTGCGGTCCGCAGTAAAACCACCTTGTGGCCACCGCAGTGCTGACCCCCTTGGAAACCATCGAGATCGAATCCGGCGATGCGCCGACCGTCTCGATTATCTGGATGCACGGGCTCGGCGCCGACGGCCACGACTTCGTGCCCATCGTCGGCGAGCTGGATCTCCCGCCCCGACCCAACGTCCGTTTCGTCTTCCCCCACGCGCCGCTGCGGCCGGTGACCATCAACAACGGCTACGTGATGCGCGCCTGGTACGACGTGCTCACCACCGGCTTCAACAACCGGGAGGACGAAAGCAGCCTGCGGGCATCGCAGGCCGCGGTGGAAGCGCTGATCGCGGCGGAAACCGAGCGCGGCATCGCGCCCGAGCGGGTGTTTCTGGCGGGTTTCTCCCAGGGCGGCGCGATGGCGCTGCAAACCGGCCTGCGCCACCCGCGTCGGCTGGCGGGTCTGATCGCCCTGTCCACCTACCTGCCGCTGGCCGCCACGCTCGCCGCCGAGGCCCACCCGGCCAACGCCGGCGTGCCGATCTTCATGGCTCATGGCACCCACGATCCGGTGATTCCGCTGCGCCTTTCGCTCACGTCCCATGAGCAGCTCAAGGCCGCCGGCTATCCGGTGCAGTGGCAGTCCTACCCGATGCCGCATACGGTGTGCATGGAACTGCTGCGCGACCTGTCGGCCTGGCTCGGGGAGCGGCTGGCTCCGCTTTGAGGCGGCGCGGGGCTCAGTCCTTCTTTTCCAGGGCCTTGAATCGGCACAGATCGTACTCTTCTCCGCGCTCATCGAGACCGGCCGGCATCAGCAACAGCGTGTCCCCGCCCATGTCGGCTTCCAGGCTGCGGGTCGGCGCATAAAGGCCCGCCTTCAGCACGGCGCGCACCACGCCCTCATCGTCCAGGGGAAACAGGATCGCCGTGTCGGCCTTCCAGCCGGAGCGCATGATGGTGGACTGGCCGCCGACCACCCGCACCTGCACCGCCTGCGCTTCGAGGCCCAGCGTCTGCACGCCGACCCGGGCCGGCTGGCTGCGCACCAGCCGGCGCACGATCCCGATGCCCCAGGCCGGGGCGCCTTCCGGCTGCACCGCCAGCACCGTGCCCACGTGGAGCCGTTCCGCCGACGGTTTGCCGGTGCGGGCACTGAAGCCCCCGGCACTGATGTTTTCCGACTCCCAGCGCTGCACCTTGTCGGCAAGCGCGTCCTCCATTCCCTGCAGCACCTGCGCGGCGCGCTCGAATCCCGCCACCACCTTGATCGGCGCGCTCGCCCGGTGGCGCGCCGACTGCCGCACCGGCGGCGTCGGCGACCAGTGGCGCTCCAGGTGGCGGATGACATCGTGCAGCGTCTCGGCGTCGACGCCGCTGCCGCCGAGATCATCCGGAACCCCGGCCTTGCGGATCTTCTCCGCGAGCCGCGGCAGGCTCTGCCACGCGTCGCCGGCGCTGACGAACACCCGGTTGGGCTTCTCGCGCGCATTCGGACTCACCCGGGACGGTGGTCCGGGATTGTCCAGATCCAGGTAGTGGGTCACGATGCCGCCCTCGGTCTTGGCGCTCCGGAACATCGGCGCCATGGAAAGCGCGATGCGCTCCGCCAGCTCGATCTTCTGCGGCGTGAGGCCGTCGGGGGAGGACAGCCAGAGCATCAGCCCGGCCAGCAGTTCCCGCTCGGGGGTCGTCTGCCCGCCTCCGGCGGACAGTTCCACCGGTTTGCCGAGCGCGCGCCGCGCGTCCGCCGCCCGATACAGATTCACGTAACCGCGCCAGATGACCGCGTCCACCGGCTGGTAGCGCAGCAGGTGCCATTTCATGCGCTGGGCCAGCGCGCGGAAGCCCCGCGCCAGCGCGGCGTTGCCGGCCGACTCGGGGACCGCCCTCAGCGCCGCCGGGTCCGCGAAAACCGCGACGTATGCATCCGCCAGCGCGGTCCAGAATCGCTCCACCGTGGCCGCGAGCCGCGTCTCCTGGATCGGTCCCACGCCCACGACGGTCAGGAAGTCCCGCGTCAGCTTGCGCTGGGCGGGCTGCGCGGCGTCGTCCAGAAGGCGGTAGATCTCCAGCCGGTCCGGGGCCTTGAAACCCTCCGTGCCCGCCACCGAGGCGGTCCAATCGGCCAGTTCGCCCAGCGCCTTGAGCGCGTCGCCTTGGGGCACTTCGGCAATCAGCTTGCGCGCATCGCGCAAATCCGCCATGGGGTGGTCCGCCTTGGGGCCCAGCCATTTCAGCATCGCGTGGATCCTTCCTCGTTCAAGGGAGTTATTGTTCTTGCGTCCGCCCGGAGCCCGCGTCAACGCCCCGCTCCGGCCCAGCCGGCCACGTTGGCGTGGGTCATCTCGCTGTGGTCCATGGTGCGGTAACGCCCGAGATCGAAGTCGTCGCCGCTCTCGACCAGCGCCAAGGGTACGAAATAATAATCCCGCCCGAAGAATTCCGCCTCCAGCCGCTGCCGCATCGAGAATCGGCCGCGCCGCGTGAGCAGCAGCACTTCGTCCGGCATGCTGTCCCGGGCCAGGCAGACGCCGTGTTCGCCGGGCCCGTTGCTGCCGCCGCCCTGGAATGCGAACGGGCGCAGCAGCACCGGCGCGCTCACGTGGCCGAAAATCTGCACCCCCAGCGCGCTGCGCCCGTCGGCATCGGTCACCAGGCGCCGCACCAGGCCGACGCTCCAGCCCTCCTTGCCGTCGGGGCGCACGCCGATGACGCCGCCCACCCGTACCCGCGGGCGGTCCCCCATCTGCGCCACGGCACTCAGGCCCCGGGCGCTGATGTCCTCCGCGATCCAGGTTTCCGGCCGCGTCAGCGCGTTGTCGCCCAGGCCGTGCAGCGCGTAGAGCAGGCGCTCGAAACCCACCAGCACCGAGATCGGCGCCATCACGCGGTGGCGGGCGTGGCGCCGCACCGGCGGCATCGGTGCCCAGTTGCGCGCCAGGTGCCCCGCCACCTTGCCGGCAAGAAACGCGTCGTCGCCGAAACCGAGGCGAAGCTCCGCCGGCAGGTCGCGCGCAGCCGCCCGTGCCGCCAGCTTTTCCAGCGCCGGAACGGCCTCCGACGTGCTGAAATACAACAGGTGGGAAAGCTCGATGAAATGCGGGCTCACGCGCTGCGGCGGGGCGCCCCCGCGGCGGTCGAAGCAGTGGATCAGCGCCTGGTTCGGCTGCCGCGACAGGCGGAAATGCGATGCCACCAGCGTGGTGATGCGGTCGGCGATCTCCAGTTCCACCGGCGCCAGGCCGTCGGCCGCACCGATGCCCAGCGCCATGATCTTCAGCAGTTCGCGGTCGCAGGTGGTGGTGCCCTGGGGACCCGGAAGGATGCGCGCGGTTTCGGCGCTGACCCCCAAGGCCTCGGCGCGTCGGTAGATTTCCGCCAGGTGACCCCAATACCCCGACTCCACGCCCTGGTGACGCATCATCAGCCACTTGATCTGCTGGGCCACCGCGCGCAGCGCCCGGGCGAGGGCGGTGCGTACCGCCGAGCGATCGCAGCCGCCCGACTCGGCGTCGAGCTCCTGCAGCGTCATCCGGTAGCCCTCGCCAAGGCGCCACCAGTAGCGGCTGATGGCGCCCCAAAGCTGGGTTTCGCGCGCCGAATTGCGTCCCTGGTGCAGCAGGTATTCCCGCGCCAGCCGCGTCAGATAGGGACGGGCCGCGTCATCCAGGAGCGCGCAGAGGTCCAGCCGATGCCGGACCGAGAATCCCTCGGCGCAGGTGACCGAGTCCACCCATTCGCCCACTTCCGCCAGTCCCCGCGCGGCGTCGACCTGGGGCAATTCCGTCACCACCTGGCGCGCGGCGCGCAGCGTCGCCATGGGATGGCTCGGACGGGTGGTCATCCAACCGATCACGGCACAGGTCCTTTCACGGCAGCCGTCGGGGCTTGTTTATCAATCCCCTGGGATGTAGCAGGTTTCGTGCCCGTGGGGCGCAGGTGGATCGAAACTTGGGCGGCACCTCATGCCCGCCTCAGCGCGGCCCGGCGGCCACGGCGCACGTCGACGGCAGTGAGAAGGAGCAGGCCGATGACGAAAAACGTTCCCGTTCCCAGCATCGCCAGGCGGTGATTGCCGGCCGACGCCCACGTCACCACCCCGTAGGTGACGGGACCGAGGATCGACGAGAGCTTGACCGCCAGGCCCCAGAGACCGAAGAACTCCGCCCGCCGCGTCGCCGGGCTGAGAAAGCCCACCAGCGCCCGGCCCGCGGACTGCGCACTGCCCAGGCACAACCCGGCCATGTTGGCCACCAGCCAGAACACGCCGGGCGTTTTCGCCCACCAGGCCAGGATGGCGGTGGCGAGCCATCCCGCCAGGATGAGCGCGATGGCCGCCTTGTGGCCGATGGTGTCCTGGACGTAGCCGAATCCGAACGCGCCGATGGCCGCGGTCACGTTCACCACCAGGATCAGCAGGATCGTCTGCCGGGTGTCGAAACCCATCGCCTGCTGGGCGTAAACCGCGGCCAGCGCCACCACCGTCTGGATGCCCGCCTGGTAGAACACCACGCACAGGAGAAAACGCCC
This sequence comes from Pseudomonadota bacterium, assembly GCA_049322755.1. Taxonomy (GTDB): domain Bacteria; phylum Pseudomonadota; class Gammaproteobacteria; order Burkholderiales; family UBA6910; genus DATIUV01. The sequence continues at coordinate 72,070 of JBMOQX010000027.1, read as the reverse complement.
GAGGTCGCGGTAGCGGCGCGCGTGCGCCAGCGTGTCCTCCAGCCGCGCGAAACTCTCGCGCAGAAGGTTCGCGGCGCGAACCGGCTGCGCCACGGCGCGCTCCTTCAGCAGCAGAAACGTCGGCAGGCTCGCCAGGGCGAACAAGGCGGCGGTGATCAGCATGGTCGCCGGCACGAACTGCACGGCGGTCTGACCCCGGCCCTCGGCCCAGGTGACGTAGGCGAGGCACGCGCCGAGACTCAGCAGGCCGCCGACATACCCCAGCGCCCACCCCCAACCCGAGACCCGGCCCAACGCGCGCCCCCGCGCCAGTTCGGGAAGGAACGCGGCGACGATGTTTTCGCCCGCGCTGAAGAAATAGTTGCTCGCGATGATCACCGCGATGCCCAGTGCCAGTTCGTCCCGTCCCACCAATGCCAGCGCCGCAGTGCCGGCGACGCAGCCGATCGTGGTCAGGAGCAGCAGCGGCTTCTTCGCTCCTCGGGCGTCGGCGTAGGCGCCGATCACCGGCGCCGTCACGATCACCAGCGCGTAGGACACGGCGAGGCTCGCGGTCCAGGCAAAGCTGGCCCACGGCGCGTTGCCGGCCACCACCGCGACGAAATAGGCGTTGAAGACCGCGGTGACCACCACGGTGGTGTAGCCGGAGTTGGCGAAGTCGTACATCGCCCACGCCCACACCTCGCGGCGGCGGACGCCGGGAGCGAGCGACAGCCGCCGGCGTGCGGACTTGGCAGGGGGTGCGGTGGCGCTCATGGCGGCGGCTCGGCCGCGCCATTATGTCACAGGGTCCCGCGTTGACTCGGGTTCAGCGCCGCCGCGGCGGAACCATGACGAAGGTCAAGACCACCAGCAGCGCAAATCCGGTGTAGATCGCGGTGAACACCCACGCCGGCCAGTCGTAGAACATCAGCGCGTGGATCCAGCGCGCGATGAAGCCCTTGCCGCTCTCACGCCCGCGCAGCGCGTCCTCCCAGACGGTCAGCGGACACATCACGCCCACCAGGGCCTCGCCGACGACGAACAGAATCGCCGCCAGGTGCGCGACGCGGAACCAGAGGTTGCGCGAAAACGCCCACCCGCGCCACGCGCCGATCCAGATCGCCGCCAGCCCGCCGACAACGAACAGCACGAACAGGAAATGGGCGACGAGGATCAGATCGGCGAGAACGGCGCGCACGCGCTGACTGCCGCTAGCCTTTTGCCACCGGCCGGGCCGGGTCGGCGCACCACTCGCTCCAGGAGCCCGGATAGAGGCGGGAGCCGCCGAGGTCGGCGATCTCCATCGCCAGCAGGTTGTGGCAGGCGGTGACGCCGGAACCGCACTGGTGGACCACGGCCGGGGGGTCCTGGCCGGCCAGGATCGCGCGAAATTCGTCGCGCAGCTGCGCGGCCGGCTTGAAGCAGCCGTCCGCGCCGAGGTTGGTCATGAAGAAGCGGTTGACCGCGCCGGGAATATGCCCGCCCACCGGATCGAGGGTTTCGTTTTCGCCGCGGAAGCGGTCCGGGCTGCGCGCGTCGACGATCAGCTGATCGGGCTGGCCGAGGTGCGCCTCCACGTCGAGGGCCGACAGCGGCCGGTCGCCGGCCGCCGCCTGGAACCGCGCGGGTCGCGCCGGCGGGATCGCGGCCGACACCGGCCGCCCTTCCGCAATCCAGCGTGCGTAGCCGCCGTCCAGCACGGCGACGTCGCGATGGCCCAGCCAGCGCAGCATCCACCACAGGCGCGCTGCGTAGGGGCCCGGACCGCCGTCGTAGGCCACGACCTGCACGCCGCGGTTGACGCCGAAGCGGCCCATGAGGTCGGCAAAAGCGGCCGGCTCCGGCAGCGGATGGCGGCCGTTGGTCCCGGTCATGACCCCGGACAAGTCGCGCCCGAGGTGGAGATAGAACGCGCCCGGCACGTGGTCTTCGGCGTACGCGCGCGTGCCGGCTTCGTGGTCGAACAGATCGTAGCGGCAGTCGAACGCGACCCAGGCGGGGTCCTCCAGGTGCGCCGCCAGTTCGGCGGTCGAGACCAGCGTGCCGAAGCTCATGCGATCCCCGCGGCTGCTTCGCCGGCGGCCCACGCCCGCGCCGCCTCGTAATCGTCGAACACCTGGATGTCGGCGTCGATGAACAGGCGCTGCACCCACGCGCTCCAGGCCAGCCACTGGTCGCTGGTGACGATGGCGATGCGGCCGAAGTCGTGGGCGTGGCTGCGGGAGAACTTGATCTCCTCCCAGGCCACGTCGAGGGTGTAGCGGATCATGTCGCGCAGGTCGAGCAGGACGTTGACCTTGCCGCCGAACTCGATCTTGTAGAGGACGTTCTCCTCGAACTCCTTGTAGTCGGCGAGCGTGAACTCGCCCAGAACCGCGACGTTGACCAGGTTGTCGTTGTGCTCGATGGTGATCATGGATGGGTCTCCGTTGACGCCCCAAGTCTAGCAGCCTCGAGCGGATTTCCCCGGCGGGCGCCGGCGCGTCAACCCGCCACGCGGCCTTCCAGCGCGCGGCGCACGAAGTCGTGGAAGTGGATCATGCCGTCTTCCAGCGGCGTCTGATACGGGCCGCGGTCCTCGGCGCCGGAGAGCCGCAGTGCCCTGCGGCCGCGGTGCATAAGCGTGCAGATGTCCGCGTCCTCCTGCGCCGACTCCAGGTAGGCGGCCTGGTGCGCCTCCTTGAGCTCGGTCTCGAAGTAGGCCACGTCCTCGGGATAATAGAACTCCACCACGTTGGTCGTGTGATCGGGCGTGCGCGGGACGAGCGTACTCACCACCAGGCAATGGGGATACCACTCCAGCATGACGTTGGGGTAGTAGATGGACCAGATGGTGCCGTACTTCGGCATCTGGCCCCCGGTGTAGCGCAGCAGCGCGTCGCGGTAGCGCGCGTACTTGGCCGAGCCGGTCTTCTGCAGCTGCTCCTTGACGCCCATGTACTGGATCGACCAGCGCTCGCCGAACTCCCAGCGGAAGTTGCCGGCGTCGACGAAGTCGCGCAAGCCGGGGTGGAACGGCTCCACGTGGTAGAGCTCCAGGTAAATCTCGAGAAACGCCTTCCAGTTGAACGGGCATTCGTCCACTACGGTGCGGTCGTAGACGTAGCCGGCGAAATCGTAATCCCCGGCCGCGCCGAAGCCCTGCAGGTCGCGCGCGACGTCGCGTGCGCCGGCAAACAGCAGGCCTTTCCAGGACGTCAGCGGCGTCTTCGGCAGCGCCAGGCCGGGGTTCATGCCGAACTCGGGCGCCCCCAACAGGCAACCGTCCGTGCCGTAGGTCCAGCGGTGCAGCGGACAGACGATGCTGCGCGCGTGGCCTCGGCCCTGCAGCAGCAGACCCTGGCGGTGGCGGCAGACATTGGATATCAGCTCGACGCCGTTGCCGTTGCGGATCAGCATCTTGGCGTTTGCCATCCACTCCAGCACGTGGTAGTCGCCGGCCTCGGGGACCATCAGCTCGTGGCCCACATAGCCGGGGCCGGTGTCGAAGAGGGCCTCGCGCTCGGCCGCCAGCACCTCGGGATCGAAATACCAGCGCATCGGCAGCGGGGCGACGGTTTTCACCAAGTGGCTGATGTCGGTCATCGCAGTGCTCCTGTCCGTGCGTACCGGAAGCGCCGGAACGCTAGAACCTGTCTCATAATCCCCCGTGAGCCGCACAGGATTGCGAGATAGGTTCTAGCCCCGGGGCAGGCCCTCGTCGTTGATATAGATCACGAAAGGCGCGGGAGTATCCGTCAACCGCCGCCCGCCCGCAACCGCGCCCGCGTGACGCTGAATTGACCCGGTCTCCCGCACTGCGCTATTTTTCGCTCTTTTCTCCGCAGCCGCATGCCCAAGGCGCCCAAAGCCGAAAACCCTGCCCCGGCGGCCCCTGCCAGCTTCGAAGACGCGCTGGCCGAGCTGGAAGCGCTCGTCGCCCGCTTGGAGGACGGCGAGCTGCCGCTGGAGGCCTCGTTGACGGCCTACAAGCGCGGCGCCGAACTGCTCCAGTACTGCCAGGCGCGGCTCAAGGACGCGCAGCAGCAGATCAAGGTCCTGGACGGCGAGACGCTGCGGGACTTCAACCTCGACGACGAACAGTGAGCCGCCCTGCCGCGGTGGCGGGCGGCCCGCGTCCGGAACAGGCTCGCCGGCTCATGACCGCCCTCTCCCCCGATTTCCAGTCTTGGTCGCGCGACCGTCAGGCCGAGGTGGAACACGCCCTGGACAAGCTCCTGCCGTCCGCCGAGGTGGCGCCCCGGCGCCTGCACGGCGCGATGCGCTACGCCGTCCTGGGGGGCGGCAAGCGGGTGCGGCCGATGCTGTGCTTCGCCGCCGGCGAGCTGACCGGCGCGGCGCCGGAACGCCTGCGCGTGGCCGCGGCGGCGCTGGAGCTGATCCACGCCTATTCGCTGGTGCACGACGACCTGCCCTGCATGGACGACGACGTGCTGCGCCGGGGCAAGCCCACGTGTCACGTGGAGTACGACGAGGCCACCGCGCTGCTGGTGGGCGACGCGCTGCAGAGCCTGGCGTTCCAGGTGCTGGCGGAGTACCGCCTGGCGGAGCGCCCCGAGACCCAGCTCTCCATGCTGGATACGCTGGCGCGCGCCGCCGGCTCCCGCGGCATGGCGGGCGGCCAGGCCATCGACCTGGAGAGCGTCGGCAAGGCGCTGACGGTGCCGGAGCTGGAGTTCATGCATATCCACAAGACCGGCGCGCTGATCCGCGCCTCGGTGCTGCTGGGGGCCCACTGCGGCGCCGGGCTCCCGCGCGAGGAATTCGAGCGGCTGGACCACTTCGCCAAGTGCATCGGCCTGGCGTTCCAGGTGGTGGACGATGTGCTGGACGCGCAGGCCAGCACTGCCACCCTGGGCAAGACCGCGGGCAAGGACGCGAACCGGAACAAGCCCACCTACGTTTCGGCGGTGGGCGTGGACGCCGCCCGCGCCATGGCCGCCGATCTCAGGCGCGACGCCCTGCGCAGCCTGGACGTTTTCGGCGCGCGCGCGCGCCGTCTCACCCAGCTCGCCGACTTCGTCGTCGCGCGGGAATTCTGAGACCACGATGGCGTACGAACTGCTGACCTCGATCAATGACCCCGCCGAGCTGCGCAAGCTGCCGCCGCGCCAGCTCCGGCAGGTGGCCGACGAGCTGCGCGAGTACCTGATCGAGCTGGTGAGCAAGACCGGCGGCCACCTGTCGTCCAACCTCGGCACGGTGGAGCTCACCATCGCGCTGCACTACGTGTTCAACACGCCCGAGGACCGCATCGTCTGGGATGTGGGCCACCAGACCTACGGCCACAAGATCCTCACCGGGCGGCGTGAGCAGATGGCCCGCCTGCGCATGGAAGGCGGGCCGTCGGGCTTCCCGCGCCGCTCGGAAAGCCCTTACGATACCTTCGGCACCGCCCACTCCAGCACCTCCATCAGCGCGGCGCTGGGCATGGCGGTGGCGGCCCAGCGCGACGGCAGCCGTCGCCACGTCATCGCCGTGATCGGCGACGGCGCCATGACCGCCGGCATGGCCTACGAGGCGCTCAACAACGCCGGCACCCTGGACGCCAACATTCTGGTGATCCTGAACGACAACGAGATGTCGATCTCGGAGAACGTCGGCGCGATGAACCAGTACCTGGCGCGCCTGCTGGCCGGGCGCTTCTACAACACCGCGCGCGAAACCGGCCGCAAGGTGCTCTCGCGCCTGCCGCCGATGCTGGAATTTGCCAAAAAGGCGGAGGAACACTTCAAGGGCATGATGACGCCCGGCACGCTGTTCGAGGAGCTGGGCTTCAACTACATCGGCCCCATCGACGGCCACGACGTCGATCTGCTGGTGGAGACGCTCGGCAACCTCAAGCGCCTGGACGGCCCCCAGTTCCTGCACATCGTCACCCGCAAGGGCGCCGGCTACAAGCTGGCCGAGGACGATCCCATCCTCTACCACGGCGTCTCGAAATTCGACCCCAGCGAGGGCATCCGGTCCAAGGCCGGCGGCTCGATCTCCTACACCCAGGTGTTCGGCGACTGGCTGTGCGACATGGCCGCCGCCGACCCGCGCTTGGTGGCGGTGACCCCGGCGATGCGGGAGGGCTCGGGCCTGGTGCGCTTCTCGGAGGAGTTCCCCGACCGCTATTTCGACGTCGGCATCGCCGAGCAGCACGCGGTGACGTTCGCCGCGGGCATGGCGTGCGACGGCCTCAAGCCGGTGGTGGCGATCTACTCGACGTTCCTGCAGCGTGCCTACGACCAGCTGATCCACGACGTGGCGATCCAGAACCTGCCGGTGGTGCTGGCCATCGACCGCGGCGGCATTGTCGGCGCCGACGGCGCGACCCACAACGGCGCGTTCGATCTGTCCTACCTGCGCTGCATCCCCAACGTGGTGGTGATGGCGCCCTCCGACGAGAACGAGTGCCGCCAGATGCTTACCACCGCGTTTCGCCTGGAGGGTCCGGCGGCGGTGCGCTACCCGCGCGGCACCGGACCGGGCGCGCCCCTCGAGACCGAACTGCACGCCCTGCCGGTGGGCAAGGGCGAGATCCGCCGGCGCGGCCGCGGCGTGGCCATCGCCGCCTTCGGCTCCATGCTCACCCCCAGCCTCGCCGCCGCCGAGGAACTGGACTGCACCGTCGCCAACATGCGCTTCGTCAAGCCGCTGGACGCGTCGCTGGCCGTGGAGCTGGCCCGCGCCCACGACCTGCTGGTGACGGTGGAGGAAAACGTCGTCATGGGCGGCGCCGGGAGCGCCGTGGTGGAGTGCCTGGAGCGTGCCGGGGTCGCCACGCCGGTGCTGCAGCTGGGGCTGCCGGACCGCTTCATCGACCACGGCAATCCCGCCCACATGCTGGCGGCCTGCGGCCTCGACGCCCGCGGCATCGCGGAGGCGATCCGGACGAAACTCGCCGATTAATCCGCGATCCAATTAGCCGAGTAGTTTACTCGGGAATTTATCGGCCGCTATAATCAAGGGCCGTTTCACTCCGCCAAGGCTCCCCGATGAATCGCAAAGCCGAGCTGCCCGCGATGCCCGATGTCCAGGGCTCGCCCGATTCCCGCCGCATCGCCATCGACCGCGTCGGCATCAAGGACATCCGCCACCCGGTGCGGGTCGCCGACAAGACCGGCGGCGTGCAGCACTCGGTCGCCTCCTTCAACATGTATGTCCACCTGCCCCACGACTTCAAGGGCACCCACATGTCGCGGTTCCTCGAGATCCTCAACAGCCACGAGCGCGAGATCTCGGTGGAGTCGTTCGAATCGATCCTGCGCGAGATGGTGGAGCGCCTGGAGGCCGAATCGGGGCACCTGGAGATGCGCTTCCCCTATTTCATCAACAAGTCGGCGCCGGTGTCGGGCGTGCAGAGCCTGATGGACTACGACGTGACGTTCACCGGGGAGATCTGCAAGGGCCGTTACGAGTTCACCATGAAGGTGGTGGTGCCGGTCACCAGCCTGTGCCCCTGCTCCAAGGAGATCTCCGACTACGGCGCCCACAACCAGCGCTCCCATGTCACCGTCGGCGCCCGCACCGAGGGTCTGGTGTGGATCGAGGACCTGGTGCGCGTGGTGGAGGACCAGGCCTCGTGCGAAGTCTACGGCCTGCTCAAGCGGCCGGACGAGAAGTACGTGACCGAGCGCGCCTACGACAATCCCAAGTTCGTCGAGGACATGGTGCGCGACGTCGCCGGCGCGCTGAACCGCGACCCCCGCATCCTCCGGTATACCGTCGAATCCGAGAACTTCGAGTCCATCCACAACCATTCAGCCTACGCGCTGATCGAGCACGACAAGTCCGGCGCGGCCGGCAAGTGCACGTAAGAACCGGCCCGTCCTCGTGAGCGTTCCTCCCTTCGACCCGGGCGCCGTCGACGCCCTCGCCTTCGACGTCTTCGGCACCGTGGTGGACTGGCGCAGCGGCGTCATCCGCGAAGCCAGGCGCCTGTCCCGCGGCAAGGGCATCCGCATCGACTGGGGCGCGTTCGCCGACGCCTGGCGCGGGAAATACGCACCGTCGATGGACCGGGTGCGCCGCGGCGAGCAGCCGTGGACCAAGATCGACGACCTGCAGCGTGCCTCGCTGGACGAACTGATGGAGGAATTCGGCATCGGGCTGCGCTTCAGCGACGGCGAGCGCGACGAGCTCAACCTGGCGTGGCACCGGCTGCCGCCCTGGAAGGACAGCGTCGCCGGCCTGCGGCGGCTGAAGAAGCGTTACATCCTCGGCACGCTGTCCAACGGCAACGTGCGCCTGCTGGTGGACATGGCCCGCAACGCCAGGCTGCCGTGGGACGTGATCTTCTCCGCGGAAACGTTTCGCCACTTCAAGCGCGATCCCGAGACCTACCTGGGCGCCTGCGACATGCTGAGCCTGCCGCCGGTGCGCGTGATGATGGTGGCGGCGCACCAGGACGACCTGCTCGCCGCCCACGCGCTCGGCCTGCGCACCGCGTTCGTGCGCCGACCGCTGGAATTCGGCGATCCGGCGAAAAAGAATCTCTCCACCGACCCGCGCTTCGACCTGGTGGTGGACGGCCTGGACGACCTGGCGGCGAAGCTGGGCTGCTAGTGTCCCGATCGAGCGGGCCTTGTCGGCCGAGGGCCGGAGAAACCCATGCCCCAAGCCCCAGACATCGGCGCCCTGGCGCGCGAGATGAAGGCAGCGCAGGACGAGGCGCGCCAGGTCGAGCCGTTCACGTCGCGCGTGCCCGGGTTCGACCTGGCGACCGCCTACGAGGTGGCGCACGCGATCCACGCGGCGCGGCTCGGCGAGGGCGCGCTGCCGGTCGGGCGCAAGATCGGATTCACCAATCCGGACATGTGGTCGCTGTACGGCGTCGGTGAACCCGCGTGGGCTTATATCTACGACCGCACGGTGGCTCGGGTTCCGCAAGCGGAAACGACCTGCCGTATCGGGTGCTTTACCGAGCCCAAGATCGAGCCCGAGATCGTGCTGCACTTCCGGTCCGCGCCCCCGGTTGGCGGCGACCTCGCCGCGGTTCTGGCGTGCGCCGACTGGGTCGCACACGGCTTCGAGATCGTGCAATCCCACTGTCCCGGCTGGAAGTTCAAAGTAGCCGATGTCGTCGCGGACTGAGCGCGGCGCACCTCGCGGCGGGGACGCGCGGGCACGGCCGATCGGCCGCCGCTTCTGCCCACCGGCCGCTCGTCAAGCCCCAACCGGGCACTCACGCGCCCGCGCGGCGCGACCGATGGGTGCTCAGTCGGCCGAGGCCAGGTCGCCCTCCAGCACCCAGCGCCGCTCTTTCGGATTGAACTGCACGGTGCCGACGCCGCGCAGCTCCTTGAGCTTGCCGGTGCCGCCCGCGGTCTCCCAGTAGCCGCTGGCCACAAATCGCGGCTTGCCGTCCGCTCCGGGCACGGGAACGGCGCGGAACTGATACTTGAGGTAGGCGATGTCGCCGTCGGCCGTGGTGAAGACGAGGTAGCCGTTGGCGTAGGCGCCGGCACCGCCGGGCAGTTGAACATCGCTCCAGAGCAGTGGCCGATCAGGAAACGGCTCCCGATCCGGTGAGCTAGACGGTAAGCCGATCGGCGAGTGCGGCGCGAAACGCGAGAAATGCTCAGGCGCACGGCGAGCACCGCGACGGCGCCGTCGTCGCTCACCGTAACTGCACGGTAAAGCAGAGCAGCAGCGCCGCGGCGATGACCGCCAGCTCGGCAAGGTGCTCGAGCCAAGCCAGCGCGATTTCGGCCGGCGTGAAAAAATCCAGCAGCGCCGGGCTGACCAGCGCGCCGAGCGACAGGAGCAGCGTCACGAGCGCCACCGCCGCCAGCCGCTGCCGGGTCAGGGCGCGCGCCACCCGCGCCAAGAGGCTCGCGGCGCGCGTCAGGCCCGGGTTTCCGTGCATCGACATCACCGATCGAGGCCGCCAACCACCAGGTGAAGATTGTACGCCGGGCGCTCCGCGGCGCAGCCGCGGCGGCGGACAGATCCGCCGGATCGGGGCATGGCCGCCGGGAAGGCAGGGATGGGCGCGGCAGGCGGCCGCCGTGCCGTACCGACGGAACCCGCCGGGTTATCCTTCCCGCCATGCAGCGCTCTTGTTTCCACGCTGCCGCAGATCTCCAGCTCCTCGGCGCGGCGCTTGATCCTGCGCCATTCAAAATTCATGGAACGGCAAATGGTCCGCCATCACGGTTACATGTCCCGGGAGCAGAGTTCGAGTCGGGCGCAACCCCGCACCCGCGCGACTCAACCTGACAGGAGGAATCCGATGCGCAAGACACCTGCCCTTGCCATGACGCTGGCCCTCGCCGCCGCGGCGGTGCCCGCCGCCACCGCTCACGCGGACCGGGGCGGCCGGCACGACGACAGCGTGCAGCTCGGTCCACGGCCGTTCTACCTGGTGGAAGGCATGGAGGAGAGCCGGCTCAAGAACCGCCTAATGCAGTGCGCGAAGGGCCCGTTCTACAAAACCGATTTCTCCATCGGCCACCGCGGTGCGGCACTGCAGTTCCCGGAGCATTCCGATGTTTCGTACCGGGCGGCGGCGCGGATGGGCGCCGGCATCGTGGAGTGCGACGTCACCTTCACCCAGGACGGGGAGCTGGTCTGCCGCCACAGCGAGTGCGACCTGCACACGACGACCAACATCGTCGTCACGGACCTCAACAGCAAGTGCACCGTCCCCTGGAGCGGGCCGGGCCAGAGCCCCGGGCCCAAATGCTGCACCAGCGACCTGACGCTGGACGAGTACAAGTCGCTCGAAGCCAAGATGGACGCCAGCAATCCCGCCGCGACGACGGCCGCGGGCTACCTGGGCGGCACGGCGAGCTGGCGCACCGACCTCTACACCGGCCGGGCCAGCGTGCTCACGTTCAAGGAGAGCATCGAGCTGAACAAACGGCTGGGCGTGAAGCACACGCCGGAACTCAAGAGCGCCGAGTTCCGGGACCGGGTCGATGCGGTCTTCGGCAGCCAGGCGGCATACGCGCAGAAGATGATCGACGAGCTCAAGGATGCCGGTGTCGATCCGAAGGATGTCTGGGCCCAGTCGTTCAACAAGGACGACGTCCTGTACTGGATCAAGAACAACCCCGAGTTCGGCAGGCAGGCTGTCTACCTGGACAGCATTGATCCAACCGCCAATCCGCCGATTCCGGGGCTGTCGTTCGATGCGCTGAAGCAGCTCAAGCAGCAGGGCGTGCAGATCTTCGCGCCGCCGATGTGGGCGCTGCTGGCGGTGAACGACGCCGGCGAGGTGATCCCCTCCCAGTACGCCACGGATATCAAGCGCGCGGGCCTGGACATCATCGCCTGGAGCTTCGAGCGCTCGGACCTGCGCCAGGGCGCGTCGAAGGCGGGGTGGTACTACCAGTTCGATCCGCAGGGCAAGGCGATCAAGACCGACGGCGACGTGTACAAGGCGCTGGACGTGCTGGCGCGCAAGGTGCGCATCCTGGGCATCTTCTCCGACTGGCCGGCGACGGTGACGTACTACGCCAACTGCATGAACCTCAAGTGACCGCGCCGCGGCCGGTGGTGAAGGCGACGACGTTGGCGCCGCCCGCCACCTGGCCGGTGATGGAGACGGGGTCGTAGCCCGGCGTGTCCATGAAGACGAAGCCGTGCTCGGCGACCGGTTCCGCGTACTCGTACACGTCCATCAGGCCGGTGGTGCCTCCCTTCGCCACTGCGCCGAGCGATTTCTCGAGGATGGTGGTGAGCCCGCCGCGCTTGTTGCCGGGCGTCGGGTTCGCGCTCACGCCGGAGTAGCCGTCCGAGCCGCCGCACTGCAGGGCGAGCACGAGGCGGCTCGCCGGCACCGGCTCCCGCCGCACCCGGTTCGCCTCCGGCAGCAGCTCGCCGTAGAAATTCGGGTGCGTCGCGTAGCCCGCCAGCACGCGGCGCAGCAGCCGCACCGGCTCGCCGTCCGAGGCCATGCCGCAGCCGGTGCGATGCGTGATCGCCATCACGCTCGGCTTGCTGGCGAAGCCGATCACCTGGTTGCAGCGGCGCACGGGCATGCCCGGCGACACGGCCCTGGTCGCCACCTTGGGGGGCCGGCGGGGATCGACGCCCGCGTGCGGATGTTCTCCTGCACGATCTGCGTGCCGATCTGCAGGTCCGTGCGGGCGATGACGAAGTCATCCGCGGGGTGCAGGCGGATCGTGAGGTCGGCGGTCTGCAGCATGGTCCCCTCCGGTGCTCGCGTTGTTGGCGAGTCCAGCTAACTCGGAAGTCGGCGCGGGAATATAATCCTGCTTCGGAGGTCCGCCCATGAGATACCGCGTCATTCTGCATCGCTCGGAAGAGGGCTTCGCCGTTTCCGTGCCGGGGTTGCCCGGTTGCTGGTCACAAGGCGCCACCGAGCAGGAAGCCATAGATAACATTCGCGACGCTATTCGGGAGTACCTGGCGGCGGCGGCGGAGGAAGAGGCTCGCGGTCAAGAGACCCGAGAGATCGAGATCGCCCTCTAGCCTTACCCAAGCTCCCGGGCATCAATCACCTCGACGCGATCCGTGCCCTGCAGAAGGCGGGATTCCGGGTCGTCCGCCAGGGCAAGCACACCGTCCTCAGCGACGGGCAACGCATCCTTACCGTCCCGCGCCACAACCCGGTCAACGCCATCACGATGGGCGGTATCGTTCGCGACGCCGGCCTCACGATCGAGCGATTTCGCGAACTGCTTTGAGCAGTCGTTTCACCCGCTCCCCAGCGGCAGCGCCGTCTCGTACTTCACCTGCTTGAGCGCGAAGCTGGACTTGATGTTGCCCACGCCCGGGATGCGCGTGAGGAAGTCGAGGATGAAGCGCTCCAATGCGGGCATGTCCGGCACCACCACGCGCAGCAGGTAGTCGGACTCGCCGGTCATCAGGTAGCACTCCATCACCTCGGGGCGCTCGCGGATCGCGGCCTCGAAGGTATCCAGCACGCGCTCCACCTGCTTCTCCAGGGTGACGTGGATGAACACGCTCACCGACAGGCCCAGCGCCAGCGGATCCACCAGTGCGGCGTAGCGGCGGATGACGCCGGTAGCTTCCAGCTCGCGCACCCGGCGCAGGCAGGGGCTGGGCGAGAGGTTGATCTTCTCCGCCAGGTCGACGTTGGCGATGCGGGCGTCGCGCTGGAGCACCTCCAGGATGCGGCGGTCGATGGGGTCCAGCTCCGTGGATCGCATTTTGCGCCTCGTTTTTGCTGTTGCGCGCAATTTTATTGCGCGATCGGCCGCTCTGACCACCCATTTCGCAACACGTCGGGCCCGCCCGGGGCGTACCATTTTCAGCACAGGAGGAGCACGCCATGGGACACCCCCACGACGTCGACCCGGACGAGACCCGGGAATGGATCGACGCGCTGCAGGCGCTGATCGCGGAGGAAGGCGAGGAGCGCGCCGAGTACCTGCTGCAGCAGCTGTTCGACAGCGCGCGCCGCTCGTGCCGGCGCCTGCGCTTCAACGCCACCACCGCGTACGTGAACACGATTCCGCTCGCGGAGCAGCCGCCCTACCCGGGCGACCTGGGGATGGAGGAGCGCATCACCGCGCTGGTGCGCTGGAACGCCCTGGCGATGGTGGTGCGCGCCAACCGCGCGCATCCGGAACTGGGCGGCCATATCGCCAGCTATGCCTCGGCCGCCGACCTGTTCGAAGTGGGCTACAACCACTTCTTCCGCGCCGGCGACGCGGGCGACCTGGTGTATTTCCAACCGCATTCGGCGCCCGGCGTGTACGCACGCGCCTTCCTCGAGGGACGGCTCACCGAGGCCCATCTCGACAGCTACCGGCGCGAAACCGGCGGCGGCGGCCTCTCCTCCTACTGCCACCCCTGGCTGATGCCGGACTTCTGGCAGTTTCCCACCGGCTCCATGGGGCTGGGCCCGATCAACGCCATCTATCAGGCGCGCTTCCTCAAGTACCTGGAGGACCGCAACCTGCTCGCCACCCGCGGACGGCGCGTGTGGGCGTTCGTCGGCGACGGCGAGATGGACGAGCCGGAGGCGCTCGCGGGCTTGTCGCTCGCCGCGCGCGAGGAGCTCGACAACCTGGTGTTCGTGGTGAACTGCAACCTGCAGCGGCTCGACGGCCCGGTGCGCGGCAACGGCTCCATCATCCAGGAGCTGGAGGGGCTGTTCACCGGCGCCGGCTGGAACGTGATCAAGGTGCTGTGGGGCTCGGACTGGGATCCGCTGTTCGCGCGCGACAAGGACGGCATCCTGCTGCAGCGGCTGCACGAGACCGTGGACGGGGAACTGCAGAAGTACGCCGCCACCGACGGCCGCTTCAACCGCGAGCATTTTTTCAACAAGTACCCCGAGCTGCGGCGTCTGGTGGCGGACCTGTCGGACGCGGACATCGACCGCCTGCGCCGCGGCGGCCACGATCCGCTCAAGATCCACGCCGCGTACCACGCGGCGGTGAACCTGCGCGGCCGGCCGACCGTGATCCTGGCCCAGACCAAGAAAGGCTACGGCATGGGCCACTGGGGCCAGGGCAGGATGGGCGCGCACCAGGCGAAGAAGCTGGAGGACGACGCGCTGCTCGCGTTCCGCGACCGCTTCAACCTGCCGCTGTCGGATGCCGACGTGCGCGCGCTCAGGTTCTGCAAGCCGGCGGACGACAGCCCGGAGCTGAAGTACCTGCACGCACGGCGCCGTGCGCTGGGCGGCTACGTGCCGGCGCGCTCCGCGAAGGCGCCGAAGATCGGGGTATCGGCGCTGGACGCCTTCGCGCGTTTCCTCGAAGGCTCGCGCGAGCGCGAGCAGTCCACCACGATGCTGTTCGTGCAGTGGCTCGGCCAGGTGCTGAAGGACGGGCAGATCGGCCCGCGCGTCGTGCCCATCGTCGCCGACGAGGCGCGCACCTTCGGCATGCAGTCGCTGTTCCGGCAGGTGGCGATCTACTCGTCGGTGGGCCAGACCTACGACCCCGAGGACCGCGACGAGCTGCTCTACTACAAGGAGGCGAAGGACGGCCAGATCCTGGAGGAAGGCATCTCCGAGGCGGGTGCGATCTCGTCGTGGCTGGCGGCGGCCACGGCGTACTCCGCCCACGGCACGCCGATGCTGCCGTTCTACACCTTCTACTCGATGTTCGGTTTCCAGCGCATCGGCGATCTGATCTGGGCCGCGGCCGACTCGCGCTCGCGCGGGTTCCTGATGGGGGCCACCGCGGGGCGCACGACGCTCTCCGGCGAGGGTCTGCAGCACCAGGACGGCTCGTCACACCTGATCGCCGCCACCATCCCCAACTGCCGCGCGTACGATCCCTGCTACGGCTACGAGCTGGCGGTGATCCTGCAGGACGGCACGCGGCGCATGCTGGAGCAGCAGGAGGATGTGTTCTATTACGTCACGATCATGAACGAGAACTACGCGCACCCCGCGATGCCGGCGGGCGCCGCGGACGGAATCCTCCGCGGGATGTACCTGCTGCACGGCCGCGACGGCGCCCGGGTCCAGCTGCTGGCCAGCGGCACGATCCTGCGCGAAGCCATCGCCGGGGCCGAGCTGCTGGAGCAGGAATACGACATCCGGGCCAACGTCTGGAGCGTGACCAGCTTCACCGAGCTGCAGCGCGACGCAATGGCAGCGGAGCGGGACAACCGGCTGGCCGCCGGCGGCGGCTCACGGACCAGCTGGCTCGAGCAGTGCCTGGGACCCACCGCCGGGCCCATCGTCGCCGCCAGCGACTACGTGCGGGCGGTGCCGAGCCTGGTGGCGCCCTACCTGCCCGCCGGCCGCCGCTTCACGGTGCTGGGCACCGACGGCTTCGGCCGCAGCGACACGCGGGTCAACCTGCGGCGGTTCTTCGAGGTGGACCGCCGGTACATCGCGCATGCCGCGCTGGCCGGCCTCCATGCCGACGGGGAAATCGAGCCGTCGGTGCTCAGGTCGGCGCCCGCCCGGCTGGGGATCGCCCCGGCGGCGGCAGGGCCGTGGCAGGACCGGGCTGTTTCGTGAGCACTGGCTCACACATAACCCGTTGAAATAAAAAAAGGGGTGCCAAGCGGCACCCCTTAAAGCCATCGGTCTGGAGGAGGAGGAGGAGGAAAACAGACCGAGGCCCGTACGCCAGCCGGTTCGCGGCCGGCGCGCGGTTCTGAAAGCCTGCTCAGCAGGCTGCGGGCTTGGCCCGGCGCGCCCGAGCCTGCTCGGCCGCCACCGCCTTGCGATAAACCCGCTTGATCCTATCCAACGTGGAGACAGCCATCTCCCGGAGGACCCGACCCCGAAGCGCTCTAGCCTCGAAGATCAGGGCTTGTGCGTCTGTGGTCTTCATTTCACTTACCCAAAACCTTTCAAAAAGTTAAGTCCGTTCTCGGACGGCGACGGGAATTTCCGTCAACAGATATTGGACTATTTATAAGGCCGATGGTGCAACGCAACAAGCAATGATTTATCATGCGATACAATAGATGGATTAACCTGTAGACCGATGTCCTATCACCGCCTGCCGCCCCTGAACGCGTTTCGGGCCTTCGAGGCCGCCGCCCGCCACCTGAGCTTCAAGAAGGCGGCGGCGGAGCTGCACGTCACGCCGGCTGCCATCAGCCACATGGTCAAAGGGTTGGAAGACCAGCTGGGCGTGAAATTGTTCCGCCGCCTGACCCGGGCGCTGGAGCTCACCGACGCCGGCAAGGCGGCCATGCCCAAGGTCCAGGAGGCGTTCGAGTGCCTGGCGGTGGCGGTGGAGCGCACGCGCACCCACGCCCGGGTTGGCCCGCTGGCGGTCAGTGCCCCGCCCCTGTTCGCCACCCGCTGGCTGGTGCCGCGCCTGCACCGTTTCACCGCGTTGCACCCGGAGGTGGAGCTGCGCATTTCCTCCGCCGTCGGGGCGATCGACGACAGCGCAGGAAGCGGCGAAACCGCGGGCGGCGACGGCGACGCATCCGCGGACGACGCGGCCACGCTGGTCACCATCCGCTTCGGCCGCGGGCGCTACCCGGGCGCGCGGGTCGACAAGCTGATCAGCGCCGGATACTACCCCGTGTGCAGCCCGCGCCTGCTGCAGAGCGGCCGGCCGCTGCGGGTGCCGGAGGACCTGCGGCACCACACGCTGCTGCACGACGACACCATTCCCGACGTCGCCGAGCGGCTGTCGTGGGAAGCCTGGCTCAAGGCCGCCGGCGTGAGTGGTGTCGACGTGGCCCGCGGCCCGCGCTTCACCAATTCCGCGCTGGCCATCGACGCCGCGGTGGACGGGCTCGGCGTGGCGCTCGGCATCAAGCCGCTGGTGGCGGCGGACATCGTCGCCGGCGATCTGGTGGCGCCGTTCGACGTGGTGGTGGAATCCGGCTTCGCCTACTACCTGGTGTGCGACGAGGCGGTGGCGGAACGGCCCCAGGTGGCGGCGTTTCGCGACTGGCTGCTGAGCGAGGCGGGCGTCATCGAGCCCGTCGCCGAAGAGGTGTGACACCCGGCGGCGCCGCTCAAGCGCTGCGGCGGCGCGCGTCACCCCCGGCGCGGGCAGCGGCGGTGCGGCGGCGCGGCTTGGCGGAAGCGGCCCGGGACGCAGGTTTCGCCGGCGCAACCTGCGCCAGGCCACCCAGGTAGGTGTCCACCAGCGCCCGGGCTTCCCGCGCCAGCGGGAACGACGCCGGATCCAGCAGCCACGCGTACACCAGGCCCATGATGAACGCGTCGAGGCCCACCGCCGCGCGCCGCGCATTCAGGCCGGCCGGCAGCTGGCCGCGCCGCACCGCGTTCCTGAAAGCGCGCTCCATCATCTGCAGTCCGCCGGCGCGGCACTCCCGGTGACGGATGGAAATGCTGGCGAGGTCGCCCACGCTCTCGCAGCGGTAGCAGAGGATTTCCAGCACGCGGCGGCACTGGGCATCTTCGACGGTGCGGCGCAGGGTCTGCACGCACGCCTCCGCAAGCCGCGCCACCGGATCCTCGGTGCTCTCCTCGGCGGCCTGGCGCATGATGTCCTCCATCGGCAGCAGCACGCGGTCGGCCATCGCCTGGAACAGCTCGTTCTTGTTGGCGAAATGCCAGTAGATGGCGCCGCGCGTCACGCCCGCCGCATCGGCGATGTCTTCCAGCGAGGTGCGCGACACGCCGCGCTCGCCGAACATGCGCTCGGCGGCGTCCAGGATGCCGTTGCGCGTCTCCTGCGCTTCGTCCTTCGTGCGTCTGACCATGACTCCTCGGGGTCCGGATTCTTACCGGCTCGCGACAATGGATTTGGCGATATTCTAATACACTTTACATACATTCACGGCTGTATGTAAACTCCGCTGCCGTGTCGAGTGGACCGATCGGCCCACCCCGACGCCGGCGGCCCGGCCGGTCCGCCGGGCGCATTGCCCCGTAACCGCGACCAAACATGTTGCGAGCAACCATGATTGCCAAGACCCTGCGCCAGACGTTGCTTCTCGTCCCCACCGCCGCGCTGCTCGCCGCCTGCGGCGACGTCGGCGCCCCGCCCGGTCCGCCGCCGCCCCCGCCGGTGGCGGTGATGACCGTGGAGCCGCGCGACCTGCCCGTCAGCTACGAGTACGTCGGCCAGACCGCCGGCTACCGCGAGGTGGAGGTGCGCGCCCGCGTCACCGGCATCCTGCAGAAGCGCAACTTCAAGGAAGGCGCGCCGGTGAAGGCCGGGCAGTCGCTGTTCCTCATCGACCCGGCGCCGTTCCAGGTCGCCCGCAACCGCGCTGCCGCCGACCTGGCGGTGGCGGAGGCACGCCTGGCGCAGGCGAAGCGCGATGTCGCGCGGCTCAAGCCCGCCTACGACGCCAAGGCGGTGGCGCAGAAGGATTACGACGACGCGGTGTCCGCCGAGCAGGTCGCCGCGGCCGAAGTGCAGGCGGCGCGGGCGCGGCTCGAGCAGGCGCAGCTCGACCTGGAGTGGACGCGGGTCGAGGCGCCGATCTCGGGCGTCTCCAGCCGCGCCGTCGTCTCCGAGGGCACGCTGGTGTCGGGCCCGGACGTGCTGCTCACCACGGTGACGCAGACCGACCCGATGTACGTGATCTTCGGCATTCCCGACCGCGAGCAGCTGGCGATCCGCGAGGAGATCCAGGCCGGGCGCGTCAGGCTGCCGGCCGACGGCAAGTACAAGGTGGACGTGAAGCTGGCCGACGGCACCACCTATTCCCAGACCGGCGTGCTGGACTTCACCGACGTGCGCGTGAGCTCCGCCACCGGCACCAGCGAAGCGCGCGCCGAGCTGCCCAACCCGCGCGGCCTGTTGCGCGCCGGCGAGTTCGTGCGCGTGGTGATCAACGGCGCCACCCGCCCGCAGGCCGTATTGGTGCCGCAGCGCGCGGTGCTGGAGGGGCCCCAGGGCAAGTTCGTCTACGTCGTCGACGCCGAGAGCAAGGCCCAGGCGCGCCCGGTGAAGCTGGGGCCGTGGAACGGCGACTCGTGGGTGATCCGCTCCGGCCTCGAGGCCGGCGAGCGCGTGATCGTCGACGGCGTGATCAAGATCGGACCCGGCGCGCCGGTGCAGGTGGTCCCGGCCGGCGGCGCCACCGCGGCCTCCGCCGCCGTCGCGAAGTAACGGGAGGACGCGCCGATGTTTTCCCGTTTCTTCATCGACCGGCCGATCTTCGCGGTCGTGCTGTCGCTGTTCATCGTGCTCGCGGGGCTGGCGGCGATCGGCAGCCTGCCCATCGCCCAATACCCGGAAATCTCGCCGCCGGTGGTGACGGTGCGCGCGCAATACCCCGGCGCCTCCGCCGAAACGCTGGAGCAGACCGTGGCGGCGCCGCTGGAAAACGCCATCAACGGCATCGAGGACATGCTCTACATGAGCTCCACCTCGGCGTCCAACGGCTCGCTCGAGATCCTGGTCACCTTCAACATCGGCGCCGACGTCGACCTGGCGGCGGTGAACGTCAACAACCGCGTGAAGCAGGCCGAGGCGCGCCTGCCGGAGGAGGTGCGGCGCCAGGGCGTGACCGTGGAGAAGGGCTCCTCCGCGTTCCTGCAGGTACTGGCGTTCTATTCGCCGGACGGCCGCTACGACGACCTCTACACCAGCAACTACGTCACCCTCAACGTGCTGGACGTGTTGAAGCGCGTGCCCGGCACCACCAACGTCCAGATCTTCGGCGCCAAGGATTACGCCATGCGGATCTGGGTCAAGCCCGACCGCCTGGCGCAGCTCAGACTCACCACCGGCGACCTGGTGGCGGCGATCAACGAGCAGAACGCCCAGTTCGCCGCCGGCAAGATCGGCCAGACGCCCACCGGCGGCCCCCAGGAGCTGGTCTACACCATCACCACCCAGGGCCGGCTCTCGGAGGTGTCGCAGTTCGAGAACATCGTGGTGCGCGCCAACCCGGACGGCTCCAACCTGCGCCTGAAGGACGTGGCGCGCGTGGAGCTGGGCTCGAAGGACTACGAGTTCATCGGCCGCCACAACGGAAGACCGGCGACGCTGGTGGGCATCTTCCTGCAGCCCGGCGCCAACGCGCTGGACGTGGCCCAGGACGTGAAGGCCACCGTCGCCGAGCTGGCGCAGCGATTCCCCGACGGCCTCACCTACGCCATCCCTTACGACACCACGCGCTTCGTCGAGGTCTCGATCCGCGAGGTGCTGAAGACGCTGGGCGAGGCGATGCTGCTGGTGCTGCTGGTGGTGTATGTGTTCCTGCAGAGCGCACGCGCGACGCTGATCCCGATCCTGGCGGTGCCGGTGTCGCTGATCGGCACCTTCGCCGGCCTGCTGGTGATGGGCTATTCGATCAATACGCTGACGCTGTTCGGCATGGTGCTGGCGATCGGCATCGTGGTGGACGACGCCATCGTCGTGCTCGAGAACGTCGAGCGCATCATGCGCGAGAAGCGCGCCGGCGCGCGCGAGGCGGCGATCAAGGCAATGCAGGAGGTGACCGGGCCGGTGATCGCCATCGTGCTCACGCTGTGTGCGGTGTTCGTGCCGATCGCCTTCCTCGGCGGCCTCACCGGCGAGCTCTACCGCCAGTTCGCCGTCAGCATCTCGATCTCGGTGGTGATCTCGGGCATCGTCGCGCTGACGCTGACCCCCTCGCTGTGCGTGCTGATCCTCAAGCACGGCCACACCCGGCCCAACCGCTTCTTCCGCTGGTTCAACGACTGGTTCCACCGCGTGACCAACCGCTACGCCCGCGGCGTCGCGTGGATGATCCGCCGCTCGCTGGTGGGCATCGCGCTGTTCGCCGGCATGGTGGCGATCACCGCCGGGCTGTGGCGCTTCACGCCCGGCTCGCTGGTGCCGGACGAGGACCAGGGCTATTACATCGCCGCGGTTCTGCTGCCCGACGGGGCGACGCTGGAGCGCACCGACAGGGTGGTGAAGGAAGTGCTGGAGATCATCCGGTCCAACCCCAACAACGAGGACGCGGTGGCGTTCACCGGCTTCGACTTCCTCGGCGGCGCGTTCCGCAACAGCGCCGCCACCATCTTCGTGACCCAGAAGCACTGGGACGAGCGCGACGTGCCGGTGCAGGCCCTGGTGGGCGAGCTGTTCGGCAAGACCGCGCACCTCAAGGAGGCGCTGGTGCTGGCGTTCAACCCGCCGCCCATTTTCGGCCTGGGCAACGCCGGCGGCTTCGAGCTCTACATCCAGAACCGCGGCGAGAGCGACCCCAAGCGGCTCGCGGAGGTTACCCAGCAGTTCCTGGCGCGCACCGGCAAGGACCCCAGCTTCGTGCAGGTGAACACACTGTGGCGCTCCAACACGCCGCAGCTCCATGTGGAGGTCGACCGCGAGAAGGCCAAGGCGGTGGGCGTGCCCATCGACGCGCTGTTCGACACCGTGGCCGCGACGCTGGGCACCTACTACGTCAACGACTTCAACAAGTACGGGCGGACCTGGCAGGTGCTCATGTCGGCGGAGCCCGCCTACCGCAAGGCGCCGGAGGACATCGGCGGCGTGTGGGTGCGCAACTACCGCGGCTCGATGGTGCCGCTGGAGTCGCTCGCCGGCGTGCGCTACTCGTCGGGCCCGGAAACCCTGGACCGCTTCAACAACCTGCCGGCGGCCAAGGTGTTCGGCGCCGGCGCGCCCGGCGTCTCGTCCGGCCAGGCGATCCAGCGCGTCGAGGAGATCGCCGCCGAGGTGCTGCCGCCGGACTTCAGCCTGGACTGGAGCGGCGCCTCGTTCCAGGAGAAGAAGGCGAGCGGCACCTCCACCATCGCGCTGGCCATGGCGGTGGTGATGGTGTTCCTGATCCTGGCGGCCCAGTACGAGAAGTGGTCGCTGCCGCTGTCGGTGCTGTTCGCGCTGCCGTTCGGCACCTTCGGCGCGCTCGCCGCGGTGTGGTTGCGCGGGCTCACCAACGACGTCTATTTCCAGATCGGCCTGGTGACGCTGTTGGGGCTGGCGGCGAAGAACGCGATCCTGATCGTCGAGTACGCGTCGATGAAGTTTCACGAGGGCATGTCCGCCACCGCGGCGGCGGTGGAAGCGGCGCGGCTGCGCTTCCGCCCGATCCTGATGACCTCGCTGGCGTTCATCTTCGGCGTGGTGCCGCTGGCCATCTCCACCGGGGCGGGCGCGGGCGCGCGCCATTCGGTGGGCACCGGCGTCGTCGGCGGCATGCTGGCGGCCACCTTCCTCGCCATCTTCTTCGTGCCGCTGTTCTTCAAGCTGATCGTGAGCCGCCAGCTGCGGGAGCCGCGCTCCACCGAAGAGATCCTGCAGGAGGTGGAGCATGCACGCGACATCACCCACCGGGCGGCGCCCCCGGTGCCGCACCACCACCCGACCCAGAAAGGAGGCGCCGATGAGGCGTAATCCGCTCCTGGCTGTAATCGCAGCCGCGGCACTCGCAGGCTGCGTTTCCCTTGCTCCGGGTTACCAGCGGCCCGCGGCGGAGTTGCCGGCGGTGTGGCGCGACGCCCCTGCCAACGGCATGAGCGCTAGCCGCGACCAGTGGTGGACCCTCTTCGGCGACCCGGTTCTGGACCGGCTGGTGGCGGAGGCCCTGGCTCATAACCAGGACCTGGCGCTGGCGGCGGCGCGGGTGGACGAAGCGCGGGCGCTGCTGCAGGTGGCCGACGCCGAGCAGGTGCCGGCCATCGACGCCTCCGCCCAGCGCGACCGCACTCGGCTCTTCTCCGAGCGTTCGTCCACCCCATTTCCATTGCCTCCGGGTACCCGGTTCATCAATAACAATAACCGCGCCACCCTCAACGTGTCCTACGAACTGGACCTGTGGGGGCGGCTCAGGAACGCCAGCGACGCGGCCCGCGCCGAGCTTCTGGCAAGTCGCGCCGCCCGGGACACGGTGCGCATCACCCTCGCCGCCCAGGTGGCCCAGTCGTATTTCCAGCTCACCGCGCTGGACGCCCAGGCGGAGGCGACCCGCCGTTCGCTGGAATTCCGGATGCGGGATCTGGAACTGCAAAAGGTGCGCAACGCCTCCGGCCTGATCGGGGACTTCGACCTGCGGCAGCGGGAAGCCGAGGTGGCCTCGGCCCGGGCGCAACTGCCGGAACTGGAGCGGCTGCGCGCCACCGAGGAACTGGCGCTGGCGGTGCTGCTGGGCCGCAGCCCGCGGGACATCATCGAGGGCGGCATCCAGCGCGAGGCGGACCGGGGCGAACCGCCCATCGCGGTGGTGCCGGAGGGGCTGCCGTCGGAACTCCTGCTGCGCCGCCCCGACCTGGTGGAGGCGGAGCAGCGGCTGATCGCGGCCAACGCCCGGATCGGCGTGGCCCGGGCGTCGCTGTTTCCGCGCATTTCCCTCACCGGGTATCTCGGCAGCGAGAGTGGGGCCCTCTCCGACCTCTTCACCGGCCCCGCCGGCGTCTGGCAACTGGCCGCAGCCCTGTCCCAGCCCATTTTCCAGGGCGGCCGCCTGTTCGGAGAGATCGACGCGACCAGGGCGCGGGAGCGGCAAGCCGTAGCCCGGTATCGGAAGGCGATCCAGGAGGCGTTCAAGGAAGTGCGACAGGCGCTGGTGGCCCAGGCCCGCTCCAGGGAAGTTTTCGATGCCGAGGCAGATCGCATCAAAGCCCTGAACGAAACCCTGCGCCTGGCGCGGATCCGCTACGACCTGGGAATTTCGAGCCAGCTGGAACTGCTGGACGCGGAGCGCGGCCTGCTGCAGGCCGAGATCAACCGCGTCGAAGCCCTGCGCGCCCAGCGCAACGCCGTGACGGACCTGGTGCGCGCGCTGGGCGGGGGCTGGGACGGCCTGCCGCAGGACGCCGGCGGGCCGGTGGCGCAGGCTGCGCCGCGCTGACCTGACCCGGCGCTCCTGCGCCGCGTTCTCGCGCGCCGGCTCGATCCGCCCGACCGCGGCGGCGCCGCCCCATCGCGAAGGCTCATCGCCACGCAATCCGGCGTAAGGATCGCGCGGCCGCGCCGATCAGGCTGGTCACGCCGCGATCACGAATTCTCAAATTTTCATCACGAAGAAAAATGCAGTAAGGAACGCGCGCTTCCCGCAGACCAATGGGCACGAAGCGCGTTGCTTCGAAACGATCGAAACCCAACTTGACTGCAAAGGAGACACCCATGAAAGCCATCAAATCCGTCGCGGCCGCTGCCGCCCTGTTCGCTTCGTTCTCCGCTTTCGGCGCCAGCGACCTGGCCCGTGAGCTGCACCAGAGCGACGGCTACAACCCCCAGGACCTCGTCGCCACCGGCGCCGCCAGGAGCGGCGGCAGCGTCGACCAGGCGTTCATCGACGAGCTGAACCGCACCGACGGCAACGGCAACTACGGCCACGCGGCCGCACCGGTGCGCAAGTCGCAGCCGACCGTGGGCTTCGACGCCGAGCTGCTGAAGGAACTGCGCAAGACCGACGGCGAGATCACCGCCTGAGCCCTGCGCCCCCACGGCCGGTGCCGGTGATCCACCGGCGCCGGCCATTCGACGTTCACTTGAGGAATTTCTGCGTTCGGGCTGTACCAGTCGCGCTACGGCGTCACCGTGGTCCGCGCGGAGGAGCGGCTCGTGGCGTTGGCTGCGGACGATGCCGCCGCGGGCTGGCTCGGCGTGGCGAAGGGGTCGCCGTTGCTGGAGATCCAGCGCACCGCGTT
Organism: Pseudomonadota bacterium; assembly: GCA_049322755.1. Taxonomy (GTDB): domain Bacteria; phylum Pseudomonadota; class Gammaproteobacteria; order Burkholderiales; family UBA6910; genus DATIUV01. The sequence continues at coordinate 47,157 of JBMOQX010000027.1, read as the reverse complement.
CACGTTCGACGACCGGCCGGTGGAGTACCGGTGGCGGCTGGTGGACACCACCACCCACTGCTATCTCAACGAGATCGGCGGTCCCTGCGGCGGACAGCGCCCGGCGCCGGGCGCCGGTGAGCCTTGAAACCTTGGCGGGGATATATCATCTGACCTTTAGTCCCCTTCGCCGGCGGCTCCGGCCCACGAAAGGTCTCCGCTTCATGTTCGGTTCCGTCGCCCCCGTCACCGGCATCCTGCTCACCGCCAACGTCGGCGTGTTCCTGCTGCAGATCGCGACCGGCAACCGGATCGTGCTGCCGTTCGCCCTCTGGCCCCTCAACACCGGCGCGGGCTACGCGCCCGACGTCGGCGCCGGGTTCGCCCCCTGGCAGCTCGTCACCTACAGCTTCCTGCACGGCGGCATGGCGCACCTGTTCTTCAACATGCTGGCGCTGTACATGTTCGGCTCCGACCTGGAGCGGCTGTTCGGGCAGCGCCGCTACGTGACCTACTATTTCGTCTGCGTGGTCACTGCCGCGGTGGCGCAGCTGATGGTGGCGGCGTCGGCGGGCGCTCCGCCCTACCCGACCGTGGGCGCCTCCGGCGGCGTGTTCGGTCTGCTGCTGGCGTTCGGCATGTACTTCCCCCGCCGCACCATCCTGCTGATCTTCCCGCCGATACCGATGCCGGCATGGCTGTTTGTCACGCTCTACGGGCTGCTGGAGCTGTACCTGGGCGTGTCCGGCACGCAGTCGGGCGTCGCCCATTTCGCCCACCTGGGCGGCATGCTGGGCGGCTGGCTGCTGCTGCAGTACTGGCGCGGGCGGACGCCGTTCGCGCGGCGCCGCTGACCGGGTCCCGGCGCCGGTCCGCGGCGTCGGCTCAGTCCGCGGAGATGGTCCAGCCGCGATGGGCCGGCGACGGATACAGCACGCGATGCAGGCGCGCCGACGAGCGCAGCCGCTCCTCCGCCTCCTCCCACGCCGGTAACGCGGCCGACTCCTGTTCCCACGTGACCGAGGCCGCCTCGTCGCACCAGTAGCGCAGCCGCTCGAGGTCGAAGAGCGCCGCGCCGCCTTCGCGGTGGGCGCGCATCGCCGCTTCGCTCCGCCACACCGTCAGGCACCAGAACGCGAGGCCGTTGGTCTTGCGCGTCGCGGTCACCAGCCGGCCGGGCGCCGTGTGCATCGAGCGCATGGCCCGCCCCGCATGGAGCATCCAGGGCAGCAGCAGGTAGGGCGAACGCAGGCGCACGCGGGTGAGGGACACGAAATACATGGCGGACTCCGTAGAATCGGGCCGGCGCGGGCGGCCGGTCCGGGGTACATTCTAGCGCGGCGGCGACCACCCGAGGGCCCCGCCGCAGCGTTCAGCCCGACGCCGGCCCCGGCTCGGCCACCGGCCGCACTTCGGCGCCGCCGGCGATGTAGTGGGTCACTTTCGGCGGCTCGGGGCCCTCGTGCAGCGCCCGGATGCGCTGCTCCACGTCCTGGTCCGCCACCGTCACCCGCGCGTGCTGGCGCAGGTACTCGGCCCAGGACTCGGCGACGAAGTGCTCGACGAAGCGCTGCGGGTCGTCGGTGTCGCGGAACACCTGCCAGAACACCGCGCCGTCGCGCAGGCGCATGCGCCGCACCGAGCGCATGCCCTTGAGGAAACGGCCGACGTTCTCCGGGCGGATCCGGTACTCCACCGTCACCAGCACCGGGCCGGCCTCCAGCTCCGGCTCCGCCGCCGGCATCGGCGCCGGCCAGTGGGACGACGGCGTCAGGTCGACGTCGTCGTGGCCGCCGATCTTCAGCCGGCGCGTCGCCGCCAGCGCCAGCACCAGACCCGCGCCGGCCGCCGCCAGGCTCCAGCGGATGCCGATCCACTCCGCCAGGTAGCCCCAGCCCACCGACCCGGCCGCCATGCAGCCCATGAGCACGACCCAGTACACGGCAAGACCGCGCGCCCGCACCCAGGGCGGCAGCGCGGTCTGCACCGCCACCTGCATCCCCGAGAGCACCGCCATCCAGCAGGCCCCCACCACCAGCATCGCGAAGCCGGCGACATAGGCGTGGGGAATCGCCGCCAGCAGCGCGCTGGCGGCGCCGTAGACGAGAAAGCCGCCGGCCACCACGCGGTCGCGGGAAACGCGTTGCGTCAGGCGCGGAAGCAGCAGCATGGCCACCACCGCGCCGACGCCGATGCCGCCCAGCAGGCCGCCGTAGAGGCGTGCGTCGCCGCCCAGCTCGCGGCTGGCGATCAGCGGCAGCAGCGCCCACACCACGCTGGCGAACGGGAAGAACGTGAGCTGGCGCAGCAGCACCCGCTGCAGCAGCGGCGCGTGGCGCGCGTAGCGCCAGCCGCTGCGCAGCGCGCCGAAGAGCCGCTCCGCCGGCATCCCCGACGGCGGCGTCAGGCGCTTCCAGCGGGAGAGCGCGAAGATCACCGCCAGGAACGAGATCGCGTTCACCAGGAACACGGTGGCCGTGCCGCTCCAGACCACGATCATCCCGGCCAGCGCCGGTCCCACCGCGCGCGAGACGTTGATCGACATGCCGTTCAGCGCCACCGCCGATTGCAGCTCCGCGCGCGGCACCAGCTCCTGCACCGAGGCCGACCACGCCGGGGTCTGCGCCGCCGCGCCGCAGCCGATCAGGAACGTCATCGCCAGCAGCCACCCCGGTGTGGTGAGCCCGGCGTAGGTGGTGACGGTGAGCAGGACCGCGAACACCAGCATCCATACCTGCGCGTAGATGAGCTGCAGGCGGCGGTCGACGATGTCGGCGAGCGCGCCGGCCGGCAGCGCCAGCAGGAACATGGGCAGCGATTGCGCCGCCTGCACCAGCGCCACTTTCGCGGGCGAGTGGGTGAGCTCCGTCATCAGCCAGCCCGCGCCCATGGTCTGCATCCACGAGCCGATGTTGGACACCAATGCGGCGATCCAGAGGGTGCGGAACACCGGGCGCTTGAGCGGCGCCCACGCCGACGCGCGGCCCGCCGCGGGCGCGGCGGCCCGGGGCGGACCGCCCCGCGATTCGGATCCCGGGGTCAATGTCTCACGATCAGCACGACGCCGGCGACGAGCAGCACGGCGCCGAGCACGCGCAGCAGCGTGAACGGCCGCACCGGATAGCCCATGAAGCCGAAGTGGTCCAGGAACAGGGAGCCGGCGATCTGGCCCGCCACGATGAGCACGAACAGCGTCGCCGCGCCCAGCTTGGGTCCCGCCACCAGGCTCACCACCACGACGCCGGCGCCGATGGCGCCGCCGAGCCACGCCCACGCCGGCACCGCCGCCACCGTTGCCAGCGCCGGCAGCGGCACCCGCAGCGCCAGCAGCAGCACGACGATGACCGCGGCGCCCACCACCATGTTGGCCAGGCCGGCGAGAAACGGATCGCGCAGCAGCAGCCGCAGCGACGCGTTGATGCCCACTTGGACCGGCATCAGCGCGCCGATCGTGAACGCCAGAAGTTTCAGCAGCAGGCTCATGGGTCTCCCTTGGTGGCAATGCGGGGCAGGCACGGGCGGGGCCGCGGCCCCGCCCGCGAAGGGCCAAGCATAGCGCAGGGCGACTGCGCCGGCGCGGCAGGAGAAGCGGCGGCGCCGGCGCCCGTCAGCGAGCGGCGCGGCGGCCGCCCACGCTCAGCGGCCCTGGGCCGTACGCCATAACGTAGAGCATGCCGCCCATGATGGCGATGTTCTTCATGAAGTTGTTGAACTGGGCCTGATACTGCTCGGGCGGAAACGCCCAGAAACCGTGGAAGATCGGCGTCACGATGGCGGTGAACAGGAAAAGCAACAGCGCCGCCAGCCGCGCGCGCCAGCCCAGCACCAGCATCAGCCCGCCGCCCAGCTCGACGACGATGGTGGCCACCAGCAGCACCTCCACCATGGGCAGTCCCTTGCTCGCCATGTAGGCGGCGGTGCCGGAGAAGCCGGTGATCTTGCGGAAGCCGGCGATGATGAAAATGAGCGCCAGCAGGATGCGGCCGGCGAGCGGGGCGAAGCGCTGCAGTGAGGACTCGGGCATCGTCGTCTCCTTGACGGGGGACCAGGGGCGTCCGCCTCGGGCGCCACCTCAAAAGCGGAACTGCAGGGTCAGCTCCACGAAGTCGATATTCTCCGCCGGTCCGGTGGCCTGGATAAAGTCGCCGGCGGCGAAATGGGTGTAGATCGCCGTGAACGTGAGCCGTCGCGTGAGCGCGTATTCCGAGGTCAGCGACACCGACCAGCCGACGAAGCGCTCGTCGCTGCCGCCCGCGGCGCGGATCAGCTGGCCGGAGGGTGCGTAGACGCCGTCCGCCGTCTCCAGCCGCCAGAAGAAGTTGACGTCCGCGGTGACGCGCCACCCTCCCGCGGGCTGGACGGTCAGAAAAGGGTGGACGTTGAAGAAGTTGCGCGGTCCCAGCACCGCCGCCTCGGAGAAGTAGTTGCCGCGGGGAAAGAGCGGGTTGAACGTGCCGAGATCCGGGTCGGCAGGATCGCCGTCGCCGCTCGCGACGTTGGCATTGATCGCGACCCGCGGGCGCCAGGCGGCGTCGCGAAACGTGTACCCCGTGTCCGTCGCGAGGGTCCAGGCACGGATGTCGCCCGCGCCGAAGCGGCCGAACTGGTGGAGCGCCTCCCAGTTCCAATCCCAGGCGCCCCCGGTTCCCCAAACGCGGGCGCCGAGCGAGTGGCGCCGCTCCCGCGCCGTGCCCTGCTGGAACGATCCTTCGTCGTCGCGAAAACCGAGGTAGTAGAGATCGATGCGACCGCCGATCGGGGCAGCGCCCACCGCGTAAGCGCCCCACAGCGCCTGGTCGCCGTCGCGGAAGTCGTCGAACGCGCCGCGCTCGCTCACGCGCGGCCGGGCGTAGAAGCCGTCGACGCGCCAGGCGGACGCCTGCAGGATCGCGCGGGCGGCGTCGAAAGTGCGGCGGACGTTGGGTCCCTCGCGGACGTTCACCAGGCGGCCGGCGCCATACTGGAGTTCCTGCCGACCCGGCCGCAGCGTAAGCGTCGCGACGGCGCCGGCAACGCGCAGGTCGACGAACCCGTTCTGCAGCTCCAGCTCGTTCTCGTCCACCGGGCTCGGGCCGCCGGCCCGCCCCGCCGCCAGCGCGCTCACGAGCTGCGCGAACAGCCGGACGTCATCGCCCAACCGCAGGTCAGCGTGGGCGGCGTAGCGCTGCAGCCACACCCCGGCGCGGTCCTGGGGGTCGGTGCCGAACGCGGGATCGCGCGTGTGCTCGTAGCGCTGGCGCACCTCACCGCCCAGGCTCAGGTACGCGCCGGCCACCAGGGGAACGAACTTCAGGCGATCGAGGGAATCCCGGCGGTTCGCCGGCTCGCGGAAGCAGGCGATATCGTCGTCGTAGCGGACCTTGGCGACGCCGGGAACGCAGGGCGCATCCGCCGCGGCGGACATGGCAAATCCGATGCCCGCCGCCAGCGCACCAAGGCGTGCCAGCGATGCGAGCGCCCGAGGCGAACCCCCTGCAGCGCCGCCGTGAACGTGTCCGGCGCGCGCCGGCGCGAAAGGCCCGGCGTCCCCCTCACGCCGGTCCGCTCTCACCGTCCGGCTCCGGCCGCGCAGCGATCGCGTGGGTCACGACCGGCGGCGCGTCGCCGCGATGGAAGCGGTTGGCACGCTCCTCCACCTCGCGGTCGGCGTGCGTCACGCGGTGGTGCTGGCGCAGGTGTTCTTCCCAGGACTCCACCTGGAACTGCTCGATGAAGCGCGCCGGATCGTCAGTGTCGCGGAACAGGCCCCAGACGTAGGCGCCGTCGCGGCGCCGCGCCCTTGCCAGTTCGCTCATTTCAGCGACGAACGCCGCGGCATCGGCCGCATCGACGCGGTACTCGATCAAGACCAGCACCGGGCCGCGACCCTCGGCACCGGACGTCACCAGCGGCGGCCAGTGCACCGACGGCGTGAGGTCGAGCCGGTCGTGGCCGCCGATGCCGACGCGCCAGGTGGCGGCGACGCCCAGCAGCGCGCCGGCGGCGGCCAGCGTCAGGGCCCAGGGTATGCCGAGCCACTCGGCCGCCTGACCCCACAGCGCGCTGCCCGCGGCCATGCCGCCCATGAACACCACCATGAACGCCGCCAGCCCGCGCGCCCGCACCCAATCCGGCAGCGCCATCTGCGCTGCCATCTGGAACGACGACATGGCCGCGATCCACGCCGCGCCGGCCGCCAGCATCGCCACCGACAGCGCCGGCACGTCGCGCACAAACGCCAGCGCCACCGCGCATGCGGCGAAGACCACCGTCGCGCCCGCCACCATGCGGTCGCGGGAGACGCGCGCCCGGATTTTCGGCAGCACCACGGCGCCGGCCACCGCACCAACGCCGATGCACGCCACCAGCCAGCCGTAAAGCGCGGCGCCGCCGGAGAGCTCCTGGCGCGCCACCAGCGGCAGGAAAGCCCAGGTGGCGCTGGCGAAGACGAAGAACGCTGCGCCGCGCACCAGCACCCGCTGCAGCGGCGGCGCGTGCCGGACGTAGCGGAAGCCCGCGCGCAGCGCGCCGAGGAAACGCTCCGCCGGCAGGTGGCTCGCGCGCGGCGCGCGCTTCCAGGACCACAGTACCGCGATCACGCCGAGGAAGCTCAGCGCGTTGAGAGCGAACACCATGCCGGGCCCGGAGGCGGCGACGATCACGCCGGCGAGCGCCGGCCCGATGGCGCGCGAGACGTTCATGCCCATGCTGTTCAGCGCCACCGCCGACTGCAGGTGATCGCGCGGGACCACGTCCGGGTAGAGCGCCGCCCACGCCGGCATCATCAGCGCCGTGCCGACGCCGAGCGCGAACGTGAGCGCCAGCAGCCAGCCGGCGTTGATCAGCCCCGAGAGCGTCAGCGCGCCCAGCGCCGCCGCCACCATCAGCATCCAGCACTGCGTGGCGATAAGGTACCGCCGGCGGTCGACGACGTCGGCGAGCGCGCCGGCAGGAAACGCCAGCAAGAACACCGGCAGGGTGGTGGCCGCCTGCACCAGCGCCACCATGAGGGGCGACGGCGCCAGGCTGGTCATGAGCCAGCCGGCGCCGACGTCGTGCATCCAGGTGCCGATGTTGGAGGCGACAGTGGCGATCCACAGCGCGCGGAACAGTGGAATGCGCAGCGTGCTCCAGGTGGAAAGCGGGGCCGGCGCGTCGCTCCTTGTGCTCATGTTCGCGTCGACTCCTCTTAGCTTCCGGACCACCCGCCGGCGAATTCGATGGCGATCGTCACCGTGCCGACTGCGATGATCGTCGACAGAACCACCGCCGTCGATGCGCGCCGAGCCCGTGTTCCGTATCGCTCGGCGATGACAAACACATTGCCCGCGACCGGCAGGCTCGCGAGGACGAGACCAACCGCCGCCGGCCCGGGGTCGACGCCGAGCGCCGCCATGGCGAGCATCAGCGCGGCCGGATGGACCAGCAGCTTGAGCGCCACCAGGGTCAAGCTCGGGCCCAGGTCGCCCTCCGCTCGGCGCCCGGCAAGCGAGAGGCCCAGCGCAAACAAGGCCGTCGGGCCAGCGGCGGCGCCCAAAAATGCCATCGTCCGGTCGGCGGGACCCGGAAGCTGGACGCCCATGAGGGCAAGCCCAAGACCGGCGATGATGGATAGAAGGAACGGGTTCAGAATCGCCCCTTTAAGCGCCAGCGTCGCGCCGCCGAGCCCTCTCCTATCCTCCCGTTGCGCCTCCAGGATCAGAATCGAAAGCGGAATCAGGACGATCAAATCGACGGTCAGAGCAAGAGCGAGCGGACCCGCCGCCTCCGGCCCGAACGCCTCCAGTACCAGCGGCACGCCCAGAAAGCCGATATTGCCGACTGACGCCGCCTGCCCGGCAACGGCCAAGCCGCCCGCCGTGTCCTTGAACGCGATCCGCGTTATGAGCGCACCGATCCCGAACAGGGACAGACCGACGACGAACCACGCCGCGAAGAACCGCGGCTCGACCAGGCTATCCGCCGGCTGCCGGCCCAAGGTGCGAACAATGAGCGCAGGCATCGCGAAAGTGAAAACGTAGGCGTTCAAAGCCCGTGCAGCCTCGATCGGCACGATCGCCCACTTCGCTCCCGCCCACCCCAAGCCGATGACGATAAAGACCGGGGCGGTCAGCGACAAGAGCGTGTCCATCGTTTCCCTTCCCGCGGGGAGAATCCGATCGCGTCGACCCACCGTGGCACGCTGCCGGACCTCAGAAGTTCTCCCGAAAGTACTCAACGGCCCGCGTCGGCCGAATGTGCGGATAGCGGTCGTTGACGAGTTCTCCGAGCTTGGCCTTGCCGTTCAGCATTGCCCGGTAATACATGAGTGGAAGATACGCGGGGACGTTGGCCGGATCGGCGCGCTGCAGTTCGGCGATCCGGGCATCCAGATCTTCCAGGCTCCCCAGTCGCTCAACCGCCAGTCGCCGTCCCGAGCCTTCCTCGAAGGCGCGCACCAGCTCGTGGAAGTCCAGAATGTCCCCGGCAATGTTGAAGCGCGAAGGCAGGGGACGCGGATCGGTCGCCGCGGCGGCAACGTAGCGCGCCGCATCCGCGTAGGTGGTGAAATCCATCTTCTGGCGGCCGTCGCCCCAGAAGCGCGCTGTCCCTGTCTCGGCGTCGATTACGCCGAGAAAACCGAACAGCACCCGCCGGTCCAGAAAACAGCCGTTCAGCACGTGGACCACCTCGACCGCCGAGTTCTGCGCCTCGGCAGCCGAGGCGAAGCTGCGCCGCTGGTCCGACATCACATTTTCGCCTTCCGCAAGATTGAAAAAGTCGAACGAGAAGTCCGATGGAATGAAACGCTTCACGCCGGCGGCCGCTGCGGCGTTCAGCAGCCGGAGCTGGCCGTCGATGATCACTTCGGGCCCGCCCTGGGCAGCACATATCAACGCGTCGGCGCCCGCGCAAAAGCGCCCTAGGGCCGCCTCGGCCCCGGGGTCAAGGCTGCCCTCGACGATCCTGGCGCCGCGCGCCGCGTGGGGCTCGAGCCGGTCCCGGCTGCTCGGCCGCGCCAAGCAGCGCAATTCGACGTTCGGCAGATCGAGCAGGGCGGAGGCGATCAGGGAGCCAAGGGCCCCACCGGCCCCCACCAGGCCGACCACGCGGTTACTGGTCATCGCGGATCCTCCATCACGACCCGAACCATGCGTTCACGCGCTGCGGATTCTTCTGCAGCCACTCACGTGCGGCGTCGCGCGGGGACTTCTTGTCCACGTTGACCGCGTAGTCCATCTCGGTCACCGCGTCCAACCCGAGGCTGATGCGGGAGAGCACGGCGCGGGTGTTTGCAGGAAATTTCTCCCACGCATCCTTCCTCGCCAGCAGCACTGCCCGATCGGTGCCGTAGATGCCCTTGGGTTCGGCCAGGATGCGCACCCGATAGGCGCGGTTCAGGAAGTGCGGCTGCCACAACGGCATCACCACCCAACGCTTTTCGTCCACCGCCTTGCGGAAGTTGGCGATCCAGTCGGGCGCGGGGCCGGTGACGATGGTATAACCGAGGGCGTCGAGCCCGTAATCCTGGTTGATCTTGACCGCACCGCGCATGAGGCCAGAATCCGGACCGATGCCGACGATGCGTTTGTCCATCTTGGCAAGGACATCCGGTTTCTTGAGGTCGTCGATGGCGGAAACCACGTTGGCCGGAACGTAATCGGGCACGGCCCAATAGAGCTTGGCGTCCGTGTAGATCGTCGCGACTTCGACGGTCCTGTCAGCCACCGGCGCGTGCAGCGGGCCGTGCGCGCCGGGGAGCCACGCCGCCGCGAGGATGTCCACCTCGCCGTTTCCGAGCTTGGGGAAGATCTCGGCGTGAGATCCCTGGACGATCTCAACGGGATGGCCCAGTTTTCCGAGCACCTCCTGCACCACGCCGCCGACGACCGCATAAAACGAAAGGCCGATCTGGCCAAGAACAACCTTGGGCTTCTCTGTCGCGGTCACTGGGCGAACCAGCGCCACAGCGAGGATCAACACCAGCATCACCTTGAACACGAGTTTCATTTTCCGATCCTCCTTCAGCACTCCCCCTTATGGACCGCCGCCAGCAGCGGCGAACTAATGTGCTCCCTGGTGGACCCGCGAAAATCAAGCTGGTCGCGTTATCGCGTGTCACGCCATCCAGCAACTGCAGCCGAACGCACCCCAGAACGCCGCGGCCTCGGCGGCCGGCACCGGAGCCGTCGTGGCGCGGCGCTCGTGGCCGTGCACCGCGCAGCAACCCGCGCCGTGCGTGGAGCGCGCAGCGGCGCCGTCGGGGCGATGCCCGGCAGCGCGGAAGTAGCCGCCGTAGTGGCGTACCGGCGACCAGTCCGGACTCGCCAGCGGCAGCGGCGGCGCCAGGTCGCCGAACGGTCCGGACCCGTGCACGATGCGGCCGCCGACGACAGTGAGCAGCGACGTGATGTCCTTGATCGCCTCGTCCGGCACCGACAGGTAGTCGTCGGACAGCACCGCCAGATCGGCGAGCCGCCCGGCCTCGATCACGCCCTTCTTGCCCTGCTCGGACGAGAACCAGGTGTTGGCCTCGGTCCACAGCCGCAGCGCGGTGAGCCGGTCGACGCGGTTCTCCAGCGGGTAGATCACGGTGCCGCCGAGCGTGCGGCCGGTCACCAGCCACGACAGCGACACCCAGGGGTTGTAGCTCGCCACCCGCGTCGCGTCGGTGCCGGCGCCGAGCGGCACGCCGGATTCCAGGATGCGGCGGATCGGCGGCGCGTTGGCCGCGGCCTCGGCGCCGTAGCGCGCGAGGAAATCCTCGCCCTGGTACATCATCCGGTGCTGGATCGCGATGCCGCCGCCGAGCGCCCTGACGCGGTCGATGTTGCGCGGCGTGATGGTCTCGGCGTGGTCGATGAACCAGTGCAGGCGGTCGATCGGAACGTCGCGGTGCACCTTTTCGAACACGTCGAGGGCTCGGCCGATGGTCTGGTCGTACGTGGCGTGCAGCCGGAACGGCCATCGGGTCTCGGCCAGCAGCCGCACCACGCGCTCCAGCTCGTCCTCCATCCGCGGCGCCATGTCGGGCCGCGGCTCGCGGAAGTCCTCGAAGTCGGCGGCGCTGAACACCAGCATCTCGCCGGCGCCGTTGTGACGGTACATGTCGCTGCCCTGCCCCGGCCGCACCAGTTTCGACCAGCGCCGAAAGTCGGCGAGCTCCTCCTTCGGTTTCTGCGGGAAGAGGTTGTAGGCGATGCGCACCGTGAGATCGCCGTCGCGCGCCAGGCGCTCGATCACGGCGTAATCGTCGGGATAGTTCTGGAAGCCCCCGCCGGCGTCAATGACCGAAGTGACGCCAAGCCGGTTCAGTTCGCGCATGAAGTGCCGGGTCGAGTTGATCTGGTCGTCGAACGAGAGTTTCGGCCCCTTCGCCAGTGTCGCGTAGAGGATGTAAGCGTTGGGCTTCGCGATCAGCATGCCGGTCGGGTTGCCCTGCTTGTCGCGCTCGATGACGCTTCCCGGCGGGTCCGGCGTCTCCCGGGTATAGCCCACCGCGCGTAGCGCCGCGGCGTTGAGCAGCGCGCGGTCGTAGAGTCGCAGGATGAACACCGGTGTGTCCGGCGCGGCGGCGTTGATCTCGGCCAGCGTCGGCACCCGCTTCTCCACAAACTGGTATTCGGTGAAGCCACCCACGACGCGCACCCACTGCGGCGGGGGCGTGCGTACCACCTGTTCGCGCAGCATGCGCATCGCGTCGGCGAGCGACGGCACGCCGTCCCAGCGCAGCTCCAGGTTGTAGTTGAGCCCGCCGCGGATCGGGTGGGTGTGCGAGTCGATCAGACCGGGAATCACGCGCCGTCCGCCGACGTCGATCACCTGCACGTCGGGCGCGGCGAGCTGCATGATCTCCGCGTCGCTGCCGACGGCGGCGAAGCGGCCGTTCTCGATCGCCACCGCGGTGGCTTCCGGGCGTTTGGGATCGACTGTGGTGATGCGGCCGTTCTTGAGGATCATGGCGGACTCCGGGCGGGAGGTCTGGGCGCCAGCGGCGCCGGGAAGGCCGGCGGCGGCCGCGGCGGCGACGACGGTCTGGAGGAAGCGGCGGCGGCCGGGTGCGGGCCGCCGGTCGTCGGCGACGGTCATAGGGGTCCCGTCACTGCAGCAAACGGTCGGCGCCGACGAAACCCAGGGTCATCGCCACGACGAGCAAAGCGCCCACCAGGCGCGGCGGCGCCGGGAGCGGAATGTCGAGGACACGGCATCCGACCCCGATGGCGAGACCCAGGCCGAGGCCGACGGCGGACTCGATCACGGGACCTCAGCGCTCGCCGCCGCGGCGGGTCGCGGTGGCGCCGGAAGGGCCGCCGCACTCGGACTCGTGACGGGCCGGGCGGCGCGCCAGCCAGCGGTCGGCGATCACGTAGCCCAGCGTCATCGCCACCACCAGCAGCGCGCCCGTCAGCGCGGGCGGCGCCGGTGCCGGTACGCCGCCCCAGCGGCAGAGCGCGCCGATGGCCAGCCCCAGCAGCAGACCGAGGGCGATCTTCATCCTGGCATCAGGCCGCGGCGGCGCCGGCTTCGCTGGCGTGCTCGCCCAGCGCCCACTTGGAGAAGCGCACCTGGATGCCGTAGGGCGTGTGGGCCTTGAGGATCTCCATCATGCCGTCGTAGGTTTCGCCGCGCGCCCAATCCTGCTGCAGCTCGAATGTCCATTGCAGCGACGTGATGGGCACGGCGCCCGCCTGCACCAGCCGCTGCACCGCGCGCTCGTGCGCCTCCGGCGTGATGTCGCCGCAGGCGTCGGTGGGCACGTAGATCTCGTAGCCGGCCTTGAGCATATCCAGCGTGGGAAACATGACGCAGGCCTCAGTCCACAGCCCGGCGATGACAAACTTCTTCCGTCCGGTCTTTTCCACCGCGGCGCGAAAGCCGGCGTCGAGCCAGGAGTTGATCGACGTGCGGTCGATGATGGGCTGGTTCGGGAAGACGTCGGTGATCTCCGGCGACATCGGGCCGCTGAAGCTGTCCTTGGCCACCGTGGTGAGCACCACCGGCAGCTTGAACAGCTTCGCCGCCTTGGCCAGGATCTGGGTGTTGTGCAGCACGGTGAGGCGATCATGGGAATACACGCCCTGGTACATGGCCGGCTGGAAGTCGATCAACGCCAGCGCGCAATTCTGGGGACTCAGCATCTCGTGGTAGGACATGGCGGGCTCCTGGTGGCGGAAGAAAACCCTGTGATCGTCAGGGTGTCGCCGCGCGGGACGGCGATGCTCGAAGCGTAGAGACGAAGGCGCGCCGCGGGCTAGAACAAAATTGCTTCGCCCGGCTTGCAGCAGGACGCCGCGGCAAGTGCTAGCGTCGGCTCGCAGCGCCGCGCCGGAACTCGGCTGGCGTGACGCCGACGCGCCGGCGGAAATGGCGCGAGAAGTGGCTCTGGTCGGAAAAGCCGGTCTCCAGCGCCACCTGGCCTGCCGCCAGCCCGGCGCGGAGCAGGCGCTTGGCCGCCGCGATGCGGATCGTGGTCTGGTAGGTGTGGGGCGGCAGGCCGGTGGCGGCGCGAAACACGCGCAGGAAGTGATAGCGGCTCAGCCCGGCGGCCAGCGCCAGTTCGTCCAGCGTGACGTTCTCCGCCAGCCGGTCGTGCAGCAACTCGCGCGCTCTGCGGACGCCGTCGGGCCACGCATCGGGGCTTGTGTCGCGCCTGCGCGGCCCGGCGCCGTGCCGCGCCAGCAGATGCAGGAGCATTTCCGCGAAACGCGTTTGCTCAGCCAGCCACGAGCCCTCGCGCTGAAACCCCCGGTGCACCGACTCCGCCATGCCCGCCAACGTCGGATCCACGTTGGACATCTGCCGGAAGTGCACCGCGCCCGCATCAAGCCCCAACGCCCGCGCCGCGTCCGCGACCACGTCCGTTGGCACGTAGAACACTCGAAAGTCGCACAGCTCGCCGCCGGGAACGGAAACGTCGTGCGCCACCCCCGGTTCAAGCAGCACCAGCTGGCCCGCCGGCACCACTTCGCCGGCGCCCCGCAGGCGCACGCGCGCCGCGCCCGCGATGACGACGCCGATCTCGAACTCCTCGTGGAACTGGCGCGGCGCGCTTTCGAACACGCGGCGGCCCAGGTGCAGCTCGAGACTGTCGACGCCGCACGGCCGCCAGATCCGGATTTCCTGGCTCTCGATCGGAGGTGACACGGGCTGCGCGCCTCAGTCGAAGCGGTACGCGTCCATCGCCAGGACGCCGTAGCTCGCGCTCGCGTGAATGCGCCGGCCGGGGCCGGCCGCCGCGCCGGCGGCGACGTGCAGCGGCAGCAGGTGCTCGTCGGTGGGGTGGTTGCGCGCGGCGTGAGGTGCCAGCGCGCGGTAGTTCGCCAGCGCCTCGCGGTCGCCGCGCTCGACGGCCTGCGCCAGCCAGCGCGCGAACCCGGCGGCGTAATCCTCCAGCGGATCGCCGGCCGCGTGGCCGCGGAACTCGCGCAGGTTGTGGGTGGCACCGCCGCTGCCCAGGATCAGCACGCCCTCGTCGCGCAGGGCGGCAAGCGCCGCGCCGAGCCGGAGGTGATGCCCGGTGCCCAGGCGCGGCTGCAGCGCGAGCTGGATCACCGGCACGTCGGCGTCCGGGTACATCAGCATGAGCGGAACCCAGGCCCCGTGGTCGAGGCCGCGCGCGCCGTCCACGCTGGCGGAAAACCCCGCGCCGTCGAGCAGCGCGCGAGCGCGCTCCGCGACGGCGGCGTCGCCCGGCGCAGGATAGCGCAGCGCGTAGAGCGGCGCCGGGAAGCCGTAGACATCGTGGACCGTCTCAGGACGCGGCGCCGCGCTCACGGCGGGCGTATCGGTGAGCCAGTGGGCCGAGACGGCGAGGATGGCCCGCGGCCGCGGCAGCTCCGCGCCCAGCGCGCCCAGGAAATCGCGCGCGGGGACGTCCTCCAGCGGCAGCGTCGGCGCGCCGTGGGAGACGAACAGCGCCGGCATCCGCGCCACGCTCACTCCATGTGCCAGCCGTGGCTGACGATCAGCGACTGGCCGGTGAGGGCGTTGGTGGGAAACGCGGCCAGGAACAGCGCCGCCTCGGCGATGTCGGTTTCCGTGGAGAACTCGCCGTCCACGGTGTCCTTGAGGAAGATGGTCTGCTTCACCTCCTCCTCGCTGATGCCCTTCTCCCTCGCCAGCTCGGGGATCTGGCGCTGCACCAGCGGCGTGAGCACGAAGCCGGGGCAGATGACGTTGGTGCGGATGCCGTGCTCGCCGCCCTCCTTCGCCGCGGTGCGCGCGAGCCCCAGGATCCCGTGCTTGGCGGCGACGTAGGGCGCCTTCAGCATGGAAGCCGCCTTGGAATGCACCGAGCCCATGTAGATCAGCGTGCCGCCGCGGCCCTGGGCGATCATCTGGCGCATCGCCGCGCGGGTCACCAGAAACGCGGCGTCCAGGTGCACCGCCAGCACCTTGCGCCAGTTCGCCAGCGACAGGTCGACGAGGCGCTCCAGGTGCTGGATGCCGGCGTTGGACACGGCGATGTCGAGGCCGCCGAACTGTTCCACCGCCAGGCGCACGCCCGCATCCACCTGGGCCTCGTCGGTCACGTCCATGGCGGCGGCGACGGCGTGCTCGCCCAGCGGCGCGGCGGCGGCGCGCGCCGCCTCCAGGTTGAGGTCTGCGAACACCACCCGCGCGCCTTCGCGGGCGTAGGTCTCGGCGATGGCCTTGCCGATGCCGCTGGCGGCGCCGGTCACCAGGGCCACCTTGTTGGCGAGCTTCATGGCATGCTCCTTTCTTCGTCGGGTTCCCGCGGAAACTCGTGGACCACCGCGCCCACGCCCGCCGGCAGCGGCTCGCGCCAGGGCGCGCGCTCGATCATGCGGCAGGCGTCGGCGTAACCCTTGCCCCAGCGCGCGCGGATCGCCGCCCACGAGAAGTCGATGTCCTTGGTTTCCAGCTCCCAGGCGCCGTCGGCGTACCCCAGGTGCACGATCTCCATGGTGGTCTGGCAGCCCAGCCCCGCCAGCCGCCGCACCTGGGGGTCCTGCTGCAGCTCGGGCGAGAGCCGCGCGTACAGTGCCTGCACCGCGCGCCGCAGGTTGTGCACCTTGGCGTAGTCCTCCAGGTGCTGGCGCGAACGGCTGGCGTAGGCGATGTTCTTGCGCCGCGCCATGACTTCGGCCAGCGATCCGGGCTCCGGCCCGGCCGGATCGAACAGGTCCACCATCACGCACAGGGTGGACACCCGGGGATGGTCGTCGAGCACGATCTCCAGCGGCGTGTTCGAGTAGATGCCGCCGTCCCAGTAGAGCTCGTCGTCCACGCGCACCGCCGGGAATCCGGGCGGCAGCGCGCCGCTGGCCAGCACGTGCTCAGGGCCGATGCGCTGGTAGCGGCTGTCGAAATAGCGCAGCCGCCCGCTGGCGACGTGCACCGCGCCCACCGAGAAGCGCGGAGCGCCGGCGTTGAGGCGGCCGAAGTCCACCAGTTCCGCCAGCGCCTCGCGCAGCGGCGCGGTGTCGTAATAGCTCAGCGCCTCGGGCGCACCGCATGCCGCCGGAGCGTAGCGCGGCGAGAAGAAACCCGGGCGGCCAGCGAGGATCGCGTTCCACGCAGCGAACGCGCCGACCCACGGCCGCAGCGCCGGGCTGTCGCCGGCGGCAGTCAGGGAGCGGTCGGCGACGCGCTCCCAGAACGCGCGCAGCTTCGCGGTGCGCGCGCCGGGCGGATTGCCGGCAATGAGAGCGCCGTTGATGGCGCCGATAGAAGTGCCCGCCACCCAGCCGGGCTCGAAGCCGTGCTCCTCCAGCGCCTGGTAGACGCCCGCCTGGTACGCGCCCAGCGCGCCGCCGCCCTGCAGCGTCAGCGCCAGACGCCGGATCTCGGGACGAGCGGCAAAACGCGGCGGCTCACGCGGCGGGGTCGAGGACAACGGGCTTCTCCGGCCGGCCTTCGAATTGGAAGCCTGCAGCCGCCCAGGCGTCGAGGCCGCCGCTCAGCGGACGCACGCGCTTGAAGCCGCGAGCCTTGAGCAGCCGCGCCACCTTG
This sequence comes from Pseudomonadota bacterium, assembly GCA_049322755.1. GTDB lineage: Bacteria > Pseudomonadota > Gammaproteobacteria > Burkholderiales > UBA6910 > DATIUV01. Next base: position 30,243 of record JBMOQX010000027.1, on the reverse strand, counting down.
ACCGCGGTGGCCTCGTTGGGGCACGAACAGTACACCACCACGTCACGCTCGGGCGCGATGCGGGCGATGGCGCCCTCCAGGTCCTCGAGATCCAGCGGCATCGCCCCGGGGATGCGGCGCGCATCGAGGTCGCGGGCGGTGCGCGAGCGCACGTCGAAGATCGCCGGCGCGGTGCCGCCTTCCAGCAGGCGGTAGAGCTCGTCCACCGAAATGCGCGCCGCCTCCAGGAACCGGCGGAAGCGGTGGCGCTCCCACCACTTGAACGCGATGAACAGCGCCAGCAGCGCGCCCAGCAGCATCAGCGCCACGCCGCCCATGTCGGCCAGCGCCTGCAGCAGCAGATCGATCTGGTCCTGGAACACCAGCCCCAACGCCACGGCGCTGCCCGCCCACAGCAGCGCGCCGGCAGCGTCCCACGCGAGGAAGCGCGGGAACGCGACGCCCATCGCGCCGGTGAGCGGCGCCGCCACTGCCGAGAGCCCGGGGACAAACTTGGCGAACAGCAGCGCGCGCGGGCCGATGCGCTCGAACACCGATTCCGTCTGGCGCACACAGGAATCCGGCGACAGCGAGACCCGGCACATGGTCTTCAGCACGCGGTGGCCGTAGCGGCGGCCGGCGGCGTACCAGACGGCGTCGCCGATCACCGCCCCCAGAACCGCGGTGGCCAGTACCGCGCCCCACGCCGGCCCGCCGCTTCCCGACAGCGCCGCCGCCACCACGATGGTGGGGTACGCCGGCACCGGCGCGCCCAGCTGCTCGATCAGCACGTTGGCGTACACCAGCAGCAGGCCGTACTGGATGAACAGCGTCAGCAGGTGGTCCATGGTTCGTCAGCGGGAAGGCTTCAGCGCTTCATCACCGCGGAGGCGCAGTGGCGCAGAGAAACCCCATAGGAACCGCAAAGGACGCCAAGGTCGCAAAGGAATAATGACCACGATGTTGACGAGCATTTACTTCGTGTCCTTTGCGTCCTTCGCGGTAAGAGGTTTTTCCCATTCACTCTGCGCCTCTCTGCGGCAAGCCCGACGTAAACCTTTCGAGCTCACGCCGCCTCCGCCGCCGGCAGGCGAGCCCGGTCGTGGGGCCGGGCGAAGTCCAGCGCCGGCCCCTTGGGCACGATGCGCGACGGGTTGATGTGCTCGTGGCTCATATAGTAGTGGCGCTTGATGTGGTCCATGTCCACGGTCTCGGCGATGCCCGGCACCTGGTAGAGCTCCCGCAGGTAACCGGAAAGGTTATGGTAATCCTCGATGCGGCGCAGGTTGCACTTGAAATGGCCGTGGTAGACCGGGTCGAAGCGCACCAGCGTGGTGAACAGGCGCCAGTCCGCCTCGGTAAGCCGGTCGCCGGCCAGGTAGCGCTGCCGCCCGAGTTGCGCGTCCAGCTCGTCCAGCGCCGCGAACAGCCGGTCGAACGCCCGCCCGTAGGCCGGCTGGCTGCCGGCGAAACCGCAGCGGTAGACGCCGTTGTTCACGTGATCGTAGACGTAGTCGTTGATCGCGTCGATTTCCTTACGCAGCCCCGCCGGGTAGTAATCCGTGCGCGCGTTGGTGAAAGCGCCGAACTCGCTGTTCAGCATGCGGATGATCTCCGCCGATTCGTTGTTGACGATGGTGCGCCGCCGAATGTCCCACAGCACGGGCACCGTCACCCGCCCGCTGTAGTCCGGCTGCGACGCGGTGTAGAGCTGGTGCAGGTGGCGCAAGCCGTTGGCCTCGTCCGGCAGCTCGGCGCTGAAGGCCCAGCCTTCGGCCGACATCACCGGCTCCACCACCGACACCGGGACCACCGCTTCCAGCCGCTTGAGCTTGCGGAAGATGAGCGTGCGGTGCGCCCAGGGGCATGCATAGGACACGTACAGGCGGTAGCGGCCGGCCTCGGCGGGAAAACCGCCGGCGCCGTCGGCGCTGACACGGCCGCGGAAGCCGGCCTCGGGGCGGACGAACTCGCCCGCGCTTTCGCGGGTGTCGTACCAGCCGTCGTTCCAGACGCCGTTCCTGAGGTAACCCATCACGCCCCTGTCTTGAGCCGCCGCGCAATCTCGGCCACGTGCCGCCCCTGGAAACGGGCGATCGCCAGCTCGTTCTCGCTCGGCCGGCGCGAGCCGTCGCCGCCGGCCAGCGTGCTGGCGCCGTAGGGCGTGCCGCCGGTGACCTCCCCCATCTCCATCAGGCGCGGCTCCGAATACGGGACGCCGACGATCACCATGCCGTGGTGCAGAAGCGTCGAGTGGAAGCTGGTGAGGGTGGTCTCCTGGCCGCCGTGCTGGCTGGCGGTGGACGTGAACACGCTGCCCACTTTGCCCACCAGGGCACCCCGCGCCCAAAGCGCGCCGGTCTGGTCGAGGAAGTTGCGCATCTGCGCCGCCATGTTGCCGAAGCGCGTCGGCGTGCCGAAGATCACGGCGTCGGCCTCGGCCAGCTGCTCGGGCCGGATCACCGGCACATCGGCAAACGCCGCCCGCGCCCGCTTCGCGCCGGCCTTCTCCAGCACCTCGTCCGGCACCAGCTCCGGCACCTGGAAGAGCTGCACCTCGGCGTCCGGCACCTCCCGCGCGCCGGCGGCCACCGCTTGGGCCATGGTGTGGACGTGACCGTACATGCTGTAGAAAACCACCTGTATCCGGATCGTCATGGGTTCCTCCGTTTCGTGACGAATAACCTTCTCACGCTGCCGCCTCGTCCAAGGTCATCGCGGCAGCAATTGCACGGCGTCGGCGGCCGACAGCGTTCGCTTTGCCGTCGACCCCACGCCCTCACCCCCGCCCCTCTGCCCGAGGGAGAGGGGTGCCCACGAGCCTCCGCCGGTGCCGCCGCCCAGGTCATCGCCGGCGGCTCTCCCCGAGGGAGAGGGGTGCCCCACGAGCCTCTTCTCCCCCTCGGGGGAGAGGCCGGGAGAGGCGGTGGCGAGCGCGATCCCGATGAGCGCCCACTTGCCTCCTCTCCCCCTCGGGGGGAGAGGCGGGGAGAGAGGGGCCGGGCCCCTCGCCGGGTGACTCACGCCGCCTGCGCCAGCGTCGGGTAGTCGATGTACCCCATCGGACCCGGCGAGTAGAACGTGGACTGATCCGGTGCGTTCAAAGCGGCCCCGCGTCTGAAGCGCTCGGGCAGGTCCGGATTGGCCAGGAACAGCGTGCCGAACACCGCGGCGTCGGCCGTGCCCTTTTGCAGCAGCCGCTCCGCCGACGCCTGCGTGAGACCGGCCCCCGCCAGGTACGGCCCGTGGAACAGCGGCCGCAGCAGCGCGTGGTAGTCCACGTCCTTGCCGTACGGCGTGACGTGCAGGTAGGCGAGGCCCATGCTACTGATCGCCGTCACCAGCGCGGCGTAGGTCTCCGCCGGATTGGCGTCGGTGATGTCGTTGAACGCCATCTCGGGCGAAAGCTTGATGCCGACGCGGTCGGCGCCCGCCACCGTCACCATCGCCCGCAGCGTCTCCACGATGAAGCGCGCGCGGTTCTCCGCCGAGCCGCCGTAGCGGTCGGTGCGCCGGTTGGCTCCGGAAGACAGGAACTGCATCGGCAGGTAGCCGGAGGCGCCGTGCAGCTCGACGCCGTCGAAGCCGGCTTCCAGCGCTCGCCGCGTTGCCTGCGCGTACTCGGCGATGACGCCGGGAATCTCCTCGAGAGCGAGCGCCCGCGGCGTGACGTGGGGCTTCATGCCCTCGTCGGTGTAGGACTGGCCGTTGGGCCGCACCGCCGACGGCGCCACCGGCGTCGCGCCGCCGGGCAGGAACGACGGGTCGGAGATGCGGCCGGCGTGCATGATCTGGGCGAAGATGAGGCCGCCCTTGGCGTGCACCGCGTCGGTCACCTTCTTCCACGCCGCCACCTGGGCGTCGGAGTGGATGCCCGGGGTGCGCACGTAGCCCTTGCCCATCGGCGAGGGGTAGATGCCCTCGCTGATGATGAGGCCGGCGCCGGCGCGCTGGGCGTAGTAGGTCGGCACCAGTTCGGAAGGCACGCCGTTGTCGTCGGCACGCGAGCGCGTCATGGGCGCCATCACCAGGCGGTTCTTCAGCGGGTAGCGCCCGATGGTGACGCTCTGGAAAAGCTTGCTTTCGGTGGTCATCAAGGGACTCCTGTCGGTGGTCGTTCAATGGATCGCGTCAGAGCTGCGTCATGCCGCCGTCGACGACGTACTCGGCGCCGGTGACATAGGACGCGTCGGCCGAGAGCAGGAACGCGGCCACGGCGGCCACTTCCTCCGGCGTGCCGAACCGCCCCAGCGGCACCCGCTGCAGGATCGCGGCGCCGAACTCCTCCACCGCCTCCTTGGGCAGACCGGTGCGCTCGAAAAAGTTCGTGGCGATGGGACCGGGGCTCACCGCGTTGACGCGGATGCCGCGCGGCGCCAGTTCCCGTGCCAGGGATCGCGCCAGCGTGCGCAGCGCCCCCTTGGTGGAGGAGTAGATGGCGCCGTTCTGCAGCCCCAGCTCGTGCGCGACCGAGGTGTTGAGCACCACCGCCGCGCCGTCGTTCAGGACCGGCGCCAGCGCCCGGCTCTGGAGCAGCGGGCCGCGCACGTTGACCGCGAACTGGGCGTCGAACTCCGCGGCGCTCACGTCGGCGAGCGGCTGGAAGCGGCCGAAGCCGGCGTTGAGGAAAACGCCGTCGAGCCTGCCGAGCTTGCCCGACACCTCCGTGGCCAGCGCGTCCGCCGCCTTCGGGTCCGCGGCGTCGTTCCTGAACGCGACCACACCGGGAATCTCCTTGCGCGCCGCGTCCAGCCGGTCGTCGCGGGTGCCGGTCACGGCCACCTTCGCGCCTTCGGCCACGAGACGTTTCGCGGTGGCGAGCCCGATGCCGCTGGTGCCGCCGGTGACCAGCACGTTCTTGCCTTCGAAGCGTTGCATGGGTGTTCTCCTTGGGGTCGAAAGGCCCGCGCTACGCGGGCACCGCGCGCCGCGAGGCGGACGCCGCCCGCCTCAGCGCGTACGCGCCGTCGCCCAGCAGCGCCTGCACGATCAGCGTCATGGCCCAGAACACCGGGTACTCCCAGCCGCCGCCCTGGGCGCTGAATACCCAGCCGTTGCCCCAGTGGGCCCATGCCGCCCCCAGCAGCACCGGCACCAGCGCCAGCGCCACCCAGCGCGAATACACGCCCAGGATCAGCAGCGCGCCGCCGACGATTTCCGCGGCGATGGTGGCGTAGGCCACAATGGCCGGCAGGCCCAGGGAGCCGAAGAACTGCACCGTGCCGGGCACCGTGAACACCAGCACCTTCAGCAGGCCGTGGGCGATGAATGCCACCCCGAGGGTGATTCGCAATACCAGGGCGGCGTACGCCGCGTTGTCACGATCGATCATTTGAATCTCCTTTCGTCGCAATTCGTGGTAAGTGAAGTTCAGGCCAGGTCGAACACCAGCACTTCGGCGCCCCTGCCCTGGTCCAGGACGATCTGTTCGGCATCGGTCAGCTTGACGGCATCGCCCGCCGCCAGCGTCTCGCCGTTGACGCGCACCCGGCCGCGGGCCACATGCACGTAGGCGCGGCGCCCCGCGGCGAGGCCGTGAACGACGCGCTCGTCGCCGTCCACCAGCGCCGCGTAGAGGTCGGCGTCCTGGTGGATGGTGACCGAGCCGTCGCGCCCGTCGCGGGAGGCGATCAGGCGCAGCCGGCCGCGCTTCTGCGCAGGATCGAAGAACTTCTGCTCGTACCCGGGCGGGATGCCCTGCCGCTCGGGCAGGATCCAGATCTGCAGGAAGTGCACGAGATCCCGGTCGGAGGCGTTGAATTCGCTGTGGGTCACGCCGGTGCCGGCGCTCATGCGCTGCACGTCGCCGGGTCGGATCACCGAGCCGTTGCCCATCGAGTCCTTGTGGGCGAGGCTGCCGTCCAGCACGTAGCTGATGATCTCCATGTCCCGGTGGCCGTGGGTCCCGAAGCCCATCCCCGGCTGCACGCGGTCCTCGTTGATCACCCGCAACGCGCCGAAGTGGACGTGACGCGGGTCGTGGTAGTCGGCGAAGGAAAACGTGTGATAGCTGTCGAGCCAGCCGTGGTTGGCATGGCCCCGGTCTTGGCTGCGGCGCACTTCCAGCATGGCGACCTCCTTCTTCGATCAGTGCCGTTGAACATCTCAACGGCTGTTGATGCGAATATTAGGCGTGCCAGTGGAGAATGAAAGCGGAGGTTTTTGACTTGTTCGTTCAGGTTTTTTGAATGCCGCCTGAACGAAGAATAGCGTTACGGATCAATACGCTGGAACAGGCGGCTGGCCGGCGGCGAGGGACGGATTGCTGGCCGGCGCCGCCGCCGGCGGCGGCGATTCAGAGCACCGAGCGGGTCTGCTTCGGCGGGGTGTGCTCGAGCCAGGGATCGCGCGGATTCTCCACCCGGCGCCGGGTGGTCTCCAGGCGCAACTTGGGAATACGCCAGCGCAGAAGCTCAGAAAGGAACAGCAGTTCCTCCATCACTTCCGTGCTGAATCCGCGCCGGCTGCCCCGCTCGTCGATCACCAGTTTGGCCAGATAACTCTCGCATTCGGGATAACCCCATTCCAGCCCCAGGTTTCTAACCACGTGCGGGTACTGCTCGAGCGCCGCGCGCGCCTCGACGCGCACCGGCACGTTCCGTTGCGCGGGCGCAGCCGGTCTCACCCGCTGCGTGCCGGCGGCTTCGTGCACGGGTCGGCAGCCCTCGACGCGGCGCGCCGGCGCTGAAGGCGACGCCGGTGCGGCGACGTTCGACATCACCTGCGAAGAAGTCACCGCCACCAGCATGGTTTCGGCCCGCTGCAACCGGGTCTCGATCTCAAAAATTCTGCGCACCAGATACTCGATATCCGTCATCACTGCACCCCCAACGCGCGCGTGCGCCAAGCGGCGCCCGGCGACACCGGCCGGCGTAAAACATCCACCCAGGAACCCCGATACCAGGTTGTCGTCGCGCTCGCCGCAGGATTCGCCGCATGGGGCGATCCCGCAGTCTTTTCCTCGGCGCCACTGATGGAAATATAGCAGCGGGGTCGCGCAGCCAATGTTAATTTTCCTCGGTGCGCGGCTTGGCCGGGTTCCGGGAACCGGGCGGAAAAGCCGCGAAAGAATCCGCCGACCGCCGCGCGCGGCCATCTCCTGCCGGCGCGGGAATTCGGGAGATCTGCGCCGGACGGGGGGCGCGACCGCGCTACGCGCGCTGGGCGGGCGAATGGGACGGCGGCGCGTCGGCGCCGCCGCCGTGGGCGGCGATGGACTGCTCCATCTGCTCGCGGCTGATGATCCGGCGCTCGCCGGCGATGAAGGTGTACATGGTGGGAATCACGTAGAGCGTGAAGAACGTCCCCACCAGCACGCCGCCGACGATCACCCAACCGATGGACTGCCGCGATTCGGCGCCGGCGCCGACGGACAACGCGATCGGCACCGCACCCAGCACCGTGGCCATGCTGGTCATCAGGATCGGGCGCAGGCGCAGCGTCGACGACTGGATGACGGCGTCCAGCTTGTCGGCGCCCTGGTCGCGCAGCTGGTTGGCGAACTCCACGATCAGGATGCCGTTCTTGGTGATGAGGCCGATCAGCATCACCAGGCCGATCTGGCTGTAGACGTTGAGCGTGATGCCCTTGAACCACATGGCCAGCAGCGCCCCGGTGATGGCCAGCGGCACCGTGAGCATGATCACCAGCGGACTGCGGAAACTCTCGAACTGCGCCGCCAGCACCAGGTAGATGAATCCGAGGGCCAGGACGAACACGAAGTACAGTTCCGCGCCGGCCTCCCGCAGCTCGCGCGACTGGCCGGCGAGGTCGGTGGTGAAGCCGGTGCCGAGCGTTTCCCGGGCGGCCGATTCCATGAACGCCAGGCCCTCCTCCAGGGTGTACCCCGGCGCGATGCGGGCCTTGATCGTGGCCGCCCGGAAGCGATTGAAGTGGTTCAGCTCCTTGGGCGCCACCTGTTCGGTCACCGTCACCAGATTGGAGAGCTGGATCAGCTGGCCGTCGCGGTTGCGCACGTAGATCTGGGTGAGATCCGAGGGTTCCACGCGGTCCTTGTCCTCCAGCTTCACCACCACGTCGTACTGCTCGCCCTCGCGCTTGAAACGGGTCACGTCGCGCCCGCCCAGCAGGCTCTCCAGCGTGCGCCCGATGACGTCGATCTCGACGCCCACCGCCGCCGCCTTGTCGCGGTCGATGGCGACGCCCAGCTGCGGCTTGTTCAGCTCGAGGTCCGTGTAGGGGTTGGCCAGGCCCGGGAACTGGCGCGCCTTGGCCAGCATCTGGTCCACGGCCTTCTCCAGCTCCTCGTAGGACGTGCCCTGGATCACGAACTGCACCGGCTCGTCGCGGAAACTCTGTCCCAGCGAGGGCGGGTTGATGGGGAACGCACGGATGCCGGGCAGCTGGGGACCGAACTTCCTGGTCAGCTCGTCGGTGATGGCGAACTGGCTGCGGCTGCGTTCGTCCCAGGATTTGAGATTGACGAACGCCAGCAGCGTGTTGACCGGGTTGGGCTTCTCCAGCCCCGGCGCCACCACGACGAAGTAGGACGTGATCTCCGGCACCTGGGCCAGCATTTTCTCGATCTCGCGCGCGTAGCCGTCGGTGTACTGCAGCGTCGCGCCCTCCGGCGCCAGGCCGAAGACGATGAAGATGCCGCGGTCCTCGGTGGGCGCCAGTTCCGACTTGAGGTTGGCGAACAGCGCGCCGCCGACGCCCGCCACCAGCAGGAACACCCCCGCCACCACGTAGCGGTGGCGCAGGCTGGCGCAGAGCGTGCGCTTGTAGAACTCACTCAACCAGCGGAAGAAATTCTCCAGCGTGTTGTAGACCCGGCCGTGGCTCTTCTCGTGGCGCAGCAGCTTGGAGCACATCATCGGCGTCAGCGTCAGCGCGACGAAGCCGGAAACCAACACCGCCGCCGCCACCGTCAGCGCGAACTCGGTGAACAGCCGCCCGGTGTTGCCGGTGGCGAACGCCAGCGGCGCGAACACGGCGGCGAGCGTGATGGTCATCGCCACCACCGCGAACGCGATCTCGGTGGCGCCCTTGAACGCCGCCTGCAGCGGCTTCATGCCGTTCTCGATGTGGCGGTAGATGTTCTCCAGCACGACGATGGCGTCGTCCACCACCAGGCCCACCGCCAGCACGATGCCCAGCAGCGTGAGCACGTTGATCGAGAAGCCCAGCAGCCAGATGACGAAGAATGCGCCCACCAGCGACACCGGGATGGTGACGAACGGGATCAGCGTCGCCCGGACGCTGCGCAGGAAGAAGAAGATCACCAGCACCACCAGCACCAGCGCTTCGGCCAGCACCGTGTAGACGGCCTTGATGGAGGCGTCGACGAACACCGAGCGGTCGAACGCCACCTGGATCTGCATGCCGTCCGGCAGCGTCGCCTGGATGCGCGGGATCATGGCCTTGATGCCGTCGGCGACGTCCAGCAGGTTGGCGGTGGACTGCTTGACCACGCCCAGGCCCACCGCCTCGTTGCCGTTCACGCGCACGATGTTGCGGTCGTCGTAGGCGCCCAGCTCGGCGCGGCCGAGGTCCTTCAGCCGTACCGGATAGCCGCGCACCTCGCGGATGATCAGGTTGTCGAACTGCTCCGGCGTGCGCAGGTCGGTCTGGGACAGCACCGTGAACTCCCGCTGCCGGCTCTCGATGCGGCCCGAGGGCACCTCCAGATTCTGGCTGCGCAGCGCGTTTTCCACGTCCTGCACGGTGAGCCCGTAGGCCGCCAGCCGCTGGCGGTCGAGCCAGATGCGCATGGCGTACTTGCGCTCGCCGCCGATGATGACCGAGGCCACGCCGGGAACGGTCTTGAGAGCGTCGGCGGCAAAGCGATCGGCATAGTCGGTGATCTCCAGCGGGCCGTGACGGTCGCTCGCCAGGCGCAGCCACATGATGGCCTGAGCGTCGGCCTCCACCTTCGCCACCACCGGGTCGTCGGCCTCGTCGGGCAGCCGCCCGCGCGCGCGGGAGACCCGGTCGCGCACGTCGTTGGCGGCGGCGTCGACGTCGCGGGTGGAGATGAACTCGATGTTGACCTGGCTCACCTCCTCGCGCGAAGTGGACTTCAGGGTCTTGATGCCCTCGATGCCGGAGAGCGAGTCCTCCAGCACGTTGGTGATCTGGGTCTCCACCACTTCCGCGCTGGCGCCCTTGTACACCGTGCGCACCGACACCACCGGCGCGTCGATGTTGGGGTACTCGCGCACCGTCAGGCGCAGGAACGCGATCACCCCCAGCAGGATGATCACCAGGCTCATCACGGTGGCCAGCACCGGGCGGCGGACGGAGATGTCGGGCAGCAGCATGGGAACCTTCGGCGGCGCGCGACGGCGCTCAGCCCTTGGTGCCGGCGGAGGCCGCGGCCGGCGGCCGGCCGATCACCGCGACCGGCGCGCCGTCGCGCAGCTTCAGCTGGCCGTCGGTGACCACCTGGTCGCCGGCTTCGAGGCCGCTCACGACCTGCACCTGCCCCGGCTGGCGCAGACCCAGGTCCACCTTGGTGAGCATGGCCTTGCCGTCGGCCACCTTGAACACGTAATTGGCGTCGTTACGCGGCACGATGGCCTGCTCCGGCACCAGCATGGCGTTGGGGCGCTCGCCCAGCGTGAGGGTGATGCGCGCGAACATGCCGGGCTTGAGGCGCACGCCGGGATTGGGAATCTTCGCCCGCAGCAGGACGGTGCGGGTCTGCTCGTCCACCGCCGGCTCGATCGCGTAGATCGCGCCATCGAAGCGCTCGCCGGGATAGCCGTCCACCATGACGCCCACCTTCTGGCCCTCGGCGATGCGCCGCAGGTAGATCTCCGGCACGCGGAAGTCCACCTTGAGCGTGCCGATGCCCTCGAGCCGCGCGATGTCCTGGCCCTTGTTGACGTACGCCCCGGGGCTCACCTGGCGCACTCCGACGATGCCGTCGAACGGCGCGCGGATGATCATCTTGTCCAGGCGCGCCTTGCGCTCCGCCAGCCGCGCCCGGGATGCGTTGAGGTTTTCACGCGCCTCGTCCAGCGCCTGCTCGCTGATGAAGTTCTTCTTCTGCAGTTCCTGCGCGCGTTCCAGGCGCTGGCGGTTGAGCGTCGTTTCCGCTTCCGCCGCCGCCACCTGGGCCGCCGACTCGGCGTAATCCATCGACACCAGCTTCGCGCCCTTCGCCACCGGCTGGCCCTCTTCGAAATGGATCGCGTCGATGCGTCCGTCCAGCTCCGGCCGGATGATGACCGACTCGTTCGCCAGCAGCGTGCCGACCGCCGCCACCTCTTCCTTGAGCGTGCCGGTGGTGACGCTCGCCACCTTGACCGGAATGCCCTGCGGCGCACCGCCGTCCGCCGCATTCGCCGGGGCGCCCGCCTTGACCGCCAGCCCGCCCTGGCTGCCGCTGTAGCGCCACCAGATGCCCGCGCCCGTCAGGACGGCGACGGCCAGCAGGAAAATTAGGGATTTTTGAACGACCGGTTTCACCAATGCTCAGCTTCGCGTTTCCGGCAACACGCCATTATCGTCGTTGCCATACGGGGCTGTCCAACCAATAATCCTGAAACAGTCGTTCAAAGGATTCGAACATGCGCTTGACGCTCGACGCCCTCTCGGTGCTGGACGCCATCGACCGGCGCGGCAGCTTCGCCGCGGCGGGGGAGGAACTGCACAAGGTTCCCTCCGCCATCACCTACATCGTGCAGAAACTCGAGGAAGACCTGGGCGTCGCGCTGTTTGACCGCACCGGCCATAGGGCCGTTCTCACCGACGCCGGAAAGGAGCTGCTGCGGGAAGGCCGCCACCTGCTGCGCGCCGCCGGCGCGCTGGAAGCGCGGGTAAAGCGCGTGGCCACCGGGTGGGAGGCGGAGTTTCGCGTTGCCTACGACGACATCCTGCCGTTCGAACCCATTCTCGACCTGGCGCGGGGCTACTATGCGGAGGCTTGCCCGGCGCGGCTGCGGCTGCAGGCGGAAGTCCTGGGCGGCTGCTGGGACGCTCTGATGTCGGACCGCGCCGACTTCGTGATCGGCGCTCCCGGCGAAGGCCCGCCCGGCGGCGGCTACGCCACGCGGCCGCTGGGTTACGTCGAGTTCGTGTTCGCCGTCGCCGCCGGCCATCCGCTGGCGGCCGCGCCCGAGCCCCTCACCACCGACCGCATCCTGGAGCATCGCTCGGTGGCCGCGGCCGACAGCTCGCGCCACCTGCCGGCCCGCACCACCGGCCTGCTCTCGGGCCAGGACGTGCTCACCGTGCACGACATGGCCGCCAAGGTGGCGGCGCAGGTGGCCGGCCTCGGCGTCGGCTGGCTGCCGCGCTACCTCGCGGCGCCGCACCTGGTCAGCGGCGCGCTGGTGGCCAAGGAAACCGATGAGCCGAAAACCCGCGCGGCGCTGTTCCTCGCCTGGCGCACGTCGCATCGCGGCCGCGCGCTCAAGTGGTTCCAGGAACGGCTGGTGGGCAACGACGCTTTCCGTGCCGCGCTGCACCTCGCCTGATCGCGTGCTAGGCGTTGCCGCCCGGCTCCTGCTGGGCGGCGATTTCCTCCCGCACCTTGGCCATGTCCAGCGACCGGGTCTGCTCGATGACGCTGTCCAGCGCCGAGCCCGGCAGCGCGCCGGGCTGCGCGTAGAGGATCACCTGCTCGCGGAACACCATCAGCGTCGGGATCGAACGGATGCCGAAATGCCCGGCGATCTCCTGCTGCTCGTCGGTGTTGATCTTGGCGAAGACGATGTCCGGGTGCTTCTCGGCGGCCGCCTCGAACACCGGCGCGAAGCTCTTGCAGGGCCCGCACCACGGCGCCCAGAAGTCGATGATCACCGTGTCGTTCCGGGTAACCGTGTCCTCGAAATTGTCCTTCGTCAGTTCCAGTACCGCCATGGATGCTGCTCCTTTGTTTGCGTCTCAGGGCCCTCGGACATCCGGTGTCCGGATTGGTTTCCGCCGCCGGCGTTATGCCATATGGATCACGATCTTGCCGAAATGGCTGCCGGTCTTCTGGTAGTCGTAGGCGGCAGCGGCCTCGTCGAACGCAAACACGCGGTCGATGACCGGTTTGATCGCCTTCGCCGCGAGAAATGCGTTCATCTTCTCGAACTCGTCGCGCGGGCCGACGTAGATGCCGTTCATGCGCGCGTTCTTGGCCACCAGCGGGAAGATGCTGCCGGCGGGCGCGCCGAAGCCGGTGAGCACGCCGATCAGGGCGATGTGGCCGGCGGCGGCGACACAGCCCAGCGATTTCTCCAGCGTGCCGGGACCACCCACCTCCACCACGTGGTCGGCACCGCGCTTGTCGGTGAGCTTCCACACCGCCTTGTCCCAGTCCGGCGTCGCCTTGTAATTCACCGTCTCCCAAGCGCCCATGGCCCTGGCACGCGCCAGCTTCTCGTCGCTGGACGAGGTGACGATGACCCGGGCGCCGTGGGCGACGGCGAACTGCAGCGCGAACACCGACACCCCGCCGGTGCCCAGCGCCAGCACGGTGTCCCCGCTTTGCAGCCCGCCGCGCGCGGTGAGCGCGTACCAGGCGGTGAGGCCGGCGCACGGCAGGCAGGCGCCCTCCTCGAAGGACAGGTGCGCGGGCAGCTTCACCACGCCGTCCTGCGACAGCACGGCGTACTCGGCCAGCACGCCGGGCGCGTCGCCGCCCATGGCGGAGGCGTGGTGGCGCATCTCGAAGCGTCCGCCAAGCCAGGTCTGGAAGAAGCAGCCGGCGACGCGGTCGCCGGGCTTCACCCGGGTCACGCCGTCGCCCACCGCCTCGATCTCGCCGGCGCCGTCGGACAGCGGCACGATGCCGGGCGTCTTGTCGCCGTAGCGCCCGCCCGCCACCAGCAGGTCGCGGTAGTTGAGCGACCACGCCCGCATCTTCACCAGCACCTCGCCGGCGCCGGGCGCGGGCCTGGGCTGTTCGGTGATGACCGGCACGTAGCCGTCTCCCTGCTTCTGCAACCGGTACTGCCTCATGGATCCTCCGTGGTTGTCGTGGGCGAGCGCCGGCGCGGCGCTCAGTGCAGTTTCACCCGCGGCTCGGTGCGCCGCGTGATCAGGCGCGCCAGCGTGTCGAACGCGGTCTTGACGAAGCCATGCAGCGCGTAGAGATGCATGGTGTAGAGCGAGCGGTACATGAAGCGCGCGAACAGTCCCTCGACCCAGAGGCTGCCGCCCACCAGCGCGCCCATCAGGTTGCCCACCGTGCTGTAATCGCCCAGCGACACCAGCGAGCCGAAGTCGCGGTAGCGGTATTCGAGCGGCGGACGCCCCTCGAGCCGGCGCCTGAGCGTCTTCGCCAGGGTGGCGGCCTGCTGGTGCGCCGACTGGGCGCGCGGCGGCACGCAGCCCTGCCGGCCGGTCCATGGGCAGCAGGCGCAGTCGCCGATCGCGAACACGTCCGGGTCGCGCGTAGTCTGCAGCGCGGTGGTCACCATCAGCTGGTTCAGGCGGTTCACCTCGAGACCGTCCAGGTCCGCCAGCACCGGCGGGGCCTTGATGCCGGCGGCCCAGACCGTCAGCTCCGCGGGGATGAAGCGCCCGCCCGCGGTGTGCACGCCGTCGGCGGCGACTTCGGTCACGCGCTCGCCGGTGAGCACCGCCACGCCCAGCTTCTCCAGCAGCTCCTGGGTCGCCTCGGACAGCCGTTCGGGCAGCGCCGGCAGCACGCGCGCCGCGGCCTCGATCACCGTGAGCTTCACGTCGCGCTCGGGATCGATGCGCTCGAATCCGTAGGCCACCAGCTCGCGGGTGCTGTTGTGCAGCTCCGCCGCCAGCTCGACGCCGGTGGCGCCGGCGCCGACGATGGCCACGTCCAGCTGCCCCGGCGCCAGCGGCGCAGCCTGGTAATTGGCGCGCACGCAGGCGCGGATCAGCCGCCGGCGGAAACGCTCGGCGTCGGCGGGATCGTCCAGACTGATGGCGTGCTCGGCCGCGCCCGGCGTGCCGAAGTCATTGGTGTGGCTGCCCACCGCGATCACCAGCGTGTCGTACTCCAGCGCGCGCGGCGGAATCAGCTCGCTGCCGTCCTCGTCGTTCACCGCCGCCAGACGAACCCGCTTGCGCGCCCGGTCGAGTCCGGCGAGCTCGCCCAGCTGGAAGCGGAAATGGTGCCAGCGCGCCTGCGCCAGGTATTCCAGCGCGTGGTCGTCCAGGTCCATGGTGCCGGCCGCCACCTCATGCAGCAGCGGCTTCCACAGGTGGGTGGTGGACTTGTCCACCAGGATCACCTCGGCGCGCCGTCGCCGCCCCAGGGTATCGCCGAGCCGGGTGGCCAGCTCCAGCCCGCCGGCGCCGCCGCCGACCACCACGATCCGGTGCGCACCGCTCACGCCGCCGCCTCCGTCCGGACATCGGGAAATCGCCGGTCGCGCGTCGGCGGCGGGCGGCGATTCGACCGCGGACGGCGGAGCAGTGCCTGCCCGCGCAGCGGGTAGGTGCGACCCGGGAGCGGGCGGTCGAGCGCCGGTTCCACCGCAGCCCCCGCGCACGCCGGCGCCGCCGCACCCCGCAAGCGCGACCCTGCTGCGCGCCCCGGCGCGTTCTGACCGTCGATCCCCATGCCCTCACCCCCGCCCCCTCTCCCCCGGGGAGAGGGGAGGAAGTACGGGCATGCCCGCGCCGGGCCACATCTTGCCCGGCCGCCCCGTCTCCCCGCGGGAGAGGGGAGGTGCGAGCTCCGCGTTGAAGAACGCTTGCATTTCTCCGCGCCCCTTCTCTGCGCTGGAGAGGGAAGGTGCGAGCCTCCTCTCCCCCTCGGGGGGAGAGGCCGGGAGAGAGGGGCCGGGCCCCTCGCCGGGTGACTCACGCCGCCGCCTCCGACACCCCATCGCCGTGCCGGGCGCGACGAGTCGGCGGCGGGCGGCGATTCGTCTGGCCGTCGATCCCCGATCTTCGATCGGGGCCCCTCGCCGGGTGACTCACGCCGCCGCCCCGCCGTCGCGGCAAAGCGCCAGCGCGCTGAAGAACGCCGCCGCCTTGTCCAGGGTCTCCTGGTATTCGTCGTCCGGGTTCGAGTCGGCAACGATGCCGCCGCCGGCATAGAAGCGGGCTTCGCCGGCCGAAACCGTCAGCGTGCGGATCGCCACGTTGAGGTCCATGTCGCCGTCGAAGCCGGCGTAGCCAATGGCGCCGCAGTAGACGCCGCGGCGGTGCGGCTCCAGTTCCTCGATGATCTGCATCGCCCGCAGCTTGGGCGCGCCGGTGATGGAGCCGCCGGGGAAACAGCCGCGCAGCAGGTCGAGCGCGTCCCTGCCGGGCGCCAGATTCCCGGTCACCGTGCTGACCAGGTGGTGCACGGTGGCGTAGGACTCCACCGCGAACAGCCGCGGCACGCGCACCGAGCCCACCGCGCAGCTCTTGCCCAGGTCGTTGCGCAGCAGATCCACGATCATCACGTTCTCGGCCCGGTCCTTGGCGCTCGTCGCCAGTTCCTGCCGCAGCAGCGCGTCGCGCCCGGGATCGGCGGCGCGGGGCCGCGTGCCCTTGATCGGCCGCGTCTCGGCGACGCCGCCGCGCAGTTCGAGGAAGCGCTCCGGCGACGAGGACGCCACCTGCCCCCAGGGCAGGTCGAGAAACGCGCCGAAAGGCGCGGGATTCGCCTCGCGCAGCCGGCGGTACAGATCCCAGCCGTCGCCCTCGCAGTCGACGCGGAAGCGCTGGGCGAGGTTGACCTGGTAGCAATCGCCGGCGCGAATGTAGTCCAGAATGCGCGCCACCGCCCGGGAGTAATCTGCGCGGGTGAAATTCGACGTGACCGGCCCCCGCACCCGGAACGCGCGCCGCCGCCGCGCCGGACCCGCCGCGCCGAGCCGTGCCACCAGCGCATCCCACCCCTGCGCGGTGCGCGGGTCGCGATTCGCGGCCGCCAGCCAGGCGCGCCGCTCCCGGTGATCCACCACCACCGCCCAGTCGTAAATGCCCACGGCCATATCGGGAAAGTCGTCGCCGCGGCGCGCGCGCGCGGGCAGCCGCTCGACGCGCCGGCCGAGATCGTAGGCGAAATAGCCCACGGCACCGCCCGCGAACGGCGCGCGCGCCGGCGCCTGGCGCGGCCCCAGCGCCGCGCGCAGCAGCGCGAACGGATCGTCGGCGGAGCGGGTCACGCCGTCACGGCTCGCGATTTCGGTCTCGACGCCGCGGGTCACCAACGTCGACGAGGGGTCGGCCACCATGAGGTCGTAGCGCGCGCGGCCGCCGCTGTCGAGGAACAGCGCCCACGGCAGATCGGCCAGCGCTTCGAACAGGACGGCGCTGTCGCCGGGATAGGCGAGTTCGGCGAGGGACGGGGCGTGGGCGGAAACCAGCATGGCGCGCGGCAGGACGGACCGATCATGATACCACCGCGCTCGCACCCGACTTGCCGCCTCGGCGATAATGCCGCTTTCGCTTTCCCCGGCCGCGCCATGGATTCCGCACGCCGTTCGCCGCTCTGGTCGCTCAACGGTTTCACCGGCGGCCGGCTGGCGCGCGCCCCCCACCGCCGCAAGGACGCCGGTCTGCTCGCCCGCGCCCTGGCGCGACCGGAGAGCCGCATCGTCCCGGTATGGCAGGGCAAACTGCTGGTGCGCACCCGCGGCGGCATGGAGGCGGTGCTGCTGGCGCCGGCGCAGGCCGAGCCGCTCACCGGCGACGCGCACTCGCTCACCTTCCTCGGCGAGCGCGACGGTCACGCCGTGTTCGCGCTCGGCACCGAGGCGCCGGCCGCCGGCGACGCGATGCGCCGCCACGGCACCTGGGGCGAACTGCGCCAGATCGCCTCGGCGATGGACCGCGACGACGCCTCGGTGCTGGCCTACGCCCGCGCGATGGCGATATGGCACGGTACCCACCGCTACTGCGGCCGCTGCGGACAGCCCACCGAAAGCGAGGAGGCCGGCCACCTGCGCCGCTGCGTCGCCGAGACCTGCCGCCAGCCGGTGTTTCCGCGCACCGATCCGGCCATCATCACGCTGGTGGCGAGTGGCGAGCGCTGCGTGCTGGGCCGCCAGCCCATATGGCCGGAAGGCTTCTACTCGACCCTGGCCGGTTTCGTCGAGCCCGGCGAGAGCCTGGAGCAGGCCCTGATCCGCGAAGTGATGGAGGAAGCCGGCATCGTGGTGCGCGACGCGCGCTACCACAGCTCGCAGCCATGGCCGTTTCCGGGCTCGCTGATGGTGGGCTTCACCGCCTTCGCCGACGACGCGCCGCTCACCGTCGATCGCGACGAGCTGGAGGATGCGCGCTGGTTCTCGCGCGCCGACATCGCCGGCGGCCTGAAAGACGGGGTGCTCAAGCTCCCGCCGCGGGTGTCCATCGCCTGGCGCCTGATCGAGGACTGGTTCGACGCCGGCGGCGGCGCCCCGCTCGCATCCCTCGTTGCCGGGACCTGAAGGAGAACATCGTGATGCCGGAGTTCCCCGACATGGCGCGCGCCAAGGCATGGTGGGCCTCGGAGATCTACCGCGAGCCCCGGGCCATGCGCGGGCGCAGCGCCGAGAGCCGCATGATCGTCGTGGAGGGCGTGCCGCCGGGCGGCTGACGCGGTGGGGTGGACCCCGGTGGTAGAATGAGCACTCGTTCCGGACCGATCGGCCCCATGCTTCATCGCTTCGCCCGCCGCTGCCGACATCTTGCGCTCGCGCTCGCCGCGCTGGCGCTCGTGTCGCTGGGCGCGGCGCCGTTCAGCCACGGCGCCGCCGCCAAGCTGGCGGGAGGCGCGCAGGACTACTGCGGTGTGCTGCCGGGGGGCGCCGCTTCGGGCGGCGGCCAGGTGCCCGACGGGCCCA
>JBMOQX010000027.1:0-11547 GCA_049322755.1 Pseudomonadota bacterium | reverse complement strand
GCTGCGCATCGCCGTCTCCGCGCTGCTGGCGCCGCTTCTCCCCGGTGCCGCGTTCGTCCCCGATCCTTCCGGCCTCACGCCGCCTGCCCACGCGCCGCCGGCACGCGGCTGACCCCCCGCCACGCCGACCCCGCCTGCGCGCAAGCTGCGGCGGCGGTCACCATCAAACCGTTCGCAGGAGCATCCGCAATGCTGAAGAAGCTCGCCTCTAGCCTTTCGTTTCTGGCGCTCGCCGCCGTCGCCGGTGCGGCGCAGGCCGACGCCGCCGTCCAGAACCCCTGGTCCCGCGCCACGCCGCCCACGGCCAAGAACGGCGCGGCCTATCTCGTGCTCAAGGCCGGCGCCGGCGGCGATCGCCTGGTCTCGGCCACCGCGCCGGTTTCGGAGCGGGTCGAACTGCACACCCACATCATGGACGGCGGCGTCGCCCGGATGCGTCCGGTGCCCGCCATCGACGTCCCCGCCAACGGTACGGTGGAGCTGAAACCGGGCGGCCTTCACATGATGCTCATCGGCCTGAAGGCGCCGCTCCGGGAGGGCGCCAGCTTCCCGCTGACGCTGAACTTCGAGAAGCAGGGGGCGGTCACCGTGGAGGTCCCGGTCAAGGCGCTGGGCGCCATGGGCGGCATGGAAGGCCAGGGCATGCCGCACAAGGGCCACTGAGCCGTAGCGCGGGGGCGGGCGCCGCGCGCCCGCCACCCGCCGCGCGGTCCCGCGATCCCAACCGGCGTACTGGAGACAACCATGCAACGATCGATCATCGCGCTGCTCGCCACGTTCGCGCTGGCGCTCGCCCTCGCCGGGTGCGACGCCGGCAAGCCGGCGCCCAAGTTCAAGTCCGGCGACATCACCGGCGCCGAGTTCGCGCGCGGCTTCACCCTGACCGACCACGACGGCGCGCGCCGCAGCCTGGCGGATTTCCAGGGCAAGGCGGTGCTGCTGTTCTTCGGCTTCACCCACTGCCCCGACGTCTGCCCCACCACCCTGGCGCGAGCCAAGCTGGCGCTGCAGCAGCTGGGCGCCGACGCCGGCAAGGTGCGGGTGCTGTTCGTCTCGCTGGACCCCGAGCGCGACACGCCGGCGGTGCTGAAAGGCTACGTCACCGCGTTCGACCCCGGCTTCGTCGGCTTGACCGGCACCCCGGAGGAGATCAAGCAGGTGGCGCAGGATTTTCGGGTCATGTACCAGAAGTCCAGGGTGGAGGGCCAGGAGGGTTACTCGGTGGACCACTCGACCCAGACCTACGTCTACGACCCCCAGGGGCGGCTGCGGCTCTACGTCAGCCACACCCAGGACGTGGACGTCCTGGTCCACGACGTCAAGCTGCTGCTGGCGGGGGCCTGACCCGCGCCGGCGGGTCGCCCTCCAAAGTCGTCATGCCGGCGGAAGCCGACATCCAGGGTAGCCGTGCTGGCATGCCGAGGCGTTCCGGCCACCGGCTTGCGCCGGTGTGACGCGGCCGTTTTGACGAACCCCTAGCTGCCGAGCGCCCTGCGCAGCGCCGGGTAGTCCACCTTGGCGTTGTGGCGGGCGTCGAGGGGGATGCGCGGCAGGAGCACCACGCGGTCGAGCTGCGCCCACGCCAGGCTCGCGCGCACCGCGTCCGCATCGGGCGAAGCGCCCGGTGCCGGCTCCACCGCCAGCAGCCGGCGGCCGCCCTCGCTCAGCAGCGCGGCACGGCGCACGCCGGCCAGCTGCCGCGCGGCGCACTCCACCGCGAACGGGTACAGCACGCCGCGCGCGTCCTCCACCCGGGCGCCGGCGCGGCCCATGAGCCACAGCCGTCCGTCGCCGTCGCGCCGGCCCAGGTCTCCCGTGCGGTGCCAGCGCTCGCCGGCGACGTCGAACTTGGTCTCCTCGTCGCCCACGCCATCGAGGTACCCCGCCACCACGTGGCGTCCATGCACCACGATCTCGCCCACCTCGCCGGGCCGCACCGCCAGCGCGTCGAACGCCGCCGCCGACAGCCGCCCCAGCGGCGTGCCCCAGCGCGCGCGCAGGAGGCGCAGGTCGATCTCCGGCACCGGCGCGCCGGCGAGCAGGCCCTTGCCGGCGCGCATGGCATCCATGTCCTCCGGCGTGATTCGCGACGCGTCGACGTGGGCGATGGGCTCGGCCTCGGTGGAGCCGTAGACCGCGGTGACTTCCGCGTTGGGGAAGCAGCGCCGCGCCCGCTCCAGGAAATTCGGGAGCACCGGCGCGCCGCCGACGAAGACCCGGCGCATTTCGGTGATCGGTGCGCCGCTCGCCTCGACGTGATCGCACAGCCGCGCCATGAACGCCGGCGACGCGGCGGTGCGGCTCGCGCCGGTGGCGGCGATCTGGCGCGCCACCGGCGCCGGCTCGATGGCGCCGACGCGGCGCAGGTCGGCGTCGGGCATCACGGTGGTGACGCCGGAGGCGAGGTTCGCCAGCACGAACACCGGCAGCGTCGCCAGGTCGCGCTCGCCGGCTTGGTAATGCAGGTGCTTTGCCAGCACCGCGTGCTGGGCCAGCAGGAAACCGTGGGAGCGCACCACGCCTTTCGGCTCGCCGGTGGAGCCGCTGGTGAAGGTGACGAGCGCGGGATGCCCGGCGTCCACCGGCTCGACGCGGTCGAACGGGACGCCCGTCCCGGCGTCGATATCGACCGCGCCCGGCACCCAGCCGCCCCGGCTGAACTTGCGCGGGATCGCGCGCAGCGCCGGGACCGTCAAGCGCAGCCAGTGGGCGCGCCGGATTGCGAACAGCGCCGCCGGCGCGCGGCGGCGGCAGCAGCGCGCTACGTGCTCCTTACCGGTGGTCGATGGATCGAGGAACATGGCCACGCCGCCGATGCGCAGCAGCGCCAGCAGGAAGACGTACAGCGCCGCCGCCATCGGGTGCAGCACCAGCACCGCGTCGCCGCGGCCGACGCCGCGCGCCCGCAGCAGGCCGGCGACCCGCGCCGTCTCCCGCTCCAGGTCGCCGAAGGTGAGCGTGCGCGAATCGTCCGCCGGGCCCTCGATGATCGCCGGTGCGTCGGGCCGCTCGCGGACCTGCCGCAGCAGCACTTCCACCAGGTTCATCGATCAATCCCTCCGGTGAATGGCCCCTGAGCCATTCACCGCTGTCCTTTTCCCCTCGCCCTCCGGGAGAGGGGGAAGGGGTGAGGGTGGGGTTGCGACCAATCCCTCCGGTGAACGGTTCGTGAACCCTTCACCGCTGTCCATTTCCCCTCTCCTTCCGGAAGAGAGGGATGGGGAGAGGGCGCTGCGCCGTCACGCATTGCCGGAATGCTCGCCTGCGCCAAGCCGCCGCGCGTACAACGCGTAGCGCCGCATCATCTGCCCCGCGGAGCGGCTGATGCGCGCCGATACGTTCTCGTCCAGCATCAGCGCGTGGATCGCGCGGGTGTAGCCCAGCCGCGCGCCGGCGGCGCGGGCGTGGGCCACCAGCAGCCCGCCGAGCCCGTGGCCCTGCATCGGCGGCAGCACCGCCAGCGACTTCAGCACCAGGGTGCGCGGCGCACCGCCCAGGCGCTGCGCCTCCAGCAGGTCCGGATAGCAGAAGATGAAGCCGGCGGCTGCGCCGTCCACCTCGGCGATCAAGTTCACCTCCGGCACGATGCGTTCGCGAAACGCCCGGTACTGCGCCAGGAAGTCGGTTTCGTCCAGCGGTGTGTAGAGGTAGTTGCGGGCGAATCCGGCCACCGAGAGGCGGAAGATGCACTGCAGCTCGTCGTCGAAGCGGATCACGTCCAGCGGTCGCAGCCGCACGAGCGCCGGCAGCGGCTTCGGCGGCGGATCCCGGGAAAGCTGCGGAAACAGCAGCGAGTGATACCCCGCCAGCGGCGCGAACCCGGCGGTCTCGAACCACCCCGGCCATTCCGGCGGGTTCCACGGCTCCAGCAGGAACGGCGGCTCGGCGCCGAAGTCGGTCACCAACCGGTAGCTGCGCCAGGTATTGCCATCCATCGGTCCCACCGCCAGCGTGCAGCCGGCCTCGGCCAGCGCCGCCGCGGCGATGTCCAGCACCGCGCGCGCGGCGTCCTCGTCGACAGCGGCGAAGTGGCCGATCGCCCCCAGCGACTCGCCCTCGAGCGGCGGCGCATCGCGCCACCACGCCGAGCAGCGCGCCCGCAGCGCGCCGCCGTCGACGCAGACGAAATGCGCGTCGGGCCGGTGCCGCTCCAGCTGCTCGGGCGTCACCCCCGACACCCCTTCCGTGAACGCGAGGGTTGCCGGATCGGCCGGCAGCGCGATGCGGATCACTTCGGCCATAGCGCCTCCACCAGCCCGAACGGAATCAGTCCCAGCAGGCTCGCCACGCCGCCCACCGCGCCCTGCACCCACCAGCGCGCTGCGCTCTCCGAGCGATGGCGCACCGCACGCCACGCGCCGCGGAACAGGTACACCGTCGCCACCAGCACCGGCAGCGCCGCCAGCGCCAGCACCACCTCGGTCAGCGCCAGCTGCCGGATCACCACGTAGGGCAGGAACATCACCAGCCAGGCCAGCGAGGCGATCGCCAGCGGCGCGCGCTGCGGCGCGTGGCGCGGATAGTCGAGGTGGATCTGAATGTGGCCGACGGCGGCGAGCTGCGCCGCGTACGCCAGCGCGTTGAAGTACAGCAGGTCCGCGCCGCGCGCGTAACTCGCCACCGCCAGCCAGGCGACGCCGGCGGCGTTGGTGGCGACGATGGCGAAGACGTTGTGGTAGACCTCCAGCTCCCGGGGTGCGCGCCGCCACAGCAGCACGTAGGTCAGGAACGCGATCAGCGGGAAAGCGAGCCAGCGCCAGCCGCCCAGCGCCCAGAACACGTAGCCCACCAGCACGGCGGCGATCAGGCCGGTGAGGTCCAGCGTGGTGAAGCGCCGCCACGCCGCCACCACCACCGCGAAGCCGCCGATGAACGCCAGGCTGGAGGCCAGGCTCGCCGCCCGCGCGTCGATGAAAGCGTCCAGCAGGAAGAAGGCGATCAGCGGCAGCAGCAGGTTGTCGATCCCGCGCCACGCCACGGCTTCCAGCAGCATGGTGAGGAAGCCGAGGTTGAGCCCGATCAGCAGCGTCTCGGCGCGGCCCACTTCGGTGAACAGCAGCAGCGGCACGTGGGCGGCGAGGAACGCCACCATGAAGAAGGCGACCGAGCCCTCCACGCTCTTGGCGCCGCCGTCGGCGGTGGCGAAGCGGCGGAAGCCGTAGCGCACGCCGATCAGCGCCGCGGTGGCGTCCGCCAGCGTCAGGATCAGGATCGGGATACCGTAGAGGATCGGGTCGCCGCCCGAGAGCCAGAACAGCAGCACCACCGCCACCGGGAAGTAGAGCTCGCCGCCGGACGGCCGCGCAACGCCGAACACCACGTCGCCGACGCGGTCGCGCACCGCGGCGACGCGCCGGGTCGCGACGAGCCCGGCAACCGCCAGCGCGCCCAGCAGCGCCACCGGCCACGGCTCGTGGAACACCCAGGGGAACGACAGCGTCACCACGCCCATCGCCAGGTGCAGCGCCTTGCGCGGCAGTTCCGGGTGCGGCTTGCGCTTCACCTGCCACACGCGCAGGCCGGCGAAGAGCGCCGCCAGGATCGCGAGGACGGCGGCGATGCCGACGAGGGGCGAGCCGGTCAAAGCACCTCCTCGATCACCAGGTCGCTGTAGAAAAACGCCTTGTCCTCCGCCAGCAGGCGCTGCGCCAGCTCGGTCCGGGGCGCGAGCCGATCGGCCAGCGACTCCGGCCGGTGGCGCGGCGTCAGCATGTTCCAGTACAGCAGCCGCCCGCCCGGCGTCGCGGCTTCCAGCAGGCGCGCGAGCAGCGCCTCGTAGTTCGCCTCCGACATGTACTCGAAGATATCCGACAGGTTGAAGCGGTCGATGGCGCCGGGACCGGCCTGGTCCAGGAACTCCTCCAGCGAGCTCAAGCCCCATTCGATGCGGTCGATGCGGTGGCGGATGGTCTCGAAGAACTCCGGCCGCAGCGCCAGCGGCAGCGCGCCGCCGTGGGTGCCGGTGAGGATCCAGTTGAGATACGGGTTCGCCGCCGGGTCCAGCACCGTGAGCGCGTGGCGCGTGCGCCGCAGGATGCGCTCGGACACCGGTCCCTCGACGTACTGGAAGAAGCTCTTGTCGCGCCCCAGCCGCCCCATGACGAAGCGCGAGAAGAAGACGCGGAACATCAGGCGCCAGCGCCAGTTGTCCCAGCGCTCGGCGTAAAACCGTTCGCGCGCTTCGGGTTCGCGCGGATCCAGCAGCGCCTCCACCGTCGCGCGCCGGTGCACCAGCGGCAGGACGCGCTTGCGGAACAGCGCGAAGTAGCGCTCGAATTTGCCGGCGGCGCCGATGCCGGCGTCGATCTCGCGAGCGTGGGCGTCCCAGAATTCCCGCGACTCGCTGCTGAGGGAGCGGCGACAGCGCTGGTAAAGGTCGCGCCGGCGCGTGCTGTAGCGCGAGCCCATCAGCTCCAGCAGTTCCGGATGGCGCAGCGCGCGGAACGCCGCGACGCGCAGTTCCAGGCAGGCGAGCTGCGCCGGGCTCAGGTCCAGCGCGATGACCCGCGCCGGGTCCGCCACCAGCAGCGCCAGCGAATTGTCGCCGGCCGAGGCGATCGACAGGCAGGTGTCGCCCGGCTGGATGGCGAGACCCTCCACCAGCACGTCGGCGTCCTCCCAGCACTGCGCATAGCGGATCTGGCCGAAATCGGCGCGGGCCGCGACTTCACTTTTCAACGGGGGTTTCCTCCGGTTCGGGATCGATGCGGCGGCAGCGGCCGCTGGCGCCGTCCAGTTCCACCCAGTCGCCGGTGGCGAGCCACCGGGTGACGCCGGGCAGCGAGACGATGGCCGGAATGCCCATCTCGCGCGCGACGATGGCGGAATGCGACAGCAGGCTGCCGCGCTCCACCAGCAGACCCGCGCAGGCGGGGAACAGCATGATCCAGCCGGGATCGGTACGCTCGGCCACCAGGATCTCGCCCTGCCGCACCACCGCGCCGCGCGGGTCGGTGACCACGCGCACCCGCCCGCGCACGACACCCGGGCAGCAGCCGATGCCGGTGCGCGCGTTCTCGTCCTGGGCAACCTCCTGCGCCGCGGCCGCTGCCTCGAAGCGGTTGCCCTGGTGCACCGCGCCGCGGGTCTCGAAGCGCTCGGCCGGCGCCGGTTCCTCTCGGTAGCGCTGGAACTCGCGCCGACGCGCCGCCGCCAGCGCCGGGAAATCCACCGTGGTGGCGGTGCCTTCGACGAAACCCAGCACTTCCCCGATCTCGAGCCAGAACACGTCGCGCGGCGCCGCCAGCCGCTCCAGGGCGTGCAGCCGCCTGCCCAGCTCGACGACGATGCGCCGCACCTGGCCGAACAGCCGCGTGCGCTCGAAGCGCAGGTTCTCGCGGTCGCGTACCCGGGCGCGCGCGTGCTTGAGCACCCAGTTGAAGATCCAGCGCTTGAACGGCTTCTCGCGCAGCGCCTGCGCCACCTGCGCCTCGGCGCGGCTGCGCATCGCCACGTCCACCGATTCCGTCGCGGCGCCGCCGGCGAGGCGCTGCGCCATGTGGCCGATGGAGCGCAGCAGGGTGGTGGGGTCGTCGTGCAGCGTGGCGCTCTCCAGCTTGAGTTCCTCCAGGCAACGGTCGCCGAAGCGCTCTATGTAGGCCGAGTAGGCCTGCTGCAGTTTCGGATGCCGGGCAATCGCCGCGAACGCACCCGCCGGCTCGCCCTCGCGCAGCAGCGCCGCGAGCTCGCCGTCCTGCGCGGCGAGGCGCGCCATCTCCTTCACCCGTTTCGCCGGCTCGGCCGAGATCATGCCGCCCTCCCCGCACAGCAGGTCGTTCTGCAGCGTGCCCTGCGCCTGCCCCAGCCATTTCGCCACCAGCGCGCGCAGCACCCCGTAGAAGATCATGGCGAAGAAATCGTTGACGAGCGGCGCGTCCCAGCGCGTCAGGAGCCGCCGCTCGAGGTCGCGGTAGTACGCCGCCAGTTCGTCCATGCGCATCGCCGCCAGCGGCACCAGGCGCGGCGCCAGCGCGTCGTTCAGGCGGCGGTAGAAGCGGTCGATGCAGCCCTGCAGCGTCGCGTGCCGGTACGCCAGCATCCCCACGCTGCGCGCGAGAAAGAGCGCATCCTTCACGCGGTCGGCGGCGCCGGCGGCGGCCAGCTCGCGCACGATCTCCTCCGGCATCGGTTCGCGCACGCCCATCATCTGCTCCATGAACCGGCGGTTCACGGTGAAGCCCGGCAGCAGCGCCAGCACCCGGTACCAGCTGATGAGGTTGTAGTACACGCGCCCGCGGATCAGGCCCAGCATGTTGCGGAAAGTGCCGGCGTGATCGGCGATCTTGGCCGCCGGCACGCCCAGCAGGCGGCAGAACTCGCGGTACACCTCCTCGTAGGCGCGGCGCACGAACGAGAACGTGAGCGGCGTGGTGACGCCGCTGTAGCTCTCGGTGATGTTGCTGTTGTCCCAGATGACGAGCGGGCCGTCCGGGTCGGCCTGCCCGGCGAGCGAGGTGATGGCGCGCGACTGCAGCAGCCACAGCGTGCCGTCCTCGAAGGCCCACTCGATGTCCTGGGGCGCGCCGAAATGGGCCTCGGCGCGCGCCGCGAGCTCCGCCACCGCGCGCACCTCCTCGTCGGTCAGCGCCGGCCGCCGGCGCTGCTCGGGCGGCAGTTCCACCGCCGATACGCCCTCGGGCGCCTGCGGGTCGCTGCGGTGGGCGGTCGACTTGTCGGCGATCTCGCGCTCGCCGATGATGCCGGCGCGGCTCACGCGCCAGGTGTCGGCATCGGCCTCGCCCGAGACCAGCGCGCTGCCGAGCCCGAACACGGCGCTCACCACCCGCGTGCCGCGGGCGCCGGTCACCGGGTCGGCGCTGAAGGTGACTCCGGCCCGATCCGCGTCGATCATCCGCTGCACCACCACCGCCGGCGGCCGCGCAGCGCCCAGCCCGTGTTCGGTGCGGTAGGCGGCGACGCGCGCCGAGAACCCCGAGCGCCAGACTTCGGCCGCTTTCGCCGCCACCTTTTCCGGCGAGACGAACAGGTAGCTTTCCAGCTGGCCGGCGAACGAATGGCTGCGGCTGTCCTCGTCGCCCGCCGACGAGCGCACCGCCAGCCAGCCGCCGTCGCCGGCGAGTCGCCGCGCGGCCGCCTCGATTTCGGCGGCGAGTTCCGGCCTCGCGGCTACGTTCGCCGCCTGCTCCGGGGTTACCGCCGTGCCGGGCTCTACGCCGGCGGAGGCGTAGAACGCGGCGGGCGTGACCGCTAACCAGAGCGGCACCGGGAAACCCGCGGCCGACAGCTCCGCCAGCGCCGCGCCCTTGCCGCCCAGCGACTCGACGCCGCCCGCCTCGCCGGGGAACACGATCAGCGGAGACCTCGGGGTCATGGCTTCCACGCCAGCGGCAGCAGGCCGACGGTGGCGTACATGCCCAGCGTCCACACGCCGGCCATCAGCTCGATGCGTTTGGCGCTCTCGGCGGTGGGTTGCGAAAGAAACCGCAGCGCGACGCCTGCTGCCGCCGCCATGAGCAGCGCCAGCGCCACGCTCGCCCGCCACTCGAACGCGATCTCGCGCGCCGCCAGCCAGGCGATGCCCCCGCACAGCGCCACCGCCGCCAGCCAGATCCACGTCGCCTGCGCCCGCCCCCACAGCGCGCTGTACGTCTCCACCCCGGCCTGCTCGTCCTGGGGCGCGCGGATCTTGCGGCCGATCTCGATGACGATGCCGTTGACGAAGCTCACGATCAGGAACCAGTGCAGGCCGTAAGGCACGCCGGCGTCGTTCACCAGCCAGTCGAACGCGGTGACGTAGAAATCGATGGCCGGCATGATCAGCATGTGGGAGAGCATGTAGACGACCGGCCGCGCCTTCAGCCACGCCGGCACGCCGAACTCGACCGACATCAGCGCGAGATAGCCCCACACCCCCGCCAGGAGCAGCAGCAGCGCCGGCTTCACCGCCAGCGCGACGCCCGCCTGGATCACCGCCGCGCCGACGCCGACCCAGCCCAGCTCGCGCAGCGTGACCAGGCCGCGCGGCACCGGTCGATAGGGCCGGAAGCGGCGGTCGTCGTCGAAATCCTTGAACTCGTCGGCGATGCGCAGCTGGAAGAAGAACAGCAGCGCGCTCAGGAACGCGCCAGCGCCGACCCAGAACGGCGGCAGGGAGCCCTCGCCGCGCAGCAGCGACGAGTAGCTGGCTGCCGACAGGCTGAACGCCAGCACCAGCGGCCCGTGGCCGAAGACCGGGAACCGCTCGCGCTGGTAAGTCCACCAGCGGCCAGGCTCAGCCACGGCCGCGCGCAGCCGCTGACGCCGCTCCCGGCGCGGCGCCGTGCCGCCGGCGGCGGCAGGTATCGACGGACATTGCCCTCCCCTGTTCGATCGCCGGCTTCAGGTCAGCAGGAGGCGTACCGGCGACTGCTGGCATTTTGCCTCTTTCCGCCGCGGGAGATCGCCGTATCAGCCGCCGAGCTGCTCCGCGTGGAAGCGCAGGTGCTCTTCCATGAAGGTGGCGATGAAGTAGTAGCCGTGGTCGTAGCCTTCGTGGCGGCGCAACGTGAGCGGCTGGCCGGCGTCGCGGCAGGCAGCCTCGAACGCGTCGGGATTCAACTGGGTCGGCAGGAATTTGTCAGCCAAGCCCTGGTCCACCAGGATCGGTCTGCCGAACGGCCGCCGCCGCACCAGCTCGGCGGCGTCGTGGTCGAGCCATGCGGCCCGATCGGCGCCGAGGTAGCCGGCGAACGCCTTCTCGCCCCACGGGCACCGGCTCGGCGCGGCGATGGGCGCGAACGCCGAGAGCGAACGGTAGCGGTCCGGGTTCTTGAGCGCCAGGGTGAGCGCGCCGTGGCCGCCCATGGAGTGGCCGAAGATGCCTTGGGCGCCGGCGCGCGCGGGGAAGTTGGCGGCGACGATCTCGGGCAGCTCCTTCGCCACGTAGCTCGCCATGCGGTAGTGCTCCGACCATGGCTCCTGGGTCGCGTCCAGGTAGAAGCCGGCGCCGGCGCCGAACTCCCAGTCGTCCGCCTCGCCGGCGATACCGGTGTCGCGCGGGCTGGTGTCGGGCGCCACCAGCATCAGCCCCAGCTCGGCCGCCACGCGCTGGGCGCCGGCCTTGATCATGAACGTCTCCTCGGTGCAGGTGAGCCCGGCGAGGTAGTAGAGCACCGGCACCGGGCCCTTCTCTGCTGCCGGCGGGCGGTAGACGGCGAAGCGCATCGGCAGGCCGATTTCGCGCGAGGCGTGGCGGTAGAACCCCTGTACGCCGTCGAAGCAGCGGTGCTCGCTGATGATTTCCAGGTTGGGCATGTCGAATCCGAGTCAGATGCTTCCACCGCGGTGAACGAAGTCAGTAAACCACCACGCTGCGGATGGACTCGCCGGCGTGCATCAGCTCGAAGCCCTGGTTGATGTCCTCGAGCTTCAGCGTGTGGGTGATGAGATCGTCGATGTTGATCTTGCCCTCCATGTACCAGTCCACGATCCTCGGCACGTCGGTGCGGCCCTTGGCGCCGCCGAACGCGCTGCCCTTCCACACCCGCCCCGTCACCAGCTGGAACGGGCGCGTGGCGATCTCCTCGCCGGCACCGGCCACCCCGATGA
>JBMOQX010000026.1:0-7930 GCA_049322755.1 Pseudomonadota bacterium | reverse complement strand
AGGGATAGGGGTGCCCGGGCCGCCTCTCCCCTTGGGGAGAAAAGGCCGGGGATCCGTGACGAAAGGGATCGGTCGCGCCGATGAGCCTCCTCTCCCCCTCGGGGGGAGAGGCCGGGAGAGAGGGGCCGGGCCCCTCGCCAGGTAGCTCACGCGGCCGCCTCATTCATCGTTATTGGAGCGCAAGCCACCGCGCGTCGGCGGCGGGCAGCGTTCGCTTGACTGTCGATCCCCAAGCAGAGCTTGGGGCCCCTCGCCAGGTAGCTCACGCTGCCCCCACCATGCTCGGCTTGAAGCCCAGTCCCAGCGGCGGCACCGCCACCATGCCGTTCTCGGGGGCGGGCGCCGACCCCAGGTCCTCGGCCAGCCATTCGGAGGTGCCGAGACCGTGGGCGAGGCCGTTGTTGACCGCGGCGGCGACGTGCACGGCGAGCCAGCTGCCGGCGGCGCTGTCAACCGTAGTGGTGACGACGACGTCGATGCCCGCCTTGGCGGCGCCGGCAGCGAGCGTCAGGCAGCGCCGGGCGCCGCCCCAGCGCATCGGCTTCAGGACCCAGCGGCGCACGGCCAGCGCCGCCTCCGGATGAGCCGAGAGCCAGTGCGGCAGCGACTCGTCCAGCGCCAGCGGAAACGGCGCTTCCCCTTGCAGCCTCATGAACGCTTCGGGCACGGGATCGTCGAGCGGTTCCTCCAACGCCTCCACCGGCAGCGCCGCGGCGCCGGCGATGAAACGCTGCGCGCCCTCGGCGCGCCAGGCGCGATTGGCATCGAGGCGCAGGCGCACATCGCCGGGCAGCGCGGCGGCGAGCCGCGTGAGCCGCTTCACTTCCTCGCCGGCGTCGAATACGCCGACCTTCACCTTCATCACGGTGTAGCCCTGCAACACCGCCGCCTCGGCGCGGATGGCGATGTCGTTGTCCAGGCGGCCGAGACTGGCATTGACGCGGACCGACGCCGCGGCTCCGGCGTTGAGCATGCGCGCCAGCGCCACGCCCTGGACCTGGGCGCGCAGGTCCAGCAGCGCGGTTTCCAGAGCGCAGCGCGCCGGCGCCGGAACGTCCGCCACCGCGGCGGTCCGCTCCAGGGCGTGGGCGACGTCGACGCCGCTCAACGCGTCGGCGAGGCGCGCCAGCGCGCTCTCGGCGTTGCGCCGCAGATCGTGGGAAGCCGACGGGGACGGCGAGCAGTCGCCGTAGCCGATGCGGCCGGCGGCGTCGGCCACCGCCACCAGCCAGCCGGCGCGCGCGTCCATGCGGGCGCGGGCGCCGTACCACGGGCGCTTGAGGGTCAGGGTGTAGGGCGTCACCCGGATGGTCTGGACCGGCATCGCGTCAGAGGATCAGCGCGAGCGCCAGCAGCAGCGCGAAGGCAAGCTGCAGCGCCGCGGTCCGGGCCAGCAGCCGGTTGAAGCCGCGGCCGGGCGGCTCGGCGCGGAAGCGGCGCGTGAGCGAGAGGGCCCAGGGCAGCGCCAGGAACACCAGCAGCGTCTTCGCGCCGCCGGGAAGCAGCGGTGCCTGCGTCGCCGCCAGGGCGAAGGGCAGCAGCATCAGCGCGGTGTACTCGGTGTTGCTGCCGTCGCGTCCGATGCGAACCGCGAGCGTGCGCTTGCCGGCGCGGGCGTCGGTCTCCAGGTCGCGGGTGTTGTTGACCACGATGACCGCGGCGGCCAGCAGGCCCAGGGCGTTGGCGGTGAGGAACGCGGGCAGGCTGAGCGTGAAGGCCTGCAGGTAATAGCTGCCCAGGGTAGCGGCGAGGCCGAAGAACAGCCATACGAACACTTCGCCGGTGGCGCTGTAGGCGATGGGCCGCGGGCCGCCGGTGTAGGCGATGCCGGCGGCGATGCAGAGGACGCCCAGCAGCAGGATGCCCCAGCCGCCATGCCAGACCAGGTATTGCCCGAGCAGGAAGGCCGCGGCGAAAACGCCCAGCCCCGCCCGCTTCACGGCGCGCGCCTCGAGCCAGCCCGACGCCGTGGCGCGCGGGGGCCCCAGGCGATCGGGCGTGTCGGCGCCGCGCTCGTGGTCCTTGGCGTCGTTGTAGAGGTTGGTGCCGATCTGAATCAGCACCGCCACCGCCAGCGTGACCAGGAACGCCAGCGGGAAGAACCGCTGGTGCTCGTGCCACGCCAGCGCCGCGGCGCATGCCACCGGCGCCACGGCCACCGACAGCGTCCTGGGCCGGATCGCCAGCCACCACGCCGCGAGGCGCGATGGCCGCGCGCCACCGGCCTCCAGGACCTGCCGCGGCGCGCTCAAGGCCGGCGCGGAAATTTGGCGAAGTCCGGCTTGCGCTTTTCGAGCCAGGCGTCGCGGCCTTCCTGGCCTTCGGGCGTCATGTAGTACAGGCCGGTGGCGTTGCCCGCCAGCTCCTGGATACCGAGCAGGCCGTCGGTGTCGGCGTTGAAGCCCGCCTTCAGGCAGCGCAGCGCGGTGGGCGAGAGCCGCAGGATCTCCCGACACCACTCGACGGCGGTGTCCTCCAGGCGCTCCAGAGGCACCACCACGTTCACCAGCCCCATCTGCAGCGCCTGCTGCGCATCGTACTGGCGGCAGAGGAACCAGATTTCCTTGGCCTTCTTGAGTCCGACGATGCGCGCCAGCAGGCCGGCGCCGAGGCCGGCGTCGAAGCTGCCCACGCGCGGACCGACCTGGCCGAAGCGCGCGTTGTCGGCGGCGATGGTGAGATCGCACACCACGTGCAGCACGTGGCCGCCGCCGATGGCCCAGCCCGCCACCATCGCGATCACGGGCTTCGGCAGGGTGCGGATCTGGCGCTGCAGGTCCAGCACGTTGAGGTGGGGCGTGCCGGCGGCGTCGTGGTAACCGCCGTCGTCGCCGCGCACGCGCTGGTCGCCCCCGGAGCAGAACGCCTCGGTGCCGGCGCCGGTGAGGATCACGACGCCGATCTGCGCGTCCAGGTGCGCGCGGTGGAACGCGTCGATCAGCTCCTTCACGGTTTCCGGCCGGAACGCGTTGTGCACTTCCGGGCGGTTGATGGTGATCTTCGCGATGCCCTCGGCGGTCTGGTAGAGGATGTCCCCGTACCCTCCGTGCTGCGTCCAGTTCATGTGGTCGTGGTGTCGGATGGGATTGAAGGAGCGCTCCCGCGGGCACGGGCCCCGGGGGCGGGCAAGCCGCGATTTTAACCTGTCGTCCGTGCTGCGGCGGAACCGCCGGCGCCGGCCGCGGGTGGGTGCGTTGCGGCACCGGAGCGCGCGTTTCGGGACGGGCCCGAATCAAAAATTGTGTTAAGACCGCGCGCGGCGCCGTTCTGCGGGGTCCCGGCGCGCCAAGGAATTAGCCGACAATCCTTCGCATCCACCTGAACTAGAAGTATTTCTGATTCTTCAGAGAGGGGAACTCGGTGCTAAGGTTTACCTGGAAAAACGCGTGGCGCCGCCGGTTCTGCCGCGGTGCCGGGCCCGGGCCCCGAGCAGCCATCGGCGGACGGGCTTCCCCGCCAGGCCTTCATGACGGGAGAGATCAGATGAGCGTTGACCGATTGCGTTGGCTGCAGCTGGCCGCCTGGGTGGGACTCATCGCGGTGTTCTTCGTGCTCGCGGTGCAGGCCTACGCGCCCGGGCTGGCGGCGCTGGGCACCCTGCTGATCGCCGTGTGCGTGGTCCTGCAGTTCGTTCTCGAGAGCAAGGCTACCGGCCAGGCCTACGACGACGCCTACAGCCACTGGAACGCGCGTTACGGCCGGGAGCAGCGAGCGGAGGTGCGCACCGTGGAGCCCCAGGCCCGCGTCCGCCGGGCGAACTGAGCATTCCGGGAACGTTCTACGCCGGCACCGGCTGCGCCCGGCGCTCGCCGGGAAACGCCAGCGCCGCGGCGAACGTGAGGCAGGCTACTCCCGCCAGGATCGTGAACAGCAGCTGGAAGTCGCCCTGGGTGCGGTAGACCCACGCGATCAGCGGCACCGCCAGCGCGCTGGCGCCGAACGACACCACGTAGCGCACCGCGTAGGCCCGCGCCCGCCATTCCTCGGCGGTGTAGCGCGCGATCATGGCGTCGTTGATCGGGATCTGGCCGAACACGAAGAACATCATCGCCAGCGCGCCCGCCAGCATGGCGTAGTCGGTGAGCGAACCGGCGAGCCACAGCAGCGGCACCTGCGCCGCCGCCACCGGCACGAACACCGCCTTGAGCGAGCGCCGGTCCAGCCACCAGCCCACCAGCAGCTGCGCCATCGCGGCGATCAGGTAGACGGCGCATACCAGGGCACCGATGCCGAACGTGGTGTCGGTGAGCGCCGCCAGCCGCTCGGCGAACACCTTGGGCATCGACACCGTGGTGGCGTTGAAGACGACGCCGCCCGCCGCGGTGGCCACTGCCACCACCAGGAACACGCGCACCAGCACGCTACGCGGCAGCTTCGCCTCGGGTTTCTTCGCCCCGCCGCTGGCCAGCGTGACCTTCGCCGCCGCCGCCGAGAAATAGACCCCCACGCCCAGCGCTGCGAGACCCGGCACCACGAACGCCGCGCGCCAATCCACCCAGTGCGCCAGCGCGCCGGCGATCAGCGCCGCGAACGCCAGCCCGGCGTTGCCGTAGACGCCGTTCACGCCCAGCGTGCGGCCGACGGCGGACTTGCCGGACACCAGCATGGCGATGCCCACCGGGTGATAGATCGCCGCGAACATGCCGATCAGCGTGAGGCCCAGCGCCAGCGTCGCGGGGCCGGAGGCGAAGCCGGTGGCGATCGAGGCCGCGCCGATGCCGAAGAAGAACAGCTTCATCATGCCGGTGCGGCTCCAGCGGTCGGCGAGCCAGCCGGCGGGGATCGAGAACGCGCCGAACGCGATGAAGCCGCCCAGCGCCAGCGGCAGCAGCTCGGCGTAGCCGCGGTTCCACGCGGTGCCGATGGCCAGCACCACGGTCGGGAAGATCAGCATGAAAAGATGGTCCAGCGCGTGGCCCAGGTTCAGTGCGAGGTCGAGAGACTTGCGATTCTCCATGGCGGCAGGATAGCGCTGCGCGGGGCTGCGGGCATGCTATAGAATGACAAAAACCATCGCGAAACGGACATGACCCGCCCCGCCAGCGCCGTCGACTACATGCGCGTGCCGCGCCCGGTGGCGGCGATGGCCAAGGATTTCCCCGACGGCCACCGCATCGCCCGCGACCGCCACCCCCGCGGCCAGCTGATCTACGCCACCGCCGGCGTGATGACGGTGACCACGCCCCACGGCACCTGGGTGGTGCCGCCGCAGCGCGCGGTCTGGGTGCCGCCGCGCACCGACCACGAGAGCCGCATGTACGGCAACGTGGCGATGCGCACGCTCTATGTGCGCGCCGACGCCGCGCGCTCGATGCCGCCGCGCTGCTGCGTGGTGAACGTTTCGCCCCTGCTGCGCGAGCTGATCGTCGAGGCGACGCGCGTGTCCCTGCGCTACGACGAGGGCGGGCGCGACGGCCGCGTGATGCGGCTGCTGCTGGACGAGCTGGCGGCGTCGCCGGCGCTGCCGCTGCACCTGCCGCAGCCCGCCGACAAGCGGCTCCGGCGCATCTGCGACGGCATCCTGCGCGACCCGGGCAACGCCGAGCCGCTGGAGCGCTGGGCCGCGCGGGCCGGAGCCAGCTCGCGCACGCTGGCGCGGCTGTTCCTGCGGCAGACGGGAATGCGCTTCACGCTCTGGCGCCAGCAGGCGCGCCTGCTAGCGGCGCTGCAGCGGCTCGCCGCCGGAGAATCGGTGACGACCGTGGCGTTGAACCTCGGCTACGCCAGCCCCAGCGCGTTCACCGCCATGTTCCGGCGGGCGCTGGGCACCGCGCCGCGGGACTACTTCAAATAGCGCAGCGCGATCACGCCACCCGTACCGTCGCCATCATCCCGCCCGCCTGGTGCAGCAGGACATGGCAGTGGAACATCCAGTCGCCGGGATTGTCGGCGACGAAGGCGATGTCCACGGATTCGTTCGGATTCATGAGCACGGTGTCGCGCCACTCCTGGTGCGGCGTCGGCTTGCCGTCGCGCGCCACGACACGGAAGGCGTGGCCGTGGAGGTGGATCGGGTGGTGCCAGGAGGTGTCGTTGCGCATCGCCAGCAGGTAGTGGCCGTTGCGCTTCAGCGTCAGCAGCGGCGTGTGGTGGTGGTCCTCCTCGATCGCGGCCACTGCGTTCACGGTCCAGGCGAGCCCGTAGTCCTGCACCATCTGGCGGATCGGGATTTTCTTGCCCTCGACGATGCCCTCGCGCAGGCTGCCCATGGCGCCGCCCTCGAACACGATCTCGTGGCGCTCGGCTTTCGCCAGGTTCACCTCGGGCACCGGGTTCGCGGGCAACGCGATCGGCGCCCTGGACGGCTCCTTGCGCAGCGGCGCCTCGTCGCGGTAGGCGAGGTAACCGATGTTGCCGGAGAAGCGCGCATAGAAACTTTCCACCACCGGGTGGCGGCTTCCGGGCGCGGCCATGCAGTCGATCAGGACGTCGACGCGCTCGGACGGCGCCAGCACGATGCGGCCTTTCTCCGGCGCGTGGGGGGCGACCGGCTGGCCGTCGTAGGCGATCACGGTCGGACTGTGCCCGGCGAACGAGAGCACGAAGATGCGCGCGGTGGCGGCGTTCACCAGCCGCAGCCGCACGCGCTCGCCGGCGCGCACCGAAAGGCCCTCGCCCTCGCCGAGCTTGCGCCCGTTCACGGTGATGACGTTGCCGATGCGCCCGCCGTGGGTGAGGTCGCGGAATGTCGCCCAGTCCTCGCGCTGGGTGCCGTCCGGATTGATGCGCCAGTCCGAGAGCACCCACACCGCGTCCTGGTCGACTTCGATCGGCGCGCGTTCCTCCACCACGAAGGCGCCGTACAGCCCGCGCGCCACCTGGAGGTAGCCGGCCTGGTGCGGGTGATACCAGTAGGTGCCCGCGTCGGGCAGGTCGAACTCGTAGACGAACTCGCCGCCGACGGCGATCGGCTTCTGGGTGAGGTGGGGCACGCCGTCCATGGCATTGGGAACGCGGACCCCGTGCCAGTGGACGGTGGTTGCCTCCGGCAGGGCGTTCTTCGCGACGATGCGCGCGCGCTCGCCCTGCCTGAAGCGCAGCACCGGGCCGGGCACTGCCGCGTCGTAGCCCCAGACGTCGATGGGCGGCTGAGCTTCCGCCAGCGCCTGCCGGCCGACGCCGGCCGACAGCGTCACCGGCCCGGCCGAGGCATCGGGCGCCGAAGCGCAGCCGGGCAGCAGGGGAGCGGCTGCCGCAGCGGCGGCGGCCTTGAGAAACGTGCGGCGATCAACACTCATACGGAAAGCATCCTGCCTCGAGGTGTCCCAGTATGCCGCAACCGCCGGCCTCGAGCGCGCGGCTTCAGTTCTCAACGCTTACGTCCCATGGGATTCTCTCGGGAAGTCTGCTGCCCAAGCTGTTGGGCGAGCCCGATGAGAATTCCTTCGGGACCCCGGATGTAGCAGAGCCGATACATGTTTTCATACTGGGCCACTTCGCCGACGAGCTTCGCGCCGCGTTTGCCGAGCCGGACGAGCGTATCGTCGATGTCCTCCACGGTGAACATGACGCGTAGGTAGCCGAGAGCGTTCACTGGCGCACTGCGGTGATCGGCGACCACGGGCGGCGCGTGGAAGCGGGACATTTCGAGCCGGCTATGACCGTCCGGCGTACGCATCATGGCAATCTCGACGCGCATGTCGCTCAATCCAGTGACGGCATCTGCCCAGTCTCCTTCGACTGGGACGCGCCCCTCGAGCTCGAGACCAAGTTCGGTGAAAAACTCAATGGCGGCATCGATGTCTTCCACCACGATACCGACGTTGTCCATACGCTTGACCGTCACGATGTCTCCTTGGCGTCTAACGAGGCTGTAGAAAAACCTGTTTACAGCAAGCCACCCTGACGATCATAGGACAATCGCGTGCGCGAGGGATCGGGCATGGGGATCGGCGCCAGCATGCCGAAGCATCCTCGCGTGCCCGCGTGC
>JBMOQX010000025.1:0-8020 GCA_049322755.1 Pseudomonadota bacterium | reverse complement strand
ACCTTGACGGCGTCGGCCAGGATGTTGACGCCTTCCACCATGCGGTGGCGGGCGGAATCACCAAACTTAACCTCTTTTGCAGGCATTGCTTCTTCTCCTCAATAAACCTTGGATCTCTGTACTTGCCGAGGCGCTCAGCCCTCGATCACACCCATGATGTCTTCTTCGCGCATGACGAGCAGTTCCTCGCCCTGCACCTTGACGGTCTGGCCGGCATACTTGCCGAACAGCACGCGGTCGCCCACCTTGACTTCCAGCTTGCGCACCTCGCCGTTGTCCAGCACCTTGCCGTTGCCGACGGCGATCACCTCGCCCTGGTCGGGTTTTTCGGCAGCGGTGTCGGGGATGACAATGCCGGACGCGGTCTTGCGCTCATCTTCCAAGCGCTTGACGATCACGCGGTCATGCAAAGGACGGATTTTCATAGAGTTAGCTCCTCTCTACAGGTCTGTTTTTAAGTGCGGACGGGGTCCGCAGGAGAAAAACCGGTCGATTAGCACTCGCTGCTAACGAGTGCTAATAATAAGGGTCGGGGGGCGGGATTTCAAGATCGATTTCACTCTCTCAGCGAAACCATGCCTCCTTCCCCCGACGCTCACCCCCTCGATTCCTGCCACCCGGCCGTCGCCGCCTGGTTCGGCCGCAGCTTTGCCGCGCCCACCGCGCCCCAGGCCCAGGCGTGGCCGGCCATGCTGGCGGACTTGTAGAATCTACCCGGCAAACTTTTCCGCATTCAAGAAATGAAGAACATCATTGGCGTCGCGCTGCGGCTGGCCGTGCTGGCCACGGGCCTGCTGTGCGCGGCGGCAGCGTCCGCCCAGGGCTGGCAGCAGGAGCGGCTGCCCACGCCCGTGGCCCAGGCCCTGCGCGCCGCCGCCATTGCGCCCGCCCACGTGGCGCTGGTGGTGCAGGAGGTGGGCGCACGCCTGCCGCGCATCAGCCACAACGCGGACCGGTCCATGAATCCCGCCTCGGTGATGAAACTGGTCACCACCTATGCCGCCTTGGAACTGCTGGGGCCCGCCTATACTTGGCGCACCGAAGTCT
Organism: Pseudomonadota bacterium; assembly: GCA_049322755.1. Taxonomy (GTDB): domain Bacteria; phylum Pseudomonadota; class Gammaproteobacteria; order Burkholderiales; family UBA6910; genus DATIUV01. Next base: position 6,973 of record JBMOQX010000025.1, on the reverse strand, counting down.
ATGCTGACGGCACTGTCGACAACGGCGTGCTGACAGGCGACCTGGTGCTGCGCGGCTCGGGCGATCCCAAGCTGACCCTGGAGAATTTCTGGCTGCTGCTGCGCCGGTTGCGCGAGCGGGGCATCCGCGACATCCGCGGCGACCTGGTGCTGGACCGCAGCCTCTTCGCGCCCCTGGCCCACGACCCGGCCGCCTTCGACCAGGAGCCCCTGCGCCCCTACAACGTGGGGCCGGACGCGCTGCTGCTCAACTACAAAACCGTGCGCCTGCAGTTCGTACCCGACGGCACGAAGAATATTGTGACCGTCACCGCCGAACCCCATCCGCCCCAGCTCGACCTGGTGAACCTGCTGCGCCTTAGCGACGGCCCCTGCCACGACTGGCGCGCCGACCTGCGCGTCGATGCCCTGCCTACCGCCGGCGGTGCACGCCTGGTGCTCACCGGCAGCTATCCCGCGGCCTGCGGCGAGCACCAGCGCCACTTCAGCCTGCTGGAGCATGGTCAGTACGTGCTGGGCGTGTTCCGCCAGTTGTGGGAAGAACTGGGGGGCAGGCTGCAGGGCGGCCTGCGCGAAGGCCCGGTGCCGGCCACGGCGCAGTTGGTGACCGTGGCCCAGTCACCCGCCCTGGCGGAAATCGTGCGCGACGTGAACAAGTTCAGCAACAACGTCATGGCGCGCCAGTTGCTGCTCACCCTGGGCGCGGAACGGGTGCGCCAGCCCGCCCAGCCCCAGGACGGCGAGCTGGCGGTGCGCGCCTGGCTGCTGGACAAAGGGCTTTCATTCCCGGAGCTGGTGCTCGACAACGGCTCCGGCCTGTCGCGCGCCGCGCGCATCAGCGCCGACAGCCTGGCGCGCCTGCTGGTTGCCGCCTACCGCAGCCCGGTGATGCCGGAGTTCATCGCCTCCCTGCCCGTGGTGGCGGTGGACGGCACCATGAAGAAGCGCGTCACCGACAAGAGCGTCGCCGGCCACGCCCACATCAAGTCCGGCACCCTGGAGGGCGTGCGCGCCATCGCCGGCTATGTGCTGGACCGGCGCGGCCGGCGTCAGGTGGTAGTGTTCCTCGTGAACCATGCCAACGCCGCCGCGGCCCAGCCGGCCCAGGACGCCCTGCTGCAATGCGTGTTCGAGCGCGCCTGTTGATGCGCCGTGCAGCCTACCGCTCCCTGCCTGCCTCCTGGAAGGCCTTCTGGACCGGTGACAACAGATACTCCATCACGGTGCGTTGCCCTTGATGGATTTCGGCGATGACCTGCATGCCGGGTGAGAGCCGCAAGCGCTTGCCATCGGTTTCGAGGTGCTGGGCATCCAGCCGGACCAAGGCCTTGTAACGCAGACCGGGCGTGCCTTCGGAAGCGTCTCCTCCCGGTTTCCCTTGCGATCCCGGCTGATCGGCGGCATCCGGTCCGACATGAACGACGGTGCCGTCCATCATGCCGTACTTCTGGAACGGGTACGCCGACAGTTTCAGTTTCACGCGCTGATCCCGGTGTACAAACCCCACATCCTCGTTTTTCACGTAGACCTCGGCCTGGAGCGGTTCGTCATGGGGCACCAGGGTCATCAGGACCGTGCCCGGCGAGACCACCGTGCCTATGGTGTGCGTGGCCAAGTCTTTGATCACGCCGCGTTGTGGCGCGCGCAGGGACAGTAATGCCGCCTTGTGCTCGATCTTTTCGAGTTCGTCCCGCAACTTGCGGAATTGCGATTCGGTTTCGACCCGCTCGTTCTGCAAGTCGGCCCGATAGTTCGAGGTGATCTGGGCCAGCTTCTTCTCACTGGCGGCCAGCATCGCTCTGAGGCTGGCCACCGTGGCTTCCTGGGCCCGCAAGTCCTGTTCCTTCTCGATGCGGTCGCGCTGCTTCTCCTCGACAGCCAGCGGGCTGTAGAAGCCGTCCTGGCCCAGTTTTTCGAAGGCGGCCGCGCTTTTGCGGTAGGTCGGAAGCGTCTCCCTCAACTTGCGCGCCAGCTCTTCCGCTGCCTGGAGATCGTGGCGGGTCTTGGCAAGTGTTGCCTGCTCCTGCGCCAAGGCATCCTGATACGCCTGGCGGCGGGCGGCGTACTGGCTGGCAACCTGCGCATAGAGCTCCGGCGCATCCCCCGCCTCGGCACGCATCGGCACCCCGGCCAGTTCGGCGTCGATGCGGCGCAACTGCAGGCGCTTGAGCTCGTGCTCGTTGCGCAGGGTACGGGCATCGGCTTCGGTGAGCTTGGCATCCATGCGCATCAGAATCTGGCCGGCCTCGACCGATTGGCCTTCCCGAACCAGGATCTCCTGCACGATACCGGCCTCCGCCGGCTGGACGATCTTCACATAGGTCTGCGGCACCAGCCGGCCTTCGGCTACGGCGACGATGTCGAGTTTGCCGAATATCGCCCAGAGAAGCAGGATGCCGAACAAGGCCACGACGCAATGGAGCACCGTGCGCGGCAGCTTCGCCGACGGGCTTTCCTGGATGGCGAGCAGCCCCGGCGCGAAGTCGAGCGCGTCGGCCGACAGGGTCTTGACCGCCGGTCTCATGCGTCGCTGATCAATGGGTGGTCGGTGCCGCAGTTGGCGGCCATTCCCGCACCGTCACGGCGCCCGGCCGGGCCGGGTCCGGCAACAGGGCTGAAACTTTCCTGCCGGGGAACAGCGTCTCGCGCAGCTCTTTGAGCGTCTCCTCCAACTGGCCGAAGGGCGCCACCGCGTCGATGATCCAGACGTGCTCGCCGCACTGCCATTCGTGCGGCGCGATTCTCGGCTGGCTGGAACGCAGGCGCGCCTCGACCGGGTCATTGACGAAGGCCCAGGTGATGAAGGCGTAGGGCAGCCCCCCCTTGGTGAAGAGCCGGCACTGGTCGAGCACGATGGGCGGCAGCAGCGCCCAGTCCGTGTCGCCGAGGAACATGAACTTCTTCACCGGGTCGCGGGCGTAGAGCCACAGGGCCGGGCCGAGGATCGGCAGTTTGGCCAGTGACTCCCTGGCCTGCTCCAGCGCTGCCAGGGCAGCGGTTTCGGTTGTCTTGTCTGTCATAAGTGTCCTTTGTCATCGGTTTCAGCCGAGGCGGTAGCCGCACACGGTGGCGTCGAAGCGGTTGCCCACGGTCTGCGCTTGGCTGCCGAAATGGGCATCCTTCAGGGTGTCTTGGGCCACACCCAGCGAAATGGCGGATTCGCCCCCCATGGCGTAGCGCGTCGCCAACTCGCCGCCCAGCGCCTTGCCGTCGCTCTCGGCCAGATGCGCATCGAGCCGGCCGTTCATCAGGCTCCACTGTGACAGCCTCGGATTGGCGGCGCGAGCGGCATCGAACTGCTGCACCAGCGCCTTGAAATCGAAGGTGTCGATATCCCAGCCGGTGGAGCTGGTTTGCCCCCAGCCCCAATAGGGAACCGCTTCGACCACCTGCAGCTTGTCGACCGTCTGATTACCGGCAGCGGCATACCAGTCCTTGAGGGTGATCTGGCTGGCTCCGCCGGTCGAGAGGATCAGATCCGAGCCGGTCTTCTTGAACACGAGGTCGCTTTCGTCGATACCACCGCCCAGGGACAGGGTGTTCGAAGCCCCCAGGCCCGGCAGTACCACGTCGCGGCCGTCGCCCCAGTTGAAGGCGATGACGTTCGCCCCGGCGCCCGCCTGGATGATGTCGTCCTGCTTGCCGCCGGCGAGGAAGTCGCAGCCCGCCCCGCCTTCCAGACGGTCGTCCTGCCCGCCGCCGAACAGGGCATCGTTGCCGCCCTGTCCGAACAGCGTGTCGCGGCGATAGGATCCGGTCAGCACGTCGATGCCGCAGCCGCCGTCGAGCGTATCGTTGCCGGTGCCGCCCTGCAGGTAGTCGTCGCCACCCTCGCCATACACCGTGTCGCCGCCCGATCCCGCATAGACGATGTCGTGGCCGCTGCCGGAGCGAATGACGTTGTCGCGCGGGCCGCCATAGATGATGTCGTCGTCGCGTCCGGTCGTGATGACCGTGGTCCACGGCGTGCCCAAGGTGATACGGGTCTTGATCAGCAGATCGTCGAAGGTCTTGACGCTGCCATCGGCAAACTCGAAGCGTTCGATGGGAGAGGTGACTCGTCCGCACCGATCGACCGTGATCGCGAAATCGAACCCCTGATCCGCCTGCTCGCAGCCACCGGCATCGAGCACCCGCACCTGGGCCGTATGAACGCCGTTGGACTCGGTCACGCGCAAGGCGACCTTGTCGAGCGACAATCCCGCGCCGAAACGCACGGTATCCGTGCCGGACACGTCATCGATCTGATCCAGCCCGTCGCCGAGGTTGATCAGGTAGGTATCGTTGCCAACGCCTCCGATCAGGACATCGTTGCCCAGGCCGCCGGAAAGCAGGTCGTTGCCGGCCTGACCATCGAGCCGGTCGCTCCCGGCGCCGCCCGAAATGAAGTTGTCGCCGGCGTTGCCAGTAAGCACGTTGTCGGCACCGTTGCCACCCGCGCCGATGTTGCCGCTGCCGGTCAGCGTCAGGTTCTCGACGTGCTCGGGCAGCACGAAGCTGACCGAGGCGTACACCGAGTCGTTGCCCTCACCGAAGAATTCGCGCACCAGGTCGCCCGCGTCGTCGACGACGTAGGTGTCGTCACCGGCGCCGCCGGCCATCACGTCAGCCCCGGCGCCGCCGTCGAGTCGGTTGGCGCCGGCATTGCCGGTCAGGGCATTGGCCCGTTCGTTGCCGGTGCCGTCGATGTCTGCCGAACCGGTCAAGGTGAGGTCTTCGACGTTGGCCGACAGTGTGTAGGTCACGCTAGCAAATACGGTATCGGTTCCGGCATCCGCCGCCTCGATCACCGTATCGCCGGCGTTGTCGAGGATGTAGGTGTCATCACCGGCACCGCCGGCCAGGGTATCCGCGCCGGCACCGCCGTCGAGCACGTTGTGGCCGGCATTGCCGACGATCACGTTATCCAGCTCGTTGCCGGTGCCATGGAGGTCGCCGGCGCTGCTTAAGGCGAGGTTCTCGATGTTCGCGCCCAGTGTGTAATCGATGCCGCTGATCACGGTATCAATCCCCTCGGCAGCGTTTTCCGTCACCACGTCGCCGACCTGATCGACCACGTAGGTATCGTTGCCGCGTCCACCGGCCATGACGTCGGCGCCCGCACCGCCGTCGAGGCGGTTGTCGCCGGCATTGCCGGTCAGACGGTTATCGAGTTCGTTGCCGGTGGCGTCGATATTTTCCGTGCCGGTCAGGGCCAGGTTCTCGACGTTGGCCGCGCAGGCGTGGCTGACGCTCGCCTTGACCGTATCGAGTCCTTCGCCGGCCAGTTCGACGACCGTATCCCCGGCGTTGTCGACGAGATACGTGTCATCCCCGCTGCCGCCAGTGAGCGTGTCCGCACCCAGTCCGCCATCGAGTCTGTCGTTGCCGGCGCCGCCCGTCAGCGTGTTGTTGCCGCGATTGCCAATGAGGACGTTGTCCAGTGCGTTGCCATGACCGGCAAGGTCGGCCGAGCCGGTCAGCGTCAGGTTCTCGACCTGCGTCCCCAGGGTGTAGTCGATCGAGGCGCGCACAGTGTCAATGCCTTCCCCGGCCAGTTCGGTCACGGTGTCGCCGGCATCGTCGACCCCATAGGTGTCGTCGCCGGCGCCGCCGAGCATTTGGTCAGCACCTATGCCACCGTCCAGCAGGTCGTCACCCGCGCCACCATCCAGTCGGTCGTTGCCGTCCATACCCAAGAGTTCGTCATCGCCATCGCGGCCGAAGAGCGCGTCGTAGCCCGCTTCGCCATACATCTGGTCGTCACCGTCATCACCGGAAAGCACGTCGTTGCCCCAACCGCCGGCGATCAGGTCGTTGCCGGCGCCGCCGAAGACCACGTCGTTGCCGCCTTCGGCCAGGATCGCATCGTGTCCGTCGCCGCCGAAGACGACGTCGTTGCCCAGACCGGCATAGATGGCATCATCCCCCGCCCCGCCCAGCACCAGATCGTTGTCGGCCCCCGAGTAGATCAGGTCGCGGCCAGGGCCGCCGTCGATGATGTCGTTGCCGCCATCCTCGAAGATCACGTCGTCGCCGGAGAGGCCCTTGACGATGTTGTTGCCGTTCTTGCCCAGGAGGAGGTCCTTGTCCTTGGTGCCGACGAGTTCCTCGCCGCTGGGGGAGAACGGCGAGGTGCTGACCGTCTGGGTCGTGCCGTCGCCTTGCTCTACCAGTGTTTCGCTGCTGTAGGCGAGCGTCACGTCGGCAATGGCGATCCGGCCGCCATCGGCCTTGGTCATGCTGCCCACACCGCGCACCGTCTGGCCGTCGATGATCTGGAACTGACCATCGCTCGTCAGCTCGACCGCGGTGATGCCCATCTCGGCCAGCGTGCGGAATTCGCCCGGATCCGTGACGCCATTGCCGTTGGCGTCCTGCCAGACGCCGAATTTCGCCCATTTGTCGTCGGCGGCTGTGAGGCGCCCATCGCCGTTGCTGTCGAAGGCGGCCAGGCCTTCCAGGTCGCTCTGGGCGCTTTCCTTGTAGCGCGCGAAGCTGATTTCGCCCGGCTTGTCGATCTTGCCGTCGCCGTCAATGTCGTAGGCGAGCAGCCCGTCGTCCTGGCCGACCCAGGCGGTGCGCCGGCGCCAGCCGTCGCCATTGACGTCGAAGAAGACATTGGAGTCGTCCACGTTCACGAACTCGAAGCCGTTGCCGTTCAAATCCACGGCGATGGGCTTCTTGCCGCCGCCCCCGCCGGAGGGCGTGGGGGCGTAGTAAGGCCCGTAGTGCGGCACCGAGATCGACTGGACGGTCGAGGCGCCGTGCGGGTCGGTGATCTTGACCTGGAAGACATCGGTCGTCGGGTACACCGCCTGGCTGGGCAGGTTGCCGGGGTAGTACAACGTACCGTCCTTGGTGCCCGCATACTGGCCACCCACCACGATGCGGTCCGAGGGCACGCCCGGTTCCTTCCAACTGGTGTATTGGAACGTTCCGTCCGGGTTCATCGTCACCTGCCCGTACTGGGGCTGGTTGACGATCTGGTAGGT
>JBMOQX010000024.1:0-8548 GCA_049322755.1 Pseudomonadota bacterium | reverse complement strand
GGCGCGTCATGGGCCTGATGCTGGCGCCGCCGCGCTGGGCCATGCTTTTGCGCCTGGCCGCGGCCGGGGCGGCGGCAGGCGTTGCCGGTTGCGCGGTGGCGGCGTTCGCCGCCTTTCCGCCGGGGCGTTACGTCAACGTCTACTTCGCGATGCACCACCTCGCCGACGGTTTCGCGATGCTGGCCTGGTTCGGCGCGCCAGCCGGCGCGGTGTGCGGCCTGGTGATGGCGCCGATATTGCGCGGATTGCACCGGCCGCCCGGCACGGCTCCGAGCGGCGCCGGGGCATAGCGCCGATCGCTGGCTTTCAGGCCGGGGAGGGCATTGACGTATATCAATGCGACCCGCGCGGCGCCAGCCTAGCATAAAATTGCATTCCCACTCGACGAGGAGGCGGCAATGGCGACCCACGGCGCAGCCGGAGGGCGGTCCGCCAGGCTGGCCGTGCGTCCTCCCGTTCGATCGCATACCCGGCGGAGCGCTTCCGATCGGCAGTCAACGCGCGCAATGTCCGACGAAAACAGGAGGATCGATGTCGGTTCACGTCTGCGGCGGCTCGACGCCAACGGGATCGAGCTGCTGCTCTACCTGCGGGAGCGGGCGCGCGGGTGCACGCTGCGGCTGTTCGACTGTGAGCCGAAGGTGGTGGCGCTGCTGGCGGCGGCCGGGCTTGCCCCCGCCGCGCGGCGCACCACGGCGCCGGCGCTCGCCTCGCGCGCGGTGCGGACGGACGGCGCCCATGGCGAGGCCGCGCGGCCGCTGTGACCGCGCCGGTCCCACAACCACAGGAGGGCAACATGTACAAGAAAATCTTCGTTCCGGTGGACGGCAGCGACACCTCCAACACCGCGCTGCAGGAGGCGGTGAAGCTGGCGAAGGAGCAGGGCGCGCAGCTGCGCCTGTCCCACGTCCTCGAACCCCTCTATCACCTCGACGTGGAAGCGTACGGTGATTTTCGCGGCGTGGTGCAGCGCGAGTCGCAGAAGCTGCTGGACGATGCGGTAGCGCGGGCACGCCAGGGCGGCGCCGAAGTCACCGGCGCGGTGGTGGACTCGGCCGGGCGCCGGGTGGCCGCCACCATCGTCGAGGAGGCGCAGAAGGCGGGCGCCGATCTGATCGTCATGGGAACCCATGGCCACCGCGGCTTCGAGCATCTGGTGCTGGGCAGCGTGGCCGAGGGCGTCGTGCGCCGCGCCACCATGCCGGTGCTGCTGATCCGGGGCGAGTGATCCGCCTTGCCAACGCGATCCATCCATCATAACCGGAGGGCCACACCATGTCTCAAGCCACCTCAGCCCGCGCCGCCGAGCCGCGCTGCTACCGCGTGATCGTGAAGCTGCGCTCGCGCGGCGGCGAGACGCCGGACCGGAGCATGACCTTCGAGACCCTCGCCGCCAGCAGCGCCGAAGCGGAAGAGAAAGTGATGGCCGAGCGGCATCGCGAGTGGGAGACCCATTACCTGTTCGACGGCATCCAGGCCGCCTTCCCCTGCGAGGACGAGCCGGGCTGAAACGCGCTCGCCGGCGTGACGGCCATCGCGCCGCGCCGGCGTCGACCAACTCCCCGCGTCTTCCCGCGATGCGGCAGCCGGCGGGGCTGCGCGCAGATCTCGTCTGACCTTCGACGTCCGGGCCGGTGCGGCCATGCCTGCGCCGGCGCGCAGACAGGCGTATAGTGCCGTCGCTGGCGGGCACGCCGATCGAGATCGGCGCCGCCCATTGCGGACGGGAGGCACGATGAGCTATTACATGCGGTTTTTCATCGAAGGCGATCGGGTGCCCTCCGACGAGGACCTGGTGGAACTGTTCGACGAAGCCGGCGCGGGCTTCAAGCTCTCCGACGGCGTGCTGTTCCGGGATGCGGAAGACTTTGCCGTGATCGAGGTCAACCGTCGCGGCGAAGAGCTGTTCGACGACGAGATCCGGGAGTTCCGCGAGTCCCTCGCCGAAGTCCCGGACGGCCCGGGCAAGGCGCGGGTGGCGCGCTGCCTCGATGCCGCCGGCGCGGTGGTCGCGGTGCAGGTGCTGTTCGGCGGGCGCGACGCCGACGAGACGCTGGAGGCGCTGGACCCGCTGTGGGACACGCTGTTCGCGGACTACGGCGGGCTCATGCAGGCCGACGCCGAGGGCTTCTACGACGCCGACGACCAGGTGCTGGAGCTGGATTGAGCGGGCTGCGGCGCGGGATCGGAGATTCCCGCGGGTGATGCAGGGCGCGCGCGACGCGCCGCGACGGACCGTCGCTGTGCGCGAGATGCGCGAAAGCGACCGGCCGGCGTTGCGCCAGCTCTACCTGGAGGCGCGGCGCGCTTCCCCCGCGTGGAGCGGAAACTCCTCACTCAGCCTCGGCGATTTCGACACCGCCACGCAGGGCGAGCTGGTGCTGGTGGCCCACCGCGCCGGACGCGTCACGGGCTTCGTGTCGGCCTGGCTGCCGGACCATTTCATTCACCTGCTGTTCGTCGCCCCGGGCGAGCTGCGCCGCGGTGTCGGCAGCGCGCTGCTGGCGGCGTGCCTGCAGCGCATCGGCCGGCCGGCGACGCTCAAGTGCCTGCAGGCCAATGCCGACGCGCTGGCGTTCTATCGCCGCCACGGGTGGGAGATCGTCGCGCCCGGACGTGCGGAAGACGGCGCCTATTTTCTGATGAAGCTGGCGGGATGATCGCCGTGGCGGAGCCGGGATGGCGGATCATCGGGGGCGAGCGTCGCGCGCCCGCTTCGCATTAGCGGAAAACGGCCATGGCCCTGTGGCAGACGCGGGGCCGGCGAGCGCGGGTCGAGGGCACGGCGTGAGCGGGCGCATGACCCGGTTCGCCCGCGGCTGTTGCGGCGGCGTATGATGGTTCTCCGCCCCTGCCGGGCCGAAGAGAAATCCCATGACCCTGTGCCCCGTAGCCATCGCCGTCGGCTGCAAGAAGTGCCCGATCTTCACCGTCTGTCCCGCCAAGGGTGTAATCGGCGACTACAAGCCCGCCGAGCCCGGCGCGGGCAAGAAAAAGTCCGCGTCGTCGAAGTCCGGGCACTGACGCGGCGGGGCGCCTTGCCGGGATGCGGTTCGACGTCTACGGGCGCTATCGCATCGATGTCGAGCGCCGCGACGGCGCCTGGGTGGTCTTTCGCGTCGGCAGCGGGACGCGCGTGCCCATGCCGGACATCGTCATTCCGCCCGGCGTGCCGCCGGATGAGCTCGGGCGCTACCTGAGCGACCTGCTGCACGAGTCGGCGACGCCGGGACGCGAGCTCCGCCGGGTCGAGTGACCTAATGCGCGGCGCTGCCGCGCTCCAATCGCGGCTCGACTCACCGCGCTGCGAAACCCGTGTGGCAGCGCATAAACAGGGACTGCTGCCGATCTCGCAGCACTCGCTGTTCCCGCTGGCGTCGCTGGCCTATCACGACTGAGCGCGCGTCACCCTCCGCCCGACCTCTCCCGTCGAGGGTGCAGCAGGCCATCACCCCGGCGAACGCCGGGGTCCGGGAAAGCGACTTCGAGAGCATCGGATTGCGGCTTGCGCCGCAATGACGGCATCACCCCCTCTCCCCCGATGGGAGGGAAGGGGAGAGGGTGAGACGCCCCCTCAGCGCTCCGACCAGAACTTCCCGGCGGTGGCCCAGTCCTCGCGCTTGACCTCGGCGAGGATGATGTCGACGGCATCTTCGCCGCAGGCGAGGACGCGGGCGGTTTCCCTGGTGATGGCCTGCACCAGCTCCTTCTTCTGCTCGCGCGAACGGCCTTCGAACATCTCGATGCGGATCAACGGCATGATCTTCTCCCGGTGAAGCGGACGAAAAGCGCGTGCCGCGTGGCGCGCGCCGAATCGGTGACCACGGCGCTCAGCCCGCCTCGCCCCAGTAGGCGCGGTGGTGGGCGAGGCTCGCCTCGCGGTCGATGACGACTTCCAGCAGGCGCGTGCCGGGCTCGGCGAGCAGCGCGTCGAGCGCGCGGCCCAGCTCGGCGCCGCTCGCGGCGCGCCGGTAGGCGACGCCGAACAAGCCCGCGGCCTGCTCGATGTCGAGCCCGGCCGGCGTGAGCCAGCCGCGCTCGAACTCCGGCAGCCCGGCCTGGGGCAGATAGCCGAAGATGCCGCCGCCGCCGTTGTTGAGCACCACCAGCAGCGCGTCCGCCTCGCGCGCCGCCTGCAGCCCGGTGAGGTCGTGGAACAGCGCCAGGTCGCCCAGCAGGCCCACGACCGGACCGTCGCTCGCCGCGGCGATGCCGAGTACCGTGGACACGTTGCCGTCGATGCCGCTGGCCCCGCGGCTGCCGAGGATATCGATGCGCTTTGCGCCGCTGCCGGAGAATCCGTCCAGGTCGCGGACCACCATGGAGTTGCCGGTGAACAGCCGCGCGCCGTCGGGCAGCCGCGCGAGCAGCGCGTGAATGACGTGGGCCTCGAACAGCGGCTTCACCTCCGCCAGCCGCTGCGCGTCGGCTTCGGCGTGTTGATCCAGCGCCCGCAGCGGCGGCAGCAGGTCGGCCTCGAACGGCCGCTCGATGGCGCAGGCGATGGCGTGGCAAGCCTGCGCCGGGTCGGCGTGCAGCACGCGCGCGGCGCGGTGCGTCGGATCGAGCCAGCGTCCGTCGGCGCTCACCAGCACCTGCGGCACATCGAGGCGCGCCAGCAGCTGGGCAAGCGGCTTGGACGTGGGCGGGGCGCCGAAGCGCAGCACCCACTGCAGCGTGCCCTCGTAGACGAAGCCGTGGCGCAGAAACGCGTCATAGCGCGTCAGCACCCGCGAGCGGTCGTGGATGCCGAAGCGCAGATTCGAAAGCGGATCGGCGAGGATCACGCTGCCCAGCTGCGCCGCCAGCGCGCCTACGGCGGCGGCGAACGGCGGGTCGGCGCGCATCGGGCCGCAGACGATGACGCCGGGGCTCCCCGCCAGCAGGCGGGCAACGTCGGTGACCGCGCGCGGGTCCGGTGCCGCGACCGGGTGGCTCACGTCGATGGCGGGCGTTGTGTCGTGCGGGAGCGGCGGCGCGTCGCCCGCCGGCAGCAGCGGCTCGCGCAGCGGGACGTTGATGTGCACCGGGCCGGGTAGCGGATAACGCGCCGCGTCGGCCGCGCGGCCGGCGAGCCAGCGCAGCTGGCGCAGGCGCTCGGCGGCGTGGCTCGCCTCGCCGGTCTGGTGGAAGGCGCGCACGTGGGTGCCGAAGAGCTTCACCTGGTCGACGGTCTGGTTGGCGCCGCAGTCCTGCAGCTCGGCGGGACGGTCGGCGGACAGCAGCAGCAGCGGCGTGGCGGAATGGTTCGCCTCGATCACCGCCGGCAGCCAGTGCGCCGGCGCCGAGCCGGAGGTGGACACCAGCGCCGCCGGCGCGCCGCCGCCTTTCGCGAGGCCGAGAGCGAAGAACGCCGCCGCGCGCTCGTCCACCACCACGTGAGTGCGGGCCCGGGGATGGCGCAGCCAGGCGAGCGCCAGCGGGCTCGAGCGCGAACCGGGGGAGATCACCGCGCGGGCGACGCCGGCGGCCACCAGCGCGTCCACCAGGTGGCCCGCCCAGAGCAGGTTGTCAGCGCCGGCGTCCGCTGCGGGCGAGCGCGCCGGCATGGGATTCCTCGATGACGTCGAGCATGGCGCAGAGCTTGATCTCGGTCTCGGCCAGTTCCGCTTCCGGATCCGACTCCGCAACGATGCCGGCGCCGGCGAACAGATCCACGTCGCGCCCGGCGATCCAGGCCGAGCGCAGCACCACGGAAAACTCGCCGTCGCCGTCGCGATCCATCCAGCCCACCGCGCCGGCGTACCAGGCGCCGCGGCGCTCGCCGTGGGACGCCTGCCAGGCGAGCGCCGCCTCCCGCGGCGTGCCGCCCACCGCCGGCGTCGGGTGCAGGCGCTCGAGCAGCGCCGGCAGATCCACGCCGCCCTTGACCCGCCCGCTGATGGGAATCCACAGATGCTGCGCGTTGGCGAGCTTGAGCACGCCGGCTTCCTCGGGCAGTTCCAGCTCGTCGCACAGCGGCAGCAGCTGGCGCGCGATCGAGGTCACCACCGGATGGTGCTCCTGGCCGATCTTGCCGGAGACGCGCAGCCCCACTTCCAAGCGCTCGTCCTCGGGCGGCGATGCGCTGCGCGGCGCCGTGCCGGCGATGGCATCGCTCACGACCTGCCGGCCGCCGAGCGCCACCAGCCGTTCCGGCGACGCACCCAGCAGCACGCCGTCGGCGCCGCTCCAGGCGAAATGGGTGCAGCCGGGATACTCGGCGCGGCAGGCACGCAGCACCCGCGCCGCGTCCACCGGCTCCGGCGCGCGGTAGCGCACGCGCCGCGACAGCACCACTTTCTCCAGCCGCCCGCCGCGGATGTCGGTCACCGCCTGTCGCACCCGTGCGCGCCACATCTCGTCGGAAGGCATTGCCGCCACGCGCTCGAGCGGCGCGGGTTCGCCCGCGGTGACGCGGGGCAGCGCGTCGAGCCAGACCGCGGCGTTGGCGAGCGTCCGCTCCAGCGCAGCGACGCCCGCGTCGGCGCGCCAGCTCAGCGTGGCGCGGGCGCCGCCGCCGGGAGCGCGGGCCAGCAGCAGTTCGGGGACACGCAGCTCCAGGTTGGGCCGGCCGTCGGCGGTTTCGTCGGGGTCGTAGGCAAAGCCGGCGAAGGCCAGCGGCCGGGCGCCGGTGGCGTCGGCGTCGCGGTGCGTCCAGGCGGCGCGCAGCGCCTGCGCGCGCGTGCCCAGCTCGGCGAAGCGGCGCGCGCCGCTCGCGCTCCAGGCATGGGCGCGGCCGAGGCCCAGCTGCAGCACGGAGCGCTCCGGCTGCGCCCAGTAGACGGCGTCGGCGCCGGGAGGCGGCAGCAGTTCGACCGTGCACGCGGGCGCGGCGACGGTGACGCTGGCGACGAGCGTGGCCGGCGGCAGCGCCGCCGTCAACGCGCGGGCCTCGGCGTCGAGGCGCGCGCAAAGATCGCGGAGATTCGGACTGTGCGGGGTCATGGGAGAGTCGGCCGGCCCGCAGGGATTCTAGCAGGCGGCCGCGGCGCGCCGGGCAGCGATGGCTACCCCGCCGGAGGCCAGGCCGGGATTCGACGCACCGCGTGCACGGGGCTCAGCCGGCCACCTGCGCCAGCCGCCGCAGCGCGGCGCGGTCGAGCTTGGCCAGGCCCGCGCGCGGCAGCGCGTCCACGTGCAGGAACGCGCGCGGGCGCAGATGACCGGGCACTCGCGCGCGGCACCACGCCTCCACGTCGGTCGCGGCGGCGGCGCCTTCGTACACCGCCACCAGCAGGTCGCCCCAGACGCCGTCGCGGCGCCCGGTGACGCCCACGGCGGCGACGCCGGGGCATTCGGCCAGCAGCCCCTCGACTTCCGACGGATGCACGTTGACGCCGCCGCTCACCAGCACGTCGTCAGCGCGCCCCAGCACCACCAGGTGGCCGCGCGGCGCGATGCGCCCGATGTCGGCGGTGACGAACGCGCCATTGGTGAGGCCGGTACCGCGCTCGTGCCGCGGGTTGGCGTAGCCGGCCATCACCGTGGCGCCGCGGACGCGGATGCGGCCGACGCCGTCGGCGTCGGCATTGACGATCTCGATCTGCACCCCCGGCAACGGCCGCCCGGTGTCGCCCGGCGTCCAGTCGTCGCCGGGGTCGGTGAGGGTGGCCGCCTGCGCGCAGGTCTCGCTGAGGCCGTAGGTGGGCATCACCGGCCAGCCGGCGTCGCGGGCGCGGCGCATCAGCGGCGCCGAGAACTCGCCGCCGCCCAGCAGCACGCAGCGCAGCCGCGGCGGCGGCGCCACGCCGGCATCGAGCAGCCGCGCCAGCATCGGCGGTACCAGCGACAGGTGGGTGACCCGGCGGCGCGACAGGTCGGCGGCGACGCGTGCGGCGTCGAAACCATCGTGCAGCAGCGCCGCCGCGCTGCCGTGGGCGCAGCGGTACAGGATCGAGAGCCCGCCGATATGGTAGAGCGGCAGGCACGCGAGCCAGATGTCGCCCAGGCCCAGCGGCACGCGCGCCGTGGACGCGCGCGCGGCGGCGGCCAGATTCGCCGCGGTGAGCATCACGCCCTTGGGCCCGCCGGTGCTGCCGCTGGTGGCGATGATGAGCTCGATCGCCGTCTCGGGGCTGGCGGCGGGCCGCGGCCGCAGGCCTTCGGCGAACGCGGCCAGCACCGGCGCCGGGTTCAGCAGGCCTTCACCGAACAGGAGCCGCGCGCCGGACTGGGCGATCAGCGCGTCGCGGCGTGCCGCCGGCATCGCGGCGTTGAGCGGCACGAAGGTGGCGCCGAGGAACGCGCAGCCGTAGGCGAACGCCGCCAGCGCCGGCGCCTCGGTGGACACCAGCGCGATGGTGTTGTCGGAACGCGCGCCCCGGGATGCCAGCGTCGCCGCGGCGGCCTCGGCGCACACCACCAGCTCGGCGTAGTTCCAACGGCGCTCGCCCTGCACCAGGGCCAACGCCTGCGGAGACGCCCCGGCCGCGGCCCGGATCGCGGTGGCGAGCGCGCTCATGCCACCGCCTCATTCACCGTCATCGGAACGCAAGCCACCGCGCGTTGGCGGCGGGCGGCGCCCGTCTGGCCATCGATCCCCATGCCCTCACCCCTGCCCCTCTCC
>JBMOQX010000023.1:84887-123384 GCA_049322755.1 Pseudomonadota bacterium | reverse complement strand
CCCTCTATCTTGCCGTCGGCGATCCCCAGGCGCCCGCCGCCTACAGCCGTCTGGACGCCGTGCTGACGCAGCGGGATGCCGACAGCCCGGAGCGCCTGCGCGCCGTGCTCATGGAGCGCCTGGAGCAGCGCCCCGAAGACGCCCGGGCCCGGGTGATCCTGGGGCGGCTGGAACGGGGTCTGGGGCGGCCCGCGGAAGCCGCGGAAAATCTGGAACGGGCGATCACGGACTCGCGCAAGGTGGCCAATGATCCCCAGGTGCTGAGCGAGCTGGCCGACACGCTGGGCGTGCTGCACGGCGGCCGCCTCGCGGGGCGCCCCGCCGAGCTGGCCGGCAGGGCGCTGACGCTGGATCCGCGCCATCCCAAGGCGCTGGAGCTCGCCGGCAGCGCCGCGGTCGAGCAAGGCGACTATCGCCGGGCCATCGGTTACTGGCAGCGGTTGCTGGCGCAACTGTCGGCGGAGTCGCCGCGGCGCGCGGAGCTGGAAGCGGCGCTGCGCCGTCTGGAGCGCCGGGCCGACCTGCAGTACCCCGAAGCGGGCGGGTTCTAGTGTCCCGAGTCGCGCGCCAGCCACAGGCAGCGGCCGCCGCTGGCCTTGTCGATCGCCTTGAGCTGGGCTTCGTGGGCCAGCAGTTCTTCGGCGCTCGCGCGCACCACCGGCAGCGTGAGCCGCTCCGCCAGCGTCGCCGCGGCCTGCGCCGGCGCCGCGGCATCGGCCAGGTCGATCATCAGGCTGTCCTGGCCGCGGGTCATGGCGAGGTAGACTTCCGCCAGCAGCTCGGCATCCAGCAGCGCGCCGTGCAGGCTGCGGCGCGAGTTGTCCACCTGGTAGCGCTCGCACAGGGCGTCCAGGCTGTTGCGCTTGCCGGGGTGCAGGTCCTTCGCCATGCGCAGCGTATCGGTGACCGCCGCGCATACCTGCGCCAGCGGCGGCCGCTGGGCCAGCGCCAGCTCCTGGTCGAGGAAGCCGACGTCGAACGGCGCGTTGTGGATGATGAGCTCCGCGCCGGCGATGAACTCGATGAACTCGTCGGCGATGGCGGCGAACCGGGGCTTGTCGCGCAGGAACTCGCCGCTGATGCCGTGCACCTCCAGCGCGCCGCTGTCGATCTCGCGCTCCGGGTTCAGGTAGCGGTGGAAGCGATGGTCGGTTACCCGCCGGTTGCGGATCTCCACCGCCGCCAGCTCGATCACGCGGTGCCCGAGCGTCACCTCCAGCCCCGTCGTTTCGGTATCCAGCACGATCTGTCGCATCGGGGATCAGGAATCAGAAAGTCAGGGCGCCATGGTTTTGCGCGCTTCCTCCACGCCGCGGTTGGCGAGCCGGTCGGCGGCCTCGTTGCCGTCGTGGCCCGAGTGGCCGCGCACCCACACCCAGTCGACGTCGTGCTGCGCGGCCAGTTCCGCCAGGCGCCGCCACAGGTCCGCGTTCTTCACCGGCTTGCCGTCCGCCGTGCGCCAGCCTTTGCGCCGCCAGTTGTGGATCCATTGCGTGATGCCCTGCTGCACGTAGGTGGAGTCGGTGTGCAGCCGCACGCGCGAGCGCCGGGTGAGGGCCTCCAGGGCGCGGATCACCGCGGTCAGCTCCATGCGGTTGTTGGTGGTGAGCGGCTCGCCGCCGAACAGCTCGCGGCTGCGCCCGCGCAACGTCAGCAGCGCGCCCCAGCCGCCGACGCCCGGGTTGCCCTTGCACGCGCCGTCGGTGTAGATGTCGACCGTTTCGGCGGCGCTTTCCGGCGGCGCCGGCGCGGCGCGTCCGGTCACGCGGCGTCCCGTCGCGACACCTCGCGCGCCGCGAGGCGTCCGGTATCGTCGAGGCGCTGCGTAAGCGAGGCGAGACGCGGCTTGGGTTTGAAGCGCGCGTTCCATTCGGGCTTCAGGAGCCGCATGGCGGCGACGCGTTTGATCGCGTGCAGCAGGTAGACGCCGCCGGCGATCGGCCACCAGCGGTCGCCGGCCGGCTCCATGAAGCGGAAACGCTCGCGCCACTGGTCGGCGCCGAACGGCGGCGCGTAGCAGGTCAGCCGCCCGCCCGCCACCTCGAAGCCCAGCAGCGCCAGCCAGTCCTTGAGCCGCGGCAGGGATATGAACTGGCCGTTCCACGGCGTCGGCCGCGGGCGGCGCGTTCCCAGGCGCCGCGCGCCCCACAGGCTGCGCGGGTTGAAGCCGGTGATGACCACGCTGCCCTCCGGCATCAGCACCCGCTCCACCTCGCGCAGGATCTGGTGCGGATTTTCGCTGAACTCGAGCACGTGGGGCATCAGCACCAGATCGACGCTGCCGCTCGCCAGCGGCAGTTCGCGGAAGTCCGCCCGCACCTGGGCGCCCTGCTCCGGGGCGACGACGAAGCGCAGCGGCATGCGCGAGGCGCGCAGGAAATCGCGCCGTGGCAGCCCCAGTTGGGCGGCGTTGAACCCGAACACGTCGGCCAGCGTCTGGTCGAAATAGGCGCTTTCGCGCTCCAGCACGTAGGTGCCGAGTGGCGTGGCAAACCAGTTTTCGAGGCTTTCGGTTGACACCGGCAGCAGACGTTTACCACCATTGACCATGCTGCGCCCCGGGGCGCGACCACGGAAACCTCCGACCCACGGAACTTGCCCATGCCCGAGCTGCAGGTCGTACCCGTCTCCGCATTTGCCGACAATTATATCTGGGTCATCCGCGACGATCAGCACGCCGTGGTCGTGGACCCGGGGGACGCCGCGCCGGTGCTGGATTACCTGGCGCGGGAGTCGCTCGAGCTGGTGGCGATCCTGGCCACGCACCATCACGGCGATCATGTCGGCGGCAACGCCGCCTTGCTGCGCCGCTTCCGGGTCCCGGTCTACGGCCCGCGGGCGGAGTCGATCGCCACGGTCACTGTGCCCCTGTCGGAGGGCGAGCGCGTGCGTGTGCCAGCCCTGGGTCTCGAGTTCCGCGTGCTGGAAGTGCCGGGCCACACCGCCGGCCACATCGCCTACGTCGGACACGGCTGGCTGTTCTGCGGCGACACGCTGTTCGCCTGCGGCTGCGGACGGCTGTTCGAGGGCACGGCGCCGCAGATGTACCGTTCGCTCGCCAAGCTGGCGGCCCTGCCCGGCGACACCCGCGTGTTCTGCGCCCACGAGTACACGCTGGCCAACATCCGCTTCGCGCGCGCGGCCGACGCGGACAACCCGTCGCTGGCGCAGCGCGAGCGCCGCGAGCAGGCCCGGCGCGCGGCGGACCAACCCACGCTCCCCTCCAGCATCGCGCTGGAGCTGGCCACCAACCCGTTCCTGCGCTGCGGAGATCCTGCGGTGCAGCAAGCGGCTTCCGCCCGTGCCGGCCGGCCGCTGGCCGATCCCGTGGAGGTTTTCTCCACCCTGCGGGAGTGGAAGAACCGTTTCTGACCCCTGGCTGAACGCCGCCCCGGGGCGCCTCCGGGACCGCTCGGATGACGCGCAGCGGCAGCCTCGCGCCGCGATCCCGCGGGAGGGCGTCCCGTCGGACCCCGGCACGCATCATGCTTGACCTTCCCCGCCGGACCTGTCTACCATCCACGAGGCCGCAGGCCACCAACAACACGAAGACGTGCGGACAAGAACGCTCATCGCTGCGCTGCTGCTCGCGGCAGGGGGGATCACGGCGAAGGCCGAGGCCGAGACGCCATCGTCTTCGGCCGATCTCGACGCGGCCGAGGAACAGCTGCGCACCCTGACGGAGGCCGCAGCCCGCTGCGATTATCCGGTGCCGCCGGCGCCTCCGGTGGTGACCGCTGCGGGCCCGGCGGAGCCCGAATTCGAGGACCTGCTGGAACGGCTGCGCGCCGGCTTCCGGCTCCAGTTCGACAGCCGCCTGGTGGCCGCCCACGAGACCTTCTACACCCGCAGGCCGGAAACGCTCGCGCGTGTGCTCGAGCGCAGTCGCCGGTACCTGCATTACGTGGTGGAAGAAGTCGAGCGCCGCGGCATGCCGCTGGAAATCGCGCTGCTGCCGGTGATCGAGAGCGCCTACAATCCCTGGGCCTACTCCCGTGCACACGCCGCCGGGCTGTGGCAGTTCATTCCCTCCACCGGGCACAAATACGGGCTCGACAAGGATTTCTGGTTCGAGGGGCGTTACGACGTCCTGGCCGCCACCGACGCCGCGCTCACCTACCTGCAGGACCTCTACGCGATGTTCGGCGACTGGTCGCTGGCGCTGGGCGCCTACAACATGGGCGAAGGCGGCATGGCGCGCGCCATCGCCCGCAACGAGGCCAAGCGCATTCCGGTCGAATACGATCGCCTGCGCCTGCCGCGCGAGACTGCCAATTACGTGCCCAAGCTGATCGCGGTGCGCAACATCATCGTCAATCCGTCGGCGTACGGGATTTCCCTGGAGCCCATGCCCAACACGCCCCACTTCGTGAAGGTCACGCTGCCGTTGCGCATCGACCTGGAGCTGGCGGCGCGCTTTGCGGAGCTGTCCGTGGAACAGTTCGCGCTGCTCAACCCCGGGCACACCAAGCAGGTGCTGGACATCAGCGCCGAGCGTCCGCTGCTGCTGCCGGCCGAGAAAGCCGGCCATTTCTACGTCAATCTCAACCGCCATGACCAGCCCCTGGTGACGTGGCAGACCTACGTGATGGGCCGTGGCGACCGGATCGAGCGCGTCGCCGCGCGGCACGGGCTCACCGCGGCGCAGTTGCGCGAGGCCAACGGCCTGTCGCCGCGCGCGCGGGTGCGCGCTGGCGACGTGCTGGTGGTGCCGGGTGCGGCCGCCGCCGGCGACACGCCGCAGGTCGTGCGCGTCAGCGGGACATCGTCCGACCCGGCGTTCCACCGCGTGCGCAGCGGCGACACCCTCTACTCGATCGCGCGCCGGTACGACATCAGCATCGATCAGCTGAAGCGCTGGAACCGGCTGTCCTCGAGCCGCATCAAGCCCGGCCAGGTGCTGCGGCTCGACCCGCCCCAGCGCCGCCAGCTCTGACGCGCCGCCGGCACGTTGCCGGCCCGCGATTGCACCACCCTCCTCAGTCTCCGCCGCCGTGCAGGTGGCAGTGCACCGTCCGCGTCGCCGATAACCGCGTCGCGCCGGGATAGCGCCGGCGGCAGAGGTCGGTCGCGTCGGGGCAGCGCGGATGAAAGTGACAGCCGGCCGGCGGATCCGCCGGCGAGGGCAGATCGCCGGCCAGCCGGATCGCCTCGCGCCGCGAAGCCGGATCCACCACCGGCACCGCCGACAGCAGCGCCCGCGTGTAGGGATGCTGCGGCGCGCGCAACACCTCGTCGACGGTGCCGCGCTCGACGATGCGCCCCAGGTACATCACCGCCACCCGGTCCGCCAAGTGGGCGACGACGCCGATGTTGTGGGTGATGAAGAGATACGCGATTCCCAGCGTTTCCTGCAGTTCCTTGAGCAGGTTCACGATCTGCGCCTGCACCGAGACGTCCAGCGCGCTGGTGGGCTCGTCGCAGACGATGAGATCCGGTTCGACGGCCACGGCGCGCGCGATGGCGATGCGCTGACGCTGCCCGCCGGAGAATTCGTGCGGATAGCGCAGGCGCGCCTGCGCCGCCAGCCCGACGCGTTCGAGCAGCTCCACCACCTGTCGCCCGCGCTCCGCCTCCCCGCCGCCCACCCCCAGCGACAGCATGCCTTCCTCGATGATCTCCTGCACCCGCATGCGCGGATTGAGCGACGAGAACGGGTCCTGGAACACGATCTGGAAACGCCGCCGCCGCGGGCGCAGCTCGCCGCGGGTGAGACGGGTCAGCTCGACGCCGTCGAAGCGCACGCTGCCCGCGGTGGGCCGGATCAGCTGCAGCAGCGCCTTCCCCACCGTCGTCTTGCCCGACCCCGACTCCCCCACCAGCGCCAGCGTACGCCCGGCGTCGATATCGAGCGAAACCCCGTCCACCGCCTTCACGTGCCCCACCACCCGCCGCAGGACGCCGCGGTGGATCGGAAAGTGCACCTGGAGGCCGGCCACTTCCAGCAGCGGGCCGGAAGCCGCGCGTCGCGCGCCCGTGCCCGCCACCGCGGCGGCAACGGTTTCACCGGCGGCCACCGCCTTCGCTGATCCCTGATCCCTGATCCCCGATTCCTGGTACAGATGGCAGCGCACACTGCCGCCGCCATCCCCCGGCAGCAATCGGGGCGCCTCGCGCCGGCAAAGCTCCCAGGCAAACTCGCAGCGCTCGGCGAAGCGGCAGCCGACGAACTCCCGATCCAGCGCCGGTACCGATCCGGGGATCGCGGCCAGCCGCCGTCCGCGGCTGCCTTCGGCCGGCATCGCCGCGAACAGCTTCCGCGCATAGGGATGCAGTGGCGCGCGGAAAAACGCTTCGCGCGGCGCCAGTTCCACGATTTCGCCGGCGTACATGACCGCCACCGTGTCGGCGTTGTTGGCCACCACGCCGAGGTCGTGGGTCACCAGCAGGATCGCCATGCCGGTCTCGCGCTGCAGCCGCTTCAGCAGCTCCAGCACCTGCGCCTGGATGGTGACGTCCAGCGCCGTGGTGGGTTCGTCCGCCACCAGCAACTGCGGCGCGCCGGCGAGCGCCATGGCGATCATCACCCGCTGCTTCATGCCGCCCGAGAGCTGGAAGGGATACTCGGCGAGGCGGCGCTCCGGGTCCGGCATGCCGACCTGCGCCAGCAGCTCCGCCGCGCGGCCGCGGGCGCGGGCCCCGCGCAGCGGCGTGTGGCGCCTGAGCGTCTCGACGATCTGTTCGCCCACGGTGAGCACTGCGTTGAGGCTGGTGCCCGGCTCCTGGAAGATCATCGCGAGACCGCTGCCGCGCACGCCGCGCATTTCGGCCTCCGGCAATTGCAGCAGATCGACCTCCCCCAAGCGCACCGATCCGGCGACGATCTCGCCGGCGTCCGGCAGCAGCCGCAGAAGCGACAGCGCCGTCATCGACTTTCCGCAGCCGGACTCGCCCAGCAGCGCGAAGGTCTCGCCGCGGCGGATGCTGAACGATATCCCGTCCACGGCGCGCACCGGCGCCGCGCCGGTGTGGATCACGGTGCGCAGGCCCTCGACGGTGATGACCGTGTCCGCGCTCACGCCGCCGCCTCCGTCCGGACATCGGGAAATCGCCGGTCGCGCGTCGGCGGCGGGCGGCGATTCGACCGCGGACGGCCGAGCAGTGCCTGCCCGCGCAGCGGGTAGGTGCGGCCCGGGAGCGGGCGGTCGAGCGCCGGTTCCACCGCAGCCCCCGCGCACGCCGGCGCCGCCGCACCCCGCAAGCGCGACCCTGCTGCGCGCCCCGGCGCGTTCTGGCCGTCGATCCCCATGCCCTCACCCCCGCCCCCTCTCCCCGAGGGAGAGGGGTGCCACCAGCCTCCTCTCCCCCTCGGGGGGAGAGGCCGGGAGAGAGGGGCCGGGCCCCTCGCCGGGTGACTCACGCCGCCGCCCCGGCCATCCCGCCGCGCAGCCGCAGGCGCGGGTCGAGGGCATCGCGCACCGCGTCGGCAAGCAGGTTGGCCGCCAGCACCAGCACGAACATGAACACGAATGCGGCGGTGAGCGACCACCACACCATGGGCTCGCGCGCCATCTCCAGGCGCGCGGCGTTGATCATGGTGCCGAAGCTGTTCATGGACGGATCGACGCCGACGCCGACATAGGACAGCACCGCCTCCGCCAGCACCAGGCCGCTGAAGTCCATCACCACGGCAATGAGCACGATGTGCATCACGTTGGGCAGGATGTGGCGGGTGATCACGCGCAGATCGCGCACCCCGAAGGCATGGGCCGCCTGGATGTATTCCAGCTCCTTGAGCTTGAGCGTCTCGCCGCGCAGCAGCCGGCACAGCCCGGTCCAGCTGGTGATGCCCAGGATCACGCACAGGAAGAACAGCCGCAGGTCGGCGCGGTGGGCCACGGTGGCGAACAGCTCGGGATGGTTCTCGATGTACACCTGCATCATGAGTACGGCGGCGGCGATCAGCAGCACGCCGGGAATCGACGACAGCGTGGTGTAGAGGTACTGGATGACGTCGTCCACCCAGCCGCGGTAATACGCCGCCATGATCCCCAGCAGCAACGCGAACGGCAGCATCACCAGCGTCGTCAGCGTGCCGATCACGAGCCCGGTGCGAACGCTCTTCAGCGCCTGGTAGAACACGTCCTGCCCCACCTTGTCGGTGCCGAAGACGTGGTAGTGCGGGGCCAGCGCAACGACCGCCCCGCCCAGCGCCAGGATGACCGCCAGCGTGATCAGCACGGCGTGCCACGGGACATGGGTTTCGCCGCGCCAGATCGCGCGCCAACCCGCCCGCGCACCGCCGCGGGCGCGCCCTTGCCGCAGCGCCAGCAAGCCCGCCACGAGCACCCAGATCACCGCGCCGCCCAGGCAGCCGGCCGCCGCCCGCCGCGCGATGTCCCCGGCGCGGTCCCTCGCCGGGTCGCTCAGGTGCGCTCCGCCGTGCCGGAGGCGCGGAAAATCGCGCACCTGCCGGCCGTCCGCAAGCTCGATCGCTTCCTTGGCGAACAGGTGGGTGGCGAACGGCGCCGAGTAGGTTTTCTCCTTGCGGCTGCGCAGCGGCGCCGCCAGCGCGTCCAGCAGCGACAGGACTTCGCCCGCGTAGACGCGCGGCTTGCCCGGCTCGTCCGGCAGCGCCGGCCGGAAGTGCACGGTATCCAGCAGCCCCACCACCACGAACACCGCCAGCACCGTCGCCGCCGTCATGCCCGCCCTGCTGGCGGCCACCCGACGCCAGGGGGCGCGCAGATGCTCGCGCCGCCGCGCGACCCAGGCGAACGCCAGCACCGCCGCCACCAGCACGAACACGAGGGCATCGGTCACCAGGACCACCGGCAGGAACGGCATCACTCGAACCTCACCCGCGGATCCACCAGCGTGTAGGAGATGTCGGTCAGAATCAGGCCGACGATGTAGAGCACCGAGCCGAGGAACACCATCGCCCGCACCACCGCGAAATCCTGCGAGTTGATGGCGTCGATGGTGTAGCTGCCGAGACCGGGGATGCCGAAGAACGACTCGGTGATCAGGCTGCCGAGGAACAGCGTCGGGATCACCACCACCACTCCGGTGAGGATCGGGATCATGGCGTTCTTCAGCACGTGGCGGAACAGCACCGCCGATTCCGGCAGCCCCTTGGCGCGGGCCGTGCGCACGTAGTCCTTGTGGATCTCCTCGATGAAGATGGTGCGATACCAGCGCGTGCTGGCGCCGATGCCGCCGATGACCCCCACTGCCACCGGCAGCAGCAGGAACCGCACCCCGGACCAGCCGCCGTCGAAGCCGGAAATGGGCACCAGGTTCCAGAGCTTGCCCACCAGGTACTGGCCGCCGATGATGTAGAACAGCCCGGAGATCGACATCATCGCCACGCACAGCACCACGCCCCAGAAATCGATGTAGGTGGCGCGGAAAAACGCGATCGTGAGCGCGAACGTGATGTAGGTGACGAGCCCGAGCAGAAACACCGGCAGTGCGATCGCGAGGCTCGGCGGCATGCGCGCGCGGATGTCGCGCCCGATGTCGCGGCCCTCGGCGTCGGAGCGGCCGAAATCGAAGGCGAACAGCTTCACCGACTTCTGGAAAAAGATGGTGTCGGTGAAGCGCGCGGCGCCGTCGGCGGCGGCGTTGACCAGCAGCGGCCGGTCGTAGCCGCGCTGGGCCTTCCAGTTCTGCATGGCCTCCGGCGTCACCCGCTTCACGCCCAGGTGCAGCCGCGCCATGTCGTCGGGCGAATTGACCACGAAGAACAGCGCGAAGGTGATGAGGTTGACCCCGATCAGGATCGGGATGGCGTAGAGCACGCGGCGGATGATGTAGGCGATCATGCGGCCGCCTTCGTCTCAACCTTCGCCGTGGCCCGCTCGCGCCGGCGGTGGACCTGCAGCGCCGGCACCAGGCTCGCCACCAGCAGCACCGCCAGGAGCCCCAGCGGCCACAGCACCGGCTGGTTCCACTCCCGGCGCTTCGTCTCCCGCAACTCCGGGTCCAGCCGCTGGTACTTGAGGCCGTTGTTGGCCATCTGGTTCGGTTTGCGGTTGTGCATCCACGCGTGCTGCAGGCTGTAGTCCTTGGGGTAGAAGAACCACAGCCAGGGCGCGTCGCGGCGCACGATGGCCAGCATGCGGTCGATCACCGCCTGGCGTTCCGGGCCGTTGTCCATGTTCTTCATCCGCTCGAACAGGCGGTTGAACTCGGCGTTGTCGTAATTGGCGTAATTCACGCCGTTGCCGCCGGTCTTGACCGACGCCTCCGCGCCGTTCAGCAGGAAGAAGAAGTTCTCGGGATCGGGATAATCGGCGTTCCAGCCGTAGAAGAACATCTGCGCCGCACCTCCGCGCACCTTGTCCTGGAAGCGGTTGTAGTCGGTGGCGCGCACCACCAGCTGGATATCCAGCTTCTGGAACTGACGCTGGATCCAGTCCAGGCGGGACTTGTCGCCGGGGCCGCGCGCGGTGGTGTCGAAATTCAGGATCAGCGGCTTGCCGGTCTGCGCGTCGCGGCCGCCGGGATAGCCGGCCTCGGCCAGCAGCCGCCGCGCCTCGGCGAGCGGCTTGCGCCGCGGCGCGCCGTCGACCCAGTCGTAGACGTAGGGGTTGACGCCGTCGCGGCCGTCGCGATGGCCGAAGATCCCCGGCGGGATCGGCCCCTGGCCGGGCAGGCCGCGGCCGTTGAGGAAGATGCTGATGTACTCCTCGGCGTCGAAGGCGATGGAAATGGCCTGGCGCAGCTTGCGCGCGCGCTCGCCGCTGCCCCCCAACACCGGATCCAGCATGTTGAAGCCCATGTAGAACACGCTGGTGGCCACCGAGGTCTGCAGCCGGATGCCCTTGGCCTGCATGTCCTCGGTCAGCGTCGCTTCGCCGCCGCTGCCGAACTGCACCGCCTGGTCGAAGGTGTCAGAGGCGATTCCCGACGCGTCGTAGTAGCCCTGCAGGAACTTGTTCCAGTAGGGGATGCTTTCCTTCTCCAGGCTGAACACCACCTTGTCGATGAACGGCATGGTCTTGCCGGCGTCGGCCAGCAGGCCTGCCGCGGCATCCCCCGGCTCGCCCTCGCCCGGAAACGGCTCGCCGGGAAAGTTCGGATTGCGCTCCAGGATCATGCGCCGGTTGGGATCGTTCTCGGTCAGCATGTAAGGGCCGCTGCCCAGCGGATACCAGTCGAGCGAGATGTTCTTTTCCGCCAGACCGGGCTGCGCGTAGAAGCGGTCCGCTTCCCAAGGCACCGGGGAGAAGAACGGCATCGCCAGCCAGAACACGAACTGGCGATACTTGCCGTTGACGCGGATGCGGTAGGTGTGGCGGTTCACCACCTCGACGCCGGCGAGCGGCACCTGCCAGAGGTCGATGAACTCCGTGCCCCCGGCGGGGTGGGCGTTTCTGAGCGCTTCGGCGTATTCCCGGAGCCCGGCGATGTGCTGGCTCATGAGCCCGAGAATGGGCGAATGCAGCCGCGGGTGCGCCAGGCGCCGGATCTGGTAGGCGTAATCCTCGGCGGTCACCTCGCGCGTGCCGGTGCGGGCGAAATCGGCCAGCGAATTGATGCGCCGCAGGTCGCGGGGGCCGAGCGCGAAATAGCGCGGGTTGCCGGCCTCGTCGCGGGCGAGCGCCGGATGCGGCTGATAGCGCAGTCCCGGCCGGATGCGGATCTCGTAGATCGTGTAAGCGACGCGCGCGGCGTCGGCATCCGCAGGCAGGCGCCGTCCCGCAGCGTCGTAGAACTCGGCCACCGGCACCCGCTCCGCGGCGAACGGGATCAGCTCGAACGGCCGCTTGAAATAGTGATACTGCAGCGGCGGCTGGTAGATGTTGGCGATGAAGGCGAACTCGTTCTCGGCGTAGGACTGCACCGGGTCCAGGTGTTTGGGCCGCTCGGAGAACGACGAGTAGAGGATGTTCTGGCCGGCCTGGGACGCCGGGTAGGGGTTGTTCCAGGGCGGGCTGCCGCAGGACACGCTGGCGAGCGCGAGGAGCATCGGCAGCACGCGGCGAGCAATGGCATTCACGGCGATCGAGTGTAGCCCAATTCCCGGTCGCCAACCATGGCGCAGGGGCCGCCCGGCGGCCGCGGCCCGGGCTTCCTTCGCTATAATGCGGCGTTCGGCGCGTGGACGATGCCGCGCTCGCTTCGACAACAACCGCCAGAGGACCATTCGATGGGATTTCTTGCCGGCAAGCGCATGCTGATCTGCGGACTACTGAGCCAGCGCTCGATCGCCTACGGCATCGCCGAGGCGATGAAGCGCGAGGGCGCCGAGCTGGCGTTCACCTACCAGGGCGAGGCCGTGCGCGGCCGCGTCGAGCCCTTGGCGCAGGCGCTGGGCTCCGAGCTGGTATTTGCCTGCGACGTCGGCAACGACGACGAGATCGACCGCCTGTTCGCCGAGCTCGGCGCCCGCTGGGACGGGCTCGACGGCATCGTGCACTCGATCGCGTTCGCGCCGCGGGAAGCGCTCTCCGGCGATTATCTGGAAACCGTCAACCGCGAGGCGTTCCGGATCGCCCACGACGTCTCCAGCTACAGCTTCGCCGCGCTCGCCAAAGCCGGGCTGGCGCTGATGCAGGGCCGCCCCGCGGCGCTGCTGACGCTCTCCTACCTGGGCGCGGTGCGGGTGATGCCGAACTACAACGTGATGGGGGTGGCCAAGGCGAGCCTGGAGGCCAACATGCGCTTCATGGCGCAATCGCTCGGACCCAAGGGCATTCGCGTGAACGCCATCTCCGCGGGGCCGATCAAGACCCTGGCGGCGGCGGGAATCTCCGGATTCAGCCGGCTGCTGCACGCCGCGGAGCTATGGGCGCCGCTCAAGCGCAACGTGACCATCGAGGAGGTGGGCAATGCGGCGGCCTTCCTGTGCAGCGATCTGGCCAGCGGCATCACCGGGTCGACGCTCTACGTCGACGCCGGCGTCAACATCACGGCGTTCGGGGAGTCGGCCTGAGCCGAACCCTCACTGGGGCGGCGCCAGCGCCCTCTGGTTGACCTCGATCTTGGCCTCGCCGCGCACCGACTCCAGGTAAGCCGCGTATTCCTCCTGCGCCAGCATGCGCGCCAGCTGGCCGCCGTAAGCGGCGCGTTTGGCCTCGTCGGCAGGGTCCGCCTCGACAATCCGGCTGACACGATAGAGCGTGTACCCGGTGGGCCCCTCGGCGCCGACGTAAGCCGGCAGGCCCCCCTTGTCGGCCTGGAAGATGCCGCGCAGCGCCGCCGGCGGCACGCCCGCCGCTTCCTGGCGGCTCACCAGCGATGGGCCGATCCAGTCGAGATTCACCGCCTCGCCGCCGCGCAGCTTCGCCAGCAGCGCCCGGCCTTCCTTGGCGGCCAGCGCCGCCGCCTCCTCGCGCTGGATGCGCGCCACGATCTGCCGCTTCACCTCGTCGAACGGCTTGCGCGACGCCGGTTTGTGTTCGGTCACGCGCGCGGACACCAGCGTGTTGGGCGCCACCTCGATCGCCTCGGTGTTGCGCTTGTCCTTCACGGCGTCCTCGGCGAACAGCGCGTCCAGCAGCCGCTGATTGACCGGAAACGGCGCGTTCTCTCCGCTGCGGGTGATCCAGCCGCTGCTCTGCAGCGTGAGGCCCAGGGCATCGGCCGCCGGCTTGAGGCTCTCGGGCTGCTCGTACACCAGGTTGCTGAAGTTCTCCGCCGCTTCCGCCAGCCGCCGTCCGGCCTTCTGGCGGCGCACCGCCTGGCGCACTTCCTCCCGCACCTCGTCCAGCGCAGGCACGGTGCTGGGCTTGATGGCATCCAGTTTGATCACGTGATAGCCGAACTCCGACTGCACCGGCCCGCGGATCTCGCCCTGGCTCATGGCGAACACGGCCTCGTCGAAAGCCTTCACCATCACCCCGCGGCGGAACGATCCCAGGTCGCCGCCGCTGCCCGCCGAGCCGGGGTCCTGGCTGTGGGCCTTCGCCAGCTCGGCGAACCGCGCCGGGTCCTGCCGCGCCTGGGCCGCCAGATCCTCCGCCTTCTTGCGCGCGGTGGCGCGGGCATCCTCGTCGGCCCCCGCCGGTACGGCGATCAGGATGTGGCTGGCCCTGCGCTCCTCGGGCGCGCCGAACTCGTTGCGGTGGCTCTCGAAATACGCCTTCACCTCGTCCTCGCCGACCTCGATTTTGGCCGCCACGGCGTCGGCCGACAGCATCAGGTACTCGACCCGCACCTGCTCGGGGACCCGGAACTCGTCGGTGCGACTCTCGTAATAGGCCATCGCCTTGGCGTCGTCCACGTTCACCTTGTCCAGGAAGCTCTCGGTGCCGATGGTGGCGCGGCTGATCTCCCGCTTCTGCTCCAGCACCGCGATCAGGCGATCCACCTGGGGCCGGGTCACGAAACCGTGGGCGGTATAGGGATCGGACAGCTGGCGCACCTTGAGGTCCTGGCGCAACTGCTCCTCGAACATCACCGGCGTCATGCCCTGCTGGCGCAGCAGCCGCTCGTATTGCTCCTGCGAGAACTTGCCGTCGCGTCGGAAGGCTTCGATGCCGCGGATGGCGTCCGCCAGCTGCGCGTCGGACACCGCGAAGCCGAGTTTCGCGGCGCGCTCGCCCAGCAGGCGCTGCTGGATGAGGCTGTCCAGCACGCCGCGGCGCAGCTGGGGGTTGTCGAGCGCCTGCGCGTCCGCCGAGCCGAGCACCTGGCGCAGCTGGTCCTGCTGCCGCCGCAGTGCCTCGTCGAACTCGCGCTGCGAGATCGGCGCGCCGTTGACCTCGGCGACGCCGGCGGCCGGCCCGCCGGCGCGATAGGATTCCACGCCCCACAGCGCGAAGGCGGCGATGATCAGGCCGAGAATGACCTGGACGAGAAGCTTGCTGTTGCGGACGAAATCGAACATGGGCGTTCTGATCGCGGCGGTGCGTCAGCGGCGTGCGCCGGGGCACCGGTGGATACGAAAAAGGCGAACTCGCGTTCGCCTTTGCCGATAAGTTGGCGGAGTGGACGGGACTCGAACCCGCGACCCCCGGCGTGACAGGCCGGTATTCTAACCAACTGAACTACCACTCCCCCCGAACCCGAAGCCGGCATGGCTGGTGGGTGCTGACAGGTTCGAACTGCCGACATTCGCCTTGTAAGGGCGACGCTCTACCAGCTGAGCTAAGCACCCACGGGCGACCGGGCGCCCTCATAAAGGCCGGCATGATACCGCAACTGCCGGGGCCTTGCCAGCCGGGGACGGGCCCCGGCCGGGGGCGTCAGTGCTTGATCACGGCGGGGGCGGCGCCGCCCTCCACCTTGGCCGGCAGGGACTCCACATCCTCGCCTTCCGGCAGCGGCGCGGGCTTGCGCTCCAGCGCCGTGTCCAGCACCTGCTCGATCCAGCGCACCGGCTGGATTTCCAGGCGATTCTTGATGTTGTCCGGGATTTCCGCCAGGTCCTTCACGTTCTCCTGCGGGATCAGCACGATCTTCACGCCGGCGCGATGCGCGGCCAGGAGCTTCTCCTTGAGCCCGCCGATGGGAAGGACCTCGCCGCGCAGCGTGATCTCGCCGGTCATGGCCACGTCCGAGCGCACCGGAATCGCCGTCAGCGACGACACCAGCGCAGTGCAGATGCCGATGCCGGCGCTGGGGCCGTCCTTGGGCGTCGCGCCCTCCGGCAGGTGCACGTGGATGTCGGTCTTCTGGTAGAAATCCTCGTGGATGCCGAGCTTGCGGGCACGGTTGCGCACCACGGACAGCGCGGCCTGGATCGACTCCGTCATCACCTCGCCCAGCTTGCCGGTGGTGATGGTCTTGCCCTTGCCCGGCAGCACCACGGTCTCGATCGTGAGCAGTTCGCCCCCCACCTCGGTCCACGCCAGGCCGTTGACCTGCCCCACCTGGTTGGTCTTCTCGGCGATGCCGAAGGTGTAGCGGCGCACGCCCAGGTACTTGTCCAGGTTGCGGGAGTTGACCGTCACCGACTCGGTGCGCTTGTTGAGCAGCAGCTGCTTCACCACCTTGCGGCAGATCTTGGACAGCTCACGCTCCAGCGAACGCACGCCCGCCTCCCGCGTGTAGTAGCGGATCGCGTCGCGGATCGCGCTCTCGGACAGGTGCAGCTCGTTATCCTTGAGCCCGTGATTCTTGATCTGCTTCGGCAGCAGGTAGCGCTGCGCGATGTTGACCTTCTCGTCTTCCGTGTAGCCCGAGAGCCGGATCAGCTCCATCCGGTCCAGCAGCGCCGGCGGAATGTTGAGCGTGTTGGCGGTGCACACGAACATCACGTCCGAGAGGTCGTACTCCACCTCGACGTAATGGTCGACGAAGGTGTGGTTCTGCTCGGGGTCCAGCACCTCCAGCAGCGCGGAGGCGGGGTCGCCCCGGAAGTCCATCCCCATCTTGTCCACTTCGTCCAGCAGGAACAAGGGGTTGCGAACGCCCACCTTGGACATGTTCTGCAGCACCTTGCCGGGCATGGAGCCGATATAGGTGCGCCGGTGGCCGCGGATCTCCGCTTCGTCGCGCACCCCACCCAGGGACATGCGCACGAACTTGCGGTTGGTGGCCCGGGCGATGGACTGCCCGAGCGAGGTCTTGCCGACGCCCGGCGGTCCCACCAGGCACAGAATCGGCGCCTTCAGCTTGTCGACCCGCTGCTGCACCGCCAGATACTCGACGATGCGCTCCTTGACCTTCTCCAGCCCGTAGTGGTCCTTGTCCAGGACGCTCTGGGCCGCCTTGAGATCGTTGGAAATCTTGCTCTTCTTCTTCCACGGCAGCGAAACCAGGGTCTCGATGAAGTTGCGCACCACCGTGGCTTCCGCCGACATCGGCGACATCAGCTTGAGCTTCTTGAGCTCCGCCTCGGCCTTCTTGCGCGCTTCCTTGGGCATGCGCGCGGCCTTGATGCGCTTCGACAGCTCGTCGACGTCGCCTTCTTCCTCGCCCAGCTCCTTCTGGATCGCCTTCACCTGCTCGTTCAGGTAGTACTCGCGCTGGCTCTTCTCCATCTGGCGCTTGACGCGGCCGCGGATGCGCTTCTCCACCTGCAGGATGTCCAGCTCCGTCTCCAGCAGCGTAAGCAGGTGCTCGAGGCGCTTGCCGAGGTCGAAGATCTCCAGCACCTTCTGTTTCTGCTCCAGCTTGAGCGGCAGGTGGGCGACGATGGTATCGGCCAGGCGGCCGGGCTCGTCGATGCCCGCCAGCGAGGTCAGGATCTCGGGCGGGATCTTCTTGTTCAGCTTAACGTACTGGTCGAACTGCGCCATGATGGTCCGGCGCATCGCCTCCAGCTCGGTGGTCTGCCCGAGCTCGCCGGGGATCAGCTCGGCGCGGGCGCTGAAATGGGTCTTGTTGTCGGCCACCTCCACCAGGCGGGCCCGCTGGGCGCCCTCCACCAGCACCTTCACCGTGCCGTCCGGGAGCTTCAGCATCTGCAGGATGTTGGCCACCGAGCCGATGTCGTAGAGATCTTCGGGGCCCGGTTCGTCCTTGGCCGCCGATTTCTGCGCCACCAGCAGAATGCTCTTGCCGGCCTCCATGGCCGTGTCCAGCGCCTTGATGGACTTCGGGCGCCCCACGAACAGCGGAATCACCATGTGGGGAAAGACCACCACGTCCCGCAACGGCAGCAGGGGCAGGGACACTTCTTCGGCGGGAGGTTCTGGAACGTAGGACATCGCGGTCACCTATGGGAGGTCGATACCTCGCAATTGGGGCCAAGGCCCGGGAAAATCAAGCGATTCAATGCGGATTGCAGACGGCAACGATGTCGGCATCCGGTCCCCGTCTGCTGAGACCGGCTCGAGCGGGCCGAGTTGCGGGCACCCTATACCGACTTCGCCACCTTGGGCTGGTCCGCGTAGATCAGGATCGGCTGGACGTCGCCGCTGGCGGCGTTCTCATCCATCACCACCTTGGTTACGTTCTCCATCGACGGGAGGTCGTACATGGTATCGAGCAGGGCCTGCTCGAGGATGGAGCGCAGGCCGCGGGCGCCGGTCTTGCGCGCCAGCGCCTTGCGCGAGATGCTGCGCAGGGCGGGGTCCCGCACTTCCAGTTCGACGCCCTCCATGGAGAACATCTTCTGGTACTGCTTGACCAGCGCGTTCTTCGGCTCGGTGAGAATCTGGATCAGCGCGTCCTCGTCGAGCTCCTCCAGCGTCGCCACCACCGCCAGGCGGCCGACGAACTCCGGAATCAGCCCGTACTTGATCAGGTCCTCCGGCTCCACGCCCCGCAGCAGCTCGCCGATCTCCTTGCGGCTCTCACGGCTCTTGACCTCGGCGCCGAAGCCGATGCCGCTCTTCTCCGAGCGGCTGCGGATGATCTTGTCCAGCCCGTCGAACGCGCCGCCGCAGATGAACAGGATGTTGGTGGTGTCGACCTGCACGAATTCCTGGTTGGGGTGCTTGCGCCCGCCCTGGGGCGGCACCGATGCGATGGTGCCCTCGATCAGCTTGAGCAGGGCCTGCTGCACGCCTTCCCCCGACACGTCCCGCGTGATCGACGGGTTCTCCGACTTGCGCGAGATCTTGTCGATCTCGTCGATGTAGACGATGCCGCGCTGGGCCTTGTCGACGTCGTAGTCGCACTTCTGCAGCAGCTTCTGGATGATGTTCTCGACGTCCTCGCCGACGTAGCCCGCCTCAGTGAGCGTGGTGGCGTCGGCCATCACGAACGGCACGTTGAGCAGCCGCGCCAGGGTCTGCGCCAGCAGGGTCTTGCCCGAGCCGGTGGGACCGATCAGCAGGATGTTGCTCTTGGAAAGCTCGATGTCGTCGGCGTTCTTGCCGATGCTGCGCAGGCGCTTGTAGTGGTTGTACACCGCCACCGAGAGGATCTTCTTGGCGGTGTTCTGGCCGATCACGTACTGGTCCAGGATGTCGCGGATCTCGTGCGGCACCGGCAGGTCGGAGCGCGCGCCCTTGCCCTTCTGCTCGCCCTGGGTCTCCTCGCGGATGATGTCGTTGCAGAGTTCGATGCACTCGTCGCAGATGAACACCGACGGGCCCGCGATCAGCTTGCGCACCTCGTGCTGGCTCTTGCCGCAGAACGAGCAATATAGAAGTTTTTCGCCGCCGATCTTGTCCGACATGCCGCGTCCCTGATCGCTCTCGTCGATGTGCCTAGGCGGCCCGCGCCGTCGCCGCCATCCGGCTTTCCAGAACCTGGTCCACGATGCCGTAATTTACCGCGTCTTCCCCGCTCAGGAAATTGTCGCGGTCGGTGTCGCGGGCGATCTTCTCCACCGTCTGGCCGGTATGCTTGGCGAGGATCTCGTTCAGGCGCTGCTTGAGGTAGAGGATCTCGCGGGCGTGGATCTCCACGTCCGAGGCCTGCCCCTGGAAACCGCCCATCGGCTGGTGGATCATCACGCGCGAATTGGGCAGGCAGAAGCGCTTGCCCTTGGCGCCCGCGGAGAGCAGGAACGCCCCCATGCTGGCGGCCATGCCCACGCACAGCGTCGACACGTCCGGCTTGACGAACTGCATCGTGTCGTAGATCGCCAGGCCCGCCGAAACCGACCCGCCCGGCGAGTTGATGTAGAAGAAGATGTCCTTGTCCGGGTTTTCCGATTCCAGAAACAGCAGCTGCGCGACGATCAGGTTGGCGGTGGCGTCGTTCACCGGCCCCACCAGGAACACCACCCGCTCTTTCAGCAGGCGGGAATAGATGTCGTAGGCGCGCTCGCCCCGTCCGCTGGTCTCGATGACCATCGGAATCAGACCCAGGCCTTGCGGCTCGATGTAATTGCTGCTGCTCATCCTTTCGGGTTCCCCGTAAGCTCTTCGAACGTGACCGGTTTTTCGCTGACTTTGGCCTGGCTCAAGACCCAGTTGACCACATTGTCTTCGAGTGCCAACGCCTCGGCATCGTTCAACCGATCCGCCTTGGCATAGTACCACTTCACCACTTCCTCCGGGTGCTCGTAGCTCTGGGCCAGATCGTTCACCACGGCACGCACCTGCTCGGGTTTCGCGTGCAGGCCTTTCACCTTCACCGTTTCAGCAAGAATCAGGCCCAGCTTGACCCGCCGCCGCGCCTGCTGCTCGAAAAGATCGGTGGGAATCGGCGCACCGTCGACGTTGACGCCGCGGGACGCGAGATCGTAGCGGGCCGCCTCGGCAAGGCGCTGCGTTTCCGCATCCACCAGCGCCTGCGGCAGGTCCAGCGTGCTGGCCGCCAGGAGCGCGTCCATCACCTGCTCCTTGACCCGCGCCTGGACGCGGCGCTTGACCTCGCGCTCGACGTTGGCCCGCACCTCGGCCCGCATCTTGGCCACGTCGCCGTCGGCAACGCCCAGCGACCGGGCGAACTCGGCGTCCACGTCCGGCAGCCTGGGGCCTTCCACCGCCTTCACCGTCACCTCGAACGTGGCGGTCTTCCCGGCCACGTCCTTGCTCTGGTAATCATCGGGGAATTTCAGCGGAAAGATTTTCGACTCGCCGGCCTGCATTCCGTTCAGCGCGGACTCGAAATCCGGCAGCAGCCGGCCCTGCCCCAGCACCACCGGAAACGCCTCGGCCTTTCCGCCGTCGAATTCCTGCCCGTCGATGGTGCCGCGGTAGTCCATGACCACCCGGTCGCCCTCGGCGGCAGCGCGCTCGACGGGGGCGTAGGACACGCGTTGCTTGCGCAGCACTTCGATCGTGCTGTCCACGTCCGCATCCGTGACCTCGTGCACGGGCCGCTCGATGGTGGCGGCGCTGATGTCGCCGATGCCCACCTCGGGATAGATCTCGAAGGTGGCGCTGTACTGGAAGTCGTTGGCCGCCTCGCCGTCGCCCTTGGCCTCGAACGCCGGGTAGCCGGCAATCCGCAGGTTCTGCGCCCGTACCGCTTCGGCGAAGGTGCGCTGGACCGCGTCCCCCAGCACTTCCTGCCGGACCCGGGGCCCGTAGGTCTGCTCGATCACCTTCATCGGCACCTTGCCGGGACGGAAGCCGTGCATTTTCGCCGTGCGCGCGATGCGCTTCAGGCGGTTCTCGATCTCGCTGTCGATCTGGTTCCTGGGCACGGAAACGTCGAGCCGGCGTTTGAGTTGGCCAAGGTTCTCAAGATGGGTCTGCATGCTGGAATAACCTCAAAGTGTCGAAATGCGGTCTGCCCCACCGGGCGCGACCGCGGCGTCGCGGCTCCCGCGTGAGCGGAGCCGAGGGTGTTGTCGAAATGTCGAAAGCCGCTATGGTAGCGTGCACCGCCTGGTGCGAAAGGAGAGACTCGAACTCTCAAGGGTCGCCCCGCCGGAACCTAAATCCGGTGCGTCTACCAATTCCGCCACTTTCGCAACCCTCTAATTCTAATATAATTAGAAACTTGCTTCCAGCCGCAAGCCAAAGCGCCCGCCTGCCGCCGCCCCATGACCGACTTCCTCGCGCTGCCCAGGTTCGCCCTGCCCGCAGCGGGCCGAAGGGCGCTGCGCCGCATCGATGCCCTGCTGCGCGAAACCGGTGCCCTGGCTTCGGACCCCGCGGGCGCCGTAAGGCTCGCAGGACTGGCGCACACCCTCGCCGAGTTGCAGGCCGGACGCGCCGGCGGGGATCCTGAATTGGCGGGTGTCATTGCCAGTTTCCCCCAGCCGCGGGAAGCCGCCGCGCTGGCGGCGGCGCTGATCCAGAGCCGGCGCCGGCAAGCCTCGGCAGAACGGTTTGCCGACTATGGCGCGCTGGCCCAGCACCTGCGGCGGGCCGCCAACCCCTACGGCCGACTGTGGCTGCAGGCCGCCGGGGTCGCGGATCCGCGCGCAGCGGCGTTCTCGGACGGATTGTGCAGCGCCCTGGCCCTCGTCGAGCTGCTGCTCGACATTCCCGCGGACGCCCGCGCCGGCGCGCTGCGCCTGCCCCTGGACGAGCTGGTGCGGTTCCGCGTGACGGAGGCCGCCGTGGCGCGCGGGACACCCGAGCCAGGCTGGCAGGCGCTGATGACATTGCAGATCGAGCGGGCCCGGCGCCTGCTTCAGGCGGGCGCGCCACTGGCCGGGCGCCTGCGCGGCCGCCAGCGGCTGGCTGTGCGCATCGCGGTGATCCGGGCGGAGGTGGTGCTGCGCAAGCTGCACCGGGCGCGCGGCGACGTGTTCCGCGTATCGGCCGGGGTCACCGCCGCGGACTGGGCTTACCTGGCCTACCGCGTCGCATTCGGGCGCTAGCGGCGTGACCCCGGACGCGTATTGCGAAGACCACGTCGCGCCCCCGGGCTCAATGCTGCACTACGCGCTGCGTGCGCTGCCGCCAGCCGTGCGGCGGGCGGCCACCGCGGTCTACGCCTTTGCGGCGGAAGCCCGCGCCGCGACGGCGGACGCAATCGAGCCCGACGTCGCCCGCGCGCGGGTGGCGTGGTGGCGTGATGAACTGCGCCGCACCTTCGCCGGCACGCCCCAGCACCCGGTGACGCAGGCGCTGCTGCCGGCAGTGCGGGACTACGCGCTGCCGGAGGAGTCTTTGCAGCAGGTCCTCGACGGCGCCGAGCTGGACCTGGCCCCGGACCGGTTCCCCGATGCCAAGTCGCTGCAGCTCCACCTGCATCACATCGGCGGCGTGCCCGCGCAGCTGGCCGCGGAGATTTTCGGCTACCAGGACCGCCGCACGCTCAAGTACGCTGCCGAGATGGGCTTGGCGCTCGCGCTCGGACGGGTGATCGCCGAGCTGGGGGCGGACCTGCAGCGCGGCCGCCGCTACCTGCCCCGCGACGTCCTGGCGCGGCACGGCGTCACCGAGCACGATCTGCGCGACGCCGCACCCGGTGCGGTTCCCGTGATCCGCGAGGAGATCGCCCGCGCGCGCGCGCTGATGGGCAGCGCCGAAACCCTGCTGCCGCCCGCCGACCGACGTGCCCAGCGCGCCGGCCTGGCGCTGCTGGCAATGGAGCGGGCGCTGCTGGACGAGATCGACCGCGAGCCGCTCCAGGTGCTGCGTGGCCGCGTCGCCCTCACCCCGATCCGCAAGCTCTGGATCGCCTGGAAGACCACCACCTTCACCCGATAGGAAGCCCCGATGCCCGTCTATCAACCCGCCGCCAATCTGCTCGAGGGCCGCGTCATCCTGGTGACCGGCGCCGGCCAGGGGCTGGGCCGGGCCGCCGCGGCGGCCTACGCCGCCCACGGCGCCACCGTGATCCTGCACGGCCGCCACGAACGCAAGCTGAACGAGGTCTACGACGCCATCGAGCGCGCCGGCCACCCGGTG
This sequence comes from Pseudomonadota bacterium, assembly GCA_049322755.1. Lineage (GTDB taxonomy): Bacteria > Pseudomonadota > Gammaproteobacteria > Burkholderiales > UBA6910 > DATIUV01. The sequence goes on along the minus strand of JBMOQX010000023.1, from coordinate 100,333 downwards.
CCGACGGTGTTCCCGCTGGATCTTGCCGCCGCCAGCGACGCCGATTTCGCCGCCATGGCGGAGGCGATCCGCGGCCAGCTGGGCCGGCTGGACGGTGTCCTGCACAGCGCGGCGGAACGCTACATGCCCTCCCCGCTGGAGCTGCAGACGCTGGAGTCCTGGCTCAAGGCGCTGCGGGTGAACCTGGCCGCCGCCGCCGCCATCACCCGCGCCTGTCTGCCCCTGCTGCGGGCGGCGCCCGAGGCTGCGGTGATCTACACCTCCGACACCCATGCCGCAGCGCCCACGGCGTTCTGGGGCGCGCTGGCCGCCTCGAAGGCGGGCATCGAGGCGCTGGTGAAGACCCAGGCCAGCGAGTGGGAGCGGGAGCCCGCCTTGCGGGTGAACGCGCTGGTTCCCGGGCCGACGCGCTCACCCCAGCGGGTGGCCACCCACCCCGGCGTGCCGCGCACCAGCCTCACCGCGCCGGAGGCGCTGGGTCCGCTGTACCTTTACCTGATGGGGCCCGACAGCCGGGGCGTGAGCGGCCAGATCATCGACGCCCACACCTGGCTGGAAAGCCACTGACGCCGCGCGCGACTCGGGACACTAGAACGCGATCTTCTCGCGCACCCAGTCGGGTATCGGCGCCGAGCGCCGCACCCGCTGGTCGACCCAGACGATCTTGGCGGCGCCATCGGCGTAGGGTTCGGCGTCGCCGCGCTTGAAGATCTCGTAAAACGACATCAGCGACGAGCGCCCCGGCGGGCCGACCGACATCTTCACCTCCACCACGCCCGGGTAATCGAGCTGCTTCAGGAACGTGCAGCTGGCGTTGACGATGACGATCCCTGCCTCCGGCGCCACCAGCGTTTTGCCCACGATGGCCTCCATCCACGCCACCCGCGCCTGCTCCATGAAGCGGAAGAACACGGTGTTGTTGACGTGGCCGTAGGCGTCCATGTCGCCCCAGCGGATCGGGATCGACTCGACGTGGACCGGCTTTCTCGGGTGTTGGGTCATGGCCTGGCGGCAGGTGCGGGCGCAGTCAGAGATTCTGCCACAAGCTCCGCCACGTCCCTGACCGCCACCGCGTCCTGGGCGCCGAGCTGGGCGACGCCGTCGGTGAGCATGGTGGTGCAGAACGGGCACGCCACCGCGATCACCTCCGGTTTCGCCGCCAGCGCCTGGCGCGTGCGCTCGACGTTGATGCGCGGGCCGCCGGGGTCGTCCATCCACATGCGCCCGCCGCCGGCGCCGCAGCACATCGAGCGCTCGCCGCCGGGCTCGATCTCGGCCACGCCCCCGGCGGCGCCGCGCACCAGCGCCCGCGGCGGGTCGAACACGCCGTTGTAGCGCCCCAGATAGCAGGGGTCGTGGAACGCCACGCGGCGGGCCGCGCCGGGCCTGGTCGCCAGCCGGCCGGCGCGCCGCAGCTGGGCGATCAGTTCCGAGTGGTGCACCACCTCGAAGCGCCCGCCGTCGAACTGCGGGTACTCGTGCTTGAGCGTGTTGAAGCAGTGCGGGCAATGGGCCACGATCTTCGCGAACCGGTACCGCCGCAGGTTGCCGATGTTCTCCGTCGTAAGCGTCTGGTAGAGGTACTCCTCGCCCAGGCGCCGGGCCACCTCGCCGTGGCAGCGCTCCTCTCCCATCACGCCGAACGAGACGCCGGCGGCGTTGAGCACCTTGACCACGGCGCGCGCGATTTTCTGGCTGCGGTTGTCGTAGGCCCCGGCGCAACCGACCCAGTAGAGATACTCCACCGGCCGCCCGGGCTCCAGCACCGGCACGTCGAGCCCGTCGGCCCACGCCCGCCGCGCGCCGGGGTCCAGCCCCCAGGGATTGCCGGCGCGCTCGATGTTCTTCAGCGCCTGGGCGGCGCTGCCCGGGAATGCGCCCTCGCTCAAGCCCAGGTAACGCCGCAGGTCGACGATGGTGTCGACGATGTCGATGCGCGCCGGGCACGCCTGCACGCACGCCGAGCAGGTGGTGCACGCCCACAGCTCGTCGGCGCCGATCACTTCGCCGTGCAACGGCCGCGGATCCCGCTCCAGCAGGTGCCGCTTGAGCTTGCCGATGACGCGCTTGGGGCTGAGCACGCCGCCGGTCTTCTGCACGCAGCAGGCGTCGTGGCAGCGCCCGCACTCGACGCAGGCGTCGAAGTCGAGACGCCGCTTCCAGGAAAACTGCGCCAGCTCGGAAACGCCGAAGGTTTCCTGTTCCTCGAGGTTGTCGATCTTCGCCAGGGCGCCGCGGGGTCCGAGCTTGGCGAAGAAAATGTTGAGCGGGGTCGCCACCAGATGCACGAAGAAGGTCTGCGGAAGCAGCGCGATGAACGCCAGCACCACCGCGGCATGGGCGAGCCACAGCGACAGGTGCAGCGAGCGCAGCGTCGGTTCCTCGGCACCCGTCGCCAGCAGGGCCTGCGCGAGGCCCCAGCCCACCGGCGACCACGCCGCCCAGGGCGGCTGCGTCACGGCGAGGCGCGCGGCCTCGATCAGGAACCCGGTGACGGCGATCACCAACAGCACCGCCAGCGCGTACGCGAACTTGCCGCGCGGGTCGAGCCGCGCCGGCCGCTGCACGAAACGCTGCCAGACCGCCATGCCCAGGCCGATCGTGAGGAACACGCCGGAAAGGTCCAGCGTCACCTCGAACAGCAGGTAGAACGGCCCCTGCAGCAGGCGGAAATCGAACAGCAGGCGCGTGATCTCCCAGTCGATGGTGGCGATCACGGTGCCGGCGAACAGCGTGAGGAAGCCGAAGAACAGGGCGGCGTGCATGATCCCGGGATAGCTCTGGGCCAGGATGCGCGTCTGCAGCAGCACTTCCCGCACCAGCCGCATCAGCCGCTCCGGGAGGCGGTCGGAACGCAGCTCCGGAGCGCCCTCGCGCCACAGCGCGACGCGGCGGTGCAAGCCCCATGCGCATACCGCCAGGGCCAGCACGCCGCCGAGGTAGATGCCCGCGACGGCCCAGGGGGGGATATTCCAGAAAGTTTCGCGCAGCGGCAGCGGGTTCATCGGTCTCGGCGCAGGATTCTGGAGGCAGTGAAGCGCAAAGCCTGCCCGGCCGTCTTAACCTAGATCAAATGCGGCGGGCCCGGCGGCGCCCCGCACGCCACCCTTTCCTGCCGCGCCCAACTGTTACATCATGGCGTCAGTGCCGGCCGCGAGCCGGCGACCGTGATCATCGGCACCGAGGAGAAACCCATGGCACGCGAGTACGCCCCCCTGACGTCCCGCTACCTCAAGCCCAAGACCCGATTTGCGCAGCCGACCCAGCATCTGCCGCAGCGCGTCAAGCTGGACGACCCCGCGGTGCAGGTCATGACCGACCTGAAGCAGATCACCGCCGTCACCATCGACCCCGAGAGCTCGATCGAGAATGCCAACCGCGTGATGATCCGCCGCGGCGTGCGCCTGCTGCTGGTGGTGGACGTCAACAACTTTCTCATGGGCATCATCACCGCCACCGACATCCTGGGCGAGAAGCCGATCCGCCTCACCCAGTTGCGCGGCATCACGCGGGGCGAGATCCGCGTGCGCGACATCATGACCCCCCACGAGAATCTGGAAGTGCTGGCCATCGAGGACGTGCGCGCCGCCAAGGTGGGGCACATCGTCGCCACGCTCAAGCACGTCGGGCGCCAGCACGCGGCGGTGGTGGACGTGGACGACGACGGCAACGAGATTCTGCGCGGCCTGTTCTCCGCCACCCAGATTGCGCGCCAGCTCGGCGAAGCGGTGGAAACCACCGAAGTGGCCCGCAGTTTCGCCGAAGTCGGGGCCGCCCTCAGCCCGCCGCTGTCCTGACCCGCGCGCCGCGGCGCCGGGTCAGCCGCCCTGCACCGGTCCGGCTGCCGCGCCGCGCGCGGTGTAAAGCGCTTCCAGGATGGTACCCGGACTTGGCGGCGTGAAGATCGCGCGTCCCACCAGCGGCAGCGACAGCGGCACGGGCCGGTTCCACGGCATCAGCGCCAGCATACGCGCCAGCGGGCAGTAGCCCGCCAGCACGAGGGCGAGCGTGCCTCCCAGCAGGATCCAGTGCACGAACGCGAGCGGCGGCCACAGCCCCGCCGCCAGCAGCATGAGGTAGCCCAGGCGCACCTGCACCGGAAACGCCGTCCACGCGCCGTCGCGCAGGCGGAAATGCACGGACTGGATCGCGCCCAGCGCGACGGCCAGCAGGCCGCCCTCCCGCCAGCCGGCTGTCTCGCCAGCCAGCAGAAGCACCATCGCGAACCAGTACCACCCACCCGCGGAGCGGCTTGACGCGCCGATCATCGGAACGCTGCCTTCGATGATGAATTTCGCCATGACGTTGCCTCCACAATCCGAATGAGCTTTGGCTTACGCAGCCAGCGCCGCCGGGAAACGCCATGGCCCGCCCCTCAGCGCCCGGCCAGCGCGGTGGCGCGCCGCCCGAACAGCCGCGGCACCAGCATCGGCACCCGTTGCTTGTAGTTGGCGTAGTCGTCGCCGTGCACCGCCTCCAGGTCGCGCTCTTCGAGCCGGATCGCCAGCAGGATGTAGGCGGTCGTGGCCAGCGCGAACACCAGGTGCGCGGCGGTCATGGCGGGGGTCGCCCAGAACGCCAGCAGCCAGCCGACGTAGAGCGGGTGCCGCACCAGTCGGTACGGACCCGGCGTGACGAAGCGCAGCGGCGTGTAGGGTTTGCCGCGGAAATGCAGCCATACCTGGCGCAGTCCGAACAGGTCGAAATGGTTGATGAGGAACGTGGTCACCAGCACCAGCAGCCAGCCGGACGCGAACAGCGCGTACATCACGCCTCGCCCCACCGGGTCGGTGATGGTCCAGACCGTGCCGCCCATCGGTTCCCAGAACCAGAACAGCGCGATCAGCGCCAGGCTGGAAGCCAGCACGTAGGTGGAGCGCTCGGTCGGCTCGGGAATGACCCGGGTCCAGAGCTTCTTGAACTCCGGCCGCGCCATCAGGCTGTGCTGGATCGCGAACAGCGCCAGCAGGCCCAGATTGGTGACCAGCGCATTCAGGAACGGCACCTCGGGCGCGGCATCGATGGATTTCGGCACCCAGAGGTTGCCGACAAAGCCCGCCGCGTACAGAAAGGTCAGGAAGAACACGGCGTAGCTGGTGACGCCGTAAACCAGGATAAGAAAGCGTTTCATCGTCGTACCTCCAGTTCGGTCATGCGGAAAACCGGCAAAGTGTTCGCGTGCGTCGGGGCAGCCGTTGCCGATGCCAGGTCAGGCGCGGTCGCCCTCGCCGAAGCCGCTGGCCGCCATGGCGCGACGCGCCCACGCGTCGGCGTCCCGGCGGGCGGTGTCGGCAGTCGGCCGGGGCTGCGCGGCGGTCGCGGGCATCCCGGTCTGGGCCCAGGCCGGATCCAGCGCGACGGCGGATTCGGGGGCCAGGAAGAAATCGAACTCCATCAAGCGTCCCATGGCGCTTACTCCTCTGACGGTTCCGGGCCGGCGACCTGCCGGCACCGCTGCCGGCAGAATAGGCCGGCCCGGTAGCCGGCAGATTTCAGTTCCGAACCGTTTTGTTTCGGTTTGTATCGGGCGCCGCCCGCGTGGCCCGCGGTGCCGGCGACGGCGGCTATAATCGGGACACTGCGAAATGCGGGGAGCGCAATGCCGGCGAATGGACGCGTGCTGATCGTCGAGGACGACCGCGACGTGCGCGGCATGCTGATGGAATACCTTTCGGAGCACGGCTACGAGGTGGCCGAAGCCGACGGCGGCGCGGGGATGCGCAAGGCGCTCGCCGCACACGTTCCCGACGTCGTGCTGCTGGACGTCAACCTGCCCGGCGAGGACGGCCTCACGCTGGCGCGCTGGCTGCGTGAGCGCTACGACCTCGGCATCATCATGGTCACGGGCCAGGGCGAGACCGTGGACCGCATCGTCGGGCTCGAGATGGGCGCCGACGACTACATCGCCAAGCCGTTCGATCCGCGCGAGCTGCGGGCGCGGCTGAAGAGCGTGCTGCGGCGGGTGCAGGCCGGCGCGGCACCGGCGAAGGCCGCGGCCCCGCGCATCACGGTCGGCAGCTGCCAGCTGGACCTGGCGGCGCACCAGCTCTATGGCGCCAACGGCGAGCCGGTCGCCCTCACCAGCATGGAATTTGACCTGCTCAGGGTGTTCGTCGAGCACCCCAACCAGGTCCTCTCGCGCGACCGCCTGCTGACGCTGACGCGCAACCGGGAGTGGGAGCCGTTCGACCGCTCGATCGACATCCGCATCGCGCGGCTGCGCAAGAAGATCGAGGCGGACGCAGATTAGCCGCGCATCATCCGCACCGTGCGCGGCGCCGGCTACATGTACGTGCCGGGCGGGGCCGCCGACTGATGTCCCGCGGCGCAATGTAACCGGCATGTTTCAGTGGTAACCGCGGGGTAACAGTCGCACCGGCCGCCGGCCGAGCGCACTAGACTGGCACCATGGCCATCGCCCCCGACCATCTCGCCATGCGCCGCATCGAACGCGCCACCGAGGCCTACGAATCGCTGTTCGGCGACGCCGAACTGGCGGTGTTCGTCCTGGCCGAGGGCATCGTCGATTGCAACGGCGCGGCGTGCCGCCTGCTGGACTACCCCCGCGACGCGCTGGTGGGGCGCTCGCCGCTGGACTTCGCCCCGCCCTTCCAGTCCGACGGAACGGATTCCGCGACGGCGGCCCGGGAGCGCGTCGCCGCCGCCCTCGCCGGCCTGCCCCAGTCGTTCCAGTGGCAGTTCCGGTCCCGGGACGGTACCCCGGTGGAGGCGTTGTTGCGCCTGGAGGCGATCCGCCTCGACGGCACCACGCGGCTGCTGCTGCAGGCGCGCAACCTGTCCCACCTCTGGCGCGCCGAGCAGGCGCTGCGCGACACCCAGGCGCGGTTGACCCAGATCCTCGACAACGCCAACGCGCTGGTCTTCGCCAAGGATCGCCAGGGCCGCTACCTGTTCGCCAACCGCCGCTTCCAGTGCCTGCTGCGCAGGCGCGAGCACGAAATCCTCGGGCACAAGGACGAGGACCTGTTCGGCCCCGAGATGGCCCGCCATTACCGCGCCTCCGATCTCAACGTGCTGGACGCCGGCGAGGCCCAGCAGTTCGAGGAGACGGCCCGGCTCCCGGACGGCGTCCACACCTATGTGTCGGTCAAGTTTCCGCTGCTCGACAGCGGCGGCGCGCCCTACGCGGTATGCGGCATCGCCACCGACATCACCGATCGCAAGCGCGTCGAGGATGCCCTGCGCGATGCGGCGCTGGCGGTCTCCACGGCCGAAGGCGACGCGGTGTTTCGCGAGCTGGCGCGCTACCTGGCCGCCATCCTCGACGTCGACGTGACCTTCATCGCCCGCTTCGGCGCGCACCGGGAGGCGATGCGCACGCTGGCGCTGTGGGTCGACGGCGCCCTGCAGGACAACATCGAATACGATCTCGAAGGCACACCGTGCCGGCTGGTCGTGGGCCGGGAGTTCCAGTTCTTCCCCGACCGCCTGACCGAGCTGTTTCCGGCCGACAACATGTTCGCGCGCCTGGGCGTGCGCTCCTACGCGGCCTTCCCCTTGAGCGATGCCGGCGGGCAGGCGCTCGGCCTGGTGGCCGTCGTGTCGCGCCGGCCGCTGGCGAACCGCCCGTTCGTCGAGTCGGTGCTGAAGATCTTCGCCGCCCGGGCCGCGGCGGAAATCGACCGGCAGCGCGCCGACGAGGCGCGCCGCCGCTCGGAGGCGAGCTACCGCTCGATCTTCGAGGCGAGCGAAGACGCGATCTTCATCCACGACTGGGATACCGGGGCCATCGTCGACGTGAACCAGCGCGCCTGCCGCATGTACGGCTACAGCCGCGAGGAGATGCTGCGGCTGCGCGTCGGCGACCTCAGCTCCGGCGAGCACCCGTACACCGAGGCCGAGGCGGCGCGCTGGATCGAGAAGGCCAAGCAGGGCGAGCGCGTCCAGGTCGAGTGGCGGCGGCGCAACAAGGACGGCTCGCTGCACTGGGACGAGGTGATCCTGTGCAAGGCCGACATCGCCGGCCGGCCCCACGTTCTCGCCATCACCCGCGAGATCACTGAGCGCAAGCAGGCCGAGGAGCAGCTGCGCGACAGCGAGGAGCGTTACCGCCTGTTGTTCGAAATGGAGTCGGACGCCATCATTCTGGCCGACGCGGGGACGCTCCAGCACATCGACGCCAACCGCGCCGCCACCGATCTCTACGGCTATTCCAGGGAGGAGCTGCTGCGCCTGCGCTCCACCGATCTGTCGGCAGAGCCGGAGAAGACCCAGACCGCCATGCACATGGGCGAGGGCACGGTGCGGGTGCCGCTGCGCTATCACCGCCGGAAAGACGGCAGCGTGTTTCCGGTGGAAATCACCGCCAATTTCTTCGCGCTGCACGGCCGTCGCATCATGCTGGCCGCGATCCGCGACATCACCGAGCGCAAGCGCGCCGAGGAGGAGCGCGGGCGGCTCGAGTCGCAGCTGCGCCAGGCGCAGAAAATGGAGGCGATCGGCCATCTCACCGGCGGCATCGCCCACGACTTCAACAACATCCTGACCAGCGTGATGGGCTACATCGCGCTGGCCGCCGACCGCAGCGACGGCCTCGGCGACGACCGGATCGTGCGCTACCTCGACCAGGCGCGCTCGTCGTGCACGCGGGCGCGCGACCTGATCCAGCAGATGCTGACGTTCTCCCGCGGGCAACGCGGCGAGCCGCGACCGCTGCGGCTGGCGCCGCTGGTGAGGGAGTCGGTGAAGCTGCTGCGCTCCTCGCTACCCGCCACCATCGACATCGTCACCGAGGTGGACGAAGGCGCACCGCCGGTGCTGCTGGACCCGGTGCAGCTGGACCAGGTGCTGCTCAATCTGTGCATCAACGCCCGCGACGCGATGGGCGACGGGGGCCGCATCACGGTATCGGTCGATACTGCCGCCGTCGCCGGGGGCGAATGTACGGCGTGTCGCGGCGGGCTCGACGGGCGTTTCGTCGCCATGACGGTGAGCGATACCGGCCACGGCATCACGCCGGACGTTCTGGACCGCATGTTCGAGCCGTTTTTCAGCACCAAGGAGGTCGGCAAGGGCAGCGGCATGGGGCTTTCCACGGTCCACGGCATCGTCCACGAGCATGGCGGGCACATCCTGGTGACCTCGGCGCCGGGCGCCGGCGCCCGGTTCCGCGTGCTGCTGCCGGCGCTGGCCGGCGCCGACGCGGGTGCCGGGGCGGCCGGCACGGCGCAGCCGCCGGTCAGGGCGCGGCGCCTCGCGCTGCGCGGCCGGGTGCTGGTGGCCGAAGACGAGCCGGCGGTGGCCGAGTTCATGCGCGACCTGCTGGAAAGCTGAGGGCTGGAGGCGACGGTATGCAGCGCCGGCAACGAAGCCCGGGACCGGTTCGCCGACGACCCCGAGGCCTTCGACCTGGTGATCACGGACCAGACCATGCCCCGGATGACGGGGCTGGAGCTGGCCAGGGTGCTCGCGCGCCTGCGCCCCGGCCTGCCCGTGATCCTCTACACCGGCTACGGCGAGAACCTTGCGCAGGAGCAACTGGAGGCCGCCGGCGTCCATGCCCTGGTGAAGAAGCCGGTGGACCCCGGCGAGCTCCTCGCCCTGCTCAAAACCTGCCTGCCCGCCCGCCGCGCCGCGGGCTGAGCCCCTGCGGCCGGCCGCCCACGGCGGGCCCGACGGTCACCGGGGGAACCGCACGCCTGTGATAGAATCCGCGCCTTTCGTGAACCGGGCCCCGCCCATGCGCGCCATCCGCAACATCGCCATCATCGCCCACGTCGACCACGGCAAGACCACGCTCGTGGACAAGCTGCTGCACCAGGCCGGCACCTTCGCCGCGCACCAGCACGTGGCGGAGCGGGTGATGGACTCCAGCGACCTGGAGCGGGAGCGCGGCATCACCATCCTGGCCAAGAACACCGCGGTCGACTTCGAGGGCACCCACATCAACATCGTCGACACCCCCGGCCACCGCGACTTCGGCGGCGAGGTCGAGCGCGTGCTGTCGATGGTGGACGGCGTGGTGCTGCTGGTGGACGCGGTGGAAGGTCCGATGCCCCAGACCCGCTTCGTCACGCGCAAGGCGCTGGCGCTGGGCCTGAAGCCGATCGTGGTAGTGAACAAGGTGGACCGCGACGGCGCGCGCCCCGACTGGGTGGTGAACCAGACCTTCGACCTGTTCGACAAGCTGGGCGCCAGCGAGGACCAGCTGGATTTCCCGGTGGTGTACGCCTCGGCGCTGCAGGGCTGGGCCGCCCTGAAGCCGGGAGAGCGTGCCCGCGACATGCGGCCGCTGTTCGAGACCGTCCTGCGGCACGTTCCGCCGCCCGCCGTGGACCCGGACGGCCCGCTGCAGCTGCGCATCTCGGCGCTGGACTATTCGTCCTACGTCGGCCGCATCGGCGTCGGCCGCATCGCCCGCGGCAGCATCCGCGCCGGCCAGGAGGTGGTGATGCTGCGCGGCGACGACACGCCCGTGAAGGGTCGCATCGGCCAGGTGTTCGGCTTTCGCGGGCTGGAGCGCGTGCCGCTGGAGGCGGCCGAGGCGGGCGACATCGTCCAGGTGACCGGCATCGAGGAGGTGGAGATCGGCGCCACCCTGGCCGACCCCGAGCACCCCGACGCGCTGCCGTGGCTGCCGGTGGACGAACCCACGCTGACGATGACTTTCCACGTGAACACCTCGCCGCTGGCGGGTACGGAAGGCAAGTACGTCACCAGCCGGCAGGTGCGCGACCGGCTGCACCGGGAGCTGCACGTCAATGTCGCCCTGCGGGTGGAGGATACCGAGGATGCCGACGTGTTCCGCGTGTCGGGCCGCGGCGAACTGCACCTTACCATCCTGCTGGAAAACATGCGCCGCGAGGGCTACGAGCTGGCGGTGGGGCGGCCGAAGGTGATCAACCGCGTGATCAACGGCCAGGTGTGCGAGCCCTATGAAATGCTCACCATCGACGCCGAGGAGGCCCACCAGGGCGCGGTGATGGAGGCGCTGGGGCAGCGGCGCGGCGAGCTGCTGGACATGGTGGCGGACGGCAAGGGCCGCGTGCGCCTGGAATACCGCATCCCGGCGCGGGGGCTGATCGGCTTCCAGAACGAATTCCTCAACCTGACGCGCGGCAGCGGCCTGATGAGCCACGTGTTCGACGAGTACGGCCCGCTCAAGCCCGACATCGCCGGGCGCCGCAACGGCGTGCTGGTTTCCCAGGAGAACGGCGAGGCGGTCGCATTCTCGCTCTTCAACCTGCAGGAGCGCGGGCGCATGTTCGTCAAACCGGGCGACAAGGTCTACGAGGGCATGGTGGTGGGCATCCACTCCCGCGACAACGACCTGGTGGTGAACCCGATCAAGGAAAAGAAACTTACCAACGTGCGCGCCGCCGGCAAGGACGAGAACGTGATCCTCACGCCGCCGATCCGCCTGACGCTGGAATACGCGGTGGAGTTCATCGAGGACGACGAGCTGGTGGAGATCACCCCCAAGTCGATCCGCATCCGCAAGCGCCACCTCAAGGAGCACGAGCGGAAGCGCACCCGGAAGGCGGAGCAGGTTCCGGCCGCGTAGCGTTTTCGAGGACTGCCCGGCAGCGCTGCCGCCGGCATCGGCGCGCGCGAGCTTTGGCCCCGGCCCGACGCAGTTCCATCCAGGAACTGTCACAATTCCGGCCTAGACTGCATTCGGAGCCCTGCCCCGATGCTCACCGTCGACATTCCCGGTTTCGGCAACCTGGTCCTCGCCCACGTGGTGCTCGACTACAACGGCACACTGGCCCTGGACGGCGCCCTGCCCGCACCGGTGCGCGAGCGGGTCACCGCACTGGCGCGCAAGCTGGAAGTGCACGTGGTGACGGCCGACACCTTCGGCAAGGCCGCCGCGGAACTGGCCGGGCTGCCCTGCACCCTGCAGGTGCTCCCGGCCGACGACCAGGACACCGCGAAGATGATGTACGTGCGCAACCTGGGTCCGTCCCAGGTGGTGGCCATCGGCAACGGCCGCAACGACCGCGCCATGCTGCGCGCCGCTGCGCTGGGCATCGCCGTCACCGGCGCCGAGGGGCTCGCGGTGGAGGCATTGACCGCCGCCAACGTCGTGGTGAAGAACGTGGTGGACGCGCTCGACCTGCTGGACAACCCCCTTCGCCTGATGGCCACGTTGCGCAGCTGAGGCGGCGGAGCCGGGGCCAGCCGCTATAATCGCCCTTTCCCCGGCACGGCGGCCCCCTTGCCCTCCGACTCCGATCCAACGCGCGCTCGCGTCTGCGTTTCCGAGATCTTTCTGACCGCGCTCAAGCTCGGACTCACGTCCTTCGGCGGGCCGGTGGCCCACCTCGGCTATTTCCGCGAGGAGTATGTGGCGCGCAAGCGCTGGCTCGACGAGCGCGCCTACGCCGACCTGGTGGCGCTGGCCCAGTTCCTTCCCGGGCCCGCCAGCAGCCAGGTGGGCCTCGGCATCGGCCTCATCAAGGGCGGGCTGGCGGGCGCGCTGGCGGCGTGGGTCGGCTTCACGCTGCCCTCGGCGCTGCTGCTGTTCGCCTTCGCCTACGGCGTGGAGGCCTTCGGCAGCGCCCTCGACAGCGGCTGGCTGCACGGCCTCAAGGTGGTGGCGGTGGCGGTGGTGGCCCAGGCGGTCTGGGCCATGGCGCGCGCGCTGTGCCCGGACCGCGAACGCTTCACGCTGGCGGTGCTGGCAACGCTGCTGGTGTTGGCACTCCCCGGCGCCGCCGGCCAGGTCGGCGCCATCGCCGCCGGCGCCGTCATCGGCCGGCTGCTGTTCAAGGCGCCGGCGGCCGACGGTGATGCGGCGGTGGACGTCCCGGTGAGCCGCGCGTTCGCCGTCGCGAACCTGGTGGCGTTCTGGGTGCTGCTGGCGGGGCTGCCGCTGGCCGCGGCGCTCTACCCGGCCCAGTGGCTGGCACTGGCCGACAGCTTCTACCGCTCCGGCGCCCTGGTGTTCGGCGGCGGCCACGTCATGCTGCCGCTGCTGCAGGCCGAGGTGGTGCCTCCGGGCTGGGTGAGCAACGACGCCTTCCTCGCCGGCTACGGCGCAGCCCAGGCGATCCCGGGACCGCTGTTCACGTTCACCGCCTACCTCGGCGCCATCATGGGACCCGAGCCCAACGGCTGGCGCGGCGCCGTGTTGTGCCTCACTGCCATCTTCCTGCCGTCGTTCCTGCTGGTGTTCGGGGCGCTGCCGTTCTGGGACCGGCTGCGGCGGATGCGCTCGATCCAGTCGGCGCTGATGGGCGTCAACGCCGCGGTGGTGGGGCTGCTGCTGGCCGCGCTCTATCACCCGGTGTGGACCAGCGCCATCGCGACGCCGGGCGACTTCGCCCTGGGGCTGGCCGCGTTCGCGCTGCTGGCATTCTGGAAAGTGCCGCCCTGGCTGGTGGTGGCGCTCACCGCCGCCGGCGGCGGGGCGCTCGCCGCCATCGCCTGATCAGCCGCCCAGCATCCCCTTCTTCAGGTCCTCGTCGGCCGGCTTGTCGCCGAGCCAGACCCGCAGCAGCGCCGGGAACAGCTCGTCGCCGGCGACGACGCCGCGCTCGCTGCCGTTGGCGGTGACGCGCGTCCCCTGCCCCGGGATGCCGTCGAGGAAGATCACGGTAGCCTCCTTGATCTCCTTGTCCCGGGTGAGGATCGCGGTCAGTTCCTTGACCTTCGGCTCCAGCGCCTTGAGCTCGGCCGGCGCGAGGTTCTTCTCCAGGCCCTCGTTCAGCGCGGAAGCCAGGCTCTCCGCGTCGATGTCGCGCAGCATGCGCAGCATCACGCGCTTCGACCCCGGTGCCGCGATCGCCGCTTTCGCGTCGGCCGTCTTCGCCGGCAGGTAGAGGGCGCCGACGTAGACCTTGAAAAACACCTTGGTGCGAACGCCGGCACCGTTCAGCACCAGATCGGAATTGCCCACCTGGGCCTTGTCGTCCAGTTTCACGCCAGCCACCTCGGCGGCCATCGCGGAAGCCGCGAGCGCGAGAAACGCCACTGCCGCCAGCCGGCTCGTCCAGGTCTTCATGCCGTCCTCCCGTTCAGGTCACAGCGCTTCGAACAGTCCCGCCGCGCCCATGCCGGTGCCGATGCACATGGTCACCATGCCGTACTTCTGGCGGCGGCGCTTCAGGCCGCACATCACCGTGGCGGTGCGGATCGCCCCGGTCGCCCCCAGCGGGTGGCCCAGCGCGATGGCGCCGCCCAGCGGATTGACCTTTTCCGGATCGAGACCGACGTCGCGGACCACCGCCAGCGACTGGGCGGCGAATGCCTCGTTCAGCTCGATCCAGTCGATGTCCTGCTGCTTCACGCCGGTCTGCTGCAGCACCCTGGGGATGGCCTTGATCGGGCCGATGCCCATGATGTCGGGCGGAACGCCGGCAACGGCGTAGCCGAGGAAGCGTCCCATCGGCGTCAGGTTGTAGCGCTTGCACGCCGCGCCGCTCGCCAGCAGGACCGCGGCGGCGCCGTCGGAGGTCTGGGAGCTGTTGCCGGCGGTGACCGAACCCCTGGCCGCGAACACCGGCTTCAGCTTCGCCAGCGCTTCCAGCGACGTGTCCTTGCGCGGGCCCTCGTCGAGCGAGACCTCACGCGTGTCCTGGTGCACCTCCCGGTCATCGAGGCCCGGGCGCTTCTGCACCACGGCGTAGGGCGCGATCTCGTCGCGGAACTCGCCGGCCTCGATCGCCGCCATGGCGCGCTGGTGGCTGCGCAGGGCGAACGCGTCCTGGTCCTCGCGGCTTACGTTCCATCGGCTGGCCACCTTCTCCGCCGTGATGCCCATGCCGTAGCCGATGGCGACATTCTCGTCCTTGGCGAAGATCTCGGGGTTGAATGACATCTTGTTGCCGCCCATGGGGATCATGGACATGCTCTCGGTACCGCCGGCGATCATGACGTCGGCCTCCCCCAGCCGGATGCGGTCGGCGGCCAGCGCCACCGCCTGCAACCCGGACGAGCAGAAGCGGTTGATGGTCATGCCGGGAACCGAGTCGGGCAGCCCGGCCAGCAGCAGGCTGATGCGGGCGACGTTCATGCCCTGCTCTCCCTCCGGCATCGCGCAGCCGACGATCACGTCTTCCACCGCCGCCGGATCGACCCCGGGCGCGCGGGCCATCACCGCCCGCAGAACGTGGGCCAGCATCGAGTCGGGCCGCACCGTGCGCATCACGCCCCGCGGCGCCTTGCCCACCGGCGTGCGCGCCACGGCAACGATGTATGCGTCTTCAACTTGTCGTGCCATTTTCGGTCTCCGTCAGTTACCGCATGGGGACGGCAAGAGCGCGAACCGCCAAGGACGCCAAGGAACATCCTAGACAATCCTCATCGGGGGTTTTCTTGGCGTCCTTTGCGCTCTTTGCGGTGAAAACGTCTTTGCTTTCCTCTGTGCCTCTGTGGTTCAAGAATCAGTTCCTGAGCGGTTTTCCCGTCTTGAGCGTGTGCTCAATCCGAAAACACGCTTTTAGCTCCGACATAACCTGAAGGTTAGTCTGCGCTGAAAC
>JBMOQX010000023.1:0-84787 GCA_049322755.1 Pseudomonadota bacterium | reverse complement strand
TCAGTTCCTGAGCGGTTTTCCCGTCTTGAGCGTGTGCTCAATCCGAAAACACGCTTTTAGCTCCGACATAACCTGAAGGTTAGTCTGCGCTGAAACACTCGCTCAGTTCCTGAGTGGTTTTCCCGTCTTGAGCGTGTGCTCAATCCGGGCCTGCGTTTTCTCGGTCGCCAGCAGCTCCATGAACGCCTCGCGCTCCAGGTCCAGCAGCCACTGCTCGTCCACCAGGCTGCCGGGGGTGACGTCGCCGCCGCACAGCACGTGGGCCACCTTGCAGCCCACCAGGTAGTCGTGCTCGGAGATGAAACCGCCGGCCAGCAGGTTCGACATGTGCGCCTTGAACGTCGCGATGGCCGAATCGCCGGCCACCGGAATCTCCACCGGCTTGAGCGGCGGCCGGTAGCCCGCCTCCGCCATGGCGCGCAGCTCCGCCTTGGCGACGTGCAGCAGCTCGAAGCGGTTCATCACCACCCGGTCGCACGCGGTGAGATAACCCAGCTCCTTGGCGTTCTCCGCGCTGCGCGCGACCTGCGCCGTGGCGATGGTCTCGAATGCGCGCCGCAGATGAGGAAACAGGTCGCCGCCGCGGGCCGCCTCGGCGGCACGCAGCGCATATTCCTTGCAGCCACCGCCCGCCGGCAGCAGGCCGACGCCCACTTCCACCAGGCCGATGTAGCTCTCCAGCGTCGCCACCGCGCGGTCGCAGTGCATGATGAACTCGGTGCCGCCGCCGAGCGCCATGCCGTCCACCGCCGCCACCGTCGGCACCATCGAGTACTTGAGCCGCTGGGTGGCGTGCTGGAACTGCTCCACCACCCGCTCGATGCGCGCCAGGATCGGCGCCTGCAGCTTGTCCGCCATGTTGAGCGAGCGCGCCGCCTTCATGATCAGCGAAGTGGCTTCGCGCCGGAACCTCTTCACCATCTTGTCCAGCGCCGAGGGCGGCTCACCTTTCTTTTTCATGCTGTCGGTGACCTTGGACAGGTTGGCCCCGAGCGAGAACGGCGGCTCGGTCTGCCAGATCACCAGCCCCTGGTAGTTTTTCTCCGCCTCTTCCAGCGCCTGCAGCGTGCCGTCCAGCACGTCATCGCCGATGGTGTGCTGTTTGGACTTGAACGACAGCACGGCGATGTCGTCGCCGGTGTGCCAGAGTCGCACGGCATCGGTCTCGAAGAGGGTGTGGCCGTAGGTCGCCTCCTCGCCCACGACGCGGTCCGGGAACGGCTGGCGCCGGTAGACCGGCAGCTCCGAGCGGCCCTGATAGCCGGTGCTGGCCGGCGAGTACGAACCTTCCTTCGTGTGCACGCCGGTGCGGTTGGGGTCCGCGGCCCAGTCCGGCAGCGGCGCGCTGGCCATGGTCTTGCCGGCCCTGATGTCCTCGGCGATCCACCCGGCCACCTGGCTCCAGCCCGCCTGCTGCCAGATCTCGAACGGGCCCTGGCTCCAGCCGAAACCCCAGCGGATCGCCAGGTCCACGTCGCGGGCGTTGTTGGCGATGTCCTTCAGGTGGTAGGCGCAGTAATGCCAGACGTCGCGATGGCAGGCCCAGATGAACTGCGCCTGCGGATGCTGGCTGCTCCGGAGCTGGGTGAACTTCTCGGCGAGGTTCCGGTTCTTGAGCATCGCCACCACCGACTCGTCGGCTTCGGCGTCGGCCGGGACATAATCCTTCTTCTGCAGATCGAGGACGTGGATGTCCTTGCCCTTCTTGACGTAGACGCCGCGCTTGCTCTTCTGGCCCAGCGCGCCCTGGTCGATGAGCGCCTGCAGCCACTCGGGAATCGCGTAGTACTTGTGCCAGGGATCGCCCGGCAGCGTGTCCTGCATGGTCTTCACGACGTGGGCGAAGGTGTCCAGCCCCACCACGTCGGCGGTGCGGAAGGTCGCGCTCTTGGGCCGCCCCAGCAGCGGGCCGGTGAGCTTGTCCACCACGTCGAAGCGCAGCCCCAGACGCTGCGCGTGGTGCACGGTCGCCATCATCGAGAACACGCCGACGCGGTTGGCGATGAAGTTGGGCGTGTCCTTGGCGCGAATCACGCCCTTGCCCAGATGGGTGACCAGGAAGCCCTCCAGGTCGGCCAGCACCTGCGGGTCGGTGTACGCGGTGGGGATCAGCTCCACCAGGTGCATGTAACGCGGCGGATTGAAGAAGTGCACGCCGCAGAAGCGGGCCCGCTGGCCTTCGGGCATGCCCTCGGAGAGCGCCTTGATCGACAGGCCCGAGGTGTTGCTGGCGAAGATGGTGCTCTCCCCCAGGTGCGGCGCCACCTTGCGGTACAGGTCCAGCTTCCAGTCCATGCGCTCCGCGATCGCCTCGATGACGATGTCGCACTCCTTCAGCAGTTCCAGGTGCTGGTCGTAGTTCGCTGGCCGGATGTATTTGGCGTGGTCCTTGGTGGCGATCGGGCTCGGATCCAGCTTCTTCAGGTTCTCGATGGCCCGGGTGACGTTGCCGTTGGGATCGCCCTCCTTGGCCGGCAGCTCGAACAGGATGGGCTGCACCCGGGCGTTGGCGAGCTGCGCGGCGATCTGGGCGCCCATGACGCCGGCGCCGAGGACGGCGACTTTGCGGACTTGCAGTTGGGGCGTTGCGGTCATGATGCGATGCCTGACAAAGTAAGTTCGGGGAGATTGCAGAGGCCGTATTCGCCCCCCGGGAAAGGGGAATCGCGGGCGGCAGGGCGCCGCCGCCCGCGGCTGCAACGTCAGAAGCTGTGGGAGTACTGGACCCCGATGATGTTCACGTCGGCGTCCACCTCGCCCACGACGCGGGTACCGGTGGGCCCGGCTCCCAGGGTCTCCGTCTTGTTGATGCGCGGATCGTCGACAAAGATATGGACGTAGCCGATGTCCAGCGTGCCGTTGGGGGTCACCTTGTACTGCACGCCGAACGCCAGCCAGATACGGTCCTCGTCCGGAATCCGGACGGTTCGGAACTCGTCCGAGGTGGGCGTCTCGTCGAACGCCACACCGACGCGGAACTTCAGTTTGTCGTTATAACGGTAATTGGCGCCCAAGGCGAACCGCCACGTATCGTCCCAGTTCTGGGGCACCTGGGACACCGTGGCCCCGGTCGGTCCCACCACGCGCAATTCCCGGAACTTGCTCCAGTTGGTCCAGGCGACATCGGCCAGCAGCTCCCACTGCGGATTGAGCTGGTGCACCACGCTGACCGTCGCAATGTCGGGCACCTCCAGATCCGCGGTGACGGGAATCACGCCCCCGGGCACACCCGGGGAAACCAGCGTGCCTTCCAGCGTGTAGTCGATGCTGGACTGATAGGAGGCGCCCAGCCGCGTGCTCGGCGTCGCCTGGTACAGCACGCCCAGCGAAAAGCCGAATCCCCAGTCGTCGCCTTCCAGCGTGTTGACCGCGCCGGGCAGGAGCGGTGATGTCGCGCTGGTGAGCGTGGCGTCGGCCCGCTGCGCCCGCACGCCCACCCCGAGCGCCAGCTGGTCGTTGACCTTGTAGGAAACGGTCGGCGTGATCGCCAGCGTCTCCAACTCCGATTTCAGGCCCTGGAAGCGACCGATGAAACCGGCGTCGTAATCGGTCTTGAGGCCGAACGGCGCATTGACGCTGATACCCAGCGACCACTTGTTGTCAATGGCGTGGGCATAATAGATCGCCGGCAGCAGGGCCCAGTCGCCTGCGTCGCCGCCGTTGCTGCCGGTCAGGGGGCCGACGCCCGGCAGACCCGGCACAGGGGTGCCGCCCGCAGTAAAAGACGACCCGCGGTCCTCGAACTCGGAGCTGGGACGAATGGCATTCAACGAAACCGCGAAGTCCCGGCCCTTGAGGCGCGACATGCCGGCCGGATTGAAGTAGATCGTGCTGGCGTCCTCGGCGGCGGCCGCGGTGCCGGCGTAGGCGTTGCCCAGCTGGCTGGCGTTCTGTTCCATCAGCTGGAAGCCTGACGCCCACGCACCGCCGGACACGCCGACCAGCATACCAGCCGCCCCCACGGCGGCGCACAGGGGTTTCAACACTGGTTTCATCGTCATCTCCCTCCTCTTTGATTGGATGTGCGTTCTCCGTTCTTGTCGAGCCGCCACGCACCCTGCCGGCTCTCACCCCGGTTTCGGGTCCTTCAGTCGACGTCCTGCGGCACCGGCCGCGGCTTCCGGTTCGGGTCTACCGCGACGTAGGTTAGCACCGCTTCGGTCACCTTGACACACTCCTCCTGCGCCCGGTTGCGCTGGGCGTAGACTTCCACGTCCACGGTGATCGAGCTCCGGCCCACCTTCACCACCTCGGCGTAGAAGCTGACCAGGTCGCCGACGAAGACCGGCTGCTTGAACACGAACGAGTTCACCGCCACGGTGGCGACCCGGCCGCGGGCGCGCCGCAGCGCCGGGATGCTGCCGGCGATGTCCACCTGGGACATGATCCAGCCGCCGAAGATGTCGCCCGCGTAATTGGCGTCCGAGGGCATCGGCACCACCCGCAGCACCGGGTCGCGCCCCTCCGGCAGACGGGCATCGGGGGTTACGGCCTCTGGCATTTCCGCGGGACTCCTCAGCCGACGAACAGGTCCGTGAACAACGGCACGCCCGGGCGGCAGGCGTAGGCGTCGAAATCGGCCACCCCCTCCTCCCGCAGAACGTCCTCGTCGATGAAGAAGTTGCCGCTGCAGGTGCGGGCGTCTCGGGTGAGGATCGCGTGGGCGGCGTCGGCCATGATCGCCGGCTTGCGGCTCGCGTCCAGCACCGCCTTGGGAAAATTGAACTCGATCGCCGCGGTGGCGATGGTGGTGCGCGGCCAGAGCGAATTCACCGCGATGCCCGCGAGCTTGAGCTCCGCCGCCATGCCCAGCGTGCACATGCTCATGCCGTATTTCGAGATGGTGTAGGCGACGTGGTCCTTGAACCAGCGCGGCTCCAGGTTGAGCGGCGGCGAGAGCGAGAGGATGTGGGGATTCGCCGCCTTTTCCAGGTGGGGAATGCACGCCTGGCTGGCGGCGTAGGTGGCGCGCACGTTCACCCCCAGCATCAGGTCGAAGCGCTTCACCGGCGTCTCTCGCGTGCCGGCCAGCATGATGGCGCTGGCGTTGTTCACCAGCACGTCGATGCCGCCGAAATGGCCCGCCGCGTGATCCACCGCCGCCTTGACCGCGGTCTCGTCGCGCACATCCAGCTGGATGGCGAGCCCGCGGCCGCCCGCCTGCTCGAGCTCCTCGCAGACGCTGTGGATCGTCCCCGGCAGCTTGGGATGTGGCTCCACGGTCTTGCCGGTCACCACCACGTTGGCGCCGTCGCGCGCGCAGCGCAATGCGATCTCGCGACCGATGCCGCGGCTCGCGCCGGTGATGAAGACGGTCTTTCCCCTCAGGCTCGACATATTCCTCTCTCAATTCACCGCCTATTTCACCCCAGAGGCACAGAGAACAGCCATTTACCGCGAAGGACGCAAAGGACGCGAAGGAAACTTACAAAATGAACGGCAAGTGTGTTCCATTGCGTCCTTTGCGTCCTTCGCGGTGAAAGGTCCCGCCCTTCTCTGTGCCTCTGTGTCTCTGGGGTTCATGAAGGGCGTCAGCGCCCGATAAACCGCGGCGCGCGCTTTTCGACGAACGCGCCGATGCCCTCGGCGGCGTCGGCGGTGCCGGCGCAGCGGGCGAACGCGGCGATCTCCGCTGCCAGCTGTTCGGCCAGCGGCCGCCCGGCGGCGCCGTAGATCAGCGCTTTGGCCTCGGCGTAGGCCCGCGTCGGCCCCGCGGCCAGGCGCGCCGCCAGTTCGGCGGAGCGCGCGGACAGCTCCGCCGCCGGCACGGCGCGGTTGACAATGCCCAGCGACACGGCGGTGGCGGCGTCGAACGTCTCCGCCAGCAGCGCCAGCTCCAGCGCCTTCTTCTCGCCCACCACGCGCGGGAGGAAAGCCGTGGCGCCGCCGTCGGGATTGACGCCGATCTTGGTGTAGGCCAGGTTGAAGCGCGTGTCGTCCGCTGCGATCACCAGGTCCGCCGCCAGCATCAGGCTGATGCCCGCCCCGGCCACCGCGCCGTGGACGCTCGCCAGCACCGGCTTGGGCATGGTGCGGATCGCGAGAATGGCGGCGTTGAGCTCCGGCCCAACGGAGCGGATCAGCTCCGGCAGATCGGCGATGCGCTGGTGGAACAGCTTGACGTCCCCGCCGGCGAGAAACGCTGGCCCCTCGCCGCGGATCACCACGGCCCGGACCGCCGCATCCGCCGCCACCGCTTCGGTGGTGCGCCGCAGGGCGCGCATCATCTCGCCGTCCATGGCGTTGAGCGCCGCGGGACGGTTGAGCGCGAGCGTCGCGACCGCGCCGTCGCGGTCAACGCGGACGACGTCGGTCACGCCCGCTTCCTCAGCGGCACCGAATCGGCTTCCGGCCGCTTGGCGACGCCGAAATCGGGCTCGAAGTCGTCCACCATGATCACTTCGCGCCGCAGCCGCTTAAGTTCGGTGAGGCGCTCCAGCTCGGCTTGCGTGATGACGCCAGCCTCGCGCGCCAGCCGCGCCTCGTCGTCACCGCGCGCCGGCTTGACCTCGCCGGCCTTGATCGCGGCACGCACGCGCGCCTCGGTGTCCTCGCACTCGATCGCCAGGCGCATCGCGGCGTCCAGCTGGGCCAGCGGTTCGTGGGCCGCGCGCGGCACGTAGATGCCCGCGGTCAGCCGCTCGCGCGCGGCCGAGGGCTTGAGCAGCAGTTCCACCAGCCGGTGCCCCGCGTGGTCGCTGGGCCCCCGCTCGCGCCGGCCCAGCGGCAGGCACACCGCCTGCTGCGCCCACGCCACCGGGCGGCTGGGGAAGTTGGCGATCAGGCCCGTGAAGGCGGCCTGGATGCGGTGCAGGCCGTCGTCCAGCGCCCAGCGCGCCAACGGCAGGTCTTCTGCCTGGCGCCCCTCGTCCTCGTAGCGCTTGAGCACGGCGGAGGCGAGATACAGCTCGCTGAGCACGTCGCCGAGCCGGGCCGAGATCTTCTCGCGGCGCTTGAGGGTGCCGCCCAGCACCAGCATGGCCATGTCCGCGGCGAACGCCAGCGCGGCCGAATAGCGCGAGAGCTTCTGGTAGTAGCGCTTCAGCTCGGGCGCGCCGGGCACCGCGACACCGCGTCCGCCGGTGAGCCCCAGCACGAAGGCGCGCGCGGCATTCGACACTACGAAACCGATGTGTCCCCATAGCGCCGCGTCGAACTCGCGCGCGGCCTTCTCCGGATCGCTTTCCCGGGTGGCGGCGATTTCCTTCAGCACGTAGGGATGGCAGCGGATCGCGCCCTGCCCGAAGATGATCATGCTGCGGGTGAGGATGTTGGCGCCTTCGACGGTGATGGCGATGGGCGTGGTCTGGTAGGCGCGGCCGAGGTAGTTCTTCGGCCCCAAGCAGATACCCTTTCCGCCGTGCACGTCCATGGCGTCGTTGATCACTTGGCGGCCGCGCTCGGTGAGGTGGTATTTGCAGATGGCCGAAATCACCGCCGGCTTCTCGCCCAAGTCCACCGCGCCGGCGGTCATCACCCGCGCCGCGTCCATCAGGTAGGCGTTGCCGCCGATGCGCGCCAGCGCCTCTTCCACGCCCTCGAACCGGCCCACCGGGGTCTTGAACTGCACCCGCACCCGGCCGTAGGCGCCGCTGGTGAACGCCGCCATCTTGGCGCCGCCGGTGGCGGACGCCGGCAGCGAAATCGAGCGGCCGGCCGCCAGGCATTCCATCAGCATGCGCCAGCCCTGGCCGACGTACTCGCGCCCGCCGATGGTCCAGTCCATGGGGATGAAGACGTCCTTGCCCCAGTTGGGTCCGTTCTGGAACCCCGCGTTGAGCGGAAAGTGCCGGCGGCCGATGTTCACGCCGGGATGGCTGGTCGGAATCAGCGCCAGCGTGATGCCGATGTCTTCCTCACCGCCCAGCAGGCCGTCCGGGTCGTGCAGGCGGAACGCAAGGCCCAGCAGCGTCGCCACCGGCCCCAGCGTGATGTAGCGCTTCTCCCAGGTGAGTCGGACGCCGAGAACTTCCCTGCCCTGATGCTCGCCCTTGCAGACGACGCCGAAATCCGGGATCGAGCCGGCGTCGGAGCCGGCGTCCGGACCGGTCAGGCCGAAACAGGGAATCTCCTCGCCGCGGGCGAGGCGCGGCAGGTAATGGTTTTTCTGCTCATCGGTGCCGTAGTGCAGCAGCAGTTCGGCCGGGCCCAGCGAGTTGGGCACCATCACCGTCACCGCCGCGGTGCCGCTGCGCGAGGCGATCTTGGTCACCACTTCCGAGTGGGCCAGCGCCGAGAAGCCGAGCCCGCCGTATTTCCTCGGGATGATCATCCCGAGGAAGCCGTTGTCCTTGATGAACTGCCAGACGTGGGGCGGCAGGTCGTGCCACTCGTGGGTCACCCGCCACTCGTCCACCATCGCGCACAGTTCTTCCACCGGCCCGTCGATGAACGCCTGTTCCTCGGGCGAGAGGGCCGGCTTCGGCGTCGCCAGCAGGCGTTTCCACTCGGGCCGGCCGCTGAAGAGCTCGCCGTCCCACCAGACGGTGCCGGCGTCCAGCGCCTCCTGCTCGGTCTGCGACACCTGGGGGAGCGCCGTGCGGAACCACCCCAGCAGGCGGTCGCTGACCTGGCGGCGCAGCGACTCGACGTTGAGCGCCACCGCGCCGGCGGTGAGCACCGCCAGCGCCAGCACCAGCACCCAGGACGCGCCCCCTGCAGCGGCGGCGACGGTGACGACGGCCGCGGCCGCCGCCCAGGCGACGCCCCCGGCACGGATGAATGCCAGCGCCAGGGCGGCCACCACGCTTGCGAGGATCCAGAACAGGGTTGTCATGGCTTGCTCTCCTTCGATTTCAGATTGGTCGCCGCCGCGGAAGTCCGCTTACGCCTGACGGCACCGGCCGCGCACCGCCTGCACCATCCGCGGCCGCGGCAGCGGTGCCGCCAGCCCGCCCAGCGCGAACGGCACCAGGTGCCGGATGATCGCCTCGGGATCGTCGCTGCCCTCCAGGGAATAATTGCAGATCAGCCGCAGGGCATCGTTGCCCGCCATGCTGTAGGCGATGGCGCCGAACAGGAAGTGCAGGCGCCACACCAGCTCCTCTTCCGGCACCTGCGGCAGCGCCCGCGCAAACGCCGCCTTGTAGCGCCGGACCACTTCGGCGTACTGCTCGGGCAGAAAATTGCGCATATATTCCGCGGGCTCGGTGAACGCCTGGCCCAGCAGGCGCAGGAACACCGCGCCGCCGCGGATCGGATCGCGCGAGAGCCGCAGCGAAGCGCACAGGAAAGCTTCCAGGATGCGCTCGGGCGCCGGCGGTTCGGCTCCGGCAGTGCGCTCCAGTTCGTCGAGGGCGGCGATGCGCTCGCGGTTCAGCGGCCCCAGCCGGCGGCTGAACACCGCTTTGACCAGCTCTTCCTTGGAGCCGAAGTGATAATTGACCGCGGCGAGATTGACCTGGGCCCGGGCGGTGATGGTGCGCAACGACGTGGCGCTGAAGCCCTGCTCCATGAACAGCGCTTCGGCCGCATCGAGGATGCGGTCCTTGGTGGCAGGGCTGGCGCGGTCCCCGGCGCCGGCGCTCGCCGCACGCTGCGGGCGGGTTGTGGTTCTCGGCATGGTCCCCCTCGAACGGCCGATTCAAACGAACGTTCGAGCCATTAAAGACCAGCCGATCTAGGGTCGTCAACCTAAATCGCGGGGGTGCCGGTCGACCGGACGAAGCCGGCCACCCGCGCCACGAGAAGCCGTCGCACCTGGGCCCGCCTCGCTGCGGTCAAGGCGGCGCCGGCCGGGCGCCGGCGCGCAGTCACATGTTGCTGTAGTTCGGCCCGCCGCCGCCCTCGGGCGCCACCCAGACGATGTTTTGGGTCGGATCCTTGATGTCGCAGGTCTTGCAGTGCACGCAGTTCTGCGCGTTGATCTGCAGCCGCTTGCCGTCCTCGGCGTCGACGAATTCGTAGACGCCCGCCGGGCAGTAGCGCGCCTCGGGGCCGCCGTAGAGCGCCAGGTTCACCGCCACCGGCACCGACGGGTCCATGAGCGTCAGATGCGACGGCTGGTTTTCCTCGTGGTTGGTGTTGGAGAGATACACCGAGGACAGCCGGTCGAAGGTGAGCACGCCGTCCGGCTTCGGGTAGTCGATCGGACGCGCGTCGGCGGCCTTGACGGTGGCCTCGTGGTCGGCTTTCGGATGGTGCAGCGTCCATGGCGCGCGGCCGCGGAACACCAGCTGGTCGATACCGAACATGAGCGAGCCCAGCTTGAGCCCGCGCGCCACCCAGGGCTTGAAGTTGCGCGCGCGGTGGAGCTCGTCGTGGAGCCAGCTGGCGGCGAATGCCCGCGGATACGTGTCCAGCTCGTCGCCTGCGCGCCCCGCGGCGAGCGCCTCGAACGCGCCCTCGGCGGCCAGCTTGCCGGACTTGATGGCGGCGTGGGAGCCCTTGATCCGGGCTGCGTTGAGAAAGCCGGCGTCGTCGCCGATCAGGGCGCCGCCCGGAAACGTGAGCTTGGGCTGGGACTGCAGCCCGCCGGCGGTGATGGCCCGCGCGCCGTAGGCCACGCGCTTGCCGCCCTCGATGTGGGCGCGGATCGCCGGGTGCGTTTTCCAGCGCTGCATCTCCTCGAACGGCGACAGGTAGGGATTGGCATAGCCGAGCCCCACCACCAGCCCCAGCGACACCAGGCTGTCCTCGAAGTGGTAGACCCAGGAGCCGCCGTGGGTCGAGGCGTCCAGCGGCCAGCCCGCGGTGTGCAGCACCAGTCCCGGGCGATGACGCTGCGCGGGCACTTCCCACAGCTCCTTGATGCCGAGCGCGTAGACCTGGGGGTCGCGGCCCGCGTCCAGCCGGAAGCGCGCGATCAGCTGCCTGCCGAGATGGCCGCGGCAGCCCTCGGCGAAGAGCGTGTACTTCGCGTGCAGTTCCATGCCGGGCTGAAAGTTCTCCGTCCTGCGGCCATCCTTGCCAACGCCCAGGTTGCCGGTGGCCACGCCCCGCACCGCGCCGGCGCCGTCGTAGAGCACCTCGGCGGCGGCGAACCCGGGGAAGATCTCCACCCCCAGCGCTTCGGCCTGCTCCGCCAGCCAGCGGCAGACGTTGCCCAGGCTCACCACGAAGTTGCCCTTGTTGTGGAAGCACTGCGGCAGCAGCGCGTGGGGCAGCGCCCACGAGCCGCGCCCGGACAGGAACAGGAACCGGTCCTCGGTCACCGGCACGGTGAGCGGCGCACCGCGTTCCTTCCAGTCGGGGATCAGCTCGGTGAGTCCGATGGGATCCATCACCGCGCCGGAGAGGATATGGGCGCCCACCTCGGAGCCCTTCTCCAGCACGCACACCGACACGTCGCGGCCCTGGATGGCGCCCAGTTGCTTGAGCCGGATCGCGGCGGCCAGGCCGGCGGGGCCGGCGCCGACCACCACCACGTCGTAGGCCATAGACTCGCGTTCACTCACGCGCCGTTCCTCGCCGCATTGCCGGCCACGCCAGGGCGGTCAGAACCGCTCCACGTCCAGCGCCATCACGCTGCCCGACCCGCGCAGCACCTGGTGCGCGCAGGCGCCCGCCTGCGGCAGCATGTGGTCCGCAAAGTAACGCGCCGTGGCGATCTTCGTTTCCAGAAAGCCCGCGTCGTTGGCCGGATCCTGGAGCCGCTGGCGGGCAGCCATGGCCGCCCGGGCCTGCAGCCAGCCGCCGCTGACGACGCCGAACAGCTTGAGGTAGGGCACGGACGCCGCGGCGGCCGCCGCCGGGTCCTGGGGATAGGTCTGCACCACCCAGGCGGTGGCCTGTTCCAGGGCGTCGACGCCCTGCTTCAGGGCTTCGGCGATGGGCGCCAGCTTCTCGTCGGCGCCGGCTTCCAGCGACCGCACTTCGTCGCGCATGGAGCGGATCAGCGCGGTGGCGGTGCGGCCGCTCTCGCGTGCCACCTTGCGCCCCACCAGGTCGCCGGCCTGGATGCCGGTGGTGCCCTCGTAGATCGTGGTAATGCGGGCGTCGCGCAGGTGCTGGGCGGCGCCGGTCTCCTCGACGAAACCCATGCCGCCGTGCACCTGGATGCCGGTGGAGGCGATCTCGATCGCGGTTTCGGTGCACCAGCCTTTCACCACCGGCGTCAGCAGGTCGGTCAGCGCCTGCGCCCGGCGCCGTTCCTCGAGGTCCGGATGGCGCTCGGCCTTGTCCATCTGGGCGGCAGCGAAATAGGCCAGCGCACGCATCGCTTCGGTGGTGGCCTTCATGTGCATCAGCATGCGGCGCACATCGGGATGGTGGATGATGGGCGCGCGCTCCGCGCCCTGGTGGCCGACGGGCCGCCCCTGCACCCGCTCGCGCGCATACGCCAGCGCCTGCTGGTACGCGCGCTCGGCGATGCCGACGCCCTCCAGCCCCACCGCGAGGCGGGCGTGGTTCATCATGGTGAACATGTACTCGAGGCCGCGGTTGGGCTCCCCCACCAGGTAACCCACGGCCCCGCCCTGGTCGCCGAACGCCATCACCGCGGTGGGGCTGGCGTGGATGCCGAGCTTGTGCTCCAGCGACACGACACGCAGGTCGTTGCGCGCCCCGAGGCTGCCGTCGGCGTTCACCAGAAACTTCGGGACGATGAAGAGCGAAATGCCCTTCACGCCCTCGGGCGCGTCGGGCAGCCGCGCCAGCACCAGGTGGACCACGTTCTCGGCCATGTCGTGGTCGCCCCAGGTGATGAAGATCTTGGTGCCCCGGATGCGATAGCGATCACCGTCGGGCGCCGCCCTGGTGCGCACGGCCGAGAGGTCGGAGCCGGCCTGGGGCTCCGTGAGGTTCATGGTGCCGGTCCACTGCCCCGCCACCATCTTCGGCAGGTAGAGCGAGCGCTGCGCGTCGGTGCCGTGATGCAGGATCGCCTTCACCGCGCCGGTCGTGAGCATCGGGCAGAGGGAGAACGACAGGTTGGCGGCTTTCCACATCTCGTGCACCGGATAGGCCACCAGGTGCGGCAGGCCCTGGCCGCCATAACGCGCGTCGGCATCCAGCCCGCCCCAGCCG
The DNA here is from genome assembly GCA_049322755.1 of Pseudomonadota bacterium. Lineage (GTDB taxonomy): Bacteria > Pseudomonadota > Gammaproteobacteria > Burkholderiales > UBA6910 > DATIUV01. Next base: position 71,821 of record JBMOQX010000023.1, on the reverse strand, counting down.
CTCTCGGTGAACGCGCGATACGCCTCCGCGAAGCCCGGCGGCGTGACCACGGTGCCGTTCTCCAGCCGGCTGCCCTGCCGGTCGCCGGAGGCGTTGAGGGGCGCCAGCACGCCACTGGCAAACTTGGCCGCTTCCTCGAGGATCGCGTCGACGACGTCCGGATCGGCCTCCTCGCAGCCCGGCATGGCGGCAATCTCCGAAAGCCCCGCCACGGCGTTGAGGGCAAAGCGCATGTCCTGGAGGGGAGCGGCGTAACTCATGGCAACTCCGACACGAAAAGCGTTTAGACCGGAAACTGCGCGCGGCGCTCCGCCCCCGGCGTCGCGTCCCCGGCCCGCGGAAGCCGCGGGACCCTCAGCCCTTGTCCAGCGCCGCGGTCAGCTCCGGCACCAGCTTGAACAGGTCGCCCACCAGGCCGTAGTCGGCCACCTGGAAAATCGGCGCCTCCTCGTCCTTGTTGATGGCGACGATGACGCGGGAATCCTTCATGCCTGCCAGGTGCTGGATCGCGCCGGAAATGCCCACGGCGATGTAGAGATCCGGCGCCACCACCTTGCCGGTCTGCCCGACCTGGTAATCGTTCGGCACGTAGCCGGAATCGACCGCCGCGCGGGAGGCACCGATGGCGGCGTTGAGCCTGTCGGCCAGCTGCTCCAGCAGCTTGAAGTTCTCCGCGCTGCCCAGTCCGCGGCCGCCCGAGACCACCACCCGGGCGCTGGTGAGCTCGGGCCGCGCCGACCGGGTCAGCTCGCGGCCCACCACCTTCGACACCCCCGCGTCGGCCGGCGCGTCGATCGTCTCGACCGCCGCGCTGCCGCCCTCCGCCGCCGCGGCGTCGAACGCGGTGGTGCGCACGGTCAGCACCTTGATCGCGTCGGCCGACTGCACCGTCGCCAGCGCGTTGCCGGCATAGATCGGCCGCACGAACGTGTCGGGCGACTTGATCGCGATGGTGTCGGAAACCTGGGCCACGTCCAGCAGCGCCGCCACCCGCGGCATCACGTTCTTGCCGAACGCGGTGGCCGGGGCGAGCAGGTGGGTGTAATTCGGCGCCAGCTTCACCAGCAGCGGCGCGAGGTTCTCCGCCAGCTCGTCCTTGACCGCGTCGGCATCCGCCAGCAGCACCTTGGCGACGCCGGCGATTTTTGCCGCCGCCTCGGCCACGCTCCGGCAGCCGCCTCCCGCCACCAGCAGATGGACCTCGCTGGAAAGCTGCGTTGCCGCGGTAACCGCGTGCAGCGTCGCGCTCTTGAGCGCCACATTGTCGTGCTCGGCAAGGACCAGGGCCGCCATCAGATCACCTTGGCTTCGTTCTTGAGCTTGGCCACCAGCTCGGCGACGTCGGCCACCCGGGCGCCGCCCTGGCGCCGGGGCGGCTCCTCCACCCGGAGCGTCTTCAGCCGCGGCGCGACGTCCACGCCGAGCGCTTCGGGCGTCAGCGTCTCCAGCGGCTTTTTCTTGGCCTTCATGATGTTGGGCAGCGTGACGTAGCGCGGCTCGTTGAGCCGCAGGTCGGTGGTGACGACGGCAGGCAGTTTGAGACTCACCGTTTCCAGGCCGCCATCGATTTCCCGTGTCACGGCCACCTCGCCGCCGGACACCGCCACCTTCGAGGCGAACGTGCCCTGGGGCCAGCCGAGCAGCGCGGCCAGCATCTGGCCGGTCTGGTTGGCGTCGTCGTCGATCGCCTGCTTGCCCAGCATGACGAGCTGCGGCGACTCCCGCTCGACCACGGCCTTCAGCGCCTTGGCCACCGCCAGCGGTTGCAGCTCCGCGGCGCTCTCCACCAGGATGGCCCGGTCCGCGCCCATCGCCAGGGCCGTGCGCAGCGTCTCCTGGCACTGGGGCACCCCCAGCGAGACGGCGACGACCTCGGTCGCGGTGCCGGCCTCCTTCAGCCGCACCGCCTCCTCCATCGCGATCTCGTCGAAAGGATTCATCGACATCTTGACGTTGGCGGTCTCGACGCCGGTGCCATCGGCCTTGACGCGCACCTTGACGTTGTAGTCCACCACCCGCTTGACGCACACCAGTATCTTCATGGCACTCCTGCTTCCGGGACGCGATCACTGAACCGCGTCCGCAACACGAACGACCCGGCACGGGCCGCCGCGCCCCCGGCCCGCCTTGCTCCGCGCCGGCGGGCAGGTCAGATGCGGATGCCGGAACGCCGGTACAGCGCCGCCAGCTCGCCGATGATGCCGCGGCGGAAAGCCAGCACGCAGACGACGAAAATGGCACCGGTCAGCACTGTCACCCACTCGCCCAGTGCGGCGCCGTAGTTTTGCAGCGAAACCACCACCGCCGCGCCCACCACCGGGCCGAACACCGTGCCCATGCCGCCCAGCAGCGTCATCAGCACCACCTCGCCCGACATGTGCCAGTGCACGTCCGTGAGCGAAGCCAGCTGGAATACCAGGGTCTTGGTGGCGCCCGCCAGGCCGGAGAGCGCGGCCGACAGCACGAACGCCACCAGCTTGTACTTCGCCACGTCGTAGCCCAGCGAAACCGCCCGCGCCTCGTTCTCACGGATGGCCTTCAGCACCTGGCCGAACGGAGAACGAATTGTACGGTAGATGACCCAAAAGCCGAACAGGAACACCGCCAGTACGAAGAAATACATGTTCATGGTGTCGCGCAGATCGATGAACCCCAGCAGCGTGCCGCGCGGGACGCCCTGCAGCCCGTCCTCGCCGCCGGTGAAGGGGAATTGAAGCGCCAGAAAGTAGACCATCTGCGCCAGAGCCAGCGTGATCATGGCGAAGTAAATGCCCGAGCGGCGGATCGCGAGGCTGCCGAACACGTATCCCAGCAGGGCCGAGACGGCGACGCCGGACAGGATGCCGAGCTCCGTGGGGAATCCCAGCTCCTTGATGGTATAGCCGGCGACGTAGCCGGCCCAGCCCAGGAACGCGGCATGCCCGAACGAAAGCAGGCCGGTGAATCCCAGCAGCAGGTTGAACGCGCAGGCGAAGAGCGCGAAGCACAGCACCTTCATGGCGAACACGGGGTAGACCATGAACGGCGCCACCACGCCCGCCATCAGCAGGAGCCCCCAGCCGATCCAGTGAGTCTTGTTGGTTTGCGTCATGCTATTGCTCCTTGCCGAAGAGCCCCGCGGGACGCAGCAGGAGCACCACCGCCATGATGACGAAGATCACCACCGCGGAGGCTTCCGGATAGAACACCTTGGTCAGCCCCTCCACCAGACCGAGGCCGAGCCCGGTGACGATGGCGCCCAGGATCGAGCCCATGCCGCCGATGACGACCACGGCGAACACGACGATGATGAGGTTGGAGCCCATCACCGGGTTGACGCTGTAGATGGGCGCCGCCAGCACGCCGGCGAACGCCGCCAGCGCGACGCCGAAGCCGTAGGTCAGCGTGATCATCAGCGGCACGTTGATGCCGAACGCCTGCAGCAGCTGCGGGTTCTCGGTGCCGGCGCGCAGATAGGAGCCGAGCTTGGTGCGCTCGATCACGTACCAGCTCGCCAGGCACACCACCAGCGAAGCCAGCACTACCCAGGCACGGTACTTCGGCAGGAACATGAAACCCAGGTTGTAGCCGCCCGAGAGCAGCTCCGGCACCGGGTAGGTTTCGCCGGAAATGCCGAAACGGTAGCGGAACAGCCCCTCGATAATGAGCGCCAGGCCGAAGGTCAGCAGCAGGCCGTAAAGATGGTCCAGTTTGTAGAGCCACTTCAGCATGGTGCGCTCGATCACCATGCCGAAGACGCCCACCACCAGCGGCACCAGCAGCAGCGACCACCAGTAGTTGATGCCCAGGTACTGCATCGCGATCCAGGCGGTGAAAGCTCCCATCATGTATTGCGCGCCGTGGGCGAAGTTGATGATGTTGAGCATACCGAAGATGATCGCCAGGCCGAGGCTCAGGATGGCGTAGAACGAGCCGTTGATCAGCCCGATCAGGAGCTGGCCCATCAACGCCTGGAGGGGAATGCCGAAGATTTCCATGTCGGTCGCTCGCGAGAAAACGGTGACAGGGCGGCGGCGCGGTGCTCCCGCGCCTGCCGCCCTGCCGGCAGGGTCTTGAGGTCAGTCCCGCAGCCTCACTTCTTCACCAGCGGACACTTGCTCTGCGACAGCGGCATGAACGCCTGGTCGGCCGGAATCGTCTGCCGGATGTGGTAATAGTCCCACGGGTACTTGGACTCGCCCGGCTTCTTCACCTGCGCCAAGTACATATCGTGCACCATGCGGCCGTCGACGCGGATCTTGCCGTTCTTGGCGAAGAAGTCGTTCACCGGCGTGGCGCGCATCTTGGCCATCACGGTGGCGGTGTCGTCGGTGCCGGCGGCCTTGACCGCCTTCAGGTAGTGCATGGTGGCCGAGTAGTCGCCCGCCTGCACCATGGTGGGCATGCGCTTCCTCTGCTCGAAGAAGCGCTTGGACCAGGCGCGGGTGTCGTCGTTCAAGTCCCAGTAGAAGCCGGTGGTGAGGTACATGCCCTGGGTCAGGTCCAGCCCCAGCGAGTGCACGTCGGAAATGAACATCAGCAGCCCGGCCAGCGACTGCTTGGGCGTCACCCCGAATTCCCGCGCCTGCTTGATGGCGTTGATGGTGTCGTTGCCGGCGTTGGCCAGGCCGATCACCTTGGCCTTGGACGCCTGCGCCTGCAGCAGGAACGAGGAGAAGTCCTGGGCCGGGAACGGGTGGCGCACGCTCCCCACCACCTTGCCCTTCATCTCCTTGACGATGGCCGCCGTGTCGCGCTCCAGCGAATGGCCGAACGCGTAGTCGGCGGTGAGGAAAAACCAGGTGTCGCCGCCCTGCTGCACCACCGCCTTGCCGGTGCCCACCGCCAACGCGTAGGTGTCGTAGGTCCAGTGCACGTTGGTGTCGGTGCACTGCTCGTTGGTGATGGGCGTCGACGCGGCGCCGGACACCAGGGTGATCTTGTCCTTTTCCTTCGCCACTTTCATGACCGCCAGCGCGGTCGAGGTGGTCACCAGGTCGACGATGACGTCCACCTTCTCGGTGTCGAACCACTCCCGCGCCTTGTTGGCGGAGATGTCGCCCTTGTTCTGGTGGTCGGCCGAGATCACCTCGATCTTGAAGCCGGGCTTCTCCTTCTCGATGAAGTCCTTCACCGCCATCTCGGTGGCGAGCAGCGCCCCCGGGCCGGCCAGGTCGGAATAGGTCCCGGACATGTCGGTCAGCACGCCGATCTTGACGATGCCGTCGGAAATGCCCTTGGTCTGGGCCAGCGCCGTGGGCGCGCCGCCGGCGAGGGCGGCGATGACCAGGGTGCTCAGGATCTTGCGCTTCATGTCTTCCTCCTCTGGGTTGGGTTCAAACGCCTAGATACTCGTGCAGCATGTGCATTTTCGCTTCCAGCTCGTCCTGCTTCACCATGTCCAGCACCCGGCCGTGCTCGATCACGTAATGCCGGTCCGCCAGCGGCGCGGCGAAACGGAAGTTCTGTTCCACCAGGACGATGGTGAAACCCTTCTCCTTGAGCTGGCGCAGCACCCGGCCGAGGGTCTGAACGATCACTGGCGCCAGGCCCTCGGTGATCTCGTCCAGCAGCAGCAGCTGCGCGCCCGTGCGCAGGATGCGGGCCATCGCCAGCATCTGCCGCTCGCCGCCCGAGAGGCGCCCGCCCATGCTGTGGCGCCGCTCCTTGAGGTTGGGGAACATCTCGTAGATCTCGTCGATGCTCACCCCCCCGCTGCGGATCTCCGGCGGCAGCAGCAGGTTCTCCTCGCAGTTCAGGCTGGCGTAGATGCCGCGCTCCTCCGGGCAGTAGCCGATGCCGTAGTGGGCGATGCGGTGCGTGGGCAGGTTGATCACCTCGCGCCCGTTGACCATCACCGAGCCGGTGCGGCGGCCGACCAGGCCGAGGATGGCCTTCAGCGTGGTGGTGCGGCCGGCGCCGTTGCGCCCCAGCAGCGTCACCAGCTCGCCGCGGTTCACCATGAAATCGATGCCGTGCAGGATGTGGGACTCGCCGTAGAACGCGTGCAGGTCCGCGACCCGCAGCATCTCGGTGCTGGCATGGGTTTCACTCATGGACGGTCCCCACGTACGCCTCCAGGACCTGCGGATTCCTGGACACCTCGTCGTAGCTGCCTTCCGCCAGCACCGCGCCGCGCTGGAGCACGGTGATCGTGTCCGAGAGGTTGGCCACCACGTTCAGATTGTGCTCCACCATCAGGATGGTGCGCTTGGCCGAAACCTTGCGGATCAGGTCCGCGACGCGCCCCACGTCCTCGTGGCCCATGCCCTGGGTCGGCTCGTCCAGCAGCATCAGCTCGGGCTCCAGCGCCAGGGTGGTGGCGATCTCGAGCGCGCGCTTGCGTCCGTAGGGCAGTTCCACCGTGACCGTGTCGGCGAAATCCTGGAGGTCGACAGCGTGCAGGAGTTCCAGGGCGCGCTCGTTCAGCACGTCGAGACTCTTTTCCGAGCGCCAGAAGTGAAACGAGGTGCCCAGCTTGCGCTGCAGCGCCACGCGCACGTTTTCCAGCACCGAGAGGTGGGGGAAAACCGCCGAGATCTGGAACGAGCGCACCACGCCGCGGCGCGCTATCTGGGCCGGCTGCTCGTAGGTGATGTCGATGCCGTTGAAGTGGATCGTGCCCCGCGTCGGCGTCAGGAACTTGGTCAGCAGGTTGAACACCGTCGTCTTGCCGGCGCCGTTGGGACCGATGAGCGCGTGGATCGCGCCGCGGCGCACCCGCAGGTCGACGCCGTCCACCGCGACGAAGCCCTTGAACTCCTTGGTGAGCCCCTTCGTTTCCAGGATGTAGTCTTGGCCCATGGTGGTCGGCATCTGCGCGACGGCCTCAGATCGTTTTTGCGCGGTCGCGCAGGATGAACTTCTGGATCTTGCCGGTGGACGTCTTCGGCAGCGGGCCGAACACCACCGTCTTCGGGCACTTGAACCGCGCCAGGTTGTTGCGGCAGAAATCGATCAGTTCCTGCTCGCTCACCTGCGCGCCGTCCTTGAGCTCGACGAACGCGCACGGCGTCTCGCCCCATTTTTCGTCGGGCCGCGCGACGATCGCCACCGCCATCACCGCCGGGTGGCGGTAGAGAACGTCCTCCACCTCCAGCGACGAGATGTTCTCGCCGCCGGAGATGATGATGTCCTTGGAACGGTCCTTGATCTTGACGTAGCCGTCGGGTTGCATCACCGCCAGGTCGCCGCTGTGGAACCAGCCGCCGCGGAACGCCTCGTCGGAGGCCTTGGGGTTCTTCAGGTAGCCTTTCATTGTGATGTTGCCGCGGAACATGATCTCGCCCATGGTCTCGCCGTCCCACGGCACCTCGGTCATGGTCTCCGGGTCCATCACCGTCATCCCCTCCTGCAGCGGGTAGCGCACGCCCTGGCGTCCGTTGCGCTCGGTGCGCTGCTCGATGGTCATGGCGTCCCACTCGGCGTGCTTGGCGCACAGCGCCGCCGGGCCGTAAGTCTCGGTCAGGCCGTAGACGTGGGTGATGTCGAAGCCGATGCGCTCCATGCCCTCGATCACCGCCGCCGGCGGCGCCGCCGCCGCCACCAGCCCCGAAACGCGATGGTCGATGCCGCGGCGCAGCTCGTCCGGCGCGTTGATGAACATCGCGTGCACGATGGGCGCGCCGCAGTAGTGGGTGACCTTATGCTTGCGGATCAGGTCCAGGATGGGGCCGATCTCGACGCGGCGCAGGCAGACGTTGGTGCCGGCGTTGGCGGCCATGGTCCAGGTGAAGCACCAGCCGTTGCAGTGGAACATCGGCAGCGTCCAGAGGTACACGGCGTGGCGCGGCATGCCCCAGGCGATGATGTTGCCCACCGCGTTCAGGTAGGCGCCGCGGTGATGGTAGACCACGCCCTTGGGGTTGCCGGTGGTGCCCGACGTGTAGTTGAGGCTGATCGCATCCCACTCGTCGGCGGGCAGCGCGTACTCGAACGCCGGGTCGCCCTGGCGCAGGAAGTCCTCGTACTCGAGCTCGCCCAGCCGCTCGCCTGCGCCCTTGTACTCGGGGTCGTCGGCGTCGATCACCAGGATCTTCATGCCCGCCAGCTTGAGCGCCTTGCCGACGATGGGCGAGAACTCGCGGTCGGTGATCAACACCTTGGCCTCGCCATGCTGGAGCATGAAACCGATGGCCTCGGCATCGAGCCGGGTGTTGAGGGTGTTGAGCACCGCGCCCGCCATGGCGACACCGAAATGGCTCTCCAGCATGGGGGGGGTGTTGGGCAGCATGACCGCCACGGTATCACCCTTGCCGATGCCGCGCTTGCGCAGGGCGGAACCCAGCCGCCGGCAGCGGGCGTAGGTTTCCTTCCAGGTGTAGCGGCGCTCGCCGTGCACCGCGGAGGGGCGCTCCGGATACACGTAGGCCGCCCAGGCGATCAGGCTGAGCGGTGAGAGCGGCGTGTAATTCGCCGGGTTCTTGTCGAGACCGATCTCGTAGGGATTGGCGCCCGCCATCCTTCCTCCTCGGTGGTGCCGCAGCACCGGTTTCGTTTCTTGTGTCGTTCTTCCCGCCGCCGAATGCTGCCGCGCCGGTGGTTTCCAGTCCCCTTACAAGACCCGTGCCGGAAGCCTCAACACCATGACTCTTATCGGTTTTATTTTTGGCACCGGCCAAACTGCCGAATATACCGGACGGCAAAACGCAGTAATTGTCGAATTTTCCGGACAGTATTCGCTTAAAATGGACAATTAATTCTGTTTCTAATAAGAATTAGATCGTCCAGATCAGCGGACAGTCCGTCCGCGCGAGGTATCGATACCGAGCGCCGCCAGCTTCTCGTACAGCGTCGCCCGGGAGATGCCCAGCAGTCGCGCCGTCGCCACCTTGTTGCCGTTGGCGCGCCGCAGCGCCTCCCGGATCGCAGCGCGCTCGGCCTCGGCCACGGCCTCGGTGAGCCGCGGCGCCATGGCCGGCCGCCGGGCGGCGTCCACGGCCAGCTCCGGCAGCACTTCGGCGAAGCTCTCGGCGGTCAGGCGTGTGTCCTCGGACAGCATGGTGACCTGCTCCAGCACGTTTCGGAGCTCGCGCACGTTGCCGGGCCAAGGATACGCCCCCAGCGCCACCAGCGCGTCGCCAGTCAGCTCGCTCGGCGCGATCCCGGTGCGCTCGGCGATCCGCTCCAGCATCACTTCGCACAACGCATCGAGGTCCTCGCGCCGTTCGCGCAGCGGCGGCACTTCGATGCGCAGCACGTTGAGGCGGTAGAACAGGTCCGCACGAAAGCGCCCCTCCTCCACCAGCTGCCGCAGGTCGCGGCTGGTGGCGGCGATGACGCGCACGTCCACCTTCACCACGTTGTTCGAACCCAGGGGCTCGAACTCCTGCTCCTGCAGCACCCGCAGCAGCTTGGACTGCAGCGTGGGCGGCATGTCGCCCACCTCGTCCAGGAACAGCGTGCCGCCGTCGGCCAGCTTGAGCTTGCCCTCGCGCCCGCGGCGGTCGGCACCGGTGTAGGCCCCGGGCGCCACGCCGAAGAACTCCGCTTCCAGCAGGTTCTCCGGCACGGCGGCCAGGTTGACGCCGACGAACGGCTTGTCGGCGCGCGCCGAGACGGCGTGAATCGCGTGCGCCAGCAACTCCTTGCCGGTGCCGGTCTCGCCCTGCACCAGCACGGTGGTGTCCAGCTGGGCCGCGCGCCGCGCCTTGCGCTTCACTTCCAGGCAGGCCGGGCTGGTGCCCACGAAACTGGAGAACGTGTACTTGGCGCGCCGGTGGCCGGCCAGCTCGCGTTGCGCGCGCGCCAGCTGCTGCTGCAATCCGGTGAATTTCGACACCAGGGGCTTGAGGTATTGCGGACTGTCGTAGAGAACGAAACCGACGGCGCCGGTCACCTCGCCGCCCTCATCCTTGAGCGGCAGCCGGGTCACCACCAGCCACTGGCCGCGCACGTCCATCAGGTCCAGCAGCATCGGCTCGCCGGTTTCCACCACGCGACGCATCATGCTGTTGGGAATTACCTGCTCCACCTCGCGCCCGAGCGCGCTCTCCGCGCTCGGCAGGCCCAGCAGGCTCACGTACTTGTCGCTGATCCAGACCACGCGGGCGCCGCGATCGACGATCACCGCGCCTTCCGAGGTGCGCTCCAGCATCTCGAACAGCGAGCGCACGGTCTGCTCCAGCGCGGCCTGCGCGTACGCGGGAAGTTCCGTGGTGATGCCCATGCCTCGATTCTAAACGCCGCCCGCGCCTGCCACCACCGCGCTCAGGCGCCTTCCCGGATGATCTTCACCGCCTGCTCCACCCGGTCCACGGCGATCACCTCGATGCCCGGAATCGCCCGCCGCGGCGCGTTGGCCCGGGGCACGATGGCGCGGGTGAAGCCCAGCTTGGCGGCCTCCTTGAGCCGCTCCTGGCCGCGCTGCACCGGCCGCACCTCGCCGGTGAGCCCGACCTCGCCGAACACCGCCAGTTTCGGCGGCAGCGGCCGCGCGGTCAGCGACGAGACGATGGCGAGCAGCACCGGCAGGTCCGCGCCCGGCTCGTTGATGCGCACGCCACCCACCGCGTTGACGAACACGTCCTGGTCGAAGCAGGCGATGCCGACGTGCCGGTGCAGCACCGCCAGCAGCATCGCCAGCCGGTTCTGCTCCAGCCCCACCGACAGCCGCCTGGGGTTGGGCGCGTGGGCTTCGTCCACCAGCGCCTGCACTTCCACCAGCAACGGGCGCGTGCCCTCCTGGGTCACCATCACGCAGGACCCGGCGACGTCGGTGGCGTGGTGCGAGAGAAAGATCGCCGAGGGATTGGAAACGCCGCGCAGCCCCTTCTCGGTCATGGCGAACACGCCCAGCTCGTTGACCGCGCCGTAGCGGTTCTTGAACGCCCGGATCAGGCGGAAGCTGGAATGGGTGTCGCCCTCGAAGTAGAGCACCGTGTCCACCATGTGCTCGAGCACGCGCGGGCCGGCCAGCGCGCCCTCCTTGGTGACGTGGCCCACCAGGATGATCGAGGTACCGCCGGCCTTGGCCGTGCGCGTCAGTTCGGCCGCGCACTCCCGGACCTGCGCCACCGATCCCGGCGCCGATTGCAGCACGTCGGAATGCAGCGTCTGGATCGAATCGATCACCGCCACGTCGGGCCGCTCGGCGGCGAGCACCTCCTGGATGCGCTGCAGCCGGATCTCCGCCAGCAGCGGCAGCTGCGCGGTCTCCAGTGCGAGGCGCCGCGCCCGCAACGCCACCTGCTGCGCCGATTCCTCGCCGGTCACGTAAAGCACCCGGCGCACGCCGGCAAGGTGCGCCAGCGCCTGCAGCAGCAGCGTCGACTTGCCGATGCCCGGGTCGCCGCCCAGCAAAACCACGCCCCCGCGCACCAGCCCGCCGCCCAGTACGCGGTCGAACTCGGCAATGCCGGTTTCGATGCGCGGTTGGTCCTCGGCCTGGACGTCGCCCAGGCGCTGCACGCCGGCGTCGGCCGAAATCGGCGCAAAGCGCGCAGCCGGCTTCTCGGCTACGGTTTCCACCAGGGTGTTCCACGCCTGGCATTGGGGACACTGCCCCTGCCACTTCAGCGCCTGGCCGCCGCACTCGGTGCAGACGTAGAGGTTTTTGGGTTTCGCCATTTGTGCTAGGCGCGGCGCCGAGCGGCGCAGCGAACGCGACACGCTAACCGACCCGCCCTCCCCGATCAAGGGTTGCGAGGCGGCACGTGCGCGCGCAGCAGCGCGTCTCCCCGCCGCCGCTGCGGAACCCCGGCGCGCCACCGGGGTCGGGTGAAAGGGAGCCGGCGGTTCGTCAGCGGCCAACCGGGGTCGGCGGCGCCGGCCCTGCGTCAACGCGGACGAGAGGAGAAAGCGTCATGACCGATGCCACCGTGACCTGCCATCAATGCGGCAAAGCAGCAACGCTGGGGGCCCTGGACGACCTCACCGGCGCGGCCGGCGACGTCGAACTCACGATCCACCACATGCCGGCCCGGGTCTGCCCGCAGGACCACCGGCGGCTCGCGTATCCCGAGTTCGCCGCGCGGCTGATGGACTACCTGGGCGATGCCGGGAACGTCGGCGTCGCGGCCGCGCAGCGCAAGGGCTGGATCCGCAAGCGCGCAATCTGCAGCGGCTGCGGCGGCGAGCTGGACGGGGCGGCGGCCGATGCCCGAACCCTGACGCTCGGCGTGCGCCTGGACTCGGCCGCGCCGTTCGAAGTGGACTTGCGGCTGCCGGTGTGCACCTGTCCCCATTGCGGCCTGGACCAGACACCGGACGCGAAGCTGTTCGTCAGCCGGGTGCCGGCGGGCCGTGTCCACGTGGCTTGGTAAGACCGGCGCCACGGCCACACCCGGATCGTGCGCAGCCGCGCCGGGGACGGCCTATCCTTCTCGTCGCTGGAGCAGGTCAACGAATCGACCCGGGTCCGCTACGTGCAGGGCCCCCCGGGGTCTTGAGGGACGATGGGCTTATACCGGAAACCTCAGCATCAAGTTTTCGAATAATTCGTGGGTTACCAAGGATTTTTAACAAACGAAAGGGCTTGATCGCAAGGCCCGTTGCCCTATAATGGGAGCGTCCAGACCCATGCTTGGAGCGGAACCATGACGAAGCGATACACCAAACGCCTGGTCGCCCTGTCGACGGCCGTGGCCCTCGCCATTGCGCCGATGGCTGCCAGCGCGGAAAGAGGCACCGGCGACTTCATCGAGTCCAATGTCACGGACGACACCGGCATGATGATGGCCGACATCGTGTTCGCCCGGCCGCTGGGCGTGGTGGGATCGGTGCTCGGCTTCGGTCTGTTCATCGTGTCGCTGCCGTTCTCGATCACATCGAACAGCGGCGCCGAGGTAGCGGAGCAACTGGTGTCCGAACCCCTGCGCTACACCTTCCAGCGTCCGGTGGGCGTCGAGCCCCGCGACTGGAGCCGTACCCGCGGCATCCAGCAGCCGACCGGCTACTGATCCCCGGCTCAATTACACGGCTCGCCTGGGGACCCGCGCGGTCACCCGGGTGAGCAGTTCGTAACTGATGGTCCCAGCCGCCCGGGCCACCTCGTCCACCGGCATTCCTTCGCCCCAGAGCGTCACCGGCGTACCGATCCCCGCCTCCGGGACCGGCGTCAGATCCACCGCCAGCATGTCCATCGACACCCGCCCGACGGTGCGCGTGCGCTTCCCCCCCACCAGCACCGGCGTCCCGGTGCCCGCGTGGCGCGGGTAACCGTCGGCGTAGCCGCCGGCCACGGTGCCCACGCGCATCGCGTCGCTCGCGATAAAGGTGCCCCCGTAGCCGACCCGGTCGCCGGGCTTGAGTTCGTGCACCGCGATCAGCGCGCTCTTCAGGGTCATCACCGGGCGCAGTCCCAGGTCGGCGGCGCTGCGATCGGCAAACGGCGAAGAGCCGTAGAGCATGATGCCCGGGCGCGTCCAGTCGCCGTGGGTTTCCGGATAACGCAGCAACGCGGCGGAATTGGCCAGGCAGCGCGGCGCGCGCACGCTGGCCGTGACGGCGAGAAATCGCTGCAGCTGCTCGCCAACGCCGTCGGGTTCGTCGGCGCTGGCGAAATGGGTCATGACGCTGGCGGCCGCCACCGCCCGCACCCGGGTCACCGCCCGCCACGCCTCGGCAAACGCCGCCGGCGCCAGCCCGAGCCGGTTCATGCCGGTGTTGATCTTGACAAACACCTGCAGTGCGCCGCGGCCGGATGCGCCCTCCAGCATCGCCACCTGCGCCGGCGTGTGCACCACCGGCCAGAGGCGGTAGTGCCCGCATGCCATCTGTTCTTCGCGGGAGAAGCATCCTTCCAGCAGCAGGATGGGCTGGCGCACGCCGCTTTCGCGCAGCTCGATGGCGCGGTCGATCTCCAGCAGCGCGAACCCGTCGGCCTCGTCCGCCAGCGTCCGGGCGGCGCGCGCCAGGCCGTGGCCGTAGGCGTCGGCCTTGATGACGGCGAATGCGCGGGCGCCGGGCGCGGCGCGCTTGGCGACACGGTAGTTGTGGGCCAGCGCCGCCCCGTCGATCTCGGCCACCAGGGGACGGCTCATCGGCGGTGCGCTGCGGCGCGGGGAGTCACTCGCCGCCCTTCAGCTTCTGGTAGTGGCGCGAGAACACCAGTTCCAGCTCGTCGATCACCTCGGCGGCCGGCCGGCCCTGGACGACGTGCAGCGTCATGCAATGCGAGGTTTCGTGCAGCAGCTTGCGCGGATCCAGCATGGGATAGGTGGCGCGCAGGCGCTTGATCGCCCGCACCACCGTCTCCCTTTCCGGGCGGGGAATCGGCAACGGCTCGGTGGCCGGCGCGGACGCCGCCGGCGCGGCGCGGGCGGCGAGGAACTCGGCGAAATCCAGCAGGAAGCGCCGCTCGCCCTCCGACAGCTGCCGCAACCGCTCCAGCAGCGCCCTTTCCTCGGGAGTCATGAAGGCGCGACGTTGATCTTGAACACCGGCGCCTTGCGCCGCTCCTGCATCAGGTCCAGCGCGCTCACCAGCGCCACCAGCACGCGGTCGGTGGTGGCCTGCATCTCGTTCCAGCGTTCCCGCGCCTCGCCGAGCAGCTCGCCGATGTGGTCCGGTGTCGGCCGGGCCTCTTCCATGATCATGTCTTCCAGCATGCCGGGCTTGAGCTCGGGCCGGAACAGCAGCGCGTAGGTTTCCGCATCGGGGCGCGCGGCGATCCACCGGCCCTCGGCATCGGTCGCCACCACCGGCACCGCGGCCGGCAGATCGACCCGGCCGTCGTACATCACCAGCACGGTGCGCCCGTCCACCGCCTGCGCCAGCGGATCGTCCCGGCCGGCCTCGGTGGCCCGGGCGACGGTCCAGTAGGCACTGTGGGCCGGCTCGGCATGGGGCCGCCCGCCCGCGGCCAGGGCCACCACCAGGCCGCCGAAACCGATGCCCACCACCGGCCGCTTCGCCTTGCGGAACAGCCCCACCAGGCGCACCTCGTCGGCCACCCAGGGGCAGTGCTCGGCGTCGGTGACGGGATGCGCGCCCCCGAGGAGCCAGAGGGCGTCGTGCTGCAGCGCGTTGCCGGGCACGTCCTGACCGGTGAACGGCCGGCAGTAAGTGAAGCCGATGTCGCGGTTCTCGAGCTGGCGTTCGATCAACCCGAGGAACTCGGAATAGGTGTGCTGCACCACCAGGAAATGCTTCATGCCTTCGACACGGGCTTCTGCAGGCGCGCCTTGGCGAACTCGACGAAGGTGGAGAGCAGCCGCGAGCGGAACTTTTCCTTCGGATACACCATGGACATGAGCCGCGTCAGCTTGGGACGAAACGGCACCGCCACCAGCCGCTTGAGCGTGAGCTCCTTCTCCACCGTCACGCGGGAGACGACGCCGAAGCCGACGCCGGCCTCCACCACGCCCTTCACCGCCTCGGGACTGCCCAGTTCCATGACGATGTTGAGTTCCTCGGGGGACACGCCCGCGCTGGCGAAGAACTGGTCGGCGAATTCGCGGGTTCCCGATCCCGGCTCGCGGCTCACGTAGGGATGCTGTACCAGCTGCTTGGGCGTCACCGCCGCGGCTTCCGCCAGCGGATGGCCGGGCGCGCAGATCATCAGCAGCTCGTCCTCGCACAGGGTCTCGGTCCTGAGCGAGGACAGGTGGGACGGCGACTCGATCAGCCCGATGTCGAGCGAGTGGTCCGCCACCCGGTTCTCGATCGTCTCCGAGTTGCCCACCACCAGGCGCGGCTGCACCTGCGGATAGGCGGATTTGAACTCGCCCAGCACGTGGGGAATCATGAACTCGGCGATGGTGGTGCTGGCACCCACCGACAGCGGGCCGGCGATGCCGCCGGTCAGCTCCCCCATGCGCGTTTCGAGTTCGTCCGACAGCGCCAGGATGCGGTCGGCGTACTGATAAACCAGTTGGCCCGCCGGGGTCAGGCTGATGCGGCCGTGGCTGCGTTCGAACAGGCGGGTGTTGAAGTGCTCCTCCAGCTGCTTGACCTGGAACGTCACCGCCGGCTGGGTCATGAAAAGCAGTTCCGCCGCCTTGGTGAACGAGAGCTGTTTGGCGACGGTGAAAAATACCTGCAGGCGACGGTCCGCCATGGCATCCGCTGACTGTTGTTGTTGGTTTGAAACGGGGCTTGGAGCGCCCTGAAAAAGTTTAGACTTGATTGAAACACAATTCGTTTTGCCGGAACAGGGCGGATGAACGGGGCCTGGAAACGGCTGGACCTGGAAGGCGGCGGCGTGCAGGCCGCCAACCTCAAGCTGGCGCAGCTGCTGAAGCGGCGCCCGCGCGCCTACGCCCTCCTGGCGCTGTTTCCCCTGGGACTGCACCGCGGCTATCTGGACGAGCCGCGCGGAGCCTGGGGCTACCGCGCGCTGGCCTTTCTGGCGGCGGCGGGTGTCGCCGCGGGCTGGGGCTGGCTGGCGTGGCCCGCCGCCGCGGCGCTGGTCGCCTGGGCGCTTTTCGACCTGCGCTGGATCGACCGCCGCATCGTCGCGCTCAACAAGCAGCTGCGGATGCGGGTCTACCTCGGGCAGGGCCCGGGCGCGCCGCGGGATTTCCGCGGGCGCTACACGGACGATCCGCTGGAGGAATACCTGCAGGCCAAGGACGCCGAGCGCCCCGGCGGGCATGCGGCGCCGGCCGTCGAGCCCCGGGGCCGCGCGCCGTCGTTCGCCGAGCAGGAGCGGCGGCTGCGGGAACTGGCCCGCCGCCGGGCCGACAAGCCGCGGAAAAATTAACGCGCGGCGGCCGCTGCCCACATTGGGCGCGGGATTTTCTGTGGTATAAAAGCGCGGGCTCCCGCCGGCGGGAGCAAGGCCCGCCACAAGAACGACAATTCCCGGTCCCGAACCTCGGCGCAATGGGGCGCTCCGGAGCCTGAATGAACTTCGGCTTCTTCACCATCCTCGCGGCCCAGTTCTTCTCGTCGCTGGCCGACAACGCCCTGCTGTTTGCCGCCATCGCCCTGCTGAAGGAGCTTTCGGCGCCGGACTGGCACACGCCGGTGTTGCAGCAGTTCTTCGTCTTCTCCTACATCGTCCTGGCGCCCTTCGTCGGGCCGTTCGCCGATGCCCTGCCCAAGGGACGGGTCATGTTCGTCAGCAACTCGGTGAAGCTGGTCGGCTGCGCAGCGATGCTGCTGGGACTGCACCCGCTCTACGCCTACGGCATCGTCGGCATCGGCGCGGCCATGTACTCGCCGGCCAAGTACGGCATCCTCACCGAATACCTGTCGCCGGATCGGCTGGTTTGGGCCAACGGCTGGATGGAGGGCCTCACCGTAGCCTCCATCATCCTCGGCGCCGTCATCGGCGGCGTGCTGATCGGTCCCGGCGTCCAGGGCCTGGCCGCCGGCACGCTCGCCTTCGGCAGCATCGACACCGCGCCGGAACTGGCCCTGGTGGCGATCGTGCTTTTCTACATCGCCGCCGCCACGTTCAACCTCTACATCCCGCGGGTGGCGCTGGACCACAAGCTGCCGCGCAAGACGCTGCCGTTCATCCTGCACGACTTCTGGCACTGCTTCCGGCTGCTGTGGAAGGATCCGCTGGGTCAGGTGTCGCTGGCGGTGACCACGCTGTTCTGGGGCGCCGGCGCGACGCTGCGGCTGATCATCCTCACCTGGGCCGCGGTGGCGCTGGGCTATTCGCTGGAGAAGGCGACGCTGCTCACGGCGGTGGTGGCGGTGGGCATCGCCATCGGCTCGGTGCTGGCGGCGAAGTACGTGCACCTGGAGCGCTCGGTGAAGGTGCTCCCGGTGGGCATCGCCATGGGCCTCGTGGTAATGCTGATGACGGTGGTGACCGATCAGTGGGTCGCCGCCGCGCTGCTGGTGGCGGTGGGGGCGATGGGCGGCTTCTTCGTGGTGCCGATGAACGCGCTGCTGCAGCATCGCGGCCACCTGCTCATGGGCGCCGGCCACTCCATCGCGGTGCAGAACTTCAACGAGAACCTTTCGATCCTGGCGATGCTGGGAATCTACGCGCTGATGCTGGGCGCCAAGCTGTCCATCGAAACCATCGTCGTGCTGTTCGGCCTGTTCGTCGCCGGCTGCATGACGTGGCTTTACCGCAGGCACGGCCACGACCAGGACACCGGCCAGACCTGATGGTCCTGGTTCGGGGGGCTTACGAGCCGCCGGAGCGCGGCGCGGCCACGGGTCCCGCTGGCCGCTCTGCTCCACCGCCCCCGACTCCCGGACGCGCCGGCAGCGGCTGCGGGCGCGGCGTGACCCCGGGCGGCCGGTAAGCCGGGTAATCGACGCCTTCGGTATCGCGTTCAGAGGCGCGCTCGGCGGGCGCCGGCGTTGCCGGCGCCAGCCTGGAGGGGTTTTCCGCCTTGGTGGCGGCCTGCGCGTCGCGCTTGCGGCGCTCGTCGGCGAACTGCTCGTTCAGCTGCTTCACCGACTCCGCGCGTTGGCGCGCGGCCTCCGTCTCCTGTGGCGACGGGCCGGGTTTCACCTGCAGCTCCTTCCCGCTGCGCCCGGGCGGCGGCGGCGTGCTCGAATAGGTGACGCGGCCGCGCTCGTCCACCCACTTGTAGATGCCCTGGGCGCCGGCGCCGGGCGCCGCGATCAGTGTCACCAGCGCCAGTGCCGCCAGGGCCGGCTTGCCGCAATTTCGCATCGTCGAGTCTCCTCGAACCGGGGCGGCATCCGCTGCGCGCACCCCGACGCGTCCCAGTCTACCGTCCCAGACGATTCGACGCCCGGCCGCCGGTCCCGAAGCCCACGCCGCCCGTCGGTCCCGGCGCCCGCGACCGCCCCGGCTATTCCGCCCGCTGGTACATCTGCAGGTAGGCGGACTTGGCCAGCGGCGGCAATTTCGCCACCGCCAGCAGGTCGTCCAGGTGCTCCGGCGTGCTGACGCCCACCAGGCTGGTGCCGACGCCCGGCGTCGAGCGGTTGAACTGGAGCGCCCGCTGCGCGTGGTTGCGCAGCTGAGGCAGTGCCGCGTACACGCCGTCCACGCACTGGTTCGCGAGGTGGCCCTTGGCCAGCGTGTGGCTGGCCAGCACGTAGACCCGCAGCTGGTGCGCCGCCTGGATGGTGGAAGCCACGTTGCCGTGACCGGTGGCCTGGGAGAACCGGGTGAAACCCTCCAGCATCATCTGGTTGAACGGCAGCGTCACGACGCGGAAAGCGTGCTTGGCGTCGGTGTCGCCCCACGCCTCCTGCGCCGCCTTCTGCGCGTGGCCCTGCAGCGACGTGATGGACTGAAACAGCGGATCGTCGGTCTCGACGCGAAAGCCGCTGAACGTCGCGATGCCGTAGCAGCCGATGCGGCCCTCGCGCACCGCGCGCTCGAGCGCGACGAAGCAGCGCTCCAGCTTCTGGTTGACGGCCGCCTTGCCCATCACCGGAATATGCACTTCCGGCTGATCCACCAGGAAGGCGTCCAGCGTCTCCACCCCCAGGGCTTCGCGCGAGCGCTCGATCTGCCAGTCGAGATGCTCCGGCGACAGCAGGTGCACGCCGGTGAGGTCGTCGCGGCGGCCGAGCCCGCGCGCCGCGACCTCGCGCTCGAACCAGGCCTGGGGATCGTGGGGTGGACCGTCCGCGAACAGCAGAAAGCCGCCCTTGGAGACGAGGAACACCTGCTCGCGCGCCACCCCGCGGGCCAGCGCGGCGCGCAAACCTGCGCCCACCGCGCGCGCCGAACGGCCGTAGCGATAGTGGGTCGCGGTGTCGATGACGTTGATGCCGCCGGTCAGCGCACGCTCCACCGTGGCGGCATAGGCGGCGTCCACCGCGTCGCCGGCGGCGCCGCCGAAGGTGCCGACCCCGAGCGACGACAGCTTCAGGTGCAGGTTGAGGAAATCGCTGTAGTGGCCCTCGGCGCATTCGCGGCCGAAGCTGCCCACGTACGCCTCGGTGCCCGCGCGGGTGGCACGCCCGGGAACCAGCGCCGCTTTTGTCTCGTTCATGGCGCCTTGCCTTCCGGGAGCTGCGCCGCAGCGGCTGCGTCGACGCCGCCGCCCGCCACGTCGCGCGCGAGGCGACGCGCATCCCGCCGCTTCAGGTACGGGTGCCGCCGCAGCGCGTCGCGCAGCGCCAGGATCTCCGGTCGCACCGGCCGCACCGTCACGGCGTCCAGGCGCGACGCGAACAGCCGCTCATAGTGGGGCTCGTCCTCGTCCAGGTCCCAGCCCACCGCGCGCAGCAGGGCGGCTCCGGCCGGCGGCAGCGCTTCCGGCAGCTCGCGCCCCGAGAGCAGCGCCCACAGACCGGTCCAGGCGCGCGCCAGCGCCAGCGGGTGGTAGCCCCCGCCGCCGGTCACCAGCAGCCGCGGTGTTCCGTTGGCGTGGCGCGGGCAGGTTTCCAGCACCGTGCGCGCCACCGCCAGAAACGCCTGAGTGGAAAGCGAGAGCTTGCCGAGCGGATCCGGCGCCAGCATGTCCGTGCCGGCCTGCAGCACCACCGCGTCCGGCTGAAACCGCTCCCGCAGCGGATGCCACACGGCGTCGAACAGCATCCGGTATTCGTCGTCATGGGCGCCGGGCGGCAGCGGCACGTTGACCGTGGCGTGCTCTCCGGCAGGGTCGCCGACGTCGTCGAGGCGTCCGCCGCGGTGCGGATAGGCATACGCCGTATCCATGTGCAGCGACAGGGTCGCCACCTCCGGATCGGCGGCGAAGGCCTCCTCCACCGCATCGCCGTGGTGGGCGTCGATGTCGACGTAGAGCACGCGCAGCCCGGCGCGCTTCAGCCTCAGAATGGCAAGCACCGGGTCGTTGAAATAGCAGAAGCCCCGGGCGCGGTCGGCGCGCGCGTGGTGCATGCCCCCGGCCGGATTGAACGCGACACGCCCCGCCAGCACCTGTTCGGCCGCCTGCACGCTGGCGCCGGTGGCGGTGGCGGAGAGGGTGCAGAATTGCTCGAAGTACGGGTTCTCCAGCGTGCCCAGCTGGTGCCGCACGCGCCACTCGTTCTTCACCCGCCCCAGCGCCTCGCAGCGCTTCGCCGCGGCAACGTAAGCGCGGGTGTGGAACCACTCCAGCTCGGCGTCGGATGCCCTGCGCGCCGCCAGAAACTCGCCGGCGCCGAGCGCGCCGTAGGCGTGGATCAGGTCCTGAGCCAGCGACACCCGCGGGATCGCCAGCGGATGATTGGCGCCGTACGCCTTGCGCCGGTAGCGCGCGGCCGCGATGAACACCGCAGGGCGTCCCGCGGGGACGGGCGCGGCGCGCGCAGGCGCCGCAGCGCCGGGTTCGGCTTCGGGCACCGCGTTCACCGCCGCAACCGCAGATAGATTTCAGGCAGCTTGCGCGGCAGCGAGTTGATCTGGTCCAGCACCAGGTAATGCCCGCTGCCGAAGATGCGCGGCAGGTACTCGCTGCCCGCCGGGTCCACCGTCAGGCAGAACGGGTGCACGCCGCGGTCGATCGCTTCCTTCACCGCCACCCGCGTGTCCTCGTGCAGGTAGCGCATGTCGCCGCCGTCGTCGTAGTCCTCCGGCCGGCCGTCGGAGAGGATCAGCAGCAGCCGGCGCTGGCTGGGACTGTCGGCGAAGCGCGTCATGGCGTGGCGGATGGCGGTGCCCATGCGCGTGGCGAGGCGCCCGGAGAGTCCGCCGATCACCGCGCGCACGTCGGCGTTCAGCGGCTCGCCGAAATCCTTGATGCGGTAATAGCTCACATTGTCGCGGTACTTGGACGAGAAGCCGGCGATGGCGTAGGCATCGCCCACCACCTCCATGGCCTCGGCGAACAGCAGCAGCCCGGCGCGGATGCGGTCGACGATGCGGCCCTGGTTGTCCGGCAGCTGCTGCATCACCGACGTGGACAGGTCCGCCAGCAGCATCACCGACGTGTCGCGCTGCTGCGGCCGGCGGTAGCGGTATACCCGCGGCGGCGGCGTGCGCCCGGCGCGCCGCTCGACGACGAATTCCACCGCGGCGTCGATGTCCACCTCCTCGCCCTCGAACTGGCGCTTGCGCGGCGCCAGCCGGGTAGGTTTCTGGGCCTGGATCGCGCGCTTGAGCTGCGCCAGCGCGTCGGCGTACGCGGCGGCGAGGCGCGCGGCCTCGCCGGGGTTGCTCTCCGCCAGCCGGCGCTCCTGCACCCACGCCCAGTTGCGCTTGTAGCGCTGATCCCGGTAGTCCCACTCCGGATACGGCGTGCCGCGCCCGGCCGCTTCCTGCACCGCGCCGCCGCCGCTGGCGTGGGCGGCACCCGGCTGCCCCTGGCCGGCCTGCCCCGCCGCCCCCGGACCCGCCTGCGGCATCGTGGGATCGGCGTCCTGTGCACCCTCCTGCGGCGAAGGCTCGTCCGGCGCCTCGGCCGGCTCCTGCGCACCCTGCCCGTCCTGCTCGCCGGTCTCGCCTTCGCCCTCCCGGCCGTCGCCGCCGGCGTCGCGCGGGTAGATGGCGCGCGCGGCGTTGGGCGAACGGCCCGGCAGGAACGCCTCGGCGCGCTCCTCCAGCGTGGCCACTGCGGGCCAGCTGCCCTCCCGGTGAAGGCGGCTGGCGATGCGAAACGCGTCCAGCAGCGTCGCACCCGGGCGCGTCAGCGGCGCGAGATCGTCCCAGCGGATTTCCGCTCGGCGCTCCGGCGGCACGTCCGCCGGATCGATCAGGCAGCGCACGCTGTCGAGCGCGAGCCGATAATACGTCGCCGCCGGTTCCGCCGCCGGCCTGCGCCGCACGGCGGCGCGCTCCATGCGGCGCAGATGGTTGGGCACGTCCGCCACGATGCACGCGTCCACCCGCAGATCCTCGCACAGGTCGAACAGCAGCGAGAACGTCAGCATGTCCTCGCCGTAGAGCGCGTAGAGCGGGCGCCACGTGACGGGCTGGTCCGGCGCCGCCGGCGGGTGCTCGGCGCCGGCCTCGCGGAACAGCGCCTCGATCGCGCGGCGCTCGAACGAGCCGAACGCGATGTGGCCGGCGGTGTGGATCACCGCCAGCAGCGCCTCGTCGCGCTCGGGCATCGCCACCGGCAGGAACAGCTCGCGCCCGTCGGTCTCGAGGAAGGCGCGCCCCTTCTCCGGCGACCAGTCGCTCGCGCGCAGGCCCGGCGGCTGGTCGAACCATGCCGCCAGCAAAAAGCCGATCAGCCGCTCGTGGTCGCCGAGGCGGAAGCCCGCCATGTGATCCATGAGAATGTGAAGGCTCTCGTCCGACTCGAGGCGGAAGTAGGCCTCGCCGCGCAGCCGTCCGGCCTGCAGGATGTCGGCGCCGCGCTGCGCCCAGGGCAGCAGCAGCTGCGCGCCGAACAGGTTGCGCACCTTCAACGCCCCCGGCAGATAGCTCGCCAGCAGCAGGCGGCGGGTCTCGAACAGTTCCTCCGCCGGCTCGGTCAGATGCTCGATGCCGGTCACGCCCTGGCGCGCCGCGAGATCGGCCACGGGGGTGCGGAAATACGCAGCCCCGCTTTCCAGGTGACGGCAACACCACTTGAGCCCGATCTGCGCCCAGCGCTCCTCGCCGGAATGTCCGAGCACCGCGTACGCCTGCGGCAGGTTGTCCATGAACCCGTCCATCGCTTTCCAGGCGCCGCGGAACTTCAGGAACTCCAGCGCCTGCCGCGTCCACGGCTCCACGGCGCCGCAGGCATGCTCCGCCGCCAGGCTGCCGCGGATGAATGCCTTGCCGGCTTCGCGGTCGTGCAGGAACAGGCGCCGGGCGGCGTCGAGCCAGGCCGCCGCCGCAGCGTCGCCGTGGCGGCGCAGCGCGGGCAGCACGTCCTTGGCGTCGCGGTGGGCGACGAAGCTCACGTGCGCCAGCGCGTCGAGCCGGCGCTGGACTTCGTCGGGAGCGGCGTGGGCCGGTGGCGTCGGGGGAAGTGTCACGCCGCGCTCACTCGAGATGGGCGCGCACGATCTCCATCAGGGCCTCGGCCAGCTCGGGGTCGTCGGTGATGGGGCTCACCATGGCCACCTGGCACGCCTCCACCGGCGCCAGCCCGGCCGCCATCATGCTGGCGGCGTACACCAGCGCCCGGGTGGAGGTCACTTCCTCGAGCCCGTGGTCCTTGAGTGCGCGCGAGCGCTGGCCGATCGCCACCAGCCTCTCCACCAGCGCCGGGTCCAGCTCCGGCACCTCGTTGCGCACGATCCGCAGTTCGGTGGCGGCGTCGGCGAAGTCGAACTGGATCGCCACGAAGCGCTGCTTGGTGGAAGGCTTCAGGTCCTTGAGCACGGTCTGGTAGCCGGGGTTGTAGGAAATCACCAGCATGAAGTCCTCGTGGGCCTCGATCTCCTGGCCCTTCTTCTCCAGCGGCAGGCGGCGGCGGTGGTCGGTGAGCGGGTGGATCACCACCGTGGTGTCGGTGCGTGCCTCGACGATCTCGTCCAGGTAGCAGATGGCGCCGGCCTTGACCGCGCGCGTGAGCGGCCCGTCCTGCCACACCGTCTGGTCGCCTTCCAGCAGGAAGCGTCCTACCAGGTCGGCGCTGGTCAGGTCCTCGTGGCAGGCCACCGTCACCAGGGGGCGGCCGAGGCGCCACGCCATGTGCTCGAGAAAGCGCGTCTTGCCGCAGCCGGTGGGCCCCTTGAGCATCACCGGCAGGCGCTTGCGGTAAGCGGCCTCGAAGATCGCCACCTCGTTCTTCTGCGGCTCGTAATACGGCGCCGCGGCCGCGTCGGGCGGCTGGACGATGTCGCGCTCGACGCCGCGCAGGCGGTTGATGAGTTGCTTCATGGACGATTTCGGCTCGGGGAGACGGATCCTGCCGCCGTCCCTATGCTGCTATGCGGCCCTCGCGAATGCAACGGGTGCGAATGAAGAGATAGACATGGCGCGCCGTGCGCACCGCCATCTTTTCCGGGACTGCGGGCAGCGCGTCGCGGCGGTTCATGGCGATGCAGTTCCGGTAGTACACCAGCTCGCGCAGGTTGTCACGGATCGTGTTCCAGTAGGGCTCGCCCTTCACCAGTACCTTCCAGACGTCGAGGATGTCGGCGTCCGCCGGCGGCGGCGCCTTCTTCCCCCCGTCTCCGATATAGGCGACGATCAGCTCGCGCAGCAGCGCGAGCGCATCCTCGACGGTGGCTTCCAGGGGTGGCGGCGTTTCGCCGCCGAGCGCGATCTCCAGCGCGGCGAGGCCGGCGTCGGCGCGCTCAAAGGCAGCCGAGAGTTGGTCCTGATCCATGGCAGCAGGTAGAATTAGCTTTTTCTAATACTCGCGATTGTACGCAACCGGGGAGAGGATGGAAACGCCATGAAACACCTCCTGAAGATGATCAAGATCAACAACCTGCAGTACAACGCGAACCGCGATCCCCAGGTCTACCGGCGCGTCGTGAACGAGCCGTTCCGCATCCAGGCGGTGCTGGACGGCAGCGGCACGGCGCGCTGCCAGCTGATCGACGCCAGCGGCAAGGTGGTGGCCGACAAGAGCCTGCCGCTTCCCGGCACCTTCACCCACGAGTTGAGCTACAGCGCGCCGGGCGTCCACGTGATGCGCCTCAAGGCAGAGGCCGGCGGCCAGTCCGCGGAAACGGACATCCGGCTCGACGTGCTGGAGCATCACTGGATCGGCTAGCGCCGGCCCGGTTCCAACCCGCGCCGCTTCGCGGTTGCGCGGGGCCTTGCCCTGAGCGACACTGCCCCTGCCATGCGGATCAGGAACCTCGTCATCGCCGCCGGCGTCGTCGCCGTCCTGCTGGGGGTAATCGGCGCCGTCGCGCTTTCCCGTATCGACCTCAACCAGCACGTCGCGTTCATCGAAGCCAAGGCCAAGGAAGCCACCGGTCGCGAGCTGAAGATCAAGGGCGACGTCGGCTTCAAGCTGTCGCTGTTTCCCACCGTCGCTGCCAACGACGTCACCTTCCAGAACGCCCGCTGGGGTTCCCGCCCCCACCTGGCGTCGGCCAAGCGCATCGAGGCCCAGGTCGCGCTGTTGCCGCTGCTCGCCGGCAACGTGGTGATCAGCCGCCTGGAGCTGGTGGAGCCGGACGTGGTGCTGGAAATCAACGCCAGGGGCGAGCGCAACTGGGACTTTGCCAAACCGGGCGCGGCCAAGGATCCGAGGCCGCCGGGCGACGGCGGCGCCGCGGTCGAGGTGCGTGAGGTGCGGGTCGCCCGGGGGGCGTTTGCGTTCCGCCGGGCCGCGCCAAAGGTGGAGCATCAGGCGCGCATCGACGTCCTCGACCTGGACGTGGCGCCGGGCTACGACGAGATCGAAATCGACGGCAAGGGCACACTCAACGGGATTCCCGTCGCGCTGAACGGCAGCATCGACAACCTGAAGCAGGCCGGCAAGGCCGGCGCCACCGGCGCGGTCGAACTGGAGGCGGCGGCCGGGGGCAGTACGCTGAAGATCGCGGGATCGGTTCCCCTGGGCGGCGGGCTTGCCGGGCTGGACGCCCGGTTCTCGGCCGACGTCCCCGACAGCGCAGCCCTGCGCACGCTGTTGCGCACCCCGTTTCCGCCCCTGCCGCCGGCGAAGGTCAAGGGACGCGCCCGCGTCGCCAAGGATGCGCTGGCGATCGAAGACCTGGAGGCGCAGGCCGGGAAGAGCCGCGCCAGGGGACAGCTGCAGATGGGCCTGACCGGCGAACGCCGCGAGATCAGAGCACTGCTCGACGCGCCGCTGATCGACCTCCAGGAACTCTACGCCGGGAGTGGCAAGGCCGGGGCCACGCCGGCCCGCGGCGACGGCCGGGTGTTTTCCAACGACCCGCTGCCGGTCGCAGCGCTCAAGGCGCTCGAAGGCAAGGCGGAGATGCGCATCGAGAAACTCAGGCTGGCCGATGGCCGGCTGCTGGAAGGCATCGGCGCGCGCGCCGCGTTCCGACGCGGAAAGATCGACGGCGAGGAGATCAAGCTCCGCCTCGACGGCCGCGAGCTGCGCCTGGACTTCGCGGCCGACGCCTCGTCCGGCAAGGACCTGGCGGTGAACGCCACGGTGGCCGGCGAGAAAGTCCCGCTGGCGGCGCTGACCGGGCTGCTGGGCGTGACCGCGGCGCCCGAGGGCGCCCTCACCGATATCGCGGTCAAGCTCGCCGGCCGCGGTGCCTCGGTGCGCGCGCTGATGGCCTCGGCCAACGGCGACGTGCGGGTGGTCGTCGGGCCGGGGCGGATCAAGAGCCGCGCCATCGACCGCGGCGCCGACGTGACCGAGCTGCTGAACGCGCTCAATCCCGCGCGCGCCCAGGACGAGTACACCGAGCTCCGGTGCATGGTGCTGCGCTTCCCGGTGCGCAACGGCATCGCCACCATCGACAACGGCATCGCCCTCGAGACCAGCAAGGTGCGCGTCCTCGGCGGCGGTACCGTGAACCTGCGCGACGAGACGCTGGAGCTGGGTTTCCGGCCCAAGGCCACCACCGGCCTCGGCGTCGGCGCCGGCAACCTGGCCCGTTTCGCCAAGGTGGGCGGCACGCTGGCGGACCCCAAGATCGCGCTCGACATGGCGAGTGCGGCGGCCGGCGCCGCCGCAGCCGGCGCGGCCGTCCTGACCGGCGGCCTGTCGCTGCTCGTGGGCGGCGGCCTGCTGGTGAACGACGTCCCCGACGACGTCTGCCAGGTGGCGCTGTCCGGCGCACCCAAGGCTGCGCCGAAGCAGGAACCGGGCGGCAGCATCTTCGACCCGATCAAGAAGCTGTTCGGGAACTGACGCCGGCCGCGGGACCGGTGCGAGCCGTGCGTCGCGGCGCGAGCGGCGCTAACCCTTGCGCCGCTTCGTGCGCGAAGGCCGGTCCAGGCCGCAGCCGCGGTCCCAGTACGGCTCCGGCCCGTAGGCCTCCTGCAGGAAATCCACGAACGCCTTCACCTTGGCGGGCAGGTACTGGCGATGCGGATAGACCGCGTAGATGCTCATGCCGCCGGGCACGTGCTCCGCCAGCACCGGCTTGAGGCGTCCCGCGCGCAGGTCCTCGCCCACGTCCCAGGTGGACTTGAGCGCCAGCCCCAGCCCGTCCAGCGCCCATTGGCGGATGACTTCCCCGTTGTTGCTGGCCAGGGTGCCGTGGACGCGAACCGTTTGCGCGCCGTCCGGGCCGGAGAACGGCCACAGATCGTGGCGCGAGTCCCGCGTGGCCACGATCAGGCAGTTGTGGCGCGGCAGGTCGGCCGGTGACCGTGGCGTCCCCATGCGGCGGAGGTACTCGGGCGAGGCGCACACCACGCGGCGGTTGGGCGCCAGCTTGCGCGCCACCAGCGCCGAGTCCTCCAGTTCGGCAATGCGCACGGCAACGTCGAAGCCGCCTTCCACCAGATCGACGATGCGCTCGTCCAGATCCAGGTAGATGCGCAACTCGGGATGGCGCTCGGCAAAGGCCCGGATCAGCGGCGCCACGTGCTGCCGGCCGAACGCCGCCGGCACGCTCACCCGCAGCGTGCCCCGGGGCGTGGCGCGCCCGGCGCCCACCAGCGCTTCCGCTTCCTCCACTTCGGCCAGGATCTGGGCGGCGCGCTCGTGATAGCGCGCGCCCTCCTCGGTGAGATGCAGGCGCCGCGTGGTGCGGTTGAGCAGCCGCCCGCCCAGCCGCGCTTCCAGGCGCGACAGGCGCTTGCTCACCATCGCCGGTGACAGGCCCAGCTCCCGCGCCGCCGCCGACAGCCCGCCGGCCGCCACCACGCGCACGAACACCGCCATGTCGCTCATCGGGTCCATCGGTCGCCTCCGTCGCCGTTGCCCGCCGCCGCGCCGGGAGGCGCGGTTGCCGGCACTGATTTATTGTTTCCATATGATCACTAATCATTTGACTTTTTACCGTATTCTTTCTTATCTGGAAAGTCCCTATCATGCCTCCATCGCAACGACGAACCGGAAAGCCGCCATGAAAACTGCACTGACCTTCGATCCCGCCCGCACGCTGGAACAGCGCGCCCGAGACTGCCGCTCGCAAACGCTGCGCCTCCTCGCCGCCGCCCTGACGGCCCGTATCCGACGGGCGGTCGCCGGATCGCCCCGGGCGCCGGCGGCGCGCACCGCCGCGTGCTGATTCCGCCGGAGCCCTTCGCATCCTCCTCGCCCCCGGGCCGGCCCCGCCGATGGCATGACGGCGGTGCGCCGGCCGTTTGTTCTTGGGACCGCCGCCGTTTGCTAGACTGCCGGCCATCGTGGGTTCACCGGGGAGAGCGTCATCATGCGGCAAGGACAATGGCTGGCGGCGCTGGTGCTGGCGACAGGCGTGCCGTTGGCGGGCTGCGCCACCGATCCGGGCAAGTACCCGGACGGAACGCGCGTGACGTCGGCGCGGGTAGCGGAAGTCGCCGACCAGGAATGGCAGCTGGCGGCGCTGCGCGTGGACGGCCAGGACATGCCGCTGCTGGAGCAGGGGCGGCCGACGTTCATGATCGGCAAGGACCTGCGCGTCGCCGGGCGCGCCACCGTCAACCGCTACCTGGGGCAGATGAAGCTCTCCGACGCCGGCGAGGTGTCGTGGGGCCCGCTGGCCGGCACGCTCATGGCGGGGCCGCCGGAGGCGATGAAGCAGGAGAAGACTTTCCTCGACGCGCTGGCCCGGACCACGCGCATGCACGTGGGGCCCGCCGGCCTGCTGCTGGAGACGCCGGACAACCGCACCATGCTGGAATTCGTCCCGGCCGACGGCGAGAAGAAGTACCGGCGTTAGAGAGGGATCGTGGCGGAGAGACGCGACCGGCGGGCGCGCTGCAGCTGGTGCAGGTCCTCGGCGCCCAGGCGCCCCAGGTCTTCCTTGAGCATGGCCAGCAGCTCCAGGCCCCGGTTGAGCATCGGCTTGTATGGTCATGTAGAAGGTGTTGATGCCGCCGGCGTCGCCGGCCTCGGATAGCCGAACACCAGCACCACGGTGGACACCGGGTAGAGCAGGAAGCCGTAGAGCATCAGCAGGTGGGAGGCGCGGCGTTTCGGGTTGCAGAACTCGCCGGAAGTGGCCACCTCCGTGAGTAGCGTGCACAGCGCCAGGCCGGCGATCTCCAGGCCGCCCACCAGCCGGCTCCCGCCGCAGCGGACGTTCCCGGGGGAAGATCCGATCTGCGGCGAGAACAACATGCGCGGCGGCGTTACAACCCCCGGGCGACCGGGGTTACCAGGTCCCGGCCGGCCTGCCGGACTAGCGGCGGATCACCGCCGGCCGATTGGAAAGCTCGTTGGCATCCCCGGGGCGCGGCGGGAAGTGCGCCGCCAGCAGCGCGTGGACGCGCTGCACGCCGGCCACCGCGCCGTCTCCATAGCGGCCGGCGCGGAACTGCGACTCCATCTCGCGGCACACCGTCGCCCACGCCGGCGGCGCAATCGCCCGCGCCGCGCCACGGTCGGCGACGATCTCGACGTCGCGATCCGCCAGCAGCAGATAGATCAGCACGCCGTTGTTGGCCTCGGTATCCCAGGCGCCGAGGAAACCGAACGCCTCCAGGGCGCGCTCGCGGGCCGACTCGTCGGCCCAGAGCGCCCGCGTCGGCAGCGATGCCTCCACCGCGAACATCACCTCGCCGCTGTGGAGCCGTTCGCCCTCCCGGATTGCCGCCTCGATGCGCTGCATGGCGGCGTCCGGAAACGCGCGGCGCAGCGCGAAATCGCCGGTGGTCCAGTGCGCGAGAACGCGTCGCCAGCCCATGGTCACCACCGCCCCGAGGCGCCGCCGCCGCCGAAGCCGCCGCCCCCGCCGCCGAATCCACCTCCGCCGCCGCCGGACCAGCCGCCTGCGCCGCCCGACCAGCCGCCGGTACGCCCGCCTCGGCCGCCGGCGACGCGGTGGCCGGTGCCGCCGCCGAGCGTGAAGATGAAAGCGACGATGCCGACGATGATGCCGCCGACGAGCGTGCCGAGAATGGCCCAGCCCAGCGCGCCCATCGCGGTCCCCACCACGCCCGCCGCCGGCAGGCGCCCGAACAGCACGCGCAGGATCGATCCGCCGATCCCCGCCAGCACCAGGCCGGCGATGAACAGGGTCTCCAGCCCCGAGGCGCCGGCGCCGGTGCGCGCACGCGGCTTGGGCGGCGGCAGCGGCTCGCCCTCGATGACGCCGATGATGCGGTCGACGCCGGCGCTGATGCCGCCGTAGAAATCGCCCTCGCGCAGCCGCGGCACGATGATCTCGCTCACGATGCGCCGGGCGGTGGCGTCCGGCAGTGCGCCCTCGAGGCCGTAGCCCACCTCGATGCGCAGCGCGCGGTCGTTCTTCGCCACCAGCAGCAGCACGCCGTCGTCGACGCCCCGGCGGCCCAGCTTCCACGCATCGGCGACGCGGATCGAGTACTGCTCGATGGTCTCCGGCCGCGTGGTGGGCACCAGCAGCACCGCCACCTGGCTGCCCTTCTTCGCCTCGAACGCGGCGAGGCGGGACTCCAGCGACCGGATCTGGCCGGCGCTGAGCGTGCCGGTCAAGTCGGTGACGCGCGCCTCGAGCGGCGGCACCGGCACTTCGGCGCGCGCCGCGGGAGCGAGCAGCGCGGCCCCCGCCAGCGCCGCCGCCAGCAGCCGCGTCATTTCGACGGCGCAGGCTTGCCGAAGTCCACCCGGGGCGGCGCGGCGATGGCTTTCTCGTTCTCCACCGTGAAGCTGGGCTTGACCTCGTAGCCGAACACCATGGCGGTGAGATTCACCGGGAACTGGCGGATCGTGGTGTTGAACTCCTGCACCGCCTTGATGTAGCGCTGGCGCGCCACCGTGATGCGGTTCTCGGTACCTTCCAGCTGCGCCTGCAGGTCGCGGAAGTTCTGGTCCGACTTCAGCTCGGGATAACGCTCCACCACCACCATCAGCCGCGCCAGCGCGGACGAGAGCTCCCCCTGCGCCGCCTGGAATTTCTGGAACGCCGCCGGGTCGTTGATCAGCTCCGGCGTCGCCTGGATCCCGGTGGCCCGGGCGCGCGCCTCGGTCACGCCCTGCAGCACCTCCTTCTCCTGGGCGGCGAAGCCCTTCACCGTCTCCACCAGGTTGGGGATCAGGTCCGCGCGGCGCTGATACTGGTTCAGCACCTCGCCCCAGGCGGCCTTGATCTGCTCGTCCTGGGCCTGGATGGTGTTGTAGCCGCAGCCCGGCAGCGCCAGCGCCGCCACCAGCGCCAGCATCAGTCCCGTCACTCGACGCATCGTTTCTCCTTTCGAAAGGGCGCCGGCATGGCGCCCGAAAACCCCGGCGGCTCAGGCGCCCGCCGCCGCCTTCAGAGCGCGCATCGTCTCCACCGCGAAGCACAGATCCTCCCACGCCTTGGCCTTGTCGGGCAGATTGCGCAGCAGGTAGGCCGGATGGTAGGTCACCACCAGCGGCGTGCCGCGGTAGTTGTGCACCTTGCCGCGCAGGCTGGCGATGCTGGCGTCGGTCTTCAACAGGTTCTGCACCGCCACCCGCCCCAGCGCGACCACCAGCCGCGGCTGGAGCAGCGCGATCTGGCGCTCGAGATACGGTTCGCAGGCTTCCGCCTCGTCCGGCTCCGGGTTGCGGTTGCCGGGCGGGCGGCACTTCACCACGTTGGCGATGTAGACGTTGTCGCCGCGCCTGAGCCCGATCGCGGCCAGCATGCTGTCCAGCAGCTTGCCGGCCTGACCGACGAAAGGCTCGCCGCGGGCGTCCTCCTCGGCGCCGGGCCCCTCGCCGACGAACAGCCAGTCGGCGATCTCGTCGCCCACGCCGAACACGGTCCGGGTCCGCGTCTTGTGCAGCTTGCACGCGGTGCAGGCGGCGACGCAGCCTTTCAGCTCGGGCCAGTTCATCGCGGCGATGGCGGTGCGGCGCTCCGCTTCCGTCCCCAGCGCCAGCGGCGGCGCTGCGGAGGCGGCCGGGACCTGTGCCGACCGGGGCGCGGCGGGCGCCGGCGGCGCGGGCGCCTCCGCAGCGGGAACGCGCAGGCGCCAGACCGGCAGCAGGCCCAGCTCCTCCAGCATCGCGGCGCGGCGGGATTTCACAGCACGCGCTCCATCACCACCGCGTCCTCGCGCCCGTTGGCAGCCGGGTAATAGCCGGGGCGCACGCCGATGACGCGGAAACCGGCCCGCTCGTACATGCGCGCGGCGCGCGGGTTGCTCGGCCGCACCTCCAGGATGATGCGGCTCGCGCCGCGGCTGCGGGCGGCCTCCAGGAACCGCTCCAGCAACTGGCGTCCGTAGCCCCGGCGCTGCCACTCGGCGGCGATGCTCAGGTTCAGGAGATGGGCCTCGTCGGCGCCGGTCATGACCACGCCATAGCCCACCAGCGCGTGCTCCAGCTCGTAGACGTAACAGTGGTAGCGGGCGCGCATCGAGTCGAGAAAATTGCCGCGCGTCCACGGAAACTCGTAGATGCTGCGCTCCACGCGCACCACCTGCTCCACGTCCTCGACGCGCATCGGCCGCAGCAGCGGCCCTTCCTTGAGCTGCGCGCTCACCGCTCCGACTCCTTGAGCGCCACCTTGTCGCGGAGGTAGACCGGGGCCGCGTCGGCGGGGTCCACGCCCTCGCCCGCCGCCAGCCGCGGCGCCGCCAGCGCCGCGATGTCCGCCGCCCGCGGGTAGCGCCCGGCCAGCACGCCGGCGAGCCGGCCGTGGTAGCGGTGCGCCAGCAGTTCGCCGTAGACATCGAACCCGCTGCCGCAGCCGGTCCAGCCGTCCCCCGGCACCTGGGGTGCGTCCGCCGGCAGGCACAGCCGGGGCGGGCTCACCGGTTGCCAGCCGTGGCCGTCGCGCCGGAACGCGCCGTGGTAAATCTCGCCCAGCCGGGCGTCGATGCACGCCAGCACCCGCTCGACGCCCGCACCTTCGGCCAGCGCCTCCAGCGTGCCCACCGGCAGCAATGGCAGGCCGGCGCCCAGCGCCAAGCCCTGGGCCAGGCCGCAGGCGATGCGCAGTCCGGTGAACGATCCGGGCCCGGCGCCGAAGGCAATGCCGTCCAGGGCGCCGAGCCCGATGCCGGCGTCCTTCAGCAGATCGTGCACCATCGGCAGCACGATTTCGGTATGGCGCTGGCCGGCCAGCATCTCGCGCGTGCGCACGGCGCCTTCGAGCCAGAGGGCGACGGAGCAGTATTCGCTGGACGTTTCGAGGGCGAGGACGTTCACGGGACCGGCAGCCGGGACGGTCCATCATTGTAAACCAGCGGGCCGTCGCGCCCCATGACAGCGCCCCAAACCCAGGCCGCCGCGCGCAGTCTATACTCACCGGGCCCGTCCACCGCCACCGGAATCCGTGGATTTTCATCATCCCGTCGTGCAAAGCGTCGCCGTCCCGCTGGCCATCGCCCTGGCGCTGACCGGCGGCATCGGCGTCGGCTTGGGCAGGGACCGCGGCGGCGCCATCGCGGCGGCTGCGGCGGGCCTCGCGTTGCTGACCGCGACGGTGCTCATCGGCGGGGCGCCGCCGTGGCCTCCGGCCAGCGGCCTGCACAAGCTGCCCTACCTGCTGGCGCTGGGGCTGGCGGCGGGCGTCGCGCTGGACCTCGGCGGCGCGGGGCGGCGCGGCGCGTTCGGCGCCGCCGTCGCTCTGATGCTGCTGGCGCTGGCCTGGCTGGCGTGGCCCCAGCTCGGCCGGCTCGGCGATCGGGCCTGGGCCGTGCTGGGCATCGCCGCCGTCACCGGGGCGGCGACCCTGGGCAGCCTGGCAACCACCCAACGCAACTCCGCCAACGCGCCGGCAACACTGATGGTGGCCGGCCTCGGGCTGGCCGCGGTGGCGTTCAATGCCGGCTCGCTCAAGCTGTTCCAGCTGGCCGTCGCCCTGACTGCCGCGGTCGGCGGCTACGCGTTATGGAACTGGCCCAAGCCGCGCCACGCGTTCGGCGCCGCCGGCATTCTGTCGGCCGGGATCGCGTGGGTCATGCTGGCGCTGCTCACGCTCCTGCTGACCGATGTGCGGCCCGGCGCGCTGCTGGTCCTGGCCATGGTATTCGCCGCGGCCCCCGTGGCACGCTGCGTGCCCCTCGGACGCCTGGACCGCCGCATCGCCGAGCCGGTGCTGATCGCCGTGGTGGCGGCGATTCCCGCCGCCGCGGCGGCGCTGCTGGGCGACGCGCCGGCCGCCGCGCCCGTCGAAGACGACCCGTACTACCACTGACCCATGCCCGTCGAGCTGTGGCAGGACCTGTCCACGCGCGACTTCGTCGGCATCGATGTCGAGGCCACGGTGGCGCTGCTGCCGCTCGCCGCGGTGGAAGCCCACGGCGCACACCTGCCGCTGGGCACCGACGCGGTCATCAATCACGGCGTCGTCGAAGCCGCCCTGGCACGGCCGCTGGGCGAGGCGCGGGTGCTGCGGCTGCCGCCCCTCGACGTGGGCGACAGCCTCGAGCACACCGCGTTTGCCGGCACGCTCTCGGCCGGCGCCGAGACGCTGCTGGCGCTGTGGCTGGACGTCGCCGCCGGCGTCGCCCGCGCGGGCGTGCGCAAGCTGGTGCTGTTCAACAGCCACGGCGGGCAGACCGCGCTGGCGAAGCTGGCGGCGCTGCGCATGCGGGACCGCCACGGCCTGCTGGTGGCGCGGGCCGACTACTTCGCCTTCGGCGTCCCGCCGGGCCTGTTCGAGGCGGATGAGCTCGCCCACGGCATCCACGGCGGCGAGGTGGAAACCTCGCTGATGCTGCATCTGCGTCCCGACCTGGTGCGGCGGGAACACCTGGCGGATTTCGAAGGGCTCCCGCGGCGCATGGCGCGGCGGGGCGCGCTGCTGGGACCCGAACGGCCGGTGGGCTTCGGCTGGATGAGCCAGGACCTGCATCCCGACGGGGTCTCCGGCAACGCTGCGAGAGCCGACGCGCAACGGGGCGCAGCCTTGCTCGACCACCTCGCGGACAGGCTGGCGCAGCTGCTGGCGGAAATGGCGGCGATACCGCTCACCATTCTGCGCGACACCCGGGAGCCGCGCGGGTGACGCCGCCGCGCTCCGCGGGTGCATCCGCGCACGCGCAGCCGGCGCGTGCCGCCGCGCTGGACGCGTGGCCCTTGTTGCTTGAGCTGGCGCGGCGCCGGCGCGCCGGCGTCGCGCCAGCTCCCGGCGATGCGTTCGCACTCGCGCAAGGCGGCGGCTGGCGCGCCGTAGTTGACGGCGAGCCCGCGGCGCTGGCGTGGCAGCCCCGTACCGGCTGGACCATCGGTCGGGTCGCCGACGACGTGCGCGACGCGCTGGAGCTTTACCTGCCACTGGTGGCCGGCGCCGGGCCGCTCACCCTCGGCCATCTGGGCCAGAGCGTCGACGGCCACATCGCCACCGAGTCCGGCGATTCGCATTACGTCAACGGCGCCGAGAATCTGGCGCACCTGCACCGGCTGCGGGCGCTGGCGGACGCGGTGCTGGTGGGACCCGGCACCGCGGCACGCGACGATCCCCGCCTCACCGTGCGCCACGTCGAGGGCCCGAATCCGGTGCGCGTGGTGCTCGACCCGGCCGCCGCGCTGCCGGCGACGTTGGGCGTGTTCAGCGACGGCGCCGCGCCGACGCTGCGGGTCTGCGATGCCGCCCGCGCGAGCGCCGCGCGCGCAGCCCGCGTGGAAGTGCTGCCGGTAGCCGCGCGCGCGGGCCGCGTCGAACTCGCGCCGCTGCTGGCGGCGCTGCACGCGCGCGGGCTGCGGGTGGTGTTCGTCGAAGGCGGCGGGCGCACCGTGTCGGATTTTCTCGCGGCGGGCCTGCTGGACCGGCTGCAGATCGCCGCCGCACCGGTGCTGATGGGCGCCGGGCGCCGCGGCGTGCAGCTGCCGGCGCCCGGCACCATGGCAGCGTGCGCGTGGCCGGCCCATCGCGTGTTCCGCATGGGTGGCGACCTGCTGTGGGATTTCGACCTGCGCGCCGGCGGCGCCCCCGGCACGGCGCCGCCCGGCATCGGCCGGGTGCTCTAAACCCCGTCGCCCGGCGGCAGCCCCACCAGATCCTGGTGCCCCACCACCAGGCTCGAGGTTCCTTCGCGCAGGCGCGCGAGCCGGCGCCGGCGCCAGGCATCGACGGCGCCCGCATCCCGCGGTGACACGGCCCGCGCTGCGGCGCTCCAGTCGTCCACCAGCGCCTGCTGGATCGCGATCGCGCCACAGCCGATCACCCAGTCGCTGCGGCCGAGGCGCACGTCATAGCCCAGACGGCGCAGCCGCGCCGCGCCGTGGTCGACGGCAGCGGGTCCGAGCGCGGGTCCGAAGCCCTTGTCGGTACGCTGATGGCGGTTCACCAGCTCCCGCACCAGCGCATCGCCCTCCTCCCGCGGCCGCCAGGCGATCTCGCCGTCGTACGCCAGCGCGAACAGCACCGCGGCGCCCTCGCTGCAGCAGCGCGACAGGATCGCGTCCAGCCACTCGGCTGAGACCAGGTCCAGCAGCGCCGAGGCACTGACCAGCTGCGCGCCCTGCAGCGGCGGCGGCTCGCGGAAGAGGTCGGCGCGGCACAGCGCGACGCTGGCGGTGAACGTATCCCCTTCCACCTCGATCGCCTCGCCGCGCCGGCGAAAACGTCCGCCGTTGTCGTCCGCCCAGCGGCGCAGCTGCTCGGGCAGCGCCGCCAGCAGCTCTGCATCGCGGTCGACCGCGAGCCAGTCCTGGCGCCCCGCCAGCAGCGGCGCCAGGTAGCGGATGTTGGCGCCGGTGCCGGCGCCGAGATCGACGAGGCGCAGCCGCTCGCCACGGCGCGGCAGCTCCGCCAGCGCGCCGGCCGCCGTGCCGCTGCGCGCCGCCGCGTCGAACGGCTCGCGCAGTTCCAGCCAGCGGGCGCTGAAACCGCTCACCCGGCCGCCTCCGCTGCGCGCCTCAATACGCCAGCCGAACCGGGTCGGCGGCCGGCGGCGATCGTTTGCCTGTCGATCCCCATGCCCTCACCCCTGCCCCCTCTCCCCGAGGGAGAGGGGTGCCACCAGCCTCCTCTCCCCCTCGGGGGGAGAGGCCGGGAGAGAGGGGCCGGGCCCCTCGCCAGGTAACTCACGCCGCCACCTCCTCCGCGAGCGCCGCGGCGAAGCCTGCGGCGGCGGCGCTCCAGGTGGGCAACCGATCGCGCGCCGCGCGCGCGCCGGCGGCGAGCCGGGTGCGCAACGAATCGTCGTCCAGCAATCGGGCCAGCGCGGCGGCCAACGCGACGGTGTCGCCGGGCGGCACCAGCAGTCCCGCGCCGGCCGGCACCGTGTCGGGAATCGCGCCCGCCGTGGTGCTCACCACCGGCAGTGCGCGCGCCAGCGCTTCCGCCAGCGCCATGCCATAGCCTTCGTGGTAGGACGCCAGCACGAACGCATCGGCGCGGTTGTAGAGCACGTCCAGCGCCCCCGGCGCCAGCTCGCCCGCCAGTTCCACGCGCCGCGCGATGCCGAGCCGGGTAAGCTGCGCGGTGAGCGCCGCCGCGGTCGCCGGGTCGCGCTCGGCGCTGCCGGCGCAGACGAGACGCCAGCGGCGCTCGGCAACGCGCGCCAGCGCCTCGAACAGCACCGCGTGGCCCTTGCGCGGCGTGAGCGTGGCGACGCAGAGCAGCGAGAGCCCCCCGCCGCCGGAACCCCGCGCCAGCGGCGCGGGATCGGTGCCCGGCTCCACCACCGCAATGCGCGAAGCCGCGACGCCGTACCCGTGCGCGAGTGCGCGCGCCGTGGCCGCGCTGGTGGCGATCACCCGTCCCGCCGCCGCCAACGCGCGGCGCTCGGATTCCCTCAGGCGCGCCGCGGTTGCGGCATCGAGGCCCGTTTCCTCCGCCAGCGGGTGATGCACCAGCGCCACGAGATTCAGGCGCCGCGCCTGCTCCGCCGCCAGCTCGGGCAAGGCGCCCAGCGCCAGGCCGTCCAGCACCAGCGTGGCGCCGTCGGGAATGGCCGCCAGCGCGCACCGGGCGTGCTCGCGCGCGGCGGCGTCGGGATGCGGAAACGACGGATCGAGCGGGAGCACCGTCACGCTCCAGCCGGCGGCGCGCAGCTCCGCCACGATGCGCCGGTCGTACAGATAGCCGCCGGTCAATGTTTCGAGGTCGCCGGGGACGGCGAAATGCAGCGCGCGCATCGCTAACTTGACAGCGGGCCCTCGAACGCCGCCCGGGCGACGTGAGACTCGTTGAGCGTGACCCGCATCGACGCCAGGCCGCCGGCGCCGGGGCCCAGCGCGCCGGCACGGATGCGCACCGCGGCGCGGTCGAACACGACCCGCGCGAGGAACTCGGTGGTGGTATTCCTGCCCGCGAACGCCGGATCGTCGTCCAGGTTGCGATAATTCAGCTCCGCCAGCACCGCCTGCAACACGTCGGTCAGGCGACCGATGTCGGCCACCACGCCATCGTCGTTCAACTCGGGGCGCTTGAGCTCCAGGTCGACGACGTAGGTGGTCCCGTGCAGGCGCTGCGCCGGGCCGAAGACTTCGCCGCGAAAGCTGTGGGCGATCATGAAGTGGCTGCGCACGCAGACGGAATACACGACGGAGAACCTTTCTTCAGTAGACGATGCGATGACAGATGGCCTCGCCGGGCGCCGCGGCGAGCCGCGCCATCACCTGCGGCAGTTCGGCGAACGGGCTTTCGCCCGTGACCAGCGCGTCGAGGCGCGGATCGGCGAGCAGCGCGAGCGCCAGTTCCAGGCGCTGGCGATGGCTCCAGCGCGCGCGCCGGAGGCCCGCCACAGTTCCCACCTGGGACGAGCGCAGCGTGAGGCGCCGCGAATGGAACGCCTCTCCCAGCGGCAGCGTCACCGGCCGGTTGCCGTACCAGGACAGGTCCAGCACGGTGGCCTCGAACCCCGCCAGCGCCAGTGCGGTGGCCAGGCCCTCGCCGCTGCCGCTGGCGTGGATCACGCCGTCACAGTCGCGCGCCGCGGCCTCCGGCGCTGCGAACGCCACGCCGAACTGCTGCGCCACGGCAGCGCGTCTGGGGTTCGTGTCCACCAGCTCGACGCGGCAGCCGGGGATGCGGGCAGCGAGCCACGCGGCGAGGCAGCCGACCGCGCCCGCGCCCACCACCGCGATACGGTCGCCGACGCGCGGCCCGAGGTCCCAGAGCGCGTTCACCGCGGTCTCCAGGTTCCCGGCCAGCACCGCCCGCGCCGGCGGCAAATCCGGGGGCAGCGGATGCACGGCGTCCGCGGGCACCACGTAAAGGGTCTGATGCGGATGCAGGCAGAACACCGCGCGCCCGGCCAGCTCCGCCGGGCCCTGCTCCACCACGCCCACGCTCAGGTAGCCGTATTTGACCGGCCAGGGAAAGTCGCCGGCCTGGAACGGCGCGCGCATGCGCCGGTGTTCGGCCGGGGGCACGCCGCCGCGGAACACCAGCGTCTCCGTGCCGCGACTCACGCCGCTGTAGAGGGTCCGCACCAGGACCTCCCCGGCGCCGGCCGCGGGCAGCGGCTCGCCGCGGATCTCGCCGCGGGCCGGGCCGACGACCCAAAACGCCTGGGTTTCGGGGATGGTCATGGGAACTGGCCTTATGATGGAGTTTTCCGCGATCGCGCGGGAACCGGCGACGCCCCAACGGACTCGATTGTAAGCCATGCCCGCGCCAGCTCCGTCCATCGACCCTGCTGCCCGGCTGCAGCGCGACGCCGCGCGCAGCACCGCCGCGGCTTGCGTCGGTGTCGCCGCCGCGGCGGCGCTGGCGACGCAGTACGCGGATTCCGGCCACGCACCGGTGGCCACCGCGCTGGCGCTGTTCGCATCCGCCGCGGCGGCGCTGCTGCGCGATCTGCCCCTGCACCTGCCGCAGCCGCGCTTTGGCGCCGCCAACTGCGTGACCCTGGCGCGGCTGGGGCTGGCGGCGCTGCTGGCAGCGGCAGTCCTGCACGGGGGGAGCGCCGCGGCGGGGACGGCGGTGGCGCTGGCGACGACCGCGGCCGCGCTGGACGGCGTCGACGGCTGGCTCGCGCGCCGCCGCGGCACCGAGAGCCGGTTCGGCGCCCGCTTCGACATGGAGACCGACCAGCTGCTGATCGTGGCGCTGTCCATCGCCGCGTGGCACCTCGACAAGGCCGGCGCCTGGGTGCTGCTGGTGGGCGTGCCGCGCTACGCCTTCGTCGCCGCCGCGGCGCGCTGGCCGTGGCTCGCGCGGCCGCTGCCGCCGTCGCGCCGCCGCAAGGCCGCGTGCGTCGCCCAGACCGTGAGCCTGACCGTCTGCATCGCGCCGGCGGTGCCGCTGCCCTGGAGCGCCGCGGCCGCCGCCGGCGGATTCGCCGCGCTCTGCTATTCTTTCGCCGTCGACGTTGCCTGGCTCCGGCGCAACGCCCTCACCCACTCCGAGGAGACCCCTCGATGAAGCCGCTCCGCTCCGCTCCGGCCCTTCTGCTCGCCCTTGCCCTGCTGGCCGCCGCGCCGGCCCGCGCCGAACCCCGCACCTACGCGCTCGACCCCGAGCACCTGGGCATCGGCTTCCTGGTGGACCACGT
The DNA here is from genome assembly GCA_049322755.1 of Pseudomonadota bacterium. Classification (GTDB taxonomy): domain Bacteria; phylum Pseudomonadota; class Gammaproteobacteria; order Burkholderiales; family UBA6910; genus DATIUV01. Next base: position 30,786 of record JBMOQX010000023.1, on the reverse strand, counting down.
CGGCTATGCCAAGGTGCTGGGCATGTTCCGCAGCGCCAGCGGCTCGTTCACCTTCGACGAGCAGACCGGCGCTCTCTCCGGCCTGAAGATCGAGATCGACACTGCCAGCATCTTCACCAACCATCGCAAGCGCGACGACCACCTGAAAAGCCCGGACTTCCTCAACACCGCCGAGTTTCCGAAGATGACGTTCACCGCCGCGGGCGCGCGCAAGACCGGCGAGCGCACGTTCGCCATCGACGGCCAGCTCACGCTGCTGGGCAAGACCCAGCCGGTCACCCTCGACGCCACCTGGAACAAGAGCGGCGAGTATCCGTTCGGCGACAAGCACTACGCCATGGGCGTCTCCGCGCGCGGCAGCTTCAAGCGCAGCGCCTTCGGCATGATGTACGCGGTGGAGAACGGCTGGGTCGGCGACGTGGTGGAGCTCATCATCGAGTTCGAGGCCAAGCGCCAGTAATGCCGCGTCTCATCGCATCGTGACGCCGCGCTCGCTTTGGCATCGTGGTGCCGCGCCGCTCCTGGCGCTGGCGGCGCTCAACACGGCGCTCACCTTCGGCAACCTCTGGCCGACGCCGTGGATCGTGCCGCGGGCGCTGCTTTCCGTCGAGCTGGCGCTGGCGTTGCTGGCTCTGGCGCCGCTGGCGGCACGGCGCGGCCCGCTGTCGCCGCGCGTCGCGGCCGGACTCGCGGCGGTGTCCGTGCTGTGGATGCTGGGGCGCTACGCGGACGTTACGGTGCCGGCGCTGTTCGGCCGGCCCATCAATCTCTATTGGGACGCGCAGCACCTGCCGCGAGTCGCTGCGATGCTGGCCGACGCGGCGGCGCCGTGGCAGGTCGCGGCCCTGGCGGCGGCCGTCATTGCCGCGCTGGCGCTCGCGTATCTGCTGCTGCGGTGGGCCTGGCTTCAATTGCTGAATGTGCTCGCGCGAAGCAAGCCGCGCCGAGCGCTGGCGCTCTGCGCCGCGGCCGTCCTGGCGCTCTCCGTCGCCGCCGGCGGCGGCGCGGCGCCCGAGGCGGCGCGCTGGCTTGCGCGGCCGGTGGCCGCGACCTACGCCGAGCAGGCGGCATTCCTGGCGGATGCCTTTTCCGCCCACGAGCTGCCGTCCGCGCCCGCCGTCAGCTCCGACCTGGGTCGGGTGCACGACGCCGACGTGTTCATCGTGTTCCTGGAGTCCTATGGCGCGGTGGCGTTCGACCATCCCGGCTACGCCGCCGCCCTCGCGCCGGCCCGCGCCGTTCTGGAGCGCGCGGTGAAAGCCGCCGGCCACAACGCCGTGTCGGCGCGCGTCGCCTCGCCCACGTTCGGCGGGCGTTCGTGGCTGGCCCACGCCAGCCTGCTGACCGGTATCGACGTGCGCGAGCCGCGCGCCTACGACCTGCTGCTCACCACCCGGCAGCCGACGTTGGTGACGCAGTTCCGGCGAAGCGGGTTCCGCACCGTGGCGCTGATGCCCGGGCTGCGCAGCGACTGGCCGGAAGGCGCGTTCTGGGATTTCGACGCCATCCTCGGCAGCCGCGAGCTGGATTACGCCGGCCCCGAATTCGGCTGGTGGCGCATCCCCGACCAATACGCGCTGGCGCGGCTGCACCGGGACGAAGTCCTGCGCGCCGGCGGCGCGCCGCTGTTCGTGTTCTTCCCCACGATCACCAGCCACGCGCCGTTCCGGCCGACGCCGCCCTACCAGCCCGACTGGCAGCGGCTGCTGGGCGCCGCTCCGTACGACGCCGCGCCGCTTGCCGCAGCGCTGGGCCAGGCGCCGGAGTGGAGCAACCTGGGTCCCGCCTATGGGGACGCCCTCGCCTATGCCTACGCCGTGCTGGCCGGCTTTCTGCAGCAGTCGCGGCCCCGGGACGCCGTGTTCGTGGTGATCGGCGACCACCAGCCGCCCGGCAGCGTGTCGGGCCCGGGTCAGCCGTGGGACGTGCCGGTGCACGTGATCGCGAGCCGGGAGGAGGTGCTGGCGGCATTTGCGGCGGCCGGTTTCGCTGCGGGGCTGACGCCGCCGCCCCGGACGCTGGGCCCGATGCACGAACTGCACGCGCTGCTGCTGGCCGCTTTCGGATCGCCGGCGCCGTCAGCCCGGGCATCGGGCGTAAATGTCGCCGGAGCCGGCACCGGCCGGCGGGCGCCGCAGCAGGTTGCGGATCACCGCCGCATCGAGCCATTCCGGCGCGGCGAGCCGGTGGGTCTCGCCCGCTGACCAGTTGTAGCGGTAGCGCCCCAGCGACTCGAGCCGGTCGACGCACGCCAGCGCCACGTCGCGCGCTGCCGGCAGGTACTCGAACGAGAGCGCCGGCAGCGGCCGGCCGAGACCGCGCAGCACGTCGGCCTCCAGCCCCTCCACGTCGATCTTCACGAAGCCCGGCGCACCGTAGCGCACGATCAGCGCTTCCAGCGTCGTCACTTCCACCTCGGGCCCCTCGGCCCAGGACACGCCGCGAAACGACGGGTCCTGCCCCACCCGCGCCGCCCAGCGCAACGACAGGGTGCTCACCGTCGGCGTGCGCTCCGCCACCTGCAATCGGGCGCTGCCGGCCGTTGCGCCCACCGCCGCCTCCACCACGGTCACGTCCGGATCGCCGCGGAACAGGAAGCGCAGTAGGCGCGCAAAATCCGGCTGCGGCTCCACCGCCACCACCCGCGCGCCCAGGCGCCGGAAGCAGCGCACGCGGTTGCCGGCGTGGGCCCCGATGTCGAACGCCAGCGACCCGCGCGCGACGAACGCCGAGTAGAAACCCGCCATCCGGCGCGCCTTGCGCGGATTGCCGTAATACATCGCCAGCGAGCGGGCGATGCCGAGCGCGCGCGTCACGCCGCCCATGGCAGCGGCGGTGGGATGACGGGCGTCATGACGACAGGAAAATCTCAGGCGTCCGGGGTTGCGGCCAGCTCGCGCTCGTAGATTCGCCGCGCGTCCGCGCCGAAGCACACGCAGATCACCCGTTCGGGCAGCTCGTGAGCGTCGAGAAACGTACGGATCTCCCGCAGCGCGATACGCGCCGCCCGCTCCACCGGGAAACCGTAGACCCCGGTGCTGATGCCCGGGAACGCGATGCTCTGGAGGCCGTGCGCGGCGGCGAGTTCCAGCGCACGGCGGTAGCATGAAGCCAGCAGCTCGTCCTCGCGCCGGTCACCGCCGTGCCAGACCGGCCCCACGGTATGAATGACGTATTTCGCCGGCAGCCGGTAGCCGCGGGTCATTTTCGCCTCCCCCGTGGCGCAGCCGTTCAGAGTCCGGCACTCGGCCAGCAGCTCGGGGCCGGCGGCGCGGTGGATCGCCCCGTCCACGCCGCCCCCGCCCAGCAGGCTGGTATTGGCCGCGTTGACGATGGCGTCGACCGCGAGCCGGGTGATGTCGCCTTCGGCGATTTCGATGCGATGGTTGGTGGGCTGCATCATTCCTGGTTCCGGCGGCGGGGGCGGGATCCGCCCGGTCAGCTTCCATTCTAGGACGTCGAGCAACGGCGAATCAGCGCCTTGGCACGAGCGGCGACGCCGTCCGCTCCAGCGGACGCCGCGGCCGCCCTCCTGGGTTCGGGTAGCTCCCTGATTTCCCTACCGCCGGCAAGTACATTCTCGGCATAACAAAACCGCAATGATAATGACGCTTGGATCGTGCGGGGCTCGCTTCGCGGCCCCGGCGGGCGGTCAACTGAGGAGGAAGTCTCATGAACCGCGCTTTGCGCCTGACGATTCAAGGCGTTGTCCTGTCGCTGCTGCTGGCCGGGGACGCTCTCGCCGCCAGCGACTGCAAGAACCGGGGCCAGCTCGACGAAATGTACTGCGACGAGAACGGCGATCTCGTGGCCGACCCGCCCAAGGACAAGAGTAAGTGTGGAGGAGCCCCGGTACGCTGGTGTTCACCTACATGCCGGTGGAGGATCCGGCGGTTTACGAGAACATCTTCCGGCCGTTCCTCGATTACCTGGGCCAGTGCACCGGCAAGAAGATCGTCTATTTCCCGGTGCAGTCAAACGCCGCCGAGATCGAGGCGATGCGCTCGGGACACCTGCACGTGGGCGGGTTCTCCACCGGGCCGACCGGCTTCGCGGTCAACCTGGCGGGTGCGGTGCCGTTCACGGTCAAGGGCTTCGAGAAGGAATACCAAGGCTATCGCCTGATCACCATCGTCAATCAAGAAGGACAGCCCCTACCAGAAACTCGGCGATCTCAAGGGCAAGAAGGTGGCCCACACCTCGCCATCGTCCAACTCGGGCAACCTGGCGCCTCGGGTGCTGTTCCCGGCCGAGGGCCTCACGCCGGACACGGATTACAAGGTGCTCTATTCCGGCAAGCACGACCAAGCTGGTGAAATGCTTCTACGACTACCGCTTCCCGCCCGAGATGCAGAAGGCCTTCGCCGGCGCGGACCGCTTCTTCCCGGTGACCTACAAGGACGACTGGGCGGTGGTGCGCAAGGTGGCCGAGGAAAGCGGCGCGCCCTACAACCGCGCCGCGTACGAGAAGGAAGCGGCCAAGGAAGCGGCCAAGATGAAGAAGGCGGCCGAAGAGAAAGCCAAGAAACAGTAGAAAGGATGACGGAAGCCCAGACCGGCGCGGGGGACCCCCCGCGCTGGATATCCGCCATCTGCGCAAGGAATACCGGCGCGGCGTGCCGGTGCTCAAGGACATCAGCCTCCAGGTCGGCGCCGACGGCATCACCGCCGTCATCGGACCGTCCGGCACCGGCAAATCCACCCTGATCCGCTGCATCAACCGCCTGGTGAACCCCACGTCGGGCCAGATCCTGCTCAAGGGCCTGGACCTGGCGAAGGTACGCGGCCGCGACCTGCGCGCGGCGCGCCGGCGCATCGGCATGGTGTTCCAGGAATACAACCTGGTGGAGCGGCTGACGGTGATGGAGAACGTGCTCTCCGGACGGCTCGGTTACGTTTCGCCGTTCAAGGCGTGGCTGCGCCGTTTCCCCGACGAGGACATCGCCGCAGCGTTCGAGCTGCTGGAAATCGTCGGCCTCAAGGATTACGCCACCCAGCGCGCCGACAACCTCTCCGGCGGACAGCGCCAGCGGGTCGGCATCGCCCGCGCCATCATGCAGCGGCCCGAGATCCTGCTGGCCGACGAGCACCTGAAGATCATCTACGGCGGTGAGGACTGGCTTGAGTGACGGCGCCGCCGCGAGCCTGCGGGCCCGCGCCTTTCCGGCCAACTGGGGTGCGCGCCTGGCGTGGCTCGCCCTGCTCGCGTACTGCGTCTACGCGGCCGCCCAGCTCGATTTCACCTGGGATCGCTTCGTCGTCGGGCTCGACAACGGCGCGCTTTATCGGCTTCGCCACCTACCAGCTGGACTCCAACCTGCGCAACTCCACCATGGTGGGCATCGTCGGCGCCAAGACCCGGGCCGTGAGGCGCCCGTTGGTGGTCAGCGTATCGTCGATGTCCGCGAGGACCGCTCGCACCGCGGCCCGCGCCGCGAGGGGAAACTCGCTCAGCGGGCGCATTCCGCCTCCACCGCCGTGGCGGCACGTTGCCATCCCGCCAGGAAGCGCGTGACCGCTTCGCGTGCCCGCTCGTCGCAAGCGAGGCCCTCCCGGGTGCGGCGCCAGAGGACATCGTCGGCGGAGCGCGCCCACTCGTGCTCCACGAGATAAGCCACTTCGCGCGCGTAGAGCCGCGGCGTGAAACGCTCACCGAGGTCGTCGGCGGAGCGCGCATCGCCCACCACCCGTTGCGCACGGCTGCCGTAGCGCTGCGCCACCGCGTCGAGCCATTCCGCCGGCAGGCCCGGATGAGCTTCCCGCAGCCGCGCGGCCAGCCCTTCGACGCCGTCCTTGGGCAGATCGCCCCCGGGCAGCGCTGCGTCCCGGGTCCAGCCGGGACCCAGGCCGGGGAAGAAAGGTTTCAGCTCCGCCAACACCCGCTCCGCCAGGCTGCGATAGCTGGTGAGCTTGCCGCCGAATACCGACGTCATGGGAGCGCCGGCTGCCGTTACCGTCTCCAGCACGTAATCGCGGGTCACCCTGGACGGGTCGCCGGTGCCGTCATCGAACAGCGGCCGCACGCCGCTGAAACGCCACACGGCGGCCGCCGGCCGCACCGGCTGCGCCAGCACCGCGTTCACCGCGCGGCAGAGGTACTGCGCCTCGTCGTCCGTACAGCGCGCCGCCGCCGGGTCGCCGTCGATCGGCACGTCGGTGGTGCCGACCAGCGTGTAGCGGCGCTCGAACGGAATCATGAAGACCACGCGCCCGTCGTCGTTCTGGAGGAGGAACGCATGGTCGCCAGGGTAGAGCCGCGGCAGCACGATGTGGCTGCCCTTCACCAGCCGCACGGCGTAATGCGACTTCACGTCCGGGGCGGCCTCCAGCACCTGCCCCACCCACGGGCCGGCGGCGTTCACCACTGCGCGCGCCGTAACCACCGACGGCCGCCCCGCGTCATCCTGAAGCCGCGCGTGCCACGCACCGCCATTCGCGTCCAGGCCGACGACACGGGTGCGCACGCGCACCGACGCGCCCCGCTCGCCCGCGTCCTGCACGTTGGCGATCACCAGGCGCGCGTCCTCGCCCCAGCAGTCCCAGTAGGTGAAGCCGCGCGTGATGGCGGGCTTGAGCGCCGCGCCGTATCGATCGGGCGCCAGCGCTACGGCGCGGCTGCCGCCGAGCTGGCGGCGACCCGCCAGATGGTCGTAGAGGAACAGTCCCGCGCGCAGCATCCACCCAGGCCGGGTGTGGGGCCCCTGCGGCAGCACGAACTGCAGCGGCCAGACCAGGTGAGGAGCGATGCGCAGCAGCACTTCGCGCTCGGCGAGGGACTCCCGCACCAGGCGAAACCCGTAGTGCTCCAGGTAACGCAGGCCGCCGTGGATGAGCTTGCTGCTGGCGCTGGAGGTGGCGCCGGCGAGGTCCCCCTGCTCGCACAGGAGAACGCGCAGGCCGCGCCCGGCGGCATCCCGCGCCACGCCGGCGCCATTGATGCCGCCGCCGATGACCAGGAGATCGAAGTCCGGCGCGCCGCCCACGGCGCGGATTATTGCACGAAGATGACAGGAGTGACGGCGCCGGCGGACGAACTTTCAGGCGACCCAGCCATCACATCCCTCGGGATCCGTCCCGCCTACCGGAGCGGCGGATGATGCTCGCCGTCCCGACGCCGCCGTCCCCGGATCGTGGACATTCCGCGCTGGCGCATTGCCGATCTTCCGGTCACGCTTTCCCTTGTTCGCGGCCCTGCCGCGTCCGTCAAAGGAGGGGTGTCATGAATCACGGTATCTTGCTCATGCTCGCCACCCTGCCGCTTGGCGCCGCCCACGCCGGCGGCTCGAATTACGGCATCACGCCGGGCACGCTGCCGAACGTGTCCGGCAAGGTGAGCGAATGGCCGGTGCCCACGCCGCAGTTCGCCCGCGATCCGGCGATCGCGCCCGACGGCAGCGTCTACGTCGCGGTGATGCGGGGCAACAAGGTCGCACGCTTCGATCCGCGGACGGAAACCTTCCAGGAGTGGACTTTGCCCGACGGTCACCGGCCACACGGGCTGCTGGTCGACCGCAACGGCATGGTGTGGACCACGGGCAACGGCAACGGGACCATCGGCAAGCTGGACCCCGCCACCGGGACGGTGGTGGAATACCGGACGCCGTCCGGGCACGGCGGACCGCACACGCTGATCATCACCGATGACCAGCGCACCATCTGGTTCACCCTGCAAAGCGGCAACAAGGTGGCGAGCCTCGACACCGCCACCGGCAGGATCACCGAGTATGAAACGTCCGGAGGCCCGTACGGCCTCGCCCTCGACCGCGACGGCAACGTCTGGTTCTGCCGCATGGGCGACCACAAGATGGGCAGGCTCGATCCCCGCACCGGAAAAATGTCCGAAGTGGACACCGGCCCCGGCACCTTCCCGCGCCGGGTCGCCGCGGACCGCAACGGCATGCTGTGGATCACCTATTACGGCGCCGGCCAGCTCGCCATGCTGGATCCCGAAGCGATGAAGGTCGTGAAGACCTATCCCCTGCCCCACGGCAAGGCCGGCCCGTACGCGGTGACGGTGGACGGCGCCGGGATGGTCTGGGTGAACGAAATCAACACCGACACCGTGGTGCGCTTCGACCCGAAGTCGGAGCAGATGCGGGTGGTGACGCTCCCGTCTTCCGGCGTCGGCATTCGCAAGATGGTCACCGACGCAAGCGGCAGGCTCTGGTACATGGGCAGCCACAACGGCCGGCTCGGCATGGTGCAGTGACAGGGAAATCGAACCGACGACTCGTGTGGGCGTCACCTACCGGATTCTCCATCGGCTGCTGCCGCGGCGGCTGGCGGGCGAGCGGACGATCTGAGCGGCCGGCTTTCTGCACCGCGCTCCAGGCGACTAAACTTGAATCCTGTTCAGATCTCCCGTAAACCGCGCGGAATCGTGAAATAGGGTCCGGATCATGCCCTTTGTCCAGGCGCCGCCCCAGCTCCCGAACCAGTACCAGGCCGACGCCGCGCTGCGTTCCCATCTCGCCCGCGTGCTGCCGCCCGACGTTCGGGCCGACCTCGAGCCCGAGCTCATCGGGATGGGCGCGCTGGCGGCCGGTGAGCTCTACCGTTTCCAGCTTGCCGACCGTGTCCAGGAGCCGCGCCTCATACCATGGGACGCCTGGGGCAATCGCGTCGACGCGATCGAGGTCTCCCCGCTGTGGCGCGCCGCCGAGCGCATCGCCGCCGAGCGCGGCCTGGTGGCCGCGGCCTACGAGCAGGCCCACGGCGCCTGGTCCCGCCTCCACCAGTTCGCGCTGGCGTATCTGTTCACGCCGTCCACCGACATCTACAGCTGCCCGCTGGCGATGACCGACGGCGCCGCCCGCGCGCTGCTCGACTCGGGCAACGAGTTCCTGATCAGCCGCGCGGTGCCGCACCTCACCAGCCGCGATCCCGGGACGTTCTGGACCAGCGGCCAGTGGATGACCGAGGCGACCGGCGGTTCCGACGTGGGCCTGAGCGAAACCGCCGCCCGCTTCGACCGGGGCGTCTGGCGCCTGCATGGGCGCAAGTGGTTCACCTCCGCCATCACCTCGCAGATGGCGCTGACCCTCGCCCGCCCCGAGGGCAACCCGCCCGGCGGCAAGGGCCTGGCGCTGTTCTATGTCGAGACCCGCGACGCCGAGGGCCGCCCGAACCGCATTCTGGTCGACCGCCTCAAGGACAAGCTCGGGACCCGCAAGGTGCCGACCGCGGAGCTCACGCTCGACGGCACGTCGGCGCAGCTGGTGGGCGCCGCGACCGACGGCGTGAAGGCGATCGCGCCGATGCTCAACATCACGCGGACCTGGAATGCCGTGAGCGCGGTGGCGCTGATGCGCCGGGGCCTGGCGCTGGCGCGCGACTTCGCCCGGCGCCGGGTCGCCTTCGGCGCGCCGCTCGCCGAGAAGCCGCTGCATGCGGACACGCTCGCCGGCCTGGAAGCGGAGTTCCGCGGCGCGTTCCACCTCGCGTTCTTCGTCGTCGAGCTGCTGGGCCGGCGGGAGGCCGGCCGGGCGAGCAGCGAGCAAGAGAACCTGCTGCGCGTGCTGACTCCGGTGGCGAAGCTCCTCACCGCGCGCCAGGCGGTGCAGGTCCTGTCGGAGGTGGTGGAGGCGTTCGGCGGCGCCGGCTACGTGGAGGACACCGGTATTCCGGTGCTGCTGCGCGACGCCCAGGTGCTGCCGATCTGGGAGGGCACCACCAACGTGCTTGCGCTCGACGCGCTGCGCGCGGCCGACGCGGCCGGCGGCGCCGCGGCATTGCAGCGCGAAGTGCAGTTCATCCTGCGCGGCGTGCGCGATCCGGCGCTGGTGCCGCTCTCGGCGCTCGCCGAGCGCGCCGTCGAGCAGGCCGGCGCGTGGCGCGCCGACGCTGCTGCCCGCGGCGTCGACGAAAGCGAGGCGGGCGCGCGCCGGTACGCCATGACGCTGGGCCGCGCGATCGAGCTGGCGCTGCTGGCGCAGCAGGCGCAATGGTCGCTGGACCACGACGCCGATCCGCTCCCCCTCGCCGCCGCGCGCCGATTCGCCGCGCACGGCGCAAACCTGCTGCTCGCGGTGGATGCCCGGGACGCCCGAGCCCTGATGCAGGCGGACTGACCCGCGCCGCTTCCCGCGGCGCCCGCGGAACCGCCGCAGCCGCCGCGTCAGTCGCGGCGCTTGAGCGCCTTGGCCATGGTTCGCTCGCTCGTTTGAGGTTTGCCTGACCCTGCAGGCGCACAGTCCGTGCCAGGACCTGCAAAGCGCGGCGCAAAACCTTCAGGCGGCAACGGTTTCCGGCGCCGGGGTTTCCTCGACCCGCGCCAGCGCCTCCAGCAGCAGGGCCGGCCGTCCCGCGCCCAGCGCCGCCGCGTCGGACAGCATCCGCCGCCACGCCCGGGCGCGGGGTTGGCCGTGGTAGAGGCCCAGCAGGTGCCGGGCGATGGCCCGCAGCGGGGTGCCGCGGGCGGTCTCGCGCCCCGCGTAGTCGGCCATGGCCCGCACCACGTCGGCCCGCGACGGCGCGTCGACCATTGCGCCGAACACCCGACGGTCGGCGGCCGCCAGCAGGTACGGGTCGTGATACGCGGCGCGGCCCAGCATCACGCCGTCGACGCGTTCCAGCGCGGCGTCGATTTCCGGCCAGGCGTGCAACCCCCCGTTGAGCACGATGGTGAGTTCGGGGAACTCGGCCTTCAGCCGGTACACCGCGTCGTAGCGCAGCGGCGGGACCTCGCGGTTCTCCCTGGGCGAGAGGCCCTTGAGCACGGCATTGCGGGCGTGGACGATGAAGGTGCGGCAGCCGCCGCGCGCGGCCAGGACTTCGACGAAGCGGCGCACGAAATCGAAATCGGTGACGTCGTCGACGCCGAGGCGGTGCTTGACCGTCACCGGCGCCGTGGCCGCGTCCTGCATCGCCTTCACGCAGTCGGCCACCAGTTCCGGCTCGCGCATCAGGCAGGCGCCGAAGGCGCCGTGCTGGACCCGTTCCGAGGGACAGCCGCAGTTGAGATTGATTTCGTCGTAGCCCCGGCGCTCGCCCAGGCGCGCGGCCTGCGCCAGTTCGCCGGGCTCGCTGCCGCCCAGCTGCAGCGCCAGCGGATGCTCGGCGGGATCGAAATCGAGATGGCGGGCGACGTCGCCGTGGATCAGCGCGCCGGTGGTCACCATCTCGGTGTAGAGCAGCGCGCGGCGCGTGAGCTGGCGGAAGAAAAAGCGGCAGTGCCGGTCCGACCAGTCCATCATCGGCGCGGTGCACAGCCGGTGCGACGGAGAGTCGCTGTTCGCCGCCACGGGAGTCATCGGATAATTATCGCACGCCCGCCGTAGGCATCCGCGCGCACGGCACGCCCTTTTCCTGTCCCCTGCGGAGTACACGTCATGGCCCACGCTCCCTTTTCCCCGTTCGGCCACACCAGCCGCTACCTGGTGGCGGGCCTGCTGGTGATCGCCCCCCTCTGGGTCACCTACCTGGTGTTCAATTTTCTCCTGGGCCTGCTGTCCCGCACCGGGCGCCCCGGGGTCAACGCCCTGGCCCGGTTCGTCGAAACGTACGCCCCGGCGGCCGCGGAATTCCTGCGCGCGCCGTGGTTCGAGTCCGCGATCGCCGTGCTGCTGACGCTGGCGGTGCTCTACCTGCTGGGCTGGGGCACCAGCCTGGTGGTGGGGCGGCGGGTGCTGGCGTGGTTCGAGGCGCTGTTGGACCGCATCCCGCTGGTGAAGGCCATCTACGGCAGCGCCAAGACATTCGTCACCGTGCTGCAGCAAAAGCCGGGGAACGCCCAGCGCGTCGCGCTGCTGGCGTTCCCCTCATCCGACCTGCGGGTCGTGGCCCTGGTCACCCGCACGCTCAAGGACCGGCACACCGGCGCCGACCTGGCGGTGGTCTACGTCCCCACCGCGCCCAATCCCACCTCCGGGTACGTCGAGATCGTGCCGCTGGAGCGCCTGACGCCCCTGGACTGGTCCGTGGAGGAGGCCATGCGCTTCACCGTCACCAGCGGCGCCTCGGCCCCGGACGAGCTGCCGTTTTTTCCGCCGGGGCCGCCGCGGCAGGCCGGCGGCCCGATATGTTAAATTTGTGCAACGAAAAACCACCCGTGCCGCCACCAAGGGAGTGCCTGAATGCTCAAGCCTGACCGCCAGGAACCGGCGCGCGACCTGCGCGTTGCGTTTTTCCAGGGATTCCTCCGCCACCCCGGCCGGGTCGGATCGGTCATCCCCAGCTCCCGCTTCCTGGAGCGGCGGCTGGTAAAGAGCGCCGGCCTCGGCGACGCCCGTACGGTGGTGGAGCTGGGGCCTGGCACGGGGGGCACCACCCGCGCGCTGCTGGCGGCGCTGCCGCCCGACGCCCGGCTGATGTCGCTGGAGCTGGACCGGCATTTCGTCGCCATCCTGTCAGCGATCCGCGACCCGCGCCTTACGGTGCACCACGGCAACGCGCGCAACATCGCCGAGGCGCTGCAAGCCCACAACTTTCCGGCGCCCGACGTGGTGATCTCCGGGATCCCGTTTTCCACCATGCCGAGGGCCATCGGCATCGCCATCGTCGAGGCGGTGAAGAACTGCCTGGCCCCGGGCGGCCGCTTCGTCGCCTACCAGTTGCGCGACCGCGTCGGCACCCTGGGCCGCGCGGTGTTCGGCAAGCCCCGCGTCGAACTCGAGCTGCTCAACGTCCCGCCGATGCGCGTGTATTGCTGGCAGAAGGCGGTCAACGGCCACAGCCGTTGAGTTAAGAAAAGGGCCCGCCACGCGGCAGGCCCGGCGCGGGAGCCAGGGCGGGGCGCCCCGCACGACAGGGTCCGTCGCCCTCATGCGCGCAGCGGTTCCCGCGGCGCAAACGCCCCGCCCAGCACCGGCTGCGACGCCACCCCCCACCAGCGTTCCATCGCCGTGGCGTAAAGCCGGCGGAAATCCACCGCGAACGCCGGATTGCCGTTGCCGTCCAGCCGGTCGAGGCGCGGGGGCGCGCCGTGGAAGCCGCCGCGCACGCGGCCGGTGGCGATCCAGCGGCTGGTGGCCAACCTGCTGGCCAACGCTCAGCGCCACGGCCGGCCGCCGGTGGAGGTGCGCACCCGGCGCGAGGGCGCAACCGCGGTGCTGGCGGTGCTGGACCGGGGGCCCGGGATACCGCCGTCCGAGGCGGCGCGCATGCTGCAGCCACTGACACGGCTCGACACCGCGCGCGGCAGCGGCGGCTCGGGGCTGGGACCGGCGATCGTGGACCGGGTGGCGCGCCTGCATGGCGGCCGGGTGGAGCTGCTGCCCCGGGAGGGCGGGGGCCCGGAGGCGCGGGTGACGCTCCCGCTTCCCGGGCGGCCGGGGGGGCTGAATTTTTCCAATCATAGTCCCATCCGGCGGGCGGCGGAAGCTACTCCCGGAGTGCGCAATTGGCTACACTGCAATCGCCCGCCCAGGTTTTTCGTTCACCCACGACCGAGAGAGACGACGAATGGGAAACACGTGGATTCTGGTCGCCAACGCCAGCAAGGCCCACCTGTACCTCAACGACGGACCCAAGAAAGGACTCAAGAAACTCAAGGAATTCGACCATGCCGCGAGCCGGGAAAAAGGCTCGCAGCTGGTATCCGACCGCCCGGGGCACAACAAGAGCCGCGGCAACGGTCACGGCAGCTACATTTCCCAGACCGAGCCGAAGCAGGCGGAAGCACAGCATTTCGCCATCGAGCTCTCGCGTGTGCTGGGCCACGGCCGCAGCACCAACGAGTACCAGCGCCTGATCCTGGTGGCGCCGCCCGCGTTCATGGGCGAGCTGCGCAACCACTTGGACCCCCACACCCTGCACCTGGTGAGCGACAGCTTCGAGAAGGACTACACCAAGGTGCCGCCGAAGGAACTGCACGGACACCTGGAGTCCTGCATTTTCCTGTGAGCGCCGGCGCCGGCCCGCGGCAACGCGCCGCGGGCCGGCGCATTACCGCGCCGGCGAATCCGCGAGCGGCCAGCGGCCGATCAGGTCGTAAGCCGCGCCCTCCTCGTTGCGCGTCGACCGGGCCAGCACGAACTCGTCCGCCTTCCAGGCGACCGGCTCCGCAAGTGACGGCGCAGCGTGGCAGCGGGCGTTGCGCAGCAGCGTGATGTGGGGCAGGTAGGGCCGCCGGTCGAAACGGAAGCCGGCGCCGGCCAGGCCCTCTTCCAGCGCCGTCACCAGCGCGGCGAGCGGGGGCGGCGTCGCGCCGGGGCCGACCCAGGCGATGCGGTTGCGCGGCCAGAACACGGCGCGATCGATCGTGATCTCCATCGCGGTGCCGGGTGTGCCGCCGGCGACTGCGCACAGCTCCGGCAGGCGAGTCTCGGGCAGGTCACCCACGAACACCAGCGTGAGATGAATGTTGGCCGGGCGCATGGCGCGTCCGCCGCAGCCCGCGTGCAGCGCCCGGGCGGCCCGGTGCAGCGCGGTGCGCACCCGGGCGTCGGGCCACAGGGCGAAGAACACCCGCGCCGGCCGCGGCGCCCCGGTCATGCCACGTCGATCAGCGCCACCGCTTCGGCCGCGATGCCCTCGCCGCGGCCGGTGAATCCCAGTTTCTCGGTGGTCTTGGCCTTGACGTTGACCGCCCCCGCCACCACGCCCAGGTCCTGGGCGATGTTGGCCACCATCTGCGGGACGTGGGGTGCCATCCGCGGCGCCTCGGCGATGACCGTGGCGTCCACGTTCACCACCCGGTAACCGGCCGCCGCCAGACGCCGCGCCGCCTCGCGCAGCAGGTCCCGGCTGTCGGCGCCGCGGTACGCCGGATCGGTATCGGGAAAATGCCGGCCGATGTCGCCCAGCCCCGCGGCTCCCAGCAGCGCGTCGGTCACCGCGTGCAGCAGCACGTCGGCGTCGGAATGGCCCGCCAGGCCGCACCCGAAGGGGATGGTGACGCCGCCGATGATGAGCGGCCGCCCCGCCACCAGCGCGTGGGCGTCAAACCCGTGTCCGATCCTCATTCAGCGCCTCCCGGTTGCGCAGGATCCGCTCGGCGAGCGGCAGGTCGTGGGGGAAAGTCACCTTGAAATTCGCCACGTCGCCGCCCACCAGCTTCGGCCTCAGCCCCAGCAGTTCCACCGCCCGCGCCTCGTCGGTGATCCCGGACGCGGCACCGTCGCGCAGTGCCCGTTGCAGCACGCCGAAGCGGAACATCTGGGGCGTCTGCGCCTGCCACAGCCCGTCCCGCGGCTCGGTGCGCAGCACGCGCCCGTCCTCGTCGGCGCGCTTCAGGGTGTCCGCCACCGGCACCGCCAGCAGTCCGCCGACGTCGTCGTCGCCGATTTCGTGGATCAGACGCTCCACTTGGCTCGGTCGCAGGCACGGACGCGCGGCGTCATGGACCAGCACCCAGGTGTCGTCGACCACGTCGGCGGCGATCGCCGCCAGGCCGTTGGCGACGCTCTCGGCCCGGGTCGCCCCGCCGCAGCGCAGGGTGGCCAGTCGGTCGCCGTAACCGCTCCAGTCGAACGCCGCCCAGCTGCGGTCCCCGGGCGCCAGCACTACGTAGACGCAGCGCACCAGCGGGCACTCCCACAGCGCCCGCACGGCGTGCGCCACCATCGGCCGGCCCAGCAGCAGGCGGTACTGCTTCGGCACGGCCTCGCCCATGCGGATTCCCGCCCCGGCGGCCGGGATCAGCGCCACGCAATCGCTCATGCCGCCATTCTAAACCGGCGCCCGGCGCCCAACGCGCATTGACATACATCAAGGCATCCGCCGGCGCCCGGCAGGACACTGAAATCGACGGGCGCGCCGGCGCTGCCGGCAGACCGAGCCCACCACCACCAACTCATCCCAGACCCAGCGCGAGGCCCCCCATGAACGTCGGCGAAATCTGCATCCGTGAAGTTGTCGTCGCCACCGCCGAAACCACCGTCGTCGAGGCATCGAAGCTGATGCGCGAATTCCATGTCGGTGACCTGGTGGTGGTGGAAGAATCCCGAGGCCGCCGGGTGCCCACCGGCATCGTCACCGATCGCGACATCGTGATCGAGGTGGTGGCGCCGGGCCTGGAGCCCGCGGTGCTCACCGTTGGCGATATCATGGGTGGCGAGCTGATCACCGCCGCTGAGACCGATGCGGTGTTCGAGACGCTCCAGACCATGCGCCGGCGCGGCGTGCGCCGCATGCCGGTGGTGGACGCCCAGGGCGCGCTCGCCGGCATTGTTGCGCTCGACGACATCCTGGAGATCATTGCCGAGGAGCTCGGCGCCGCGGTCAAGCTGACCGCGCGCGAGCAATCCAACGAGGCCCAGCGACGCCGCTGAACCCCACCGCAGGAGGACATGATGCAACGACCGCTCCAAGTCCTGATCCGTGACCTCCCGGCCACTCCCGCACTGGAGGCTGAAATCCGCGAGAAGGCCGGCAAGCTGGAGCAGTTCTACCCCCATATCACCGGCTGCCGCGTCACCGTCGAGCCCGCGGGCAAGCACAAGCACCAGGGCCGCAAGTACTGCGTGCGCATCGACATCGACGTGCCGGGCACGGTGATCGTCGCCGACCGCGACGCGCACGAGGACGTCTACGTCGCGGTGCGCGACGGATTCGACGCCGCCAAGCGCAAGCTGGAGGACTACGCGCGGCGCCAGCGCGGCGAAACCAAGGTCCACGCGCCGGAGGCCGCCGGTCATGTCGCGCGGCTGTTCGAGGAGGGCTACGGCTTCATCCAGGCGTCCGACGGCCGCGAGCTGTATTTCAGCCGCGAGAACGTCGTCAGCCCGGACTTCGAGCGCCTGGAGATCGGCACGCCGGTGCAGTTCCTGGCGGAAATGGGCGCCGAGGGCTGGCAGGCCAAGCGCGTCAGCGCCGCCTGACCGTTGGACTACCGGCCCCCATAGGCGCGCGGGGGCAGCGGGTCTATAGTTAAAGTTGAAGCCGCGATGACTTGAGCGGCGCCCCGGCCGCCCGCATATCACAACCATGTACCCATACGAGGATGGAGCATGAGCACCGTTCGACAGCCCGCCGTGGCGGGCGCCTTCTATCCCGGTGATGCCGAATCCCTGGCCCTGGAAGTCGCGTCCCTGCTGCAGGAGGCGGGGCACACGGCCGATGCCGAGGCGCCGCTCCCCAAGGCGGTGATCGTGCCCCACGCCGGTTATGTCTATTCGGGGCCGGTGGCGGCCAGCGCCTACGCGCGGCTGAAGGCCGGCCGCGGCCGTGTGCGCCGCGTGGTGCTGCTGGGACCTTGCCACCGGATCGCCGTGCGCGGCCTGGCACTGCCCGGCGCCACGGAGTTCGCCACGCCGCTGGGGCGCATCCCGGTGGACCGCGAGGCCGCGGCGGCGGTCCAGGACCTGCCCCAGGTGACGGTCAGCGCCCAGGCCCACGCCTTCGAGCATTCGCTCGAGGTGCAGCTGCCGTTTCTCCAGGCGGTGCTGGGCGATTTCGCCCTGCTGCCACTGGCGGTGGGCGACGCTGCTGCCGACGACGTCGCCACCGTGCTGGAGCGCCTCTGGGGCGGCGACGAGACCCTGATCGTGATCAGCTCCGACCTCTCCCATTACCTGCCTTACGACGTCGCCAAGCGGGTCGATTCGGTCACCGCGCGCGCCATCCTGGCGATGGAGCACACCATCGACCATTCCCAGGCCTGCGGCGCCACCCCGGTGGACGGCTTCCTGCTGGCGGCCAAGCGCCGCGGCATGACGCCGGAGCTGCTGGACCTGCGCAACTCCGGCGACACCGCCGGCGACCGCTCACGGGTGGTCGGCTACGCGGCGTTCGCCTTCAACGAGGCCCGGGCCCATGTCCACTGACGTCGGCGGCGTCCTCCTCGACCATGCGCGCGGCGCCATCGCCTCGCACTTCGGCGTGCCCGCCGACCCGGCCGGCGAGCATCCCGCGCTGGCCGGGCCCGGCGCGACTTTCGTGACGCTGAACCTGGACGATCAGCTGCGCGGCTGTATCGGCAGCCTGGAAGCGCACCGGCCGCTGCGCGAGGACGTGCGCCTGAACGCGATCGGCGCCGCCTTCCGCGATCCGCGCTTCACGCCGCTCACGCTGCGCGAGTTCGAGCGCACCCGGATCGAGGTGTCGCTGCTCTCGCCGCTGGAGCCGGTGACTTTCACGTCCGAGACCGAGCTGCTGGCGCTGCTGCGGCCCGGGGTCGACGGCCTGGTGTTCCGCTACGGACACCACCGCAGCACGTTCCTGCCCCAGGTATGGGAGACGCTGCCCGAGCCGCGGGATTTCCTCGAGCAGCTCAAGCGCAAAGCCGGGCTGCCGTTCGGCTTCTGGGCGGCGGAGGTCCAGGCGTGGCGCTACACGGTGGCCAAGTGGGTGGAATCCGACCTGGAGGAAACCCTGCCATGAGCGCGTCCGATTACGCCGGCCGCTGGTGGCACGCGCTCGATGACGGGCGCATCCAGTGCGACCTGTGCCCGCGCGACTGCAAGCTGCACGAAGGCCAGCGCGGCGCCTGCTTCGTGCGCCAGATGGTGGGCGGCCGGATGGTGCTCACCACCTACGGCCGCTCGTCCGGTTTCTGCATCGATCCGATCGAGAAGAAGCCGCTGAATCATTTCTACCCGGGGTCGTCGGTGTTCTCCTTCGGCACCGCGGGCTGCAACCTGGCGTGCAAGTTCTGCCAGAACTGGGACATCAGCAAATCGAAGGACATGGACCGGCTGATGGACCAGGCGAGCCCCGAGGAGATCGCCGCCGCCGCCGAGCGCGCCGGCGCGAGGAGCGTCGCCTTCACCTACAACGACCCGGTGATCTTCGCCGAGTACGCGATGGACACCGCGGACGCCTGCCACCGCCATGGCCTCAAGACCGTCGCGGTCACCGCCGGCTACATCCACGACGCCGCGCGGCGCGAGTTCTACGCCAAGATCGACGCCGCCAACGTGGACCTGAAGGCCTTCACCGACGAGTTCTATTTCCAGCTTTGCGGCGCGCATCTCCAGCCGGTGCTGGAAACGCTCGTCTACCTCCGGCACGAAACCGACGTCTGGCTGGAGATCACGACGCTGCTGATCCCCGGCAAGAACGATTCCGACGCCGAGTTGAAGGCGCTGGCCGCGTGGGTGATGAAGGAGCTGGGCCCCGACGTGCCGCTGCACTTCAGCGCCTTCCATCCCGATTTCAAGATGATGGATACCCCGGCCACGCCGCCGGCGACGCTCACGCGCGCGCGGCGCATCGCGCTGGACGCCGGGCTGCATTACGTCTACACCGGCAACGTCCACGACGTGGAAGGCGACACCACGTCCTGCCCCGGCTGCGGCAAGCCGCTGATCGTGCGCGACTGGTACCGCATCCTGGACTACCACGTCACCGCCGACGGCCGCTGTCCGCACTGCGACACGGCGATCGCCGGGCGTTTCGAGGCGTTCCGCGGCGCTTTCGGGCCGCGCCGCGTGCCGGTGGCGATCCATTCCCACGTCCACGCCTGAGGCGGCCATGACCGAGCTTCCCGCGCGCATCGTCGACGGCGCCGCGGTGCTCGACGGCACGCTGGCGCTGCCCGCCGGGCCCCTGGGCGTCGTGGCCTTCGCCCACGGCAGCGGCTCCAGCCGGTTCTCGCCGCGCAACGCCTACGTCGCCGGCGAGCTGCAGCGCGCCGGGATCGCCACCCTGCTGTTCGATCTGCTCACCGCCGGCGAGGACGTGGACCACGCGACGCGCTTCGACATCGGTCTGCTGACCCGCCGGCTGCTGGCCGCGCTGGCGTGGCTGCGGCAGCAGGCCCAGACCGCACACCTGCCGGCAGGCTTTTTCGGCGCCAGCACCGGCGCCGCCGCCGCCCTCTGCGCCGCCGCGGCGGAGCCGACGGTGGCCGCCGTGGTCTCCCGCGGCGGACGCCCGGACCTGGCGGGCGACGACCTGCGGCGGGTGCGCGCGCCGACGCTGCTCATCGTCGGCGGCCGGGACTACGGCGTGATCGAACTCAACGAGGCCGCCTGCGCGCGGCTCGTGTGCGAGAAGGAGCTGGTCATCGTTCCCGGCGCGACCCATCTCTTCGACGAACCCGGCACGCTGGAGCAGGCGGCGGAGCACGCCGCGCGCTGGTTCGCCCGGCATTTCGCCGTCACGCAACGCTGATCCCGAGCGTCTGCGCGGGCGCCGCGTCGCCCGACGTCTGGCACCGTTCCTGCTTCGTCTGCGCGCAACACCCTGTCGCGCGCAGAAAGTTTAAACAATGCAAAACCCGCTCACCGGCATGATGACGGTGCTGCTGCCGGAAGAAGGTACGCAGCCCGTGATCCAGATGACCCGGACGCAGGAGTAGGTCGGTGGCGATGCCGTCGGTCACGATCCTGGTGCTGCTGGCATTCGGCGCGCTCGCCGTGGGCGCGCTCTGGCTGGTGCGGCGCGACGCCGAGCGCCGCCATCACGCCGAGCAGGCGCGCTGGTTCGAGGCGCGGGCGCGGGGCTGGCACTACCAGGCGCCCCAGGGCGCCGACGGCGGCTTCACTGTGCGCGGCGAAACCCAGGGTGTCCATTGGGAGTTCGTCCACGTCGTCGCGGGCGAGTCCGACTCGGCCCCGCGCAGTCGCTGGAGCACCACCGCGGTCACCGCGCGCGGACCGGCTTTCCAGCTGCTGGGGCGCAGGACCTACGACGTCCTCCGGGGCGGGTTCGGCCGCGCGCTGGTGAAGCTGGCGCGCTGGACGGAGCGCAACGGCGGCGCGGCGCTCGCTTTCGCCGGGCAGGATTTCGTGAGCCAGGCCCAGGACATCCCCGTCGGCAGTCCTGCGTTCGGCCGCGCTTTCGCGCTGATCGGACCGAATCCGGACTTCGCCCGGCTCATCGACGCCGAAACCGAAACGCTGCTCAGCTCATGGCCGCGCTCGACGGGCCGGTACTTCAGCCCCGAGCTGCACCTGACGGCCCAGCTCGACGGCCAGGGTCTGCGCCTGGAACTGGCCGCGCCGGTGAACGACATCGCCGCCATCGAGCACGCCGTGCGCCTGGGCGTCGCGCTGGTCCGGCGCGCGCGCCAGGTTAAGCGCTGAGCGCCTAGCGAGCCTGCGGCGGGCGCGCGGCGCGGCGCGCCAGCACCGCCCGCACCTCGTCGTCCTCCACCTGGTCGAAGTGATGGTAGAACTGGCCCACCGCGTAGAACTGCAGCGGCTGTTCCAGGCACACCATCTCGTCGCAATGCTCGCGTACCCGCTCGACGGTATCCGGCGGCGCCACCGGCACGGCGCAGATCAGCCGCTCGGGCCCGCGCGAGCGCAACGCGTGCAGGGCCGAGATCATGGTGGCGCCGGTGGCGAGCCCGTCGTCGACGACGATGACGACCCGGCCCTTGGGGTCGATGGGCGCATGGATCGGCGTGTACTCGGCGCGGCGGCGGCGGATGGTGGCGAGCTGCTGGGCCTTTTCGCGCTCGATGTATTCCGCGCTGGCGCCCGCCGACGCCGCGTAGTCGGCGACGTAGGCCCAGCCGGTCTCATCGATGGAACCGATCGCGAACTCCGGATTGCCCGGCGCGCGCAGCTTGCGCACCAGCACCACGTCCAGTTCGCCGCCGAGGGCGTCGGCGATCACCTTGCCCATCGGCACGGCGCCGCGGGGAATCGCCAGCACCAGCGGATGGCGGCCGCGATATTCGGCCAGCGCGCTGGCGAGGCGATGGCCGGCATCGATGCGGTCACGAAACACGGTTTCTTTCTCCATCACACGTCCGGGGAACGCTTTCGGGCGCCTGCGGTCCGTCGTGGTCCGTCGCCGAAGACGGGTCGGGTAACCCGCCTGACTTATAATACCCGGCTTTCTTCCGCCGAGACTGCGCGTGCCCACCGAAACCATCGCCCCTGCCACGCTGCCGACGCTGCTCGCGCCGGAAGCGCGCGGGCGCGTGTTCGGCGGCCTGGCGGGTTCCAGCGACGCGCTGGCGGCGGCGGCGCTGGCACGACGCGGCGGGCTTCTCCTGGTGGTGGCCGCCAGCGCCCAGGAAGCGCAGCGGCTCGCCACCGAGCTGCCGTATTTCGCGCCGGAACTGCAAGTGCGCCTCCTGCCGGACTGGGAAACGCTGCCCTACGACACGTTCTCGCCCCACCAGGACCTGGTGTCGGAGCGCATCGCCACCCTCTACCAGATCGCCCAGCGCGCCTGCGACGTGGTGGTCGTGCCGGTCACCACCGCGCTCTACCGCATGGCGCCGGTGGAGTACATCGCGGCCCACGCCTTCCTGCTGCGCCAGGGCGACGCGCTCGACGTCGACGGCCTGCGCCAGCAGCTCCTGCTGGCCGGCTACACCCACGTCACCAAGGTGGTATCGCCGGGCGAGTACTGCGTGCGCGGCGGCCTCATCGACCTGTTCCCCATGGGCAGCCCGGTGCCCTACCGCATCGACCTGCTGGACAACGAGATCGACACGCTGCGCACCTTCGACGTCGACAGCCAGCGCAGCATCTACCCGGTCAAGGAGATCCGCCTGCTGCCGGCGCGGGAGTTTCCGCTCACCGAGGAGGCGCAGATGCGCTTCCGCGCCCGCTTCCGCGAGGCGTTCGAGGGCGATCCCTCGCGCAGCACGCTGTACAAGGACGTGAGCCGCGGCATGGCGCCGGCCGGGATCGAGTACTACCTGCCGCTGTTCTTCGACCAGGTGGCGACGCTGTTCGATTACCTGCCGCCCGACGCGCCCGTCTGCCTGCACGGTGACGTGCGGAGCGCCATCGACGCCTTCTGGCGCGAGACCGGCGAGCGCTACCGGCTGCTGCGCGGGGACGCTGGCCGGCCGCTGCTGCCGCCCGAAGAGCTGTTTCTCACCGCCGAAGCGTTCTTCGTCGCTCTCGGGCAGCATCCCCGCACCGATCTCCTGACGCCGGCGGCCGAGGCGGCGGCGCCCGAGCGCCGGGCGCTGCCCTGCCCCGCCGCGCCGCTGCCGCCGCTGGCGGTAGACCGCCGCGCCGATGACCCGTTACACCGCCTGAAAAGCTTCACCGACGGCTTCGACGGCCGCGTGCTGCTGCTGGCGGAGTCCGTGGGCCGGCGCGAGGTGCTGGCCGATTATCTCGGCGAATACGGCGTGAAGCCCGCGCCCGCGGCGGACTTCGCCGCCTTCCTCGAAGGCGGCGCCCGGCTGATGCTGGGGGCCGGCCCGCTCGCGCGCGGTTTCCTGCTCACCGGTCCTGCGCTGGCCATCGTCACCGAGAACGAGCTCTACGCCGAGCAGGTCCGGCGCCCGGCGCGCGACGCCGCCAGGCGCGCCAGCGCGGAGAACGTGCTGCGCGATCTCTCGGAGGTGAAGGCCGGCGACCCGGTGGTGCACGAGAGCCACGGCGTCGGCCGCTTCCAGGGACTGGCGACGCTGGACCTGGGCGAGGGCGAAGCCGAGTTCCTGCTGCTGGAGTACGACGGCGGCGACAAGCTCTACGTGCCGGTGGCGCAGCTGCACCTCATCAGCCGCTACACCGGCGGCCCCACGGAGAGCGCGCCGCTGCACAAGCTCGGCAGCGGCCAGTGGGACAAGGCCAAGCGCAAGGCGATGCAGAAGGTGCGCGACACCGCCGCCGAGCTGCTCAACCTCTACGCCCAGCGCGCCGCGCGCCAGGGCCACGCGTTCGCGCTCAAGGCCCACGACTACGACGCGTTCGCCGAGGACTTCGGCTTCGAGGAGACGCCCGATCAGGCGGCCGCCATCGAGGCGGTGATCCGCGACCTCACCCAGGGCCGGCCCATGGACCGGCTGGTGTGCGGCGACGTCGGCTTCGGCAAGACCGAGGTGGCGCTGCGCGCCGCGTTCGTCGCGGTGCTGGACGGCAAGCAGGTGGCGGTGCTGGTGCCCACCACGCTGCTCGCCGAGCAGCATTACAACAATTTCTCCGACCGCTTCGGCGCATGGCCGGTGAAGGTCGCGGAGCTCTCCCGCTTCCGGTCGGCCAAGGAACAGGCCGCGGCGCTCGCCGGCATCGCCGAGGGCAGGATCGACATCGTCATCGGCACACATCGGCTGCTGTCCAAGGACGTGAAGTTCAGGAACCTGGGCCTGGTGATCATCGACGAGGAACACCGTTTCGGCGTGCGCCAGAAGGAGCGGCTCAAACAGCTGCGCGCCGAAGTCGACGTGCTGACGCTGACCGCCACGCCGATCCCGCGCACCCTGGCGATGGCGATGGAGGGACTGCGGGACTTTTCGGTGATCGCCACCGCGCCGGAGCGCCGGCTCGCCATCAAGACGTTCGTCTCGCGCTTCTCCGACGGACTGATCCGTGAGGCGGTGCTGCGGGAGCTCAAGCGCGGCGGCCAGGTCTACTTCCTGCACAACCAGATCGAGACCATCGAGGCGATCCGTGCGCGGCTGGAAAAGCTGCTGCCGGAGGCGCGCATCCAGGTGGCCCACGGCCAGATGCGCGAGCGCGACCTGGAGCGGGTGATGCGGGACTTCTACCACCAGCGCTTCAATGTGCTCCTGTGCACCACCATCATCGAGACCGGCATCGACGTGCCCAGCGCCAACACCATCATCATCGACCGCGCCGACCGCTTCGGCCTGGCGCAGCTGCACCAGCTGCGCGGCCGCGTCGGGCGCTCGCATCACCAGGCCTACGCCTACCTGCTGGCGCCGCACGAAGAGGCGCTCAAAGGCAACGCGCGCAAGCGGCTCGAGGCCATTCAGATGATGGAGCAGCTGGGCGCCGGCTTCTATCTCGCCATGCACGACCTCGAGATCCGCGGCGCCGGCGAGGTGCTGGGCGAATCCCAGAGCGGCGAGATGCAGGAGGTGGGGTTCGCGCTTTACGCGCGCATGCTGGAGCAGGCGGTGAAGTCGCTCAAGGCCGGCAAGGAGCCCGATCTCGCGCAGCCGCTGGAGGTGACCACCGAGATCAACTTGCACGTGCCGGCGCTGCTGCCGGAAGCCTACTGTAGCGACGTCCATGAGCGGCTGGTGATCTACAAGCGGCTCGCCAACTGCGAGACGCTGGACGAGCTCGCCGAGATGCAGCAGGAGCTGATCGACCGCTTCGGCCTGCTGCCGGAACCCGCGCGCGTGCTGTTCGCGTGCCACCGGCTGCGCATCCTGGCGAAGCCGCTGGGCGTGGCGCGGCTCGACGCCTCGGCGGACGCGATCAAGGTGCACTTCGTGCCCAACCCGCCGGTGGACCCGGCGCGCATCATCCAGCTCATCCAGACCCGGCGCCACTACAAGCTGGCCGGACCGGAGACGCTGCGCATCGAGGCCGCCGTGCCGGAGGTGGCGGAGCGGGCGCGGCACGTGGAGGGCGTGCTGAAGGAGCTCGCCTGACATGTTCCTCGTCGTGCAGGGTTCCGACGTCGAGACCCGCGACTTGAAGGAGCTGGCGCACCTGACCGGCGCATCCGGCATCGAGCAGAGCGCGCCCAACGTCTTCCGCCTGGCGAACGCGCAGCGCCACGACGGCGTCGCGGCAATCTGCGACCGCGCGCTGCTCGATTTCGGCTTCGTGCCCGACGATCAGCGGCTCGCCGACTACGGCCTGCTGGTGATGGACATGGACTCGACGCTGATCGCCATCGAGTGCATCGACGAGGTGGCGGACCTGGCGGGGATCAAGCCCCAGGTGGCGGAAATCACCGCCGCCGCCATGCGCGGCGAGATGGATTACGCCGAAAGCCTGCGGGAACGGGTCAAGCTGCTGGCCGGCCTCGACGTCGCCAGCTTCCAGGAAGTCTACGACCGCCGCCTCGCGCTCAACCCCGGCGCCGGGCGCCTGCTCGAGGGCGTCAAGGCCGCGGGCCTCAAGACCATGCTGGTGTCCGGCGGCTTCACGTTCTTCACCGACCGGCTGCGCGACCGGCTCGGCTTCGATTACGCCACCTCCAACACCGTGGAGATCGTCAACGGCCGGCTCACCGGCCGCGTGCTTGGCGACATCATCGACGCCGACGGCAAGGCGCTGTGGCTCGAACGCATGGCCAACGAGCTGGCGCTGCCCGGCTCGCGCGTGATCGCCATCGGCGACGGCGCCAACGACCTCAAGATGATGGCGGCGGCCGGCATCAGCGTCGCCTACCGCGCCAAGCCGGTGGTGCGCGAACGCGCCACTTACCAGATCAACGTCGTCGGCCTCGACGGCGTGCTGCACCTGTTCGCCTGAGCCGGGCGCGGCGCCGCCGCGCTCGCGGGACCTCCGCCGGTTTCGTCCGCTAGGCGCTGTCGCGGCGCGCGGCTACAATGCCGTCGGGGGTGCGCCGGTCCGCGGCGCCGTCGAGGGGCGTTTCGATGCTGCTGATTCTTTACTACGTGTTCGCCATCACGGTGATCGTCCTGCACTACACCGGCTTCCTGGCGCGCCGCAACCTGCAGTGGGTGGTGTGGGTGGTGGCGGCGACGGTGATCCCGGCGATCCTGTTTCTCTGACCGCTTTCCGAACC
This sequence comes from Pseudomonadota bacterium, assembly GCA_049322755.1. Lineage (GTDB taxonomy): Bacteria > Pseudomonadota > Gammaproteobacteria > Burkholderiales > UBA6910 > DATIUV01. The sequence continues at coordinate 4,530 of JBMOQX010000023.1, read as the reverse complement.
GCTTTTGCGCAATTTCACAAACCGCGGCCCGGAAGGTCCCTAGGCCGCGTCCCGGCCCGGGCCCGGATCCGGGATCGTCTCCAGCACGGATGCGCCGCGCCGCCGAAACCATCCGGTGAGGCTGAAGCGCAGCCGGCTGCCCGGCAGCACCTCGTGGTAGACGCTGTCGCTGCGGAACACCACCAGCGTTCCCGCTTCCGGCAGCACGTCCTCCCAGCCCTTCGCGTCGTACAGCCGCAGCGCCCCGCCCAGTTCCGGGCGCCACGCCGCGTTCAGGTAAAGCACCGCCGAGACCACCCGCGCGTCGGACTCGGCGAACCGGTCCAGGTGCCTGCGGTAGCCGGCACCGGGAGGAAATGCCGCGTAGTGGCCCTCGAACTCCGCGAGCCCCAGGTAAAGGGACGCGTTGAGCGCCGTCCTGAGCGCGTCGAGCGCCTGCCAGAACGCCGCCTGGGGCGCGGTGGGCGCCGCCTCGTCGAGCCAGTGCACACGATCGCCGCGGATTTCGCTATTGAGAGTCCGGGCACCGCCGCGACCCACCCCCGCCTGCCGGAAGGCGCCGCCGCCGTGGAGCGCCCGCGCCTCCTGCGCCAGCGCCGCCACCGCCGGCGGCGCGAGGAAGTCGCGGGTGACCGCGACGCCGCGGTCCACCAGGGCGTCGATCAGGCCGTCGTGGCGCGCCATCGGCAGCGATGCGCTCAGCGCAGCCAGGGCAGCCGGTCCAGGTCCACGTTGCCGCCGGTGAGCACGATACCGACGCGTTTCCCCACGAGACGCACGCGTTCCTCGGTCAGCGCCGCCAACGGCACCGCGCAGGACGGTTCGATGATGATCTTCATGAACTGCCAGACCCGGCGCATCGCGTCGACGATGCCCTCCTCCGACACCGTAGCGATGTCGTCCACCAGCCGCCGGATGATGGGAAAAGTCTTGTCGCCCAGCGACGTGCGCAGCCCGTCGGCGATGGTCCGGGGATGGTCCATGGGCTGGCGCTCGCCGGAGCGGAACGAGCGGTAGGCGTCGTCGGCGCCGGCCGGCTCGGTGCCGATCACCCGGATGGCGGCGTTCAACCCCTTCACCGCCGTCGCCGTGCCCGAGAGCAGGCCGCCGCCCCCCACCGGCGTCAGGACCACGTCCAGGTCGGGCACCTCCTCCAGCAGTTCCACCGCCGCGGTGCCCTGCCCAGCCATCACGCGCTCGTCATTGTAGGGGTGCACCAGCTGCGCGCCGGTTTCGGCGACGATGCGCGCGCAGGCCTCCTCCCGCGCCTGCAGCGTCGGCGCGCAGAACACGACGCGACCGCCGTACGCCGCCACCGCGTCCTTCTTCACCTGCGGCGCGTTGTCGGGCATGACGATGTGGGCGGGAATTCCGCGCCGGCCGGCGGCCATCGCCAGCGCGGCGGCATGGTTGCCCGATGAATGCGTCACCACGCCCGCGCGCGCCTCCTCGTCGGAGAGCGAAAACACCGCATTGGTGGCGCCGCGGGCCTTGAACGCGCCCACCTTCTGGAAGTTCTCGCACTTGAAGTAGAGGCGCGCGCCGGTGGCGCGGTCGAGGCTGGCGCACGTCAGCACGGGCGTGCGATGGACGTGGGGGCGGATGCGGGCGTGGGCCAGCAGCACGTCCTGCAGGGTCGGAGCGGCGGTCATCGTGGTCGGCGTGGAGGAATGAAGCGCGCCATCCTCGCGCAACGCCGCAGCCGGCGCAAGTTTTTGCTCAGGCGCCGGCTACCCGGTCCAGGAAACCGCCCAGCACGCGGTTGAACGCCTCCGGCTGCTCCAGGTTGCACAGGTGCGACGCCTTGGGAATCACCACCAGCTCGGAGCCCGGGATGGCGTCGTGAATGGTCTTCGCCATCGCCACCGGCGTGCCGGGATCGTCTTCGCCGACGATCACCAGTGTCGGGCAGCGAATCTCCCCCAGGCGCCCGGTGGTATTGACCTTCGGTATGGCATGGCAGCAGCCGACGTAGCCGGCCACGGGCGTCGAGCGGATCATGGCGCCGACCCGCTCGACGACGTCGGGGCGGCGGGCGCGGAAGTCTTCGGTGAACCAGCGCGCGAGGGTGGGCGCCACCAGGGCGCCCATGCCCTGGCCGGTGGCGGTGACGATGCGCTCCTCCCAGACCGCCTCCGACCCCGCCGGGAAGCGGCTGGTGGTGTCCGCCAGCGTGAGACTGGCGACCCGGTCGGGGTGCGCCAGCGCCAGCAGCTGGCCGATCATGCCGCCCATCGACAGGCCGACGAAGTGCACGCGCCCGACGCCGTGGTCGTCCAGCACCGCCACCACGTCCTGCGCCAGCTGCTCGAGCGTGTAAGGCCCGCCGGGCGCATCGGAGAGGCCGTGGCCGCGGGTATCGACCCGCAACACATCGTAGCGATCCTTCAGGTATGCGGCCTGCGGCTCCCACATCGCCGAGTGGCACGCCAGCGAGTGGGACAGCACCACGCACGGCCCCTCGCCGCCCGCCTCGTAATGGATACGCACACCGCTCCTGGTCTTCACGTCCATGTCGCGCCTCGCGTCTTCACGTCTTCACCGTCACCAAAGGAATCCGCATCTCGTCCTCGCTCACGCCGCCGTGCACCCCCACCTGCACGAAGCGCTTCTCGCCCGGGAGCCAGTCCCTGAGCGTGTAATCGCCCTCCATCACCAGCGTGCAGTCGCCGATGCGCTCGGCGAAGCGCGGGTGCGTCGCCCCGAGGCCGAACCAGCCCTCCGCCAGCAGCTGTCGGCTGGGATAGACGCGTGCGGCGCCGGCCAGCGCCCCCCGCGCACGGCGCTCGAACTCCGCCGCCTGGCCGGGCAACACCCGGCAGTACGCCACCCGGGGCTCGCCCCAGAGCGGTCCGTCCAGCAATTGCGCCAGCGCCGGGAAATCCGCCAGGTCCAGGCGCCGCTCCGGCACGGTGTCGAGAAAGCCGTGGTCGGCGGTCACGATCAGGGTGGTCCCGGTCCCGGCCAGCGCGCCGATCAACGCCTCGAAACCGGCTTCGACCCGGCGCAGCACCGCGAGGCACTGGGGGCTGCCGACCCCGCAGGCGTGGGCCAGCGCGTCGAAATCCGGCGCGTAGGCGTACACGTAGGCGCGGCTGCGGCTTTCGCGCACGGCTGCGGCGGCAAGGCCGAACAGCTCTTCCAGTTCTCCGTAGGGAACCCGGCGCGCGCGCCCGCAGTGGGCACGATTGTAATCGGAGTCGATGATGGATCGGGGCGACACCACCCAGCTGTCGGCGTTCAGCTGGTCGAACAGCGGCGGCCCGACGAACAGCCGCGCGGGCTCGACGCCCAGCGCCGCCAGGCGCGCCCCGCCGTCGCGGCGCCGGAACGGCAGCACCGCCGCGACACCCTCCGCCTCGGCGAGCCAGGTGAACCAGCCCGTGAGCCCGTGCTGCTGCGGCGCCAGCCCCGTGTGCAGCGCGGTGATGGCGGTGGCGGTGGTGGACGGGAACACCGAGGTCATGGTGCCCCGCAGGTGGCGGCGCAGCGCGGAGGCCGGCGCCGCGTGGCGCTCCAGATAGTGGTAGCCGAGACCGTCCACCAGCAGCAGCACGACGTGGCGCGCCGCCGCCAGCTCGCCGGCCGGCAGCAGGCGCAGTTCCGGGTAGCCGGAGCGGCCGCCGAATGCCCCCAGGACGGAGGCCATCAGGTTCACCAGGCTCCCGCCGCGGTAGTCGGGGAGGATCGGCTCGGGCGATTCCAGCGGGCCTGGCGCGGCGGCGGGGTTCATCGCCCGATGCTAACCGCAACCCGGGCCGCGGACCAAGCCGGCAGGACCCGGCCAGATTTCCGGTGACCTCGCCAACCATATGTTTTTACAAACTTTCAGGCGACCGCGCGGCGATCGGCGGCGGCTCCCGGGACCCTCTTGAAATCGGCCGAAACGACCACATTTTCCGCCTCGGTAGCGCCGGAGCGCGCTATTCACCGGATTCGTTTCAGACCCAACGACCATTCAGGAGGCTTTCAATGCAAATCCGTCCGTTGCACGACCGCGTGATCGTCAAGCGCGTCGAGGAAGAGCGCAAGACCGCGTCCGGCATCGTCATCCCCGACACCGCCGCCGAGAAGCCCGACCAGGGCGAAATCATCGCCGTCGGCGTCGGCAAGGTGACCGACGACGGCAAGGTCCTGCCGCTGCAGGTGAAAGTGGGTGACCGGGTGCTGTTCGGGAAATACTCCGGCACCACGGTCAAGGTGAAGGGCGAGGAGCTGCTCGTGATGCGCGAGGACGACATCATGGGCGTTCTGGAAGCCGCTTGATTTGCTTCCCTGATTTTCGCGATTCAAGGAGAGAACCATGGCAGCAAAAGAAGTGAAGTTCCACGAGTCGGCCCGCCATCGCATCGTTGCGGGCGTCAACGTCCTGGCCGACGCGGTCAAGGTGACCCTCGGCCCCAAGGGCCGCAATGTCGTGCTGGAGAAGTCCTGGGGCGCCCCCACCGTCACCAAGGACGGCGTGTCGGTGGCGAAGGAAATCGAGCTCAAGGACAAGTTCGAGAACATGGGCGCCCAGATGGTGAAGGA
>JBMOQX010000022.1:0-8991 GCA_049322755.1 Pseudomonadota bacterium | reverse complement strand
GAGAGGGGGCGGGGGTGAGGGCATGGGGATCGACGGCCGGACGAATCGCCGCCGGCCGCCGACGCGCTACGGCCGATCTCCCCGATGTCCGGACGGAGGCGGCCTCCCGCTCGCGAGCGCACTGATCGCCGCGGCGGTCCTGAGCGGCTGCGCGGTGGCGCCGGAAGCGCCGCCGGTCCCGGAAGCGCGACCGGAGCCGCCGGCGGTGGCCGTACCGTCTCCGGCGCCCCGCAAGCCGGGTAAGCCGAAGCCCAAGGCGCTGCCGGTGCGGCCGCTCAACGTTGCAACCGATTGCCGATTTGCCGATCCAACGGGTTACGGCGCGTCGATGCGTCTCGATGTGGCGCAGTCCACCGTGCGCGTCTTCGAGGCCCGAGTGGACGTGCCCAAGCGCGGCAGCTGCGAGTTCGTGCTGCGCGATTTCGTGCAGACCGGGAGCATGCCCAGCGTGCGGCTGTCGGCGCCGGGCTCCCGTTGTGCGGTCCACATGTGGGAGCAGGAGGGCTGGGTGACGGTGGCCTTCACCGACTGTGCCGAGCGCTGCCGGCCGCAAGGCACCTTCCAGTACGTTTGGCCGATCATCGCCGACCGCGCCAAGGGAAGCTGCAGCTGACGCCGACGCGGCAACGGGCGAGCGGGACAGGACACGGGTCATGAGCAGGGAAAACTGGGAAGTGGTGATCGGCCTGGAGGTGCACGCGCAGCTTTCCACCGCCTCCAAGATCTTCTCCGGGGCTTCCACGGCGTTCGGCGCCGCCCCCAACACCCAGGCATGCGCGGTGGACATCGCGCTGCCGGGGGTGCTGCCGGTGCTCAACCGCGGCGCGGTGGAGAAGGCGGTCAAGTTCGGGCTCGCCGTCGGCGCCGAGATCAACCGCCGTTCGGTGTTCGCGCGCAAGAACTACTTCTACCCCGATCTCCCCAAGGGCTACCAGATCAGCCAGTACGAGCTGCCCATCGTGGTCGGCGGCGAGATCTCGATCCCCGTCGGCGGCGCGGAGAAGGTGGTGCGGCTGACCCGCGCCCACCTCGAGGAGGATGCGGGCAAGTCCCTGCACGAGGACTTCCACGGCATGAGCGGGATCGACCTGAACCGCGCCGGCACGCCGCTGCTGGAGATCGTCTCGGAACCGGACTTGCGCAGCAAGGAGGAAGCGGTGGCGTACGCCAAGGCGCTGCATTCGCTGGTGCGCTACCTCGACATCTGCGACGGCAACATGCAGGAGGGCAGCTTCCGCTGCGACGCCAACGTCTCGGTGCGGCCGGCCGGCAGCGACCAGCTGGGCATCCGCTGCGAGATCAAGAACCTCAACTCCTTCCGCTTCCTGGAGAAGGCGATCGAGTACGAGGTGGGACGCCAGATCGAGCTGATCGAGGACGGCGGCAGGGTGGTGCAGGAGACGCGGCTGTTCGATCCCGACAAGGGCGAGACCCGCTCGATGCGCTCCAAGGAAGAGGCCCACGACTACCGCTACTTCCCCGACCCGGATCTGCTGCCGCTGGAGGTGGACGAGGACTGGATCGAGGCCGTGCGCGCAACGCTGCCGGAGCTGCCGCGCGCCAAGCGCGAGCGCTACATGCGCGACTACGCCCTGACGGCCTACGACGCCGGCGTGCTGACCTCGAGCCGCGAGATCGCCGCCTATTTCGAAGAGACGCTGGCACTGCTGCCGGCGGAGCCCAAGCTGTGCGCCAACTGGGTGATGGGCGACCTCGCCGGCTGGCTCAACAAGCAGGGGCTGGAGATCGAGGACAGCCCGATCCGGCCGGCGCAGCTCGCCGGGCTGGTGAAGCGCATCGCCGACGGCACCATCTCGGGGAAGATCGCCAAGGACGTGTTCGAGGCCATGGGCCGCGGGGAGGGCGACGCCGATGCCATCATCGATGCCAGGGGCCTGCGGCAGATCTCGGACTCGGGGGCGCTGGAGGGAATCGTGGACGAGATCATCGCCGCGAATCCCCGGCAGGTGGCGGATTACCGCGGCGGCCGGGACAAGCTGCTGGCGTTCTTCGTCGGCCAGGCGATGAAGGCCACCAAGGGCAAGGCCAACCCGGCCCAGCTCAACGAGATCCTCAAGCGCAAGCTGGCCGGCTGATCCGCCTGTCTTCCGTGCGGGCGCTGCTCAGTTGGCCGCCCGCGGGGTGGTGAGTTCCCGATACCGCTCCTTGTCGGACTCGAAGCGGGTACGGATCGCCTTTTGCTCTTCCAGCTTGGCCGCGATGTCTCCCTGAACGCCTTTCAATTCCCGGTCGGATTCCGCCAGTTCTTCCTGCAGCCATGTCGGGGCCGGCTTGCCGCGGGCGGCGAAATCGTCCGCTTGGCTCTTGAACTTGGCCTGCTTGGCCCGGGCGTTCTTCTCCCGCGCCCGCAGGCTGCCCAGCGCCAGCTCGGTCTGCTGCAGGTTGCGGTCCCGCGCCAAGTCGATTTCCTTTTCGTTGGCGTAAGTGGCCAGCAGCGCCCGGTCGCGCCGCTGCCGCTCGATCTCATCCTTGGTGGGCTCGGCCTTGGGCAGTGCCGTCGGCTTCTTCGGATCCTTGCCTTTCTTGTCGGTTGGAATCTCGCCGGCCTCGTACTCCTTCACCACGATGCCGCGCTTCATTTCGCGCGCGCCACTCTGTACGCAGTCGGGTGTGAGCTTATCCGTGTAGTAGACCTTGCCGTTGGCGTCGGTGCACTTGTAAAGCTTGGCGTGGGCGGGCGCGGCCATCAGCAACGCCGTCAGCACCCCCGCCAGAATCAGCGTCCCGCGTTGCCGCATCGCGGCACGTTCTGACCCTCGGCGTCCTTGGTTCGGGAAATTCCCGGCTGTCATGGCACTGCCCCCAGTTGATCAGGAGCGCGCCGGGGCCCGTGTTTTGTCGTCCATAACCCCGTATTGCGCGCGGTACTCCCGTATCCTGTGCAAATGCTGTGCCAGGGATTCTCTGGTTTCCAGCAGGGCGATCACGTCATCCAGCGTGGCGATGCTGATCACCGGGATGCCGAAGCGGCTCTCCACCTCCTGAGTCGCGGACTTGGGGCCGGTGCCCCGCTCCATCCGGTCCAGCGCGATCACCACGCCGCCGGGGGTGCCGCCCGCGGCGCCGATGATCTCGACCGACTCGCGCACCGAGGTGCCGGCGGAGATGACGTCGTCGACGATCAGCACCCGGCCCGCGATGGGGGCGCCCACTGTCGTGCCGCCCTCGCCGTGATCCTTCGCTTCCTTGCGGTTGAATGCGAACGGCGCGTTGCGCCCGGCGTCGGCCAGCGCCATGGCGGTGGCGGCCACCAGCGCAATGCCCTTGTAGGCCGGACCGAACAGCATGTCGAAGGGCACGCCGGCCGCGAGGATGGCTTTCGCGTAGAATTGCGCCAGTTGGCGCAGCGACGCCCCGTCGTTGAACAGGCCGGCGTTGAAGAAGTACGGCGAGAGCCGGCCGGCCTTGGTCTTGAACTCCCCGAAGCTCAGCACGCCCTGCCGGATGGCGAAGTCGACGAACTGCTTGCGGAAATCGCTCATACCGACCCTCGAACCGGATGCTGGACGGGCGCCCTGCGCGGCGCGTTGCCCCGACTCTAATTCGCCGAAAGGTTTTTAGCCAGTGCTGCGCATCGTCACCCTCAACCTGAACGGCATCCGCTCGGCGTCGGCCAAGGGTTTTCTGGATTGGATGAAGCGCCAGCGCGCCGATGTGGTCTGCGTGCAGGAGCTGAAGGCGCTGGCGGACGATCTCGCGCCGGCCATGCGCAAGGTCGGCAACCTCGCCGGCTATTTCCATTTTTCCCGGCGGCGCGGCTACAGCGGCGTTGGACTCTACTGCCGGCGCGAGCCCGACCGGGTGGTGGAGGGCGTCGGCATTCCCGACATCGACGCCGAAGGCCGCTATCTGCAGGCCGACTTCGGGCCGCTGTCCGTGGTGTCGCTGTATGTCCCGTCCGGCTCCAGCGGACCGGAGCGGCAGGCCGCCAAGTTCAGCTTCATGGAGCGCTTCTATCCGCACCTGCGCAAGCTGGCAACGAGCGGCCGCGAAGTGATTCTCTGCGGCGACATCAACATCGCCCACCGGGAAATCGACCTCAAGAACTGGCGCTCCAACCAGAAGAACTCCGGATTCCTGCCGGAAGAGCGCGCCTGGCTCAGCAAGGTGTTCGACCGCCTGCATTTCGTCGACGTGCATCGCAGCCTCTGTCCCGATGCCACCGGCGAGGCCTACACCTGGTGGTCCAACCGCGGCCAGGCGTGGGCCAAGAACGTGGGCTGGCGCATCGATTACCAGATCGCCACGCCCGGCATCGCCGCCACCGCGAAGAAGGCCGCCGTCTACAAGGCGCAGCGCTTCTCCGATCACGCGCCGCTGATCATCGACTACGACGTGCCTTTCGCCCAGAGGCCGGCGGCCGCGCCTGCTCCCGCCCGGCGCGGAGCCCGCGGCTCTTGAGCGCGCCGCCCGATCGCCGGCGCTGGTCCGACGCATTTCGCGCTTATCTCGAGCCGCGCGTCGCGCGCATGCTGCTGCTGGGTTTCTCCGCCGGGCTGCCGCTGCTGCTGGTGGTGGGAACGCTGGCGTTCTGGCTGCGCGAAGCCGGGATCGACCGCAGCACCATCGGTTTCCTGAGCTGGGTCGGCCTCGCCTACGCGCTGAAGTGGGCGTGGGCGCCGCTGGTCGACCGGCTGCGCCTGCCGCTGCTCACGCGCCTGCTGGGCCGGCGCCGCAGCTGGCTGTTGCTGTCACAGGTGGTGATCGCGCTCAGCCTGGCGGGCATGGCACTCACCGATCCGGCGACGCATCTCGACCGGCTGGTGGCGTTCGCGCTGCTGGCGGCGTTCGCCTCGGCCACCCAGGATATCGCGCTGGATGCCTTCCGTATCGAGTCGGCGGCGGTGGAGTTCCAGGGCGCCATGGCGGCGGCATACCAGACCGGCTACCGGCTGGCGATGATCGCCGCCTCCGCCGGTGTGCTGTGGGTTGCCGCCCGCTTCGATGCCAATGAGGCTGCGTACGAGCACTTTCCCTGGACGATGGCCTATCTGGTGATGGCGGCGCTGATGTCGGTCGGTATGGTGACGGTGCTGCTTTCGCCCGAGCCGGAGCGGCGGGTTTCGCGCGAGACGCTGGAGCGCGAGCGTCGGGTGCGGGCGCGGCTCGAAGCCGACACGCGGCTGCCGCGCTGGCTGGCGCACTTTCTCGCCTGGATCCACGCGGCGGTGCTGAGCCCGTTCCTCGATTTCATCTTCCGTTACCGATGGCAGGCGCTGCTGCTGCTGCTGCTGATCGGCACCTACCGCATTGCCGACGTGGTGATGGGTGTGATGGCCAACCCGTTCTACGTCGACATGGGCTACACCAAGGACGAGGTGAGCGCGGTTTCCAAGGTCTATGGCGTCATCATGACGCTGGCGGGAGCTGCGCTGGGCGGCGTGCTGTGCCTGCGCATCGGCGTGCTGCGGGTGCTTTTCCTGGGGGCGCTGCTCTCCGCCGCCACCAACCTGCTGTTCGCCTGGCTGGCGGGCCGCGGCCACGATCTGCCGGGACTGATGCTGGCGGTTTCCGCCGACAATCTGAGCGCCGGCATCGCCAGCGCCGCGTTCATCGCCTATCTGTCCGGCCTCACCAACGTGGCCTACTCGGCCACCCAGTACGCGCTGTTCAGCTCGGTGATGCTGCTGGCGCCCAAATTCCTGGCGGGCTTCTCCGGCGTGGCGGTGGACCAGTTCGGCTACGCGGCGTTCTTCACCGGCACTGCCATTCTCGGCATTCCGGTGCTGGCGTTGGTGTGGCTGGCGGGGCGGGTGCAGCCGCACGGCGGAGGGCGCGGGCCGCCGCCGGCGGAAAGTCAATAGAAGCGCCGCTCGAAGCCGAACTGATGCGGGCCGGCCGCACCTTCCGGCATGACCCGGATCTCGAATCGCAGGACTTCGGTTGCGAGCGGAAAATCGCCGATGTAATAGACCGCGGCCTGCTCCTTGATCTCGCGCATTTCGATGGGCGTCATCTGCGCCGTCAGATTGACCGCCTTGGCCTCGATCTTCGCCGGCACCGGCTGGGTGACGCCGAGCGCGTTACGCTTGAGCACCGCCACGGTGAGCATGCCGCGGTTGCGGCTGCGCTGGATGCCGTAGGTCTTGGCCACTTCCGGCGCCAGGTCCGCCGTAGTCAGCGCGTTGTAGTGCACCTCGTAGTCGCCGAATTTCTTGAAGATCTCGGCCGACGCGGCGCCCGCGAACGCAAGCCCCGCCACTAACAGCAATCCGGCAGTCAAACGCACGGCATTCCTCCTGTGGACGCGTGATGAGCTTCAATTATAGGCAATCGCAGCGCGCGCGGCGGGATCGGCTGGCCGCGCGGGCGTCGGCTAGCTAGCGCAGCTGCTCGAAGCGGTAGACCGCCAGTGAACCCAGGAGGTTGGGCAGCGCGCGCACCACGCCGCGGTTGCCCAGCACCATGCGCTCCAGGACGCGGATGCCGTGCTGGGTGCAGAAGGCCTCGAAATCCCTGAGCGTGCACAGGTGGACGTTGGGCGTGTCGAACCACTGGTAGGGCAGGTGCTTCGATACCGGCATGCGCCCCATCAGGATCTGCGCCCGGTGGGTCCAGTGGCCGAAGTTGGGGAACGACACGATGCCTTCCTTGCCGACCCGCAGGATCTCGCGCAGGATGCGCTCGGTGCGGCGCATCGCCTGCAGCGTCAGGGACAGGATCACGTAGTCGAAGGAATCGTCCTCGAATCCCGACAGCCCGGCCTCCAGGTCCATCTGGATCACGTTCACGCGGTTCTTCACGCAGGCGACGATGTTGGCGTCGCTGATCTCGACGCCGTAGCCGTGGGTCTCGCGCGTCTCGCGCAGGTAGGCCAGCAGCGACCCGTCGCCGCAGCCCAGGTCCAGCACCTCGGAGCCGGGGCGGATCCAGCGCGCGATCGCCTCGAAATCGGGGCGGGCGGCGGCGAGCGCCGTGGCGTACGGGCTGGCGCCCGGGGGCGCTGGCAGCGGCTCGGTCATCGGGCGGCCTCCGCGGCGATGCCGTTCATGTACGCCGCCATCAGCGCATGGTAATGGGGATCTTCCATCAGGAACGAGTCGTGGCCGTGGGCCGAGGTGATCTCGGCATAGGTGGCATTGAGCTTGTTGTCCAGCAGCGCCTTGACGATGTCGCGCGAGCGCCCCGGCGAGAAGCGCCAGTCGGACGTGAACGACACGATCAGGAAGCTCGCCTGCGCGGCCTTGAACGCCGCCGACAGGTCGCCGCCGTGCTCCAGCGCCGGGTCGAAATAGTCCAGCGCCTTGGTCATCAGCAGGTAGGTGTTGGCATCGAAGTGGGACGCGAATTTGTCACCCTGGTAGCGCAGGTAGGACTCGATCTCGAACTCCACGCCGAAGCCGTAGTGATACTCGCCATGGCGCAGCTCGCGGCCGAATTTCTCCGCCATCGAGTCATCCGACAGGTAGGTGATGTGGCCCAGCATGCGCGCGAGCCGCAGGCCCCAGCGCGGCGCCATCCCGGCCTCGTAGAAATTGCCCTGGCTGTAGGCCGGGTCAGTGAGGATCGCCTGGCGCGCGACGTCGTTGAAGGCGATGTTCTGCGCCGTCAGCTTGGGCGCCGCGGCGATGGCGATCACGTGGCGCACCCGCGCGGGGAAATCGATCGCCCACTGCAGCGCCTGCATGCCGCCGAGGCTGCCACCCAGGATCGCCGCGAAGCGCTCGATGCCGAGCCGGTCGGCAAGCCGTGCCTGGGACGCCACCCAGTCCTCCACCGTCACCACCGGGAACGACGCGCCGTAGGGCTTGCCGGTTTCCGGATCGATGGTGGACGGGCCGGTGGAGCCGTGGCAGCCGCCGAGGTTGTTCACGCCGATGACGAAAAAGCGGCTGGTGTCGATGGGCTTGCCGGGGCCCACCATGTTGTCCCACCAGCCGACGCTCTTGCGGTCATCGCCATAGTAGCCCGCCACGTGGTGGTTGCCCGAGAGCGCGTGGCAGACCAGCACCGCGTTGGAGCGCTCGGCGTTGAGTTCTCCGTAGGTCTCAAAGACCAGCTCGTAGCGCGGCAGGACCCGCCGGCTCTTGAGGGTGAGCGGCTCCTCGAACGTCGCCGTCTGGGGCACGACCGAGCCGACGGAATGGGGATCCTGCATCGACTTATAATGGGGCGGTGTTTGCGCGGATTATAGCGGCTTTCCGCGGGCGTTCCGGGAGCGAGTGGGCGCGGTTCCACGCCCGCTTCGCCGGGCGCACCGTCATCGTTCACCGCGGGCTGACCCCCGGCTGGATCGAGGAGCTGCTCAAGGAAGGCGGCGGCGCCGGCCACTTCCGCGTCGACGTCCGCCAGACGCCCGGCCCCCGGCCGACGCCCATCGAGTGGCTGGTCCACACGCAGCTGCTGCCGCTTAAGCTGCCGCTTCCATTCTTCTTCCGCGTCGAGGACACCGGCGTGCGGCTCCGCCACCTGGTGCGCAACGGCGCGCCGGTGCACCCGTCCGAAATCGCCTGGATGTTGCGGGAGCTGGAAACGCGCCATCACGCTTTGGTGGACTTCTCCGGTGCGGAGCCGCGCGTTCGGCGGGCGATGGCGGAGAGCGACAACCGGGTGGAGTTCGATTTTTAGCGTGGGCGGAATGTCTGGTCCGACCCCGTCCGCACGATCGAGCGGTCAGAAATACTTTAGGACGGTCGCTTTAATCGCTGAGGGCGCTGTAGCTGTAGCGGGTCTGGCCGGCGAGCGGGTCGGTCGACTTGGTGAGGCGATCGAGGGAATCGTACTCGAAGGCGGTGGTGTCGGCGGCGCCGGGGAGCGGCCCATCGACGGCGGTCACGTTGCCGTTATCGTCGTAGGCGTACTGGGTCACCTGCCCCACGGGGTTGGTGCCGCCGATGAGCTTCGTGAGGCGGTTCACGCTGGAGTACTCGCGGGTGAGCTGCTGCACCAGGCTCGCGCCCGCCCCGTAGACGCGCTCGGCGGTGCGGTTGCCCATCGCGTCCAGGGTGTAGGCGATGGCGTTGCCCTGGG
>JBMOQX010000021.1:0-9184 GCA_049322755.1 Pseudomonadota bacterium | reverse complement strand
GGCTCTTTTGAATTTCGAGTGGGTTAAGCGGCATGCGGGTTGAAGTGGGTGAAGTCGAGCTTGCCGGCGATGAGGAAGATCACCGTGCGGATGGTCGAGAAGCGGCCATAGCCACGGGCCTTGCGCTTGGCGGCCTGGAACAGTCCGTTCAAGGCTTCGAGGAAGCCGTTGGTCTGCCGGGTTTGCGCCCAGGCGACGATGCCCTCCATATGATTGCGGATGAGTTTGGCAACCTCCTTCATCGGTTCGACCTTCGAGCGCAGGACGCAGGTAGCCCACTGGGTCAGCATGCCGCGCACGACGTTGATCTGCTTGCGATCGAGGATGTCGCGCAGTTGTTCGCGATAGAGCCAGGCACGGGCAGTACGCTTGGTGGTGAATTGGGCGACCAGCGCATCCAGGTCGGCTTGTGCGCTCTCGCCGAGCTTGCTCCGATCCTTCAGCAACGCCCAGCGCAGCCCCTTGAGGCTGGGATCAGTCTTCTGCTCGATGCGCCGGGTTTTGTCCACTGCCTGACTGGCATGGGCGACGATGTGGAACTTGTCGAAGGTGATGCGGGCGTTGGGCAAATGCTCGCCCACCCCCTTGATGAAGGCCGGCGACATGTCGATGGAGACCGACTCGATGGCTTCGGGCGCGCCGCCATGGGCCACAAGGTCGTCGGCAAAGGCTTCGACGGTATCGGCGCCACGCCCCTCGGCGACAAAGAGCACCTTGCGTTCGTCGGCGTCGGCAAACAGGGTGATGTAGTCGTGTCCCTTGGCACGCGAGGTCTCATCCACGGCCAGGCGGGCAACCTCGGAGAAATCGGCCTCTGCCAGCGCCAGATCGACGTAGCGTTCGCAGATCGCGGCGACACGGTGCCAGGACAGATTCACCAGACGGGCGACGGCGGCGAACGGCATTTCGCGGCACAAGGTGATGATCAGGGCCTCGAACAGCAGCGTGAAGCCTGCCAGTTTGCCGGCCCAGTCGGGTTCGACCAGACGGATCCCGCCATCCGGCAGTCGCACCCGTGGCATGCGCACTTCCAGATAGCACTCGTGCTGAAAGAAGTTCAGATGCCGGTAGCGCTTGGTCACGGTGTCGTGTGCCGGATGTGTGCCCTCAATGCCGGGCACAGCAAACCGGCTGCCGGCGATGAAATCGACGCCGATGGTCAGCGTCTTCTTGGCGGCATCGAAATCGACGCCCCGGATGAACCACGGATCGGCTATCCCCAGGGCGGCTTCAAACAGCTTGGCACTCATGCTTCTGCTTCCTCGCGTCGTACAAACGGGCGCCCATGCTACACAACCGCCGCCCCTGTCTCCAGGGCCCGATGCGATAAAGCGCCGCATCGGGCCACGGGGCAGCGTATCTCCCGATCCCGTGCGTCAAGGGTGCGCTGCGCCGGGCTGCGCCCGCCCTTGACCCACGGCCTCGGGCGGCACACTACCCACTGGTTTTTCAAAAGAGGCAAAAAAAGGGGCGCCCGGCGCCCCAAAAGCAATACTCGCAGAATGAACTCACCTTACCTGTCGCCCGGAGACTGGCCGGACACGTGCTGGCGCCCGACCGGTTTCGGTGATGCGCGGTCCGGACATCCTTGGGACTCCCCTCCCAATTGTACGGACGCCGGAACGCGGCATCAGCCGACCGGACGGCAGCGAAAGGGCGACGGCTTCGCTCCCGCCCGGATTGGAGCCGATCAGAACAGGTGATAGATGCCCACCTGGAAGGTCTGCGGATCGGCGCCGATGCTGTTTGCCGGCAGGGATGCGCCGCCCGTGGGGGAGTTGATCCCGGCATAGGCGAAAAAGTCGTAGCCGGCGCGGCTCTTGTTGGAGATCTTGGCCCAGTCGGCGTACACCGAGGTACGCTTCGACAGAGCGTAGCGATAACCCACGGTGAAATAGCTGGCGCCGGTGTCGGAAGCGTCGTAGGGAGTGACTACGGCGTTCGACGACGAGCGCGAGCCTTTCAGGTTGCTGGCGCGGGCGTAGACGAAGTTGAGCTTGTGCGGACCGGTGACGTAGCTGATCGGGATGGACCAGGTGGTGCGCTTCAGGTCGGCGGCGAAAGTGCCGCCGGCACCCAGCGTGCCGTTATAGATCTCGCTCTTGAAGCGGTCGTAGACCAGACCGATCTTGAGGCCGTTGTCGAACTTCCACGACGTTCCCAGCCGGTCGCCGCGCATGTCACGCAGACCGGAGACGATCCCCCCGGTCGCCAGCGCCGTCGGCGTCCCGCCCACCACGGTGCCGAGCAGGGCCGCGGGGTTGGCCGCGACGTTGCCCACGGCCCCTTCCTTGTCGGTGTAATAGGAATAGAAGATGCTGAACGGGCCGTTGTGGTAGTGCGGCGCGAACTGCCACTGGCGCGGCTTCCTGTTGCCGTTGCTCGCGGCAACGCCGCTGTCGTTATAGACGGTCTCGTCGTTGCGTGCATAGGCGCCGATGACCTGCAGGTGGCCGCCGCCCACGTTCCACTGGGGCGACACGTAGCGCACCACGTTGTTCAGCCGCCCGCCCTGGAAGCCCACGCCCGGCTGGCCGGCACCGAACACGAGGACCGGGAACGTCGCCAGACCCTGGTCGATGTAGCCGAAGTCGATGTGACCCAGCGCCGGCACATAGCCCGCCTCGTAATGGACGTCCCATTTGCCGAACATGATGGAACCCCACTGTTTGCTCTCCAGCCCGACACCGGAGTTGCGGGAGCCGATCAGGCCGCGGCTGAAGTTCGTGTCGAAGGCGATGTCGAGGCCGGTGCCGATGGTAAACCACGCGGTCAGGTCCTTGTCGAGCTGTTCGCGCCCGGAGACGCGGATCTCCGACGAGTTCTCGGTGATGCGGTTGCGCGACACGAAGTCATAGGCCCCGCCCAGCGTGGCGCCGGTGGCCTTGATCTGCTCGAAGGTCGAGTTTATGCGGCCGGAGATGGTGACGTTGCTGCTTTGGGCCATCACCGGCGTTGCTGCCAGGCCGGCGATCGCCACGGCAAGAAGCTTCTTGCGCATCTAGGTTCTCCTCTTGGTTATGCTGAACTTGGAAATCCCAAGCGCTGAGAAATTTAGGTGAGCCGATCCGCCCTCGGACGCGCGGTGGTCACAACTCCTGTGCTTTTGGCGCGGATACGCTTCCCGCACGCAATCTTTGTGGCATCTGCGCCACAGTGCAGACCGGGGGTGGGCGAGATACTTTTGTTGGATTTTTGAGACAGTTTCGCGAGGAGACGGGGCGATAGTTCCCTCTGGTTCGTACAGGCCGTGCCCGATGGGTGCGAGCGAAGCAAAGAACATCGAGGGAGAGAATCCGATGGCAAGCAGAGCGGTACTACCGATCATCCGTCTGGCGCGCTCGGGCGACGCGCACAGCCAGTTCCAGCTCGGGCGCCTTTATCTGGAGGGTGGCCATGGACTGGGAGCGAACGCCGCCACCGCCTACCTGTGGCTCGCCCGTGCCGCCGCCCAGGGATGCGAGGACGCATGGCGCCTGATAGGCGAACGCATCCCGGCGGAGGCTGCGGGGAGCGATCGACAAGTGATCCGCTGGTACGAGCTGGCCGCCGAGCAGGGATGCGTGCCGGCCCAGGTGAAGCTTGGCAAGCTCCTGCTGGCGCGCGCGCAGGCGGACGGCGCCGAAAATACGATGGAACGGGCGCTCGCGCTATTGCGCAGCGCTGCGTGGGCGGGCGACGCGGAGGCGCGTTTTGAATTGGGGCGCTGCTTGCTGCAAGCGAAGCGGAACGGCATCGGCGATCTGAGCGCGTGCCGGCTGCTCGAGCACGCGTATGCCCAGGGCCGGCGGGAAGCGGCGCGCTTGCTGGCGGACCATTATTGGGAGACGAGAAATCTCGACCTTGCGCATCTCTGGTATGGACGATGCGTGGATTTGTCGGAGCCGGAAACCTGCTTCCGCATGGGGTTGTTGAGCTCGATGCTGGGGCTGCCGGGCGCGCATCTGCTGGAGCGCGCCGCGGGTGCCGGGCACTTGCCCGCGTGCGAGGAACTGGGGTTCCGCTATGCCGTGGGAGGAGCGGCGGGCGGCGAGGGCACAAGGCGTCTGAAGAGGGCAGTGCGCTGGCTGGAGCGCGCCGCCGCCCTGGGATCGGCCAAGGCGTGCTTCATACTCGCCATGCTCTACCGGCATCCCACGTCCAGCCTGCGCGACCGCAAGAAAGCGCGGTTGTGGCTGTTCGAGGCGGCACGGGCGGGACATGGGGAGGCGGCCCTGCGCGCGGCGCAGACGATCCTGAAAGACCTGGCGGCCGGAAGAGCACCCTCCCCGGCTGAAATCGGGCCCGACGACCCGGACGTCGTCGCGGTACGCTTTCTGGTGGAGGCGCGCCGGCAAGGGTATGCACAAGCGGCGTCGCTGCTCGATGACATCCTCGGGAAAGCGCGGGGTCCGCGTGGAACCGATGAAGAGGGGTGGCGTCGCCTGATGGCGGTCGTCGCCAGGAAGGACGAGCGGCTGGCGGTACGGCTCAGGCTGGGCGGGGCGCTCGGTCTGACGACCAGGGAACTGCTGCTGATCGATCCCTGCCGCGCGGACCGGGGCGACTGTTTCGTGGTGGATTTCCGCGCTCTGCGGCTGCAGCCGCGGCGCCGCATCATCCTGGTGGAGACGCCCGGGCAGCGTGCGGCAATCGACGAGGCGCAGCATCTGCTGGGCGAGGGCGACGGATCGCCTGCCAACTGGGCGCGGGAATATCGCGCCCGTTACCGCAGGCTGCGCCGGCTGTGCCGCAGGGCAGGGCTGACCCAGGTCTTGTTCCCGCGCGGCGAGTACGATGACGCCCGTTTTGCCATGGAACCGGCCGGGAAAAAAACGGCGTCCGTTTGACGGACGCCGTTCAGGGACGCGCTTCCGTGGTTCCGGAGACCCGCTTTGGCCGGAAGCGCGCCGTCTCGCCTAAAAGCTGTGGCGAATGCCGAGACCGGCGGCGGTGGGGTCGCTACCTATGCCGGGACCGGTCACGACACCGGGCGCGCCGCCGATGGTGAGGGTATAGCTGGCGGAGTAGTCGTTGCGGATCTTGGTATAGAAGGCGTAGAGTTCGGTGCGCTTGGACAGGTGGTAGCCGTAGCCCAGGGTCCACTGCCTGGCTCCCAGGCCGCCGGTGCTGCAGTTGCCGGCGACATTGGTGCAGGAGCCGTCCTGGGCCTGGTTGTAGCGCAGCTTGAACTCGTGGGCGCCGATGCGATGTAGCGCGCCGAGCTGCCAGGCGTCGCGCCGGTAGCGCGTGACACCGGCCACGGTGCCGGAATTCCTGTAGTCGAGACGTTCCCACAGAATGCTCAGGATGGTGTCGCCGAACGCGAAGCCCGCGCCGAGGCGGTGGCCCACGTCCTTGGACGAGGTGGCGGTGCTCGTGGCCTGCATCACCGTCAGGCCGAACGCGTCCTTGTGCAACTCGTAGGAGTACAGCAGCGAGAGCGGGCCGTTGTCATAGTTGGTGGACAAGGACCACAGGTAGGGATTGCGGCCGGCCGTCTTGCCCTCGTTGGCGGAGTAGGCGAGCTTGGCGGTGAAACCCTGGTAGGGATGGGTCCAGTAGTTGACGCTGTTGCTGGCGCGGTTGTCGAACGAGGCGTTGTTGGTGCCGCTGGCATAGCTGCCGCTGCGCTGGTTGAAGCCCGGGCTGCTCATGATGCTCTGGAAGCCGAACACGTCCGTCGAGCGGAACGGGTCCTGCACCTTGGTGCCGTAGGTGCCCGCCTTGTAGGGCGTGTCCCAGAAGCCGAAGAACAGCTCGCCGAAGGGGCCGGCGATGCCCAGCTTGCTGTTGCGCGAGCCGATCACCGAGCCGGTGAGGGCGTCGCCGTCTATGTTCGCATTCGACTCGATCTGGAAGGTCGCCTTGAGCCCGCCGCCCAGATCCTCCACGCCGCGGAAGCCGATATTGGACGAGTCCTTGCTCACGGCGGTGCGCCGGCTGCCGTCGATGCCCGTTGCGGGGCCTGCCAGCGTGGCGAGCCCGGTGGTGCCGGCGGCGGTGGCGCCGGTGCGGGCGGTGGTCTGGAAGTTCATGTTGAGCGTGCCGTAGATTTGCACGCTTGCTGCGCGTGCCGTTTCACCATGCTCCGGTCCGGTGCCCGGTGCCTTGTGCTCGGCGGTTTGCGCCAGAACCGCGGTGGGGGTGGCGAAGGCGCCCGCGAGGGCAAGCGCAAGCAGTCGTTTCTGTTGTCGCATGTCAAAACTCTCCCGTATTTGTTGCGTGGCCGATTGCCACGGGCGGGAGAATACGAATCGCCGCCGCTGCCGGAGCGGCGAGAGGCATGCCGGCGCCCAATCGGGAAACGGATACGGAGATAAGCGGCTGCCCATGTTGTTTTTTGGCAACAGACGGCGAAGAAAGGGAGAGCCGGGTCAGTCCGGCTGCTTGAACAAAGCGAAACGCAGCTTGGTGCCGGCGATGCCGGTGCGCACCAGCTCCAGCCGGCTGCCGTGCAGCTCGAGGATGCGCCGCACGATGCTCAGGCCCAGCCCCATCCCTTTCTCCGTCGCCCCCGCGTAGCGGGGCGAGAGGGAGTCATCGCGGGAGAGTTGCTCTTGCACTTCGGCCGGAAGCCCGTCGCCGTCGTCGCTCACGGCGATCTCCGCCCGGTCGGGCAGGTCGCGCGTGATCAGATAGATCTTGGTGGCGCCTTGCGCGTGCTTGATGGCATTGTCGATCAGGTTGTCCAGCACCCGCTCGACCAGGAGCACGTCGGCATGGACATGGATGTGCTTGTCTTCACCGATGACGCGCAGGGTTATGCCCCGGCGCTCGGCCCGCACGGAGAACTTGGCGGCGACCTCATGGACCAGCTCGGTGACGGAAAAGACTTCGCGGTGAAGCCGGTATTCCGGGCTCTGCAGCTTGGAAAGCTCGAAAATGGTCTCGACCAGTTGCGTCAGCGACCGGGTCTGGGCCGCGGCTGCGGCCAAGAGCTGGCGGGCTTGCCCGGGAGAGAGCGAGTTCTCCTTCAACACCAGGGTCTCGAGGCATCCTTGAATGACGGCAAGGGGCGTGCGCAGGTCATGGGAGACGTTGGCGAACATTTCTCTCATCTTGCGGTCGTCGTCCCGCAGCCGCCGCAGCAGCTCGACGACGCGGCCGGCCATTTCGTCGAAGTGCCTGCTCAATTGTTCCAGTTCCGATACGTCCTCCAGCGAACGAGGCGCAGGCCCCGGCGACTCGGCCAGTTGCTCGCGCTCCACCGCCTCGATGGTGCGCCTGATCGCCCGAATGGGACGCAGCACCAGAAACAGAAGAATCACCGCTGCTGCCAGCGCCGGAACCGTCACCCCAGTGACCATGATAAGGGCGTCGGACAGAGGGTAGCTGGAGTGGGCGACCAGATACGCATCCGTGCTGGGGCCGAGGAGCACCATGAGGAAGTAAGCTGCGGGTTCAGGGGGCCTCCCGCCGATCGGTGTCACCGAGAATACCCTGGGAGTGTCGGGTTGGGCCGGGTCCCTTACCAGCAGGGGCAGGCGTTTGCGGTTTTCCAGCAGAGCCCGCACGGGCGCGAGATCCACCGTCGTCGCCTTTAGCCGCGCAAGCGGCAGCGACGCGGCCAGAATCCGGCCGCTGCGGTCGAGCAGGTAGAAGTTGGCCGAAGGGTTGGCTTTGCCCAACTGCGCGAGAAGGTCCTGCACGCGCGAGTCGGCGCGGCTCCCAACCGCCGCGGCCAGCGCTGCGTGTTCCGATACTATCTCTCGCGCCCAATCGAGCCCTTGCCTCTGGCTGGCTTCCAGGTGAAAGCGGGTGTGGGTGAGCTCGAGGATGACCAGGAAGGACAGGGCCACGACCAGGCCATAGGCGATCTGGGTCAGGACCAGGTGGCCGAACAACGACCGCGGCAGCCAGCGCATTCCGGCGACCCATGCCTCTACCCGTTCTCGGCTTGCAACCGATAGCCGATGCCCCATACGGTCTGGATGATGGTCGGGTTGGCTGGATCCTTCTCGATTTTCGCGCGTAGGCGGTTGATGTGGGAGGTGACGGTGTATTCGTAGACGCCGCTGCCGTAGCCCCAGACCAGATCCAGGATCTGGCTTCTGGCATACACCCGTCCGGGATTGCGTGCGAAGAGATGGAGCAGATCGAACTCCTTCTCCGTGAGGCTGATGGGTTGGCCCTCGCGCAGCACCTGTCGTGCCGCGGGATCGAGCAGAAGATCGGCGATCCGGATCTTTTCTGCTCGTGGCGCCGCCTCGGCGGTGCCGCGCGGCGCCACACGGCGAAAGATCGCCTTTACCCGGGCGAGCAGCTCGAGCATGCTGAACGGTTTCACCATGTAGTCGTCGGCGCCGTATTCGAGACCCACTATACGGTCCAGCTCGCTGCATTTCGCCGTCAGCATCAGGATGGGCGTGGAAATGCCGGATGCCCGCATCCACCGGCATACTTCGAGACCGTTCAGCCCCGGCAGCACGATGTCGAGCACCACGAGATCAACCGATTCTTTCTGTAGCGTCGCCAAGGCAACGCGCCCGTCTGCGCACACCGCCACCTCGCGCGCCACTTCCCTCAGATGGGTGGCGATGAGCGTGGCCAGTTCGCTGGTATCCTCGACGACGAGAATGCGGCGGTTGGGGGCCTCCTCGACGAGGTGGGCAATTGGCGGCGATGCTGCTGCGGTCACGACGGCGGGACTCGGAGCGGAACCATTCCGGGTGGCCGAGCTGGCGAATTGCTGCATCGTCTATCCTCCTTCGACGAATTCTCCGGCCGGGAGGGGCGCGAAGAAATCACTCGCGAAACAATGATTCGTGAATTTTCGTGCGGAAGTCTCGCGAAATTATCACGATCCCGGATTGAGGCCTTGTCGCGAGGCTTCGTCCGGGACCGGTTGGGCTTCCCACCCGGCCGCCGATTACCTTAGCAGCGGGTGGCTGTCCCGGAGGTTACGCCCGCATTACTTTGGCAGCGGCTGCGGTCGTTGCGGAACTCGGGCGGCTGGGCTCGGATACCGGTCCCACCGTCGCGAAGCTGACACTCGAATTACAAATATGTAATCTGGTGGTGGCCGCGGCACCCTGTGCAACAATGCCGCGACGAACCTGTAGTATCCGGCGACACCAGAGTTATCGTCAAGTCTGGTGTATGAGCCGCCCCGGCATGGCTGATCAGGCGGCGCGCCGCTGCTGTTCATGCTCTTCATCCTCGACCGGTTCGCCGTCCTTGAAGACAACCCCGT
This sequence comes from Pseudomonadota bacterium, assembly GCA_049322755.1. Lineage (GTDB taxonomy): Bacteria > Pseudomonadota > Gammaproteobacteria > Burkholderiales > UBA6910 > DATIUV01. The sequence continues at coordinate 9 of JBMOQX010000021.1, read as the reverse complement.
CCATCAGTT
>JBMOQX010000020.1:0-9537 GCA_049322755.1 Pseudomonadota bacterium | reverse complement strand
TAAGCGTCCAGACGCTTGCGCATGGATATTCGTAGTCCGCGGGCGCATGTCCTGCAATCACTGACAGATACCTGCCAGTTCGCGATGAGTATCGCTCGAATGCAGGACGGACTACCTATATCGCGCAGCAAGTACATGCAGGCGGAGTGCGGCCGTCTGCCCGGCGCGAATCAGCGCGGAAAAATGGCGGCGTCCAGGGACACCCTCGGGTGCTTGCGGCAGATAAACGCAACAGCGCCGCCTTTCGGCGGCGCTCTGCGGCGGCATTCGGGGAGCGGCCTCGAAGATCAGCCGGCCGCGGGCCAGACCCGGACCGCCTTCTCGCTCAGCGACTGCTCCAGCGCCTCGTCGGGGTTGGGGGCGTCGATCTTGCACACCCACACGTCGGTCACGGTCTGGCCCGCCGCCCGGCCACCGCCGCCTGACAGATCGTCCTTCAACGTCCGGCTCATCAGCGCCTGGGCGCGGGTGATGGCGTTGTCCAGGCCCCGGACCGTCGTGGCCTTGTACGCCACTTCGTCCGAGTCGCCCATCTGGACCTCGCACATCACGATGTGGTACTCCGCCATCGCTCTCTCCCCTTTCTCTAGACCAGCAGAACCGTCGAGCCGGTGGTCTTGCGCGCCTCCAGATCCCGGTGCGCCTGCACCGCGTCCCGAAGCGCGTAGGTCTGGTTGATCTCTATCCTGACCTTGCCGCTTTTCACCATCTCGAACAGCGCGTTGGCCGACATCACCAGGTCCTCGCGCCGCGCGACGTAGTTCATCAGCGTCGGCCGGGTCAGGTAGAGCGACCCCTTGCCCGCCAGGACGCCGGGATCGAACGGCGCCACCTTGCCGGAGGACTGGCCGAAGGATACCAGCATGCCGAACAGGCGCAGACAGTCCAGCGACTTCATGAACGTGTCCTTGCCGACCGAATCGTACACCACCGCGCACTTGTTGCCGTTGGTGATCTCATTCACGCGCTCCACGAAGTCCTCGCGCGTGTACACGATCGGGTGCCTGCAGCCGTGGGCCGCGGCCAGCTTCGCCTTCTCGTCGCTGCCGACGGTGCCGATCACCGTGGCGCCGAGACTGGCGGCCCACTGGCACAGAATCAGCCCGACGCCGCCGGCCGCGGCGTGCACCAGGATCGTGTCGCCGGCCTTCACCGGGTAGGTCCGGCGCACCAGGTATTCCGCCGTCATGCCCTTGAGCATCATCGAGGCGGCCTGCTGGTCGCTGATGCCCTCCGGCACCTTGACCACACGGTCGGCCGGCATCAGGCGTTCTTCGCAATACGCGCCCATCGGCGGCGACGCGTACGCGACCCGGTCGCCGGGCTTGAGATCGATGACCCCGGCGCCCGCCTCTTCCACCACGCCGCAGGCCTCCAGTCCGAGCGTGGCGGGTGTATCGATGGGGTAGACCCCGCTGCGATGGTAGACGTCGATGTAGTTGAGGCCCACCGCCGTGTGGCGGATACGAATCTGACCGGCGCCGGGCTTGCCGATCTCCACGGCCTCCCATTTCATCTGTTCGGGGCCGCCGGCCTGGTGCACGCGAATCGCGTGGGGCATGAGCCAATTCCTCCTGGGTTTTTGTCCGGTTTCGGAAGGGCCCGGCCGGTTCACCTGGCGGGCACGAGGGAGTATGCTAGAAAAAAGGAAAGCGAGCCTCAACCGCGGCCGGGCCTCCTACGCCCGGGTCCCGACCGCACCCTTGCCAACGCGGAGGTGGATTATGTTCATGAGCGGAGGGCCCATGCTGGATGAGGAGGAAATCGAAGCAATTAAGCGGAAAATCAAAGAGCTGGAAATCGAACACCGGGACCTGGACGAAATCATCGACCGGCTTTCCGAAGATACCATGCAGGACGAAATCCAGCTCAAACGGCTCAAGAAGCGCAAGCTCTACCTGAAGGATCACATCACCCTGCTGGAACGGCGACTGGTGCCCGACATCCCCGCCTGAATACGTCCCGAATTCCATAAAAAAACGCGCTGTTGGGCGCGTTTTTTTATGTCCTCTCAAGCTTTCTTGCGATCCCCACGCCGGCTGGCATACCATCGGCGCAAACCCCTCCGGGACCGGGATGACCATCTCCGAAGCCGAACAGCTGCGCAGCCAGCTGGCAGAGCTCACCACCAAGGCCCGCGACAACGAGCTGGTCCTGCGCCGTTTTCAGGAATGCGAGCTCTCGCTGATCGGCGCCACCGGATTCCGGCACCTGTTCGAAACCCTGTTCCACCTGGTGCGCCGGCTCCATGGCCTGCACGCGGTGAGCCTGGTGGTGGTGGACCCCGAGTTCGAAGTGCGCCGCATGCTGGAGCGGGCCGGCGTCGACACCGCCGATTTCGGCGACCTGTTCTTCGTCGAGGACGCGACGCTGCTGGAACCATTCATCGGCACCAGCCCCTTGCCGCAACTGGGCCCGTTCAAGCCCGAGGTGCATCGCCGGCTGTTCTCGCGCGAGTTCGAGGACCCCAAAAGCGTGGCCGTTCTGCCGCTGGCACGCCGCGAGCGCGTGATGGGCCTGCTCACCCTCGGCAGCGACGATCCGCAGCGCTACCGGCCGGGCTACGGCACCGATTTCGTGAACCACCTGGCGGCGGTGGTGGCGGTGTGCCTCGAGAATGTCACCTACAGCGAACGCCTCAAGCACATGGGCCTCACCGACGCGCTCACCGGCGTGCACAACCGCCGCTATTTCGAGCAGCGTCTGCGCGAAGAGGTGAGCCGCAGCCTGCGCCAGGGCGTGGCCCTGGCCTGCGTGCTGCTGGACATCGACCATTTCAAGCGCATCAACGACGCCCACGGGCACCAGGAGGGTGATCGCGTGCTGCGGGAAGTGGCGTTCCGCATCAAGAACCAGCTGCGCCTGTCCGATGCCTTGGCGCGCTACGGCGGCGAGGAATTCGCCGCGCTGCTGGCCAGCGCCGACGCGAAGCTGGGCCGCCACATCGGCGAACGCGTGCGCCGCGCCATCAGCCGGGCGCCGTTCCGGCTCGGCAACGGCTCCGAGCTGCCGGTGACCCTGTCGGCGGGCATCGCCGTGCTCAACGGCGGCGAGCCGCGCCCGGCAGCAGACGGTGCCGCCGGCGCGCTGGTGGAGCGCGCCGACCAGGCGTTGTATCGCGCCAAGCAGGGAGGCCGCGACCGGGTCTGCGTCGACGGCGAGGATTGACCCCGTGGTGCTCGACATCGACCAGAAGGGAAGGTCACCGGCACGCCACCAGCGGCGGGCGCGGGCGCCGGGCAGGGAGCGGCTAGCACAGCCGCATGTTGCCAAACCAGAGCAGCGCCTCCGGCGCCAGGTAGGCGCGGAACGCCAGCGCCGCCACGATCACCGCGAACACGATCAGCAGCACCAGCAGCCACGGCGGCAGCGCGCCGTCGAGTGCCGTCTTCATGCCGGCCTCGCCTGCGCCGGCGCGCGCGCCAGCTCGCGGTCGTCGATGGGCCAGTGCAGCAGCGCGGCCACGGCCCCCAGACCGATGGCGATGACCCACACGGCGTTGTAGGACCCGGTGGCGTCATAGAGCAGACCGCCCAGCCACACGCCCATGAAGCTGCCCACCTGGTGGCCGAAGAACACGAACCCGAACAGCGTCGCCAGGTACTTCACGCCGAAGATCTGCGCCACCAGCCCGTTGGTGAGCGGCACCGTCGACAGCCACAGCACGCCCATCAGCGCGGAGAATACGTAGACGCTCGCCGGGGTGATGGGCAGCAGCAGGAACACCGTGATGACCGCGCCCCGGGCCACGTAGAGCCAGGCCAGCAGGTATTTGCGGCGGAAGCGCGCGCCCAGGTGGCCCGCCGCGTAGGAACCGAAAATGTTGAACAGGCCGATCAGCGCGAGCCCCAGCATGCCCACCTGCACCGGCAGGCCCTGATCGACGATGAACGCCGGAAAGTGCACGGCGATGAACACCACCTGGAAGCCGCACACGAAGAAACCGAAACACAGCAGCCAGAAGCCGCGATGGGCGCCGGCCTCGCGCAGCGCTTCCCGCAGCGACTGGCTGGACACCGCGGAGGCGCCGGGCGCGTCGCGGCGCTCCATCAGGGCGGCGGCGAGCGGCGCCATCAGCAGCGCCACCAGCGCCAGCACCAGCAACGAGTTGAACCAGCCCAGGCCGCCGATCAGCGACTGCGATACCGGCAGCATGGCGAACTGCCCGAACGAGCCGGCGGCGCCGACGATGCCGAAGCCGACGCTGCGCTTCTCCGGCGGGAGTGCGCGGCCGACGGCGCCGTACACCACCGAGAAGCCGGTGCCCGAGAGCCCGAGGCCGATGAGCAGGCCCGCGCTCAGGCCCAGCACGGTCCCGCTCTCGGAAAAACCCATCAGCGCCAGCCCGAGCGCGTACAGGATCCCGCCCGTCACCACCACGCGCCCGGCGCCGTAGCGGTCGGCGATCATCCCCGTGAACGGCTGCGCCGCGCCCCACACCAGGTTCTGCAGCGCGATGGCGAAAGCGAACACCTCGCGGCCCCAGCCGTAGGCGTCGCTCATGGGCTGCAGAAACAGGCCGAAACCGTGGCGAATGCCGAGCGAAAGCGACAGCACCGCGCCGGCGGCGGCGAGAACCACGACAGGGGTGCGCCAATTGCTCGTCATGGGAACCTGAGCGGCAAGCTGCGCCGCGGATGGAATCGGATCATTGGAAGTATACGGGCGGCGCCCGGGATGACCAAGGCACATGACCTTTCACCCGGGGTCAACAATCGGGCGCCGCGACGCGCCGGTCTATAATCAGTGAACCGTTTGCCGCCGGAGCAACCCAGCCCGTGAACGCGCCCGTCCTTCCCGCCGCCGCCCATGCGGAGCTCACCAGCCTCCTGGGCCCGCGGCTGTCCACCGCGGAGGCGGTGCGCGGCCACCACGGCAAGGACGAATCCCGCCACGCCCCGCTGCTGCCGGACGCGGTGGCGTTCCCCGAGACCAACGAGGAAGTGCGGGCACTGGCGGCGATCTGCCGCCGGCACCGCGTTCCGGTGATCGCATTCGGCGTCGGCACATCGGTGGAGGGCCATGTGCTCGCCACCCGCGGCGGCGTGTGCGCCGACTTCTCGCGCATGAACCGGGTGCTGGCGGTGCACCCCGAGGACCTGGACGCGGTGGTGCAGGCCGGCGTGACGCGCGAGCAGCTGAACCGGGAGCTGCGCCACACGGGATTGTTCTTCCCCATCGACCCGGGCGCCGACGCCACGCTGGGCGGAATGGCCTCCACCCGCGCCAGCGGCACCAACGCCGTGCGCTACGGCACCATGCGCGAGAACGTGCTGGGGCTGACGGTGGTGACGCCCGATGGCCGCTTGATTCGCACCGCGCGCCGGGCGCGCAAGAGCTCCGCCGGTTACGATCTCACGCGCCTGTTCGTCGGCGCCGAGGGCACGCTGGGGCTCATCACCGAGGTCACGGTCCGGCTTCACCCCGTGCCGGAAGCGATTTCGGCCGCGGTCTGCGCGTTTCCCGACGTGGACGCGGCGGTGCGCACGGTGATCCGCACCATCCAGTCCGGCATTCCCGTTGCCCGCTGCGAACTGCTGGACGCGCTCACCATGACCGCTGTGAATCGTCACGCCCGGACCGCGTACGCCGAGGCGCCAACGCTGTTCCTGGAGTTCCACGGCAGCCGCACGTCGGTGACCGAACAGGCGCAGGCAGTGCAGGCCATCGCCCATGAGCACCGGGGTCTGGGATTCCGCTGGGCCGAGCGCCCGGAGGACCGCAGCCGATTGTGGAAAGCTCGCCACGAAGCCTACCCCGCCTGCCTGGCGCTGGTCCCCGGAAGCCGGGCGGTGGTCACCGACGTCTGCGTGCCGATCTCGCGGCTCGTCGAGTGCATCGAGGCGACGCTCGCCGACATTGCCGCGGCGCCGATGCCGGTGCCGCTCTTCGGCCACGTCGGCGACGGCAACTTCCACCTCATCATCCTGGTGCGGCCCGATCACGCCGGCGACCTGGCGACGGCGGAAGCGCTCAACGCGCGCCTCGTCGAGCGGGCGCTGGCGATGGACGGTACCTGCACGGGGGAGCACGGCGTCGGGCTCGGCAAGCGCCGATACCTGCGCGCCGAAGCCGGCGACGGCGTCGACCTCATGCGCGCCATCAAGTCCGCCCTCGATCCGGAGGGGCTGTTCAACCCCGACAAGATCTTTCCGCCCGGGGATGTGGATGCCGGGCAGCCTTGACGAATTCTTCCTCACCGCGCCTCCGCGGTTAAATCAGCCTATCCACTCTCCCGCCACGACCATGAACGCAACCCAGCAAGCCCGTATCGACCTCGCCGCCGCGTTGCGCATGGCGGAGCGCCTCGGGCTGGCCGAGGGCGTGTGCAACCACTTCAGCGTCAAGCTGCCCGGGCGCGAGGACCGCTTACTGGTGAACCCGTTCGGGCTGCACTGGAGCGAAGTGAGGGCAAGCGACCTGCTGGTGGTGGACGACCAGGGCACGGTGATGGAAGGACGCGGCAAGGTGGAGAAGACTGCGCTCATGATCCACGCCGCCGTGCATCGCGCCAACCGTCGCGCCGGCTGCGTCCTGCACACTCACATGCCCCACGCCACCGCGCTGGCGGTGGTGGACGGCGGCCGGCTCGAGCCGGCGAGCCAGAACGCGCTGCGCTTCCACGACGACTGCGCCTACGACCTTGCCTACAACGGCCTGGCGCTGGATGCGACCGAAGGCGAGCGCCTCGCCGAGGCGCTGGGCGACAAGCGGGTGCTGTTCCTCGGCAACCACGGCGTCATCGTCGTCGGCCCCGGTGTGGCGCAGGCGTTCGACGACCTTTACTACCTGGAGCGTTCCTGCGAGCTGCAGATGCTGGCGATGTCCACCGGTCTGCCGCTGCGCCGGATACCCGACGAGATCGCGCGCCGCACGTACCAGGAGTTCAATTCCACCGACAGCTACGCCGTCGCCCACTTCGACGCGGTGAAACGCATCCTGCGGCGCGAGTGTCCGGACTTCGAGGGTTAAGGAGGCCGGCCGTACAGGTCTCGGTGGAGCTAGGCGAAACGAAGGGCCAGTTCAGTGCCCGCGATGGCGACGCGGTGCTGGGCGCCATGACCTTCAGCCGCGCCGGCGACACCCGCATCATCGTCGACCACACCGAAGTCGCCGACGCCGCCCGCGGCACCGGCGTCGGCCGTCAACTGTTCGATGCCATGGTGGAGTGGGCGCGGAGCCATCAAGTCAAGGTGATCGCCCTTTGCCCCTACGCGGCGAGCGTGTTCAGGAAGGTGCCGGAGGCGCGGGACGTGCTGGCTTAAGGCCTTTCAGAGAGCCGGCGCAGCGGCAATGCCACCGTTAAGCCCCTCCTTGTATGACTCGTTGCGCCCTCCTCCAGCAAACGCAAACCACGACGTTACGCGGCGACCTCCACGAGCACCTCAGGATGGCGCTCCGCGATCTTCAGGAGCTGCTTGGCGGCGCCCGACGGTTCGCGCCGTCCCTGCTCCCACTGTTCCAGCGTGCGCTTCGAAACGCCCAATGCGACCGCGAACTGCGCCTGCGACAATCCACTCTTCAGGCGAACCCGAACGACCTGAGACTTGGCCTCTACGTTCCTCCGCCAACCCCCGCCGGCCTTGATCTCCCGCACCCCGCCCAAGACTTCCTGCCACACGTCGCGCTCGGCCTCGAACCGGGCCAGCGCCTTTCCAGTCAGTTTCTTACCCATCACGGAACGCCTCCAACAACTGCTTGAGAATGTGCGCGGGAATGTCCTCGCGCCTGGCTTTGGCATACAGCGTCAGCATCCATAACTCGCTCGGCCGGTACCGCACGATGACCCGAAGCCCGCCCCGCTTTCCCATCCCCGGCCGCGCCCAGCGCACCTTGCGCACCCCGCCCGAGCCCGGAACCAGTTCGCCGGCCTCAGGGTTTTGAATCCGATACTGCTGAAACTCGGCGTATTCGTCGTCCAGGTATGCCGGGCGGATGCGCTCGAATACCGACGATTCGACGAATGTAAACACGGCCTAACTATACGCCAATGGCGTATCTCGCGCAAGCTGGATCCTTGAATGCGAGGCAAGAGGTGGAACGTGCGCAGTCACCGACGAGCGCCGCTCCCAAGCGCGTCCAGTGCACCGCCAGCAGTTCACCTCCATCGACAGATGCACAGCCACTCTCTTCGACGCGGTGAAGCGGATCCTGCGTTGCGAGGGTAGATTGGGCGCGGGCGAACCGGGTGCAGGTCATCGCCCTCTGCCCCTACGCCGCCAGCGTTTTCCGCAAGGTGCCGGAGGCGCGGGACGTGATGGCCTAGTCCGAGCGACGAGGAGCGGTCTTGGCGCAGTGGGCTGAAGCGATGGGTCTCCTCGGTCCGAAATATTTGAACCTTTGGCCATGAGCCCGCACTAAGTGGATCACTTGGATGCCTCGAATTCGACGGGCTTGAGCGCACTTGTGTTTACATGTAGTTGAAAGATATCGGGTCTCGAGTAGTGACCGACCACATCGAGGCTCCGCCGCGCGATCCCGACCCGTTCAAGATCGATGTCTGCGTACAGGATTCCGAGTTCACGCCGCATCGGCCCAGCTGCGATCTTCCCGCCCGGCTCGATCACCACGGAGTCTCCCGGATTTATCCATTCATCGGGATTCGGATACAGCTCCGACTTGCCTGGAACGCTTTCAGGAATATCGCTGGATCGAAAGGCCATACCGCTTCCCACCACCCAACACCCCCCCTCGCGTGCAATGTGCTGAAGTGTGCCGATCCATTTGTCGCCCGAATCATAGGTTGGCGCAATGTAGATCTCGACGCCGAGCGCGTAAAGCGCACATCGCGCGAGTGGCATGTAGTTTTCCCAGCAGATCAGCGCTCCGATTCGGCCGCAAGTCGTATCGAGCACCTTCAGTCCCGAAGCGTCGCCGAATCCCCATACCATGCGTTCCGGATTAGTCGGCATGAGTTTCCGATGACGGTTCAAAAGGGATCCGTCTGGCCCGATCACTACAACGGTGTTGTAGAGGGTCCCACGGCTGAACTCGGCGTCGCGCTCGTCGATGCCGCAGACGACTGTCACCTTGTGCTCCTTCGCTGCCTCGCGAACCGGTGCGAGATCGTCGCCGTCGAGGCTCACTGCGTTTGCGAGGAGCTGCGAGTGTAGCCTTTCCGCGAGCGCCATGTCTCCACCGGGGCGCAGCCTCCAGATCCAAGACGGATATCCGGGGATGTACGCCTCTGGGAAAACCACGAGCCGGGCCTCATTCGCTGCGGCCTCCCGGATCGCCGTGACGGCGTCCGCTATGGTCCTCGAACGGTCCAGCAGCGCCGGCGGTCGTTGAACAACAGCTATTCGCATGGCCTTTCTCCAGTAGGGCGTATGGGGCTAACGTGCCGAATGAGCCGCGCGCCGCAGCGACATGATCGCACGGATCATCGAGCGCGTCGGCTCCATTCGGATTATAGGTAGTCCGTCCTGCATTCGAGCGATACTCATCGCGAACTGGCAGGTATCTGTCAGTGATTGCAGGACATGCGCCCGCGGACTACGAATATCCATGCGCAAGCGTCTGGACGCTTACTAACTT
>JBMOQX010000019.1:0-9832 GCA_049322755.1 Pseudomonadota bacterium | reverse complement strand
CGTCGACCTCGATTTTAAAGGCTTCGGCCACGTGCTATTCTTTAACCGTGCCGAGGCGAGAAACCGGTCGGGCACGGAACCCGATGACCGGTGGAAGGGCTCCAGCGTCTTCCGTGGGCGGCCTGGAACGGGACCCTCGGCACTCACTTCCCATAAAGCAGTGCACCGGCGCAGCAGCTCGTTCAGGGCGCGTACCACGGCTCGGTCGTCGACCTCGAATTTGATCCGGGTCACGTGCTAGACTGCCCGTAGCAGGTCGGGTCGAGAACCGGGTGCTTGCGGAGGCATAACCCGGGGAAGGGTTTCTGTGAGGTCCGCGACTCACTCAGAGACGGGACGCCCGACCTGTCAACGCGCATAGAGCAATGCCCCGGCGCGCAGGGTGTTCATCCGGCGATCGTCGGCGTGCAGAAAGTTCCAGAACAAGCTCCCGTCCCGGCTCTCCCGCGCCACGATCATGAGATCGCGCGGCCCCGTGAACTGGACGATGATTCGCCTGCGGTAGCTGCCATCGTCGTAGACGGACAGCCACACCTCGTACGGCATCGATAGCGTCGGGAGAATGAACTTGGCATAGCGCTCGCAGGGCGATGCCGCCGCCCTATCATGGCGGCATACCTCTCTGTTCCGATCGTGGGTGGGTTTACTGCCAATCGATCGATGAGCGAAACAGGCATTGCCGCCCCCGGTGTCGCACCTTTATGTGGTGGATGTGCGACCGTAAGCCATCGTCCCGGCGGTCAGAAGTCCAATATTTTCAACGAGTTAATTAAAAGGTCCGACACGCTTTAAATTTGTCGCACCTTTGTCGCACCTTTGTCGCACCTTTGTCGCACCTTTGTAAGCACGTTCGGGTGCTTAGCCAGCCGGAAAATGATGTTCTGGGAGCTCCATTCCAGGCTACCCACAGAGAGCGCTTGGGCACCTCTACCGTTTATCTCGTGTCCCTTAAAGCCAGTGTCACCAGCGCTGTCCCATATTCCGTTTCAAGAGCGGTTTGGCCTTCGCCGGCACCACTTCGTTCCGAACCTAAGCTGTCGGGATTGATCCCCTCATTTTGGATTTACCTCCTTGTTAAACAAGCTGTTTATCCCACAGCGGCCCATTTAATCCCGCCTGGTCCCGGCATTCCAAACCATGTGCTGCCCGTAACCAAATCAGGAAAAACGGGACGAGCGGAGGCGCCGCCCGAGAGCGGTCAGGCCAGTTCGAGCGAAAGCGGCTGGCCGAAGCGGTAGACGGTCTTGTGGGGTTTGTCGCAGCGCGCGGGCACGGGCTCCACCGGGCATGGCGGCTCGCGCTTGCCGTCGGGCTTGAGCGTGGCGTCCTCCGCCACCTCTTTCCAGATGCCGCCGTGGACGGGGCGGAACAGCCACATCAGGTAGCCCTTGCGCGCCGCGAGCCCCAGGAGGTCGTCGGTATCGGGCGCGTCGCTCACCACGACGTCGTTGCCCTGGACACCGAAGGGAAACGCCCCGAACGCCTGCAGGCACTCCAGTGCTTCCGAGGAGTCGGCGCCGGGGCGCGCGCAGGACGGGCGCTCGGCCCGCGCCAGGTCCCACGCCCCCAGTTCCCAGGCCGCCTCGAGCGCGGCCTCTTCGAGATCACGCAGGCCGGTCCAACGGTCGTTGACCTGCAACGCGGAGCTGGGGACGGGCGTGAAGCGCACCGGGGAGGCGCCCTCCACGTCGGCCAGCTTCTCGTGCACGAAGCCATGCCAGTGGAGCGTCAGGATGATGGGAGTATCGGGATACGGCACCGCGGCCACCGTAATGGCGAACAGCGGATGCTTCGAAGCGCTGAGCTGGTCGGAAATGCGGTCCAAGAGTTCCATGGCCTTCCCTCGCTGGCTACAGGACTAAGAACACGGATGCCTTCACCGGGAATATAGCAACTTTGATGCCCGTTCCCGCAGCGCGGGCCGCTGGCCGCGGCGCCACGGCGTCAAATCCGCCCGTGGTTCGCATACACTTACGCTTTTTGCCGCCGCGGATTCGCGGCGTCCCGATTTCACCTCCTGATGGAAATTAAACCCAGCGCGCCGGGTCTCCGCAAGATGTCGGCGGCGGCATCGTCCAGCGACGAACTGGTGCACCGCAGCCTGGCAGCCGTCTGGCACCCCTGCACCCAGATGAAGCACCACGAGTGGGTGCCGATGGTGCCGATCGCGCGCGGCGAGGGCGTGTGGCTGTACGACGCCGGCGCCCGCCGCTACCTGGACGCCATCAGCTCCTGGTGGGTAAACCTGTTCGGCCACTCCCACCCGGCGATCAACGCCGCGGTGGCGGACCAGCTCGGCAGGCTGGAGCACGTGATCCTGGCCGGTTTCACCCACGAACCGGCGGTCCGGCTGGCGGAGCGGCTGTCCGACCTCGTGCCGGGACCCCTGGGTCATTGCTTCTTCGCCTCCGACGGCTCGTCGGCGGTGGAGATCGCGCTCAAGATGAGCTTCCACTACTGGAAGAACACCGGCAGACCCGCGAAGCGCCGCTTCCTGAGCCTCGCCAACAGCTATCACGGCGAGACGCTGGCGACCCTCTCGGTCGGGGACGTGGCGCTGTTCAAGGACGCCTATGCGCCGCTGCTCCTCACCGGCTGCCGCCAGGTGCCGTCGCCCGACTGGCGCCGGGCCGAGCCCGGCGAGAGCGGCGAGGCGTTCGCGCTGCGCTGCGCGCAGGCGCTGGAGCGGGAGCTGGAGCAGCGCCACGCCGAGATCGCCGCGTTCATCCTGGAGCCGCTGGTGCAGTGCGCCGGGCAGATGGCCATGCACCACCCCGCTTACCTGCGCCGCGCGCGCGCGCTGTGCGACCGCTTCGACGTGCACCTGATCGCCGACGAGATCGCGGTGGGGTTCGGCCGCACCGGAACGATGTTCGCTTGCGAGCAGGGCGCCGCGGACTCGGCGGCGTCGGAGACGCCCGGGGCGGGAAGCGGCGCGGGCCCGTCGCCCCCGCCGGCGCGTCCCGATTCTGGCGGACCTCCTGCGGCCGGGAGTTCAAAGACCGGCCCGGCGAGGGGCGTCGCGCCCGACCTGATCTGCCTGTCGAAGGGCCTCACCGGCGGCTACCTGCCGCTGTCGGCGGTGCTGGCGACGGACGCGATCTACGGGGCGTTCTACGCCGACCAGGCGACGCGCGGCTTCCTGCACTCCCATTCCTACACCGGCAATCCGCTGGCGTGCCGCGCCGCCCTGGCGACGCTGGACCTGTTCGAGCAAAGCGACGTGCTGGGCGCCAACCGCGTCATCGGCGAGCGCCTCGACCGATTGCTGGCCCCCTTCGGCGACGATCCGCGCTTCCGCCACCTCCGCCGCACCGGGATGATCGCGGCGTTCGATGTCGCGGACGCCGACGCCGAGTTTCCGCGGCGGGCGTTCCGCGAAGCGTTGAAACACGAGCTGCTGCTGCGCCCGCTGGGCAATACCGTCTATTTCATGCCGCCCTACGTGATCGACGAGACCGAGCTGGAACACATGGTGGCCGCGGCGCGGCGCACGCTGGACGTCGTATGCGGCTGACGTTCCTCGGCGCGGCCGGGGAAGTCACCGGGTCGTCCTTCCTGGTGGACGCAGGCGGGCTACGCTTCCTGGTGGACTGCGGACTGTTTCAGGGTGGTCGCGACGCCGAAGCCAAGAACCGCGACGCGCTGGCGTTCGATCCCGGTTCGATCGACTTCGTCCTGCTGACCCACGCGCACATCGACCACTCCGGCCTGCTGCCGCGGCTGGCGGCGCTCGGCTACCGCGGCCCGATCTACGCCACCGCCGCCACCGCCGACCTGCTGGGGGTGATGCTGCCGGACGCCGCCTTCATCCAGGAGAAGGAGGCCGAGCGCGCCACCGCCGAGCGCCACCGGCGCCGCGGCCGCGGCCGGGATGCCGCGCCGCTCTACACGGTGACCCAGGCAAACGCCGCGCTGCGGCTGCTCAAGCCGGTGGCCTACGACGCGGAGGTCCGACCCCACCCGCGGGTGCGCTGCGTGTTCCGCGACGCCGGGCACATCCTGGGCTCCGCCGTCATCGAGGTGTGGGTCGATGCGGACGGCGGCCATCGCAAGCTGGTGTTCAGCGGCGACCTCGGCCAGCGCGGCCACCCGATCGTGCGCGACCCGACGCAGGTCGAGAACGCGGACGTCCTGGTGATGGAATCCACCTACGGCGACCGGCTGCACAAGCGCATGCCGGAGACGCTGGACGAGCTCGCCCACGCCGTCACCGACACCATCGCCCACAAGCAGGGCAACGTGATCGTGCCGGCGTTCGCGGTCGGGCGCACCCAGGATCTGCTGTTCCTGCTGGCGCAGCTGCACCGCGACGAGCGCATCCCCGACGTCGACGTCTACGTCGACAGCCCGCTCGCCCTGGCGGCGACCCAGGTCACGCTCAAGCACCGCAGCCTGTTCGACGAGGAGGCGGCGCGCACCCTCGCCTGGCTGCTGGAGAGGCGCGGGCAGCCGCGCATCCACTTCGCCCAGGAGGTGGAGGAGTCGATCGCCTTGAATCACATCCGCCAGGGCGCCATCATCATCTCGGCGAGCGGCATGTGCGAGGCAGGGCGCATCAAGTACCACCTCAAGTTCAACCTGCCGCGGCGCGAGTGCACGATCCTGATCAGCGGTTTCCAGGCCGAGGGCACCCTGGGGCGGCGGCTGGTGGACCGGACGAAGCGGGTGCGAATCTTCGGCGAGGAGGTGCCGGTCAAAGCGGACATCTACACCATCGGCGGACTCTCCGCGCATGCCGACCGCGACGACCTGCTGGCCTGGCTCGGCCACTTCCGCAAGCCGCCGCGCGCCACCTACATCGTCCACGGCGAGGCCGGCGCCGCGGCCGCGTTCCAGGCGACGCTGCGCGAGCGGCTCGGATGGCACGCCGAGACCCCGGCGAGGAACACGGAGGTGAGGATTTGAGCAGGCTCCCACGCAACGCCGTGCTCACGGCATTGCTGGCGCTCGGGATCGCCGCCGGCGCCGCCCCGGCGCGCGCCCAACCGCTGCCGCCGGCGGTGGCCGCCGCGCTCGGCAACGCCGGCATCCCGCCGGCGGGCGCGGCGCTGTACGTGCGTGACGTGACCCAGCCCGCGCCGCTGCTGGCGCACAACGCCGACGCCGTCGTGAACCCGGCCTCGCTGATGAAGCTGGTCACCACGCTCGCCGCGCTGGAGACGCTAGGGCCGGCCTACACCTGGAAGACCGAGGTCTACGCGACCGGCGAGGTCAGCGGCGGCGTGCTCGCCGGCGACCTGGTCATCAAGGGCTACGGCGACCCCAAGCTCACCATCGAGCGCTTCTGGCTGCTGCTGCGCGACATCCAGGCCCGGGGCATCAGGACCGTGCGCGGCGACGTGGTGCTGGACCGCAGCCATTTCTTGGTGCCGCCGGCCGACCCCGGCGCGTTCGACGGCGAGCCCTACCGGCCCTACAACGCGCTGCCCGACGCGCTGCTGCTCAATTTCAACGCGGTGCGGGTCTCGTTCGTGCCGGAGCCTTCGCACAGCAAGGTGCGCGTCTTCGCCGAGCCGCACCCGGGGGCGATCTTCATCGAAAACCGGCTGTCGCTCGCCGCCGGGCCGTGCCGCGACCTCGAGCCGCGCTACCTGGCGCAGGTGGACACCGACTGGTCGCGCGCGCGCATCGCGTTCAGCGGCGCGTATCCGGCCGACTGCGGCGAGAAGACCGAGAACTTCTCGGTGCTGGCGAGCCCCAGCTTCTTCGCCGACGCGTTCCGCCAGCTGTGGGCCGAACTGGGCGGCACGATCGAGGGGCAGGTGCGCGACGGCGTGCTGCCGCCGGACGCCCGCCGCATCGCCGAGGCGGACTCGCCGCCGCTGGCCGACGTGATCCGCGACATCAACAAGTTCAGCAACAACGTAATGGCGCGCCAGCTGCTGCTGACCCTCGGCGCCTACGGCTTCGGACCGCCCGGAACGGCGGACTCGGGCGCCCGCGCGGTGCGCGTGTGGCTCGCCCAGAACGGCCTCGACTTTCCCGAGCTGGTGCTGGAGAACGGCTCGGGCCTCTCGCGCGCCGAGCGCATCAGCGCGCGCCACCTGGGCGAGCTGCTGGTGCGCGCCTACCGCGGCCCCACCATGCCGGAGTACATGGCGTCGCTGCCGGTGGCGGGCATCGACGGCACGCTCAAGCGGCGCATGAGGGGGGCGGCGTCCAACGGCCAGGCCCACCTCAAGACCGGCTACCTGGAGGGCGTGCGCGCCATCGCCGGTTACGTGCTGGACCGCAACGGCCGGCGGGTCGCCGTCGTGCTGGTGATCAATCACCCCAACGCGCGTCAGGCCGGTGCAGTGCCGGGCGCGGTGGTGGACTGGGTGTACGAATCGGCCGGAACCCGCGCCGCCGCGAAACCGCCATGACCGGCGGCCGCGCCGCGCTGATGGCGGCGTTCGTGGCGGCCGTCGTCGTCGGGCTCATGCTGGCGATCGCCGCGGCGGTGCGCTGGTGGCAGGGCGCGCCGCTCACGCGGCTGGACTGGATCGCGCTGGCGGCGCTGCCGCTGCTGGTGTGGACCTGGTGGCGCTACGTCTCGCCGTTCAGCGCGCGGGCGCGGTGCCTTTTGCCGACGCAGCGCGGCGGCGCGGCGCCGCCGGGGAATGAAGAGCAGCAGTGATCGGCGGTCCGGCCCGCCGCAGGGCGGCCGCTCCCGGCCGCTTATCGGCGTACCGGCTCCACCGCCGGGAGCGGCCGGCGCTCGACGAACAGGGTGAACGCCGATTCGCGCGAGCGGCGAAGCGCTTCGCGGATCAGCGGCGCGCCCTTGTCGGCCGAGCCGTTGCGCAGGATCGCCTCGTAGAACGCGGTGTAGAACGCGTCCGGCTCCACCCGCACGCGCAGCACCAGCGCCGCCGCGCCGGATGCCAGGGGCGCCCGGTAGCGCAAGCGCGCCTCCCCGGCCGGCGGGATGCGCGTGTCGGCGATCTCCCGCGACAGGTCGGGGAGCACCTGGCGCGCGATCACGTGCTGGCGCAGCGTGCCCGGGATCACGCTGCCGCCGGCGCCTTCCTGGTACCCCTCCAGCACCACCCGGGGCGTGACGTACGTGGGGAAGTGGTGGCCGGTGCCGTCGTTGCGCACGGTGAGCACGCTTTCCAGCCGGCCCGCCCGCGCTACGGGCGCGCCGGCGCGGATCGTGACGCCCTGCCGCACCATGTCCGGATCGTGGATGCCGCGCCAGAGGTGGCGGCGGTCGGGCATGTGGCAGGCCTGGCAGTGCCGCCCCTCGCGCGCGTGGCGGCTCGCCCGCCACTCCTCGTAGGTGTTTTCCAGCAGCTTGCCGTTGAGCGCGTAGCCGTCGGACTCGAACTGATGGCAGGCGGCGCAGAAGCGCGAGTCGCTGAACGCAGGGCTCGCCTCCCAGGCGTTATGGGGCCACCGGGACAGATCACCGACAGGCGCCGAGCCGTCACGGCGCGGCGGCCCGTACCACGTGTAGCCGCGAACGTGGCACGCAGCGCACACCAGGCCTTGCTCGTGCAGCGGCTCGCGTGCGGCGGCGCCGGCTGCCGCGGGCGCCTGCCCGGCCAGGGCGGCGGCGAGGCTGTCGGCCTGCTCCCGCAGCGGCGCGTGGCAGCGCAGGCAGATCTGGTGTTCGTCGCGCGCGTCGGCGGGCACGTCGGCCAGTTGCCCCAGGACGCCCGGCCCCATGGCGCGGCTGTGCAGGCTGGCACGCCAGTCCTCGAACTGCGGGGCGTGGCAGGCGGCGCAGGTGCGGGGCGCGAGACCGATGCCGTGCGCCTCCACCTGGGGAGGCGGCAGGCCCTGGGACGCCAGCGGCCGCGCCCAGTGGCGCGCCAGGAACTGCGCGACCGGCGCGTCGGCGGCGGCCGCCTTCGCGCCGGTGGCCTCGCCGGCGGCGCGCGGGCCCGGGTCTGCGCCGATCAGCAGAACGCAGGCTGCCGCCGACAACGCCCGTAGCCGGCGCACGCTCAGCCCAGTCCCAGGCTCTGCCAGATCGCGTCGACCCGCGCCTTCACCTCGGCGTCCATGGCGATGGGCCGGCCCCACTCGCGCTGGGTCTCCCCCGGCCACTTGTGGGTGGCGTCGATCCCCATCTTGGAGCCGAGACCCGAGACCGGGCTCGCGAAGTCCAGGTAGTCGATGGGCGTGTTCTCCACCAGCGTCGTGTCGCGCGCCGGGTCGACCCGCGTGGTCATGGCCCAGATCACTTCCTTCCAGTCGCGGATGTTCACGTCGTCGTCGGTGACGACGATGAACTTGGTGTACATGAACTGGCGCAGGAACGACCAGACGCCGAACATGACGCGCTTGGCGTGGCCGGGATACTGCTTCTTCATGCTCACCACGGCGAGCCGGTAGGAGCAGCCCTCCGGCGGCAGGTAAAAGTCGGCGATCTCGGGGAACTGGCGCGTGAGGATCGGCACGAACACCTCGTTCAGCGCCACGCCCAGGATCGCCGGCTCGTCCGGCGGCTTGCCGGTGTAGGTGGAGTGGTAAATCGGATCGCGGCGCATGGTGATGCGCTCGATGGTGAACACCGGGAAGCGGTCCTGTTCGTTGTAGTAGCCGGTGTGGTCGCCGAACGGGCCCTCCAGCGCGGTCTCATCGGGATGGATCACACCCTCCAGCACGATCTCGGCGGAGGCCGGCACCTGCAAGTCGCTGCCGAGGCATTTCGCCAGCTCGGTGCGGGAGCCGCGCAGCAGCCCGGCGAACTGGTATTCGGACAGCGTGTCCGGCACCGGTGTCACCGCGCCTAGGATCGTGGCGGGATCGGCGCCGAGCGCCACCGCCAGCGGGAACGGCTGGCCGGAATGCGCCCGGCAGTGGTCGCGGAAGTCCAGCGCGCCGCCGCGGTGCGCGAGCCAGCGCATGATCACCTTGTTGGGCGCGATCACCTGCTGGCGGTAAATGCCCAGGTTCTGGCGCTTCTTGAGCGGCCCGCGCGTCACCGTGAGGCCCCAGGTGATGAGCGGCCCGGCGTCGCCCGGCCAGCAGGTCTGTACCGGCAGCCGCGACAGATCCACGTCCGCCCCTTCCCACACCACCTGCTGGCACGGGGCGCCGCTCACCTGCTTCGGCGCCATCGCCAGCACCTGCCGCAGCATCGGCAGTTTCTCCAGCGTGTCGCGGAAGCCCCTGGGCGGCTCCGGCTCCTTGAGATAGGAGAGCAGCTGGCCAATCTCGCGCAGCGCCGCCACCGAATCGGCGCCCATGCCCATCGCCACCCGCTTCGGCGTGCCGAACAGGTTGCCCAGCACCGGCATCGCGTGGCCCTTGGGTTGCTCGAACAGCACCGCCGGTCCGCCGGCCTTCAGCACCCGATCGCAGATCTCGGTCATCTCGAGTCGGGGATCCACCTCCACCGCGATGCGGCGAAGCTCGCCTCGAGCTTCGAGCAGGCGGAGAAAGTCGCGCAGGTCGTGGTACTTCACGGTCAGGTCCAGGGAAAACCGGCTGAATTATATAAAAGGGAACCCCTACGCCCCCGGGCCCGGGATGACGCTGCATAGTGAAGCGACACCTTGCCGCTCCCGCTCGGGTTTGGCTATCGGTTCTTGGCAGGAGGGGATATGCCACCGAGAAAAGACCCGATATAGGTGTCAATGAATTTTACATTGGCCTGGCTATCGTTCAGTGAGAAAATATCGCTTCCATTGTTTTTTCTATTTAAAACAATTAATTGTGTTGTAATCGCGGTTCATGGCATCGTTCATGGCTCCTTACTTTTGCGGCATGGCATCCGTAATGCCCGCTTTTTAGGGAAGGGGGACGAGATGAAACCGATTCGACGCTGGACGGCGGTGGTGGTGGCTTCCGCCTTGTATGCCGGAACCGCGGTTGCGGGACCGGTGATTCTCGG
>JBMOQX010000018.1:0-10530 GCA_049322755.1 Pseudomonadota bacterium | reverse complement strand
CCGCCGCCGAGCCCCGAGCCGATGTCGAGCACGACGTCATCCTCCCGGATCACGCCGGCGGCGAACGGGTAGCCCACGCCGGCGAACGACTCCGTGGCAGCGTCCGGAATCAGGTCGAGCTGCGCGCCCGGATAGCCGACGAACAGACACGCCAGCCGGCCGGTCGGGAAGTGGAAGGTCTTCTCGGGGTGGGCGGCCACGTCCGTGTACATGTCCGCCACCGCCTTGAAAATGAACTCGCGCTTGTCACCGAACCTTGAGGCGCCGCTCGAAGTCCATGCGCGAGAAACAGCTCTTGCAGGTGCGCAAGTGACGTTCCATCGCCGCGCGCTCGCGCCAGCCGCGGGCGCGCGGTGCCGACCGGAATGTCCAGCGCCTCCGCGATCTCGGCATAGCTGAACTCCTCCAGGTCCGACATCACCACCACGACCCGGTAGCAATCGGGCAGCGTCGCCAGCGCGTGATCCAGATCCTCGCGCAGAAGTTTGACAAACGCCTGGACGTGGCGGCGCTGGAGCGGAAGGTGAAGGCGATGTACCGCGACGTCGCCGTCGAGCCCCACGGCGAGTTTCACTTCGAGATAGGCCGCGCGCTCGCGGAGCGGCTCGGTTACGCGCCGGCCGACCTGGATGCGATTCCGGGCGAGTCCATCGACTCGTTCGCGGGCGTCGGCTATTACTTCGACCTCGCCGATCTCCAGCCGGGCGAGACGGTCGTCGACCTGGGCAGCGGCTCGGGAATGGACAGCTTCATTGCCGCTCTCGAGGTGGGGGCCCACGGCACCGTGACCGGCGTCGACATGACCGACGAACAGCTGGCCAAGTCCGAGCGCCTGCGCGCCGCCGGCGGATTCGGCAACGTCGCCTATCGCAAGGGCTGCATCCAGGGCACCGGCCTCCCGGCGGAGAGCGGCGACGCGGTGATCAGCAACGGCGTCATCAACTGGCGCCCGACGAGGGCGAGGTGTTCCGCGAAGCAGCGCGCCTGCTGCGCCGTGGCGGCCGCCTGGCGCTGGCGGACATCGCCACGGAGAAGCCGCTGCCCGAAGGCATCACCTGCAACGCCACGCTCTGGGCCGCGTGCATCGGCGGTGCCATGCAGTTCGACGACTACGTCGCGGCGATCAAGTCCGCCGGCCTGCGCGTGCGCCGGGTGAAGGACAACTCGCAGTACCGGTTCATTTCCGAGAATGCCCCGGGGCGCCACCCGGAAGTACGGCGCCAAGAGCGTATCCATCGCCGCCGTCAAGGAATAGGCGGTCCAAGCTTCCGGCACCACGGCTTCGCCGCGGCGGCCGGCGAATGAAAAATTTCAACCCAGAGGAGACTGACCATGAGCCGGACTCAGGAGAAGTATCTTTTCACCGTCTCACACTTCGACAGCGACCCCGACCGGGTGGCGACGCCGCTGGTGCTCGCCAACAACGCGCTGGCGGCGGGCGCCAACGTGTTGCTGTGGCTGACCCTCGAAGGCGCCAATCTCGCTCGAAAGGGCGCGGCCGACGGCCTCAGCTCGAAGAGCTTCCCGCCCGTAGCAGAGAAGTCCCATGCATCTCCGAGCCATCCCCGACACCGTGGCGCGCCCGGCCGCCGGCCTCGCTCGCGCTATCGCGCGCGGCGGGAAGGGCGTTCTGGCGCTGGCCGTTGCGACGGTGCTGCTCGTGGTCGCAGTGCAGCCGATCCTGGCCCAGCCTGTTTACACGGGCGCGACGAGCGACGCGTCGGCCGGCGGCACCGGTCTGCTTGACGGGCTGGCTTTCACCGGGCCAACCGGCGCGGCGGGAATGGACGCCGATCACCAGGAGCGCATGGTGATCGCCGGCCTGCTGTCCGAACAAGGAATCGAACCCGGGCGCTCATACGGTCACGCGCAATGACCAAGCGGCCGCGCTTCAGCCCGGCCGCGAAAGCGTGACCCGCCGCGCCGCGAGCCGCGTCGCGGCCCATCCCAGCCGCTCGTAGCAGGCCAGCGCCGGTACGTTGTCGAGATCGACCAGCAGCTGCGCGCGGGTAGCGCCCTTTTGCCTCGCCCACGCCAGCGCGGCGTCGATCAACGCGCGCCCGACGCCGCCGCGGCGATGAGCTTTCGCCACCACCATGTCCTCGATCCATGCCGACGGCGCGCCTTCGGCGGTGGAGACGACGAGCTGGGCGGTGACCATGGCGATGACCTGCGCCGCACCGTCACGCGCGACCAGGACCGCCGCGCGGTCGGGATCTGCGAGCAGCTGCCCGAGCCCCGCCCGCTGCCGCTCCGGATCCGGTGTGAAGTCCTGCTCGATGGAAAAGAGTTCGCCGAGCAGCGTCACCAGCGCCGGAACGTCGGCAGCCCCGGCCGGGCCGACGGTGAACCGCGTCGCGGTCATCGGCGGGCCGCGCCAGAGCAGGCCGGTCCATCCCCGCCCGGTTTCGTGAAGGGAGTGGTCGGTGCGCGGATCAGCTCGGGCAGCGGGCGCATGGCAGGCTTTCCGGTTGGCGAGACGGCGTGGGTCGGCACCGGTCCCGTTCCCCATCGAATCGGGAGGGCACCACCGCGGCACCACTTTAGCGCCGCTTTCCCGGCGCCACAATCGGCGGCAGCGGCCGGTCGGCCGCCGCCTGACGCCACCCGGGCCATCCGGTAGAATTCGAATTTTCGCGAGGCACCATGACCGTTCCCAATCTGACCACCGCGCAGGCCGGCCCGCTGCTGCAGCTGGAGCGCACCATCCTCGGCGCCATGCCCGCCATCGAGCACTGGCTGCGCAGCCAGTGGCAGGAGCACGCGACGCCGTTCTACGCGTCGGTGGACCTGCGCAATGCCGGCTTCAAGCTGGCGCCGGTGGACACCAACCTGTTTCCGGGCGGCTTCAACAACCTGAACCCCGAGTTCCTGCCGCTGGCGGTGCAGGCGGCGATGACCGCGGTGGAGAAGATCTGCCCCGATGCCCGCGGCGTGCTGCTGATTCCCGAGAGCCACACGCGCAACGTGTTCTACCTGCAGAACGTGGCGGCGCTGTCCAACATCCTGCGGCTGGCGGGCCTCAACGTGCGCATCGGCACGCTGATCCCGGACATCAAGGAGCCCACCCCGCTGGAGCTGCCCGACGGCCAGCGGGTGGTGCTGGAGCCGCTCACCCGTAGCGGCAACCGGCTGCAGATCGAGGGCTTCGATCCCTGCGTGGTGCTGCTCAACAACGACCTGTCCAGCGGCGTGCCGGAGATCCTCCGGAATCTGGAGCAGGCGGTGATCCCGCCGCTCAACGCCGGTTGGGTGACGCGCCGCAAGTCCCGGCATTTCGCCGCCTACGAGGAAGTCGCGCGCGAGTTCGGCCAGCTCGTCGGCATCGACCCCTGGCTGATCGCGCCCTACTTCGCCCGCTGCGGCGAGATCAACTTCCAGGAAAAGCGCGGCGAGGACTGCCTGGCGAGCTACGTGGACGAGATTCTGCGCGAGACCCGCGAGAAATACCGCGAGTACGGCATCAACGAGGAGCCGTACGCGGTGGTGAAGGCCGATGCCGGCACCTATGGCATGGGCATCATGACCGTGAAGGACGCCTCCGAGATCCGCGGCCTGAACCGCAAGCAGCGCAACAAGATGGCGGTGATCAAGGAAGGCCAGGAAGTCACCGAGGTGCTGGTGCAGGAAGGCGTGCACACCTACGAGACCATCAACGCCGCGGTGGCCGAGCCGGTGGTGTACATGATCGACCACTTCGTCGTCGGCGGCTTCTATCGCGTGCACACCGCCCG
The DNA here is from genome assembly GCA_049322755.1 of Pseudomonadota bacterium. Classification (GTDB taxonomy): domain Bacteria; phylum Pseudomonadota; class Gammaproteobacteria; order Burkholderiales; family UBA6910; genus DATIUV01. The sequence continues at coordinate 6,796 of JBMOQX010000018.1, read as the reverse complement.
CGGCAAGGACGAAAACCTCAACTCGCCGGGCATGCACTTCGTGCCGCTGGCGTTCGAGACCTCCTGCTCGCTGCCCGACCTCACCGCCAGCCCCGACTGCCCGCCCAACCGCTTCTACGCCTACAGCGTGGTGGCGCGCCTGGCGCTGGTGGCGGCGGCCGTCGAGCTGGAGGCCGAAGGGGTGCAGGAAGAACTGGCCGCCAACGCCGCCTGACCAGCGTCGCCCCCTTGGACCTGCTCTTCCTTCTCGACCCGCTCGAGAGCCTCAAGATTTACAAGGATTCCTCCTACGCCATGATGCGGGAGGCGGCGGCGCGCGGCCACCCGCTGTGGGCCTGCGAGCAGGGCGACCTGGCGTGGCGCAACCGCCGCGTCGTCGCCTACGCCCACACGCTGGAGCTGATCGACGCCGACCACGCCTGGTACCGGGAGGGCCGGCGCGAGGAAATCCCGCTGGAGCGCTTCGACGCCGTGATGATGCGCAAGGACCCGCCATTCGACATGGAGTACGTGTACTCGACGTATCTCCTGGAGCAGGCGGAGGCGCAGGGCGCGCGGGTCGTCAACCGCCCGCAGAGCCTGCGCGACTTCAACGAGAAGCTGGCGATCGCGCGCTTTCCGCAGTTCACGCCGCCCACGATCGTCACCCGCAAGCCGGACCTGATCCGCGAGTTCCTCGCCGAGCACGGCGACGTGATCCTCAAGCCGCTGGACGGCATGGGCGGCAGCGGCATCTTCCGGCTGCACCGCCAGGATCACAACATCGGCGTCATCCTGGAGACGCTGACCCACTACGGCACGCGCACGGTAATGGCGCAGCGCTACATCCCGGAGATCGTCAAGGGTGACAAGCGCGTGCTGGTGATCGACGGCGAGCCGGTGCCCTACGCCCTGGCGCGCATCCCGAAGCAGGGCGAGACCCGCGGCAACCTGGCCGCGGGCGGCACCGGCGTCGCGCAGGCCCTCACCGCCCGCGACCGCGAGATCGCCGAGGCGCTGGGGCCGACGCTGAAGGCCCACGGCCTGCTGCTGGTCGGTCTGGACGTGATCGGCGACCACCTCACCGAGGTCAACGTCACCAGCCCCACCTGTATGGTGGAGATCACCCAGCAGACCGGCTTCAACGTCGCCGGCATGATGATCGACGCGCTGGAAAGGCAATGCGCGAAAGGCTGACCACAGAGACACAGAGGCACAGAGAAAGTCCCTGGAGTCTTTGCAACAGCCGTTGTGTGAACGCCGGCGCGCCGTTACCTCGGCTCGCGGCCGCTGCCTTCCGGGCGTCGCCTCGGGATATCTGGTTTCCACTCTGTGCACCTTCGCGCAATGCCCGTTTGGCAGGTTCCCGTTCTCTCCTCTGCGCCTCTGTGTCTCTGTGGTTCCGGTTTTTCGCTTTAGCTGTAGCGCTGACGCTGCTGGCGGGCTGCACGCGGGAGCCGCCGGTGCACCGCGAGCAGTCCTACGTCTTCGGCACACTGGTGGAAGTCACCTTCTACGGCGAACCCGAGGAGCGCGCGCGGCAGCTAGCGGCCGGCGTGTTCGGCGAGTTCCAGCGCCTGCACCGCACCTATCATGCCTGGGAGCCGAGCGCACTGAGCACGCTCAACGCCGCGTTGGGACGGGAGCCGGTCGCCGTCGACGCCGAGATGGCAGGCTACATTCTCGAATCGCAGGAATATGCACAGCGTTCGGGCGGGCTGTTCGACCCCGGCATCGGCGCGCTGGTGCAGCTCTGGGGATTCCACGGCGAACGCTTCGAGCCCCGGCTGCCGGAACCTGATGCGTTGGCGCGGCTGGTGGCGCAACGCCCGAGCGTGCTGGCGCTCACCGTCGCCGGCGGCAAGGTCAGCTCCGACAACCCGGCGGTGAAGCTGGACTTCGGCGGCTACCTCAAGGGCAAGGCCCTCGACCTCGCCGCCGAACGCTTGAAACGCAACGGGGTAAGGAACGCTCTAATTAATGTTGGTGGCAACGTGCTGGCGCTGGGCAGCCACGGCGACCGCCCCTGGCGGGTGGGCGTCCAGCATCCGCGCAAGCCGGGCCCCATCGCCACGATCGAATTGCGCGACGGCGAAGCGGTGGGCACCTCGGGCGACTACCAGCGCTATTTCGAGCTGGAGGGGCGTCGCTACTGCCACCTGATCGATCCGCGCACCGGCCAGCCGGTGCAGGGCGTGCAGGCGGCCACGGTCCTGGCCGCGCCGGGCCCGCAGGCCGGCACGCTCTCCGACGTGGCGTCCAAGCCGGTGTTCGTCGCCGGCGCGGCGGCGTTTCCGCGTTCGGCCCGCAGCATGGGCACGGACCTTGCGATGTTGATCGACGGGGAGGGGCGGGTTTTCGTGACGCCGCAGCTGGCCGCGCGGCTGACCTTCACCGAGCCGAAGCCGCAGGTCCAGGTCCGGGGAGCGGAGTGAGCGTGAATCAAGTAGAATTCTTGTCGGAGTCTTGAGGGTAAGAAACTGAAATGGTAGGGATTTTGATACTGGCGCACGGGACCCTGGGGGAAAGCCTGATCCACTGCGCGAGCCATGTGATGGGCAGCCGTCCACTGCAGTTGTCGCAGCTGGGCGTGACCGTCCACGACGACCCGGAGGCGATCCTTCCGCACGCTGTAAAGCTGGTGAAACAGCTGGACCAGGGCGACGGCGTGCTGGTGCTGTCCGACATCTGCGGGGCGACACCGTGCAACATCGCCTCGCGGCTACGCATTCCGGGCCGGGTGGAGGTGGTGGCCGGCGCGAGCCTGCCGATGCTGGTGCGCGCGCTCACCTACCGCGACCAGCCGCTGGCTGCGGTGGTGGAGAAGGCGATTTCCGGCGGCGTCGAGGGCGTGATGCGCATGGGGGCTCCCGAAGCCGAGCGGAATGTTGCGGCGGGAGGTTGAGATCATCAACAAGCTCGGGCTGCACGCCCGGGCGTCCGCCAAGCTGAGCCAGCTGGCATCGAACTACAAGAGCGAAGTCTGGCTGTCCCGCGACGGGCGCCGGGTCAACGCCAAGAGCATCATGGGGGTGATGATGCTGGCGGCCGGCAAGGGCTCCGCCGTCACCATCGAAACCGCCGGACCGGACGAGTCCGAGGCGATGGACGCGCTGGTGCACCTGATCGGCAATTATTTCGGCGAAGGCGAATAGCCCGCCGCAACACCACTCGGGAGGCAGGATGAAGGCAGCGGCACCGGCCGCGGCGGGACGCGCGGGCGCGGCGGCCGAGAAGGTCGCGGCGTCCCCCGCTTTTACCCTGCACGGCACGGCGGTGTCCCATGGCATCGCCATCGGCCATGCCCACCTGGCCACCCACGCCAGCCTCGAGGTCGCCCACTACACGCTGCCGGAAGCCGACATCGCCCAGGAGGTGGCGCGCTACCGCGCGGCGGTGAAGCGCGCCCGCGCCGCTCTCAGCGCCCAGCGCGATGCCCTGCCCGCCAGCGCCCCCGCCGAGCTGGACGCGTTCCTCAACGTGCATCTCATGATCATGGACGACGAGATGCTGCAGCGGGAAACCGTCAACCGCATCCGCGCCGAGCGCTGCAACGCCGAGTGGGCGCTGCGCATGCAGTCGGACGCGCTGATGGCGCAGTTCGACGAGATGGAGAACGAGTACCTGCGCGAGCGCAAGAACGACGTCGCGCAGGTGGTGGAACACATCATGAAGGCGCTGGTGGGCCACCCCGGCGCGCCGGCGCCGGCCGGGAGCACGCTCGGGCAGGCCAGCATCCTGGTGGCGCGGGACCTGTCGCCGGGCGACGTGATGCTCTACAAGCAGCACCAGTTCGCGGCGTTCATCACCGATCTCGGCGGCGTCACTTCCCACACCGCCATCGTCGCGCGCAGCCTCGGCATCCCCTCGATCGTGGCGTTGCATCACGCGCGCGGGCTGATCCGCGAGAACGACCTGCTGATCGTCGACGGCAACGCCGGCGTGGTGATCGTCAACCCGGACGCGGCGATCCTGGCGGAGTACGAGCTGCGCCGGCATTCCTGGGAGCTGGAGAAGCAGAAGCTCAAGCGCCTGAAGAGCGCACCCGCCACCACGCTGGACGGCGTCACCGTGGAGCTGCACGCCAACATCGAGCTGCCGGAGGACGTGGACCAGGTGAAGGAAAGCGGCGCCACCGGCATCGGCCTGTTCCGCAGCGAGTTCCTGTTCCTCGGCCGCGACGACCTGCCCACCGAGGACGAGCAGTTCGAGGCCTACCGCAAGGTGGTGCGGCAGATGAAAGGCCTGCCGGTCACCATCCGCACGCTGGACCTGGGCGCCGACAAGCACCTCAACGGCCAGCAGCGCTTCACCGTCAATCCGGCGCTGGGACTGCGCGCGATCCGGCTGTGCCTGGCCGAGCCGCAGATGTTCCGCACCCAGCTGCGCGCGATCCTGCGGGCGTCCCACTACGGCAAGGTCAAAATCATGCTGCCGATGCTCTCCAGCATCGGCGAGCTGGCGCAGGCGCGCCACCTGATCGAACAGGCCAAGGCGGAGCTGGCCGAGGAGAAGATCAAGTTCGACCCGGCGGTGGAGATCGGCGGCATGATCGAAGTGCCGGCGGCCGCGCTGATGCTGGACGCGTTCGTACGGCGGCTGGACTTTATCTCGGTGGGCACCAACGACCTGATCCAGTACACGCTCGCCATCGACCGCACCGACGACACCGTCGCGCACCTCTACGACCCGCTGCACCCGGCGGTGCTCTACCTTGTGGCCCACATCATCCGCACCGCCGACCGGGCACGCGTGCCGGTCGCGTTGTGCGGCGAGATGGCCGGCGACACGGCACTCACCCGCCTGCTGCTGGGTTTCGGCCTGCGCCAGTTCTCGATGCATCCGTCCAGCATCCTGACGGTGAAGCAGCAGGTGCTCAAAACCAACCTCTACGAAGTCTCCGGCGTCACGCAGAAGATGCTCAAGGCCGAGGACCACGAGAAGCTTACCGCGCTGCTCATGCGGCTGAACGCCTGACGCCTGCCTGGTCCGAGAAGCGCGACTTTTTTCGCGCGCTTCGCCGAGCAATCCTGGATTTTCCTGTTGCCTCTGGACGCCTTGCCGCGATGGGTTTCGGCCGGCACAAGCTGCGCGCGGGTGCGTTTTGCCCCAATGCCGAACGGCTCATGTCTCGCCCGCTCGTCTTCGATCGGCTGTCGCATTGACTCCCCACAATTCGGTGTACATGAGCCGCGCCGCGCGCGGCGAGGTCCTGCACGCAGTCGCACGACAATCGGGGAGGACACATGGCAGCTCGCTCATGGGTCGCGAGGTGGCTGGGCTTGGTGGGCTTGGCGTTCGTTGCCTTAAACAGCGCGTACGCCGAGAGCGAACCGAGCATCGCGCCCCCGTCGAGTTTTCCGTGGGCACCGTACTGGTACGGCGGGGCCGCCGGCGGGAATCCCGCCACGAACTGCACGACCGTCATCTCGCATTCGGTGGCCGATCGCACGCCGGGCGGCGTGGCCGGTTCGGTCTGCGGCGTGGTCGGACAATGCACTGGCCGCACCGCGGGCTATCTCGTCACGCAGCCCTGGCCGGCCTGGGGCGACGGCATTCAAGGCTATGCCCGCTGCCAGAAGCCCGACGGTACCTCGCCTGCTTCCCAGTGGTGGGTTTGGGGCATCAAGCACTGCCCCGCCGACTTTCTCGTCAATGGCCAGGGCACCGCGTGCTACAACCAGTCGGCCCCCAACTACTGCAAGGCCAAGGAGTGGACCCTCAACGGCGCATACTGCGAACGCCCCGGCAAGGCCAAATCCTGGGTCAACCGCGGCTGCGGAGACAATTGCAAGGGCAATCCGGTCAATCCCGGCAACGGCAACAAATTCCAGATCGAGCCGCTGTACCACGGTGCCGGGCCGTTCCCGCTCAACTTCACCCTCGTCTACAACCACCTTGGCGAGACGACGCCGAGCAACTACTGGGGCAAGCGGTGGACGAGCACGTTTCATCGCTTCATCACCACCTCGCCCTACCTGGAGCACGCGCAGGTCATCCGCCCGGACGGCAAAGCCATCACGTTCACGCGCGTGGCCGGCCAATGGACGGCGGACGCCGATATCACCGGCAAGCTCGAGTGGACACTCGACGCCTACGGGTTCCCGGCGAGCTGGCGCTACACCGGCGAAGGCGACGAGGTGGAGACCTACGATGCGCTGGGCCGGCTGACGAGCATCGAGAACCGCGCGGGACTCAAGCACACCGTGGGCTACGGCGGGGGCGGCGGCCTCATCTCCGTCACCGACCCGACGGGCCGGCAGATCAAGTTCACGCACCACGCCACCGGCCGGGTCGCCACGATGAAGGACCCGCAGGATGGCACGTACGCGTTTGCCTACGGCGCCAACGGCGAGCTCGCGACGGTCACGTTCCCCGACGGCAAGGTCCGGACCTTCCATTACGAAGACACCAGCTTCCCGGACACGCTGACCGGCATCACCGACGAGAACGGCGATCGGTACGCCACCTACGATTACGACGCCGATGGCCATGCCGTCCTGACCGAGCGGGCGGGCGGGGCGAATCGGTATGCATTCGCCTACAACCCCGACGGCTCCAGCACCGTCACCGATCCCCTGGGCGCCGTGCGCACCTACGGGTTCGCCACGCCGTTCACGAAGCTGAAAGGGACCCACGTCCAGGGCCCGGCGTGTCCCACCTGCGTGGGCGAGGCGCGCAGCGTGACCCACGACGCCAACGGCTTCGTCGCCTCGCGCACCGACTGGAACGGCAACCTCACCACCTACACCCACGACGCCCGCGGGCTGGAGACCTCCCGCACCGAAGCCGCCGGCACGGCGCAGGCGCGAACGAT
>JBMOQX010000017.1:0-138407 GCA_049322755.1 Pseudomonadota bacterium | reverse complement strand
TCCCGGGCGTTGGCCAGGCGGCCTGCGCCCGCCCCGGTTATGCTTGGCGGCCAGAGCGCGTTGGACCCACCCCTTCCCATCCCGAACAGGACCGTGAAACGACGCTGCGCCGATGATAGTGCGGGCCTGCCCGTGCGAAAGTAGGTCACCGCCAGGCTCCCTCCCCAAACCCAGGCCCGTCCCGAAAGGGGCGGGCCTGGGCGTTTGGGGGGCCGGCTTGCCGTGCTCGCGGCGAGCAGGGTCCTCGCCCCCGCGCCTCGACCGCTCCCCCGCGAACCCGCCTTTACAGCAGAACGCGGGGAACCTAACCTAGCGGCCGATGCCCGAGCCGCTCGAATTCCGCGTGTTGCGCCTGCTGTCGGACCAGGAGTTCCGCTCGGGCGAGGCATTGGCGCAAACCCTGGGCGTCACCCGGGCGACAATCTGGAACGCGCTCGAGAAAGCCGAGACACTCGGGGTGACCGTCCACCGCATCCGGGGTTCCGGTTACCGGCTGGCTGCTCCCATCGATTGGCTGGACGCAGCGACGGTGCGCACGCGGCTTGGCGAGCATGCGCCGGTGTTCAGGATCCGGGTCGAGGACGAGGTGGACTCCACCAGCACTCGCCTGCTCGAGGGCGGAGCGGACGTGCTGCACGGAACGGTGCTCGCGGCCGAGCGCCAGACCGCGGGCCGCGGCCGGGCCGGGAGGCCCTGGTGGTCCACCGTGGGCGGCGGCCTCACGTTTTCGATTCTGTGGCGATTCGCCGGCGGCGCGTCTGCGCTGGGCGGCGCAAGCCTGGCGGTGGCGTTGGCGGTGATCCGTGCATTGCGCTCCCTCGGCGTCGGCGGCGCCCAGGTGAAATGGCCCAACGACATTGTTCACAGCGGGTGCAAGCTGGCCGGCATCCTGATCGAATTGCGCGGTGACGCGCTCGGGCCGACGGATGCGGTCATCGGCATCGGCGTGAACGTGGCCATACCCCGTCGGGCGCGGCAGGAGATCGACCAGCCGGTCATCGACCTCCAGACCGTCGCCGGACCGATCGACCGCAATCAGCTGCTGGCCGCGATCCTGCGTGAGCTGCATGCGGTGCTGACGCAGTTCGAGGCGCACGGCTTCACCGTGCTGCGGGAGGAGTGGGCCGCGCATCACGCGTACCACGACCGCGAGGTCGAGGTTACCCTGCCCGGCGGACAGCGTGTCGCCGGGCGGGTCGACGGGATCGGCGGCGGCGGCGAGTTGATCATTGACGTAGGCGGCGAGCGGCGGACCTTCGTATCCGGAGAGATGCGGCTGCGCCCCCGGGACGCGACGCCACCGGTAGCGGCATGATGCTCGCGCTCGATATCGGCAACACACGGGTCAAGTGGGGCCTTCGCGGCGGCGGCGGATGGCGCGAGTCCGGCGCAACGGATACGCGCCCGCTCGGCACGCTTCCGCAAAGGCTTGCGACGCTGCCGCGCGCCGCGTCTGTCGCCTACTGCAATGTCGCGGGGCGCGGCGGCGAGCGGGCAGTCGGGGCATTGAGCCGCAGGTGGGCCGCGCGGTGCCTGCGGATCGCGCCGATGGCGGCGAGCTGCGGCGTGCGCAACGGCTACCAGGAAATCGGCCAGCTCGGCAGCGATCGCTGGGCCGCGCTGGTGGCCGCGTGGTCGATGGTGCGGGCGCCGGCCGTGGTAGTCAATGCCGGCACCGCGGCCACGATGGATTTGCTGGACGGCGACGGATTGTTTCTCGGCGGCATCATCTGCCCCGGAATCGGGCTGATGCTGGAGAGCCTCCGCCGGCGCTCGCGGGTGTTGCGCGCCGACGCCGGCCGGGTGGAACCGTTGCCACGCGATACGGCCAGCGCGATGAAGACCGGCGCGATGACGGCGTTAGTGGGGGCGGTCGAAATGATGGCCGGCCGGCTGGAGGCGCACTGCACATCGAAGCCCGTGATCGTTCTCAGCGGCGGCGACGCGCCGTTGCTGACGGGATTCGCGTCGGAGCGGATCGTGCGCGTGGAAAATCTCGTGCTGGAGGGAGTGGCCCTGATAGCCGATGAGGCGTTGCGGCGGTGAAGATCGTCTTCTTCGCACTGCTAATCATGAATGCGTTCATCGCCGGATGGATTTATTGGAAGGAAGCATCGCGGATTGATACGGGGTTTCTGCAGCAGCAGATCCAGCCGGAGAAAATCCGTATCGTGCCTCTCGAAGAGGCGAGATCGGCCGGCCCGCGGACGGCGCCGGCGGTGGCCGCCTGCCTCGAGTGGGGAGTGCTGGCGAGGGAGGAGGCCGAACGCGCGCGTTCGCGGCTCGAGAGCGAGGGCCTCGGCGCGAAGACTTCGGCGCGCACTACGGAGCAGTCCGCCAGCGTCTGGGTTTACCTGCCGCCGGCGCCGAGCCGCGACGAGACCAGTCGGCGCATCGAAGAACTGAAATCCAAGGGACTCACCGATTATTTCCTGGTGCAGGACCCGGGGCGTTGGCGCAACGCGATCTCCTTGGGCCTGTTCCGCTCCGCCGAGTCGGCGGACAAGTTCCTGGAGGAGGTGCGCGCGAAGGGATTCGATTACGCCGAGCTGAGCCAGCGCGGGCCGAAGGAGCAGGTCGTCACGCTGGTTATCCGCGACCCTTCGGATGCCGAGGCGGCCCGGGTCGCCGCAATGCGCGGCGACTTTCCCGGCACGGAGCTGAAGGCCATTCCCTGCGAATAGACCGGGCCGCCTCAGCGGCCGCGGATGCGTTGTACCAGGTCGGTGGTGGAGCGTTCGTGGACGAACGGGATGGACAGCGCGCGTCCGCCCCATCCCATGACCTCTGCCGCGCCGGCGATGCGTTCTATCGGCCAGTCGCCGCCCTTGACCAGCACGTCCGGGCGGCAGCGCCGGATCAGCTCGAGCGGCGTGTCTTCATTGAACCAGGTCACCAGATCCACCGCCGCCAAAGCGGCCACGACCGCGGCGCGGTCCGCCAGCGGGTTGATCGGCCGGTTGGCGCCCTTGCCCAGGCGGCGGGCGGAGGCGTCCGAGTTCAGCGCCACCAGGAGCGCGCTGCCCTCGCGCCGGGCCTGCGCCAGGTAGGTGGCATGGCCGCGGTGGAGGATATCGAACACGCCGTTGGTGAACACCAGCGGGCGCGGCAGCGCGGCGACGCGCGCTTCCAGCGCTTCCGGCGGACAGATCTTGCGCTCGAAGTCCGGCGTGCCGGTCATGCGGCGGCCAGTTCCTTGCGGTAGCGATTGAGCTCCGAGACGGACTTGAACTCGCGGCCGAACAGGCTCGAGAGATTGCGCAGGATGCCGCTGACCACCCGCGTTTCCCAATCCCTGGTGAAGCGGATCTGCTCGTCCAGCCAGCGCTCCAGCCATTGTGGATCCGGAAGGCGGCTCTGGACGGTGTCGCGGGGAAACAGGCCCTTGCTGACGTGAAGGTTGGTGGGATGCAGCGGCTTGCCGCTGCGTCCGCTGCTGGCCATCAGCACGCCGATCTTGGCAAAGGCGGCCCGCGCTTCGTCGCCGAAGCGGTCGATCGCCCGCTTCATGAACTTGAGGTAGGCGCCGCCGTGGCGGGCCTCGTCCTTGGAGATGAGATCGTAGATGCGCTTGATCACCGGTTCCGTGTGCCATTCGCTGGCGCAGCGGTACCACTGGGTCAGACGCACCTCGCCGCAGAAATGCAGCATGAGCGTGTCCAGCGGGGGAGCAGGGTCGAAGTCAAAGCGCACCGCGTGCAACTCCTCCTCGGTGGGAACCAGGTCCGGGCGGAACCGGGACAGGTATTCCATCAGCACCAGGGCGTGCTTCTGCTCCTCGTAGAACCAGATGGACATGAACGCCGAGAAGTCGCTGTCGTCGCGATTGTCCCGCAGGAACATTTCCGTCGCGGGGAGCGCGGACCATTCGGTGATGGCATTCATCTTGACGGTCTGCGCCTGCTCATCCGTGAGCCGGGAATCGTCGAATTCCCCCCAGGGAACGTCCTCCGCCATATTCCAGCGCGCCTTTTCCAGCGACTTGAACAGCTCCGGGTACAGCATGGTCGTCCTCTTCCGGCGTACCGCCAACGATTCAGTCGATGTATTCGAAAACCTTGATCACCTTGCGCACGCCGCCGGTGGTGCGGGCGATCTCCGTCGCCTGCTCCGCCTCCGCGCGAGTGACCAGCCCCATCAGGTAGACCACGCCGTTCTCGGTGACCACCTTGACGTGATTGGGAGAGAACTTGCCGCCATCTACGAAGCGGGCCTTCACTTTCGAGGTGATGTAGGTGTCGTTGGACCGCGAACCGTAGCTGCTGATGCCGGCCACCGCGACCTCGTTGGTCACCATGCGGACGTTTTCCACCGCTGCCGCCAGCTTTTCCGCCTCGGCGCGCAGCGCCTCGCTGGTCGCCTCCCCGGTGAGCAGCACGTTACGGTTGAAGCTGGTCACGTTGATGTGAACCTGATCGCCCAGCTTGCTGCTGATCCGGTTCGAGACCTTCAGCTCGATGGACTGGTCCTCGACCTGGATGCCGGTGGTACGGCGGTCGGTTGCCGACAGCGCGGCGACGCCGGCGCCCGTGGCCACCACCACGGGCGCGCATCCCTGCAGCGCCAGCAGCGCGGCGAGGACCAGAAAGCCCGGATTTCTCATGTCATTCCACTCCCATTAGCAGACAGTCGACGGCGTCGCACAGGCAGTGCAGCGCCAGGATATGAACTTCCTGGATGCGGGCCGTCACGTCCGACGGCACGCAGATGTTGATGTCCGATTCGCCAAGCAGTTCCCCCATCGCGCCGCCGCCCTTTCCGGTCAAGGCCACCACGTGCATCTGGCGGTCGTGGGCGGCGCGGATCGCCTCCAGCACATTGGGCGAGTTGCCGCTGGTGGAGATGGCCAGCAGCACGTCGCCGGGATGGCCCAGCGCGCGGACCTGCTTCGAGAACACCTCGTTGTAGGAGTAATCGTTGGCAATGGACGTCAGGGTGGATGTGTCGGTCGTCAGGGCGATGGCCGCCAGCGGCGGACGCTCCATCTCGAAGCGGTTGAGCAGTTCGGCAGAGAAGTGCTGTGCGTCGGCCGCTGAACCGCCGTTGCCGCAGGCCAACACCTTGCCGTCCTTTAGGAGACACTGAACCATTCGCTCCGCCGCCTGCGCCAGCGGCCCCGCCAGCGCGGCGGCGGCCTGGCGCTTGACGTCGGCGCTGTCCGCGAAATGGCGGCTGACCCGGTCTATCAGATTCATCCTGCAACTCCTCGGCGAGGGCCCATGTTACCAAACGAGGGTGGGGTTCGGCGCCTCACACCTCGAACGCGGAGGGAATCCAATGCGCCGTCCCGTCAGCCTCGAAAAGCACGGCGTCGAAGCGGCAGGCGGGCAGCTCCCGCAGGGTGGCCAGGTAGTGGCGCGCGGCGCGCACCACGCGGGCCTGCTTGTTCGCGTCAATGCTGGCTGCGGCGCCTCCGTAACCCCGATGGGTGCGGGCGCGCACTTCGACGAACACCAGGGTTTTCCCGTCGCGCATGATGAGATCGATCTCGCCGAATCGGCAGCGGTAGTTGCGCTGCACCAGGCGCAGCCCGCGAGCCGCCAGCAGAGCGGCTGCCTGAGTCTCGGCCTGCTCACCGCCGGCGCTCACCGCGCCCCGGGAACCAGAAGCTTGATTCCGCCGCCGACGAACTCCGCCGGCACCAGCTCCCGCACGAACTGGCGGCGCGGGTCGAGGGTGATGTCGCCGGTGACCCCGTCCAGCACCGTCGAGCCGGGTGTCGGCAGCCGGGCCACTTCCAGGGCCAGGCGATAGGCGTCGATGCCCAGTGCGTAGAGGCGGTCCAGGTCCACGCCGACGCTGGCTTCGGGCCGCGGATACGCCCGTACCGACGGCCGGTCGGGCGAAAGCAACCATGGCATATCGATGAAACGCACGCCGTTGAGATCGAAGCTGCCGACCCCGGGGCCGGGGCCCTGATTGACCAGCGAGGTCGCGTACACCGGCACGCCCGGATCGATGAAGGGCCGTATCAGGCGCGCCCGGTCGAACTCCATGGCCAGCAGGACCACGGCATCCTTTCCCTTGATCTGGCGGCGCAGTTCCGGCCACAGCTCCGGGCCCGCCGCCAGGGGCAGGAACTCGCCCTCGACCACGCCGCCGAGGCCCTGCCAGGCGGCGGAGAATGCGTCGCGAATCCGGCTGGCCAACGCTGTCCCGCTGGAGATGACATAGGCGCGCGGCCGGTCGGGCGCGTAGGCCATGCGCGCCAGCTGCTGCGCCTCGGCCTCGACGCTGAGCCCGAAGAAATAAAGCGTGTCGGGCAGCAACGCGGCGCCGGCGTCGATGATGTTGAGGGCCAGCGTCGGCACGCTCACCAGCCCGCTCGCCGCGAGGGTCGCCACGTCGTCGCGGGTGAGGGGCCCGACCACCACGCTGGCACCGTTACGCAGCGCGTCCTGGTACGCCAGGAGCGTGCCCTCGCTGTCGGCCGACGTGGCGTAAACGCGCGTTGGCAGCGGCGTCTGCGCGGGCATTCCCGCCGCCACCAGGAAACCCTGGCGCACCATTTCCGCGGCACGGCTGAAATCGGGGGAGTTCAGGGGCAGCAGCAGCGCCACGTGGGCCGACCCCTGCCATGGAAGCGCGAAGGCCTCGGGGGGTGCCTGCGCCAAACGCCGCGGGCCGTACGCATCACGGCCTTCGGTAGCAAGCGCGGGAGGGATGCCGTATAGTGCCGCGGCGAGAACTGCCAGGCACAGGGAAAGCCGTTGCATTCGGAACACGCAGTGCCCGTAAAAGGCCGATTATATGTGGTGGCCACGCCGATTGGGAATTTGCGGGACGTGACGCTGCGGGCGCTGGACGTCCTGGCCGAGGCTGATGTGATCGCCGCGGAGGACACCCGCGTGAGTGACGTGCTGCTATCCCAGCACGGCATCCGCAAGCGGCTGTTGTCATTGCACGAGCACAACGAGCGGGCCCAGACCGAGCGCATCCTGGAGCAGCTGGCGGGCGGGGCGCGGGTCGCCTACCTTACCGACGCCGGCACGCCGCTGGTGAGCGACCCGGGCGCGCATCTGGTGCGCGAGGCGCGCCGGCGCGGATTCGAGGTCGTTCCGATCCCGGGCCCGAGCGCGCTGATCACCGCGCTCTCGGCGATCGGGCTCGAGAGCGACCGCTTCCTGTTCGTGGGCTTTCTGCCGGCCAAGCGGGCGGCGCGGCGCGGCGCCCTCGAGGCCTTGCGCGCAACCGACGCCGCGGTCGTTGCCTACGAGGCGCCGCATCGCGTGCGGGCGTGCCTCGCGGACATTGCAACGGTGCTGGGCGCGGCGGCCACCGTGACGCTGGCCAAAGAGCTCACCAAGGTTCACGAGGCGATCGTCACCGGCACCCCGGCGGAGCTGACCGAGTGGCTCGACGCCGAACCGGGGCGGAGCAAGGGCGAGTTCGTGCTGGTGATCCATGAGCGCCCCGCGGCTGCCGGTGGCGCGGATCTAGCGGCGGCGCGGCACATCCTGGAACTGCTGCTGGCCGAGCTGCCGCCGACGCGGGCGTCGGCGCTCACCGCCAAGATCACGGGCGTGCCGCGCGCGACCCTTTACGCGCTTGCCACCGGGCGCGGTAGTCCGCGCACCTGATCGGAGGAGAGGGGATATGGCCGCCACCGACGCCGTCACGATCGCGAAACCCGACGACTGGCACCTGCATCTGCGCGACGGCGCGGAGCTCGCCGCGGTCGCGCGCGATACGGCGCGGCGTTTCGGGCGCGCGATCGTCATGCCCAATCTCAAGCCGCCGGTGACCACCGCCGCCATGGCCGCGGAGTACCGGCGCCGCATCCTGGCGAGCCTTGGCGGCGGGCCCCTGTTCGATCCGCTGATGACGCTCTACCTCACCGACAACACCGGACCTGACGAGATTCACCGCGCCAAGGCTTCCGGGATCGTTCACGCCGTGAAACTGTACCCGGCGGGCGCCACGACGCATTCCGGCGCCGGCGTGACGGACGTCCGACGCTGCGCGGCCGCGCTGGAGGCGATGGCGGAGGCGGGCCTGCCGCTGCTGGTGCACGGCGAGGTCACCGATGCCGACGTCGACGTGTTCGATCGCGAGAAGGCGTTCATCGACCGCGTGCTGGCGCCGCTGGTCGAGCGCCATGCGCAATTGCGCGTGGTGCTGGAGCACATCACCACGCGCGAGGCGGCGGATTATGTGCGCGCCGCACCGGCGCGGGTGGCGGCCACCATCACCGCCCACCATCTGCTGCTCAACCGCAACGCGCTGTTCGCCGGCGGCGTGCGCCCGCACCACTATTGCCTGCCGGTGCTGAAGCGCGAAACCCACCGCCGCACGCTGGTGGAGGCCGCGGTGAGCGGGGATCCCAAGTTTTTCCTCGGTACCGACAGCGCGCCGCACGCGCGCGGCGCCAAGGAGACGGCGTGCGGGTGCGCCGGCATCTACACCGCGTTTGCCGGGATCGAGCTTTACGCCGAGGTGTTCGACGAAGCCGGGGCGCTGGACCGCCTGGAAGGCTTCGCCAGCCACTTCGGCGCCGATTTCTACCGGCTGCCGCGCAACACGTCGACGATCACGCTGGTGCGGGAGCCCTGGACTGTCCCCCCGACCCTGCCGTTCGGCGCCGACGTGCTGGTGCCTCTGCGCGCGGGAGAAACCGTCGCCTGGCGCCTCGCCGGCGCGTGAGCCGACCGGTCAAGGGAACGCGGGAATCGTCGGCTCCACGCCGCGGTCGGAAGCTTCCGGATGGGCGCGATGGACCTTCTCGGCGATTTCTTGGGCGCGCCTGAAAGGCACGTCCACCATCATCAGCACCTTGCCGCGCTCGATCTCGGCGTGGAAGGCCTTGAGCCGGGAGTTGGGTACCGCCGAGGCCGCGAGGCTCGCCACCCAGGCGCCGAACACGGCGCCGAGAATCGCGGTCACCAGGACCGTAACGAGCTGCAGCGAAATGCCCGCCGGCGGGAAGAACACCGCGACCAGCCCGCCCAGGACGCCGGACGCCCC
This sequence comes from Pseudomonadota bacterium, assembly GCA_049322755.1. GTDB lineage: Bacteria > Pseudomonadota > Gammaproteobacteria > Burkholderiales > UBA6910 > DATIUV01. The sequence continues at coordinate 129,443 of JBMOQX010000017.1, read as the reverse complement.
GCCAATGATCATGCCCAGCTCCGCGCCGTGCACGATGTCGGTTTTCTGGAACACGGTGGCTTCGGGAAGATCGGCGGGCAAGGCGCCGCGGCGGGCGAGAAAATGAATGCGGCGTTCCTCGATACGCGCCAGCAGCAGCGTGTCCAGCATCTGCCGCGCGGCGCCGACGTCGGGAAGCAGGAAGTACAGCCGTCGTCGCATGGGAACCTCCTTTCCGGGCGGGTCCGCGACGTCGCACGCCGCGAGAGCCCGCTTCTTCTTTGGGCGTAGTAAAGCCGAGTCCATTAGTCAAGAAAGGCGTCATGGTAAAATGACGCGCGAAGCTGGCCAGGCAGCCGCTGTCTGACCGCCCCCGGGCGGTTGGGGGGAGGAAAGTCCGGGCTCCGCAGAGCAGGATGCCGGCTAACGGCCGGAGGCCGCGAGGCCCTGGAAAGTGCCACAGAGAACAGACCGCCTAAGTGTGAGCGTTTGCTTACACCGGCAAGGGTGAAACGGTGGGGTAAGAGCCCACCGCGTCCGTGGCAACACGGGCGGCACGGTAAACCCCATCCGGAGCAAGGCCAAATAGGGGAACGATAGCGTGGCTCGCGCTGTTCCCGGGTAGGCTGCTTGAGCATCGGGGCGACCCGGTGCCCAGAGGAATGGCTGCCGATCGGCGTCTTTCGGGATGCCGGTTTACAGAACCCGGCTTATCGGCCAGCTTCGCACTGCCTTAAAACGCAAAAGCCTAATGTTTAGCGCGAGGTTCTTGCTTTATCCAATTCAAAGACAAGGAGAATTTTTTCGAGCTCCTGAGCGGTTCTAGGAACGTTCAGTAAGTCTTTGTCAAGAATAAAGAAAAATGGCCCGGCCGCCTTGACCGGGCTTTTTTTTTCTCCTATAGTGCCCTGAGGTGGAGAAAAGTGGCGAATTGTGGGGCAATTCGCCGCACTCAAAGGGGACACGATGTTCCGTGGCGTCGCGCAGCTCAGCCTCGACAGCAAGGGGCGGCTGGCCATTCCGGCCAGGCATCGCGACGTGCTGCGTGAGCGCTGTGACGGCCGGTTGGTCATCACCGCGGACCCGAGTCGCTGTCTCCTGATCTATCCCCTCCCCGACTGGGAGCCGATCGAGCAAAAGCTCAACGGCCTCTCCAGCTTCAATCCGGTCACCCGCAGCCTGCAGCGATTGCTGGTGGGTAATGCCTGCGATGTGGAAGTGGACGGCTCCGGCCGCGTGCTGGTGCCGCCGCCGCTGCGCCAGTTCGCGGCGCTCGACAAGAACGTGGTGCTGGTGGGGCAGGGCAGCAAGCTGGAACTCTGGGACTCGGGCCAGTGGGATCAGCGCGTGGAAGAAGCGTTGGCGTTCCGGGATGGCGGCGTGCCGCCGGAGCTGGATGGATTCTCGTTGTGACGACGCCGGGGGGCACCGGCCCGTCCTGGTGACGGAGGCCGTGGAGGCGCTGAACCCTCGGGCGGACGGCATATATGTCGACGCCACGTTCGGCCGCGGCGGTCACAGCCGGGCGATTCTGGCGCGACTCGGGCCGCGCGGACAGGTCATCGGCCTGGACCGGGATCCGCAGGCGGTCGCCGCCGGCGAAGCGCTGGCCGATGCGCGCCTGCGGGTGGTGCACTCGGCGTTTTCGCGCCTGGCGGAAGTGTTGCGCGAACTGGGTGTGACCGGGGTGGACGGGATTCTCTTCGACCTGGGCGTTTCTTCGCCGCAGCTCGATGACGCCGGCCGCGGCTTCAGCTTTCGCCTGGACGGACCGCTGGACATGCGGATGGACACAACCCACGGGCCCACGGCGGCCGAGTGGCTGGCAACGGTTTCGGAGCGGGACTTGGGGGAGGTCATCAGGCGCTATGGCGAAGAACGGTTTGCTAAATCGGTTGCAAGAGCGATTGTTGCAGCTCGGACGCGGGAGCCCATCGCGACGACACGCCAGCTTGCCGGGATCGTGGCGAAAGCCGTCCGCACGCGGGAACCCGGCCAGGATCCGGCGACGCGCACCTTCCAGGCTCTACGGATTCGCATCAATCAGGAGCTTGAGGAGCTTCCGTTAGCGCTCGCCCAGAGCGTCGGGATGCTCAAACCCGGAGGTCGCCTGGTGGTGATCAGCTTTCATTCCCTCGAGGACCGCGCGGTAAAGCAGTTCCTGCGCGAACAGTCGAGCACGGCGCACATTCCGGCCCGGCTGCCGCTGCGCGCCGCGGACCTGCCGCAGCCGCGACTGCGTCTGGTCGGCAAGCCGGTGCGCCCGGGGGCGGCGGAGGTGGCCGAGAATCCGCGCGCCCGCAGTGCCGTGATGCGGGTGGCCGAGCGCACCGCGGAGGCGGCGTGATGGCGGCCTCGGGGATTCCTGCCGGAGGCTCGCCGTGACCCGGGTGAACCTGATCCTGCTCCTCCTCGTGGTGGTTTGCGCGTTGGGTGTTGTGACCTCACAGCACAAGGCGCGCAAGCTGTTTGTGGAACTGGAGAAAGAGCAGCGCGAGGCGAAACGGCTGGACGTGGAATGGGGGCAGCTGCAGCTGGAGCAGAGCACCTGGGCCACCCACGCCCGCATCGAAAGCATCGCTTCGCGGGACCTGCGCATGCGCCTGCCTTCGCCGACACGGGTGCAGATCATGCGCCCGCTCGCCGGCGACGGGAGCCAGCGATGAGCGCCGTGCTGGCCCGGGCGCTGCACCATCGCGTCTCGCCGTGGCGCGGACGACTGGTGATCGGCGCCATCCTGCTGGCGTTTGCCGCGCTGGTGGGCCGGGCGGGCTACCTGCAGGGCGTAAAGAACGATTTCCTGCAGGAGCGCGGCGAGTCGCGCTTCTCCCGCGTCGTCGAGATCAGCGCCCACCGCGGCATGATCACCGACCGTAACGGCGAACCGCTGGCGGTGAGCACGCCGGTGGAGTCGGTCTGGGCGAGCCCTGCGGACCTGGAGGCGTCGCCCGCGCAACTCAAGGCCCTCGCGGATCTGCTCGAGATGGACCTGCGCGAAGTGCGCGCGCGGCTCGCGGAGAGCGCCGGTCGCGAATTCGTCTATCTCAAACGCCAGTTGCCGCCCGAGGCGGCGGCCCGCGCCGCGGCGCTGGAGATCAACGGCATGTTCCTCAAGCGCGAGTACCGCCGTTACTACCCGTCGGGGGAAATGACGGCGCACCTGCTGGGCTTCACCAACGTCGACGACCGCGGCCAGGAGGGGCTCGAGCTCGCGTTCGACGACGGGCTGAGAGGCGTGCCCGGCAGCCGCCGCGTCATCAAGGACCGGCTTGGCCGCGTCATCGAGGACGTGGGGGGCATCCGCGCGCCCAAGCCCGGCGCCGACGTGGCGCTGTCCGTCGACCGGCGCATCCAGTACCTGGCGTATCGCGAGCTGAAACAGGCGGTGCTCCTGCACCGGGCGCGCGCGGGCGGCATCGTCGTGCTGGACGCCCGCACTGGCGAAGTCCTGGCGCTGGCGAACCTGCCCAGCTTCAATCCCAACGACCGCGGCCAGGCGACGCCTTCGCGCGTGCGCAACCGGGCCGTCACCGACGTGTTCGAACCCGGCTCCACGCTCAAGCCGTTCACCGTCGCCGCGGCGCTGGAGTCGGGCATGTTCACCGCGCGCAGCGTGCTGCAGACGGCGCCCGGCTCGCTGACGATCGGCCCGGCGACGGTGCGCGACACCCACCAGTTCGGCGCGCTCACGGTGGCGCAGGTGATTCAGAAATCCAGCAATGTGGGTTCCGCCAAGATCGCGCTGGCGCTGCCGGCGGAGCGAATGTGGCGCATGCTTGATCAGGTGGGCTTCGGCACGCCGTCCGGCTCCGGCTTTCCCGGCGAGGTGAGCGGGCGGCTGCGGCCTCACTCCTCGTGGCGGCCGATCGAGCAGGCGACCATGTCCTACGGCCACGGGCTTTCCGTGAACCTGCTGCAGCTGGCTCGCGCATACACGGTGTTCGCCACCGACGGCCGGCTGCTGCCGGTGTCACTGGTGCGCGCGGAGGAGGCGCCGACAGGCGTCCAGGCGATCTCCGAGCGCACCGCGCAGGAAGTGCGGGCGATGCTGGAACTGGCCACCGAACCGGGCGGCACGGCGCCGCTGGCGCGGGTTCCGGGTTACCGCACCGCCGGAAAGACCGGCACCGCCCGCAAGCTGGTGGGCGGCCAGTATGTGCGGGACCGATACGTTGCCTCGTTCGTCGGCCTGGCGCCGGCGAGCCGGCCGCGGGTGGTGGTGGCGGTGATGATCGACGAGCCGTCCGGCAAGGACTACTACGGTGGCCTCGTCGCCGCGCCGGTGTTCGCGCGGGTGGTGGAGGCCGCGCTGCGGGTGCTGGACGTGGCGCCGGACGCGCCCCTGGAACGCAACGTGATCAACGCCGACGGCGTGCCGCTGATCCGGGAGGAAGTGTGAGCGGCGCCGTCCCCGATGCCCTCGCCGCGGCCGAGCAGGCCGTTTCGTTCCTGGGCGAACTGGACTTCCCGGTGCGGCGCATCGCCATCGACAGCCGGCGTGTGCGCCCGGGCGACACGTTCCTTGCGTATCCGGGCGAGGCCCAGGACGGTCGCCGCTACATCGGCCAGGCGATCGCCAACGGCGCCGGCTCGGTGCTGTGGGAGGCGCGCGATTTCCGCTGGGACCCGCAGTGGCGCGTGCCCAACCGCGGCGTGGCGGGTTTGCGCTCGCGTGCCGGCTGGCTGGCGAGCCATCTGGCCGGTCATCCGTCGAGCCGGCTGTGGATGGTGGGCGTCACCGGCACCAACGGCAAGACGTCGTGCTCGCAGTGGCTGGCGCAGTCGTTTGGCGTGCGCGGGCGCAAGGCCGGCGTCGTCGGCACGCTGGGCGCCGGCTTTCCCGGCGCGCTGCAGGCGTTCGGCGCCACCACGCCGGACCCCGTGGCATTGCAGGACCTGTTCGTGGCGCTGGGGCGCGACGGGGCGCAAGCGGTGGCGATGGAGGTGTCGTCCCATGCCTTGGCGCAGGAGCGGGTCAACGGCGTCTTTTTCGACGTCGCCGTGCTCACCAATCTGTCGCGCGATCATCTCGATTACCACGGCACGATGGACGCTTACGCGCGCGCCAAGGCGCGGCTGTTCGCCTGGCCGGGGCTCAAGCACGCGGTGGTGAACCTGGACGAGCCGTTCGGACTGGCGGTGGCGCGCGAGCTGCGAGGATCAAGCGTCGCGCTGCTCGGCTACGGGCTGGGACCGAACGCCCGCCGCCGCGCGCTGGGTTTGCGGATGCCGCTGGTCAAGGGGGAGCGGCTGCGCCTCGACGAGAGCGGCATCCGCATGACGGTGCGCGCCGACGGAGCGCGCGTGCGCCTGCGGAGCCCGATGATCGGACGGTTCAACGCCGCGAACCTGCTGGCTGTGATCGCGACCCTGCTGGCCAGCGGCGTCACGCTGGACGACGCCGCCACCGCGCTCGGACGCATCGCGCCGGTGCCCGGGCGGATGGAGCGGCTCACCGCGCCGAACGGCCCGCTGGTGGTGATCGACTATGCCCACACGCCCGATGCGCTGGAGAAAGTGCTCGGGGCGCTGCGCGACGTCATCGCCGGCGAGCGGCGCGAGGGCGCGCGCCTGATCTGCGTGTTCGGCTGCGGCGGCGAGCGCGACCGCGGCAAGCGCCCGCTCATGGGTGCGGTGGCCACGCGGCTGGCGGACAAAGTGGTGGTGACGAGCGACAACCCGCGGAGCGAGGACCCGCGCGCCATCATCGACGAGATCGTGAGCGGCGCGGGAGCCAACTACCGGATCGTGGAGGATCGCGCGTCCGCGATCTTCGAGGCGATCCGCGGCGCGCGCGCCGGCGACGTGGTGCTGATCGCCGGCAAGGGGCACGAGCACTACCAGGAGATCGCCGGCCGGCGCCTGCCGTTCAGCGACGCCGACGTCGCCCAGCGCGTGCTCGACGGCCGGCTCCAGGGGACCGAGGCGTGATGGATCTGGCGGAAGCGGCGCGGGCGGTGGGCGGCGAAGTGCGGGGCGCCAACGTGGTGTTCAACGCGGTCGGCACCGATTCGCGCTCGTTGCGCCAGGGCGACCTGTTCGTCGCGCTGCGGGGCGAGCGCTTCGACGGGCACGACTTCCTCGCGGCGGCGGCTGGCGCGGGCGCCGCGGCAGCGCTGGTGGACGCCGGCTGGGCGGCCGCGCATCCGGAGGCGCCGCTGCCGCTGGTGGCGGCCGGCGACGCGCGCCTGGCGCTGGGCCGGCTGGCCGCGGCGTGGCGCGCGCGGTTTTCCATTCCGTTGGTGGCGCTCACCGGCAGCAACGGCAAGACCACGGTGAAGGAGATGCTGGCCTCCATCCTGCGCGAAGCCAGCGGCAACCCCGAGACCGTGCTGGCGACCCAGGGCAACCTCAACAACGACATCGGCGTGCCGCTGATGCTGCTGCGCCTGCGCGGCCACCATCGCTTCGCGGTGATCGAGATGGGCATGAATCACGCCGGCGAGATCGCTTACCTGACGAACCTGGCCCGGCCCACCGTGGCCCTGGTCACCAACGCCGGCCAGGCGCACGTCGAGTTCCTCGGTTCGGTGGAGGCGGTGGCGCGCGCCAAGGGCGAGGTCTTCGAAGGGCTGCGCGCCGACGGCGTCGCCGTGCTCAACGCCGACGATCCCCACATCAGCCTGTGGCGCGAGCGCGTCGCCGAGCACCGCGTCATCGACTTCGGTCTGGAGCAGCCGGCGGCGGTGTCCGCAGACGTCGTGACGCTGACCGACGGGAGCGAGCTTTCCCTGCGGCTGCCCCAGGGCGGGTGCCGCGCGCGGCTTGCGGTCCCGGGGCTCCACAACGTGCGCAACGCGCTCGCGGCGGCGGCCGCCGCGGCGGCGCTGGGCATCGCACCGGAGGCGATCGGCCGCGGCCTGACCCAGTTTCGCGGTGTCGCCGGCCGGCTGGCGCTGGTGCCGGGGCTCAACGGCGCGCAGCTGATCGACGACACCTACAACGCGAATCCGCAGTCGATGCGCGCCGCGCTGGCGGTGCTGGCGCAGCGGCCGGGGCGGCGCATCTTCGTCATGGGCGACATGGGCGAACTGGGACCCGACGCGCCGGCGCTGCACCGCGGCGTGGGCGAGACGGCACGGGAGTTGGGAATCGAGCGGCTCTACGCGCTGGGCGAGCATTCGCGCCAGGCCGCGGAAGCGTTCGGCGGCGGCGCGCGCTGGTACGAGCGCATCGAGGAACTGCTGGCGGACGTGGAGAACGAACTCGCGCCGGGCGTCACGGTGCTGGTCAAGGGCTCGCGCTTCATGCGCATGGAGCGCGTGGTGCGCCCGCTGGCGGCTGAAGCCGTGCGCGCGGCCGCGGGAGGCTAGGGAATGTTGCTGGAACTGGCCCTATGGCTGTCGCAGGAGGTGCGGGCGTTCAACGTCTTCGGCTACATCACGCTGCGCACGGTGCTGGCGGCCCTGACCGCGCTGGCGATCTCGTTTTTTGTCGGGCCTGCCATGATCCGCAAGCTCACCGCGTACAAGATCGGCCAGGCGGTGCGTGACGACGGTCCCCAGACCCACCTCACCAAGGCCGGGACGCCCACCATGGGCGGCGCCCTCATCCTGGTGTCGATCGCGGTGACCACGCTGCTGTGGGCCGACCTGAGCAACCGCTACGTGTGGGTGGTGCTGTTCACCACGCTGGGCTTCGGCATCGTCGGCTGGATCGACGACTACCGCAAGGTGGTGCACCGCAATCCCAAGGGGTTGTCGGCGCGCGCCAAGTTCTTCTGGCAGTCGGTGATCGCGCTGGTGGTGGCGGTGCATCTTGCCGCGAACGCCACGTTGCCGCAGGAGACCGAACTGATCGTGCCGTTCTTCAAGCTGGTGGCGATCCCGCTCGGCGCCGTCGGCTTCGTCGTTCTCACCTATTTCGTGATCGTCGGCACCAGCAACGCGGTCAACCTCACCGACGGACTGGACGGGCTCGCCATCATGCCGACGGTGATGATCGGCGGGGCGCTGGCGATCTTCGCCTACGTCACCGGCCACGCGGTGTTCTCCAAGTATCTCGGCATCCCCTACATACCGGGCGCCGGGGAACTGGCGGTGTTCTGCGGCGCCCTGGCGGGGGCGGGCCTCGCGTTCCTGTGGTTCAACGCCTACCCGGCGGAAGTGTTCATGGGCGACGTCGGCGCGCTTTCACTGGGCGCCGCGCTCGGCGTGATCGCCGTGGTGGTGCGGCAGGAGATCGTGCTGTTCATCATGGGCGGCGTGTTCGTGGTGGAAACGGTGTCAGTGATGCTGCAGGTGGCCTCGTTCAAGCTCACGGGAAAACGCATCTTCCGCATGGCGCCGCTGCACCACCACTATGAGCTCAAGGGCTGGAAGGAGAACCAGGTCGTCGTGCGGTTCTGGATCATCACGATGATGCTGGTGCTGTTCGGGTTGTCGACGCTGAAGCTGCGGTGAGAGGCCGGCGCGTGGAATGGACTGGAGCGGACGCAGGGTTTTGGTGCTGGGAGCCGGGCTCACGGGGCTGTCGGCGGCACGCTGGCTGTCGCGCCGAGGCGCGCGCGTGCGGGTCGTTGACTCGAAACCTGCGCCGCCCATGGCCGCACGCATCGCGGCAGAAGTGCCAGGCGCGGACGTTCGCGGCGGCGGGTTCGCCGCCGACGCTTTCCGGGAGATCGATCTGATGGTGATCAGCCCCGGCGTGCCACGGTCCGAGCCCGCAGTGCGCGCGGCGCAGGCGCGTGGAGTTCCGCTCGTCGGCGACGTGGAACTGTTCGCCCAGGCGCTGGCCCAGCGGGGATCGACCGCGAAGGTGCTGGCGGTCACCGGTTCCAACGGCAAGAGCACGGTCACCGCGCTGGCGGGGGCGATGTGCCGCGAGGCCGGGCTCGCCACGACGGTGGCGGGCAACATCGGCCTGCCGGTGCTGGACGCCCTGGACGCTGAGGAGCGCGCGCCGGATGTCTACGTCCTCGAGTTGTCCAGCTTCCAGCTGGAGAGCACGGAGAACCTCGAGCCGGACGCGGCCACGATGCTGAACCTGAGCGAGGACCACCTGGACCGCTACCGCGACATGCACGCGTACGCCGAGGCCAAGGCGCGCATCTTCGCCGGTGACGGTGTCCAGGTGCTGAACCGGGACGATGCCTGCAGCCGGGCGATGGCACGCCCGGGCCGTCGCGTGATCACCTTTGGCCTGGGCGTTCCTCCGCACGCCGCCGACTACGGGCTGGCGCAGGCGGATGGGGTCTGGCTGGTGCGCGGGGGCGAACGCCTGATGCCCGCCCGGGAACTGCCGCTGGCCGGCGCCCACAATGCGGCCAATGCGCTGGCGGCCTGGGGTCTCGCTGCGGCGATCGGGGTGGACGATGCATCTGCGGCGGCGGCCGCGCGCGGATTCCCGGGTCTGCCCCACCGGATGCAGCGCGTCGCCGAGATCGGCGGCGCCACGTTTTACAACGATTCCAAGGGCACCAACGTCGGCGCCACTGTGGCGGCGCTGGCCGGCATGGACCGCCCGGTGGTGCTGATCGCCGGCGGCGACGGCAAGGGGCAGGACTTCGCGCCGCTGGCGGCGCCGGTGTGCGAGCGCGTGCGGGCCGCGGTCCTGCTGGGGCGCGACCGGCGTCTGATCGCCGACGCGATTCGCGGCTGCGGGGTGCCGATGCATCTGGTGGAGAGCATGGACGAGGCGGTGCGCACCGCCTTCGAGGCCGCACGCCCGGGCGATGCGGTCCTGCTCTCGCCCGCCTGCGCCAGCTTCGACATGTTTCGCAATTACGAGCACCGCGGCGAGATGTTCGTGGAAGCGGTGGCCCGCCTGGAGGCCGAGCGATGAAGCTGTACGCGGATCTCCGGGGCGCCCCGACACCGGCGAGCCACGACCGCGGGCTGCTGTGGAGCGCGCTGCTGCTGACGGCGCTGGGCCTGGTGATGGTCTATTCCGCCTCGATCGCCACCGCGGAGGCGTCCCGCACCACCGGCTATCAACCGGCCTATTACCTGATGCGCCACGGCCTTTACCTGGTGCTGGCCTGCCTGGCAGGTGCGCTGGCGTTCCAGGTGCCGGCGGCGGCATGGCAGCGCGCGGCGCCGTATCTGTTCCTGGCTGGCGTGGTGCTGCTCGCCCTGGTGCTGGTGCCGGGCATCGGGCGCGAAGTGAACGGCAGCCGCCGCTGGCTCGCGCTCCCCGGCGTCAGCGTGCAGCCGTCGGAGTTCATGAAGCTGGCGGTGGTGCTCTTCGCGGCCGACTACACCATGCGCAAGGCGGCCTACATGGACAGCCTGCGGCGCGGGTTCCTGCCGATGCTGGCCGTGATGCTGCTGGTGGGCGCCCTGCTGCTGGCGGAGCCGGACTTCGGCGCGTTCGCGGTGATCACCGGCGTGGCGATGGCGATCCTGTTCCTCGGCGGCATGAACTGGCGGCTGTTCGCGGGATTGATCGCGCTGCTGGTGGCGGGCTTCGTGCTGCTGATCTGGAGCTCGCCCTATCGTATGCAGCGGGTGCTGGGCTTCATGGACCCGTGGGCGGACCCTTACGGCAAGGGCTACCAGCTCTCCCACGCGCTGATCGCCTTCGGCCGCGGCGAGTGGTTCGGCGTCGGCCTCGGCGCCAGCATCGAGAAGCTGTTCTATCTGCCCGAGGCGCACACCGATTTCCTGCTCGCGGTGGTGGCCGAGGAACTGGGCTTTGTCGGGGTGACCGCGGTCATCGGGCTGTTTGCCTGGCTCACCCTGCGGTCGTTCGCGGTGGCGCGGCGCGCGGCGCTCAACGGCCAGACCTTTCCCGCGCTGGTGGCTCAGGGCGTCGGCGTGTGGATCGCGCTGCAGGCGCTGATCAACGTCGGCGTCAACATGGGCGTGCTGCCCACCAAGGGGCTGACGCTGCCGCTGATGAGCTACGGCGGTAGCAGCCTGATCGCCATGGGCGCCGCGCTCGGCATCGTGCTGCGCATCGACTGGGAGAACCGGCGCCCGACGGGCGGGAGGGCGACGTCGTGAGCCGCACCGCGATGATCATGGCCGGCGGCACTGGCGGGCATATTTTTCCTGGCCTGGCGGTGGCCGATGAGCTCAGGCAGCGCGGCTGGAATGTGGTCTGGCTGGGCTCGCGCGGCGGCATGGAAGGCGAGCTGGTGCCGAAGCGTGGCTATCCGTTGGAGCGCGTGCGCTTCTCCGGGGTGCGCGGTGGCGGCCCGCTGGGCTGGGCGCTGCTGCCCCTCAAGCTGGTGGTGGCCTGCGTGGAAAGCGCGGCGGCGCTGTTCCGCCAGCGCCCCGACGTGGTGCTGGGCATGGGCGGCTTCGTGACGTTTCCCGGTGGATTGATGGCGTCCCTGCTCGGCCGCCCGCTGGTGGTCCACGAGCAGAACGCCATCGCCGGCCTCGCCAACCGCGTGCTGGCGGCGGTGGCGGATCGCGTGCTGGTTGGCTTTCCGCAAGCCTTCGCGCCCGGCGCCGGCGCCGCGTCCTGGCTCAGGCCGGCGCGGACGCCGGAGTGGACCGGCAATCCAGTGCGCGATGCCATTGCGCTGCTGCCGCCGCCGGCGGAGCGTTACGCCGCGCGCAGCGGGCCGATTTCGCTGCTGGTGGTGGGAGGCAGTCGCGGGGCACGCGCGCTCAATGACGTTCTGCCCCGGGCCCTGGCGGGCATGGTCCCCGGCGAGCGGCCGCGAGTGATGCACCAGACCGGCGCGGGCGACGCCGAGCGGGTCGACGCCGCCTACCGCGAGGGGGGCGTGGATGCCGACGTGCGCGCATTCATCGACGACATGGCGGCGGCGTACGCTGCTTCCGACCTGGTGATCTGCCGCGCCGGCGCGCTGACCGTCGGCGAGTTGGCCGCGGCGGGCGTCGCCAGCGTGCTGGTGCCTTACCCCCACGCGGTGGATGACCACCAGAGCGCGAATGCCCGCTTCCTCGCCGATGCGGGTGCTGCGGCGCTGGTGCCACAGTCCGAGTTTACGCCGGAGCGCGCGGCGGAGCTGATTCGCGGCTTCGACCGTGCGCGTCTGGCGGAAATGGCGGCCCGGGCGCGGACGCGGGCTCAGCCGGACGCGGCGCGGCGGGTGGCGGAAGCGTGCATGGAGGCAGCCGGCTGATGCGGCACAAGGTCCGGCACATTCATTTCGTCGGCATCGGCGGCGCCGGGATGAGCGGCATCGCCGAAGTGCTGCTCAACCTGGGTTACCAGGTGAGCGGGTCCGACGTCAACGACAGCCCCACTACGCAACGCCTGGCGGCGCTGGGGGCGCGCATCGCGCTCGGCCACTCCGCGGCCAACATCGAGTCGGCCGACGTGGTGGTGGTGTCCTCGGCGATCAAGAACGGCAACCCCGAAACCAAGGCAGCGCGGGAGGCCCACATTCCGGTGGTGCCGCGGGCGCTGATGCTGGCGGAGCTGATGCGGTTGAAGCAGGGCATCGCGGTGGCCGGCACCCACGGCAAGACCACCACCACCAGCCTCATCGCCAGCGTGCTGGGCGAGGCCGGCATGGATCCGACGTTCGTGATCGGCGGGCGCCTCGAGGCTGCCGGCGCCCACGCCAAGCTCGGCGCCGGCGAGTTCATCGTCGCCGAGGCCGACGAGTCGGACGCCTCCTTTCTGCACCTGCAGCCGGTGCTGGCGGTGGTGACCAACATCGACGCCGACCACATGGAGACCTACGGCCACGACTTCGAGCGTCTCAAGCAGGCGTTCGTCGACTTCCTGCACAACCTGCCGTTCTACGGCATGGCGGTGCTTTGCGCCGACGACGCCAACGTGCGCGCCATCATGCCGCGGGTCAGCAAGCCGGTGACCACCTACGGTTTCGCCGAGGGCGTCGATCTGCGCGCGGTCGACATCAGGCCCGACGGTGCACGCATGCGCTTCAAGGTGCTGCGTCAGCCCGACCCGCGGCGGCACCAATGGCCGGCGCATCCGCTGGAGATCACGCTCAATCTGCCGGGAATGCACAACGTCGCCAACGCGCTGGCGGCGATCGCGGTGGCGATGGACGTGGGCGTGGCGGACGCCGTGATCGTCAAGGCGCTGGCGGAGTTCCGCGGCGTCGGACGGCGGTTCCAGAACTGGGGCGAGGTGGCGCTGCCGGCGGGCGGGCGCTGCACGGTAATCGACGATTACGGCCACCATCCGGCGGAGCTGGCGGCGACGCTTGCCGCGGCCCGGGGCGCGTTTGTCGGACGGCGGCTGGTGCTGGCGTTCCAGCCGCACCGCTACTCGCGCACCCGCGACCTGTTCGAGGATTTCGTGAAGGTGCTGCGCAGCGCCGACGGGCTGCTGCTCACCGAGGTCTACCCGGCGGGCGAGGCGCCCATCGTGGCGGCCGACGGCCGGGCGCTGGCGCGGGCGGTGCGGGTGCAGGGCGGGGTCGAGCCGATTTTCGTCGACCAGGTGAACGACCTGGCCGAGGCGATCCTGAAGGCGGCCCGCGACGGCGACGTGGTGCTGGTCATGGGCGCAGGTTCCATCGGTGGCGTGCCGGCGCGTTTGCGCCAGCGCGCCGGCGAGCGGGCGGCATAGCGGGTCAGCGGAATGGATATGGCGGAGCTTGAATTCCTGACCCAGACCGGCTTGCGCGGCGAGCTGCGGCCGGGCGAGCCCATGCGGCGCCACGTCAGCTGGAAGGCCGGCGGCCCGGCAGAGCGGGCCTACGTGCCGGCGGATCTCGCCGACCTGCAGGCGCTGCTGCGGGCGCTGCCGGCGGACGAGCCGGTGCTGATGGTGGGTCTGGGCAGCAACCTGTTGGTGCGCGACGGCGGCGTGCGCGGCACGGTGATCCTGATGCATCGCGTATTGAACGACCTGCGCCTCGAGGCGCGGGATGCGAACCACGGCACGGTCTACGCCGAAGCCGGCGTCGCGAGCCCCAAGGTGGCGCGTTTCGCGGCCATGCACGACCTGCTGGGCGCCGAGTTCCTCGCCGGGGTCCCTGGCACCGTCGGCGGCGCGCTGGCGATGAACGCCGGCTGCTACGGTTCCGAGACCTGGGACGTGGTGGAGGCGGTCAATTGCGTTACCCGCGCCGGCGAGGTGGTGCGCCGGCTGCCTTCGGAGTTCGAGGTGGGCTACCGTCACGTGCGCCTCAGGGCGGTGGCCGACGAATGGTTCGTCGGCGGCTGGTTCCGCTTCCGCACCGGTGACGGCGAGCAGGCGCGCCGCACCATCAAGCGGCTGCTGTCGCGGCGCATCTCGACGCAGCCGCTCAACCAGCCCAACGCCGGCTCGGTATTCCGCAATCCGCCCGGCGACCACGCGGCGCGGCTGATCGAGAGCTGCGGGCTCAAGGGCTACCGCGTCGGCGGCGCGATGGTGTCGCCCAAGCACGCCAACTTCATCGTCAATGCCGGCGGCGCCAGCGCCGCCGACATCGAGGCGGTGATCGATCACGTCGAGCAGGCCGTCGAGCGCGAGACCGGCGTTCGGCTGCAGCGCGAGGTGCTGGTGGTTGGGGAGAAAGCATCGTGAGCCCGCGCGACTTCGGCAAGGTTGCGGTGCTGCTGGGCGGGGTCGGCGCGGACTCGGCGCGCGCAGCGGGGGCGGGCAGCGCCGCCCGACCGCCGGAACCCGGGGCGTCGCACGTGGATGCGAGGATGCTGTGAGCCCGCGCGATTTCGGCAAGGTTGCGGTGCTGCTGGGCGGTCGATCCGCCGAGCGGGAGGTTTCGCTGATGTCCGGCGCCAACGTGCTGCAGGCGCTCCGGCGGGCCGGCGTCGACGCCCATGGTTTCGATCCGGCCGAGCGCAGCGTGTTCGCGCTCCAGCAGGAGGGCTTCGAGCGCGTGTTCATCGCGCTGCACGGCCGCTATGGCGAGGACGGCACGGTGCAGGGCGCGCTGGAGCTGATGGGCATTCCCTACACCGGCAGCGGCGTGATGGCCTCCGCGCTGGCGATGGACAAGGTGCGCACCAAATACGTGTGGTCGGCGTGCGGCCTGCCGACGCCGCGCTGGGAGGTGCTGACGACGCAAAGCGACTGGGCGGGTATCGCAAAGTCCCTGGGGCTGCCGCTGATCGTGAAGCCCTCGCGCGAGGGCTCGACGCTGGGGCTCACCAAGGTGGGGTGCGTCGACGATCTTCCGAACGCGTTCGCGACGGCCGTGCGCCACGACGCGCTGGTGCTGGCGGAGGAATTCGTCGCCGGCCGGGAGTACACCGGCGGCTTCGTCGGCGGCCAGGCGCTGCCATTGATCCGCATCGAGGCGCCGCAAGGCAACTACGACTACCACCACAAGTACTTCAGCGACGAGACCAAGTATTTCTGCCCCTGCGGCCTGCCGGTGGACGAGGAACGGGCGATCCAGGCGCTGGTGATGCGCTCGGCGGGGGCGCTGGCGTGCGAGGGCTGGGGGCGCGCCGACCTGATCCGCCGCACCGACGGCACGGTGTCGCTGCTGGAGATGAACACCTCGCCGGGCATGACCGGCCACAGCCTGGTGCCCATGGCGGCCAAGGCCGCCGGCATGGATTTCGAGCAGCTGGTGCTGCGCATCCTGGAGCTGGCCCATGTGGGATAGCGCGCGTGCCTTGAACGCGATCGCCAACCTGCTCTACGCGGGCGCGCTGGCCGCGCTGCTGCTGGCGGCGGCGCTTTGGGGCGCGCGGCAGCCGGCGTTCTCGCTCGAGCGGGTGGAGGTGGTGGGTGGCATGGAGCGCACCACCGCCGAGCAGGTGCACGCAGTGGTGGCGCGCGACCTGTCCGGCACCTTCTTCACCGTCGATCTGGCCCGGCTGCGCAGCGGCTTCGAGAAGCTTCCGTGGGTTCGGACGGTGCGCATCACGCGCCGCTGGCCGGCGCGGCTGAACGTGGATCTCGAGGAGCACCGCGTCCTGGCGCGCTGGAACGAGCGTGCGCTGGTCAACGTGTACGGCGAGGTTTTCGACGCCGCCTACGACGGCGATCTGCCGGCGTTGTCGGGGCCCGAGGGTACGGCGCGCGAGGTGGCGCAGCGCTACGTCGCCGCGCGCGCGGCGCTCGCGCGCGTCGATCTCGAGCCGGCCGCGCTGGCGTTGTCCGAGCGCGGCGCGTGGCGCCTCACCCTAGGCGGGGGCACCCGCCTGGAGCTCGGGCGCGAGCAGCTCGACGAGCGCATCGGACGCTACGTCGCCGCTTACCGTGAAGGGCTCAGCCGGCTGAGCTTTGCAGTCGAGTACGTCGATCTTCGCTACCCGCACGGCTTTGCCGTTCGGGTGCCCAAGGAATTTCGCGACGCCCCGAAAGATCGGGGCACGCAAGGCTGATCCGGGAGAACCTCATGGACCGCATGCCGCAAGACAACCTGCAACCCGAAGCCGACGCTGACCGTTCCTGGAGCCGACGGCTCAAGCCCAAGGAAAGCAAGAACCTGATCGTGGGGCTGGACATCGGCACCTCGAAGATCGTCGCCATCGTCGCCGAGGTGCTGCCGGACGACACCTACCAGATCATCGGTATGGGCAGCCATCCGTCCAAGGGCCTGAAGAAGGGCGTGGTGGTCAACATCGAGTCCACGGTCAACGCCATCCAGCGCGCGCTGGAAGAGGCCGAGCTGATGGCCGACTGCAAGATCAGGGAGGTCTACACCGGCATCGCCGGCGGCCACATCAAGAGCTTCAACTCCCACGGCATGGTGGCGATCAAGGACAAGGAGGTCACCCAGGCCGACGTCGACCGCGTCATCGAGACCGCCAAGGCGGTGTCGATTCCCACCGACCAGCAGATCCTGCACATCCTCAACCAGGAGTTCGTGATCGACGGCCAGGAGGACGTGCGCGAGCCGCTCGGCATGAGCGGCATGCGGCTCGAGGTCCGGGTGCACATCGTCACCGGCGCGGTGTCGGCGGCGCAGAACATCGTCAAGTGCGTGCGCCGCTGCGGACTGGAGGTGCGCGACCTGGTGCTGCAGCCGCTGGCCTCGGCCATGGCGGTGCTGTCCGAGGATGAGCGCGAGCTGGGCGTGTGCCTTGCGGACATCGGCGGCGGTACCACCGACATCACCGTGTTCACCCAGGGGGCGATCCGCCACACCGCGGTGATCCCCATCGCCGGCGACCAGGTCACCAACGACATCGCCATGGCGCTGCGCACGCCGACCAAGGAAGCCGAGGACATCAAGGTGCGTTACGGCTGCGCGCTGCGCCAGCTGGCCGATCCCAACGAGATGGTGGAGGTGCCGGGCATCGGCGAGCGCGGCCCGCGCCAGCTCTCGCGCCAGACGCTGGCGGAGGTGATCGAGCCGCGCGTGGAGGAGCTCTACACGCTGGTGCAGGCCGAGTTGCGCCGCAGCGGCTTCGAGGACCTGCTCTCGTCGGGAATCGTCATCACCGGCGGCAGCAGCGCCATGAGAGGCATGGTGGAACTGGGCGAGGAGGTGTTCCACATGCCGGTGCGGGTCGGCGTGCCGACCTATCGCGGAGCGCTGGCCGAGGTGATGCGCAATCCGCGCTACGCCACCGGGGTCGGCCTGCTGCTCACCGGCATGCAGCAGCAGCAGCGCCAGCTGTCGCGGCTCCAGGGTGGAACGGTGAAGCAGATTTTCGAGCGGATGAGGGCATGGTTCCAGGGCAACTTCTGATCGCGCCGCCGGGCGGCGTGACCGTGGGTACGGGCAACGGGTTTTTCGGTTCAACGACTTAGGAAGGAGATCGACATGTTTGAAGTGATGGATACCCAGACGCAGGAAGCAGTCATCAAGGTCATCGGCGTCGGCGGCTGCGGCGGCAACGCGGTCGACCACATGATCCTGCAGGGCGTGCAGGGCGTGGAGTTCATCTGCGCCAATACCGACGCCCAGGCGCTCAAGCGCAACCAGTCGCGGACCCTGCTGCAGCTCGGCGCCACCATCACCAAGGGGCTGGGCGCCGGCGCCAATCCCGACGTCGGCCGGGAATCGGCTCTGGAGGACCGGGAGCGCATCGCCGAGCTGATCGAGGGCGCCGACATGCTGTTCATCACCGCCGGCATGGGCGGTGGTACCGGCACCGGCGCGGCCCCCGTGGTGGCGGAAGTGGCCAAGGAACTGGGCATCCTCACCGTGGCGGTGGTGACCAAGCCGTTCGCCTTCGAGGGCAAGCGCCTCAAGATCGCCCACGCCGGGATCGAGGCGCTGTCGCAGTATGTGGATTCGCTGATCGTGATCCCCAACGACAAGCTGATGGCGGTGCTGGGCGAGGAGGTGAGCATGCTGGACGCGTTCAAGGCGGCCAACGGCGTGCTCCACGGCGCGGTGGCCGGCATCGCCGAAGTGATCAACTGCCCGGGCCTGGTCAACGTGGACTTCGCCGACGTGCGCACCGTCATGTCGGAGATGGGCATGGCCATGATGGGCTCGGCGTTCGCAGGCGGGGTCGATCGCGCGCGCCTCGCGGCCGAGCAGGCGGTGGCGAGCCCGCTGCTGGAAGACGTCAACCTGTCCGGTGCCCGCGGCGTGCTGGTGAACATCACCGCCAGCATGAGCCTGAAGATGCGCGAGGTGCACGACGTCATGAACACCATCCGCGATTTCACCGCCGAGGACGCCACCGTGATCGTGGGCACGGTGATCGACGACGCGATGGAAGACAATCTGCGGGTCACCATCGTGGCGACGGGCCTCGGCATGGCCGCCAAGGCGCAGCCGAAGCCGCTGGCGGTGGTGAAGACCGGTACCGACTCCTCGCCGCTGGAACCCTACTCCGGCGAATACGAAGTGCCGACGGTGATGCGCACTGGACGCCGGCGCGAAAACACGGTGGAGGCGATGAGGCAGTCAGGGATCGACACGCTCGATATTCCAGCCTTTCTGCGCAAACAGGCGGATTAAGCCGGTCGAGGCCCTTGGAGCACTGCAACAAATGTGTTAAATTTTAATGTTTACAAGGCGAAACCGGTCTTTTGCGGCAGTGAGCATGGTGAAACAGCGAACGTTAAAAAATGTAATCCGCGCCACCGGCGTCGGCCTGCACACCGGCGAGAAAGTGTACATGTCGCTGCGGCCCGCAGCCCCGAACACGGGCATCGTGTTCCGCCGCATCGATCTGCCCACCCCGGTCGAGATCAAGGCGGATGCGTTCAGCGTCGGCGACACGCGGCTGTCCTCATGCCTCGAGAAGGACGGTGTGCGGGTGTCCACGGTGGAGCACCTGATGTCGGCTTTTGCCGGCCTGGGGGTGGACAACGCCTACGTCGATCTCACGGCCGGGGAAGTGCCGATCATGGACGGCTCCGCGTCGCCGTTCGTTTTCCTGATTCAGTCTGCCGGGCTCGAAGATCAGGCGGCGGCCAAGCGGTTCATTCGGGTGCGCAAGCTGGTGGAGGTGAAGCAGGGCGACAAGTGGGTGCGCTTCGAGCCTTACGCGGGCTTTCGGATTGATTTCGGTATCGCGTTCGACCACCCGATCTTCGAGAAGAGCAACCAGCGCGCGGTGATCGATTTTGGCACCACGTCCTTCGTCAAGGAGATCAGCCGCGCCCGGACCTTCGGCTTCATGCAGGATGTGGAAAGTCTTCGGGCCCAGGGTCTCGCCCTCGGCGGGAGCCTGGAGAACGCCATCGTGATGGACGAATTCCGCGTGTTGAACAGCGACGGTTTGCGGTATGAGGACGAGTTCGTCAAGCACAAGGTGCTGGATGCGATCGGGGACCTCTATCTGCTGGGACACCCCATCATCGGCGCCTTCTACGCCCACAAGTCGGGGCACGCGTTGAACAACGCGTTGCTGCGCGCGTTGCTGGCGGATTCGTCAGCCTGGGAGTACGCGACTTTCGAGGACGCCGAGCAGGCCCCGGCGTTCCTCCAGTTCCAGCTCCAGAGCGCCTGAGCCGCCGCGCGCGGTTCGGGCGCACGCGGCTTGCCTCGTGATCATCATCCGCCTGATCGGATTGCTCGCCCTGGTGGCGATTGCGGTCTGCCTCGGTCTCTATGTTTTTACCCGCGATCGCCGTTATTTGCGTTACGCCGGCCGGATCGTCCGGTTCGGGATTGTCGTGGGCGTCGTGTTCGCTGCCCTGTATTTGCTCGAGCGCCTGATCCTTGTCGTTTGAGGGGCGCTATGCATCATCTTGGTGCGATTCCGGCGAGAAATGATCGTCTCCGGCCTTTACCGCGCGCCGCAGCAGGCGCTCAATGGCGTCCCTGAGCGGGGAGGGTCCCAACGCGGCCCGGAGCGATTCCAGGTCGTTGATCGCCTCCTTGGAAAGCACGCGCCTGGGACCCGGCGGGGTAGGGCTTTTCCCAGGCCCGGCTTGAACTTGCAAATCGATTCCAGTAACCTCAAGGCCTCTTTCGCGCAGCGCGGCTGAGATGCGAGGGGAGATCTGACGCAGCTTGGCTGCAGCCGCCCCGGTGGTGGCATAAATCTTGATTCGCCCGTTACGGTATGCGCCCACGTTAAAAAAAGGGCGCAGCGATGGGGGGAGCGCGTCGCGGCACAACTGGTCCACGGCCGCCAGGCGGCGGACCTCGGCGACGATCCCGGTGGCACCGTCTAGTTGCTTGAAATAAAAGTCAACTCGGCGTCCGGTCACGGCAAAAGAAAAAGCGGTGGAGGCATGAACATAATCGTCGTATCAGGCAGACTGGCGGCGACCAGGACGATCACGCTCACCCGGGCGCAAATCGTCACTCTTGCCGGTATTTTGCTACTTCTGGTCGCAGCAGCGGCGACCTTTCTGACTTACTCCTTCGTCTCGGGTCGTGCCGGGCCTTCGGCGGCCGGGAGCGGGGTGCTGGCGTTGGCGGACACCGTGGAATCCGCCGGTGACCATAATAACGCCATGCGGGAGACCGTTCAGGCCCTCGCGGTTCGCATGGGCCAGATGCAGGCCCAGCTGCTACGTCTCGACAGCCTTGGCGAGCGGCTGGCGCGGCTGTCGGGGATCAAGCCGCACGAATTCGCGTTTGACCAGATTCCCGGCCGCGGTGGTGCGTTGCATCATGTGCCCCAGCAGGATTTGACCGTCAGCCTGTTGACCCGGCAACTCGACGAGCTGTCCGGCTTGCTGGCGCTGCGCTCCGACCAGCTGGACGTTCTCGATTCGATCCTGATGCAGAATCAGCTGTCCCAGAAGCTGCTGCCGTCCATGAGCCCGATCGACGGCGGCTGGTTCTCGTCCAATTTCGGCTGGCGCATCGACCCGTTCAACGGTCGGCGGGCGCTGCACGAAGGGGTGGACTTCGTGGCGCCGGTCGGCACGCCGATCCTGGCCGCGGCCGGCGGTGTCGTCGTGGCGTCGGAGTACCACCCCGAGTATGGTAATATGGTCGAGATTGATCACGGCAACAATCTGGTGACGCGATACGCCCACGCGTCGAAACGTCTGGTTAACCTCGGAGACATCGTTCTCCGTGGACAGAAGATCGGCGCAGTTGGTAGCACCGGGCGGTCCACCGGACCGCATCTGCACTTCGAGGTGCGCAACGGCGGAGTTGCCGTCAACCCGACTCGCTTCCTGAAAGCCAAGCGTTAAGTTGGTGCATGCGGACATTTCCGGGGGTGAGGTGATCGCACCTCACCCCTCGTCATTTTTTATGGGCTGACTTTCCAGCGGCGGTCCGTTGCGCTCCGCCGATCCGGGATTCCAGATGCTCTCCAACGTGTTCAAGAAAGTGTTCGGCAGCCGCAACGACCGGCTGCTGAAACAGTATCGGCGCGTGGTCGCGAGGATCAACGCGCTGGAACCCGAAGTCCAGGCGCTCAATGACGCCGAGCTGCAGGGAAAAACCGCTGAGTTCAAGCGCCGGCTGGGCGCAGGCGAGACGCTCGACGACCTGCTGCCCGAGGCGTTTGCCGTGGTGCGCGAAGCATCGCGGCGCACCCTCGGCATGCGCCACTTCGACGTCCAGCTGATCGGCGGCATGGTGCTCCACTACGGCAAGATCGCGGAAATGCGTACCGGCGAGGGCAAGACGCTGGTGGCGACGCTCCCCGCCTACCTGAACGCCCTGACCGGGAAGGGCGTTCACGTCGTCACGGTGAACGATTATCTTGCCAAGCGCGATTCCGAGTGGATGGGCGCGATTTACGGGTTCCTCGGGCTGAGCGTGGGCGTGATCCTCACGCAGATGGACCACGCCGACAAGCAGGCCGCCTACGCCGCCGACATCACCTACGGAACCAACAACGAGTTCGGCTTCGACTACCTGCGCGACAACATGGCCTCCCATCCGTCGGAGCGCTATCAACGCCGCCTGCACTACGCCATCGTCGACGAGGTTGACTCGATCCTCATCGATGAGGCGCGTACCCCCCTCATCATTTCCGGGCAGGCTGACGACACCACCGAGTTCTACGTACGGGTTAACAAGCTCGTCCCCAGCCTGCAGCGGCAGGCAAGGGAGGATGCCGAAGGCGACTACTGGGTGGACGAAAAATCGCACCAGGTGCTGCTCTCCGAGGCGGGCCACGAGCACGCCGAGGAGTTGATGGCGAAGGCCGGACTGCTGGCGGAGGGGACCAGCCTGTACGACCCGCAGAACATCGTGCTCATGCACCACCTCAACGCGGCGTTGCGGGCGCACGCGCTGTTTCACCGGGACCAGCATTACGTGGTGCAAAACGGGGAGGTGGTGATCGTCGACGAATTCACCGGCCGCCTGATGCCCGGACGCCGGTGGTCCGACGGCCTGCATCAGGCCGTGGAGGCCAAGGAGGGCGTGCCGATCCAGCGCGAGAATCAGACGCTGGCCTCGATCACGTTCCAGAACTACTTCCGCATCTACGAAAAACTCGCCGGAATGACGGGCACCGCCGACACCGAGGCGTTTGAGTTCCAGCAGATCTATGGCCTCGAGGTGGTGGTCATTCCCACCCACATGCCGATGGTGCGGCAGGACAATCAGGATCAGGTATTCCGCACGGCCAAGGAAAAATACCGCGCAGTGATCAATGACATCAAGGACTGCTACGAGCGCGGCCAGCCGGTGCTGGTGGGTACGGCATCAATCGAGAACAACGAGTATCTCTCGGAATTGTTGAAGCAGGAGGGTTTGCCGCACCAGGTGCTGAACGCCAAGCAGCACGCGCGGGAGGCGGAGATCGTTTCCCAGGCCGGGCGCACCAAGATGATCACCATCGCCACCAACATGGCGGGTCGCGGTACCGATATCGTCCTCGGCGGCAATCCGAACCCCGAAATCGCCCGTATTCAGGCGGATGAGTCGCTCGACGACGCTGCCAAGAAGGAGCGCATCGCGCAGCTGCGAGCCGAGTGGCAGGAGCTTCATAACCAGGTGGTGTCCCTGGGCGGCCTGCACATCATCGGCACCGAGCGCCACGAGTCGCGTCGCATCGACAACCAGCTGCGCGGCCGGGCCGGCCGCCAGGGCGATCCGGGATCGAGCCGTTTCTACCTCGCGCTGGAAGATCCGCTGCTGCGCATCTTCGCGTCGGATCGCGTCGCGTCCATCATGGACCGGCTCAAGATGCCCGAAGGCGAACCGATCGAGCACCCGTGGGTTTCGCGCGCGATCGAGAACGCCCAGCGCAAAGTGGAGGCGCGCAACTTCGACATCCGCAAGCAGCTTCTCGAGTACGACGACGTCGCCAACGACCAGCGCAAAGTCATCTACCAACAGCGCGCTGAGCTGCTGGAGAGCGCGAGCGTCTCGGACACGATCGCCAGTATGCGCGCGGAAGTGATCGATGACGTCATCGGCGAGTTTGTTCCGCCTGGCAGCGTCGAGGAACAATGGGACGTGCCCGGCCTGGAGAAGGCCCTGGCCGCCGAGTTCCAGCTCAAGCTTCCGCTGACGCAGTGGCTGGAGAAGGAGCCGGATCTTCACGAGGAGACCCTGCGCAGCCGCATCGCCGAAGCGGCGGCCGAGCATTACCAGGCCAAGGTCGACATGGTGGGCGAGGAGGTGATGCAGCAGTATGAGCGCGCGGTAATGCTGCATTCGCTGGACCAGCATTGGCGCGAGCACCTCGCGGCGCTGGATCACCTGCGCCAGGGCATCCATCTTCGTGGTTATGCGCAAAAGAACCCGAAACAGGAGTACAAGCGGGAATCGTTCGAGCTGTTTGCGGCGATGCTGGCGCGGATCAAGCGTGACGTCACCCGGCTCCTGATGAACGTCCAGATCCGCAGCGAGGAACAGGTGGAGGCGGCGCAGGCGACCGCGCCCGCGCCGAGGAATGTCCAGTATCATCACTCGGATTACGAGGAGGCGTTGGCGGACGCCAGTGAGCCGGAGACGCAGCAGCCTTTCGTTCGCCAGGGCGGTAAGGTCGGCCGCAACGACCCGTGTCCCTGCGGGTCGGGGAAGAAGTACAAGCACTGTCACGGCCGCCTCAGCTGAGCGGCCGCGGTCCCGGCGCTGTCCCCCGCGATGGCCGTGAATCTGAGTCCCCCAGCACCCGGTACGCTGCACGTCGTCGGTGGCGTGCGCCTGGGGGTGGCCCAGGCGGGCATCCGCAAGGCGGGCCGTGACGATCTCCTGGTGATGGAGCTGACCCCGGGCAGCCGCGTGGCTGCCGTGTTCACCCAGAACCGTTTCTGCGCAGCGCCGGTTACAGTTGCCCGGGAGCATCTGGCGCACACCCGCAAGATTCGCGCGTTGGTCGTCAATACCGGGTGCGCCAATGCGGGCACTGGCGAAGCGGGCATCGTTGACGCCCGCAGTACCTGCGAGGCCGCGGCGCGATTGCTGGACTGCACGCCGCAGCAGGTTCTCCCCTTCTCGACCGGTGTGATCATGGAGCGGTTGCCCGTCGAGCGTCTGGCGGGCGAATTGCCGTCCTGCGTCGGGACGCTTACCGCAGAGGGCTGGGCGCGGGCCGCCGGGGCGATCATGACGACGGACACGGTACCGAAGGCCGCTTCACGGCGCATCATGCTGGATGGTCGACCGGTGACGGTTACCGGCATCGCCAAGGGTGCGGGCATGATCCATCCCAACATGGCCACCATGCTGGGCTTCATCGCCACTGACGCTGATGTGGAGGGGGCGGAACTCGATAGTCTGGTCCGCCAGGTGGCGGACCGCTCGTTCAACTGCATTTCGGTGGATGGCGACACCTCCACGAATGACGCGCTGGTGCTGGTGGCCACCGGCACGGCAGGTAATGGGCGGATCGTCGATGGCAGTTCGCCGGGTGCGTCGGCATTGAGGGAGGCGATCGCCGAAGTGGCGGTCACGCTGGCGCAGGCGATCGTGCGGGATGGCGAAGGTGCCACAAAGTTCATCACGATCCGTGTCGAAGCCGGGCGAGACGAGGCGGAGTGCCGCACGGTCGCGTATGCCATCGCGCGATCGCCCCTGGTCAAGACCGCGTTTTTCGCCTCCGATCCCAATCTCGGGCGAATTCTAGCGGCGATCGGCTACGCCGGTATCGGCGATCTGGACGTTTCCGGTGTACGGCTTTACCTCGGGGAGGTGCTGGTGGCGGAGCGCGGGGGACGGGCGGCAAGCTATGCAGAGGAACGCGGACAGGCGGTGATGGCGGAGCCCGAAGTGCTGGTGCGGGTGGAGCTGGGCCGGGGGAGCGCGGCCGCGACGGTCTGGACCTGCGATTTTTCCTACGATTACGTGCGCATCAACGCCGAGTACCGGACCTGACTGGCGGATCGACACCCGAAATGGATCGCGAACTCAAGGAACTGGTGGAACGCGCCCACGCGTTGATCGGCCGTCTCGAGGAGATCGTGCCCGGGGCGCCGCCGCCGGTGGACTGGAAGGCATCCATTGCGTTTCGATGGCGAAAGCGGGGCACGCGGGGAGGAATCCTGCAGCCGGTGACCCACATTCATCGGATTTCGCTCAAGGATCTGCAGGGTATCGACCGCCAGAAACAGCTGATCGACCAGAATACCCACCAGTTCGTGGGCGGCGCGCCCGCCAACAACGTGCTTCTCACGGGAGCGCGGGGCACCGGCAAGTCCTCGCTGGTGAAGGGCGTGCTGAACAAGTACGCGCCCAAGGGGCTGCGGGTCATCGAAGTTGAAAAGCAGGATCTCCTCGACCTGCCGGACATCGTCGATCAGGTGCACGACCGGCCGGAGCGCTTCGTGCTGTTTTGCGATGACCTGTCGTTCGAAGCGGACGAGCCGGGCTACAAGGCGCTCAAGGCGGTCCTGGACGGATCCGTCGCCGCCGCTTCCGAGAACGTGCTGGTGTACGCGACTTCGAACCGGCGCCACCTGATGCCCGAGTACATGCAGGAGAATCTCGAGGCGAAACGGGTGGGCGACGAGATCCACCCGGGGGAAACGGTGGAGGAAAAGGTTTCCCTGTCAGAACGATTCGGACTGTGGGTGTCGTTCTATCCGTTCACCCAGGATGAATATCTGGCGATCGTCGCTCACTGGTTGCGCCATCTCGAGGCGGACCCTGGCGGCGAGGCGGTCCGCCAGGAGGCGCTGCAGTGGGCGCTGCTGCGGGGCTCCCGCAGCGGCCGTGTCGCCTGGCAATTCGCGCGCGATTGGGCTGGTCGACAACGTATTGCCAAGGGGCGCCGCCGGTAAGCGCTCAGCCCCAGGCGGCGCGCATGAGCGCGATGCCGTGGGCGCCGCAGCGCCAGGCCTCCTCCAGGCAACCGGAATCCATGCCGCCGATGGCGAACACCGGCAGGGGGTAGTCCTGGACCAGCTCGCGAAAACGCGCCCAACCCAAAGGTGACGCGCCGGGATGGCTCTGGGTGGGCCTGACTGGCCCCAGGACGGCGAAATCCAGCCCGATGCGGGCGGCGTGATCGAGTTCCCGGGCGTCGTGACACGAGGCCGAGCACCAGGGCAGGTCGGGCCTCTGCCCGAGTTGCATCAGGCGGCTCGCGCTGAGGTGTACCCCGTCGGCGCCCGCACCTTGTGCCAGTTCCGGGTCGGAATTCACCAGAACTTGCGCCCCGTGGGGGCGGGCTCGAGCGATCACCGCGTGGGCGAAATCCTGCAGTTCGGCCTTGGTCAGCGCGGGTTCCCGTACCTGGATCAGACGAACACCGTGATCCAGCGCGCGCTCCAGCCGTTGCATGAACGCGGCGGTGCCGTAGGCGCCGGCGTTGGTGATCGCGTATTGCGCCGGCAGTTGCAGGGCCTTGAGAATCGGGCCGTTGGCGGGAAGCAGCGGGGCGACGTCGACAGCGCCCGGCGATTGCCAGGCCACCGCCTCATGCTCGAGATCCCGCAGCTCGCCCCGCCACCCGGTCACGCGGAAAAAGCGCAGATTGACCGTTGCATGCGGGTAGACGTAGCGGCGCGCGAGCCAGGGGTAGGCTTTGTCGACCACAAGGCCGAGCTCCTCGCGCAATTCCCGCCGCAACGCGTCGGCGACCGGCTCCCCGGGCTCCACCTTGCCGCCCGGGAACTCCCAATAGCCGGCGTAGGGTTTCCCGGCGGGGCGGCGCCCCAGCAAGAAGCGTCCGTCGTCCCGGAAGATGACCGCAACGGCGACTTCCTGCTCGCCGCCCGGCATCAGCGGACGTCCGAGTCAGGCGTCTCAGATCCTTCGTCGGGAACAGCCTCGCCGGGAATACGATGCCGTTCGTTCGCCCACTGTCCCAGATCGATCAGCTTGCAGCGCTCGGAGCAGAACGGCCGAAAGCGGCTCTCGGATTTCCACACCACCGCTTTTCCGCAGACCGGGCAGCTGACCACGGGAGCGCTGTCTGTGTCGCGTCGGGGCACGGCAGGCGAAGGCTAGAGATTGTAGTAACAGAGCTCGAACTCGACGTCGTGCTCGAAGGTCTTGGGTCGCTGGTCGACGGCGGGGGAAATGAAGCGGATGTTGAGCGCGTACTTGTTGGCGCTGATTTCCGGAACGCACGGCAGGCCCTCGGGGATCCGGATCGAAAGCATCTGGGCGACGCGACCGGCCAGCATCTGCTGGAACACGCCGTTCTGGGCCACCTGGGGCGCCGCCTTGCCCGTTTCCCGCAGCAGGCGCAGCATGACGTGCACCGCTTCACGCAGCGGCAGCATCGGCACCAGCCACTCGGAGAGCTTGCGCCGGCGGGCGTCGGAATCCTGGCTCAGCCAGTAATGGTAGGAAGGCAGGTCGAACTCGCACACGCCGCCGGGAATCGACGTGCGCTGCTTGATGCTCATCAGCCATTCGTTGTCGCGGATGTGCTGGCCCACCTTGCCCGACATCCCGGTGAGACCGCGGCTCGCGGAATCCACCGCAATCAGGACCTCCTCAAGCCTGTCGGCGGCGACGGCCGGATTGCCGCGCAGCGCCTCCAGACCGGAGCGTTGGCGCTCGATTTCCTGGTAGAGGTCGCTTTTAAGTTCGGATCGTCCGGCGACGTCGATGATCTCGAAGATCGTCACCAGGGCGACGTGGTGATCCAGGCTATCGAACTTGGACGAGAAGTAGAGGGAACGATCGAACAGGTCTTCGAGCCGAAGAAAGGTCCGGATCCGTTCGTTGAGGGGGTACTCGTATAAAACCACTGCGGCGCCGGGAAATTTTGTCCGTCATTGTGAACGAATGACCGGGGAATGACAATTCGGCGCCGGCTCAGGCGCGTGCCGATGCCGCAAGGTCGAGATAGCGGCGGTGCAGCAAGTCGACCTGTGCCAGCGCCGCACCACGAGGACCGCCGTTGTCCACAACATCGTCGGCGCGCTCCAGCCGTTCCTCGCGCGTCACCTGCGCGGCAATGATTGCCTCCACCTCCGGGCGCACCAGACCGCTGCGGCGCATCGTGCGCTCGATCTGCTGGTCGACCGGGCAGTCCACCACCAGGACCCGGTGGACCAGATCCCGATAAGCTCCGGTTTCCAGGAGCAGCGGCACCACCAGTACCGCGTAGGGTCCGCTTCCCTGGTTCACTTCGTCAACGGCCTCGCGCCGGATAAGCGGGTGCAAAATGCGTTCCAGTCTGCGCCGCGCGCCGGGGTCCGAGAACACGCGACGCCTCATGACGGCCCGGTCAAGCGCACCGTCCGGTCGGAGGAACTCTGGGCCGAACTCCTGCGCAATGGCCGGCATTGCCGCCCCGCCGGCGGCGGTCAGGCGGTGGGAAATTTCGTCGGTATCCACGACGGCAGCGCCGAGTTCCTTGAATCGGGCCGCAATCGTGCTCTTGCCGCTGCCGATGCCGCCGGTCAGACCGACCAGCAGCTTCACAGGATTCCGAGATAGGCGGCGGTGAGGCGTTCACCCCAGAACAGCGCGATCAGGCCGCCGCCGGCCAAGTAGGGACCGAAAGGAATGGGGATGTTGCGATCGCGGCCCAGGGCCAGGATCAGGCCAATGCCTACCGCGGCGCCGACAACGGAAGACAGGAAGATGACCGCCGGCAGCATCTTCCACCCCAGCCAGGCGCCGATTGCCGCGAGGAGTTTGAAATCGCCATAGCCCATGCCCTCCTTGCCGGTTGCCAGCTTGAACAGCCAGTACACCGACCACAGCGCCAGGTAGCCGGCGACGGCGCCGACAACGGCAGAGCGCAGGTCGACGTAGGTGCCCATCAGGTTGAGCAGCAGGCCCGCCCAGAGCAGCGGCAGCGTGATGGAGTCGGGCAGCAGCTGCGTGTCGAGGTCGATGAAGGCGAGGGCGATCATGGCCCAGCAGAAAAAGATCGCTCCGAGTGCGGCAACGCCGGCGCCAAAATGCCATGCGGCGTAGCCGGCGAAGATACCCGCCATGATTTCCACCACGGGATAGCGCGCGCTGATCCGGGATTTGCACGCCGAACAGCGCCCGCGCAACGCGAGCCAGCTCAGCACGGGAACGTTCTCGATCGCGGTGACCATGTGACCGCAGGACGGGCAGCGCGATCGGGGTACCAGCAGGTTGAACCGCTCGACCGCCGGGGCCGGCTCGCCGCGCAGCTCGGCGCACTGGTGCTGCCAGTCCCGTTCCATCATGAGCGGCAGGCGGTAGATCACGACGTTCAGGAAGCTGCCGACGATCAGTCCCAGCAGCGTCGCGACGGCGACGAACAGGAGCGGCTGCGCCTGAAACGTGGTGAGCAGGGACACGGACGAATCGGCGCCCGGGGCAGGGTCCGGGCGCCCGGATGCCTTAGACGACCGACCCCATCTTGAAGATCGGCAGGTACATGGCGATGACCAGGCCGCCGATCAGCACCCCCAGCACCACCATGATCATCGGTTCCATCAGACTCGAGAGGGCCTCCACCGCGTCGTCCACTTCGCGTTCGAAGAAATCGGCGACCTTGCTCAGCATCGCATCCAGCGATCCCGACTCCTCGCCGATGGCGACCATCTGGACCACCATGCTGGGAAAAACGCTCACGTTTTGCATCGACACGGTCAGACTGGTACCGGTGGAAACTTCCTTCTGGATTGATTTGGTCGCATCCCAGTAGACATAGTTGCCGGATGCGCCCCCCACCGAGTCCAGGGCCTCCACAAGTGGCACGCCGGCGGCGAACATCGTCGACAGCGTGCGGCTCCAGCGCGCGATCGTCGCTTTGCGTATGACATCGCCGAACACGGGCAGCCGCAGCATTATGCGGTCCATAATGCGTTGCATCTTGATGGAGCGCTTCCAGGTGTAGAAGAAGAACCAGATCGTGAAGCCGATGCTGCCGAAGATCGCCCACCACCATTCCACGAAGAAGTTCGAGATTGCAATCACTACCAGCGTCGGGCCGGGCAGCTGAGCGCCGAAGCCCTCGAACAGGTCCTTGAAGGCGGGCACCACGAAGATCATGATCACGGCGGTGATGACGAACGCCACCACGATGATCGACAGCGGGTAGAACATCGCCGACTTGATCTTGCTCTTGATCGCGAGAATCTTTTCCTTGTAGGTGGCGAGCCGGTCCAGCAGGTTGTCCAGGATACCGGCCGCCTCGCCCGCTTCCACCAGGTTGCAGAACAACTGGTCAAAATAAAGGGGATGTTTACGGAACGCCGTGTGCAGGGCGCTTCCGGTTTCCACGTCGGTGCGAATCTCGGTCAGCAGTTTGGTCACCGACGGATTGGAATGTCCGCGGGCAACGATATCGAACGCCTGAAGTAGGGGGACGCCCGATTTCATCATCGTGGCCAGCTGGCGCGTGAACAGGGTGATGTCCTTCTCCGTGATCTTCTTGCCCATCCTTGCCCGCTGCCTGCGGACCTTGACCACGTTGATGCCTTGCCGGCGCAACGTCGCGCTCACGAGCGCCTCGCCGGTGGCGCGCATCTCGCCCTTGATCATCTTGCCGGTCTTGTCCCGGCCTTCCCACGCGAAGACGAAATCCTTCGGCTTTTTGTCTGCGGTTGCTACTGCGGTTGCCATGTGGTCCCCCTATCGACCCGGAACCGGGTGCAGGTCGCTACTTTCAAGCAGGCATCGTGCCATCGGGGCGGGCTCGTGGAGCCCGCCAACCGTACTGGCTAATCAACTGACCAGCATCCTATCATAATACTTGAGATTCAATAAACAACCTAAATTTTTGTTTTTAAATATTTTAGCTTTTGCGCCTGAGATGGCTTAGTGCTCCGCGTCTGCCAGCGGGCGGTCGGTGTCCTTGGGCAAGGGCGGGAATACCCGGACCATGCGTACCGCCCGATCCTGCGTCTGCACGATTTCCATGGGCTGATCCCCGATCTTGACGCTGGTGCCGGCCTCCGGAATATCCTGAAAGTGCTCCAGGATCAGGCCATTAAGCGTGCGCGGGCCGTCCAGCGGCAGCGCGAATCCCAGCTTGCGGTTGAGCTCCCGCAGGGTCGTTGCCCCCTCCACCAGATAACTGCCGTCCTCGAGCCGCGTGAATCCCCCCGCTGCCGCCGGCGAATGGGTGGTGAACTCGCCGACGATTTCTTCCAGGATGTCTTCCACAGTGATGAGGCCCTGCAGCTCGCCGTACTCGTCCACGACCAGCCCTAAGCGCTGCTGGTTCTCCTGGAACTGATGCAACTGGGTCAACAACGGGGTGCCGCTGGGCACGAAATAGGGGGTTTGGGACACCCGGGCCAGGTCGTCTGACGTGGTCCCGGGGTCATTGAAAAGATTGAGCACGCGCCGGGCGTGCAGGATGCCGACAATGCTGTCCAACTCCCCGCGGTATACCAGCAGCCGCGTGTGATAGGACGTGGAGACCTGATCCTTGATCTTTTCCATGGGCGCGTCGAGGTCGACCGCTTCGATGTGACTGCGCGGCACCATCACGTCGTCGACGCGGATGCCCTCCAGCTCGAACAGGTTGACCAGAATGGACTGGTGTTTCTGCGGAATGTACTTGCCCGCTTCCAACACCAGGGTGCGCAGTTCCTCCATGCTCAGGCGCGGCGGTCCGTCCGCGGGCTGGCGCACCCGCAGCAGCCAGAGCAGGCCGCGCACCGCCAGGTTGAGGACCCACACCAGCGGGTAGACGATTTTCAGTAGCGGCGTGAGCAAGTAGCTGGCGGTGAACGCGATGGGCTCCGGGTGCGAGGCCGCGATCACCTTGGGGGTGATCTCGCAGAAAATCAGCACGATGACGGTCAGGAGCAGCGTCGCGAGACTGACCGCCAGCTCGCCGTCGCCGTAAAGGCGTATCGTGAGGACCGTCACCAGGGCGGCAGCGGCCATGTTCACCAGGTTGTTCCCGAGCAGAATGACGCTTAGCAGCTTGTCGGTGTTGGCGAGCAGCCGCGCGGCCAGGCGCGCGCCGCGTTGGCCTTTCTGCGCCAGATGCCGGAGACGATAGCGATTTAGCGCCATCATCGCGGTCTCCGAGATGGAGAAGAAAGCGGAGCAGACGAGCAGAACTGCGAGGGCGCCGAACAGGGCGCCGATGGGCACACGATCCAACGGCGGTTACCTGGGGTGCGGAAACGAGCCCGCAGTATCGGCGGGCCTCGTCGCGGGTGTCAAGGCGATGCGATGGCTCATCGACCGAGGATCACCTCGAGCACGAACTTGCTCCCCACGTACGCGAGAAACAGGGCGATGAAACCTGCCAGGGTCCAGCGGATTGCCACCCGGCCGCGCCAGCCCCACATTGCCCTGCCCGCCAGCAGCGAGGCAAAAATCAGCCAGGACAGGATGCCGAACACCGTCTTATGGCTGAACTGCAGCGGTTTGCCGAGCAATTCCTCGGAAAACACGAAACCGGTTGCCAGCGTAAGAGTCAGCAGCACGAATCCTGCCCAGAGAATGCGGAACAGCAGCGTTTCCATCGAAAGCAGCGGGGGGAAATCGCCCAGCAGCGACGACCGCGTCGGGTGATGCAGCCGGCGCTCCGCCAGGGCCATGAGCACCGCGTGCAGCGCTGCGATCGTGAACAGGCTGTACGCCAGCATCGCGATCAGCAAGTGATACTTGAAGGCCGGCACGTTGGTGTTGGGCAGCGGATCCAGCGACGGAGCCAGCAGCGGCAGCAGGGCAGCGATAGCGGCCGCCGGCGCCAGGATCAGGAGCAGCCCGCGCATGTCCCAGAACAGGCTGGCCACCCAATACACCAGCAGCGTGAGGAACACGATGGCCGACACCGCGTTGGCGATGCCGAGATGGAGACCGCCGGGCCCGAATACCGAGTTGGCGAGCGCGTAGCCGTGCAGCGCCAGGGGAATGAGGATGAGGTGACCGGGCCACGCCGATGCCGGCGCCTGCGCCGCGCCGTCATCCTGCGCTCCGACCGCGCGCGCGCGTGCGCGCCACTGCAGGCCGGCCACGGCGGCATAGAGCAGCGCTGCCAGGGAATACGTTAGAATCAGGGGCATCGTGGAAGTCGCCAAGTAGTCTACACGACGAACCGCCGTTCTGCCGGAGCCGCCGCCCATGTTCGATACCCTTTCCCAGCGCCTCTCGCGCGTCGTCAAGACGCTGCGCGGCGAGGCGCGCCTGACCGAAGCCAACGTCCAGGACGCCCTGCGGGAAGTGCGGGTTGCCCTGCTCGAGGCGGACGTGGCGCTGCCGGTGGTCAAGGAATTCATCGGCCAGGTGAAGGAAATGGCGCTCGGCCAGGAGGTGCAGGGCAGCCTGACTCCCGGGCAGGCGCTGGTGGGCGTGGTGCATCGGGAACTGACGCGACTCATGGGGGAGGCGAACGCGGCACTGGATCTTGCCACCACGCCGCCGGCGGTGATCCTGATGGCCGGCCTGCAGGGTACCGGCAAGACCACCACCACCGGCAAGCTCGCCCGCCTGCTCAAAGAAAAGAAGAAGAAGGTCCTGTTGGTTTCGTGCGACGTCTATCGCCCCGCGGCGGTGGACCAGCTGCGCACGCTGGCGCATCAGTCCGGCGCCGAATTCTTCTCGCCGGAGCCCGGCGAGGCGCCGGTGGCGATCGCGACCCGGGCGCTGGATCATGCGCGGCGCCACTACATCGATGTGGTGCTGGTGGACACCGCGGGCCGGCTCACCATCGACCAGGACATGATGGACGAAGTGGCCGCGCTGCATCGCGCGGTGACGCCGGTGGAGACGCTGCTGGTGGTGGACGCGATGCAGGGTCAGGACGCGGTCAACACCGCGAAGGCATTCGGTGAAGTGCTGCCGCTCACCGGCCTGGTGCTGACCAAGCTGGACGGCGACGCCCGCGGCGGGGCGGCCCTCTCGGTGCGCCAGATCACGGGCAGGCCGATCAAGTTCGTCGGCATGAGCGAGAAGCTGGGCGGCCTGGAGCCGTTCTATCCGGAGCGCATGGCCTCGCGCATTCTCGGCATGGGCGACGTGGTATCGCTGGTGGAAGAGGTCCAGCGCAGCGTCGACCGCGATGAGGCCGAGAAGCTGGCGCGCAAGATGAAATCGGGCAAGAGTTTCGATCTGCAGGACTTCAAGGCCCAGATCGGCCAGATGCGCAAGATGGGGGGCTTGGGCGCGATGCTGGACAAGCTCCCGATGCAGGTGTCGCAGGCGGTGCAGGGCGCGGCCATGGACGAGAAGGTGTTCGCGCGCATAGAGGGCATCATCAATTCGATGACGCCGCAGGAGCGCTCCAAGCCGGAGCTCATCAAGGCGTCGCGCAAGCGGCGCATCGCCGCCGGTGCCGGGGTCACGGTGCAGGAAGTGAACCGCCTGCTCAACCAGTTCGAGCAGACCCAGAAAATGATGAAAATGGTTTCCAAGGGCGGCGTCGGCAAGCTGATGCGCGGCATGCGCGGCGTGCTGCCCGGCATGCGCTGACAGCGCAGCTTACGACGCACGCGGCTCCCGTTCGCCGGGTGGGCGTTCGCGCGGGGAGCGCCCGCCCGCTGGTTGTCGTTGCCTCGCTGCGCACGCAATGCACTCGGTCTGGCGCCCGTGTACCCGGAGCCCGGCGGCGACCGGATCCAGCGGGTGTTTCAACTCGCCGGGGAGGCGGCAGGCGAATCGCCGGTGCCGCGGACCGTGCCGTATTGCACCGATGCCGCGGCGTTCCAGGCGACCTACGGTGGAGTGCCCGCCCTGATCCTCGGTCCCGGGGAACTCCACATGACCCATCAAACCGACGAGTATTGCTTGGTGAGCCGGGTCGCGGCCGCTGCGGGACTGTATCGACGCATCATGGAAGATTGGTGCGGCGCTTGAGAGTTCTTGCTAGGGAAGCAAAAAATACTTTAAAATTCCGGCCTTTTCGCATTCTGCGGGAACCAGAGGATTCGAGGTTACGATGGTAGTGATTCGCCTGGCGCGCGGCGGCGCCAAAAAGCGGCCTTTTTACAACATGGTGGTGGCTGACTCGCGCAACGCGCGGGACGGGCGCTTCGTGGAGCGCATCGGTTTTTACAACCCGAAAGCCGCTCAGGGTGAAGAAGGGCTGCGCATTCGGCTGGACCGTCTCACCTACTGGCAAGGCAAGGGAGCCAAACTTTCCGACACCGTGGCCCGGCTGGTTAAGCAGTTCGGTGCCAAGGCCGCGGCCTGATCCGGACGGACCCTGGGTCGTACTCGGCGAGTTTGGCGCGCCGGTCGGCGTCAAGGGGTGGGTCAGGGTGAGGACGTTCACCCGCAGTCCCGAGGCCATCGGCGAGTATTCCACCTGGTGGATCGGCAGCGACAAGCAGCGGGCGGTGGCGGTCGAGGCCGTGGCCGAACGCGGCAAGGGGGTTGTGGCCAAGCTGGAGGGCTGCAATGACCCGGAAACGGCCGCCGGGCTGCGCGGGCAGGAAATTGCGGTGCCAAGGGAATTGCTGGCGCAGGCCGGTACGGGCGAGTACTACTGGGTCGATCTCATCGGGCTGCGGGTCGTTAATTTGGAAGGTGTCGATTTGGGACGGGTGACCGGCCTGATCGAAACCGGCGCGAACGAAGTGTTGCGAGTGGCGGCGGAGCGGGAGCGGCTGATTCCGTTTGTCGGGCCGGTGATCCGGGAAGTGGACCTGGCCGGCGGCCAGATCCGGGTGGACTGGGGCGCCGATTACTGAGGCGGAAGCGGAGGGGTCGGGAAAGCGGCGCATGCGGTTTGACGTGATTACGCTGTTTCCCGAGATGGTGGAAGGCGCGCTGGGTTACGGCGTCACGGGGCGGGCACGGGAGCGCGGATTGTTCGGGCTCAAGACCTGGAACCCGAGGAATTTCACCCAGGACGTGCATCGCACCGTCGACGACCGGCCTTACGGCGGCGGTCCGGGCATGGTGATGCTGGCCGAGCCGCTGGAGAAGGTGATCGACGCGGTCCGGACGGACCAGCGCGCCGCGGGGCTGGAACCGGCGCCGGTGATCTACCTCTCCCCGCAGGGCCGGATGCTGACGCACGCAGCGGTGATGGAACTGGCGGCGAGACCGGCGGTGACGTTGCTGGCCGGGCGCTACGAGGGCGTCGACGAGCGCTTGTTGGCGCGCCGGGTGGACGAAGAGCTGTCGATCGGCGACTACGTGCTCTCGGGCGGCGAGCTGGCGGCGATGGTGGTGGTGGATTGCGTGGTGCGGCAGTTGCCGGGCGCGCTCGGGGACGAACACTCCGCGAACGAGGATTCGTTCGTTGACGGGCTTCTCGACCATCCGCATTACACCCGTCCCGAGACGTACGACGGCGAGGCGGTGCCGCCGGTGCTGTTGTCCGGCCATCATGCGGAGATCCGGCGCTGGCGGCTCAAGCAGGCGCTGGGGCGCACCTGGCTGCGCCGGCCGCGGCTGCTGGAGCAGCGGCCGCTGAGCAGGGAAGAGCAGGGATTATTGGACGAGTTCAAGGCGGAGCGCCCGGAGCGCGAAGCACAGGGCAAGGAGTGAAAGCCGTGGATCTGATCAAGCAGCTGGAACAGGAAGAAATCGACCGCCTGGGCAAGACCGTGCCGGCGTTTGCGCCGGGCGACACCGTGGTGGTGCAGGTGAAGGTGAAGGAAGGCAACCGCGAGCGGTTGCAGGCTTACGAAGGAGTAGTGATCGCCAAGCGCAATCGCGGCCTCAATTCGTCCTTCGTGGTGCGCAAGATGTCTTCGGGCGAGGGCGTGGAGCGGACCTTCCAGACGTACTCGCCGCTGGTGGCCAATATCGAGGTGAAGCGCCGCGGCGATGTGCGCCGCGCAAAGCTGTATTTCCTGCGCAACCTCACCGGCAAGAAGGCGCGCATCCGCGAGAAGCTCACCCAGAGCGACAAGGCGGCCGCCGAGTAAGTCGTT
Organism: Pseudomonadota bacterium; assembly: GCA_049322755.1. Lineage (GTDB taxonomy): Bacteria > Pseudomonadota > Gammaproteobacteria > Burkholderiales > UBA6910 > DATIUV01. The sequence continues at coordinate 92,144 of JBMOQX010000017.1, read as the reverse complement.
GTGCGCGCGCCGGGGCCATTTTTCCGGACCGTCGCGCGATCCCGGGCCCACGCCAGCGCGATCGGCGTGGTCCTGGTGCTTGCCGTTCCTGCCTCCGGGGCACCCCTTGCTCCTGCCCAAGCTCCCGATCCCGCGTTGGCGGACGCCCGGCGCATCGCCCAGGCCGGTGCGCCCCGGCTGGCGCTGAGCCGCATCGAACGCTCCCAGCCGCGGCAATCCACCGCTGCCTCCTGGCCTGAGTGGGAAGCGTTGCGCGTGGAGTTGCTCGCGCAGATGGGGGACCGGGATGCGCTTATCGCCCGCGTCCAGGCGTTGCCCGCCAATGTTCCCGCCGATCTGCGCCAGCTCGCCTACGGGTCGGCTGCCCAGGCCGCGCTGGATTCCGGGCAAACCCGTCGTGCCGCTGATTTCCTGCGCCGGCAGCTGTGGGGCGGCGATGGCGCGGCGGAACCCGCGCAGCGGCCGGCGCGCCGGCTGGTGATCGAGGTTTACCTGACCGAGGGCCGGTCTCGCGACGCCTATCGGGCCATGCTGCGATTCCAGCAGGACTTCCGTCCCCTGAGCCGGGAGGAGTCGCTGGCGTTCGTGCGTGGCCTCGCGGCCGGAGGGCTCGGCAAGGAGGCCCTGTCCTTTGCCGCCGGCCTCGACGCCAAGCACCCGGCCGTGGTGCGGGCAGAACTGGGCGCCGGCGTGACCGCGCCGGCCACGGCGCTGGCGGCCGCGTGGACGGCGCTCATGCGCGGGGAGGATCCGGATGCGCTCTGGCTGTTGCTGGAAGCCGCACGCCGCGTGCCGGACCGGTCGGCGGAGGTCAGTGCGCTGGAAGGCCTGCTGAACCGTTCTCCGCAGGACGTCACGCGCGCTCGGACGGCCGACGCCACCGAACTTGCGGATGCCTATGGGCGCCGCGGCCAGGAACTTGCCAACGCCGGCCAGCTGCTGATGGGCGAGGATACTGCCTGGCTGGTAGCCGCCGAAAAGCGCGCCGCTGCCGACCCCGTGGGCGCACGGTCGATCTGGGCCCTGCTGGCAAAGCAGGCGCGCAGCGAAGCGAACCGCCGCCTCGCCGCCGAGCGCCTGTTGGGGTCGTTGCGTGAAGGCAAGCTCGGCATTGCGGCGGTGCGGCTGTTCGCGGCCGGTTCGCCGCTGGCGCTGCCGCCGGATGCGTTGGGTGCTCGGCGCACGCTGGCGGGGATGGCCGCAGAGGCCCGGGCCTGGGGTGCGGCAGCGAGCTATCTGGAAGGCGTTTCGCCACCCGCGGGCACCGTGTCGGCGGACTGGGCCCTGGAACGCGGGCGTGTGCTGCTGGCGGCGGGGCGGCCCGACGACGCCGAGGCCGCCGTGAAGGGCATCGTCGGTCCCGATGTGCCGCTGCCGCCGGCTTCTGTCGAGAAGGCGCTGCGGCTGGGCGAGAGTCTGCTGGCGGCAGGCAAGCCGGGTGGCGCGGAGGCGTTATTGCAGGCGGTGTTGCGCTCGGGCGACGCGAACCCGGTTCGCGAAGCGCTGTTTGCGATGGGCAGGCTCCGGCTGGCGCAAGCACAGGCTCCGGAAGCGGCGGATTTCTTCATGCGTTGCGCGTTGGCGAACGGCGCGGACGCCACCGATCCCTTGTCCATCGCGGCCCGCGCCGAGGCCGCGACTGCTCTGGCTGCGGCGGGCTGGCGCGCAGATGCCGACGCGCAGCGGCGCTGGCTGCTCAAAAACATCAAGGATCCGGGTTTCCGGGAACTGCTGCAGCGCGATGCTGGCCGCACCCCGCACTGATTCCCGCCGCCCCTAACCGGGCCCCCGGCGTTCAGCCCAGCTCGTTCAAATAGTCGTGGCGGGCGGTGTTGACCCGGGACACCCGCGTTTCCACCGGAACGTCGTTGAACGTGTACGCGACCCGCTGAATCTCGAGGATCGGATCGCCGGCTTCCAGATCCAGCGCCGCCGCCGTCTCGGCGTCGCACAGGCGCGCGCGCAGGCGCTCCTCGGCGCGGATGACGTTGATGCCGAAGCGCGACTGGTAGAGGGCGTAGATGGTGCGCTCCCGGCTGCGCAGTCCCTCTTCGTCGAGACCGGGAAACAGGCCCTGGGGCACCGTGATCTGGTCGAGCAAGCTCGGCAGTCCCTGGAGCAGAAGCCGATTGCGGAAACGGAACACCGGTGCGCCGCGCGCAATTCGCAAGCGCTCGGCCGTCTGTGCGTCGGCCTTGCCGCGGCCGAAGGAGAGCAGCTCCGCGGTCGGGTATTCCTTGGAGCCGTCCTGACCGACAAGGTGAAAGAAATAGTAGAGAGCGCGGTCTTCGTTGTGCACGGCGACGAAAGTGCCCTTGCCCTGATGGCGCACCAGCAGCTTCTCCGCCACCAGTTCATCGATCGCCTTGCGCACCGTGCCGATGCTGACCTCGAACCGCGCCGCCAGCTTGGCTTCGCTGGGCAGGGCCTCCCCCCGCGCCCATTCGCCATTGGTCATCTGGTTGAGGATCTTGCTTTTCACTGTTTTGTACAGCGGGCTGGCGCCGACGCTGCCCAGGCTGATCACGCGTTCCCCGATCGTCGTCACGCTGGAGTCCTCTTTGATTTTTGGCGCCGGCTGTTGCGGTGCCGCAAGATTCATATGTATAACTTAGATGATTTAGTTGACATAGGCAAGGCCCGGGCGCTATAGTTCGACCCGTTATTCATTCCTGCCGGGCGCGGGGACAAACGCGCCCGCCCAACCTGTCCCGGGAGAGAGCGATGATTCATTTCGTGGTTCACGACGAGCACGATTCGGTCGGCGTCGTGGTGGTGGAAGGCGTGAAGGCCGGCGACGAGCTGACCGGCTGGATCATGGATCAGGACAAGGAAATCAAGTTCAAGTCGGCGAGCGATATTCCGATCGGCCACAAGCTGGCGATCAAGCCGCTGAAGAAGGGTGACACCGTGATCAAGTACGGCGTCGACATCGGCAAGGTGGTGGCCGACATCGGGGTGGGCGAACACGCCCACGTGCAGAACATCAAGACCAAGCGTTGGTAGCCGGCGTAGCAGCCTGCGGCCGCGATGAATTTTCGAGAGGACTGATCCATGGATCTCAGCAAATCGACCTTCTGGGGCTACCGGCGCGAGAACGGGCGCGTCGGCGTGCGCAACCACGTCATCATCCTGCCGGTGGACGACCTGTCCAACGCCGCCGCCCAGGCGGTGGAGAGCAATGTAAAGGGCACCCTGGCGATTCCCCATCCCTATGGCCGCCTGCAGTTCGGCGCCGACCTGGACCTGCACTTCCGCACGCTGATCGGCGCCGGGTCGAACCCGAACGTCGCCGCGGTGGTGGTGATCTGCATCGAGGACGGCTGGGCGAAGAAAGTCGCCGACGGCATCGCCGCCACCGGCAAGCCGGTAGCGTATTTCGGCATCGAGCAGCACGGTGACCACGACACCATCATGCGCGCGTCGAAAGCGGCCAAGGAGTTCGTCCAGTGGGCTTCCGAGCTGCAGCGCGTGGAAGCGCCGCTCAAGGACCTGTGGGTATCGACCAAGTGCGGCGAGTCGGACACGACCTCCGGCTGCGGCGCCAACCCCACCGTGGGCAACGCCTTCGACAAGCTGGAGCCCCATGGCGTCACCATGGTGTTCGGCGAGACCACCGAGCTGACCGGCGGCGAGCACCTGGTGGCCGAGCGCTGTGCCACGCCTGAGGTGCGCGAGCAGTTCATGAAGATGTTCAACCGCTACCAGGACATCATCAATCGCCACAAGACCAGCGATCTGTCCGACTCGCAGCCCACCAAGGGCAACATTGCCGGCGGGCTCACCACCATCGAAGAGAAGGCCCTGGGCAACATCCAGAAGATCGGGCGCAAGTGCAAGGTGGTGGGCGTTCTGGACAAAGCCGAGGCGCCGACCGGGCCGGGCCTGTGGTTCATGGACTCGTCTTCCGCGGCGGCGGAGATGGTGACGCTTTGTGCCGCCGCCGGTTACGTCGTGCACCTGTTCCCAACGGGGCAGGGCAACGTGATCGGCAACCCGATTCTGCCGGTGATCAAGCTCTCGGCGAATCCGCGCACGGTTCGCACCATGAGCGAGCACATCGACGTGGACGTGTCCGGCCTGCTGCGCCGCGAGATGTCGCCCGACGACGCGGGTGACAAACTTATCGAGTGCATGTTCCGCACCGCCAATGGCCGGCTCACCGCCGCCGAGGCGCTGGGTCATCGCGAGTTCGTGCTCACGCGCCTGTACGAGAGCGCTTGAGCCGGGCTCCCGTGCGGGTTTCCCCCGCGCGGGGATTGATGCAGACTAGCGCCTTGCCGCTCCCCTGGTCCGCCGGGACCCGGCGGGCGGCAGGCGCAGTCCCGGTCCCCGAAGAAATTCAAACCTGGAGGAATCAGCATGAAGCGCTTCAACCGTCTGTTGGCCGCCGGCCTTGCCGCGTCGGCCGTCATCGCGGGCGCCGCGTTCGCCGCGTATCCCGAGAAGACCATCAACTACATCATCGCCTTCGGTCCCGGCGGCGAGTCGGACATTTCCGCGCGCCTGCAGGAGCCGTTCTTCAAGAAGCTCACCGGGCAGACGGTGGCGATCCAGTACAAGCCGGGCGCCGGCGGCGCCGCGGCGTGGTCGCAGATCAACAGCGCGCCGGGCGACGGCTACACCATCATCGGCACCAACCTGCCGCACATCGTGCTGCAGCCGTTGCAGAAGGACGTGGGCTACAAGACCGACGATCTGGCCAACGTCTATTGGTTCCACTTCACCCCGGACGCCATCCTGGTGCCGGCCGACAGCCCCTACAAGACCCTGAAGGACCTCGTGGAGGCGGCGAAGAAGGCGCCGGGCACCATCACCTTCTCCGGTTCCGGCACCAACAGCGCCAACCACCTGGCGCAGCAGCGCTTCGACAAGCTCGCCGGCATCAAGACCGCCTATATCCCGTTCAAAGGCACCGGCGCGTCGAACACCGCGCTCCTTGGCAAGCAGGTGACCGGCTCCTGGGGTTACACCACGGTGCAGATGATGCTCGGCAACCAGGCGCGCTGCCTGGCGGTGGCGATGGAGAAGCGCCATCCCAAGATTCCCGACTGTCCCACCTTCAAGGAGCTGGGCTACGACCTGGTGGGCGGCGCCTACCGCGGCATCGCCGTGCCGAATTCGACGCCCAAGGAGATCCAGCAGCAGGTGTCCGATCTCATCGGCAGGATCAACAAGGACCCCGAGTTCATCCAGAAAATGGAAGAGGGAGGCTTCGCGATGCTGGACGTCGGCCTGGCCGAGATGCCCCAGTTCATGGGCGAGATGAAGCAGCGCTACGGCGAAATCGCCAAGGAAATGGGCATCGTCAAGAAGTAGCAACCGCGGGCCGGGCGGCGGCGGCGTTCGGCCGCCCGGCTCGGGCCGTTTCGCGGGGCAGGCCCCGCGCGAAATCGACTCGTGAGGGAGGAGGAGACCCCCTTTGCCAGGCATCGAGTTCCTGATCGACGCGCTGACGCCGCTCAACATCCTGCTGGCGGTCGCCGGCGTGGTGGCGGGCACGGTCATCGGCGCGCTGCCGGGCCTCACCGCGACCATGGCGGTGGCGGTGCTGGTGCCGTTCACGTTCGGCATGAATCCGGCCTCCGCGCTGATCATGCTGGGCGCCATCTACACCGGCGCCATCTACGGCGGCGCCTACGCCGCGATCCTGCTCAACACCCCCGGCACGCCTTCCGCCATCGCCACCACCTTCGACGGCTATCCGATGGCCAAGCGCGGCGACGGCGACCTGGCCATCACGCTGGCGTGCATCGCCTCGGTCATGGGCGGGCTGGTGGGCGCCCTGTTCCTGCTGCTGCTGGCACCGCCGCTGGCGCAGTTCGCCCTCAAGTTCGGCCCCGTCGAGTACTTCTGGCTGGCGGTGTTCGGCCTCACGTTGATTGCCGCTCTCTCGGAGGGCAGCGTTCTGCGGGGTCTCATCGGCGGCTGCGTCGGCCTGCTCCTGGGCACCGTCGGTGTTGCTGAAGTCGGCGGCGACATCCGCTACACCGGCGATTTCAAGGCGCTGCTGGGGGGCATCGACGTGGTGGCCGCGCTCATCGGACTCTATTGCGTGCCCGTGCTGATCGATCTGGTGGCGACCCCCGACCCGCACCTGAAGCTGACCCACAAGGTGGTGGGGTTCCGCTTCAAGGAAGCCCTGCGCATCTCGTGGAAGTCCAAATTCAACCTCTCACGCAGCTCGGTCATCGGCACCGTGGTCGGCATCCTGCCCGGCGCCGGGGGCTCGATTGCCTCGCTGGTTTCCTACGCCGAGGCGCGCCGGGTGTCGAAGCGGCCGGAGAACTTCGGCAAGGGCGAACCCGACGGGATCCTGGCCACCGAGTCCTCGAACAACGCCACCGTCGGCGGAGGATTCATCCCGACGCTGGTGCTGGGCATACCCGGAACCCCGCCGGACGCGGTGATTCTCGGCGCGTTGCTGGTGCAGGGCATCCGCACCGGCCCGCAGCTTTTTGGCGAGCAGAGCCAGATTGTCTACACGTTCATCTACGGCCTGTTCATCGCCACGCTGCTGATGCTGCCCATCGGCCTGGTGATCGGCCGCTACGCGTTCAAGTCCATCGTGGCGATCCCCAAGGCGGTGCTGGTCCCATCCGTGGCGTTTCTCACCATTCTCGGCAGCTACGCCATCCACAACAATCCCCACGAGGTGCAGCAGATGGTCATCCTGGGCGTCTTCGCCTGGGTCGTCGGGCGCTTCGGCTTCACCGCCTCACCCATTGTGCTGGGACTGATCCTGGGCACCATCGCCGAGTCCGGATTCGTCCAGGGCTACCTGATCGGCAACGCCAGGGGCAACGCGCTGGCCGAGTTCTTCACCCGGCCGATCTCCATGGGGATCGTCTTCTTTATCCTGCTGGGGTTGCTCTACCCGGTGCTGATGGCGCGGTTCCGCCCGGCGGGGAGAACGACCTATGAATGAGTCTGCGCGTCGCGACGTCCCCGGCATGGTGGGGAGCGCCATCTTCATCGTGGTCGGGGCGATCGCGCTGTATTATTCGCGCGATTTCTCGGCGCTGGGCGCGGTGTTTCCGCGCACCATCGCGGTGTCCATGATGGTGCTGTCCGCGGTGTACATCGCGGTATCGATCCTGCGTCCCAAGGCGCCGGCGCCACAGCCGCGGGCCTCCAGCTTGCGGCGGATCGCGCTGGTGGTGGTGATGCTGCTTTGGGCGACCTATCTCGAGCCGGTCGGCTTCCTCACCGCCAGTGTGGCCGCGTTCGCGGCGCTGCTGGTGATCGCCAACTATGACCGCTGGACACCGCACATGGCGGTCATTTACACGGCCGTTGCCGCCGTCGTCATCGGCGGGCTCTACGCGATCTTCCGTTTCGGCCTCCAGGTTCCACTGCCCCAGGGCATCCTGATCTGAAGCCGGGGTTGGATAACGTCGTCCGAGGCGCTACCATGCAAACGCTTACAGCGAGTTCGACGAATCATGGCTGACACCCTGCAGGTCGACGTCTGGCGGGGCCGGGAGGACGGCCGCTTCCAGCGCTTCGAGGTTCCACGCTATCCGAGCCAGACGGTGCTGGATGTGGTTACCCATATCCAGCGCGAGATGGATCCCACGCTCGCGTACCGCTTCGCCTGCCGGGTCGGCATGTGCGGTTCGTGCGCGATGGTGGTGAACGGCAAGGCGCGCTGGACCTGCCGCACCCACGTTGCCAAAGTGGCCGAGGGCGGGCAGCTGGAGATTGCACCGCTCAAGAACCTCCCGCTGGTCAAGGACCTGGTGACCGACATGCGGGAGTTCTTCGACAAGTGGACGCGGGCCAAGGGCCAGTTCGTGCCCACCGCCACCCGGCACGATCCGTTCGCGGTGGTCCGCCCGGACTCGAAGGAGCGCCGCGAGGCCGATGCCGGCATCGAGTGCATCGGCTGCGGCGTGTGCTACTCGTCCTGCGATGTCGTGAGCTGGAACCGGGACTACCTGGGCCCGGCCGCGCTCAATCGCGCTTGGACGCTGGTGAACGACGTCCGCGACGGCGGCCGCACCGAGCGGTTGCGGGCCGTCGCCGGCGACGCGGGCTGCCTCGCCTGCCACACCCACATGAGCTGCGCCGAGCGCTGCCCGAAGCAATTGTCGCCGACGGCGTCGATCGCCGGGCTCAAGCGCACCACGGCAATGGCGGCGCTGAAGGGGGGCCTGTGAGCGCGCGTGGCGAGACGCTGCTCTGGCTGGCGCAGCGCGCCAGCGCCGCCGTGCTGGGTGTGCTGGTGCTGGTGCACCTGGGCACCATGGTGTACGCGGTGCAGGGCGGCCTGAGCGCCGCGGAGATTCTGGGGCGCACCCGCGGCAGTCCGCTTTGGGGCGCTTTCTACGGCCTGTTCGTCGTGATGGTGGCGGTGCATGCGCCCATCGGCATGCGCAACGTGCTGGCGGAGACTTTCGGCTGGCGCGGGCGCGGCCTCGGTCTCGCCATGCTGGCGCTGGGACTGTTCCTGCTGGCCTTCGGCTGGCGGGCGGTGTCGGCGGTGGTCGCGACACCGTGAGGAACGGAACATGAATGCGGCAGTCCACGCACTGAGGAGGAACGACGTCCGCTCGCGCAATCACCCCGCGTTCTGGGCTTTTGCCGTGCACCGGGTTTCCGGGGTGCTGCTGACCCTGTTCCTGCCGGCCCACTTCTGGGTCCTGGGGCAGGCGATCAAGGGCGAGGCGGCGCTGGACGGCGTCCTGCGCTGGACCGACCAGCCGCTGGTCAAAGTCGCGGAGATCGGGTTGGTGCTGCTGCTGGCAGCGCACCTTGCCGGCGGCCTGCGGCTGCTGCTGCTGGAGTTCACGGCCTGGCGGGGCTGGCACCAGAGCCTGCTGGCCGTCGCCGCGGGATTCAGCCTCGCCGCGGCCGGCGTATTCGCGTTGAACGTCGCCTGAGCGCGGCGCGCGAGTTGATCCCCGGGCCGCTCCGGGCCGCGGAGTATTTTTTGTTGAACAATCCACGATAAGGAGGAGACGTCATGAAAAGCCTTTCAGCCAGACTCACCCTGACGGCGGCGGTGCTCGCGCTCGCGGCCCACGCCGGCCCGGCTGCAGCCGAGGTCAGCGAGGTGAAGATCGCCCAGCAGTTCGGCATCAGCTACCTGCCCCTGATGTACATGGAGAACCAGAAGCTGCTGGAGAAGCACGCCAAGGCCATGGGCGCGGGCGACGTGACCGTGTCCTGGGCCAAATTTGCCGGCGGCAATGTCATGAACGAAGCCCTGCTTTCCGGCAGCCTGCATTTCGCCTCCGGCGGCGTTGGCCCGCTGGTCAACCTGTGGGCGAAGACCAAGGGCAATCTGGACGTGAAGGCGGTGACCGCCATGAACGTCATGCCTCTTTACCTGAACACGCGAAATCCCGACGTCAAGTCGCTCAAGGATTTCACCGCCAAGGACAAGATCGCACTGCCGGCGGTGAAGGTGTCGATCCAGGCGGTGACCCTGCAGATGGCGGCGGCCAAGGAATTCGGCGAGGACAAGTTCGACGCGCTGGACAAGTTCACCGTGTCGATGAAGCATCCGGACGGCATGGCGGCGCTGCTCTCCGAGGCCAGCGAGATCACCGCGCACTTCACTTCGCCGCCGTTCCAGTACCAGCAGCTGGAAGACCCGAAGGTGCACCGGGTCCTGAGTTCCTACGACGTGCTGGGCGGGCCGGCCACGTTCAACGTGATCTGGACCACGAGCAAGTTCCGCGAGGAGAACCCGAAAGTCTACGCGGCGTTTCTCAAGGCCTTCGAGGAGGCGGTCGCCGAGATCAACAGGGACAAGAGTGCCGCGGCGGACAACTACATCAAGTGGGCGAAGTTCAAGGGCAGCAAGGACCTGCTGATGAAGATCCTCAACGATCCGGACGTGGCCTTCACCATGACGCCCAACAACACCACCAAGTATTCGGACTTCCTCTACAAGATCGGCACCATCAAGGTGAAGCCCGAATCGTGGAAGGACCTGTTCTTCCCGGAGATCCACCACCTGCCGGGCAGCTGAAGCACGCACGCCCGGCGGCGATTTTCCCCGCCGCCGGCGCGCAGGAGGAGACATGACGCAGACCAGGACTCCACCGCTGCTCGACGTGAGCGGCGTCACCCTGCAATACAAGACCAGGGATCATTTGGTGACGGCCACCTACCGGGTGAGCTTCGACGTCTATCCGTCGGACCGTTTCGTGCTGCTGGGTCCCTCGGGGTGCGGCAAGTCGACGCTGTTGAAGGCGGTGGGGGGCTACCTGCAGCCGGTGGAGGGGGGCATCACGCTCAAGGGCCAGGCGATCAGCCAGCCGGGCCCGGACCGGGTGATGGTGTTCCAGGAGTTCGACCAGCTGCTGCCGTGGAAGACGGTGAAGCAGAACGTGATGTTTGCGCTGGAGGCCTCGGGGCGGCTGAAGGGCCGGGAGGCCCAGGACAAGGCGCTGTCCTACATCGAGAAGGTGAATCTGACCAAGTTTGCCGACTCCTACCCGCACACGCTCTCGGGGGGCATGAAGCAGCGGGTGGCGATTGCCCGGGGCATGGCGATGGAGCCGGACATTTTGCTGATGGACGAGCCGTTTGCGGCGCTGGACGCGCTTACCCGGCGCAAGATGCAGGACGAACTGCTGCAGCTGTGGGAGGACACGCGCTTTACCGTGCTGTTCGTGACCCACTCGATTCCGGAGGCGGTGAGGATCGGCAACCGCATCCTGCTGCTCTCGCCGCACCCGGGTCAGGTGAAGGCGGAGATGAACAGCGACGGCAGCGACCCGGTGGACGGCTCGGGCCGGAAGCTCTCGGAGCGCATCCACGACCTGCTCTTCGCCGACCAGGTGGAGGAAGTAGAGGAGATAGAGGAGACGGCCCATGTCTGAAACCCAAGTTCAACGCCCGGAGTTCGTGCGCGAGCAGCTGGAGACCGCCTTCGGCGTGGTGGAGAAGCCGCTCACGCCGTGGGAGAAGGTCTTCAACCAGGGCTGGGTGCGCAAGAGCCTGCTGCTGGTGGTGCTGGCGCTGATCTGGGAGGTCTACGCGCGCCAGCTCAACAACCCGCTGCTCTTTCCCACCTTCACCTCGACGGTGGAGGCGTTCTGGGAGGCGATCGTCGAAGGCGGGCTGCTGGGCAAGGCATGGTACTCGATCAAGGTGCTGCTGATGGGCTACGCTTCGGGCCTGGCGATCGCGGCGGTGCTCACGGTGCTGGCGATCACGACCCGGCTGGGCAACGACCTGCTGGAGACGCTGACCTCGATGTTCAACCCGCTGCCGGCGATCGCCCTGTTGCCGCTGGCGCTGATCTGGTTCGGGTTGGGCAACGGCAGCATCGTGTTCGTGCTCATTCACGCGGTGCTCTGGCCGGTGGCGCTCAACACCCACTCGGGGTTCATGTCGGTCTCGGCCACGCTGCGCATGGTGGGGCGCAACTACGGGCTCTCGGGGTTCGGCTACGTGACCAAGATCCTGATCCCGGCGGGCTTTCCGAGCATCCTGACGGGGCTGAAGATCGGCTGGGCGTTCGCGTGGCGCACGCTGATCGCCGCGGAGCTGGTCTTCGGCGTGTCATCCGGCTCCGGCGGGCTGGGCTGGTTCATCTACGAGAACAAGAACCTGCTGGAGATCCCGGCGGTGTTCGCGGGCCTCTTTACCGTGATCCTGATCGGCCTGGCGGTGGAGAACATCATCTTCCGCAACGTCGAGGCCAAAACCGTGCGCAAGTGGGGGATGCAGCATTGAGCGTCCCCGAGGAACGACCATGAACATCGATATCGGCAACGTCGAGGAAGTCGCCAAGGAACTCTATATCCGCGCGCTGAAGATCCTGCCCGACGACATCAAGCAGGGTTTCCGGCGCCTGGACGAGAGCGAACACGACGCGGGTGCCAAGCGCGTGCTCGGCACCATGATCCGCAACATCCAGGTGGCCGAAGACACGCACAACCTGCTGTGCCAGGACACCGGAATTCCCATCTACAACGTCGAGATCGGGCGCAACGTGCAGGTGGACGGCGTCGATCTCAAGGATGCCATCGCGCGCGGTTGCGCCCGGGCGACACGCGAGCATCCGCTGCGATCCTCAGTGGTGCACCCGATCACGCGCAAGAACGAACACACCTCGTGCGGCGCGCGGGTGCCGGTGATCCACGTCGATTTCGTCGACCGCCCCGAGGAATTGACGATCCGGATGATCCCCAAGGGCAGCGGCTCGGAGAACAACTCCTGGCTGCGCATGGCGGTGCCGGCGGAGGGCCTGGACGCGGTGAAGACCTTCGTCGTCGACTGCGTGCTGGATGCCGGCGGCAAGACCTGTCCGCCCACCATCGTCGGCGTCGGCGTCGGCGGCAGCGCCGACCTGTGCGTGTACCTGGCGAAGGCGGCAGCGACGCGTGCGCTGGGAAGCCGCTGCGACGATCCCGAGGGCGCGAAGCTGGAGGAGGAACTGTCGCGGGTGATCAACAGCCTCGGCATCGGGCCGCAGGGGCTGGGCGGCGATTCCACCGCGTTCGCGGTCCACGTGGAGTTGGCGGCGACCCACATCACCATGAACCCGGTGGCGGTGAACATGCAGTGCCACTCGGCCCGGCGCGCCAGCGCCACGTTCACGCCGCGCGGCGTCCAGTACGGATTCTGACCATGGCCCACTACGACCTCACGCCGCCGGTCACGGAAGAGCAGATCCGGCAGTTGCGGATCGACGACACCGTGACGCTCGACGGCACGCTCTACGGCATCCGCGACGCGACGCAGATCCACATGTTCGATCGCGGCCGCACTACCCGCTTCGACCTCACCGGCCACGCGGTGATCCACACCGCGCCCAACGTCAGGAAGGTGGACAAGAGCGCCGAGCATCCGGCGGGCTACGCGCCGATTTGCATCGGCACTACCACCAGCATGCGCATGGAGCGCTTCACCCGGCCGCTGATGGAGAAGAATGGCGTGCGCATGATCATCGGCAAGGGGGGCTTAAGCGAGCAGTCGGCGACGGCGTTCCAGGATCTGGGCGGCGTCTACCTCGCCATCATCGGCGGTACCGCGGCGCTGGAGACCACCTGGGTCGAGGCCATCGAGGATGTGGACCTCGACGACCTCAACCCGGAGTCGCTGTGGAAGTTCCGCGTGCGCGGCTTCGGCCCGCTGCTGGTGGCCATGGACAGCCACGGCGGCAGCATCTATCGCACGGTCAGGCAGACCGCGCAGGAGCGGCGCGCCGCGGCGCTGGCTGCGCTGGGTGTGAAGGACGCGTCCTGACGGCGCCACCGGCGTCATCAACGGAGACTTGAAGCCATGCGATCGATCGCAACCGACGTGCTGATCCTGGGTTCCGGCGGCGCCGGCCTGTTCGCCGCGCTGCACGCGCACCAGCGCGCCCCGGACCTGGACATCACCGTGGCGGTGAAGGGCCTGCTGGGCAAGTGCGGCTGCACGCGCATGGTGCAGGGCGGCTACAACGTCGCGCTCGCGGCCGGCGACTCGGTGGAGCGTCACTTCATGGACACCATCGAAGGCGGCAAATGGCTGCCCGACCAGGACTTGGCGTGGACGCTGGTGGAGAAGGCGGTGGAGCGCATCCACGAGCTGGAGAACGAGCTGGGCTGCTTCTTCGACCGCAATCCCGACGGCACGCTGCACCAGAAGGCGTTTGCGGGCCAGACCTTCGACCGCACCGTGCACAAGGGCGACCTCACCGGCATCGAAATCATCAACCGGCTGGCGGAGCAGGTCTGGGCGCGCGGCATCCGGCGTCTGGAGGAGCACCGCGCCGTCGAGTTCATTCCGGCCCGGGACGGCAGCGGGCTCGCCGGCGTGCTGATGATCGACCTGCGCAGCGGCGAGCGCGTGTTCGTCCAGGCCAAGGCCGTGCTGATGGCCACCGGCGGCGGCCCCACCATGTACAAGTACCACACGCCCAGCGGCGACAAGAGCTGCGACGGCCTGGCGATGGCGCTGCGCGCCGGGCTCACGCTGCGCGACATGGAGATGGTGCAGTTCCATCCCACCGGCTTGCTGGCCGGCGGCCACACGCGCATGACCGGCACGGTGCTGGAGGAGGGTCTGCGCGGCGCCGGCGGCCACCTGCTCAACGGCGCCGGCGAGCGCTTCATGGAACGCTACGATCCGCGCGCCGAGCGCGCCACCCGCGACATCGTTTCGCGTTCCATCTTTCTCGAGATGCGCGCGGGCCGCACCACCCCCAACGGCGGCGTGCACATCAAGATGTCCCATCTCGGTCCCGACAACGTGCGGCGCCAGTTCAAGGGCATGGTGGAGCGCTGCGGAGACTGCGGTTTCGACCTCGCCGGCGGGCTGGTGGAGGTGGTGCCCACGGCGCACTACATGATGGGCGGCGTGGTGTTCTCTCCCGACTGCAGCACCGAGATGACGGGGCTGTTCGCCGCCGGAGAAGATACCGGCGGCGTCCACGGCGCCAACCGCCTGGGCGGCAACGGCGTGGCCAACTCCACGGTGTTCGGCGGCATTGCCGGGGAGCGCATGGCGGGTTGGGTCAAGGCGCACGGCGAGCTGCGGCAGCCGGACCCCGCGGCCCTGCAGGCCGCCGAGGCCCGCGTCCTGGAGCCGCTGGGCCGCTCGGCCAAGGATCTCCCGGCGATTCGCGAGCGCCTCTACGACGTGATGTGGGACGATGCCGGCATCCTGCGCACCGCCGAGCGTTTGCAGCGGGCGCAGGCGGCGCTGCCGGAGCTGGACGCGCGCCTCGACGCCGCGGGGGTCCCCGACGGCGACCTCGCCTACAACCCGACCTGGCACGACTGGCTCAACCTCAAGAGCCTGGTGATGGTGAGCCAGGCGGTGGCGGCCGCCGCGCAGGCGCGCGAGAACTCGCGCGGCGCCCATTACCGCGAGGATTACCCCGACGCCGGCGATCTCGAGGCGTCGTATTTCACCTGCGTCACCTGGAAGGACGGCCGCTTCGGCATCGGCACCCGCCCGGTGGCGTTCACCCGCGTGCGCCCCGGGGAAACCCTGCTGCAGGAGCCCGCGCGCGCCATGGCCAACCGCTAGGAGAAGAAGAAACCCCATGCGCATCGTCATTTCGGAATTCATGGATACCGCGGCCGTCGACCAGCTCAAGGCGGCGTTCGACACGGCCTACGACACCACGCTGGTGGATCACCGCGGTCAGCTGCTCGCCGCGGTGGCGGACGCGGACGCCCTGATCGTGCGCAACCGCACGCAGGTGGACAACGAGGTGCTCGACGCGGGCAAGCGGCTCAAGGTCGTCGGGCGGCTCGGCGTCGGCCTCGACAACATCGACGTTGCCGCCTGCAAGGCGCGCAACGTGGAGGTGATCCCGGCCAGCGGCGCCAACGCCGCCGCGGTGGCGGAATACGTGGTGGGGACCGCGATGGTCCTGCTGCGCGGCCAGTACGGCGCCACCGCGCAGGTCATCGACGGCAAGTGGCCGCGCGGCCCGCTGTCCACCGGCCGCGAGCTGGGCGGCAAGACGCTGGGCCTGATCGGCTGCGGCTACATCGGCCAGCTCACCGCGCGCATGGCGCGCGCGCTCGGCATGCAGGTGGCCGCGTTCGATCCGGCGCTCAAACCCGACGACCCGGCGCTGAAGGAGATCGGCACCCGGCTGCTGCCCCTCGAGCAGCTGCTGGCGGAGGTGGACGTGGTGTCGCTGCACGTACCACTCACCGATCAGACCCGGGAACTGCTGAACCGGGAGCGAATGGCGGCGATGAAGCCCGGCGCCATCGTTATCAATACCGCCCGCGGCGGCATCGTCGATGAGCAGGCGCTGGCCGACCTTCTGGCCTCGGGCCACCTGGGCGGCGCGGCGATCGACGTCTTTGCCCAGGAGCCTCTGGCGGCGGGCTCGCCGTTCACGCCGCTCAAGGGCGCGCCCAATCTGATCCTGACGCCCCACGTCGCCGGCGTCACCACGGAATCCAACGAACGCGTGAGCGCGATGATCGCCGAGCGGATCGCGGCGTTCCTCCGGCGCGCCGGAGGCTGAGCATGGCAACGGTGAGCATGGACGAGCTGCGGCAGCTGGCGGCGCGCGCCTTCGTCAAGGCTGGCGCCAGCGAGAGCATGGCGGCCGCCGCGGCCGCCGCGCTGGTGGACGCGGACGCTGCGGGACTGGCCTCCCACGGCGTGTCGCGGGTGCCGCTGTACGCGGCGCACCTGAAGATCGGTCGCACCGATGGCACCGCGGTGCCCCGCGTCGCCCGCGAGCGCAAGGCCGCCTGCCTGATCGACGCCGGGTGCGGCATGGCGTACGAGGCGTGCGCGCTGGCCGTGCGCGAGGCAATCGCGCGCGCGCGCGAGTACGGAGTGGCGTTTGCTGGCGTGACCAACAGCAATCATTTCGGCGCCGCCGCGCTGCACCTGAAGCCGCTGGCGGACGCCGGCCTGGTGGGCCTGGCGTTCGGCAATTCGCCGGCGGCGATCGCGCCCTGGGGCGGCAAGACGCCCCTGTTCGGGACCAACCCGATCGCGGCCGTGTTTCCACGCCGCGACGGCTCCGCGCTCACCATCGATCTCTCGCTCTCGGAGGTCGCGCGCGGCAAGATCATGGTGGCGAAGCAGCAGGGCAAGTCGATTCCCGAAGGCTGGGCGCTGGACAAGGAAGGCCGCGCCACCACGGATCCCGCCGCCGCGCTGGAAGGCAGCATGATGCCGGCCGGTGGCGTCAAGGGCGCGATGCTGGCATTGACCGTCGAGCTGCTGTGCTGCGCGCTGACCGGCGCCGCCATGGGCTTCGAGGCCGACTCCTTCTTCGTCACCGAGGGCAACCGCCCGAGGATCGGGCAGGCGTTCCTGGCGGTGGACCCGGACGCCCTGGCCGGCCGCGACGTTTACCTGGAGCGCATCGAGACCCTCATCGCCAAGATGCTGGAGGACGACGGCGTCCGGCTGCCGGGCGCGCGCCGCGAGGCGCTGGCGCAGAGGGCGCGGCGCGAGGGGATTGCCGTGCCGGACGCGCTCCATGAGCAGATCAAGGCGCTGGCCGGGGCGTGAGCACGATGCCCGGCTGCCGGCGCCGTTCGCGGTGCTCGGCGTCGTGGTCGAGGAGGACTGGCTGATCGGCATCGATTACCTGCCGCTGGCGACGCCGCCGCTGGCACCGCGGCTGCCCCTCGCCGCGGAGGCATGCGTCCAGCTGAACGAGTATCTGCGCAATCCCCGTTTCCGCTTCGACCTTCCGCTGCACTTGGCGGGAACGCCGTACCAGCGCCGGGTGTGGGAAGCCGTCGCGCAGATTCCCGCGGGCGAGACCCGCAGCTATGCCGCGCTGGCGAAGAGCCTGCACACGGGCGCGCGTGCCGTGGGCGGCGCCTGCGGCGCCAACCCGATACCGCTGGTGGTGCCCTGCCATCGCGTGGTGGCCGCCGGCGGCGGCCTCGGCGGCTTCATGCACGCGCGGGACGGCTCCCCGCTGGACGTCAAGCGCTGGCTGCTGGCGCATGAGCGAAGCTGATTCGAAGGCGATCGACGCCTTCTGCGACGCGCTCTGGCTCGAAGACGGCCTTGCACCCAACACGCTGGCGAGCTACCGGCGCGACCTCGGCCTGCTGGCGGCGTGGCTGCGAAAAGAGCGTGGCCGCGAGCTGCTGGCGGCGACCCGGGAGGATCTGCTGAAGTATCTCGCGCACCGCGTGGCCGGCGGCGCGCGCGCGCGCACGACGAGCCGTCAACTCTCCAGCTTCAAGCGCTTCTTCCGCCATTGGCTGCGCCAGGGTACGCTGGAAGCGGATCCGACGCTTCAGATCGAGGCGCCCAAGCTGCCCCGCAGCCTGCCGAAAAGCCTGAGCGAGCGCAACGTGGAATGCCTGCTGGCGGCGCCCAACGTGGCGGAGCCGCGGGGACTCCGGGACCGCGCCATGCTGGAAGTGCTCTACGCCTGCGGTTTGCGGGTGTCGGAACTGGTGGGATTGACCACCCCCCAGGTGAGCCTGAACATGGGCGTGGTGCGCGTGCTGGGCAAGGGCGCCAAGGAGCGGCTGGTGCCGCTGGGCGAGGAGGCGGCGGCATGGATTCAGCGCTATCTGCTGGAAGGCCGTCCGGCACTGCTGGGCCGTCGCAGCACCGATGCGCTGTTCGTCACCGCCCGCGCCCGGCCCATGTCACGGCAGATGTTCTGGTACCTGATCAAGCGTTACGCGCAGACGTCGGGCGTGGACGCGCCGCTTTCCCCCCACACCGTTCGCCACGCCTTCGCTACCCACCTGCTCAACCACGGCGCCGACCTGCGCGTGGTGCAGCTGCTGCTCGGGCACGCCGATGTGTCGACAACCCAGATCTATACGCACGTCGCGCGCGAACGGCTGAAGCAGCTGCACGCGCGGCATCACCCGCGCGGCTAGCCGGTTGGAACTCACGCTGCCGGAGTTCGGCTACGCGCTGGCGGTGGTGCTGGCGGCGTATTTCGTGCTCGGCGTTACCGGGTTCGGGTCGGCGATCATCGCCGTGCCGCTGCTGGCCCACCTGCTGCCGCTGACGAAAGTCGTTCCCCTGGTGGTGCTGCTCGACGTGACCGCCACCCTGTACATGGGCGTGCGCGCCCGCCGCCAAGTGGCCGGGCGCGAGCTGGCGTGGCTCATGCCCTTTGCCGTCGTCGGCATGGTGATCGGCGTCACGCTGCTGGTGAAGGTGCCATCGAATCAGCTGCTGCTGGCGCTCGGCGTGGTGGTGATCGGCAACGGTCTCTACAGCGTGTGGGGCGGCCGGCCCGGCGGCGTGTGCGGGCGGATCTGGGCGCTGCCCACCGGGCTGATCGCGGGCACCGTCACCGCGCTGTTCGGCACCGGCGGGCCGCTGTACGCGATCTACATGGCGCGCCGGCTCGCGGACCCGCTGCAGCTGCGCGCCACCATGGCCATGGTGGTGATGATCAACGTGCTGATCAGGCTGGTGAGCTATGCGCTGGCGGGACTGCTCCTGGACACCCGGCTTTTGCTCACCGCATTGGCGCTGTGGCCGGCGATGTGGCTGGGCCTGAGGCTCGGCAACCGCACCCATCTCGGCATGACACCGGCGCAGATGCGGCGCAGCTTCGGCGCGGTGCTGGTGCTGAGTGGCGTTTCGCTGCTGGCGAAAGCGCTGCTTTAGCGTGCCGTCAGGCGGGCCGGGCGCCGCGTTCGATGCGCACGCCCAGGCGCCGCACGCCGCGGATCATCTCCAGCTTCGCCACCGACAGACTGACCCAGGGGGAACCGAAGCGCTCGAGGATGCCGCGCGCCAGGTGGTCCGCCATCGCCTCCAGCAGCGAGAAGTGCTTTTGCGCGAGCTGCTCGCGGATGTGCTGGACCACCGCCGAGTAATCGATGGTGTCGCGAAAGTCGTCGGTCTCGCAGGCGCGGCTCGATGGCAGCGCCAGCTCGACGTCGAATTGCAGCGTCTGCGGCACCTCGCGTTCCCACGCGTAGATGCCCACCCGCGTCTCGACCTTGAGTTCGTGAATGAAGATGCTGTCCATCGGCTGCGGCCGTGGCCGCCTTGGCGCGGGTTGCGTAGAATCGGAGGCGCCATTGTAGGGGAATCGTCATGGTCACGGTAGCGCTGGCATTCGCAAGTTACCTGGTGGGGTCGATCCCGTTTGCCGTGCTGGTGAGCAAGGCCTTAGGACTCCCCGACCCGCGCAGCTACGGCTCCGGAAATCCCGGCGCCACCAACGTGCTGCGCACCGGCCGCAAGGCGGCGGCGGCGCTGACGCTGCTGGGCGATGCCGGCAAGGGCGTGGTGGCGGTGCTGGCGGCGAAAATTCTGGCGCCGCGTCTGGGTGTCGGCGACGCGGCGGTGGCGTGGTGCGCGCTCGCCGTGTTCCTCGGGCACCTCTACCCGGTGTTCCTGCGGCTGCGCGGCGGCAAGGGCGTTGCCACCGCGTTCGGCGCGCTGATGGCCCTGTCCTGGAAACTGGGAGCGGTGCTGGCGCTGGTCTGGCTCGGCGTCGCGGCGCTGTCGCGGATGTCCTCGGCCGCGGCCCTCGCTGCGTCAGTGGCGGCACCGCTGGCCGCGTACGCGTTCTTCGGCTGGCATCCCTACACCGGGGCAGCGCTGGTGATGACCGCGCTCGTGGTGTGGCGGCACCGCACCAACATCCGCAACCTGATGGCGGGCACCGAGGAGCGCATCGACGCCCCGCGGCCGCCCACGACGCGCGAGCCCTGAGCTTTACGGCCGCGCGCGGCGCCGCCCGCCGCGCGCGCGCCGCACCGGCGCGTCCAGTTCCAGATCCCAGCGCGGGCGGACCCTGAACGAAAGCGCCGGCGCCGCGTCGTGGGCCAGGCGCAGCGCGCCGGCGAACGCGATCATGGCGCCGTTGTCCGTGCACAGTTCCAGCGGCGGAAAGAAGACTGCGATGCCTTGTTCCTGGGCGCGGGCCTGGAGTTGCGTGCGCAGCCGCTGGTTGGCGCCGACGCCGCCCGCCACCACCAGCTGGCGCCGGCCGGCCCGCGTCACCGCCGCCAGCGATTTGTGCACCAGCACGTCCACCACCGCTTCCTCGAAGCCCAGCGCGATGTCGGCGCGGCTCTGATGGGATTCCGGCTCGGCCCGCGCCAGCAACAGCGCCGCGGTCTTGAGCCCGCTGAAGCTGAAGTTGAGGTCGCCGCTGCCCAGCATCGGCCGCGGGAGGCGATGGCGCCTGGGGCGCCCCTCGCCGGCCAGCCTGGCCAGCGCCGGTCCTCCCGGGTAGCCCAGCCCGAGCACCTTGGCGGTCTTGTCGAAGGCCTCGCCCGCGGCGTCGTCCACCGTCTCCCCCAGCAGCCGGTAGTCGCCCACCCCGGCCACGTCCATCAGCTGGGTGTGGCCGCCCGACACCAGCAGCGCGACGAAAGGGAACGCCGGCGCGGGGTCTGCCAGCAGCGGCGAGAGCAGATGACCTTCCAAGTGGTGCACGCCGATGCTCGGCACGTTCAGCGCGTAGGCCAGCCCGGCGGCGAGGCTGGCGCCCGCCAGCAGCGCGCCCGCCAACCCCGGACCCGCGGTGTAGGCCACTGCATCCACCTTCGTCAACGGCACGCCGCTGCGCTCCGCCACGCTTCGCGCCAGCGGCAGGATACGGCGCACGTGGTCGCGGGACGCCAGCTCCGGCACCACGCCGCCGTAGTCGCGGTGCAGGTCGGCCTGGGTGTGGAGGGCGTGCGCCAGCAGCCCGCGCTCGCTGTCGAACAGCGCGACGCCGGTCTCGTCGCAGGAGGTTTCGATGCCGAGAACCTTCACCCGCTGGGGGCCCTTGGAAAGCATTGCGGAAGTGGATATACTTTAAAGCTTTTCGGGCACCCAGAGAGTACCGATGCCGACTGTACGCGTGAAGGAAAACGAGCCGTTCGAGGTGGCGCTGCGCCGCTTCAAGCGAACGGTGGAAAAGACCGGGCTGCTGACCGAACTGCGCTCGCGCGAATATTACGAGAAGCCCACCACCGCCCGCAAACGCAAGCTCGCGGCGGCCGTGAAGCGCCACTTCAAACGGCTGCGCAGCCAGCAGCTGCCGCAAAAGCCGTACTGAGCGCCTTCGGCGCCGGATCCCTCGAGGGCCGCGCCCGTTCACGCTGTTTTACCCAGGGCCCGTCGGCATCAGCCGCCGGGCCTCATGCATTCCATGAGCCTCAGGCAAACCATCAGCGATGACATGAAGTCCGCGCTCCGCGCTCGGGAGCAGGAGCGGCTCTCGACGCTACGGATGTTGTTGGCGGCCATCAAGCAGCGGGAAGTCGACGAGCGACGCGAGCTGCCCGATCCCGACGTGCTGGCGGTGGTGGAGAAGCTGATCAAGCAGCGGCGCGAGTCGGTGAGCCAGTTCGAGGCGGGCGGCCGGCAGGATCTGGCGGCCAAGGAGCGCGCCGAGATCGAGGTGCTGTCGGCGTACATGCCGCCGGCTCTGTCGGACGCCGAAGTCGATGGGCTCGTCGCCGAGGCTGTCGCCGAAACCAGAGCCACCGGGCCCAAGGACATGGGCAAGGTCATGGCGCTGCTCAAACCCCGCCTGGCTGGCCGCGCCGACATGAGCCGGGTATCGGGCCGCGTGAAATCCCGGCTTGCCGGGATTTAGATTTTTATTCAGC
This sequence comes from Pseudomonadota bacterium, assembly GCA_049322755.1. GTDB lineage: Bacteria > Pseudomonadota > Gammaproteobacteria > Burkholderiales > UBA6910 > DATIUV01. Next base: position 70,146 of record JBMOQX010000017.1, on the reverse strand, counting down.
GGGTTGCGGTAGGATTGCCGGCCCGGAAGCAGGCCGGCAGGCGGCGGAATCTGTCCTATAATCGGTCAAGGCCGGTGGTTTGGGGGTTTGGAAACAACGGCCTGCGCACCGACTCCAATAACCATAATGGCCCGCCGCCGGCTCCCGACTCCTTGATTCCCCAGAGCTTTATCCAGGATTTGCTGAATCGCGTCGATATCGTCGACGTGATCGAGCGCTACGTCCCGCTGAAGCGGGCCGGGGCGAATTACAAAGCCTGCTGCCCGTTCCACACCGAAAAGTCGCCGTCGTTTACCGTCAGCCAGACCAAGCAGTTCTATCACTGCTTCGGCTGCGGCGCCCACGGCAGTGCCATCGGGTTTCTCATGGAGTATCGCGGTCTCGGCTACGTCGATGCGATCAAGGACCTGGCGGCCGCGCTGGGCCTCGAGGTGCCCGACGAGCGCCGGCCCGACGAGCGACCGCGCGACGCCACCGCCGAACTGTTGAGCGCGCTTGATCGCGCTGCACGGTTCTACCGCGACCAGCTCAAGCAGGCGCCGGGTGCCATCGACTACCTCAAACGGCGAGGCGTTTCCGGGGAGATTGCCGCCCGTTTCGGCATTGGATATGCCCCCGACGCGTGGCAGGCTCTGGAAGCCTGCTTTCCTGACTACACCAGTGCGGTGCTCGAACGGGCGGGCCTCGTGCTGGAGAGCGACTCGGGGCGCCGGTACGACCGCTTCCGGGATCGCATCATGTTCCCGATCGCCAGTCAGGCGGGTCACATTGTCGGTTTCGGCGGCCGCGTCATCGGCGAGGGTGAGCCGAAATACCTGAACTCGCCCGAGACGCCGGTATTCGAGAAGGGACGGGAGCTTTACGGCCTGTTCCAGGCGCGGCCGGCGATCCGTGCGGCCGGGCGTGCCTTGGTCGTAGAAGGCTATATGGACGTGGTGGCGCTCGCGCAGCACGGCATCGGCTACGCCGTGGCGACCCTGGGGACCGCGACCACCGGCGCCCAGCTCCAGAAGCTGTTGCGCCAGACGGACTCGGTGGTGTTCTGCTTCGACGGCGACGAGCCGGGTCGTCGCGCCGCCTGGCGCGCGCTGGAGAACGTCCTCCCCTTCCTGGCCGACGGCAAGGAGGTGAGCTTCCTCTTCCTGCCCGCCGGCGAGGACCCGGACAGTCTGGTGCGCCGGGGCGGCGCCGCGGCAATGGAGGCCGAGCTTGCCCGGGTGGTGCCGCTGACGGTCTTCCTGGTGCGGGAACTCTCGGGGCGGGTGGACTTGTCCACCGACGAGGGCTGCGCGCGGCTGCTGAAGCTGGCGCAGCCGTTGATCACCCAGGTGCGCGCGCCGACGCTGGGGCTGATGCTGCGCAAGCGCATCGCCGAGGCGGGACGTGTGACGCTCCAGGAGCTGAACGCCATCTACCGCGAGGGGTCGTCCCGCTCCACACCCGAGGTGCCGGTGCGCCGGGCGCCGCCCGGACCGGTGGGGATGTACCGGCATCTCCTGCGCTGCGTATTGGCGCGGCCGGGCTTGGCGACCCGTGTGCGGCCGGATCTTCTGGATCCGGCTGATGCGGACTCCCGGGCGCTGGCGGAATTGCTTGATTTGCTGAGCGAAAGCCCCCATTTGCGGGAAGAGCGGTTGGTTCCAGCGGTGTTCGAGCGGTTCCGCGGCACGGCGTCCGCCGCGGCGTTCGAGCGCGCGGCCGGAGACATCGGCCAGTGGGACGAGACCTGGAACGTGGACGGCGAATTTGCCGGGGCGCTGGCCCAGCTGGAGCGCAGACGCAAGAACCAGCGCATCGAGGAATTGCACCGCAAGAGCGCCGAAGGACTGACCCCGGCCGAGATCCAGGAGTACCGCCAGCTGATAGCGGCAGGATCGGGGGAACACCCACGGGTGGTTTGATTGTCTTATAATGGAAGGCTTTTTTCCGACCATCGGATCGGACGGGACGCGAGATAAAACATGGCCAAGGAACGGGATATGGACCTGCATGACTTCCAGGGTGGCGAGACGGAGGCGCGGCGCCTCGGCCTGAAGACCCTCATCGGGCTCGGCAAGGAGCGCGGCTTTCTGACCTATGCGGAAGTCAACGACCACCTGCCGGACGACATGCTGGATGCCGAGCAGATCGAAAACATCATCCGCATGATCAACGATATGGGGATCGCGGTATACGACGAGACCCCGGATGCGGAATCGCTCCTGATCTCCGATGCACCGCCGGCGCCGGCCGACGAAGACGCCGTGGAAGAAGCCGAAGCGGCCCTGTCGACGGTGGATTCCGAGTTTGGCCGCACCACCGACCCGGTGCGGATGTACATGCGCGAGATGGGCTCGGTGGAGCTGCTTACCCGCGAAGGCGAGATCGAGATCGCCAAGCGCATCGAAGACGGGTTGAAGCACATGGTGATGGCGATCTCCGCCTGCCCCACCACCATCGCCGAGATCCTGCAGCTGGCCGAGAAGGTCGAGCGCGAGGAAATGCGCATCGACGAGCTCATCGACGGCCTCATCAACGCCGAGACCGAAGAGGAGATGATCGCCTCCCAGATGACCGACGACGAAGAGTCGGAGGCGGAAGGCGAGGACGTCGACGAAGAGTCCGAGGACGAGGAAGGCGCCAGCGGGGTCCAGAGCGCCAGCCTGATGCAGCTGCGCGCCGAGGCGCTGGAGCGTTTCAAGGCGATCCGCACCATCTACACCAAGATGATGAAGGTGCTGGCGCAGAAAGGCACGCGTTCGCGCGCTTACAAGCAGTATCAGGAGCAGATTTCCGCGGAACTGATGCAGATCCGCTTCTCGGCCAAGCAGGTGGAGGCGCTCTGCGACACCGTGCGCCGCATGGTGGACGAGGTGCGCCGCCACGAGCGCGCGATCATGGAGATCTGCGTCGAAAAGGCCGGCATGTCGCGCAGCCATTTCATCAAGAACTTCCCCGGCAACGAGGTCAACCTGAAGTGGGCGGAACAGGAGACCACCGCGCGCAAGGCCTACAGCGCCACGCTGGAGCGCTTCCGCCCCGCGATCCTGGAGGAGCAGCAGTCCATCATCGGCGTGCAGAAGCGCGCCATGATCCCGCTCAAGGAGCTCAAGGAAATCGCCCGCCAGATGTCCACCGGCGAGGCGAAGGCGCGCCGCGCGAAGCGCGAGATGACCGAGGCCAACCTGCGCCTTGTGATTTCGATCGCCAAGAAGTACACCAACCGCGGATTGCAGTTCCTCGACCTGATCCAGGAAGGCAACATCGGCCTGATGAAGGCGGTGGACAAGTTCGAGTACCGACGTGGCTACAAGTTTTCCACTTACGCCACCTGGTGGATCCGCCAGGCGATCACGCGCTCGATCGCGGACCAGGCGCGCACCATCCGCATCCCGGTGCACATGATCGAAACGATCAACAAGATGAACCGCATCTCGCGCCAGATCCTGCAGGAAACCGGGCAGGAGCCGGACCCGGCGCTGCTGGCGAAGAAGATGGAGATGCCCGAGGAGAAGATCCGCAAGATCCTCAAGATCTCCAAGGAGCCGATCTCGATGGAGACGCCAATCGGCGACGACGACGATTCGCACCTGGGCGATTTCATCGAGGACGCATCCACCCTGGCGCCCAACGAGGCGGCGATCTACGCGAGCCTGCGCGACGCCACCTCCGACGTTCTCGACACGCTCACCCAGCGGGAAGCCAAGGTGCTGCGCATGCGTTTCGGCATCGAGATGAACACGGACCACACGCTGGAGGAAGTCGGCAAGCAGTTCGACGTCACCCGCGAGCGCATCCGGCAGATAGAAGCCAAGGCCCTGCGCAAGCTCCGCCATCCGTCGCGGTCGGAGCGCCTGCGCAGCTTTCTCGAAAACGAAAGCTGATGGCCCCGCCGCCGGTTCGCCGGTGGCGGCAGGTTCCGGGCCCGGTCCGGCTCCGGCAATCGCCGGAGCGTAGAGACCGGGCCTTTTGTATCCTTCTGCGGACGGGTCTGTAGCTCAGTCGGTTAGAGCAGGGGACTCATAATCCCTTGGTCGTTGGTTCGAGTCCAACCAGACCCACTTCCTGAACTTTCTTTCCCATCGCCGCGTCTTCGTCGAAGCAGTTCCGGCTGGCGTTGTATAAGTAATTAATTAATTTATGTTGATGCAATGCAACATAGTTTGACCTGTATCAAAAGCTCGTTCGGCGCTCTCCGATAACGTCGCATCTCAGAGGGACCGCCACACCCCATCCGGGCGATTTCCGGACCGGTGAAAGCCAGCAAGAGCCGACGCTCCCACGTGAATTGCTGATCGGCCCGCGCGCCCTTCCTCAGGGCGTGGGCGCCGCGAGGGAGTGCGAGATGAAGAAGCCGCAGTTCGACGAAGACCTGGTCGTCGAAATCCTTGCCGAAACTGAGAATGGACGTCCCGTGGCGGAGCTTGCCGATGCCCATGGCGTGTCCGATGTCACGATTTATAAGTGGCGGCGACGGTACGCGGGGCTCGATTCCGAAGGCATACGCGCGCTGCGGTCCCTCAAGGAGGAAAACCAGGCGTTGCGGCGTGCCCTCGATGCAGCGGAGCGGGACAACCGCGTTCTCAAGGATCTCCTGGCAAAAAAGCCTTGACGCCTCATCAGCGGGTGGTGCTGGTGAGGCGTGCCGTGGACGAATACGGTCTCGGCGAACGACGCGCGTGCTCGTTGCTGGAAGTCTCACGGTCCCAAGCGCGCAGGGATGCGCCCGTCGACCGCAATGGCGCGCTGCGTACGCGCCTTTGCGAATTGGCCCGGGCCCATCCCCGGTACGGCAGTCCCGCGCTCTACGACCTGCTGCGGCGGGAGGGCTGGCCGGTCAACCGAAAGCGTGTCTACCGGCTCTATCGGGAAGAAGGGCTTGGGGTGCGGTTGAAGGAAAAGCGCTCGACCGCCCTTGATGTGACCGTCGGACCATCCGGTGGGCCCACAGGGTGTCATGGAGCGAGTTCCGCGCCGCTTACGCTGCCCGAAAAAGCAGAGTAAATACCCAAACGTCGCTTTGTATTCTGGGGCGCGGAAGGCGTTGGGGCGGAAGGCTGGCCGCAGTTTGCCCTGTTGTTTGCTTGACCCGAAAAGGCTTGTTTTTTTGCAATCGGGGAGCGCTTTCCCAGGATCGAAAAAGTCGACGAAAGAGGCTATGAATGTGAGCACCTGCTTACGCGCCACGTCCTGCCGGTCAGACGCGGGGCCATTCGCATTGTCCTTTTAGCGTCTACACCCCCTCCGCGGGCCAAGCGCCAACTGGGGCCTGCCCGGTACGCGGTAACCCTCGCTCTCGTTTGACTTTTCGGAGTCAGACTCCCATAATTTCGAGTTTTCTCCGGGGAGGGGTTCCCGAGCGGTCAAAGGGGGCAGACTGTAAATCTGTTGGCTCAGCCTTCGTAGGTTCGAATCCTACCCCCTCCACCAACAGGCGGTGTTCTCGGAACGGGTAATTGGGGTGATCGGCGTGCCGGCCGTGCCACGGGCGGACCCCTCGCCAAGTGGCTGTCCCGGCAGGAGCAATTCAGTCTTGGCTGACGCGGGTGTAGCTCAATGGTAGAGCAGAAGCCTTCCAAGCTTACGACGAGGGTTCGATTCCCTTCACCCGCTCCAAAGAGGTTGCATCAAGCGCATTCGCCGGCATCACGCCCATGTAGCTCAGTGGCAGAGCACTCCCTTGGTAAGGGAGAGGTCGCGCGTTCAATCCGCGCCATGGGCACCAAGGTTTGAGATTTTCGGCAGTCGTCAACGATAGAAGCGAGGAACCGATCATGTCGAAGGAGAAGTTTGAGCGCACGAAGCCGCACGTGAACGTGGGGACGATTGGTCACGTGGACCATGGGAAGACGACGCTGACGGCGGCGATCACGACGATTTTGTCGAAGAAGTTTGGTGGTGCGGCGAAGAAGTACGAGGAGATCGACTCGGCGCCGGAGGAGAAGGCGCGGGGGATCACGATCAACACGGCGCACGTGGAGTACGAGACGAAGGCGCGCCACTACGCGCACGTGGACTGTCCGGGTCACGCGGACTACGTGAAGAACATGATCACGGGCGCGGCGCAGATGGACGGGGCGATCTTGGTGGTTTCGGCGGCGGACGGTCCGATGCCGCAGACGCGCGAGCACATTTTGCTGGCGCGCCAGGTGGGGGTTCCGTACATCATCGTCTACATGAACAAGGCGGACATGGTGGACGACAAGGAGCTGCTGGAGCTGGTGGAGATGGAGGTTCGGGAGCTTTTGTCGAAGTACGAGTTTCCGGGCGATGACACGCCGATCGTGATTGGTTCGGCGCTCAAGGCGCTGGAGGGGGACCAGTCGGAGATTGGGGAGCCGTCGATTTTCAAGCTGGCCGATGCGCTGGACACCTACATTCCGACGCCGGAGCGCGACATCGACAAGCCGTTCCTGATGCCGGTGGAGGACGTGTTCTCGATTTCGGGCCGTGGCACGGTGGTCACGGGGCGGGTGGAGCGCGGCGTCATCAAGGTGGGCGACGAGATCGAGATCGTGGGGCTGAAGCCCACGATCAAGACGGTGTGCACGGGCGTGGAGATGTTCAGGAAGCTGCTGGACCAGGGGCAGGCGGGGGACAACGTGGGCGTGCTGCTGCGGGGAACGAAGCGCGAGGAGGTGGAGCGCGGGCAGGTGCTGGCGAAGCCCGGCTCGATCACGCCGCACACGAAGTTCACGGCCGAGGTGTACGTGCTCTCGAAGGAAGAGGGCGGGCGGCACACGCCGTTTTTCAATGGATACCGGCCGCAGTTTTACTTCCGCACTACGGACGTGACGGGCTCGATCGAGCTGCCGGCGGGCACCGAGATGGTGATGCCGGGGGACAACATTGCGATGCAGGTGAGTCTGATTGCGCCGATCGCGATGGAAGAGGGGCTGCGCTTTGCCATTCGCGAGGGCGGTCGCACCGTCGGCGCCGGCGTCGTGGCCAAAATCATCGAGTAGTGACCGCCCGCCGGTGCACGCGCCGGCGAGTGGGCGAGAAGCTCACGCACCCTTTAGCGCAGGCCAGTAGCTCAATTGGTAGAGCGTCGGTCTCCAAAACCGAAGGTTGGGGGTTCGAGACCCTCCTGGCCTGCCACCCGACAGCAACAGAGATGACTCCGCCCGCGGGCGGCAATACAAAGAGCGAGCGAACGTGGCAGAAACCATCGGCGTATCCGTAGCCGACAAGATCAAGATCTCCGTAGCCCTGCTGCTGGTGGCGGCCGGCATCGCCGGCTTCTATTACCTCGGCGAAAGCCCGCTCGTAGTGCGCGTTCTCGCGGTGCTGGCGGGGGTTGCGGCGGCCGCGGTCGTGGGCTGGTTCACCGCGCCGGGCAAGGACTTTGTCGCGTTTTCCAAGGAATCGGCGGAAGAGACCAAGCGCGTGGTCTGGCCGACGCGCAAGGAAACGCTGCAGACCACCGGCATCGTGCTGGCGTTCGTCGTGGTGATGGCGGTGTTCATGTGGCTGGTGGACGCGGGGCTTGCCTACGCGTTGCGGTTGCTGTTGGGGCAGGGGGACGCATGACCAAGCGCTGGTACGTCGTTCACGCCTACTCGGGTTTCGAGAAGAGCGTCCAGCGTGCCCTCAAGGAGCGCATCGAGCGTTCCGGGCTGCAGGACCAGTTCGGCGAGATCATGGTGCCCGTTGAAGAGGTGGTGGAGATGAAAAGCGGGCAGAAGGCCATCTCCGAGCGCAAGTTCTTCCCGGGTTACGTGCTGGTCGAGATGGAGATGACCGACGAGTCCTGGCACCTGGTGAAGAGCACGCCGAAAGTCACCGGCTTCGTCGGCGGCACGGCCACCAAGCCGACGCCGATCAGCCAGAAGGAAGTCGACGCCATCCTGCACCAGATCCAGGAGGGGGTCGAGAAGCCCAAGCCCAAGGTCCTGTTCGAGGTGGGCGAGATGGTGCGCGTGAAGGAAGGCCCGTTCACGGATTTTCACGGCACGGTGGAGGACGTGAATTACGACAAGAGCAAGCTGCGGGTGGCGGTGTCCATCTTCGGCCGCTCGACGCCGGTCGAACTGGACTTCGGCCAGGTGGAGAAGGCGTAACGGCCTCGGGGTCGGATTGCGCGGTTTTTCCCGCGATCGGCTCGGGGGGACGGATGTGGCGAAGCGCGCGGGGCGGCCCGGTGCGGTTTGCGAAAAGGAACCGAGGCCGCGTTGACGGGGAGCCCCAGTAGCAAGGGCGAACGGGCGCTTGGACCCGAACAGGAGTTGTCATGGCAAAGAAGATTGTCGGTTACGTGAAGCTGCAGGTGCCGGCGGGCAAGGCGAATCCCAGCCCCCCCATCGGCCCGGCGCTGGGCCAGCGCGGCCTCAACATCATGGAGTTCTGCAAGGCGTTCAACGCCCAGACCCAGGGCATGGAGCCCGGGCTGCCGGTGCCGGTGATCATCACCGCTTACGCGGACAAGAGCTTCACGTTCATCATGAAGACGCCGCCGGCGTCGGTGCTGATCCGGAAGGCCATCGGCCTGGAGAAGGGCAGCGCGAAGCCCCACGTCGACAAGGTGGGCAAGCTGACGCGCGCCCAGGCGGAGAGCATCGCGAAGGCGAAGATGCCGGACCTGACGGCGGCCGACCTCGACGCGGCGGTGCGCACCGTGGCCGGTAGCGCCCGCAGCATGGGCGTCGAAGTGGAGGGGGTGTGACATGGCGCGCTTGAGCAAGAGATCCAAGGCGGTGCTGGCCCAGGTGGACCGCGCGCGCAACTACCCCGTCATGGAAGCGCTGCAGCTGGCCAAGTCCACGGCCACGGCGAAATTCGACGAATCCATCGACGTCGCCATCAACCTTGGCGTCGACGTCCGCAAGTCCGACCAGGTGGTGCGCGGCGCGGTGGTGTTGCCTGCAGGAACCGGCAAGAAAGTGCGGGTCGCCGTGTTCACCCAGGGCGAGAAGGCCAAGGAAGCGCAGGCGGCTGGCGCAGACATCGTCGGGCTCGATGACCTGGCGGAGAAAGTGAAGGCGGGAACGATCGATTTCGACGTCGCCATCGCGACACCCGATGCCATGCGGGTGGTGGGCCAGCTGGGCCAGATTCTGGGCCCGCGCGGGCTGATGCCGAACCCGAAGGTGGGAACCGTGACCCAGGATGTGGCCACTGCGGTGAAGAACGCCAAGGCCGGCCAGGTGCAGTACCGCGCCGACAAGGGCGGCGTCGTCCACTGCACGATCGGGCGCGCCTCGTTCACGCCGGAAGCGTTGAAGGAGAACCTGGTGGCCCTGGTGGGCGCACTGCAGAAGGCCAGGCCTGCCGGCGCGAAGGGCGTGTACCTGAAGAAGATTTCGGTCTCCAGCACCATGGGGGCCGGTGTGCGCGTCGACAACTCGACGCTGCAGGCGTAGTGCACACGGCGTCCCCGCAATGCCGGGGCGCCGAGACAGACTTTGGGCCTGTTCCTCGCAGCGCGAGGGGCGGGGTTGTCAAAGACCGTAGGAGCCCCGCGAGGGCTTAATCGAGGCGTCTCGCTGGCGCCCGTCCCACGCAGATGGCGTACCCGATGGCAGGAAATCAGCCGCGGTTGGTTCCTGAGCGAAGGTCGCCGTTGTCGTAACCCGGTGAGCGGTGGGCAAATTCCGATTTGCCGCCGCGCATCGATGGAAGGAGGTAGACCTTGGCTCTGAAACTGGAAGAGAAGCAAGCCCTGGTCGCCGAGGTGGGTGCTCAGCTCGTCGACGCGCAGGCCATCGTACTCGCGCAGTACGCCGGCATGACGGTGGCGCACATGACGGCATTGCGTGCGAACGCGCGCAAGTCTGGAGTGTACCTGCGGGTGCTGAAGAACACCTTGGCGCGGCGGGCGGTGGCGGAAACGCCGTTTGCGGGGCTGGCGGAGCATATGTCCGGCCCCCTGGCGTACGGCATCAGCCCAGATCCGGTGGCCCTGGCAAAGGTCCTGCACGACTTCGCCAAGAGTAACGAGCAGTTCGTCATCAAGGCGGGCGCCATGCGCAACTACGTGATGTCTGCCAAGGACGTCGCCAGTCTGGCGCAGATGCCCAGCCGCGAGGAACTGCTGGCGAAGCTCATGGCGACCATGCAGGCACCCGTCGGCCAGTTCGTGCGCACGCTCAACGAAGTGCCGGCCCGATTCGTTCGGACGCTGGCGGCCGTGCGTGATCAAAAGGAAAAATCCGGGGCCGCCGCTTGACGGCCCGGGCAGCGTGAATTAAGGAGACCAACCATGGCAATGGCTAAAGCAGAAATCCTGGATGCAATTTCCAACATGACCGTCCTCGAGCTCTCCGAGCTCATCAAGGACATGGAAGACAAGTTCGGCGTGTCCGCGGCCGCGGCGGCGGTGGCGGTGGCGGTCCCGGCGGCGGGCGGCGCTGCGGCACCTGCAGCCGAGGAGAAGACCGAGTTCGACGTCATCCTCACCGGTGCCGGCGACAACAAGGTCAACACCATCAAGGTGGTGCGTCAGATCACCGGCCTGGGCCTCAAGGAAGCCAAGGATCTGGTGGATGGCGCCCCCAAGCCCGTGAAGGAAGGCGTGTCGAAGGCCGACGCGGACGCGATCGCCAAGCAGCTGATCGAGGCAGGCGCGTCGGCCGAGGTCAAGTGACGGCGGCCGCCAAGCAGAGTTGGAGCAAGCAGCGCTGCGGGGATTGCCCCCGCAGCGCCTAGGGACAGGCTGGCGGGCAAAACCCGCCGGCCTTTTCCCGCTTTAGGGGCGGCGCCCTTCGGGGTCTGCTCCGGACTGCGAGAGATGCATTTGGATCAGAGGGTTAGAGTAGAACCGAAGAACTTCGGGACCTCTGGGCTGTCGTTAGCCTTCTGCTCGCGTATCCCTTCCCCTGTGGTGGAGAAGCTATGACCTACTCGTTCACCGAGAAAAAACGTATCCGCAAGAGCTTCGCCAAGCGCGCCAGTGTTCTGAAGATTCCCTTTCTTCTGGCGACGCAGCTCGAATCGTTCACGGCGTTCCTCCAGGCGGAATCTCCATCCGACAAACGCAAGAACGAGGGCCTGCAGGCCGCGTTCACATCGATTTTTCCGATCTCCAGCCATTCCGGCAATGCCCGGCTGGACTTTGTAAGCTATACGCTCGGCGAACCGCCATTCGACATGAAGGAATGCCAGCAGCGCGGCCTCACGTTCGCGGCGCCGCTGCGCGCGCGCCTGCGCCTCACCATCATGGACAAGGAGGCGTCCAAGCCCACGGTCAAGGAGGTGAAGGAGCAGGAGGTGTACATGGGGGAGATTCCCCTCATGACCGGAACCGGCTCGTTCGTGATCAACGGCACCGAGCGCGTCATCGTGTCGCAGCTGCACCGTTCGCCGGGCGTGTTCTTCGAGCACGACCGCGGCAAGACCCACTCTTCCGGCAAGCTGCTGTTCTCGGCGCGGGTGATCCCGTACCGGGGCTCCTGGCTGGACTTCGAGTTCGACCCGAAGGATTTCCTGTTCTTCCGCATCGACCGCCGCCGGAAGATGCCGGTGTCGATCCTGCTCAAGGCCATGGGCCTGACGCCGGAGGACATCCTGCGCGAGTTCTTCGCCTTCGACCGCTTCCATCTATCCGCCCACGGCGCCGAGTTCGAGGTGGTGCCGGAGCGCCTGCGCGGTGAGACCGCCCGTTTCGATATCGAAGGCAAAGGCGGCAAGGTGATCGTGCAGAAGGACAAGCGCATCACCGCCAAGCACGTACGCGAGATTCAGCAGGCCGGGATCACCAAGCTGGCGGTTCCCGACGACTACCTCGTCGGCCGCGCGCTGGCGACCAACGTGATCAGCGAGGAGACCGGGGAGCTGATGGCCCGCGCCAACGACGAGATCACCGAGGACCTGCTGGCGAAGCTGCGCGAAGCCGGGGTGAAGGGCTTCCAGACCATCTACACCAATGACCTGGACCAGGGCTCCTACATTTCCTCGACCCTGCGCACTGACGACACGCCGGACCAGACCGCGGCAATGGTGGCCATCTACCGCATGATGCGCCCGGGCGAGCCGCCCACCGGCGACGCGGTGCAGACGCTGTTCAACGGCCTGTTCTTCAGCGAGGACCGCTATGACCTGTCGGCGGTCGGCCGCATGAAGTTCAACCGCCGCTGTGGCCGCGAGGATCTGACCGGGCTGACGACGCTCACCAAGGACGACATCATCGCGGTCATCAAGATCCTGGTGAACCTGCGCAACGGCCGCGGCGAGATCGACGACATCGATCACCTGGGCAACCGTCGGGTGCGCTCGGTGGGCGAACTGGCGGAGAACCAGTTCCGCGCCGGACTCGTGCGGGTCGAGCGGGCGGTCAAGGAGCGCCTGTCTCAGGCCGAGTCCGAAGACCTGATGCCCCACGACCTGATCAACGCGAAACCCGTATCGGCGGCGATCCGCGAGTTCTTCGGCTCCAGCCAGCTGTCGCAGTTCATGGACCAGACCAACCCGCTGTCGGAGATCACCCACAAGCGGCGCGTCTCGGCCCTGGGCCCCGGCGGCCTGACGCGCGAGCGCGCCGGCTTCGAGGTGCGCGACGTGCACCCGACCCATTACGGCCGCGTGTGTCCGATCGAGACGCCGGAAGGTCCCAACATCGGCCTCATCAACTCGCTGGCCCTGTACGCGCGCATCAACGAGTTCGGCTTCATCGAGACGCCTTATCGCAAGGTGGAGAACGGGCGCGTCACCGACCAGATCGACTTCCTCTCGGCAATCGAGGAAGGTCAGTACGTGATCGCCCAGGCCAATGCCGAGCTCGACAAGCACGGCAGGCTGGTGAGCGATCTCGTTTCTTGCCGCAACCGCAACGAATTCATGCTGGCGACGCCCGACAAGATCGAGTACATGGACGTGGCGCCGGCCCAGATCGTCTCGGTGGCCGCCTCGCTGATCCCCTTCCTCGAGCACGACGACGCGAACCGCGCGCTGATGGGATCCAACATGCAGCGCCAGGCGGTTCCCTGCCTGCGGCCGGAGAAGCCGCTGGTGGGCACCGGCATCGAGGGCGTGGTGGCGATGGACTCGGGCACCACGGTGCGCGCCCGCCGCGGCGGCGTGGTGGACTACGTGGATTCGACCCGCATCGTGGTGCGGGTGCACGACACCGAGACCCGCGCCGGCGAAGTCGGCGTCGACATCTACAACCTCGGCAAGTACCAGCGCTCGAACCAGAACACCAACATCAACCAGCGTCCCATCGTCCGCGTCGGCGACGTGATCGCCCGCGGCGACCTCATCGCCGACGGCGCCTCCACCGACCTTGGCGAGCTGGCCCTCGGCCAGAACCTGCTGGTGGCGTTCATGCCCTGGAACGGCTACAACTTCGAGGACTCGATCCTGATCTCGGAGCGCGTGGTGGCCGAGGACCGCTTCACCTCGATCCACATCGAGGAACTCTCGGTGGTGGCCCGCGATACCAAACTGGGCCCCGAGGAAATTACCCGCGACATCTCCAACCTATCCGAAGCGCAGCTTGGCCGGCTCGACGAATCGGGCATCGTCTACATCGGCGCCGAGGTGGAGGCGGGCGACGTGCTGGTGGGCAAGGTGACGCCGAAGGGCGAGACCCAGCTCACCCCGGAAGAGAAGCTGCTGCGCGCCATTTTCGGCGAGAAGGCGTCCGACGTTAAGGACACTTCGCTGCGCGTGCCCTCGGGCATGTCGGGCACGGTGATCGACGTGCAGGTGTTCACGCGCGAGGGCATCCAGCGCGACAAGCGCGCCCAGCAGATCATCGACGAGGAGCTCAAGCGCTACAAGAAGGACCTCGCCGACCAGCTGCGGATCGTGGAGGCCGACGCGTTCGAGCGCCTGGAGCGCCTGCTGCGCGGCAAGACGGCCACCGGCGGACCGAAGAAGCTGGCCAAGGGCGCGCGCGTCACCAAGGAGTATCTGGACTCGCTCGACCCGCATCACTGGTTCGACATCAGGCTGGCCAACGAAGAGGCGGCACAGCAGCTGGAGGCGCTCAAGGACAGCCTGGCCCAGAAGCGCGCCGAGTTCGAGCAGATGTACGAGGAGAAGAAGAAAAAGCTCACCAGCGGCGACGAGCTGCCGCCGGGTGTGCAGAAGATGGTCAAGGTCTACCTGGCAGTGAAGCGCCGGCTGCAGCCGGGCGACAAGATGGCCGGCCGCCACGGCAACAAGGGCGTCATCTCCAAGATCACGCCGCTGGAGGACATGCCCCACATGGCCGACGGAACGCCGGTGGACGTGGTCCTGAACCCGCTCGGCGTGCCCTCGCGCATGAACGTGGGCCAGATCCTCGAGACCCACCTCGGCTGGGCGGCGAAGGGGCTCGGCATCAAGATCGGCGAAATGCTGAAGGCCCAGGCCAAGATCACCGACCTGCGCAAGGCGCTGGAGCTGATCTACAACGCCAGCGGCAAGCACGAGGACATCAGGTCGCTGACCGACGACGAGGTCATGGACCTCGCCCACAACCTGCGCAGGGGCGTGCCGTTCGCGACGCCGGTGTTCGACGGTGCCACGGAGGACGAGATCAAGGCCATGCTGAAGCTGGCCGGGCTGCCGGAGACCGGGCAGGTGACGCTGATGGACGGCCGCACCGGCGAGCCGTTCGACCGCACGGTGACCGTGGGCTACATGCACATGCTGAAGCTGCACCACCTGGTGGATGACAAGATGCACGCCCGCTCCACCGGGCCGTACAGTCTGGTGACCCAGCAGCCGCTGGGCGGCAAGGCGCAGTTCGGTGGTCAGCGCTTCGGCGAAATGGAGGTCTGGGCGCTGGAAGCCTACGGCGCGTCGTACACGCTGCAGGAGATGCTCACGGTCAAGTCGGACGATGTCACCGGCCGGACCAAGGTGTACGAGAACATCGTCAAGGGCGAGCACAAGATCGACGCCGGCATGCCGGAGTCGTTCAACGTGCTGGTGAAGGAAATCCGGTCCCTGGCGATCGACATCGATTTGGAGCGCTATTGAGGGTTGCGTAGCGACGAGCTGAACGCAATCGAAACCTGCGCAACGCCCTCAACGGAGGAACCATGAAAGCACTGCTGGATTTGTTCAAACAGGTCACCCAGGAAGAGGAATTCGACGCCATCAAGATCGGCCTGGCGTCGCCGGAGAAGATCCGGTCCTGGTCCTACGGTGAAGTGAAGAAGCCGGAAACCATCAACTACCGCACGTTCAAGCCCGAGCGGGATGGCCTGTTCTGCGCCAAGATCTTTGGCCCGACGAAGGACTACGAGTGCCTGTGCGGCAAGTACAAGCGCCTGAAGCATCGCGGCGTGATCTGCGAGAAGTGCGGCGTCGAGGTGACCCTGTCCAAGGTGCGCCGCGAGCGCATGGGTCACATCGAACTGGCCTCCCCGGTGGCCCATATCTGGTTCCTCAAGTCGCTGCCGTCGCGCATGGGCATGGTGCTGGACATGACGCTGCGGGACATCGAGCGCGTGCTCTATTTCGAGGGCTACGTCGTCGTCGAGCCGGGCCTGACCCCGCTCAACCGCGGCCAGCTGCTGTCGGAGGATGACTACCTGTCGAAGGTGGAGGAGTACGGCGACGACTTCACCGCGGTGATGGGCGCGGAGGGCATCCGCGAACTGCTGCGCCACCTCGATCTGAACGGCGAGATCGACAAGCTGCGGCGCGACCTGGAGGCCACCGGCTCCGACACCAAGATCAAGAAGATCGCCAAGCGCCTCAAGGTGCTGGAGGCGTTCCAGAAATCGGGCATCAAGCCGGACTGGATGATCCTGGAAGTGCTCCCGGTGCTGCCGCCCGAACTGCGGCCGCTGGTGCCGCTGGACGGCGGGCGCTTCGCCACCTCCGATCTCAACGACCTCTACCGGCGCGTGATCAACCGCAACAACCGCCTCAAGCGGCTGCTGGAGCTGAAGGCGCCGGACATCATCGTGCGCAACGAGAAACGCATGCTGCAGGAGGCCGTGGATTCGCTGCTGGACAACGGCCGCCGCGGCAAGGCCATGACCGGCGCCAACAAGCGCCCGCTCAAGTCGCTGGCCGACATGATCAAGGGCAAGGGCGGGCGTTTCCGCCAGAACCTGCTGGGCAAGCGCGTGGATTACTCGGGCCGCTCGGTGATCGTGGTGGGCCCGCAGCTCAAGCTGCATCAGTGCGGCCTGCCGAAGAAGATGGCCCTCGAGCTGTTCAAGCCGTTTATCTTCCACAAGCTGGAAGTGCTGGGCCTGGCCACCACCATAAAGGCGGCCAAGCGCATGGTGGAGATGGAAGCCCCGGAGGTGTGGGACATCCTGGAAGACGTGATCCGCGAGCATCCGGTGATGCTGAACCGGGCGCCGACGCTGCACCGCCTGGGCATCCAGGCGTTCGAGCCCGTGCTGATCGAGGGCAAGGCGATCCAGCTGCATCCGCTGGTGTGTACCGCGTTCAACGCCGACTTCGACGGCGACCAGATGGCGGTGCACGTGCCGCTGTCGCTGGAGGCCCAGATGGAGGCCCGCACGCTGATGCTGTCCACCAACAACATCCTGTCGCCGGCGAACGGCGAGCCCATCATCGTGCCGTCCCAGGACATCGTGCTGGGGCTTTACTACATGACGCGCGAGAAAGTGGGCGCGGTGGGCGAGGGCATGTCCTTTGCCGACGTCCTTGAGGTGCAGCGCGCCTACGACACTCGCCAGGCCGAGCTGGGCGCCCGCGTCAAGGTTCGCATCAAGGAAGTGGAGATTGGCCCGGACGGGATGAAGAAGCCCAAGATCACCCGTTACGAGACCACCGTCGGACGCGCTCTGCTGTCGGAGATTCTGCCGGCGGGCCTGCCGTTCTCGGTCATCGACAAGCCGCTCAAGAAAAAGGAGATCTCCAAGCTCATCAACGTCTGCTTCCGCCGCTGCGGACTGCGCGACACGGTGATCTTCGCTGACCGCCTGATGTACACCGGCTTCTCGCTGGCGACCCGCGGCGGGCTGTCGATCTGCGTCGACGACATGCTGGTGCCGCCGCAGAAGTCCGAGATTATCAGCGCCGCCGAGAAGGAAGTGCAGGAGATCGAGGCCCAGTACACCTCCGGACTGGTGACCCACGGCGAGCGCTACAACAAGGTGGTGGACATCTGGGGACGCGCCGCGGACCAGGTCGCCAAGGCGATGATGGACCAGCTCGGCGTCGAGCAGGTGATGCAGTGGGACGCCAAGAAGCGCCAGTGGGCGCCGATGGCGGACAAGAAGGGCAACGCCGTGACCCAGGAGTCGTTCAACTCCATCTACATGATGGCCGACTCCGGCGCCCGCGGCTCGGCTGCGCAGATCCGCCAGCTGGCGGGGATGCGGGGGCTGATGGCCAAGCCGGACGGGTCCATCATCGAGACGCCGATCACCGCGAACTTCCGCGAGGGCCTCAACGTCTTGCAGTACTTCATCTCCACCCACGGCGCCCGCAAGGGGCTCGCGGACACGGCGTTGAAGACCGCCAACTCGGGTTACCTGACCCGCCGCCTGGTGGACGTGACCCAGGACCTGGTGGTGACCGAGGACGATTGCGGGACCGCCAACGGCGTGGCCATGCACGCCCTGATCGAGGGCGGCGAGGTGGTGGAGCCGCTGCGCGAGCGCATTCTCGGCCGGGTAGCGACGGTGGACGTGGTGAACCCGGACACCCAGGAAACGCTGGTGCCGGCGGGAACGCTGCTCGACGAGGGGCTGGTGGACCAGATCGAGGCCCTCGGCATCGACGAGGTCAGGGTGCGCACCCCGCTCTCCTGCGACACCCGCTGGGGCCTGTGCGCGAAATGCTATGGCCGCGACCTCGGCCGCGGCACGCTGGTCAACGTCGGCGAGGCGGTCGGCGTCATGGCTGCGCAGTCCATCGGCGAGCCCGGAACGCAGCTCACCATGCGCACGTTCCACATCGGCGGTGCGGCGTCGCGGACCACCACCGCTAGCCACGTCGAGAGCAAATCGGCGGGCACGGTGCGTTTCGCGGCCGGCATGCGTTACGTGACCAACGTCCGCGGCGAGCAGGTCGTGATCTCGCGCAACGGCGAGGTGGTGATCCAGGACGAGTCGGGACGGGAGCGGGAACGCCACAAGATCCCGTACGGCGCGACCCTGCTGGTGAAGGACGGGCAGGCGGCCAAGGCCGGGACCATGCTCGCGAACTGGGACCCGCACACGCGCCCGATCATCACGGAGTACGCGGGCACGGTGAAATTCGAGAACGTCGAGGAAGGCGTGACCGTTGCCCGGCAGATCGACGAGGTCACCGGTCTCTCGACCCTGGTGGTGATCGATCCCAAGCGCCGCGGCGTATCTTCAGCCAAGGGACTGCGGCCCCTGGTCAAGCTGCTGGACGCCAACGGCCAGGAAGTGAAGATCGCCGGCGGTGACACGCCGGTGAGCATCACGTTCCAGATCGGCTCCATCATCACGGTCCGGGACGGCCAAGTGGTCGGCGTCGGCGAGGTGCTGGCGCGCATCCCGCAGGAAACGTCCAAGACCCGCGACATCACCGGCGGCCTGCCGCGGGTGGCGGAGCTGTTCGAGGCCCGTTCGCCCAAGGATGCCGGGATGCTGGCCGACGTCACCGGCACGGTGTCATTCGGCAAGGACACCAAGGGCAAGCAGCGCCTGGTCATCACCGACCTGGACGGCGTCGCCCACGAGTTCCTGATCCCCAAGGACAAGCACGTGATGGTCCACGACGGCCAGGTGGTCAACAAGGGCGAGCTGATCGTCGACGGGCCAAAGGATCCGCACGACATCCTGAGGCTGCAGGGGGTCGAGGAGCTGGCCCGCTACATCATCGACGAGGTGCAGGACGTCTACCGCCTGCAGGGGGTGAAGATCAATGACAAGCACATCGAGGTGATCGTCCGCCAGATGCTGCGCCGGGTCACCATTGCCGACCCCGGCGACAGCCGGTTCATCCAGGGCGAGCAGGTGGAGCGGGCCGACGTGCTGGAGGAAAACGAGAAGCTGGCGGCGGACGGGAAGCAGGCGGCGACCTATGACTACATGCTGCTCGGCATCACCAAGGCCTCGCTGTCCACCGACTCGTTCATCTCGGCGGCCTCCTTCCAGGAGACCACCCGGGTGTTGACCGAGGCGGCCATCATGGGCAAGAAAGACGACCTGCGAGGCCTGAAGGAGAACGTGATCGTCGGCCGCCTCATCCCCGCGGGAACGGGCATGGCCTACCACAACATGCGCCGCAAGCAGGCGCTGGGCGTGGACTTGGCGGAGGGCCGGGAGATCACCGAGGCCGAAGGCGGGGAGTCCCAAGATCAGGCCCACGTTGCTTGACAGGGTTGGCTTAACCCCATAAAATTCACAGTCTTTTTTGGTGCCGGCCCGGTTCTCCGCCGGGTGCGCCCCGAAAATCCGAAGATCCGCTCGGGACGGCCTCGGTGCCGTCCCGGGTTTTTTGCAGCATCGGAACCCCCGCTGGCGAGCGCCGCTCCCCCGGAAGGCCGATGGAGTGAAGGTAATCACGAGAGACCATGCCGACGACAAACCAGCTTGTGCGCAAGCCGCGCGTGGCAAAGCGCGTCAAGAGCAAAGTGCCCGCGCTGGGCGGTTCTCCGCAGAAGCGGGGAGTGTGCACGCGCGTGTACACGACCACGCCGAAAAAGCCCAACTCGGCGCTGCGGAAAGTCGCCCGCGTCCGCCTGACCAACGGCTTCGAGGTCAGCAGCTACATCGGCGGCGAGGGCCACAACCTGCAGGAGCACTCGGTGGTGCTCATCCGCGGCGGCCGTGTCAAGGACCTGCCCGGCGTGCGCTATCACATCGTGCGCGGCAGCCTCGATACGGCAGGGGTCAAGGACCGCAAGCAGGCGCGCTCCAAGTATGGCGCGAAGCGGCCCAAGCAAGGGTGACGAGTCGGACAGGGATTGAGGGTTAACGATGCCTCGACGCAGGGAAGTCGCGAAACGCGAAATTCTTCCGGATCCGAAGTTCGGGAGCCAGGAAGTGGCGAAGTTCATCAATGCGCTGATGACCCGCGGCAAGAAGTCGGTCGCCGAACGGATCATCTACGGCGCGCTCGACCAGATCGCCAAGAAATCGGGCAAGGATCCCCTCGAGGTTTTCACCCAGGCGCTCTCCAACGTGCGTCCGATGGTGGAAGTCAAGAGCCGGCGCGTCGGCGGTGCGAACTACCAGGTTCCGGTTGAAGTGCGCCCGGTGCGCCGCACGGCGCTGGCCATGCGCTGGATCCGCGAGGCGGCCCGCAAGCGCGGGGAGAAGTCGATGGGCCAGCGGCTCGCTAACGAACTTGCCGAGGCGGCGGAGGGCCGGGGCGGCGCGGTGAAGAAGCGCGAGGAAGTGCACCGCATGGCCGAAGCCAACCGCGCCTTCAGCCACTACCGGTTCTGACAGAGTCTACTGGCGGAAGATCGAGACGTGCCACGCAACACCCCCATAGAGCGCTATCGCAACATCGGCATCAGTGCCCACATCGATGCCGGCAAGACCACGACCACCGAGCGCGTGCTCTTCTACACCGGCGTTTCGCACAAGATCGGCGAGGTCCACGACGGCGCTGCGGTGATGGACTGGATGGAGCAGGAGCGCGAGCGCGGCATCACGATCACGTCGGCGGCCACCACCTGCTTCTGGAAGGGCATGGACGCCAACTTCCCGGAGCATCGCATCAACATCATCGACACGCCGGGCCACGTGGACTTCACCATCGAGGTGGAGCGCTCGATGCGGGTGCTGGATGGCGCCTGCATGGTCTATTGCGCCGTGGGCGGGGTTCAGCCGCAGTCGGAGACCGTGTGGCGGCAGGCCACCAAGTACCGCGTGCCGCGGCTGGCGTTCGTCAACAAGATGGACCGTCAGGGCGCGAATTTCTTCAAGGTCTACGAGCAGATGAAGAGCCGCCTCAAGGCCAACCCGGTGCCGATCCAGGTGCCGATCGGCGCCGAGGAGCGGTTCGAGGGCGTCATCGACCTGGTGCGGATGAAAGCCATCTACTGGGACGACTCGACCCAGGGCATGAAGTTCGAGCTCAAGGACGTCCCGGCGGAACTGGCGGATACCGCGCAGGAGTGGCGCGAGAAGATGTTGGAGAGCGCCGCCGAAGCCAGCGAAGAGCTGATGAACAAGTACCTCGAGGAAGGCGACCTGTCCATCGCGGACATCAAGAAGGGATTGCGGGCGCGCACGGTGGCCACCGAGATCGTGCCGATGCTGTGCGGCTCCGCGTTCAAGAACAAGGGCGTCCAGGCGATGCTGGATGCCGTCATCGAGTACCTGCCTTCGCCGGTGGAGATCCCGCCGGTCACCGGGGACGCGGACGGCAAGCCAGCGATCCGCGAGGCGGACGACAGCGCGCCGCTGGCGGCACTGGCTTTCAAGATCATGACCGATCCGTATGTCGGTCAACTCACGTTCATCCGCGTGTACTCAGGTGTTCTCAATTCCGGCGACACGGTGCTCAACTCGGTCAAAGGCAAGAAGGAGCGCATCGGTCGACTGCTGCAGATGCACGCGAACGAGCGGGCCGAAATCAAGGAAGTCCGCGCGGGCGACATCGCCGCAGTGGTAGGGCTCAAGGAAGCCACGACCGGTGAGACGCTGTGCGACCCGGCGAAACCGATCGTTCTCGAGCGCATGGAGTTCCCGGAGCCGGTGATCCATGTCGCGGTCGAGCCCAAGACCAAGGCCGACCAGGAAAAGATGGGCATCGCTCTCAACCGCCTGGCGCAGGAGGACCCTTCGTTCCGGGTGCGCACCGACGAGGAGTCCGGTCAGACCATCATTTCCGGCATGGGCGAGCTGCATCTCGAGATCATTGTCGACCGCATGAAGCGCGAGTTCGGGGTGGAGGCCAACGTCGGCGCCCCGCAGGTGGCCTACCGCGAAACCATCAAGAAACCGGCGGAAGCCGAGGGCAAGTTCGTCAAGCAGACCGGCGGCCGCGGCCAGTATGGCCACGTCTGGCTCAAGATCGAGCCCAACACCCCGGGCAAGGGCTTCGAGTTCATCGACGCCATCAAGGGCGGCGTCGTTCCGCGCGAGTACATCCCCGCAGTGGAAAAAGGGCTCGTCGAAACGCTGAGCAACGGCGTGCTGGCGGGTTTCCCGATCGTCGACATCAAGGTGACGCTGTTCGACGGCTCCTACCACGAGGTCGACTCCAATGAAAACGCGTTCAAAATGGCGGCGTCGATCGGTTTCAAGGACGGCATGCGCAAGGCCAGCCCGACGCTGCTGGAGCCGATGATGGCGGTGGAAGTGGAGACGCCCGAGGAATTCATGGGCAACATCATGGGCGACCTGTCATCGCGCCGGGGCATGGTGCAGGGCATGGAGGACCGCCCCGGTCTCAAGGTGATCAAGGCCGAAGTGCCGCTCGCGGAGATGTTCGGTTACTCGACCACGTTGCGCTCGCTGAGCCAGGGTCGGGCGACCTACAGCATGGAGTTCAAGCACTACTCCGAGGCGCCCAAGAACGTGGCGGAAGCGATCATCAACAAGAAATAGTCGTCAGAAGGAACCGATCATGTCGAAGGAGAAGTTTGAGCGCACGAAGCCGCACGTGAACGTGGGGACGATTGGTCACGTGGACCATGGGAAGACGACGCTGACGGCGGCGATCACGACGATTTTGTCGAAGAAGTTTGGTGGTGCGGCGAAGAAGTACGAGGAGATCGACTCGGCGCCGGAGGAGAAGGCGCGGGGGATCACGATCAACACGGCGCACGTGGAGTACGAGACGAAGGCGCGCCACTACGCGCACGTGGACTGTCCGGGTCACGCGGACTACGTGAAGAACATGATCACGGGCGCGGCGCAGATGGACGGGGCGATCTTGGTGGTTTCGGCGGCGGACGGTCCGATGCCGCAGACGCGCGAGCACATTTTGCTGGCGCGCCAGGTGGGGGTTCCGTACATCATCGTCTACATGAACAAGGCGGACATGGTGGACGACAAGGAGCTGCTGGAGCTGGTGGAGATGGAGGTTCGGGAGCTTTTGTCGAAGTACGAGTTTCCGGGCGATGACACGCCGATCGTGATTGGTTCGGCGCTCAAGGCGCTGGAGGGGGACCAGTCGGAGATTGGGGAGCCGTCGATTTTCAAGCTGGCCGATGCGCTGGACACCTACATTCCGACGCCGGAGCGCGACATCGACAAGCCGTTCCTGATGCCGGTGGAGGACGTGTTCTCGATTTCGGGCCGTGGCACGGTGGTCACGGGGCGGGTGGAGCGCGGCGTCATCAAGGTGGGCGACGAGATCGAGATCGTGGGGCTGAAGCCCACGATCAAGACGGTGTGCACGGGCGTGGAGATGTTCAGGAAGCTGCTGGACCAGGGGCAGGCGGGGGACAACGTGGGCGTGCTGCTGCGGGGAACGAAGCGCGAGGAGGTGGAGCGCGGGCAGGTGCTGGCGAAGCCCGGCTCGATCACGCCGCACACGAAGTTCACGGCCGAGGTGTACGTGCTCTCGAAGGAAGAGGGCGGGCGGCACACGCCGTTTTTCAATGGATACCGGCCGCAGTTTTACTTCCGCACTACGGACGTGACGGGCTCGATCGAGCTGCCGGCGGGCACCGAGATGGTGATGCCGGGGGACAACATTGCGATGCAGGTGAGTCTGATTGCGCCGATCGCGATGGAAGAGGGGCTGCGCTTTGCCATTCGCGAGGGCGGTCGCACCGTCGGCGCCGGCGTCGTGGCCAAAATCATCGAGTAACGTTTTGGATCGACGGCGCGTATTCCATATCGTCGTCCCTGAGGTTCAGGCATGCAAAGCCAAAAGATTCGGATACGACTCAAGGCATTCGACTACCGGCTGATCGATCAGTCGGCGCTGGAGATCGTCGAGACGGCGAAACGCACCGGCGCGGTCGTGCGCGGGCCGGTTCCGCTGCCGACGCGGATCGAGCGCTTCGACGTGCTGCGCTCGCCCCACGTCAACAAGACGTCGCGCGACCAGCTCGAGATCCGGACGCACCTCCGGCTGATGGACATCATCGATCCCACCGACAAGACCGTCGACGCGCTGATGAAGCTTGATCTGCCGGCGGGGGTTGACGTCGAAATCAAGCTGTGAGGAACGGCGCGGCACGGACCGCGCCAAAATGGTTCGGCCGGTCAATCGCAACCGGCCCCTTTGAGGGAAAGTAGAAAATGGCATTGGGACTATTGGGCCGCAAGGTCGGCATGACGCGCATTTTCGCCGAGGACGGCACGTCCTCCCCGGTGACGGTGCTGGACGTCTCCAGCAATCGCATCTCCCAGATCAAGTCCGCGGAAACCGACGGCTATTGCGCCGTTCAGGTGACGTTCGGCAAGCGCCGCCCGAGCCGCGTGGTGAAGGCGATGGCCGGACACTTCGCCAAGGCGGGCGTCGAAGCCGGGACGGTGGTGAAGGAGTTCCGGCTCACCCCGGAACAGGTGGGCGAGCGCAAGCCCGGGGACGCGCTGGGCACAGGCCTGTTCCAGGTCGGCCAGCACGTCGACGTCACCGGCACTTCCATCGGCAAGGGCTTCGCCGGCGTCATCAAGCGCCATAACTTCAGTTCCAACCGCGCGAGCCACGGCAACTCGGTATCCCACAATCGGCCGGGCTCGACCGGCCAGAACCAGGACCCGGGGCGCGTGTTCCCGGGCAAGCGGATGGCCGGTCACCTGGGCTCGGTCAAGTCGACGGTCCAGAACCTGGAGATCGTCCGCATCGACGAGCAGCGCCAGCTGCTGCTGGTGAAGGGTGCGGTTCCCGGTGCCAAGGGCGGCGAAGTCGTGGTGCGGCCCAGCGCCAAGGCGGGTGCGTGATGGACCTCAAGCTGATTGATGAAGCCGGGAAGGCCAAGAGCAGCGTTGCGGCATCGGACCAGCTGTTCGGCCGGGAGTACAACGAGGCGCTGGTGCACCAGCTGGTCACGGCGTTTCTCGCCAATGGCCGGGCCGCAACCCGCGCGCAGAAGGATCGCGGCGCGGTCAAGCACAGCACCCGCAAGCCCTGGCGGCAGAAGGGCACAGGACGTGCCCGCGCCGGCATGACCTCGAGCCCGCTCTGGCGCGGCGGCGGCCGGATTTTTCCGAACTCCCCGGACGAGAATTTCTCGCAAAAGGTCAACCGGAAGATGTACCGCGCCGGCATGGCGTCGATCCTGTCCCAGCTGGCCCGCGAAGGAAAGCTGGCGGTCGTCGAGGAGATCAAGCTGGAGTCGCCCAAGACCAAGCTGCTGGCGCAGAAGCTTAAGGCCATGGGCCTGGGGAAGGTGCTGATCATCACCGACGCGATGGATGACAACCTTTATCTGTCGTCGCGCAACCTCCCCGACGTCCTGGTGCTGGAGCCGCACCAGGCGGACCCGGTCAACCTCCTGCGCTTTCCGAGCGTGATGCTGACCCGGGCCGCGGTGGCCAAGTTCGAGGAGATGTTCTCATGAGCGCGTTCAACCCTGAGCGGCTGATGAAGGTGCTCATCGCTCCGCAGATTTCGGAGAAGAGCACGTACGTCGCCGACAAGCACGACCAGGTGATCTTCCGGGTGGCGCAGGATGCCACCAAGCCGGAGGTGAAGGCGGCCGTCGAGCTCATGTTCAAAGTCCAGGTGAAGTCGGTGCAGGTGTCCAACGTCAAGGGCAAAGCCAAGCGCTTTGGCCGCTTCGAGGGGCGCCGCCGCAACTGGAAGAAGGCCTACGTCTGCCTGCAGCCCGGCCAGGAAATCAATTTCGCTGCGGAGGTCAAGTAAATGCCACTGGTCAAGATGAAGCCGACGTCGGCCGGACGTCGCGCGATGGTGAAGGTAGCGACGCCCGGGCTGTACAAGGGCCGGCCCCACGACGGCCTTACGGAATCGAAGAAGCGTGGTTCGGGCCGGAACAACCAGGGCCGGATCACCACGCGTCATCAGGGCGGTGGCCACAAGCAGCACTACCGGATCATCGATTTCCGCCGCGACAAGGACGGAATTCCGGGCAAGGTGGAGCGCATCGAGCACGACCCCAACCGTTCGGCCCACATTGCCCTGGTCTGCTACGCCGACGGCGAGCGTCGGTACGTGATCGCCGCCAAGGGAATCGAGGCCGGCGTGCAGCTGATGAGCGGACCGGAGGCCCCGATCAAGCCCGGCAACGCGCTGCCGCTGCGCAACATCCCGGTCGGCACGACGGTCCATTGCGTGGAGATGCTGCCAGGCAAGGGGGCGCAGCTGGCGCGCTCGGCGGGTGCTTCGGTGCAATTGCTGGCGCGGGAAGGGGACTACGCCCAGCTGCGGCTGCGCTCCGGCGAGATTCGCAAGGTGCACGTCAATTGCCGCGCCACCATCGGCGAAGTGGGCAACGAGGAGCACTCGCTGGAATCCATCGGCAAGGCGGGCGCGAAGCGCTGGCGCGGTGTGCGACCCACCGTGCGCGGCGTGGCGATGAACCCGATCGACCACCCGCATGGCGGCGGCGAGGGCCGCACGTCCGGCGGGCGGCATCCGGTGAGCCCGTGGGGCGTCTCCACCAAGGGATTCAAGACCCGGCGCAACAAGCGTACTGGCAACATGATCGTGCGCCGCCGCAACAGGAAGAGCTGACGAGGTTTCGTTATGGCACGTTCAGTCAAGAAGGGCCCGTTCGTCGATTTCCATCTGATGGAAAAGGTGGAGAAGGCGCGCTCGACCAACGACAAGCGCCCGATCAAGACATGGTCGCGCCGGTCCACGGTGTTGCCGGATTTCGTGGGCCTCACGATCGCGATCCACAACGGCAAACAGCACATTCCGGTGTTCGTCACCGAAAACATGGTCGGCCACAAACTCGGCGAGTTCGCCCTTACGCGGACCTTCAAGGGACACGCGGCCGACAAGAAGGCCTCGGTCGCCAAGAAATAAGGAGTCGACATGCAAACGACGGCAAATTTGCGCGGCGTGCGGCTCTCGGCCCAGAAGGGCCGGCTGGTCGCCGACCAGATCCGCGGCCTTCCGGTGGACCGGGCGCTGAACGTTCTGACCTTCAGCCGCAAGAAGGCTGCCGGTATCGTGAAGAAAGTGCTGGAGTCGGCGATCGCCAACGCCGAGCACAATGAGGGCGCCGACATCGACGAGCTGAAGGTGAAGCAGGTCTGCGTTGAGCAGGGTCCGACGCTGCGCCGCTTCCACGCCCGCGCCAAGGGCCGGGGAGCCAAGATCATGAAGCCGACCTGCCACATCTTCATCACGGTCGGGGACTAGGGGAAGCGAATGGGACAGAAGATTCATCCGACCGGTTTCAGGCTCGCGGTACACCGCAACTGGACCTCGCGCTGGTACGCCAACAAGAAGGCGTTTCCGGGGATGCTGAACGAGGACGCCAAGGTGCGCGATTTTCTGCGCAAGAAGCTCGCGCACGCGGCGGTCAGCAAGGTGGTGATCGAGCGGCCGGCGAAGAACGCCAAGATCACGATCCACAGCGCCCGCCCCGGCGTGGTGATCGGCAAGAAGGGCGAGGATATCGAGGTGCTGCGCGGCGAGCTGCAGAAGCTGCTGGGTGTGCCGGTCCACGTCAACATCGAGGAGATTCGCAAGCCCGAGGTGGACGCCCAGCTGATCGCGGACTCGATCACGGCCCAGCTGGAGAAGCGGATCATGTTCCGCCGGGCGATGAAGCGCGCCATCACCAACGCGATGCGCCTGGGGGCCCAGGGGATCAAGATCATGAGCGCGGGCCGGCTCAACGGCATCGAGATCGCCCGCACCGAGTGGTACCGGGAGGGGCGGGTGCCGCTGCATACCCTGCGGGCGGACGTCGATTACGGTTTTTCGGAAGCCAAGACCACCTATGGCGTGATCGGCGTCAAGGTCTGGGTATTCAAGGGCGAACTGTTGGGCAAGGGCGAGCAGCCGGCCGCGGCGCCGGCCCCGGCGGAGCCGGCCCGGCGCGGCCGTCGGCCAGGAGCGAAGAATGCTGCAGCCAGCTAGAACCAAGTACCGCAAGATGCAGAAGGGCCGGAATACCGGCCCCGCGACCCGCGGCACCAAGGTGTCGTTCGGTGAGTTCGGCCTCAAGGCCACCACGCGCGGCCGCCTGACGGCGCGTCAGATCGAGGCGGCGCGTCGTGCCATGACGCGCCATATCAAGCGCGGCGGCCGGATCTGGATCCGGATCTTTCCGGACAAGCCCATTACCAAGAAGCCGGCCGAAGTCCGGATGGGCAACGGCAAGGGCAACGTCGAGTACTTTGTCGCCGAGATTCAGCCCGGCAAGGTGCTCTATGAAATGGACGGCGTCAGCGAGCAGGTGGCGCGTGAGGCGTTCCGGCTGGCGGCAGCGAAGCTGCCCCTGCTGACCACGTTCATCGTCCGGCAACTGGGGTGATGCGATGAAGGCGAGCGAATTGAGAACCAAGTCGGTGGACGAGCTTCAGAAGGAGCTCCATGAACTGCTCAAGGGCCATTTCGGCCTGCGCATGCAGCACGCCACCCAGCAGCTCAACAATACGAGCCAGCTGACCAAGGTGCGCCGGGACATCGCCCGCGTGCGCACGTTGCTGAACGAGAAGGCCAAACAGTGATGACGGAAACCGCGGAAAAGCGCCGCCGCACCCTCTCGGGCCGGGTGGTGAGCGACAAGATGCACAAGACCGTGACGGTCCTGGTCGAGCGGCGGGTGAAGCATCCGCTGCAGGGCAAGGTGATCACGCGCTCGAAAAAGTATCACGCCCACGACGAGAACAACGAGGCCCATCTGGGCGATGTGGTCGTGATCGAGGAATGCCGGCCGCTGTCCAAGACCAAGGCCTGGCGGGTAGCCCAGTTGCTGGAGAAGGCGAAGACCATTTGAGCTTTGCTTGGGCCCCTGATTTGGGTTAAGATTCAAAGTTTTTCGCGGCCCGAAATCGGGTCAGCGTCGCCCGGACGGGATCCAAAACTGGCTGGCCGAGCGGATCTTCCGCCGGTTGGGTTAAGTTGGAGAAGGATTTCAAATGATTCAGATGCAATCGTTGTTGGACGTCGCCGACAACACCGGCGCCCGCACGCTCAAGTGCATCAAGGTGCTGGGCGGCTCGAAGCGACGCTATGC
Organism: Pseudomonadota bacterium; assembly: GCA_049322755.1. Taxonomy (GTDB): domain Bacteria; phylum Pseudomonadota; class Gammaproteobacteria; order Burkholderiales; family UBA6910; genus DATIUV01. The sequence continues at coordinate 41,255 of JBMOQX010000017.1, read as the reverse complement.
CGGCATCGGTGACGTGATCAAGGTCAGCGTCAAGGAAGCGGCGCCGCGCGGCCGGGTGAAGAAGGGCGAGATCTACAACGCCGTCGTCGTTCGCACGGCCAAGGGCGTGCGCCGCCAGGACGGATCGCTCGTCAAGTTCGACGGCAACGCGGCCGTGCTGCTGAACAACAAGCTCGAGCCGATTGGGACGCGCATCTTCGGCCCGGTAACCCGCGAGCTGCGGACCGAGCGCTTCATGAAGATCGTCTCGCTGGCGCCGGAAGTGCTGTAAGGAGAACGTCATGCGCAAGATCCGCAAGGGCGACGAGGTGATGGTGATCGCCGGCCGCGACAAAGGGCGCCGGGGAACGGTGCTGCGGGTGGTCGACGACGAGCGGCTGGTGGTGGAGGGGGCGAACAAGGTGAAGAAGCACCAGCGTCCGAATCCTCTCAAGGGCACCACGGGCGGCATCGTGGAGAAGGAGATGCCGTTGCACGTGTCCAACGTGGCGATCTTCAATCCGACTACGCAGAAGGCGGACCGGGTCGGGATCAAGATTCTCGAGGACCAGCGCAAAGTGCGCTATTTCAAGTCCAACGGCGAAGTGATGGACGTTTAAGGGCGGGCCATGGCACGGTTGCAAGATTTCTACCGCGAGAGCGTTGTTCCCGAGCTGACCAAGCAGTTCGGGTACAAGTCGCGCATGGAGGTGCCTCGCATCCAGAAGATCACGCTCAACATGGGCGTGGGCGAGGCGATCGCAGACAAGAAGATCCTGGAGAATGCCGCAGGCGATCTCGAGAAGATCGCCGGGCAGAAGCCCGTGATCACCAAGGCGCGCAAGTCGATCGCCGGATTCAAGGTGCGCGAGGGCTATCCGGTCGGTTGCATGGTGACCCTGCGCCGCCAGCGTATGTTCGAGTTCCTGGACCGGCTCATCGCGATCGCCATTCCGCGGGTGCGGGACTTCCGCGGCATCTCGGCGCGGGGTTTCGACGGGCGCGGCAACTTCAGCATGGGTGTCAAGGAGCAGATCATTTTCCCGGAGATCGAGTACGACAAGGTCGACGCGCTGCGGGGGCTCAACATCACCATCACGACGACCGCCAAGAGCGACAACGAGGCCCGGGCCTTGCTGGCGGCGTTCAAGTTTCCTTTCCGGAGCTGAGGGCGGCATGGCGAAGAAGTCAGTCATCAATCGGGAAAAGAAGCGTCGGGCGTCGGTTGCGAAGTACGCGGCCAGGCGCGCGGAACTCATGGCCATCATCAACAACTTCCAGGCGAGCGAAGAGGACCGTCACCAAGCGCGTTTGCGGCTGCAGAAGCTGCCGCGAAATGCCTCCCCGGTCCGGCTGCGCAACCGCTGCGCGATCACTGGCCGACCACGCGGCACGTTCCGGAAGTTCGGTCTGGCCCGCAACAAGCTGCGCGAAATCGCCATGCGCGGCGAGATCCCGGGCGTGACCAAGGCTAGCTGGTAACAAGGAATCGCGCCGGCCGCCCGAGGGCGGACCGCGGGCGCCGGAAACAGGCAGGTTGCAGGAGATAACCGTATGAGCATGAGTGATCCAATTGCCGACATGCTGACCCGAATCCGCAACGCGCAAGCGTCGGAGAAGACGAGCGTGGTCATGCCGTCCTCGAGGCTCAAGGTCGCCATCGCCAAGGTGCTCAAGGACGAGGGCTACATCGAGGACTTCGCGGCGCGGGAGCTGGACGGCAAGCCGATGCTGGAACTGGCGCTGAAGTATTACGCCGGCCGGCCGGTCATCGAGACCATCGAGCGCGTCAGCCGCCCCGGTCTACGGGTCTATCGCGGCCGCAACGACATGCCCAAGGTCATGAACGGCCTCGGGATCGCCATCGTCTCGACGTCCCGCGGCGTGATGGCCGATTACCAGGCACGGGCCGCCGGCGTCGGCGGCGAAGTGCTGTGCATCGTCGCGTGAGGTTGAAGCCATGTCGCGCATAGCCAAGTATCCGGTCGTGCTGCCGAAGGGCGTCGAGGTGACCCTGACCCCCGGCGAGATTTCCGTGAAAGGTCCGCTCGGCTCCCTTTCGAGCCGGCTCCTGCCCGGACTGGTCACGGTTGAGCGGGAAGGGGACCAGATCCAGGTCAAGGCCGCCAATGAAAGCCAGCAGGCGCGCGCCATGTCGGGCACCACCCGCGCGCTGGTGGCGAACATGGTGACCGGCGTTTCCAAGGGTTTCGAGAGGAAGCTGACGCTGGTGGGGGTGGGTTACCGCGCGCAGGCCGCCGGGGACGCCCTGAACCTCACGGTGGGCTTCTCGCACCCGGTGAGCCACAAAATGCCCAGGGGCATCAAGGTGGAGACGCCAACCCAGACCGAAATCGTCATCAAGGGCATCGACAAGCAGCAGGTCGGACAGGTGGCGGCCGAGATTCGCGCCTACCGGAAGCCGGAGCCCTACAAGGGCAAGGGCATCCGCTACGCCGACGAGCATGTGGTCATCAAAGAGACCAAGAAGAAATAAGCGGAGCATTCCATGATGAACAAAAAGGTGGCGCGGTTGCGCCGGGCTCGTAGGACGCGGGCCAAGATCGCGGAACTCAAGGTGGCGCGGCTGGCGGTATTCCGCAGCAACTGCCACATTTACGCCCAACTCATCGCGCCCGACGGCGGCCGGGTGATGGCGAGCGCTTCCACGCTGGAGCCGGAGGTGCGCAAGGAGCAGCCGAAGGGCGGCACCATGGCCGCGGCGGCGGCGGTGGGCAAACGGATTGCCGAGAAGGCCAAGGGCGCGGGCGTCGAGCAGGTGGCATTCGACCGCAGCGGTTTCCGCTACCACGGCCGGATCAAGGCGCTGGCAGACGCGGCCCGCGAAGGCGGCCTCAAGTTTTAACCGTGCGGCCGCAAAACTAGGCGAACGAGGTAAACGCGATGGCCAAGACTCAGGTGGAAGAGCGTCAGGACAACCTGCGCGAGAAGATGGTCGCGATCAACCGGGTCACCAAGGTGGTGAAGGGTGGTCGCGTGCTGGGCTTCGCGGCGCTAACGGTGGTCGGAGACGGCGACGGCGGCGTCGGCATGGGCCAGGGCAAGGCCCGGGAAGTGCCGGTGGCGGTGCAGAAGGCGATGGACCAGGCGCGTCGCCGGATGGTGAAGGTCCGGCTCAAGGAAGGCACGCTGCATCATCCGGTGGTGGGCGAGCACGGCGCGGCCAAAGTGCTGATGCAGCCCGCTTCGGAAGGCACCGGCATCATCGCCGGCGGTCCGATGCGGGCCGTGTTCGAAGTGATGGGCGTGACCAACGTGCTGGCCAAGTGCATCGGTTCGGCCAATCCCTACAACGTGGTTCGCGCCACCATCAACGGTCTTCTGGCGACCAACGCGCCGTCGGAGATCGCCGCGAAGCGCGGCAAGACGGTGGAGCAGATCCTGGGGCAGGGGCGATGAGCACGAAAGGCGGCAAGACCATCCGCGTGACCCAGATCCGCGGCCTGATTGGGACCAAACCGGACCACCGGATGTGCGTCCGCGGTCTCGGACTGAAGCGGATCAACCATACCGTCGAGCTGGAGGACACCCCTGCGGTGCGCGGCATGATCCGAAAAGTCAGTTACTTGGTGAAGTGCGAGGGCTAGATGGAGCTCAACCAGATTAAGCCGGCCGCCGGCTCGAAGCGCCCGCGCAAGCGGCTTGGCCGCGGCATCGGCAGCGGCCTCGGCAAAACTGCCGGCCGCGGCCACAAAGGCCAGAAGGCCCGCGCCGGCGGATTCCATAAAGTTGGATTCGAGGGCGGGCAGATGCCGCTGCAGCGCCGGCTGCCGAAGCGGGGCTTCAACTCGCCCACGCGCGACGACACGGCGGAGGTCCGCCTTTCCACGCTGGAGAAGCTGGGTCTGGACGCGGTGGATCTTGCGGTGCTGAAGGAGCGCGGCGTGGTGCCGAAGCGGGTCCTGGCGGCGAAGGTGATTCTCTCCGGCGCGATCAGCCGCAGGGTGGCGGTGCAGGGTTTGAAGGTGACCAAGGGCGCGCGCGCGGCGATCGAGGCGGCGGGCGGCAGCGTCGCCTGATCCGGGATTTCCATGGCCACCAAGGAATCGCTGCTCGGCATGTCCGGGAAATTCGGAGACCTCAAGCGCAGGCTGTGGTTTCTGATCGGCGCCCTGATCGTCTATCGGATCGGCGCCCACATTCCCGTGCCCGGCATCGACCCCGTGGTGCTGGCGGAACTGTTCCGCTCCCAGCAGGGCGGCATCCTCGGCCTGTTCAACATGTTCTCCGGTGGCGCGCTGTCACGCTTCTCGATTTTCGCCATCGGCATCATGCCCTACATCTCTTCGTCGATCATCATGCAGCTGGCCACGGTCGTGGTGCCCCAGCTCGAGGCGCTGAAGAAGGAGGGCGAGGCCGGTCGCCGCAAGATCACGCAATACACGCGCTACGGAACCCTGTTTCTGGGCACGTTCCAGAGCCTGGGTATCTCCATCGCCCTGGAAGCCCAGCCCGGCCTGGTGCCGGAGCCGGGCCTGCTGTTCCGTTTCACGACGGTGGTGACGCTGGTCACCGGCACCATGTTCCTGATGTGGCTGGGCGAGCAGATCACCGAGCGCGGTATCGGCAACGGCATCTCGCTGATCATTTTCGCCGGCATCGTCGCCGGCCTTCCGTCAGCCATGGGCGGCACCCTGGAACTGGCCCGCACGGGCGCGTTCTCGATTCCGCTGGTGCTGGTGCTGCTGCTGGGCGCGCTGGCGGTGACCGCCCTGGTGGTGTTCGTGGAGCGCGGTCAGCGCAAGATTCTGGTGAATTACCCCAAACGGCAGGTGGGGCGAAAAGTCTACGGCGGCACCAGCTCCTATCTGCCGCTCAAGCTCAATATGTCCGGCGTGATCCCGCCGATCTTCGCGTCGTCGATCATTCTGTTTCCGGCCACGCTGGCGGGGTGGTTCGGCGCATCGGAGTCGACCACCTGGCTGCGCGACATCGCCGCAACGCTCTCGCCCGGGCAGCCGATTTACGTGATGCTCTACGCCGCGGCCATCGTTTTCTTCTGTTTTTTCTACACCGCGCTGGTGTTCAATCCCAAGGAGACGGCGGAGAACCTGAAGAAGAGCGGTGCGTTCGTGCCGGGCATCCGGCCCGGAGACCAGACGGCCCGTTACGTCGAGCGCATCATGATGCGCCTCACGCTGGCCGGCGCGATTTACGTGACGCTGGTGTCCCTGCTGCCCGAGTTCCTGATCCTCAAGTGGAACGTGCCCTTTTATTTCGGCGGCACGTCCTTGCTGATCATCGTGGTGGTAACCATGGATTTCATGGCGCAGGTTCAGGCTTACGTCATGTCGCACCAGTATGAAAGCCTGCTCAAGAAGGCCAACCTGAAAGGCGGCTTGCCCGCTCGCTGAGGCGAGGCAGGGGGCGGGGTCTGGCGGAACCTCGTAGGGCATGACAAAGGAAGACACGATCCAGATGCAGGGGGAGGTGGTTGAAAACCTTCCCAACGCGACGTTTCGCGTCAAGCTGGAAAACGGCCACATGGTGCTGGGCCACATTTCGGGGAAGATGAGGATGCATTACATCCGGATCCTGCCCGGTGACAAAGTGACGGTGGAACTCACGCCGTACGACCTGTCCCGCGGACGCATCGTGTTCCGCGCGAAATAGGTCGAGGGCGACAGGAGAGCAGCGATGAAGGTGAACGCCTCGGTGAAGAAGATGTGCCGCAAGTGCAAGATCGTGCGGCGCAAGCGCGTGGTCCGGGTGATCTGCAGCGATCCCCGGCACAAGCAGCGTCAGGGCTGACAGATCCCCGCGGTCTTTGCGTGAACAGCCGTAACCGCATATAATTTAAAGTTTTCGTTTTTCGGAGTTTCCAGGATGGCCCGCATCGCAGGCGTCAACATTCCGAACCATCAGCACGCCGAGGTCGCGCTGACGGCGATCTATGGGATAGGCCGCAGCCGGGCGCGCGCCATTTGCGCCGCCGCCGGGATCGAAGGTTCCAAGAAAATCAAGGAATTGTCGGACAGCGAGGTGGATCGTCTGCGGGAAGCCGTTGGCTCCTTCACGGTGGAGGGCGACCTTCGCCGGGAAGTGACGATGAACATCAAGCGGCTCATGGATCTGGGCTGTTATCGCGGCGTTCGGCACCGGCGCGGTCTGCCGATGCGCGGCCAGCGCACCCGGACCAACGCTCGCACCCGCAAGGGCCCGCGCAAGCTCATCGGCGCGGCAAAGAAAGGCTAAAGGCAGGATTCCAGCATGGCAAAGACCCAAACCCGGGTTCGCAAGAAGGTCAAGAAGAACGTGGCGGAAGGCATCGCCCATGTTCATGCGTCTTTCAACAACACCATCGTGACGATCACTGACCGTCAGGGCAACGCGCTGTCGTGGGCGACGTCGGGCAGCAACGGCTTCAAGGGTTCGCGCAAGAGCACGCCGTTCGCCGCCCAGATCGCGGCCGAGCGCGCGGGCCGCGCCGCCCAGGAATGCGGCGTGAAAAATCTGGAGGTGCGGATCAAGGGTCCGGGGCCGGGACGGGAGTCGGCGGTGCGTGCGTTGCACGCCGTCGGCTTCAAGATCACCAGCATTTCGGACGTGACCCCGATCCCGCACAACGGGGTGCGGCCGCCGAAGCGGCGCCGTATCTGATCGAGGAGATATTCAGCGTGGCTAGATATCTGGACGCCAAGTGCCGTTTGTGCCGCCGCGAGGGGGAAAAACTGTTCCTCAAGGGCGAGAAGTGCTTCACCGACAAGTGCCCGGTGGAGCGCCGCAGCTATCCCCCCGGTCAGCACGGCCAGAAGGGCGGCCGGCTGTCGGACTACGCGGTGCAGTTGCGTGAGAAGCAGAAGCTCAAGCGCAGCTACAGCCTGATGGAGCGCCAGTTCCATTCGCTGTACGTGGCCGCCGATCGCCGCAAGGGCATCACCGGCGAGAACCTGCTGCAGCTGCTGGAAAGCCGGCTCGACTCCGTGGTCTACCGCATGGGCTTCGGCGCCTCGCGCGCCGAGGCGCGCCAGGTGGTGCGCCACAACGGCATTCTGGTGAACGGCCGGCGCGTGAACATCCCCTCGTACCGGCTGCGTCCGGGCGACGTGGTGGAGGTGACGGAGCGGGCCAAGCAGCATCTGCGGGTGAAAGCGGCGGCCGAGGCGGCGGAAGGCCGCGGCTTCCCGGAATGGATCGAGGTCGACGCCAAGGCGCTCAAAGGCACGTTCAAGGCACTGCCGCAGCGCGCAGAGCTTCCCCAGACCATCAACGAGAATCTGGTCGTCGAGCTTTACTCGAAATAATCGGGCGCTGAGCCGCCGGTCAATCGTTCAAGAGGTACGACAGTATGCAAGCCAGTGCTTTCCTCAAGCCGAGGATCGTCGACGTTCAGCACGTTTCGCCGACCCATGCGCGTATCACCATGGAGCCGTTCGAGCGCGGGTACGGGCACACGCTGGGCAACGCGCTGCGGCGCGTGCTGCTGTCGTCGATGCCCGGTTTCGCGCCCACCGAGGTGCACATCACCGGCGTGCTGCACGAGTACTCCACGCTGGAGGGAGTGCAGGAGGACGTGGTCGACATCCTGCTCAACCTCAAAGGCGTCGTGCTCAAGCTGCATAACCGCGCCGACGTGACGCTCAACCTGAAGAAGCAGGGCGAGGGCGTCGTCACCGCGGGCGACATCGAGGGCGCGCACGACGTCGAGATTGTCAACCCGGAGCACGTGATCGCCCATCTGACCGCCGGCGGCAAACTGGAGATGCAGATCAAGGTCGAGCAGGGGCGCGGCTACGTGCCGGCCACGGTGCGCCGCTCGGCGGAAGGCCGCGGCATCGGCAGCATCCTGCTGGACGCGTCGTTCAGCCCGGTGCGCCGCGTCGCCTACTCGGTGGAAAGCGCGCGCGTCGAGCAGCGCACCGACCTCGACAAGCTGATCATGGACATCGAGACCAACGGCGTCATCGAGCCGGAAGAGGCGATCCGCTACTCCGCGCGCATCCTGGTGGACCAGCTCTCGCTGTTCGCCGATCTCAAGGGCACGCCGCAGGCGATCGAGCAGCCGAAGTCGCCGCAGGTGGACCCGATACTGCTGCGCCCTGTAGACGACCTCGAGTTGACCGTGCGCTCGGCCAACTGCCTGAAGGCGGAGAACATCTACTACATCGGCGACCTCATCCAGCGCACCGAGACCGAGCTGCTGAAGACCCCCAACCTGGGGCGCAAGTCGCTGAACGAGATCAAGGAAGTCCTGGCGTCGCGGGGGCTCACGCTGGGCATGAAGCTCGAGAACTGGCCGCCGGCCAACCTCGATCTGGCTTAAACGGGGGGACGCGCTATGCGCCATCGTCAGGGATACCGCACGCTCAACCGCACCAGCAGCCACCGCCAGGCGATGCTGCGGAACATGACCAATTCGCTGCTGCGGCACGAGATCATCACCACCACGCTCCCCAAGGCCAAGGAACTGCGGCGGGTCGCCGAGCCCATGATCACGCTGGGCAAGAAGCCGTCGCTGGCGAATCGGCGCATCGCCTTCAATCGCCTGCGCGACCGTGACATCGTGGTCAAGCTGTTCGACGTGCTGGGCCCGCGCTACAAGGCGCGCAACGGCGGCTACCTGCGCATCCTCAAATGCGGCTTCCGCAAGGGCGACAACGCGCCGATGGCGCTGGTTGAGCTGATGGATCGCCCGGAAGAGGAAGCGGGTGCTGCGAAGCCCGACTAAGCCGCGCGCAGTTCAAGGAATCGGAGCCGGGCCTTGCGCCCGGCTTTTTTTTTGGCCGTACAATCGTCCGGTGCAGATCCTGCTGTTCACGGACTTCGGCGCCGCCGACCTCTACGTCGGTCAGGTGCACAGCGTGCTCGCCGCGCAGGCGCCGGGTGTGCCGGTGATCGACCTGCTGCACGAAGCGCCCCGCTACGATCCGCGGGCCGGCGCGCATCTGCTGGCGGCGATGACGCTCCAGCTCCCGCCCCGGTGCGTCGTCATGGCGGTGGTGGACCCGGGCGTCGGCGGGCCGCGCCGCGCGCTGGCAGTACGTGCCGGCGGGCGCTGGCTGGTCGGGCCGGACAACGGACTGCTGTCGGTGGCGGCGGTTCGCGCGGAGCGCGCTGAAGTTCACGAGATCGTCTGGCGCCCCGATCGCCTATCGGAGACGTTTCACGGCCGCGACCTGTTCGCGCCGGCGGCGGCGCGGCTCGCGCGCGGGGACAATCCGGCGGGAATCGTGGCGGCCTGCGACGGCTTCGACGTGATGCTGGATCCGGCCGATCTCGCCGAAGTCATCTACATCGACCATTACGGAAACGGCATCACCGGATTGCACGTAGAGGGAATCCCCGCAGCGGCGCACCTGTGCATCGGTGACCGGCGCCTCGTTTTCGCACGCACGTTCTCCGCCGCCGCCGCGGGAACGCCATTCTGGTACGCGGGGAGCCTCGGGTTGGCGGAGATCGCCGTCAGCGGCGGCAGCGCGGCGGCGGCGCTCGGCATTCAGGTCGGCGACCCGGTGCGCCTGAAGCGCTAGCGCCATGGGCCCGGTGTTCACGGTGGGACACGGCGACCGCCCGATGGACGAACTGCTCGAACTGTTGCGGTGCGCGGGCGTCACCCTGCTCGTGGACGTGCGCGCGTACCCGTCGTCCCGGCGTCACCCGCAGTTCCGCCGCGAACTGCTGGCGGCGACCCTGGCCGCGGCGGGCCTCGGTTACCGATGGGAAGGTCGCGCCCTGGGCGGCTTCCGCCGGCCCTCGACCGCCTCGCCCCACACGGCGCTTCCGCCGGAGCTCCGGGGTTTTGCCGACCACATGGGAACCGACGACTTCCGCGCGGCCGTGACGGGCCTGGTGGAGCTGGCGGGGAACGCGCGTCCTGCGGTGCTGTGCGCCGAGCGCGATCCGGCCCAGTGCCACCGCGGGCTGATCAGCGACGCCCTGGTGGCGGCAGGCCACCCGGTGACGCACCTGATCGCGCGGGATCGGACCGAAGCTCACCGCCTCGACCCGCGGGCGCGGCGCGGCGCGCGGGGGCTGGTCTACGACGTCGCACCAGGCGGCCAGCGCGCGCTGGACTTCAGCGGATCAGGATCACCCGGTAATCGTTGACGTTGGTGCGGGTGGGGCCCGTCGTCACGAGGTCGCCGAGCCCGCTGAAAAACGTGTACCCGTCGTTGTTGGCCAGCATCGCGCGCGCGTCCACACCCAGCGCCGCCGCCCGCGCGAGCGTGTCCGGAGCGCAGACGGCGCCGGCGTTGTCTTCGGTGCCGTCGATGCCGTCGGTGTCGGCCGCCAGCGCGTGCACGCCCTTGCTGCCGGCCAGCTCCACGGCCAGCGCCAGCAGAAACTCGGCGTTGCGCCCGCCGCGTCCGCGCCCGCGCACCGTGACCGTGGTCTCGCCGCCCGACACCAGCGCCACCGGCCGCTGCCAGGGATGGCCATGGGCCGCGATTTCCCGCACCAGCGCCGCGTACACCGATGCGACGTCGCGCGCTTCGCCGGTGACGCTGTCGCCGAGGATCGCCACCGGAATGCCGGCGCGCCGCAGGACTTCACCGCCCGCAACCAGCGACTGGTGCGCGGTGGCGATGACGCGGTTCTCCACGCGCCGGAACACCGGATCGCCGGGCTTGGGCGTTTCTGGCAGCTTGCCGGCGACACCGAGCTCCAGTCGCGCCACGATCGCCGCCGGCTCGCGCACGCCGTACTCGCGCAGAATCGCCAGGGCGTCGGCGTAGGTGGTGGGGTCGGGCGCGCACGGACCCGAAGCGATATGCGTCGGATCGTCGCCGGTCACGTCGGAAATCACCAGCGCCAGCGCACGCGCGCGGCACGCGGCGGCGAGGCGGCCGCCCTGGATCGCCGAGAGGTGCTTGCGCACCGTGTTGATCTCCTGGATCGATGCCCCGCAGCGCAACAGCTCCCGCGTTACGGCTTTCAGATCCGCCATCGACACGCCCTCGGCCGGCAGGCTCAGGAGGCTGGAACCGCCGCCGCTCACCAGCGCCAGCAGCAGATCGTCGGGATCCAGTGACTGCGCCAGCGCGAGAATTTCGCGGGCCGCCGCCTCGCCGCTTTCGTCGGGCACCGGGTGCCCGGCTTCGACGACTCGAACGCGCCGCGTCGGCAGACCGTGTCCATAGCGGGTGATGACCAGTCCCTCCAGGGGAGCGCGCTCGGGCCAATGATCCTCCACTGCCCGGGCCATGGACGCTGCCGCCTTGCCCGCGCCGACGACAACGGTGCGCCCTTTCGGCGGCCGCGGCAGATGCGCCGGCACGATGGCCAGGGGCTCGGCCGCCGCCACCGCAGCATGGAAGCTATCGATCAGCAATTGTCGCGGGTTCATGGGCGTCTCGCTCGGTGGTGGGATGGAGGACCGACCGCAGATGGCGACCGGTATAACTGGCTTCGGTGCCAGCGATGGCTTCGACGCCGCCCTCGGCGACGATGCATCCGCCGCCGGCGCCGCCTTCAGGACCCAGGTCGACGATCCAGTCCGCGGTCTTGATCACGTCCAGGTTGTGCTCGATCACCACCACGGTGTTGCCGTGGTCGCGCAGCCGGTGCAGCACCTTGAGCAGCAGCTCGACATCGTGAAAGTGCAGTCCGGTGGTGGGTTCGTCGAGGATGTAAAGCGTGCGGCCGGTGTCGCGTTTGGACAGCTCCAACGCCAGCTTGACGCGCTGTGCCTCGCCGCCCGAGAGCGTCGTCGCCGACTGACCGAGCGTGATGTAGCCGAGGCCGACGTCCTGCAGCGTGTTCAGCTTGCGCGCCAGGGCCGGCACCGGGCGGAAGAACTCGCACGCCTGCTCCACCGTCATCTGCAGCACGTCGTGGATGTTGCGTCCCTTGTACTGGACCTGCAGCGTCTCGCGGTTGTAGCGCCGGCCGTGGCAGACGTCGCACTGGACGTAGATGTCGGGCAGGAAATGCATCTCCACGCGCAGCACGCCGTCGCCCTGGCAGGCCTCGCAGCGGCCGCCCTTGACGTTGAACGAGAAGCGGCCGGGACCGTAGCCGCGGGCGCGCGCTTCCGGCACCTGCGCGAACAGCTCCCGGATCGGCGCGAACACGCCGGTGTAGGTGGCGGGGTTGGAGCGCGGCGTGCGGCCGATGGGGCTCTGATCGACGTTCACCACCTTGTCCACATGCTCGACGCCTTCCAGCGCCTCATGGGGCGCGGGCTCGGCGCCGCTTCCACCGTGCAGGTGGCGCGCCACGGCACGGTAGAGGGTGTCGTTCACGAGGGTCGACTTGCCCGAGCCCGACACGCCGGTGACGCACACGAGCAGGCCGACGGGTACCGTCAGCGTCACCGCCTTGAGGTTGTTGCCGCTGGCCGCGACGATCCGCAGCGCGCGATCGGTCCGGGGCCGGCGGCGCGCGCGCGGCGTCGTGATCTGGCGCCGTCCTGACAGGTACTGCCCGGTGAGCGAAGCGGGATCGGCGAGAATTGATTCCGGCGGGCCCTGCGCGACGACCCGCCCGCCGTGCTCGCCGGCGCCGGGCCCCATGTCCACCACATAGTCGGCGGACAGGATGGCGTCGCGGTCGTGCTCGACGACGATCACGCTGTTACCCATGTCCCGCAGGTTCTTGAGGGTTTCCAGCAGACGGCCGTTGTCGCGCGGGTGCAGGCCGATGGAAGGCTCGTCCAGCACGTACATCACGCCGGTCAGCCCCGAGCCGATCTGGGAGGCGAGCCGGATGCGCTGCGCCTCCCCGCCGGACAGCGACTCGGCAGACCGGTCCAGCGTCAGGTAATTGAGGCCGACGTTGTTGAGAAAGCGCAGGCGATTGGCAATCTCGTGCACGATGCGCTCCGCTACCGCCTGGCGCGAACCCGGCAGCTGCAGCGACTCGAACAGGGCCTGGGCATCGCCCAGCGGCAGTGCGCTCAGTTCGTAGATGGCGTGGCCCGCAACCAGGACGTGGCGCGCTTCGGTGCGCAGGCGCGTGCCCTCGCAGGCGGGGCAGCTGCGGGTGTTGAGGTACTTCGCCAGTTCCTCCTTCACCACCTGCGAGTCGGTTTCCTTGTAACGCCGTTCCAGGTTGGGGATGACGCCTTCGAACGCGTGCTCCCGCGAATACCGCGCGCCGCGCTCTCCCGGATAGGTGAACTTGATTCTCTCGCTGCCCGAGCCGTGCAGGATGACCTGCTGCACGGCCGGCGGCAGGTCCTCGAACGGCTGCTCGATGTCCACCTCGTAGTGCCGGGCGAGGCTCGAAAGCAGCTGGAAATAGAACTGGTTGCGCCGGTCCCAGCCCTTCACTGCCCCCGCGCCGAGCGACAGATGCGGGAAGGACACCACGCGCTTGGGATCGAAGAAGGTGATCTGCCCGAGACCGTCGCATTCCGGGCACGCGCCCATGGGGTTGTTGAACGAGAACAGCCGCGGCTCCAGCTCGGGCAGCGAGAAGCCGCAGACCGGGCAGGCGAACCGCGCCGAAAACAGGTGCTCCCGCCCCGAGTCCATTTCCACGGCGAGCGCGCGCCCGTCGGCGTGGCGCAGCGCGGTTTCGAAGGATTCGGCCAGACGCTGCTTCGCGTCGGGCGCCCCCTTCAGCCGGTCGATCACGACTTCGATGGTGTGCTTGCGGTTCTTTGGCAGCGGCGGCATCGAGTCGATGTCGTGCACCGCGCCGTCGACGCGCACGCGCACGAAGCCCTGGGCGCGCAGCTCGTCGAACAGCTCGTGCTGCTCGCCCTTGCGGCCCACCACCAGCGGCGACAGGATCATCAGCCGCGTGCCCTCGGGCAGCTCCAGGACGTGATCCACCATCTGGCTCACGCTCTGGGCGGCCAGGCGGGTGCCATGTTCCGGGCAATGGGGCTCGCCGACGCGGGCGAACAGCAGGCGCAGGTAGTCGTGGATCTCGGTGACCGTGCCCACGGTGGAGCGGGGATTGTGGGTCGCCGCCTTCTGCTCGATGGAAATGGCCGGCGACAGGCCCTCGATCAGGTCGACGTCGGGCTTCTCCATCAGCTCCAGGAACTGGCGCGCGTAGGCCGACAGCGACTCGACATAGCGGCGCTGCCCCTCGGCGTAAAGGGTATCGAAGGCGAGCGAGGACTTCCCGGAGCCGGACAGGCCGGTGATCACGACGAGCTGCTGACGCGGCAGATCGACGTTGACGCTCTTGAGGTTGTGCGTGCGTGCGCCGCGGACGCGGATGAACTCCATCGCTTGGCGGGCCCAAAACCAAACCTGCTAATATACCGAACTTTCCTTCTCTTTCCCAAGTTGTTGTCATGCATTCATCGCGCGCCACGCTGACCGCGGTCGAGCGGCGTGCCACGGTGGGCCTTTCCGGCGTCTCCGGGCTGCGTCTGCTGGGGATGTTCATCATCCTGCCGGTGTTCGCGCTCTACGCCGAACGCCTGCCCGGCGGCGACAACATGGCCCTGGTGGGTCTCGCCATCGGCATCTACGGCCTGACCCAGGCCCTGTTCCAGCTGCCCTTTGGCTGGGTCTCCGACCGCATCGGGCGCAAGCCGGTCATCTACGCCGGACTGGCGCTGCTGGCGCTGGGCAGCGTGGTTGCGGCGATGGCGGACAACATCTACTGGATCATTGTCGGCCGGGTACTGCAGGGCGCCGGCGCCATCTCGGCGGCGGTCGTGGCGCTGCTGGCGGACCTGACCCGCGACGAGCACCGCACGCAGGCGATGGCGGTGCTGGGCATCACCATCGGCGTCGCCTTCATGGTTTCGCTGGTGGCGGCGCCGATCCTGGATCGTTTCATCGGCGTGCCGGGCATCTTCGCCCTGACCGGCGCGCTGGCGCTCGGGGCGATGCTGGTGGTGGCCTTCGTCGTTCCCGATCCGGAACGCACCGCGTTCCACCCCGACGCCGAGGCCAATGCGGCGATGCTGGCCGCTGTCGTTCGCGACCCCGATCTGCTGCGTCTGGACATAGGCGTATTCGTGCTGCACACGGTGCTCACGGCTCTGTGGGTGGTGGTGCCTTTGCAGCTGCGCAATGTCGGCCTCCCCAGCGAGCACCACTGGTGGGTCTACCTGCCAGTGATGGTGGTGTCGGTGGCGCTGATCGTGCCGGCCATCATTTACGCCGAGCGGCGGGCGAGACTGAAGCCCGTGTTCCTGACCGCCATTGCGGTGCTCGCCGCGGGGGAGGCGGTGCTGTTCCAGGGCGGCGCGTCGCTGCCGTGGCTGGTGCTGGGCCTGCTGGGTTTTTTTGTCGGCTTCAACCTGCTGGAGGCGATGCTGCCGTCGCTGATCAGCAAGATGGCGCCGGTGCGCGCCAAGGGCACCGCCATCGGCATCTACAGCAGCGTCCAGTTTCTCGGCACCTTCGTCGGCGGCGTGGCGGGCGGCTGGCTGTCCCAGCATTACGGCGGCTATGCGGTGTTTGCCTTCTGCGTTATCCTCTTGCTGGCCTGGCTGGTCCTGGCTTCGGTCATGCGGCCGCCGCCCTCGGTGCGCACCCACGTCTATCCGATTCCGGAGATGGACGCGCATCGGGCGCGCGGACTGGCGGAGCAGCTATCCCGGCTGCCCGGCGTGCGGGAGGCGATGGTGATCGCCGGGGAACGCGTGGCCTACGTCAAGGCCGACGCCGCCGGTTTCGACGAGCAGCGCGTGCTGCAGCTATTAGGGGGAAATGCGTAAATGGCATCGGTCAACAAAGTGATCCTGATCGGCAACCTGGGGCGCGACCCCGAGGTGCGTTACCTCCCCAGCGGCGACGCGGTGGCCAACCTGCGCATCGCCACCACCGAGAAATGGAAGGACAAGAGCGGCGAAATGCAGGAACAGACGGAGTGGCACAGCGTTGCCTTTTTCGGTCGCCAGGCCGAGATCTGCGGCGAGTACCTGCGCAAGGGCAGCTCGGTGTACGTCGAAGGCCGCCTGCAGACGCGCAAGTGGCAGGACAAGGAAGGCAAGGACCGCTATACCACCGAGATTCGTGGCGAGCGCATGCAGATGCTGGGCGGCCGCGGCGGCGGCTTCGAGGCCATGGACAAGGACAGCGCGTCGGCGGCCCCTGCGCCGGCCGCGGGAGAAAAGCGCCAGCCGGCCAAGGCGGGGTCCAGCTTCGACGATTTCGAGGACGACATCCCGTTCTAACGGGCGCCGGGCCGCTCGCTACTTGACCGGTTCCCGTTTATGCCGCACCAGCAGCAGCGCCACGGCGCACGACGCCATCCGCGAGAGTTCCTTGTCGGCGCGGCTGGTGAGGATGATCGGCACCCGCGCTCCCAGCACGATACCCGCCGACTGGGCGTCCGCCAGGTACTCCAGCTGTTTCGCCAGCATGTTGCCGGATTCGATGTCCGGTACCAGCAGGATGTCGGCCTTCCCGGACACCGGCGAGACGATGCCCTTGGTGCGGGCGGCGACCTCGGAGACCACGTTGTCAAACGCCAGCGGCCCGTCGAGGATGGCGCCCTTGATCTGACCGCGGTCGGCCATCTTGCATAGCGCCGCGGCGTCCAGGGTCGAGCGCATCTTGGTGGTGACCGTTTCCACCGCCGACAGGATCGCCACCTTGGGCTGGGAAATGCCGAGGGCGTGCGCCAGATCGACCGCGTTCTGCACGATGTCCACTTTGTCGTCCAGGGTCGGCTCGATGGTGATCGCGGCGTCGGTGATGAACAGCGGTCTCGGATACGTCGGCACGTCCATGATGAACACATGGCTCATGCGCCGCGCGGTGCGGATGCCCCGGTCCTTGTCCACCGCCGCGGACATCAGCTCGTCGGTGTGCAGGCTGCCCTTCATCACCGCGTCCACTTCGCCGGCCCGGGCCATGGCGACCGCCCGCTCGGCGGCGGCGTGGCTGTGCTCGGTGTCCACCAGCGTGCAGCGGCCGAGATCGGCGCCTTCCTGTGCGGCAACCGCGCGGATGCGGGCCTCCGGACCGATCAGCACCGGCTCGATCAGGCCCTGCTCCGCGGCGCGGACCGCGCCCATGAGGGAGACGCCGTCCACCGGGTGCACCACGGCCGTGCGGATCGGCGCCAGGCCCCGGGTCATGTTGATCAGGTGCCGGTAGTAGCGGGCGTAAACGTCCGTGAGCCGGACCGTGGGGAGGATGGTACGCGGCCGCTTGATCTTCTCCGCCGGCGCAACGACGCGCACGCGGCCGGAAATGACCGGCACGCCATCCTGGTTCAACGCCTCCACCGCAAGATCCACGGTGCGGTCCGCGGGGCACTTGGCCACCACCCGAACGGTTACCGCCACCTCGTCTCCGATCTTGACGGGATGCTTGAAATGCAGCGTCTGGTCGAGCTGCACGGTGCCCGGGCCCGGAAAACGAGTGGCCACGACGGTGGACACCAGCGCTGAGCCCCACATGCTGTGGGCCACGAACTGGGGAGGCACCTGGCCCTTGGCCAGTTCCTCGTCCAGCGCCGCCGGGCCGATATCGCCGGAAATGACGCTGAAGATCTCGATATCCTCGCGGGTCAGCACCCGCGACAGCAGGGCGCGGTCGCCGAGGCAGATCTCCTCGAACGGGTGATTTTCCACCGTGTCCCGGAATTCGATGTGCTGCCAAGCCTGTTCCGCCGGTCGGGCCATCAAGGCGTCATCCTGGAAATGGCTGCGACGTTTGCGGGCAATGGGGAGTCTCGGACGACCAAGCGCTCACGGTCGGGCCGCGGAGCCGCGCCGGCATGCTGGGCCAGGCGCGAATTGTAACCGCGGGGGGCGGCAAAGTCTCCCGGTCGCGAGCGCGGGATTGTACTCCATGCCCGGTGCCCCAATATCCCCTCCGCCTGTAACTGTCTCAGGTATAATGCGTTTTCTTCTTCGGGAGAGAATTATGCCGATCTACGAATACCGTTGCCAATCCTGCGGTTTCCAAAAGGAGTTTCTGCAGAAAGTCGGTGAGCCTTTGCTCACGACCTGCCCGGATTGCGGACAGGAGGCTTTTCAGAAACTGCTCTCTGCCGCCGGATTCCAGCTCAAGGGTTCGGGCTGGTACGCCACCGATTTCAAGGGCGGGGCCGGCAAACCCAAGACCGAATCGTCCGAGAGCGCCAGCACCGGCCACGGTTGTGCCGCCGGCGCCTGTGGCTGCGCGCCGAAGGCCGACGCGTGAAGAAATACCTGATTGCGGGGCTGCTGGTCTGGGCCCCGCTCGGGATCACGATCTGGGTGCTGGATCTGTTGATCAGCACCATGGATCAGACCCTGCTGCTCCTGCCCGAAACCTGGCGGCCGGAGCGGACGCTGGGCGTGCGCATTCCGGGCCTCGGGGTGCTTCTCAGTCTGGTGGTGATCCTGCTGACGGGCGTTTTGGCCGCCAATGTCCTCGGCGAGCGACTGATCCGCTATTGGGAGGGCCTGCTGGCCCGGATCCCGTTCGTCAAGTCGATCTATTACAGCGTCAAGCAGGTGAGCGACACCCTGTTCTCCAGCAAGGGCGTGGCGTTTCGCAAGGCGCTGCTGATCCAGTATCCGCGGCAGGGCGCCTGGACCATCGCGTTCCTCACCGGCAAGCCGGGCGGCGATGTGGCCAATCACCTGGACGGGGATTACATCAGCGTGTACGTTCCGACCACGCCCAACCCCACGTCGGGTTTCTTCCTGATGGTGCCGAGGCACGACGTGGTGGAACTGGACATGAGCGTGGACGCCGCCCTGAAATACATCATTTCGATGGGCGTGGTCGCCCCGGAGAATCGCCCTCCGGTGGTGCCGAACCAGCGCGCCGCCGAGCGGCCTCCGGAGCAGCGCGTCGCCTGACTTGTACCGCCTTGTACCGCCGCGGGCCGCCCGCTGCCCGCGGCCTGAACCGACTTCACCAAGAATCGAATTCACCCATGCGAACCATTTATTGCGGCCTCGTGGGCCGCGGCCATGTTGGCCAGGACGTCACCCTGTGCGGCTGGGTGCACCGGCGCCGCGATCACGGCGGCGTGATCTTCATCGACCTGCGCGACCGGGAGGGGCTGGTGCAGGTGGTGTGCGACCCGGACCAGGCGGAGTCGTTTCGCGTTGCCGAGACGCTGCGTAACGAGTTCGTCGTGCGCGTGCGGGGCACCGTAAGGCCGCGGCCGGAGGGCACGGTCAACCCCAACATCCCGAGCGGCGCGGTGGAAGTGCTGGCGCGGGAGGCCGACGTGCTCAACCCGTCGCTGACCCCGCCGTTCATGATGGACGACGACTCCATCAGCGAGCAGGTGCGCCTCGAGTACCGCGTTCTGGACCTGCGCCGGCCCGGGATGCAGAACAACCTGCGCCTGCGTTACCGCCTGGCGATGGCGGTGCGGCGGTTTCTCGACGAGCAGGGCTTCATCGACGTGGAGACGCCGATGCTCACGCGCTCGACGCCCGAGGGCGCGCGCGACTTCCTGGTGCCGAGCCGGCTGCACGAGGGCGAGTTCTACGCGCTCCCGCAGTCGCCGCAGCTGTTCAAGCAGCTGCTGATGATGGCCGGGTTCGACCGCTACTACCAGATCGTGAAGTGTTTCCGCGACGAGGACCTGCGGGCGGACCGCCAGCCGGAATTCACCCAGGTGGACGTGGAAACCTCGTTCCTGGACATCGCCGAGATTACCGCGCTGATGGAATCGATGGTGCGCAGCGTCTTCAGGAGTGTGCTCGACGTGGATCTGGCGGATCCGTTCCCGCGCCTCACCTACGACGAGGCGATGCGGCGCTTCGGCTCGGACAAGCCCGACCTGCGCATTCCGCTGGAGCTGACCGAGCTCACCGACGTCATGCGCGGCGTGGATTTCAAGGTGTTCCGCGAGGCGGCGAGCCTGCCCGACGGCCGGGTGGCGGCGCTTTGTCTGCCCCAGGGCGGGCAACTATCGCGCAAGGAGATCGACGACTACGCCGAGTACGTCCAGATTTACGGAGCCAAGGGGCTTGCGTACATCAAGGTGAACGCGCTGGAGAAGGGCGTCGACGGGTTGCAGTCGCCGATACTCAAGTTCCTGACCGCCGATGTGGTGTCCGTCGTGCTGGGGCGCACCGGCGCCAAGGACGGGGACCTGATCTTTTTCGGCGCCGATCGCGCCAAGGTGGTGAACGAGGCCCTTGGCGCCCTGCGTCTCAAGGTGGGTCAGGATCGCGGCCTGGTGGAGCCGGGCTGGCGGCCGCTGTGGGTGGTGGATTTCCCGATGTTCGAGTGGGACGAGGAGGAAAAGCGCTGGGCGGCGCTGCACCACCCGTTCACCGCGCCGGTGGATGGCCACGAGGATCTGCTGGAGTCCGATCCCGGTGGTGCACGCTCGAAGGCGTACGACGTGGTCCTTAACGGCTGGGAGATCGGTGGCGGCTCCGTGCGTATCCATCGCCAGGACGTGCAGTCCAAGGTGTTTCGCGCCCTGGGCATCAGCCCCGAGCAGGCAGAGCAGAAGTTCGGTTTCCTGCTGAAGGCGCTGCAGTACGGGGCTCCGCCCCATGGCGGCATTGCGTTCGGCCTCGACCGGATGGCTGCGCTGATGACGGGCGCGACCTCGATCCGCGACGTCATCGCTTTCCCCAAGACGCAGCGCGGCCAGTGCCTGCTGACCCAGGCGCCCAACAGCGTCGACGACAAGCAGCTGCGGGAACTGCATATCCGCGTGCGGCGCCAGGAGGCGGCGAAGGCCTGAAGCGACCTGGCGCCGGCGGTGGCGTACAAGATCCCGGTATCGGTCCTGGTGCTGGTCCACACCCCGGACCTGGATGTCCTCCTGCTGGAGCGCGCCGACCGCCCCGGCTACTGGCAGTCGGTAACCGGCAGCCAGGACCCCGGGGAGACGCTGCAGCAGACCGCGCGCCGCGAGGTGCGCGAGGAAACCGGGCTTGAACCCGATCATTACCTCCTGGCCGACTGGCAGCTCACCAGCGAGTTTGAGATCTATCCCCACTGGCGCGGCCGCTACGCGCCCGGCGTCACCCGCAATACCGAGCACGTATTCGCGCTCCAGGTGCCGGTCCCGGTTCCGGTGCGGGTCGCACCGAAGGAACACCTGGGCTACCAATGGCTGCCCTATCGGGAAGCAGCGCAAAAGGTGTTTTCCTGGAGCAACCGCGACGCTATCCTCATGCTGCCGTCCCGTTGCCGGAACCGCTGACGCCTTGAATCGGTCACAGCGGGACCGCATTTAAAGAGCAGTATCCGGGACGCCAAGAGGGCTTTCGCTCATGCAAACGGCTGCCGTCGCCATCGACCGCTTCATCCGCCTGCCCGACCAGGATTGCGAGGCCCGCATCGTCGCGGCCAAGGCCGCGCTGGGCAAGCGCGCCGTGATCCTGGGTCATCACTATCAGCGGGCCGACGTCTACAAGCACGCGGATCTCACTGGCGACTCGCTCAAGCTCTCGCGGCTGGCGGCGCAGACCGACGCCGAGTTCATCGTGTTCTGCGGCGTGCATTTCATGGCGGAGGTGGCGGACATCCTCAGCCGCCCGGACCAGATCGCCGTGCTTCCGGACCTCAATGCCGGCTGCTCGATGGCCGACATGGCCAACCTGGCCAAGGTCGAGCGCGCCTGGCGGGAGCTTCAGGACGTGCTGGACCCCGATCAGCACATCACGCCGGTCACCTACATCAATTCCGCCGCCGACCTGAAAGCGTTCTGCGGCGAGCACGGCGGCATCGTCTGCACCTCCAGCAATGCGCGCAAGATCCTGGACTGGTCGTTCGCGCGGCGCGAGAAGGTGCTGTTTTTCCCCGATCAGCACCTGGGCCGCTGGACCGGCCACCAGATGGGCATCCCGCTGGATCAGATGGCGGTTTGGGATTTCGACGAGCCGCTGGGCGGCTTGGCGCCGGAGCAGATCCGCAGCGCGCGCATCCTACTGTGGAAAGGCCACTGCTCGGTGCACCAGATGTTCCAGGCGTCGCACATCACGCGCTGGCGCGGCGAGCACCCGGACGGCATCGTGATCTCGCACCCCGAGTGCAATTTCGACGTCTGCCGGCTCTCCGACTATGTCGGCTCCACGGAATTCATCATCAAGACCATCGCTCAGGCGGCGCCCAACACGAGCTGGCTGGTGGGTACCGAGCTCAACCTGGTGAATCGCATTGCCGAGGAGTTCAAGCCCCAGGGCAAGCAGATCCAATTCATGGCGCCCACCGTGTGCATGTGCTCCACCATGGCGCGCATCGACCCGCAGCACCTCGCCTGGACGCTGGAGAACCTGGTGAAGGGCAGCGTCGTGAACCGTATCCAGGTCCCCGCCGACGAAGCGCGCCTGGCCAAGGTGGCGCTCGACCGCATGCTCGAGGTGTCCTGAACGCGCCGGAGGTTGGCCGCGGCCGCCGTGCCGGCTCACGGGTGGACCTCGCCGGCCGGAGACTGCCATCGACGCCAAGCTCCTGCTTCCCGTCCCGCCCCCCCTGGTCTGGGAGGTGCTGACCGATTACGATCGGCTGTCCGAATTCGTTCCGGACCTGATCGAAAGCCGGCTCGTCAGCGCGCCGGGCGCGCCGCGATTGCTGGAGCAGC
Organism: Pseudomonadota bacterium; assembly: GCA_049322755.1. Classification (GTDB taxonomy): domain Bacteria; phylum Pseudomonadota; class Gammaproteobacteria; order Burkholderiales; family UBA6910; genus DATIUV01. Next base: position 18,890 of record JBMOQX010000017.1, on the reverse strand, counting down.
GGGGGCGAACGCGGATCGCGATGTTCAGTGCCGAGCTGTCCGTGACCCTGCGGGTGGATGAGTATCCGATCGAGCGGCTGGAGTTCGAGGCGGTGGGCGGGAACGTGCGCGAGATGCGCGGCCGCTGGCTGATCGGCAGTCTGGGCGAGGGTACCCGGCTCGAATACGCGATCAGCCTGATACCCTCGTTCTGGGTGCCGCCGTCCGTCGGTCCGGCTTTGGTGCGGCGGCACGTGGATTCGCAGCTGAAAGGGGTGGAGGCCGAAATCATGCGCCGCGCCGCGCTGCGCGGGCCGGCACGCTGAACGTCCGCCTCGACGGCGCGAAGCGCGGCCGCCGACTGGCACGGGACGTGCTAAAAACAACGCGAAAATGACCGATATCCTGCACGTCGCCACCTACAACATCCACAAGGGGTTCTCCCACTTCAACCGGCGCATGGTGGTGCACGAGTTGCGGCAGCGCCTGCACGCGCTGGGTGCCGACGTCATTTTCCTGCAGGAAGTCCTGGGCGCCCACGAGCGCCACGCCGAGCGCTTCCGGGACTGGCCCGGCCAGCCTCAGTACGAGTTCCTGGCCGACACCATCTGGCTGGATTTTGCCTACGGCAAGAACGCGATCTACGACGAGGGTCATCATGGCAACGCCATCCTCAGCCGCTATCCGATCGTCAGCTGGGAAAACGAGGACGTCTCCACCAACCGCATCGAGCGGCGCGGGCTCCTGCATTGTGAAATGCGGATTCCGGGATGGTCCGAAACCCTGCACTGCGTGTGCGTGCACCTCGGGCTCTTCGCCGTCGGCCGGCGCAAGCAGTTGAAGGCGCTCGCCAAGCGCATCGAGGCGATGGTGCCCCACGACGCGCCGCTGATCGTGGCGGGGGATTTCAACGACTGGCGCGGGCATGCGCGCCGGATCCTGGTCGAGGAACTGGCGCTGTGCGAGGTATTCGAGCTGACCCGCGGCCAGTGTGCCCGCAGCTATCCGTCGGCGCTGCCTGTGCTGCGGCTGGACCGAATCTACGTGCGCGGGTTCCAGGTGCGTCACGCCCATGTCCACCACGGGAATCCCTGGTCCCGAATCTCGGATCACGCGGCTCTCTCCGCCACCATGACGCGCGGCTGACCTTTGGCGCATGCCGGGCGCCGACGAATTCATAGAGTCGATACATGGGCACATAAAGTTTTTCTATTAGATCGGGCGGTACAGGCCCGATAGAGTAATGGCAAACAAATAATAAAGTTGTTTCCAATCAAAAACTCACTTGGAGGAGCAATGCGGAAAGCCACTCTTTGGCTGGCTGCCGGCGGACTTGTTGCCGCGCTCGTTACCGTGCCAGCCGTTCCCAGCTTTGCGGCCGAACCGGCCAAGCCGCCCACCGGGCAGGATCTCGCCTTCAACAACCGGAAGGGCAACTGCATGGCGTGCCATATGTTCCCGTCTCTCAAGGACACGCAATCACCCGCGTCGAAGAATTACACCGCGGCTAACATCGGTCCTCCCCTCATCGCGATGAAAGCCCGCTTTCCGGACAAGGCCAAGCTGCGGCAGCAGATCGCGGACCCGATGTCGCGCAATCCCGCGACCTCGATGCCGCCTTTCGGCAAGCACAACATCCTGTCGGACAAGGAAATCGACCTGATCGTCGATTTCGTCCACGAGCTTTGATCGGATCCCCCGGGGCGTCCGCGCCGCGCGGTGCGTTCGCGCTCAGTCGAGGGGCATGAGGAGACCACTATGAAACAACGCGTAGCGCTGTTCGCCGCTTTGGCGGCGTTGGTCGCGGGACCGAGCGTGGCGCTGGCCACGCCGGAGCAGGACCGCGAAGAGTTCGTGCGGTACTTCAACAAGAAATTCCCGAACCTGAAATACGAGGACTATATCTTCGGCGCGCTGGCCTTGAATCCGGACGCCAAGACCCAGTACGACACCATCATGGAATTTCCGCCGTTCCTGAACGAGCTCGATCACGGCAAGAAGATGTGGGAGACGCCGTTCAAGAACGGCAGGACTTACGCCAGCTGCTTTCCCGACGGCGGCCGCAACGTCGTCGGCAACTACCCGTATTTCGACGACAAGCTCGGCAAGGTGGTGACGTTCGAGATGGCCATCAACATGTGCCGGGAGGCCAACGGCGAGCACCCGTACAAGCACTCGGACATGAAGACCATGGGCGTGCTGACGGCGTATGCGCGCACGCTCTCCGATGGCATGAAAGTGAATGTCAAGGTGCAGGGCCCCGAGGCCATGAAGGCGTACGAGGACGGCAAGAAATTCTTCTATACGCGGCGCGGCCAGCTCAACTTCGCCTGCTCGACCTGCCATGTCGACAACGGCGGCAATACCCTGCGCACGGAGCTTCTCTCGCCGGCGCTGGGGCACGCCACCCACTGGCCGGTGTTCCGCCAGGGGACCAATCTGGTGACGCTGCACAAGCGTTATGCCGGCTGCCTGGAGCAGGTGCGGGCGGAGCCGCTTCCTGAGGGCAGCACCGAGTTCAACAACCTCGAGTATTTCCACACGTACATGAGCAACGGCCTGGAGATACGCTCGTCGGTGTTCCGGAAATAACTCCGGGCGCCGAGTTTCCAACACTCAGGAGAGAACGATGAAAAGAGGATGGATCGGGTTGATCATGCTGGCTGCGGCGCTCGCCGGGTGTGAAACGGCGCCGGTGACGCCGGCGCCGAGCGAACCGAAAGCCGCGTTTTCCGGTGATCCGAAGGCGGCGCTCGCCCAGGCCGAGGCGGACGTGCAAGAGGCGAAGTCCAAGAATGCCTTGTGGACGACGGCCACGGCAGCGTTGAAGGCAGCCCAGGCGGCTGCGGCAAAGGGTGAATGGGACGCGGTAATGAAGAATGCCAAGGTGGCGAGCGAGCAGGCTCGCCTGGGCATCGCGCAATCCAAGTATCCGGTGGCCAAGCACTTCTGATGCGCTACGGGAAGGTGCAGCAGCGCACCATTTCGCAACGCTACCGAGAACTTTCCGACACGGTGGGAGTCCCGGCAGCTTCGCAACCCATTGTTTTTGTGAGGGCGCCATTTTGGCATGGCGTTTGCTACGCAAAGGTTGAAGGCAGCGGGTTCTTCCCGTTGTTTTCATCCTCCTCCTTTGGCTATTGAGGCGCTTGAACAAAGCGCCTCTTTTTTTTATGGCGCGGCGGCGCTAGGCTTGCTTCGCCAGGTGCGACAACGAGGAGGAGCACATGATGAAACCTTCCCTATCGGCCGCTATTGTCACGGCCGTTTCCGTTCTGAGCAGTTCGCCGGTGTCGGCGGCGAAAGGTGCGCCGGCGCCGCTGGAGACGGAGAAATCGGCTGCTCCGTCGCCCTGGAGCCGCTACGGCAACTGGCCCAAAGCCAGCTGGGACAAGTTCAACACCATGCGCACCGACGCGTCGCCGCCGGTACAGGGGTTTCAGAGGGTCTATGGCCCGATCGAGGACGGTAACGCAGAGAACGGAAAAAAGCTGGCGTTCGACCGCAGCCGTGGCGGGGGATGCCTCGCGTGCCACATCCTCCCCGGCGCGACGCTGCCGGGCAACGTCGGCCCGGACCTCTCCGCCATCGGCACCTGGGGCCGCACCGACTGGCACCTCTACAACTACATTTACGACGCCCGGGTCTTCAACGAGAACACCATGATGCCCCCGTGGGGCCGCCACGGCCTATACACCGAGGCGGAGATCCGGGACCTGGTGGCGTACCTGAAGACCCTGAAGGCGCCGGCGACGTTCAGGGACGTGCGGGACGATCCGAATCAGCGCAAGAAAGAGACGCCGATCTACAACCCCGACGATCCATTCGAGAATCCGGCGTGGGGCGAAGTGGAGCGCGGGGAGAAGCTGTTCGGGACCGCCGGTCCCAACGGCAAGTCGTGCGCGTCGTGCCACAAGGATCCCAAGCAGGCGTTCAAGACCTGGGCCGGGCGCATGCCGTATTACGAGCCGCGGATGAAAAAGGTGCTGAACAGCGAGGAGTTCATCGCGCGCCATGCACGCGCCACCACCGGTGCCGAGTACCTGATGGAGTCGACGGAGAATATCGCCTTGTCGACGTATCTTCGCAGCCTCGCGCGGGGGCAGGCGATCAGCATTCGCTTCAACACGCCCGCCGAAAAGGCCCGCGCCGAGAACGGCAAGCAGCTCATGGGGCGCAAGATCGGGCAGCTCAATTTCGCCTGCAACGACTGCCATGGCCAGGCGGCAAACAAGTGGATCCGTGGCCAATACCTCGGACCGTCCACGAACCAGCTGGGGCACCACCCCTACTACCGCACCAGCCAGAGCCAGATGTGGACCGTCCGCAAGCGCCTGCAGTGGTGCGGCGTGGCGATCCGCGGCAATGAACTGCCGCCGGACGCGCCGGAGTATGCGGATATCGAGTACTACCTGACCTCGCTCAGCAACGGCAGCAAGATCGCGACACCGAGCATGGGCCATTGACCGGGCCGTGAAATCAAAAGCCCCGGCCTTGCCGGGGCTTTTCTGATTTGCGGCAACCGCACTAACGGAACCGCATGCCCGCGGGAAACAGATAGCCGTCGCGCTGCACGATTGCCGCCGTCTGCTGTAGTTCGCCGACGAGCTGCTCGGCCAGCGCCGCCGCGGGCAGCCGGAAGAACTCCGCGTTGACTTCCCGGTAAGCATCCACCTGCTCGAAGTACGTGGGCAGCAGGTTGACTGCCATGCGGCCTTTTTCGATCAGGGAGAAGGTCAGCATGACCTTGAGGAAGTGGCGCGCGGTCCGGATCGGGTCGGCTTCGAACGCCTCCAGCTTGCGGAACGCGAACTCCAGCGCAGCAGCGATATCGGCAAACGGCCGGCCGTGGCCGGGAATCACCGTCGCGACGTCCAGTGCCGCGATGGTTTCCAGCGCCTGGCGGGCGGCCCGGAGCCGCACCGGGTCGCCCGTCTCGGGCGGCACCACGCCGAAGCCCCGCTCCCAGAGCGCGTCGCCCGATACCAGCAGGCGTTCCTGCGGACAGTGGAACACCAGCGCCCCCATGTCGTGGCCCGGCACCGGAATCGCCTGCCAGTCGAGGTCGCCCAGACGCAGCGACTCCTGCGCCGCAATGGTGTCGTCGAAAGCGAACGGCTCGAGATACTGGTCGGCGTAATCGAGCCACAGGGCCCGCCCGTTCCATTCGCTGATGAGCGGCGCGTGGCCCTCCGGAATGCTGATGCGGCAACCGTAGACGCTGCGCAGCAGGCGGTTGCCGCCGACGTGGTCGCTGTGGCAATGGGTATTGACGATCCGGTGCAGGCGCGCGTCGCCCAATGCGTCCGGTTGTCGCAATCGTTGCAGCGTCTCACTGGCGCACGCCGAGTAGCCGCTGTCGATGAGCACGTTTTCCCGTGCGCCGCGGATGACGACATGATTCGAGTTGAGCCAGTCGCGCACCACGACGCGCACGCCGGCAGGCAACCGCGGCAGCGGACGCCGGGCGCTAGCCACGGCGGCTCCGCAGGCGGCCGGGGAGAAGCACAGACGCAGTCGCGGCCAGGGCAGCGAACACAGACACCTCCTCCAGAACGCGTCGTCTGCGCGACGCTGCCCCATTGTGGTGCGCAGGCGGCGGCCGTGTCAACGCGTCCCGCCGAGGTGACCCGCGCCGGCATCGGCGGTAGGCTTCGCCTGGCATGAGACGCCACGGATCAGACTCCATCGACGCTACGCCGCGCGCTTCCGGGGACGAATGGAAGGCGGTGCGCACCCTTTGGCCCTACCTTTGGGCATTCCGGGGGCGCGTCATCCTGGCCGCCGGATTCCTCATTCTGGCCAAGGTGGCCAACGTTGGCGTCCCGGTACTCATGAAGGAAATCGTCGACGCCCTGGACCGGCCCCCGGCCCTGCTGGTGGTGCCGGCGGCGCTCCTGGTCGCCTACGGCCTGCTGCGCCTGTCGAGCACCCTGTTCGCGGAGCTGCGGGACATCGTCTTCGCCCGCGTCACCCAACACGTCATCCGCCGTGTGGCCCTGGAGGTGTTCGGGCACCTGCACGCGCTCAGCCTGCGTTTCCACCTGGCCCGGCAAACCGGCGGCATGTCGCGGGATATCGAGCGCGGCACGCGCGCCATCTCGGCGCTGATGAGCTATCTCCTGTTCTCGATCCTGCCGACCCTGGTGGAAATCGGCCTGGTGGCCGCGGTGCTGCTGGTCAAGTTTCCGCCCGTGTTCGCACTCATCACGCTGGGCACCCTCGTGATTTACATCGGATTGACGGTCTGGATCACCGAGTGGCGCACCCGGTTCCGGCGGGCGATGAACGAAATGGACTCGAAGGCCAACACCCGCGCCATCGACAGCCTGCTCAACTACGAGACGGTCAAATACTTCGGCAACGAGGCGTACGAGGCCCGGCGCTACGACGAGAACCTGGCGCAATGGGAGAGGGCCGCCATTCGCAGCCAAACCTCGCTCGGCGCGCTGAACGCCGGGCAAAGCCTGATCATCGCCGGCGGCGTTACCGTGCTCATGACCCTCGCGGCGCGCGGCGTGGTGAACCGCGAGCTGACGCTGGGCGACTTGGTGCTGGTGAACGCCCTGCTGATCCAGCTCTACATTCCCCTGAACTTTCTCGGCGTTATCTACCGGGAGCTGAAGCAGTCGGTCACCGACATGGAGCGGATGTTCCGGCTGCTGGAGGAGAACCGCGAGATCCAGGACCTGCCCGAAGCACGGCCCCTCATGGCCATCGAGGCATCGATCCGGTTCGAGCGGGTGAGTTTTGGCTACGAGCGCGACCGGCAGATTCTGTTCGACGTGAGTTTCGAGGTGCCGGCGGGCAAAACCGTGGCGGTGGTGGGCGCGAGCGGCGCCGGCAAGTCCACGCTCTCACGGCTGCTGTTCCGCTTCTATGACGTCTGGGACGGGCGCATCGCCATCGACGGCACCGACATCCGGCACGTGACCCAGTCCAGCCTGCGAGCCGCCATTGGCATCGTCCCGCAGGACACGGTGCTTTTCAACGATACCGTTTACTACAACATTGCCTACGGCCGGCCGGGGGCAAGCCGCGAAGAGGTCGTCGAAGCAGCGCGCCTCGCCCACATTCACGATTTCATCATGAGCCTGCCGCAGCAGTACGACACCACCGTGGGCGAACGCGGGCTCAAGCTCTCGGGCGGCGAGAAGCAGCGGGTCGCCATCGCACGGGCCATCCTCAAGAACCCGCCGATCCTGGTCTTCGACGAGGCCACCTCGGCGCTGGATTCGAAATCGGAAAAGGCGATCCAGGCGGAGCTGGACCGCATCGCCGCTGCGCGCACGACGCTGGTGATCGCCCACCGCCTGTCCACCATCGTCGATGCGGATGAGATCCTGGTGCTGGATGGCGGGCACATCGTCGAGCGCGGCTCGCATCGGGATCTGCTGCGGCTGGGGGGAACCTATGCCCATATGTGGCAATTGCAGCAGGAGGAAAGGCAGGATGCGGGTGGCTTGGCACCGATTCCCGCGGCAATGCCGGCCGGCCCCGCCGGCGCTGCCTGACCCGAGTTCGACACGGTCTTAAATTTTCGCGCCAACCCTTTCCGTAGACGAGCATTTTTGCTACGGTAGCGGTTCGTCTCCGGTCCCGGCGCGCCGGACGCGCTTGAGGGTTGGGTGAGGAAAAGGGGGGAATCATGAGACAGATCTGGCTCGGTCTGGGGCTGTTGTGCAGCGCGGCATTGGCCGTGGCCGGCGAGGAGCCGGCGCAGAGCGATGGTGCTGCAGCGCCGAAACTTCATTTCAGCCTGCGCGCCCCCGCCGCCCAGGAGGTGGACGCCGCGCCCACCATGCAGCATTTGCGCGGCGACCCGCAAATCAGGTCCAACGTCGCGCTGGTGGTCGACGCCGCCACCGGGAATCCCATTTACGAGAAGAACGGCACGGAGGTGACCCCGATAGCCTCCATCACCAAGCTCATGACGGCGATGGTGGTGCTCGACTCGGGGCTTCCCCTCGACGAGCCGATCCGCATCACCAAGGACGACGTCGACATGCTCAAGAACTCCAGCTCCCGCCTGCGGGTGGGTACCGTTCTCAGCCGGCGGGACCTGCTGCGGCTGGCGCTGATGGCCTCCGAGAACCGGGCGGCATCGGCGCTGGGCCGCAGTCATCCCGGCGGAATGCCGGCGTTCGTCGCAGCAATGAACCGCAAGGCCCTGGCGCTCGGGATGACCGACACGCATTTCGTCGATCCCACCGGCCTCGACAGCGGCAACGTCGCCACGGCCCGCGACCTCGCGCGCCTGGTCCATGCCAGCGGCAGCTATGCATTGATTCGTGAGGACTCCACCACCGTCCAGCACGCCGTGGACGCGTCGGGGTATCGCCGGCCGCTGGAATTTCGCAACTCCAACCGGCTGGTGTCGAACCGGGACTGGGAGATCGGCGTCTCCAAGACCGGCTATATCCGGGAAGCCGGCCGCTGCCTGGTCATGCAGGCCCAGGTGGCGGGCCGCCAGGTTATCATCGTCCTGCTGGACTCCTGGGGCACGTTGACGCGGATTGGTGATGCCAACCGCATCAAGCGCTGGATGGAGACGAACTTGCTGCCCCGCGTGGTGTCCGGGTAAGCGGTACTCCGCGCGGGGGCCTCCGGCGGCGCGCGCGTTTCAGCCTGGCCGGATTCATCGTTCCTGGAAATGTCCGATCGTTCCCCTGCGGCCGCGGCCGCCCCGTTCCGCGTCGGCCCGTTCGCGTCGCTGCAGCTGGCGCCCAACGCGGTGATGCACGACTGCGGCACCGTGGCCGACCGGTTTCTCGAGGACGCGATCCGGGGTCTGGCGTCGACGCCGAAAACGCTCCCGCCGAAGTATTTCTACGATGCCGAGGGCAGTCGCCTGTTCGACGCCATCTGCGAGCTTCCCGAGTACGTGCTGACGCGCACCGAGACGGCCATGATGCGCGACCATGCCGCGGAGATGGCCGCCTGTCTGGGCGCCGGGTGCGCGCTGATCGAGTTCGGCAGCGGCAGCAGCCAGAAATCGCGGCTGTTGATCGAGGCACTGCGGCCGGCGGTCTACGCGCCCATGGACATCTCACGGGCTGCGCTGGAAGCGTCGGTCCGGCAACTCGCGGTGGATTTCCCGTGGCTGGCCATCGAGGCGCTATGGGGTGATTATTCGCGGCCGCTCGCCCTGCCGTTGAGCGCCGGCGTCCGCGCCCGGCGCCGGGTGGCGTACTTTCCCGGCTCCAGCATCAGCAACTTCTGTCACCGGGACGCGACCGCGTTCATGGCGCGGGTCGCGTCGCTGACCGGGGCCGGCGGCGGGCTGCTGATCGGCGTGGACCTGAAGAAGCCGGTCGACCGCATGACCCGCGCTTACGACGATGGGGCGGGCGTCACCGCCGCGTTCAACCGCAACGTTCTGGCGCGCATGAACCGCGAACTCGGCGCCGATTTCGACCCCGGCGGCTATCGCCACGTTGCGATCTACAATCCCGTGGAGGGCCGTATCGAGATGCACCTCGCCAGCCTCGGCCACCAGGAGGTCACCGTCGCCGACCGCTGCTTTGCGTTCTTCCCGGGCGAGACGCTGCACACCGAAAACTCCTACAAATACGACCTCGAGGGATTCGCCGAACTGGCAGGGCGGGGCGGCTGGGCGATGCGTCGGCGCTGGCTGTCAGGCGACGGCGGATTCGGGATCTGTTACCTGGAAGCGGGCGCTTGAGCCGGAACGGCGACAATCGCCATGGGGCGAGCGGGCGAGCGCCCGCCGGCCGCCGACCGGTCTAGCGGCGCAGCATGCGCGCCGGGCGGTAGCCGATGGCGTGGGAGATGTCGTCGGCGGTGTCCTTGACCATCTGCGCCCACTCCTTGCGCAGCCGGTCCGACGGAGCGGAGATCGACAGCCCGGCGACCAACCGGCCCTCGTCGTCGCGGATGCCGGCGCCGATGCAGGAGACGCCGCGCTCCGCCTCTTCGTTGTCGAACGCGTAGCCCTGTTTGCGCACCCGTTCCAGCTCCTGGGTGAGCTTGGGCAGCGTGTTGAGGGAATTGCGGGTGGATGCCGGCAGGCCCGTGCGCTGGGCATATTCGCGCATCTTTTCCGGGCCGTCCTCCAGCAGGAACAGCTTGCCCACCGCGGTGATGTGCATTGGCGCCCGCGCGCCGATCAGGTGCACGACGCGCATCGCCGAACGGCTCGAAACCAGTCGTTCGACGTAAACCATCTCGTCCCCCTGCCGGATCGACAGGTTGACCGTCTCGTGGATCTGGTCGTGCAGCTTCTGCATGTAGGGCAACGCCTCGTCGCGGATATTGATCCGGCTCTTGACCAGGTTGCCGAGTTCCAGCAGGTGGATGCCCAGGCGGTAGGTGCCGGGCTCGATCCGGTCGACCAGGCGGTGCTCCACCATCACGCCGAGGATGCGGTGCGCCGTGGACGGATGCAGATTGGTCCTGAGCGCCAGCTGCTTGAGGTTGAGCGGGTCCGCGCTCTCGGCCAGGACGTCGAGCAGGCTCACCATCCGTTCCAGCACCTGGATCGACGACTTGGTTCCGTTTTCGGCCATGCGATTGCCCCTCTTGCGCCGCAGCAAAAAATTGGCAATTTTACATTATGAAATCGTTCCGGACAACCGCAGGTGCTCCAGCCGGCCCCCCAAAGGCCGCGTGGTATGATCGAAACACTCCCCGAACGTGGTTCCTTCGGCTCCCTATCGTTCCTCGTGCGCATCGGCCTATTTGTCACCTGCCTGGTGGACGTGATGCGGCCCCGCATCGGGTTCGCGGCCCTGCGCCTGCTGGAGTCCACCGGGCACGACGTCGTGGTGCCGCGGACCCAGACCTGCTGCGGCCAACCGGGCTACAACTCCGGTGACCGCCGCGGCGCGCAGCGGCTAGCCTTCAAGCTCCTGGACGAGTTTCGCGACTGCGACTACGTCGTGGCGCCTTCGGGCTCCTGCAGCGGCATGGTCCGCACTCACTACCCCGAGCTGCTGCGCGACTATCCGGAGCGGGCGGCCGAGGTCGAGCAGCTCTGCGCCAAGACCTACGAGCTGACCGACTTTCTCGTGAATGTGGTTCACCTTGACCGGGTTCCCGGAACGCGGCGCGGGTCCATCACCTACCACGACTCCTGCGCCGGCCTGCGGGAAATGGGCGTCAAGAGCCAGCCGCGCGCGCTGCTGCAGAAAATGGACGGCCTGCACATCACGGAAATGGATGCCGCCGAGCAGTGCTGCGGCTTCGGCGGCACGTTCTCGGTGAAGTTCGGCGAGATCTCGACCCGCATCGCCGAGCGCAAGTGCGAGGCGGTGGAATCCACCGGCGCCGACGCGCTGGTGCTGGGCGACCTCGGCTGCATGCTCAACATCGAGGGCCGGATGCGCCGACGCGGCAACCGCCGAACCCGTGTGCTGCACGTGGCGGAGGTGCTCGCGGGCATGGACGGTGAAGCCGTCGACTGACGGAGAGGCGGATGCAGGTCACCTCGATGTACTTCAAGGCCCGCGCCCACGAAAAGCTGGGCGACGAGCCGCTGCAGCAGGCGCTCGCCAAGCTGCAGACCAATTTCGTCGGCGCCCGGGCGCGGGCGATCCAGGAGCTGCCGAATTTCGAGGAAATCCGCGAGGCGGCGGCGCGCATCCGAGACCGCACCCTGAACAACCTGGATTTCTACCTCGAGGAGTTCGAGCGCAACGCCACCGCCCGCGGCGCCAAGGTGCACTGGGCCGCCACCTACGAGGAGGCAACCCGCATCGTCTGCGACATCGCCCGGAAGCACGGCGTGCGCAAGGCGGTGAAATCCAAGTCCATGGTGTCGGAGGAGTGCGCTCTCAATGACGCCCTCGAGGCCGCCGGCATCGAGGTGGTAGAGACCGATCTGGGCGAGTACATCCTGCAGCTCGCCAAGGAACCGCCGTCCCACATCGTTGCGCCGGTGGTGCACAAGAACAAGGAAGAAGTGTCGGACCTGTTCGCCGCCAAGCACGCCCGCGCGCGCAAGACCGACATTGGCGAGCTTACGCGCGAGGCGCGCGAGATCCTGCGCCCCCACTTCCTGTCGGCCGACATGGGCATCTCCGGCGCCAACTTCTACTGCGCCGAGACCGGCTCCACGCTGATCGTCACCAACGAGGGCAACGGTCGCATGGTGACGACGCTGCCGCGGGTACACGTCGCCATCACCGGCATCGAAAAAGTGGTGCCGACGCTGGAGGACCTGGCGACGCTGCTGCGCCTGCTGCCGCGTTCCGCCACCGGCCAGTCCATCACCAACTACGTCTCCATCACTACTGGCGTGAAAGGCGGTGACGACCTCGACGGGCCCGAGCATTTCCACGTCGTGCTGGTGGACGGCGGGCGCAGCCAGCTGCTGGGCACCGACTTGCAGCCGATGCTGCGCTGCATCCGCTGCGGCGCCTGCATGAATCATTGCCCGGTGTACCAGAGCGTCGGCGGTCACGCCTATGGCTGGGTCTACCCGGGCCCGATGGGCTCGGTGCTCACGCCTTCCTACATCGGCCTGGAAAACGCGCTCGACCTGCCTCACGCGGCAACCCTGTGCAACCAGTGCGGCGTCGTCTGCCCGGTGAAGATTCCGTTGCCCGACCTGCTGCGCAAGCTGCGGGAGAGGCAGGTGGAGCGGGGACTGCGGCCGCTGCCGGAGCGCATCGCATTGCGGGCCTGGGCCTGGCTCGCCGCGCGCCCCGGCCTTTACGCCGCGGCGACGCGGATCGGCGCGCGCGCGCTCAAATGGATGGGCGGCGCCGAGGGCATGGTGCACCGCTTGCCGCTGGCCGGCGGCTGGACCGATGGCCGCGACCTGCCGGCGCCGGCCGGCAAGACCTTCAGAGAACTTTACGCGGAGCGAGGTAAATCATGAGCAGCGTAGCCACTTCCCGGCCGGGCGCCACCGCGGCGGTGCCCCTCGAACAGGTTTCCCTCTGGATCGGCGGCAGCAAGGTGCCGGCCGCCACGACCCGATTCGGCGACGTCGCCGATCCGGCCACGGGGGCGGTGGTACGGAGGGTGCCGCTGTGCGGCAAGGCCGACACCGACCGCGCGGTCGCCGCCGCGAAGGCTGCGTTCCCGGGCTGGCGCGCCACCACGCCGCTGCGGCGCGCGCGCATCATCACCCGCTTCCGCGAGCTGATGGAGGCCCATCGCGAGGAGCTGGCGCGGCTGGTGAGCGAAGAGCACGGCAAGACGCTGGCGGATGCCGCCGGCTCGGTGCAGCGGGGCATCGAGGTGATCGAGTTTGCCAGCGGCGCGCCGCACCTGCTGAAGGGCGAGCATTCGGAGGACGTCGGCCGCGGCGTCGACTGCCACTCCCTGCTGCAGCCGCTGGGCGTGTGCGTCGGCATCACGCCGTTCAACTTCCCGGCGATGGTGCCGCTGTGGATGTTCCCGGTCGCCATTGCCTGCGGCAACACCTTTGTGCTGAAGCCCTCGGAGAAGGTGCCGTCGACGTCGATGCGCATGGCCGAGCTGTTCGCCGAGGCCGGGCTGCCCGAGGGCGTGCTCAACGTCGTGCACGGCGACAAGGAGGCCGTGGACACGCTGCTCACGCATCCCGACGTGCGCGCAGTGTCCTTCGTCGGTTCGACGCCCATCGCGCAGTACGTGTACGAGACCGCCGCGCGTCACGGCAAGCGCGTGCAGGCGCTGGGCGGCGCGAAAAACCATGCGGTGGTGCTGCCGGACGCGGATCTCGACTTTACCGCCGATGCACTGATCGGCGCGGGCTACGGCTCGGCCGGGGAGCGCTGCATGGCGATCTCCGCGGTGGTCGCGGTCGGAGAGGCCGGCGACGCGCTGGTGGCGAAGATCGCCGAGCGCGCGCGCAAGCTCCGGGTGGGTCCAGGCACCGCCCCGGGCGTGGAGATGGGCCCGCTCATCACCCGTGCCCATCGCGACCGCGTTCGGGACTACATCGACCAGGGCGAAGCCGCCGGCGCCAAGCTGGTGGTGGACGGGCGCGGTTTCACGGTCAAGGGCCACGAGCAGGGCTACTTCCTCGGGCCGACGCTCATCGACCACGTCACGCCGGACATGACGGTCTACCAGGACGAGATCTTCGGCCCGGTGCTGGTGGTGGTGCGGGCGACGGATTTCGACGAGGCCATCGAGCTGGTGAACCGCAATCCCTACGGCAACGGCACCGCCGTGTTCACGCGCTCGGGCGCCGCAGCGCGCCGCTTCCAGAACGAGATCGAAGTGGGCATGGTGGGGGTCAACGTCCCGATTCCGGTGCCGATGGCGTTCTTCTCGTTCGGCGGCTGGAAGTCCTCGCTGTTCGGCGACCTGCACGTCCACGGCATGGAAGGCGTGACCTTCTACACGCGCACCAAGGTGGTGACCACCCGCTGGGCGGAGAGCGACCTGCCCGGCAAGAGCCTGTCGATGCCGACGCTGGGCTGAGCCCGTGGGCGGGCACCGCATTGTCTTCCTCGACCGCGCCACGATCGAGGCCGACATCCGCCGGCCGGCGTTCGCGCACGACTGGACCGATTACCCGCTGACCGCGGCGGAGGAGATCCTGCCGCGCCTCGCCGACGCCACCATCGCGGTGGTCAACAAGGTGCCGATGCAGGCGGACACGCTCGCGCGCCTGCCCGCGCTGCGCAAGATCGCGGTGTGCGCCACCGGCACCGACAACGTCGACCTGGAGTACTGCCGCAGCCATGGCATCGTCGTGTCCAACATCCGCGGCTATGGCGTGCACGCGGTGCCGGAGCACGTTTTCATGCTGATGCTGGCGCTGCGCCGCAACCTGCTGGCCTACCGCCGGGACGTGCGGGAGGGCCGCTGGCAGCAGGCGCCGTTCTTCTGCCTGTTCGATCATCCGGTCCGCGACCTGCACGGCAGCCGGCTCGGGGTCGTCGGCCGCGGCGGGCTCGGCGATGCCGTGGCCCGGCTGGGCAAAGCCTTCGGCATGCGGGTCTGGTTCGCCGAGCGCAAGGGGTCTGCCGAGTTGCGGCCCGGCCATGTCGCCTTCGATCGGGTCATCGCCGAGTGCGACGTCATTTCCCTGCACTGTCCGCTGACGGCGGCAACGCGCGGGATGATCGGGGAGGCGGAGTTGCGGCGGATGAAACGCGACGCCATCCTGATCAATACCGCACGGGGCGGACTGGTGGACGAGCGCGCGCTGGTGCGGGCCCTGGACCAGGGCTGGATTGCGGGCGCCGGCTTCGATGTGCTGTCGGTGGAGCCGCCGCGCGAGGGTAATCCCCTGCTGCAGGTGGATCGGCCGAACTTTCTGCTCACGCCGCACGTGGCCTGGGCCAGCCGGGAGGCCATGCAGGCGATGGCAGACCAGCTGATCGACAACATCGAGGCCTACGTGACGGGCGAGCCGCGCAACCGGGTGGCGTGATGCGGGCGGGCGCATGAGTTCCAGGGACGCGATCCTCGGCCGCATCCGCAAGGCGCTGGGGCGCGACGGTCCGCCTGCGCAATCCGTGCAGGACGAGGCCCGGGCGTACCTGGCGGCCCGCGCGGCGGGACCGCGGCCGCCCATGGAGTGGGATCGCATCGAGCGGTTCCTCGATCGGGCGCGGGCGATGGCGTGCACGGTCGAGCGCGTTACCGGCGTCGAGAAGGTGCCCGCCGCGGTGGCGGCTTTCCTCGCGGGGGCGGGTCTTCCGGCGAAGGCCGTGGTCTGGCCGGAGGTGGCGGGCTGGGACTGGGAGGCGGCCGGCATCGACGCGGACGCCCGCCGCGCGCAAGGCGATGACTCGGTGGGCATCACCGGCGCGTTCTGCGGCATCGCCGAGACCGGGACCCTGGCGCTGCTCTCCGGCGCGCAGACGCCGGGATCCGTGAGCCTAGTGCCGGAAAATCACGTGGCCGTGGTGTCCGCCGGCCGTATCGTCGATTCGGTGGAGGACGCTCTGGCACTCATGCGCGATGAGCGCGGCGCTCCACCGCGCGCGCTCAACCTGGTGTCCGGCCCCTCGCGCACCGCGGATATCGAGCAGACCGTGACGCTGGGCGCCCATGGGCCCTATCGGGTGCACGTGATTCTGGTGGGATGAGGGGCGAGAACCGGAATGCCCGGCCCTGGCGCCGGCGGATGGACAATAAGAGGAGAGGAGCGAGGAGAGGATGAGGAGGGAAAGCAAGCCCGCGTGGCTGCGCGGCGCGTTGACCTGCGCAGTGCTGGGGACGGCGCTGTGGTCGATTTCCGCCGCCGCTGCCGGCGGCGCCGAAGCCGAGCATACGGCGCAGGTCTTCCTCTGGATCGCGCTGATCCTGGGGTTCGCCAAGAGCGCGAGCCTGGTGGAGAAGTTCGGCCAGCCGGCGGTGCTGGGCGAGCTGCTGATCGGCATCCTGCTGGGCAACCTGTTCCTGGTGGGGATCGGCTGGTTCGAGCCCATCAAGACCGACGCGATCGTGCGCTTCCTGGCCGAGCTCGGCGTGGTGATCCTGCTGTTCCAGATCGGGCTCGAGTCCGACGTCGCCACCATGCGCCAGGTCGGGGTGCGGGCGCTGCTGGTGGCGGTGATCGGCGTCGTGCTGCCATTTCTCATCGGCACGGTGGTGGTGGGGCCGCTGCTGCTGCCGGGCCTGTCGCAAAACGCCTATCTGTTCATCGGTGCCACGCTGACGGCCACATCCGTGGGCATCACCGGACGCGTGTTCAAGGACATGGGGACGCTGCAAACCCCCGAGGCCCAGATCGTGCTGGGGGCGGCCGTGATCGACGACGTGCTGGGGCTGGTGATCCTGGCGGTGGTGTCGGCGATCGTTTCGGCGGGCACAGTCGACGCCGTGGGCGTCGGCCTGATCATACTCAAGGCGCTGGCATTCCTGGTGGGCGCCCTGGTCATCGGCCAGCGGCTGGCGCCGCTGTTCAGCCGCACCTTCTCGCGCATCCACACCGGCGTCGGCATGAAATTCACGCTGGTCATCGGCACCTGCCTGGTGTTCGCTTTCCTGGCGCAGCAGATCGGCCTGGCGCCGATCGTCGGCGCCTTTGCCGCCGGGCTGATCCTGGATTCGGTGCATTTCCGAGATTTCGCGCCGCCGGAATTTCGCCGCGACGTGACGGAGGCGCTCAAGGACGAACCGCCCGAGGTCAGGCGCCGCGTCGCCCGGGTGATCCATCATCACGAGGAGCGGGATCTCGAGGCGTTGATGGACTCCGTCGGCCATTTCCTGGTGCCGTTCTTCTTCGTCATCACCGGCATGAGCGTCCGCCTGGACGTGTTGTTCAACCTGCACGCGGTGCTCATCGCGCTGGCCATCACCGTGGCGGCCGTGGCGGGCAAGGTGGCTGCGGGCCTGGCGGCCGGAAAGGTCAACAAGTGGCTGGTGGGCTGGGGCATGGTGCCGCGCGGTGAGGTGGGGCTCATCTTCGCCGTAGTGGGCAAGACGCTGGGCGTGGTTTCGGACGAGGTGTTCTCGATCATCGTCATCATGGTCATGCTGACCACGCTCATGACGCCGCCGATCCTGGCATTCCTGATCAAGCGCCAGGTAGCCAACGCCGCTGTCGCGAAGGCCTGAATCGTCGCCTCGGTCGGTTTGTGCTGGCCAACCCGGAGCGGAAAAGGGTAATATTTGGCGCGTGTTGCGAGGGGCAATCCCGTGGCGTATCCGGGTCTTCGGGGGCGGTTCGGGGGGCGGCGCGTGCTGCGCCGCAATAACGAGAACACCCGGTTCGCAACGCGATCCAACCTGTCTATCTCATCAACAACAAGCTGGAGGACGCAATGAGTGAGGAAACCCGTAAACCCGTCGCCGAGGATGCGGTAAAGACGTCTCGCCGCAAGTTCCTGAAGGGTGCGGCCGTCGCCGCCACCGGTGCCGCCATCACCGGCTTCCCGATGATCTCGGTCGCGCAGTCCCCGGTGGTGCTCAAGATGCAGGGCGCTTGGGGCGCCAAGGACATCTTCAACGAGATGGCCGAGGAGTACGTCAAGCGCGTCAACGAGATGGCCGAAGGCCGCCTCAAGATCGACTACCTGGTGGCCGGCGCCGTGGTGAAGCCGTTCGAGGTCACCGATGCGGTGTCCAAGGGCGTACTGGACGCGGGCCACTCGGTGCCGGTGTACTGGTACGGCAAGAGCAAGGTGGCTTCGCTGTTCGGCTCCGGCCCCATTACCGGTGTCGACGCGCACCAGCAGCTGGCGTGGATCTACCGCGGCGGCGGCCTGGAGCTCTACAACGAGCTGCTGGGCAAGATCGGCCTGGACGTGGTCGGCTTCTTCGCGATGCCGATGCCGACCCAGCCGCTGGGCTGGTTCAAGAAGCAGATCAAGTCCGCGGACGAGCTCAAGGGCCTCAAGTACCGCACCGTGGGCTTGGCGGCCGACCTGCTGCAGGAGATGGGCATGAAGGTCACCCAGCTCCCCGGCGGCGAGATCGTCCCGGCGATGGAGCGCGGCGTGATCGAGGCGTTCGAGTTCAACAACCCCACCTCGGACATGCGCTTCGGCGCCCAGGACGTCGCCAAGGTCTACATGATGGGCTCCTACCATCAGGCGATGGAGTTCTTCGAGATCCTGGTCAACAAGAAGAAGTACGCCTCGCTGCCCAAGGATCTGCAGGCGATCCTGCGCTACGCCGCCGAAGCGTCGTCGTCGTCCAACTACTGGACCGCGATGGACAACTACTCGCGGGATCTGCAGGAGCTCATCAACAAGCACGGCGTCAAGGTCCATCGCACGCCGAAGTCGGTGTTCGAGGCCCAGCTCAAGGCTTGGGACGTCGTCACCAAGCGGCTGTCCGACGCCGACCCGTTCTTCAAGAAGGTGGTCGATTCGCAGCAGGCCTGGGCGAAGCGCGTCGCGTTCTACCACTTCTTCAACGACGCTGATTACAAGACCGGTTACGAGCACATTTTCGGCAAGCTGCCGTTCTGACGTTCGCGCGGTCTTGAAGCGGTTCCACTGAAAGGGGCGGCGCTGATTCGCCGCCCCGTCTGTATAAGGACACCACCC
>JBMOQX010000016.1:0-11190 GCA_049322755.1 Pseudomonadota bacterium | reverse complement strand
CTCATGCGTCGATCCTCGGGGCGATCTCGCCGAGTTCGGCCAGGTGCTCGCGCACCGCGGCGTCGAGCGCCACGTGCAGCGCGTGCTCGTCGAGGCCGAACCGGGCGGCCAGCATGGGTGCTGCGCGGCCCGGCCAGTTCAGCCACGCATCGCGCTCGGCGCGGGCGAGCTTGAAGACGTGGGCGATCGCCCGCGCCCGGTCGACGAGTTCGTCCTTCTTCTCGGCCAGCTCCACCTGCCGGATCTTGGCCTTGAGCACCTCGTTGACGGTGCGCGCCTGCAGCAAGGTGGCGCCGCCCGTGCCCAGCCCCGCGGGCAGGCTCGCGCCACCCTCCTCGGGCGCGCGGGCGCGGGGCGAGGCCTTCGGGGGGACGGCGGTGCGCGGATGGACGGTGTTCTTCGCCCACTGCGCATCGGCCTGCTCGGGGTCGATGGTGCCGTCGGGCAGGGGCGTGATGCGCCCGGTGTCGATCGCCTTCTTGACCGCCACGTGCGACACGCCCCGGTGACGCGCGTAGGCGCGGATCGAAAGGCCCATGCGGATTCAGATTTCTTGCAAAGGACGCTTGGCTTCTTCCCGGAACAGCGCGTTCATCACCTAACCCGATCAACCACCGCGAAGGAGCAGCCCATGGGCACCACCCCACTGACCCCGACCCAGCACGCGATCCTGGCCTACGCCCTCGAACACACCGGCGGCAGGATCGAATGGTTCCCCGACCACATCAAAGGCGGCGCGCGCCAGAAGGTGCTGGCAGGCCTCGCCAACCGCGCCCTGATCGCCCGCCAAGGAGACGGCTGGGTCGTCGCTGACGAGGGCTACGGCGCGATGGGGCGCAAGCGCCCCGCGCCGGCACCGGCGGCCGTCGAGGACGACCCCGAGATCGAGGCGGCGGTGACGGCCGCCGAAGCCGGGTGGTCCAAGGACAAGGCTGCGCGCACGCGTCCGCGCACCCGTGAGAACAGCAAGCAGGCCCAGGTCATCGCGATGCTGCGCCGCCCCGAGGGCGCCACCGTTCGCCAGATCGTCGAGGCCACCGGCTGGCAGCCCCACACGGTGCGCGGCACCATGGCCGGGGCGCTGAAGAAGAAGCTGGGCCTGACCATCGTCTCCGAGAAGATACCGGGCGGCGAACGCATCTACCGGCTCGCGTGAGTCGCGATGGGGCAGCGCATCCCGCATGGGATGCCGCAGCTGACGGCTTCGTGATTCACTGCGCGATCGCAGAGGAGGCGCTCGCCGCCTGATCGAAGGCCACGCCATCCGCCTCGCGGGTGGCCTGCCGGCCCGTCCACTCCTGCCATCGCTGCACGATCACGTCGACGTACTTCGGATCGAGCTCGATCAGCCGCGCCAGGCGCCCCGACTTCTCGGCGGCGATCAGCGTGGTGCCCGAGCCGCCGAAGGGGTCGAGCACCACGTCGCCCGGGCGGCTGGAGTTGCGGATCGCACGCTCGACCAGTTCGACCGGCTTCATCGTCGGGTGCAGGTCGTTCTTCTGCGGCTTGTTGAAGTGCCACACGTCGCCTTGGTCGCGGTCGCCGCACCAGTGGCGAGTCGCCCACTCCGGCCACCCGTAGAGGATCGGCTCGTACTGACGCTGGTAGTCCGAGCGGCCCAGCGTGAAGGTGTTCTTGGCCCAGATGATGAACGTCGACCAGTGGCCCCCGGCGGCACGGAAGGCCGCCTGCAGGGTGTCGAGCTCGCTGGAGGACATGGCCACGTAGATCGCGCCCTGGGTGTGGGCGATCAAGAGCGTCAGCGCATCCCGCAGGAAGTCGCGAAACCCGTCGCCCAGCGCATCGTTGAGGATCGGGCGGTGCCTGCCGCGCAGCTTGTCCTTCGCGCTGCTCCCGTAGTTGACGTTGTAGGGCGGGTCGGTGAAGACCATGTCCGCCCGTTCGCCGTGCGGGAACAGGCGCGCGTAGGCCTCGGCCGTGGTCGCATCCCCGCACACCAGCCGATGGGGGCCGAGCAACCACACGTCGCCGGGCCGGGACACCGGCGCGTCGGGGGACTCGGGCACCGCGTCGTCGTCGGTCTGGCCGATGTGCTCGGGTTCGTCCCTCGCCAGCAGATCGGCCAGCGCGTCGGCGTCGAACCCGGTCAGGTCCAGATCGAAGCCCTCGGCCTGCAGGTCTTGCAGTTCGAGGCGCAAGAGTTCCTCGTCCCAACCCGCGGCCTCGGCGATGCGGTTGTCGGCTACACCCAACGCCCGGCGCTGGGTGGGCGTCAGATGATCGAGCACCACCACCGGCACGGTGGAAAGGCCCAGCCTCTACGCGGCGGCGAGCCGACCGTGCCCGGCGACGATCACGCCATCGGCCCCGGCCAAGATCGGGTTGGTGAAGCCGAACTCGGCGATGCTGGCGGCGATCTGTGCGATCTGGGCGTCCGAGTGCGTGCGCGCGTTGCGCGCGTAGGGCACGAGCTTGGTCGTCGGCCAGTGCTCGATTCTCTCGGCGAGCCACGAGGCGGTCATGCCGGCACCTCCGCCTCGCGCTCGGTCGCCACCTCGCCGAAGGTCCGACCATTGCCCTCCAGCACCGGCACGCGGTCCGGGTGGTGCTGCATCCAGCGGCGCAGGGCCACGTCCACGTACTCGGGAGCGAGTTCGACCGCGCGCACCCGGCGACCCGTGAGTTCACCGGCGAGGAGCGTGGTGCCCGAGCCTGCGAACGGCTCCAGGACGATCTCGCCCGCATCGGTGTAGGCCTCGATGAAGAACCGGGGCAACCCCACCGGGAACACCGCCGGATGGTCGATACCCTCACCGATGCGGCCGCGCTGGCGCGTCACCTCGATGACCGAGTCCGGGATGCGGAAGTCCTGCGTCGGCAGCCCCGCGTGGCACCAGCCGCCGACCGTGCCGTCCTTGCCGCGCATCGCGGTGGACGAACCGTCGGCGCGCAGGTGGGTTTCCTGCCCGGCCCACTTGCAGGGCACGATCTTGTTCGGTTTGCGCGCCTGGCGGTTGAAGTGGAAGACGAACTCGTGCCGGGGCGCCAGCCGCCCGGCCCAGTCGCCGGGCACGGTCACCGCCTGGTCCCACACGTACCAGCCGAAGCGCCGAAAGCCCTGCGTGCGCATCCACGCGATCCAGCCGTCCCAGTACGGCTGCCACTCGCCGTCGCGGTGCACCAGCCCCAGGTTGACCAGCACCTGCGCGTCCTCGCGCAAGGCCGTTTGAGCCGCGCCGAACACGCCCTGCATCAGGGCATCCCAGTCTTTGATCCCGCCGGTGGTGTAGTCGCGCTGGTTGGCATACGGGGGGCTGGTGAAGACCAGGTGCGCCCGGTCGCCCGCCATCAGGCGCTGCACGGCTTTGTGGTCGGAGGCATCGGCGCACAGCAGCCGGTGCTCGCCCAGCCACCACAAATCGCCCGGCCGGGTGACCGGGACCGCGGGCGGGGTGGGGAGGTCTTCCTCGGCCGCGTCCTCGTCGGCGCCGGCCTCCTCGGTCGTGGCCTCCATCCCGAGCGCGTCCAGCAAGCGCCCGATCTCGGCATCGACGAAGCCGGTGAGCCCCAGGTCGTAGCCGGCCTCGGCGAGTTCGGCCAGTTCCAGTGCGAGCATCTCCTCGTCCCAGCCGGCTTCCAGCGCCAGCCGGTTGTCGGCCAGCACCAGCGCGCGCTTCTGCGCCGGGGTCAGGTGCGCGAGTTCGATGACCGGCACCTTCTCGAGCCCGAGTCGGCGCGCCGCCGCCAAACGCCCGTGGCCGGCGATGATGCCGTTTGCGCCATCGACCAGGATCGGATTGGTCCAGCCGAACTCGACGATGGAGGCGGCGATCTTGGCGATCTGCGCGTCGGAATGCGTGCGCGGGTTGCGGGCGTAGGGGATCAGCGTGGCGATGTCGCGGTATTCGAGGCTGAGTCCTTCGCGCATGGGCAAAACGAAACCCGCCGCAAGCGCGAAAGGCCCGGGGCGGGTAGGGTGGATTCGGGTGGCAGTGGTAACGGGAAGCGGCCGGTCGCCCGGGTGGTAACCGGTAACCCGGTAACCTCGATTCGCGGTCAGACGCTAGGCAAGCGCCGCGCTCGCGCCCCCCGCATGGCTCAGTGCCCAGGAAGGACCCGTGCTGCCGTAGAAGTCACCCGGTCGGTCACTTCTGTCCTGAGCGTAGCGGGAATACTAGCGCTGGGCGGGCCGTTTTGTTGCAGACCATCAGGGGCGGCAAAAGGACAATCGGCCGAGAACGGGGACAGTTGCGGCAGGCATTACCCTGCCTGACCCATCGCTTTGGCCCCGGTTGGCTTTGTGCGCCCGTTGAGGTTGAACGCCACAACCTCCAGTGCCTTCTGCCACCGCCGCCACGCCGTGGTCCGGTCGCAGCCAAAGCGGGCGCAGATGTCGCGCCAGCGGTGGCGCTCGGCGCGCATCCACACCAGGTGGCGTTCCTCTTCCTCCAGCCACAACACCCAGCGCATGGTCTCGAGCATCCGCTCGACCGTCTCGGGTGCGGGCGGGAAGCGCCGGATCGAGGGTTCGGCCCCCAGCGTCTCCCAGGGCATGCGCCGGATCGCGGGCCAGGTGTTGAAGTAGCCCTGCACGCGCACGGGCGGCAGGCGGTGGGCGGTGATGGCCGCCTCCCGGAAGCGCTCGGCCACACGCTCGACGGTCCATTCAGCCATGGCGTGCCTCCCGTGCACCGTAGAGCCGCTCGCCGATTTGCCGGATCAGCTCGCGCTCCATCCAGTCGAGTCGGGCGTCGTCGAGGGAGACGACGAGCAGCCGTTGCTCGCGCCAGCCGCGGCGCTTGACGGCCTCCACGTCCATCGACTCGGGTTGCAGCCGACCGAGCGGGCAGCGGTAGCGAGGGGTCGGAACAATCATCTCAGTCCTCCTGCGCCGCGTCGTGAAGCTCGAGGGCCCAGAACAACAGCGCCAAGGCGTCGGCCTCGTCGTCGTCCGCCGGGGCGTGGCCCCGCGCACGCACGGCCGCCATCACCGCGTCCTTGCCGGCGCGGCCAGAGCCGGTGGCGTGCTTCTTGATCGTGCCCACCGGCACGCCCTGGTAGGGAATGCCGTGGTGCTCGCACCAGGCCGTGAGCGTGGCGAGGAAGCCGCCGTAGGCGTGTGCCGCGTCGGTCGAGACGTGGCGGCGCACTTCCTCGAAGACCAGCGTGTCGATCCCGTCGGCGTGGGCCTTGAGTTCGGTGAGCCAGCGCTTGAAGCGCAGGAAACGCATGCCGCCGCCTTCGAAGCGTCGGGGCTTGAAGGATTCGGTGCCGCTGGTGATCGCGCCCGTGCGGTCGCGCAGCGCCCAGCCGGTGGTGGTGCCCAGGTCGAGGGCAAGCAGGGTGGTGTGCATCGTGTCGGTCCTTGTCAGCATCGGGTGACCGAAGGTGACCGCCGTGGGGAATCGTCCTTCCGCCCGCGCGCGCGTACGCGCGTAAAGCGATTCAATCCCTGGGCCAGTCACCTTCGGTCACCCTCGGGGTTCAGTCGTCGCGATACGGCAGGCGGGTGCCGTAGTCCTTGGGCTTGAGCGACAGGCCTGCCAGGGCCTTGACGCCGCCGTGGATGCGCGTGCGCTCGAAGCCGCGGTTGGCCAGCTGCTGCGCGAGCCAGCGGCTCGTGCCCACGTACTCGCCGCGCCGGCCGGCCCAGTCCTGCCAGCGCTGGAACACGTCGGCCACGGCCACGCGGGCCTGCGGGTGACGCTGGGCCTCCTCGTCCAGGAAGTCGCCGACGGCGTCCTCCTCATCGAAGTACTCGGCGGTGGCCGACACCACACTGGCCGGGGGCTGGAGCCCCTCGCGCTGCCAGGCCAGACAGCCCTCGACCGCCCAGGCGAGGATCCCGTCGCGCTCGGCCAGAAGCTTGTCGGTCAGCTGCGCGTCGCGCCGCTCGGGCGGGATGGTGACGGTGAAGGGGATCAGGTGCAGCCGGCGCTTCATCGCCTCGTCCACGTTGCGGATCGCGGGCTTGTGGTTGCCGGCGATGACCAGCTTGAACTGGGGCGTGTACTCGAAGAAGTCCTGGCGCATGAAGCGCGCCGAGACCTTGTCGCCGCCGGTGATCGCCTTGACCTTGGACTCGTTCCAGCGCCGGCCCTGCTCGGTCTCGATGGAGGAGACGAAGCGCGCCCCGCGCAGGCCCGCCAGATCGGTCGGATGCCGGTCGCCGCGCGCCTCCATGAAGGTGTCCATCGGCGCGCTGGTGGCGTAGTCGCCCAGGATCGTGGCCAAGGTGTTCACGAACACCGACTTGCCGTTGGCACCGGTGCCGTAGAGGAAGAACAGCGCGTGGGCCGCCGTGGAGCCGGTGAGGCAGTAGCCCACCATGCGCTGCAGGTAGGCCTGCAGGTCGGCATCGCCCCCGGTGACGTCGGCCAGGAACGCCCGCCAGCGGGGGCAGTCGCCGCGGGGCGTGGCGGTGGCGAGCTTGGTCATGCGGTCGGCGCGGTCGTGCAGGCG
Source organism: Pseudomonadota bacterium (assembly GCA_049322755.1). Classification (GTDB taxonomy): domain Bacteria; phylum Pseudomonadota; class Gammaproteobacteria; order Burkholderiales; family UBA6910; genus DATIUV01. The sequence goes on along the minus strand of JBMOQX010000016.1, from coordinate 4,767 downwards.
CAGCCGCCCGGTGCGCAGGTCGATCACGCCGCCCGGCGTGTTGAGCGCGAACAGATCCGCGTCCCACTCCTCCGAGGTGGAGGCGTGCCGCCGGTCGGTGCGCGCCAGCCGCTCCACGCCGCCGACCGTGCTGCTCGCGGCGAGCTTGGCCGCCAGCCGGTGGGAGTCGGCCTTGAGCGCGGCCTCGCGGCAGATCGCGCGGATGAGGTGGTGCACCAACAGCGTCTCGTCCGCCTGCCAGCGCCGTCCGTCCTACACCAGCCACTTGCCCCAGGCGGCGCAGTAGCGCCAGTCGGAGCAGTAGCGGCTGGTGAAGCTCAGCGCCAGCGCGTCGTCGGTGGCCCAGACGGAAGGCTCCTGCGTGGGCAGCCCTTGCGCGGGCTTGATGCTCATCCTCGGGCCCGTGGCGATGAAGGCGGCGACGTCGAAGGCGTCGGCGATCGCGTCGGCCGCATCCCACCCCTCGGGCTTGTCGTCGGGCGGCAGCAGCACGTCGCAGGAGGCGGCGCCGGCGGCCAGCACGGCCTGCGCGGCGGCCATCGCGTAGTCCCAGCCGGGTTTGTCGCGATCGGGCCAGAGGAGGACGGCCTTGCCGGCGAGCGGCGTCCAGTCGGTCTTGTCCACCGGGGCGTTGGCGCCGTGCATCGCGGTGGTGGCCACGATCCCGATCTCGATCAAGGCCTGCGCGCACTTCTCGCCCTCGACCAACACCACGGCCTCGGCCGTGGCGATGCCGGGCTGGTGGTAGAGCGGCCTCGGCTCGGGCGGCGCTTTTCTGCGGCGGCGCGCGTCCCAGGGCCGGAACTCCTTCTTGCGCCCAGGCGGGTCGTAGCGGTAGACGACGGCGATGAGGTGCCCTTGTGCGTCGAGGTAGTCCCACTTGGCGGTGGCGGGACCCAGGTCGTCGACCGGGGTCTCCTTGGCAGCCTTGCGCGCCGGGGCCGTGAGGGCACGGCCGACGAGGTCCTCGGCCAGGTCGAGGACGCGGGCGAAGTCGCCGTGCACGTCCACGCCGAAGTGGGCGCCGATCAGGTGGAACACATCGCCGCCGTCGCCGGTGGCGCGGTCGGTCCACAGTCCCGCCTTGTCGCCGTCGAGCACGACCTCCAGGCTGTCGCCCGGGCTGCCGAGCACGTCGCCGATGACGAACTTGCCGCGGCGCGTCCGACCGGCGGGGAACAGGGTGAACAGCACCGCTTCCAGCCTAGCGAGCAGGGCGGCGCGCACGGCCTCGCGGCGGTCGGACGCCGGGATCTCGGGCTCGGGCGCGGTGTCATTGAAGTCCAGCATCCGCCTCCTCCTCGTGCACTGCGTCGGCCGGGTGCAGGGCTTGGCTTTCCTCCATCCACGCGATCAGTTCGCTCAGCTTGAAGCGCAGGAGCTTGCCGACCCGGTAGTGCGGCAGGCCGAGACGCCGGCGCTCCTTGGCGTGGGTGAGCCAGTAGAGCGGCAGATTCAGCGTCAGCGCCGCCTCGCGTGCGTCGATCAGGCGCTCTCCGAGCACCTGGTGCAGCGGTGTGTCGTTCATGCCGCGGCCCTCCAGCACCGGTCCTGCCACGGGCACATCCGGCACTCGACATGGGTGGGATCTACGATCCCCCGCGGCAGCAGTTCGCCCGCCTCGGTGGCCGTGATGACCTTCACCGCCCGGTCGGACATGCGCTGCGCCAGCGCCGTATCGAACGGCACCAGCTCGGCGTGGATCTCCATCGTGTCGGCGTTCACCGCCGTGAACAGCGCCGGGTGCGCGTGCAGCCCCAGGTAGGCCTGGTAGAGCGCCACTTGCGCGGCGTAGATGGGCTTGGCGACCGCGAGTCGGTGCTTCTCCAACTCGCGCCACGATTTCGCGCCCAGGCACTTGTTCTCCCACAGCGCCGGGTAGCCGGAACCGAATCCCAGGTCGGGCCCGGCGACGATGACGCCATCGACGTGGCCCTGCAGGCGCCCGTCGAGCGCCGAGAAGCCGAACTGTTCGCCCGCGTCGTTTCGCGTGCGCAGATCGAAGCCCGCCGCGCGCAGCCATCCGACCATGCAGTCCTCGATGACGTGGCCGCGCTCGAAGACGCGCAGCATGCGACCGTCGGTCTCGCGACCCGGATCGACCGGGGCGTCGGCGACCTCGTATTGCAGCGCGCGCTCGCACGCGGCCCCGAGGCGCGAGGCGCCCAGGTACGTGCGGCGAGGCTGTGCCGCGCGAGACTGCTGCATTCCGGCGTCGATCAGCGCCGTGACCTGGCCCGACAGGCTCTTGGAGGCGTTGAAGTCCATCATGGCCGCGCCTCCTTCTGTGCCGCTTTCGGGGCCGCCGTCGGTTCCTCCCATGGCAGGTCGTCCTCGAGATCCGCGAAGGGATCGGACACCGGGTGCTTCAGCCCGCGCACCGGCGGGTACTTGGTCGCCTCGTGGTGCTCGACCATCGCCTCCGTGTAGCAGGTGACGATGGCGTCGATCACCCGCAGGGCCTCGTCCTCGGAGTACGCGCCGACGGGCTTGTCGAAGCCGATGCTTTCTGCCGCCGCACCGAAGGCCTTGAGGCACTTCCTCATCGCGGCGAGTTCGACGTCAGACGGATCGATCATCGCGACCTCCCCGAGGGGTGAACGTCCGTCCCGCACCCGCAGCCAGTTGCCGTAGAGCGTGTGAAACGCCTCCTGGCAGCGCCGCGAGCAGAACACCCAGTCGATCGGATAGCGCCGGGCGTCGCCCACCGGATGCCGGAGGTCCGAGTGGCCGTAGCCGCGCGCCTGTCGTTTGCAGACCCAGCACTTCACCGGCCCTCCTCTCACTGCGCCCAGGCCGGCTTGCCCGGCACGGCGGGGCGTTGCGGGGCGGCTGGCGGCATCGCACGGGGCGGGGTGACCGCCGCCGGCGCGCCGGAGTGGCCGGTGCCCGACGCCTTGGGCGGCACGCCCATCAGGCGGGCGTAGTCCGGGTGGTCGGGCTCGACGGCGCTCTTGATGACGTTCTTCAAGTCGCCGCGGCCGTCCTTCTCGATGTCGATGCGGGCGAGGAACTCGATGCCGTCGAGCTCGTGGAAGCCCTGGATGCGCCGCGCGGCGGCGGCCTGCGGCCCGTTGTCCTGGGGATGGACGTTGCGGGCGCTGTTGAGGATCGCGCGCACGAAGCTGCGGCCCATCTGACCCCAGGCCGGGCCCTTCGGGGAATGCAGGCCGATGTTGCTCCAGAGCTTGCGCCGGGCGTACTCGCCCTCCAGCACCACGAACTCGGCCGCCAGATACACCGAGCCGGTCTCGAAGCTCTGCGTGGCGTAGCCGCCGGTCCACCCCTGGGCCGGGTCGTCGTAGCCCCCGGGCTTGAGGGTCATGCGCACGCGGGCGAGCGTGCCCTTGGGGATGAGGTCGAAGCTTGGCTGCTGTTCGGCGTCGTTGAAATCGTTCCAGGCGGTCATGGCTTACTCCTTGGATGTCGGGATTCGAGTGGCGGCGGCGCACTTGTCGATCAGCGCGCGCAGGTTCGGCGGCTCCAGCAACTCGAGCTGGCCGGAGCGGTCCTTGGCCGGGACGCCGTAGGGGTTCAGCGTGTGGCAGACGAAGGCGCGGTAGATTGATCCGTCCTCGGCCTTGATCTCGGCCAAGGTGACCACCTCGTCGACGATGCCGGGCAGTTCCGCGGCGGTCTTGGCGCCCTCGATCTGCGGCACGAAGACCTTGCGGTTGAAGTCGTCCAGCCGCTCGTCGAGGATGGCCACGAACACGACGTGCTTGCCGCGCGCGTGCTGCAGCTGGGTCAGCGCCCCGATGAGCTCGGCGCCGAGCAGGCCGTAGGCACCCCGGGTGTCGGGCTTGCCGGTGCGCTCGCTGTAGGCCTGCGGCTGGGTCTTGGCCCAGATCAGGGCGAGGCGCGCGAGCACCGTGATGCTGTCGACGAAGTAGGTGTCGTACTTGGCCAGTTGCGCCGGGTCGCCGTAACGCTCGCAGACGTGCCGGTAGTGCGCCTCTGAGAACGGCGCATCCGCGGGCAGCGCCGGGTTCGGGCCGGCGAGGAACACCACCAGGTCGCGGAACTCCGGCCAGGTGGTCGGGCGCACGCAGTCGCCGCGCCAGTCCTTGACCGCGAGATCCCCGGCCTCGAGGTCGACGAACAGGGTCGATCCTTCCGGCAGCGTCTTGAGCTGGCTGGTCTTGCCGATGCCGCTCTTGCCCAGCAGCACGAGCTTGACGCCCTGCTTCTCCCGCAGCCGCTGGTCGGCGGTGATGATGGGAAGCGCCATCACGCCACCTCCTTCAGCCGCTCGGCCACCAGAGGGTTCCAGAGGATCTGGTAGCCGCTGTGCCCGTTGCGGGAGTACGGCATCGCCTCGGCCCAGGCCTCGCCGGCCTCGGTCAGCTCCCACTCGTCGCGCTCGTTGCGGAACTGCAGGCCGTGGTGGGCCAGGCGCTGGTTGGTCGCCTTGGCCGACAGGCCGAGCAGCCTGCCGAGCTGGGTGGCGTTGAGGGAGCAGATCGCCTCGTTCGCGGCGGGCAGCGCGCGGCGCAACGTCTCGACCGCCAGGCCCGTGTTCTCCTGGATGCAGGTGAGCGTGGCCGCCATCGCGATGCCGGGTTTGACCCCCGGCACCTTGGCCACGGCCTCGCCGATCAGCAGGATCGAGCACACACGGTCTTGGGTCGGGGCAGGCCGGGCCGGTGTTCCGGACAGCGCGTAGCGACCCGTCTTGCGGATCGCCGGCAGCACCTCGTGGGTCACCCAGCGCTTGAAGCGCTTGGCCTCGGGCTTCCGGCTGCCGAGGACCAGGCTGTACAGCCC
>JBMOQX010000015.1:0-12940 GCA_049322755.1 Pseudomonadota bacterium | reverse complement strand
GGGAAGGTTCTCTTCGGGAAAATGCTCCCGTATCCGTTCCCATTGAGCATCCGTCAATCGCAGCATGTTGCCAATTGTATGTATACGAATTCACCCACTCAATAATTTTGAGATAGGTTCTAGTTTCATTCCGGCGCTGCATCGCCGCGGGCGCGGTTCTCCGCGTACGTCTGCTGCATGAGCCCCGCCGCCGAGCGGCCGTGGGGATCCTTCCGGGCGCGGATTTCATTGACGATCTCCAGCGCGCTTCTCTCGCAGGGCGGCAGGTCGATATCGGTTTTCGCGAGCGGCGTAACGCGCTGGCCCCAGCGGATCAGGTGCGCGCAGAAGGTGAGCCCGCCGCCGAACGCCGGCGTCAGAATCAATGATCCGGGTTCTACCCTGCCCGCCTCCACGGCGTCCACCAGCGCCACCGGCACGGTGGCCGCGGACATGTTGCCGTAGCGCTGCACCGTGAGCATCACCTTCTCCATCGGCGCGCCGGCGCGCTTCGCCCCCGCCTCGATAGCCTGAGCCCCGGTAAAGCGTGCGATTTTCCCGCAGAATGTTCGGCCTGCACCGCCTCCCGGCGCGGCCGCCCGGTCTCGGCCCGGGACCGCGGTGGGCGCCGCGCGCCGCCTTCCTGCGCCGTCTCCTTGGGGCGGCGCTGCTGCTGGCGCTGCCGGCTGACGGCGCGGCGGCGCAGGCGCTCGAACGCCTGCCGGAAGTCAGCGTCTCCGCCACCCGCAGCGAGCGCCTGAGCGCCGAAGTGCCCGCGTCCGTCACCACGGTGACCCGCGACGAGATCCATTCGGCCGGCCCCCGCGTGAACCTGTCCGAGCCGCTGGCGCGGGTGCCCGGCGTCGTCGCCGAGAACCGCCAGAACTACGCCCAGGATCTGCAGATCTCGATCCGCGGCTTCGGCGCGCGCGCGGCGTTCGGCGTGCGCGGCGTGCGCCTGGTGGCCGACGGGGTGCCCCTCACGATGCCCGACGGCCAGGGCCAGCCGGGGCTGGTGGACCTGGACTCCGCCGAGCGCATCGAGGTGCTGCGCGGCCCGTTCTCGGTGCTCTACGGCAACCACGCCGGTGGGGTAATCCAGGCGTTCACCCGCGCGGGGCCGACGCCGCCGGAGGCCGCCGCCTCCTTCGGCGCCGGCAGCTTCGGCACCTGGAGGCTGGGCGTCGAGGGCGGCGGCGCGGAGAGCGGCCGCAGCGGCTACGGCGCGGCGTCGCGCTTCTTCACCGACGGCTACCGCGAGCACAGCCGCGCGCGGCGCAACCTGCTGAACGCGAAACTCACCGGCGCCGCCGGGCCGGATACGGTGGGGACGCTGGTCGTCAACGCCCTCGACCAGCCCGACAGCCTCGACCCGCAAGGCCTCACCCGCGCCCAGCTCGAGGCCGACCCGCGGCAGGCGGCGCCCAGCGCGCTGGCGTTCAACACGCGCAAGAGTGTGGACAACCGCCAGGCCGGCGTGAGCGTCGAGCACGCGCTCGGCGGCGGCGACCGCCTCATCGCCACCGCCTGGGGCGGCACCCGCGACGTGGTGCAGTTCCTGTCGGTGCCGGTGGCGGCGCAGGCGGCACCCACCAGTGCCGGCGGCGTGATCGACTTCGATCGCCGCTTCGGCGGTGCGGGCCTGCGCTACGTACACCAGGCGGACACCGCCGGCCGTCCCCTAACGCTCACCGCCGGCGTCGATCTCGAGCGCTCGCGCGACGACCGCCGCGGCTACGAGAACTTCGTCGGCACGACGCTGGGCGCTGCCGGCCGCCTGCGCCGCAGCGAGATCGACACGGTCACCCAGACCGGCGGCTACCTGCAGGCCGAGTGGACGCCGGCGGCGCGCTGGAACGTCACCGCCGGCGCGCGCTACACCGAGGTGGAGTTCGAGGTGGATGACCGCTACGTCGCGCCGGGCAATCCGGACGACAGCGGCCGCGTGCGCTACGGCGAGTGGACCGGCGCCGCCGGCGCCTCCTACGCGCCGGCGCCGGCGCTCTTCGTCTATGCCGCGCTGGGCCGCGGGTTCGAGACGCCGACGCTGAACGAGCTCTTCTACCGGCCCGACGGCGGCAGCGGACTCAACTTTTCTCTCGTGCCGGCGATCAGCGATCACCTGGAGACCGGTCTCAAGCTGCGGGGCGCGAGGACGGTGACAACGCTGGCGCTCTACGGCATCCGCACCGAGGACGAGATCGTGGTGGCGCAATCGCTGGGCGGACGCACCAGCTTCCGCAACGCGGGGCGCACCCGGCGGCTCGGGGTCGAACTCTCGGGCGAGGCGCTGCTGGCGCACGGATTCCGCGCCTTCGGCGCGTTCACCCGGCTCGACGCAACGTTCGCCGACGCCTTCGCCACCTGCACCGGCACGCCCTGCGCGCCCGCCGTGGTGCCCTCAGGCAACCGCATTCCCGGCGTGCCCAAGAGCGCATTCTTCGGCGAACTCGCATGGCGCCACGCCGCCGGCGGCTTCAATACCGCGCTGGAGGCGCGCTGGAAGGGCAGGGTCTACGTCGACGACCTGAATACCGACGCCGCCGGCAGCTTCTTCACGCTCGCCTGGCGGGCGGGGTTCAAGTACTTGCTGGGTGACCTGGCGGTGGAGCCTTTTGTCCGCGTCGACAACCTGTTCGATCGCCGCTACGCGGCTTCCGTGATCGTCGGCGAAGCCAACGGCCGCTATTTCGAGCCCGCGCCCGGCCGCAGCTTCTTTGCCGGCGTCACCGTGCGGCAGACGTTCTAGTGTCCCGAGTCGCGAGTTCGGTGATCGATCCGTCGTCGTTGTGGGAGCGTCTGCGTCGCAAAAGTGCCGAAATCGGCGCCAGAGGCGAAGCAAACCGCAGCCCGGTTGAACACCTGGCGAGGATTTGCGCCAAAGTGTCCCGCGCAGGGCGGAGCAGGTTCCAAGCGCCGTCGGCTTGGAAGCGACCCCGCAGCGGGACGGTGGAGCGCCGGATGCGCGGTCCTCCCACGCGCCTTTACGGTCGCATCCCCGGAAAACCGGGGCCCCTGCTCCACGTTCCGGCGCGTCGCCGATTCTCGCGCATCTTTTGTTCAACGAATTAGCGACTCGGGACACTAGCAGCCCGCCGAAAACGGCGTCGTCCAGCCGGCGGGAGCCGGTGGCCGGGAAGCACGCTCCCTACGGATCACCGCCTGACTGGATGCCGGCGTCCGCCGACATCCCAAAGCGGCGATCACGGTACGGAACCAGGACGCCGGGTTAGCGTGCTCGCCGGAACACGATGTCCCCGTACAGCGCCTCGGTGCGCCCGCCGGTGTTGTCGGCGTCGGTCATGATGGCGACGCCCTCGATCATCGGCGGTTCGGCGCCGAAGGCCTGCCGGTAGTCTTCCAGCACGTTGCGGCGCACGCTCACCCACTCGCCTTCGCGGGCGCTGCCGCTGGTGACCACGACGATGCGGTTGCGCTCGGTGTAGGGGCTCGCGAACACCGTGCCCTCGGGCAGCGTCGCGTCCCATACGTAGTTGAGGCTGCCCGCCGGCGGGTAGGCGCCGAAGAGCAGCTTCGCGCCCTCGTAGGTGAGTTTGTCCAGCGCGCCGGCACGCTGCGGATCGAACTCGAAGGCGACATAGATCCGCGCCGCGTAGTCGTCGCCCGCCTTGGTGCGCGGATCGTTGCCCCGCGGGAGCTTCACCGCCCGCCAGCGCCATTCCAGCACCGGGTATTCGCGCGGATCGATGCGGATACGCCGGATCAGCCCCGATGCGGACGCGTGGGCCTCGGCCCGCACCACCGTGGTCCCCGAATTGGCCAGCAACCGGTACGCGCTGTGGCGCGCCACGTTCTCGAAAGTGAGCGGCTCCCAGCCGGCGGGGGGCGCGGCCCCCGGCGCGGCGGCGGAAAACTCCCCCACCGGCAGGATCTCCGGGGCAGCCGCGGCCGGCGGCGGCGCGACGCCGGCCAACGCCAGCAGCAGGAGTCCCGCCAGCCCTCGCCGGAGAGCCATTTTTTCACACCGGTCCAGCAGGTTACGGCGGGCCCGGGCGACCCTTTGATCCATGTCAAAACCCCTCACGCAACTCTTCCCTAACGTGACAGTTCAAGAATGAACAGAAAAAACCGGGCCAACGTCATCGTGGACTCACACGCCAACATCGATCGCCTGCCGGCTTCGACCGCTCGCGCGCCGGCCAGTGCCCGGGCGGGCGGCCGCACCGTGGTGCTCGGCATCGGCAACACCCTGCTCGCCGACGAAGGCGTCGGCGTCCACGTCGTGGAAGCGCTGCGGCGGGCGGAGGCGCCCGCCGAAGGCGTCGAGTATGTCGATGGCGGCACCCTCTCCTTCGGCCTTGCCGCCGACCTGCATGGCGCGGGACGGCTGATCGTGGTGGACGCCGCCGAGCTCGACGCGGTTCCTGGAACACTGCGCGTCCTCACCGGTGGTGCGATGGACCGTTTCCTCACCGAGCGCAGCCGCCGCAGCGTGCACGAAGTCGGCCTCGCCGACCTGCTGCAGGTGCTGGCGCTGGACGACGGCCTGCCGCCCGAACGGGCGCTGGTGGCGATCCAGCCCCGGCGCGTGGACTGGGGCGACACGCCGACGCCCGAGGTGGCGGCGGCGATGCCGGAGGCCTGCCGCGCGGTGCGCGCCCTGATCGAGGGGTGGACCGCGTGAACGGGCCGCGCACGATCCCGTTGCGCTTTCTGGCGCCGGTCGCGGCGCGCACCGGCAACGAGCGCGCGGTGCTGGCGGAGATCCGGACCCATCTCGCGGCGCTGGCGGAATCCGGAGCGGCCGCCGCCATCGACCTGCTGGCCCTGCCGCTTTCGGACGCGGACCGCGACTGGCTGCGCGAAACCCTCGGCCGCGGCGAGGTGCGCGCCGAAGTGGACGCCACCGGGATTTCCGAGGTGCAGGAGACCGCGCTTGCCGGCGTGTGGTGGATCACCCACCGCAACGCCGACGGCCAGACCGTGGCGGAGCTGATCGAGATCACCCTGCTGCCCGAGATCCTGTGCGCCTCGGCCGCCGATGCGGCGCAGGCCTGCGAGCGTCTGGAGCGGATCCTGCGGGATTGCGCCCCCGAGCAACACTGACCCCGTGGAGCGAACCACCATGCTGGACACGCGCACCCTGGAGCAAAGACTCGCCGAGCGCGGCGTCAGCCGCCGCGCGTTCATGAAGTTCTGCGCCGCCATGGCCTCGCTCATGGCGCTGCCGCCGTCGGTGGCCCCGGCGATGGCCGAGGCGCTCGGCAAGAGCAGGCGCCCGTCGGTGCTGTGGTATCCGTTCCAGGAGTGCACCGGCTGCACGGAGTCGCTCACGCGCTCGGCCGCGCCGACCCTGGAGGGCATGATCTTCGACATGATCTCCCTGGACTACCAGGAAACCATCATGGCGGCGGCCGGCCACCAGGCCGAGGAGCTGCGCGAGAAGCTCATCAGGGAGAACGCCGGCAGCTACCTGCTGCTGGTGGACGGCTCGCTGCCGCTCAAGGACGGCGGCGTCTATTCCTGCATCGGCGGCCAGACCAACCTGCAATGGCTCGAGGAAGCCGCCGCGGGCGCGCTGGCGGTGGTGGCGGTGGGGAGCTGCGCCGCGTTCGGCGGCATCCCCAAGGCCGACCCGAACCCCACCGGCGCGGTGCCGATCTCGCAGATCGTCAAAGGCAAGCCGGTGGTCAACATTCCCGGCTGCCCGCCGATTCCGGTCGTGATCACCGGCGTGCTCACCCACTTCCTCACCTTCGGCAGCCTGCCGGAGCTGGACCCGCTGGGGCGGCCCAAGGTGTTCTTCGGCGAGACCATCCACGACCGCTGCTACCGGCGCCCCTTCTACGACCAGGGCAAGTTCGCCAGGACCTTCGACGACGAGGGCGCGCGCAACGGCTGGTGCCTCTACGAGCTGGGCTGCAAGGGCCCCACCACCTACAACGCCTGCGCGACGCTGAAATGGAACGGCGGCACCAGCTTCCCGATCCAGTCGGGCCACGGCTGCCTGGGCTGCTCCGAGCCCGATTTCTGGGACAAGGGCAGCTTCTACCAGCCCCTGGCGGTGGCGAACTGGGGCAACGCCGCCACGGTGGGCGCGGCCGCCGCCGCCGGCGTGGCGCTGGGCGCCGCGGCCGCCTACGCGGCGCGCAAGCGCCAGGACAAGATCGCCAAAGGAGGCTGACATGGACCTGCTCGCATTCGCCCGCGGCCCCGCGATGCAGTTCGCGGTGATCGTGTTCGTGGTCGGCGTGCTCTGGCGCCTGGTGGGCGTTTTCCTGCTGCGTGGAAAAAAGGATCTTTCCGAGCCCCGCAACCCGTCGGCGTGGAAGGGCCTACGCCTGCTGCTGCTGCGCTCGTGGCCGCGCAAGGAGTTCCTGCACGGCACCGCCTTCGGCGAAATCATGGGCTACACCTTCCACATCGGCTTCCTGGTGGGGCTGTTCTTCTACCTGCCCCACATCCTGTTTTTCGAGAACGTCGCCAAGGGCCTGATCGGGGTCAACTTCCGGGACGTGTTCGGCATCGCCTGGCCGACGCTGCCGGGCGGGATCATCTACTTTTTCAGCGCGGTCTCGCTGGCGGCGCTGCTGGCGGTGCTGATCCATCGCATCTCGAACCCGGTCAAGCGGCTGATCTCCAACTTCGACGACTACTTCAGCTGGTTCGTGACCATCGCGCCCATCGCCACCGGCATGCTGGCCTACAGCCACGTCGGTGCGCCGTACCAGACGCTGCTGGCGCTGCACCTGCTGTCGGTGGCGCTGCTGCTGATCTGGTTCCCGTTCGGCAAGCTGATGCACGCCTTCACCATCTTCGCGGCCCGCGGCACCCAGGGCATGCAGTTCGAACGCAAGGGGGCCAGCCTGTGAGCGCCACCGACATCGACACCCAGCACCCGCTGGAGCTGGACAAGCCGCGCCTCTCGGTCAAGAAGCCCGAGGTGCGCTACGACACCCAGGGCGAGATGCCCGACGACGAGCGCGTGCAGAAGGCGATGCAGACTTTCGTGCGCGACTTCGGCCGCACCGCGGCCATCTACATGGAGTCGTGCATCCACTGCGGCATGTGCGCCGAGGCCTGCCACTTCTACGTCACCACCGAAAACCCGAAGTACACGCCGATCTGGAAGCTGGAGCCGTTCAAGCAGGCTTACAAGCGGGAATACGGGCCGTTCGCCCTCTTCTACCGCCTGTTCAACCTCAAGCCCAGGGTGACGGTGGCGCAGCTGCAGGAGTGGCAGGAGCTGATCTACGACTCGTGCACGGTGTGCGGGCGCTGCTCGCTGATGTGCCCGATGGGCATCGACATCGCCAGCCTGATTTCGCTCGCCCGCCACGGCATGTTCCAGGCCGGCCTGGTGCCCCATGAGCTGTGGGCCGTGGCGGAGCGCGGCCACCGCGAGGGCAGCCCGCTGGGCGCCAAGCCCGAGGTGTTCAAGGACCGGGTGGAGTGGCTCGCGGACGACCACGAGGTCGACATCCCGCTCAACAAGGACAAGGCGGACGTGCTGGTCACCATGTCGTCGATCGAGATCATGAAGTATCCGGATTCGATCGTCGCCACCGCCAGGATCCTCAACCGCCTCGGGGTCGACTGGACCTTCCGCACCGACGGCTACGAGGCCACCAACTTCGGCCTGCTGTCCGGCAACTCCGCGTGGCAGAAGGAAATGAACCTGAAGCTGATCAACGCCGCGGTGGCCTGCGGCGCCAGGACCCTGCTGCTGCCGGAGTGCGGCCACGCCTACGGCGCGCTGCGCTGGATGGGCGCCAACATGTACGGAAGACCGCTGCCGTTCCGGGTCATGCACATCGCCGAGTTCCTCGCCGAAAACGTGCAGATCGGCAGGCTCAAGGTGAAGAAGCTCGACAAGTCGGTCACGTTCCACGACCCGTGCCAGATCGTGCGCCGCGGCGGCGCCATCGAGGCGCCGCGCATCGTGCTGGAGGCGCTGGGCGTCGAGCTCCGGGAAATGCAGCCCGCCAAGGGCACCGGCTGGTGCTGCGGCGGGGGCGGCGGCGTGGTCACCATCCACCGCGCCGACCCGCTGCGCTACAAGGTGTTCCAGCTCAAGATGAACCAGATCGAGGAGACCGGCGCCGAGATTCCGGTCACCACCTGCGCCAACTGCCGGCAGACGTTCGACGACGGGCAGGCCCATTTCCACTGGGACAAGACCATGGCGAGCCTGCTGGAGCTGGTGGCCGAGAACCTGGCCGACTGACCAACAAGGCTCAACCGCGGAGGACGTCGAGGAACGCAACCGCATTGAACCGCGAAGGACGCAAGGTGCGCGAAGGAGAAACCGCCAGGAGCAGATGGAAATCAGGAGATTCCTTGGCGTCCTTGGCGGTTCGGCTTCCGCTCTTTTCTCGTCCGTGACGTGCGCAGTGAAGCGCCTTGAATGATGGAACCAGCAAAATGACTGAACAACGAGTTGTCGTAGACCCCATCACCCGCATCGAAGGCCACCTGCGCATCGAGGCCGACACCGACGCCGAGGGCCGCATCACCCGGGCCTCCAGCTCGGGCACGATGGTGCGCGGGCTGGAGATCATCCTGCGCGGGCGCGACCCGCGTGACGCCTGGGCGTTCGCCCAGCGCATCTGCGGCGTGTGCACGCTGGTGCACGGTCTGGCCTCGGTGCGGGCGGTGGAGGACGCGCTGAGCTACCGCATCCCGCGCAACGCCGAGCTGATCCGCAACCTGATGATCGCGGCCCAGTACGTGCACGACCACGTCATGCATTTCTACCATTTGCACGCGCTGGACTGGGTCGATGTGGTCTCCGCGCTCAACGCCGACCCCAAGGCCACCTCCGAGCTGGCGCAGAGCATCTCGCCCTGGCCCAAGTCCTCGCCCGGTTACTATGCGCAGATGCAGAAGCGGCTGAAGACGTTCGTCGAGCAGGGCCAGCTGGGCATATTCGCCAACGGCTACTGGGGGCACCCGGCGTACAAGCTGCCGCCGGAAGCGAACCTGATGGCGGTGGCCCACTACCTGGAAGGGCTGGCGTGGCAGCGCGAGGCGGCGAAGCTGCACGCCATCTTCGGCGGCAAGAACCCGCACCCCAACTTCGTGGTGGGCGGCGTGCCCTCCGCCATCAGCACCCACGCGGAGGCCGGGCGCGGCCGCGGCGGTCCGCATTTCCGCGGCGGCGAGAGCGGCACCGCGGTCAACGTGGTGACGCTGCAGAAGACCCAGTCGCTCATCAACGAGATGAGCGTGTTCGTCGACCAGGTCTACATCCCGGACGTGCTCGCCATCGCCGGCTTCTACAAGGACTGGGGCGCCCAGGGCGAGGGCCTCGGCAACTTCCTCACCTACGGCGACTTCCCGGAAAAGAGCATTTGGGACGTGGACAGCTTCATGATCCCGCGCGGGGCGATCCTCAACCGCAACCTGAAGGACATCAGGCCGGTGGACCTGCACGCGCCGGGCGAGATCCAGGAATACGTCGCCCATTCCTGGTACGACTACAGCGTCGGCAAGGAAGAAGGGCTGCACCCTTACCTCGGAGAAACGGCGCTGAACTACACCGGGCCGAAGCCGCCGTACCGGAACCTGGACGTGAACGCGTCCTACTCGTGGCTGAAATCGCCGCGCTGGAACGGCCAGGCGATGGAAGTCGGGCCGCTGGCGCGGGTGCTGATGCTCTACGCCACCGGCCACGCCCAGACCCGGGAGCTGGTGGACCACACGCTGAAGACCCTGGACGTGCCGGTGGACGCGCTCTACTCGACGCTGGGCCGGGTGGCCGCGCGGGCGCTGGAAACCAAGATCATCGCCGACGCCATGCAGGGCTGGTACGACCAGCTGGTGGTCAACATCAAGGCCGGGGACGTGCGCACCTTCAACGACGCGCTGTGGGATCCGTCGCGCTGGCCGAAGAAGGCCCAGGGCGCGGGCTTCATGGAGGCGCCGCGGGGCGCGCTCGGCCACTGGATCGTGATCGAGAACGGCAGGATCGCCAACTACCAGGCGGTGGTGCCTTCCACCTGGAACGCCGGTCCGCGCGACCCGAAGGGCCAGGACGGCGCCTACGAGGCGGCGCTCAAGGGGCACCGCCTGGCGGTGCGCGACCAGCCGCTGGAGATCCTGCGCACCATCCACAGTTTCGATCCTTGCCTGGCCTGTGCGGTGCACGTGGCCGGGCCCGGCGGCGAGGAGCCGGTGCAGATCCGCGTCGACTGAAGCGCCGGCGCCGATCCCGCAACGACAACAAGGGGAGCCAGCCATGGAGGAGTTGCTCAAGCGTCTGCTGGAGGCGGAGGCCCGGGCTGACGCGGAGGTGCGCGAAGCCAGCGCCGAGCGCGAGCGCACGATCCAGGCGGCGCTGGCGCAGGCCCGGCTCGCGGAAGACCGGTCCGCCGCGGGGATCGCCGACCTGCGCGAGTCGTACCTGAAGCAGGCCCGGGAGCGGGCCGACCAGGCGGTCGCCGAGCTCAAGCGCAAGTACGATGAGCGCGGCCGGCGCCTGCGCGCGCTTGCGGACGAGCGCGAATCGGCGGCGGCGGAGGAAGCGGTCGCCCGGATTCTCGATCCCGACCATTTCTAGGGCGACGCCATGGCCCTGCGCGTCACCCATCCCTACCTCAACACCCGGGTGACCCTCTTTGCCGGGCGCCTCCTCGACCGCCAGCAGGCGGCGCGCGCCCTGGGCCAGCCGCGCGAGGAACTGCGCGAGCTGTTCCGGCGCTGCCGGGCCGAGGCGCTGCTGGACGACGGTGCCGGCGAGAAGCAGCGCTCGATGGAGCAGCGCCGGCTGTCGCTGCTGCTGGACGATGTCGTGGTGCTGTCGCGCGCGCTCTCCGGGCGCTCGCGCGAGTTCCTGCTCTACTGGACCCACCTGTTCGAGCTCATCAACCTCAAGGCGATCATCCGCGGGCGCCTTTCGGGCCAGGACCCCAAGGCGATCCGCGCCCAGCTGCTGGACATGGGGCCGTTCTCGCAGCTGCCGGCCGACGATCTGCTGCGGGCCGAGAACGGCAACGAAATGCTGCGGCGACTGGAAACCACCCCGTACGCCCAGATCGCACGCCAGGCACGCCAGGTGATGGAGCAGCAGCGCGATCTGTTCTTCGTCGACACCACCTTCGACCGGCGCTTCTTCAGCGGCCTGGTGCAGCGCGCCGAAACGGTGCACTCCCACGATCCCGACGCCATGCGGCGGATGCTCTCCGCGCTCGTCGACGGCACCAACCTGGTCTGGCTGCTGCGCTACCGGTTCGTCTATCGGCTGCCCCCGCCCGAGGCCTACTTCCTGCTCATCCCCAGCGGCTACCGCCTCGGCAGCGCGACGCTCACCCACCTGGCGGCGCAGGAATCGCTGGAGGCCGTGCTGGCCGCCCTGCCCCCGTCGCTGGCGCAGATGACGGCCGGCTGCGCCAGCATCGAGGACGTGAACGCGCGCATGGCGCGCTGGCTGCGCCGCGAGTGCGAGCGGGTGCTGCGTGTGTCACGCTCCGCGTTCGCCCGGGCGTTCGCCTACCTCGTCCTGCGGGAGCGCGACCTGCGGGTGCTGCGCGGCATCGTCAAGGGCGAGGAGCTGGGCGTGAGCCTCGCCACCCGGCGCCAGGCGCTGCGGCTGCGGGAACCGGAGGAGGAGGCGCCGGGTGTTTAGGCCGCTGCCCATGCAGCACGTTTCGCTCTGGCTGACGCGCGAGGACGCGCCGGCGGCGTCGCTGGCGCTGGCCGAATGCGGAGCGTTCAACCCCGACACCGCGGAGCGCTACCGCGCCGAGCTGCCGGACGTGAGCGAGCAGCGCTATCGCGACGCCTACCTCAGCGCCCGCAGCCGGCTCGACCGCATCCTCGCCCATTGCGAGCGCATTCCCGCAAACCCGCTGCCGGCGCAGACGCGGCCGGTGCCGCTGATCGAGCTGGAGGCGCTCAATGCCCGCCTGGGCGAGATCTGGAGCGCGTGCTTCGACACCCGCGAGTCCGTGCGCCGCGCCGAGGAGGACCACCGGCGTTACGCCCAGCTGCTGCAGACGCTGGGGACCTTCGCTTCGCTCGACCTCGACCTGGGGACGCTGCTCGCGGAGCACCGCTTTATCGACGTGCGGGTCGGCACCGTCCCCGCGGCCAACCTGCCGCGCCTGCGCGATGCGCTCGCCCTGGCGGGATTCGTCGTCAGCGTCTTCGGCACCGGCGAGGGCATCGAGCACTGCATCATCGTCGGCCCCACCGGGCGCGGCGGCGAGGTCACCTCGCTGCTGCACACCGCCGGGTTCCATTCGGTCGATCTCCCGCCGGAGCTGCGCATGCACCCCCAGCAGGCGCGCGCCGAGCTGGCGGCGCGCCTGCGGGAGAGCGAGGAGAAGTCCCGCGCCGCGTGCGCGGTGCGCGACGAGACCAAGGCGCGTTACTGGCCGGAACTGGAGCAGGCGCAGGTCGCGCTGGCGATGGCCGCGCCCTATGCGGACATGGTGCAGAACGCCTCCCGCGGCCGCGGCGGGCTGGTGCTCATGACCGGCTGGGTGCCCAAGCGCGACGCCGCGGCGCTGCGCGCATCCCTCGATCGCCACCTGACGCGTCCCTACCTGCTCAAGCTGCGCGACCCGGAGCCCCACGAGCGGCCGCTGGTGCCGTCGGTCGTGCGCCAGCCGGCGCTGCTCAAGAGTTTCGCCCGGCTGGTGGAGACCTACGGCGTGCCGCGCTACGGCGAGGTGGATCCCACGCTGCTGTTCGCGGTGTCCTTCGTCCTCATGTTCGGCATGATGTTCGGCGACGTCGGTCAGGGCGCCGTCCTGGCGGCGGTCGGACTCGCGCTGCGCGGGTTCCTGGCGCCGGCACGGGTGCTGATGGTGAGCGCCGGCGTGAGTTCGATGGCGTTCGGGGTGCTCTACGGCAGCGTGTTCGGGTTCGAAGACTGGCTGCACCCGGTGTGGATGTCGCCGCTCGCCGACCCGATGCGCGTGCTGACGCTGGCGGTGTACTGGGGCATCGGCTTCATCCTGGTGGCCTCGCTGATCAAGGCCTACAACCTCTACGT
>JBMOQX010000014.1:0-12996 GCA_049322755.1 Pseudomonadota bacterium | reverse complement strand
GAATCTGGGCGCCCGAGAACGCGTCGTAGACTTCCGCCGCGTCGATCTCGCGCGCGGGATCGCCGACGCCGGCCTGTTCGTAGGCCAAATGCGCGGCGCGGGTTTTCGCCGCGAACCGGTGGCGCGCGGGGCGGTCGCCCAGGCGCGCCGCGTCCACGGCGCAACCGCTGCCCGCGACGCGCACGCGGGGACGCCGCGCCGCCGGGGCGTGCTCCGGCAACGCCAGCACCAGCGCCGCCGCCCCGTCGCTCAACAGGCTGCAGTCCAGGAGCTTGTACGGCGTGCTGACCGGGCGCGACGCCAGCACGTCCTCGACGCTGATCGCCATGGGCCGATGGGCGCAGGGGTTGTGGGCCGCGTTCGCCCGGTTCTGGACCGCCACCGCGGCCATCTGGGCCGGCGTCGTGCCGTGGATCGCCATGTGCTCGGCCATCGAGAGCGCATAGAGCACGGCCGAGGTCGCGCCCGCCAGGCCATCCAGCTCGACGTCGAAGGACAGCGAGTACACCAGGCTCGCGTCGGCCCCGGACGGGCGGCCCGCCGCATCCTCGAAGCCCACCACCAGGACGCGGCGCGCCATCCCGGCGAGCAGCTGCATGATCCCGGCGCGCACCGCCAGCGCCCCCGTGGCTCCGCCGCCCTCCACGCGCATCACCGCACAGCCCTCGAGCCCGGCCTCGGCAGCCACCACCGGCGCCGGGTTGACCTGCAGGTTGAGCGTCTCGCTTTCCATGCCCACCACCAGCGCGTCGATGTCACCGGGTCCGAGCCCCGCGTCGTCGAGTGCGGCGGCGGCGGCGGACCGTGTCCGGTCGCGCCAGCCCTCGCTGTCGCGACGGCGGCCGAACGGCACGAGGCCGCCGCCCAGTACCAAAGGCATGGGAGTGCGCGCGGCGCTCACCCTCGCACCTGCGTGACCGGAATGCTCACCCCGGAATCATCTGCTGCGGCAGCCATGTTGCCAGCGCCGGGAAGGCAACGAGCAGGGCCAGGACCACCAGCTCGAAGCCGATGAAGGGCAGTACCCCCTGGACCACGTGGCGGAAGTCGGTGTCCTTGTCCGCGGCGCTCAGCACCGCGAACAGGTTGACGCCCACCGGCGGCGTGATCACCGAGATCTCGATCAGCTTCACCAGCACGATGCCGAACCAGATCGGGTCGATCTGGAGCGCGACGGCGACCGGGAACAGGAACGGCAGCGTCACCACCAGCATGGAGGTCGTATCGATGAAGCAGCCGAGCACCAGGTACAGCACGGTGGCCAGGATCATGAAGCGCAGCGGCGTGGACGCGAACGCGGTGATCTGATCCACCATGTGGTCGATGACCCCTGCCACCACCAGCATGCGCGACAGCAGCAGGCCGCCGATGAGGATGACGAAGATGACGCAGCTGATGGAGGCCGCGTCCTGCAGCGCCGGCGCGAGCCAGCGCCCCAGCCCGCGCTTGCTCGCCGCAGCCAGGCAGAAGGCGCCGAACGCGCCCGCCGCGCCCGCACCAGGACATGGATTCCGGCCAGATACACGGCCGCGGTGAGGATGCCCGGGATGACGCCCGCCACCAGCAGTTGCCCCACCGACTGGTCGGTCATGACGACGGGATCCATCGGTCGCGGCCGCCGTTCGCGTCAGACGCCCGGGCCGGAGCGGCACGAGTCTTCCTCGCCGCCCGCGCCCGGCAGGAAGACCGCTGCCGCGTCCCGCAGGCACTGCACGGTCATCAGGGTCGCGCCGAACGCCAGCGTGAATCGCGCGGGCCAGATGGGATAGTTGATCAGGCCGGCCGCGAACTCGCCGACGCGGAAGCTGTGCAGGCCGGCCTGCCAGCCGAACCACGCCACCAGGCCGAACAGAAGCGCGCTCAAGGCGTGCTGGGCGAACTCGAGCCCGCGGCACGCCGCAGGCGGGAGGTGGCGCACCGGCAGCTCCACGCGGATGTGGTTGCGTCGCGCCTGGGCCAGCGGTATGCCCAGGAAGACCACCACCACCATCATCGTCGCCATGAACTCGAACGCGGCGGGAATCGGCCGGCTCGGCAGGCCCACCTTGTCCAGGTTGGAGAAGACGATGTCGGCGGCGCCCGCCGCCATCATCATCAGCATCGCGACGCCGGACAGAAACGCGCAGGCGAGGTTCACGCACTGGAGCGGGCGTGCGGCGGCCATCGGCAGGCCCGTCATCGTCGGCAGCGGCTCGCGGGAGCAGGGGACAGTACGCGCGCCGGCGTTTCAGCCGCCGGCGACCTCTTTCCAGATCTTCACCATCGCGCGGGCGGCGTCGCCATTGCTGTTCTTCTCCTGCTCGGCGACGAAGTCCGCGAAGAAATCGGGATTCGCCTGCCGCCACTTCTGCTTGTCGGCTTCGGGGAACTTGTGGAACTGCACGCCGTGGGACTTGAGCGTCGCGACGGCCTTGGCCGCCGCGTCCATCACCGCGTCCCGGTCGCGCAGGGCCGCCTCCTGGGACACCGCCGCGATGACCTTCCGGTGCTCGGGCGCGAGCTGGTCCCAGCGCGCACGGCCGATCCAGTTGCCGTTGGTGGGACCGAGCCACAGCGTCACGTCGTGGACGTGCTTGGCGACTTCGTAGATCTTGTAGTTGACCATCAGGTCCACCGAGAACGGAATGCAGTCGACGGTGCCGCGGGAAAGCGCCTCGTAGATCTCCGGCAGGCCGAGCGTGACCGGGACCATGCCCGCCGCCTGTGCCATGCGCGGCATGTCGCGGCCCCAGGTGCGCAGCTTCTTCCCCCTGAGGTCGGCGAGACCGCCGACCGGCTGCTTGCAGATCAGGAGGTAGGGGTTCAGGTGATGGAAGAACAGGGCACGGATCCCGTTCTTGCGGGCCTCCTCGTCCAGCGCCGGCACTTCCGCGGACAGGCGCTGCATCAGCCTGGTGACCTGGGGCACCTCCGACAACGCCATGGGGATCGAGTTGGGAGCCGTGTGCAGCGGCAGGTCGGCCGGGAAGTACGCCGCCGACATGGCCGCGAGATCGATGGCGCCCTGCCGGATCAGCGTGAGATTCTCGCCGGCCTTGCCCAGCGCGCCCTCGAAGAAGATCTTGATCTTGACCTGGCCGCCGGTGCGCTTCTCGATCTCCTGCGCCCACCACTTGTCGATCTGGGAACCGGTTGTGTTCTCCGTCTACTGGCTGCTCATTCGCAGCGTGGTGTCCGCCGCCGCGGGAGCCAACCCCAGCAACACCGCGAACGCGGCGGTCGCCAGCCTTGCGATTGCATGGACCATGACCCATCCCTCCTCGTGAAATGGTGAACCGCGGGGACCCCTGCTTCCGGGCCCGCCATCCGGTGCCGGTCGAAATGCCGGCTTCCGGGCTTCGCGCGTCGCGCGAGCGGCCTCCCCCGCGGGGGAGGGCTGCACCGATATTCTGGCAAACGGCCGGTATCAGGACAAACCATTAATGCTGATGCGAAGATATCATGGACCTTTATGACGATGTCCGCGTTGCGACGCCGCCATGTTGAATACCCGTGACCTCGAGACCTTCCTCTGGAGTGCGCGGCTCGGGAGCTTCTCGGCTGCCGCGGAGAAACTGAGCACGACCCAGCCGGCGGTCTCGATGCGCATCCAGCAGCTGGAGCGGGGACTGGGCTTTCCGCTGTTCGTGCGCACCCGCAGCCGGCCCGGCCTGCGGCTCACGGTCCAGGGGCGCGAGTTTGTCGGCTATGCCGAGCAGATCGTCGGCCTGGCGGCGGACGCCCAGACCCGTCTCGGCGATCCGCGGATCCTGACAGGGCACATCCGTCTGGGGGTGACGGAAACGATCGCGCTGACGTGGCTGCCGGACCTGCTGACCCGCTTCAGCGAGAAGTTTCCCCGGGTCGTCGTGGATCTGAACGTGGACCTGACGGCCGGCGTCTGGAAGCGCCTCCAAGCCGGCGACCTGGAGATCGCGCTGCTTCCGGGACCGGTGTCGGGACCCCGCCTCACCAGCGTCTCGCTGGGAGCGATCCGGTACGCCTGGATGGCGAGTCCGCGGCTGGGAATTCCGCGGCGCCGCATGACGCCGGCGGAGCTGGCGGCTTGGCCGGTGGTGACGCTGTCGCGGGACTCGGTGCTCTACGATCGCGTCGAGGACTGGTTTCGGAAGAACGGCGCCGAGCCGCGCCGCATGCAGGTGTGCAACAGCCTGGGCGTCGTGACCGTCCTCACGATCCAGGGCCTGGGCGTCAGTCTGCTGCCGCCGAGTATATTCCGGCGCGAAGTCAAGCGCGGCGAGCTGGTGGAGCTGAATACCGCGCCGAAGCTGGCGCCGATCAGCTTCAACGCCGTGTACCGGCGAGCGGAAGACTCCCCGCTCATCGGTTACCTGGCCAACTTGGCGCGGGAGGTGAACACGTTTGAAGCGCTGGACGACGCCGCTGCCGCGGTCTCCTGAAGCGGCACGCACGCTCAGGGCGGGTCCGCGCCGCCGCGCCCGCGACGGCGGCGCGACGCTCGCCTGTCCCTACGCCGCCTGGACCGGAATGCGGTCCTTCTTGTTCACCACCCGGTTCGCGCCATCGACGTAGACCAGGCTCGGATGGAAGCGCTGCAGCTCCATCTCGGAGTAGGCCGCGTAGGCCGCGATGATCAGCAGATCACCGGGCTTGGCCTTGTGGGCCGCGGCGCCGTTGACCGAGATCACGCCGGAGTTGCGCTGCGCGCGAATGGCGTAGGTGGTGAAGCGCTCGCCGTTGGCGATGTTGTAAATGTCGATCTGCTGGTATTCGCGGATGCCGGACGCCTCCAGCAGGGCGTCATCGATGGCGCACGAGCCCTCGTAATCCAGCTCGGCATGGGTGCAGGTCACGCGATGAAGCTTGGCCTGCAGCATGGTTCGTTGCATGGCTGTTACCCCCTCTGGCAAACAGCGAGCGCGGGATTGTAACCGCTCTCATGCCGCCGGTTCGACCTCGAGGTTGTCGATCAACCGCGTGGCGCCGATCCGGGCGGCCCCCAGAACGACGAGCGCCCGGTCACCGGGCTCGGCCGGCGCCAACGTGTCTCGTTGTTGCAATGCAACATAGTCGGTTTTCCAGCCATGGTTGTCAAGGGTTTGGGCCGCCTCTGCTTCGAGTCGGCGGTAGTCCCGCGCGCCGGCTTCCACGGCGGCTTTCAGCGCCGAAAGAACGCGGTACAGGCGCGGCGCCTCGGCGCGCTCGGCCGCCGACAGGTAGCCGTTGCGGCTGGACAGGGCGAGCCCGTCCTGCGCGCGCACGGTCTCCCCGGCGGCAATGTCGATGGGCAGATTGAACTCCGTCACCATGCGCCGGACGATCGCCAGCTGCTGGTAGTCCTTCTTGCCGAACACCGCGACGTGGGGCTGGACCAGGTTGAACAGTTTCAGCACCACCGTCGCGACGCCGCGGAAAAAACCCGGGCGGAACGCGCCCTCGAGCGTGTCGGCCATGGGCGGCGGTGCAACGAAAAAGGACTGCGGCGCCGGATACATCTCCGCGAGCCCGGGCGCGAACACCAGGTCGGTGCCGAGCGCATCGAGCTGCGCGCAGTCTGCATCGAAAGTGCGCGGATAGGCGGCAAAGTCCTCGCTGGGCCCGAACTGCAGCGGGTTGACGAAGATGCTGACCACCACCGGCGTGCCCAGCGCCTGCGCCCGGCGTACCAGCGCCAGGTGTCCGTCGTGGAGGTTGCCCATGGTGGGAACGAAGGCGATGCGCTCGCGCCCCGCGAGCCGCTGCCGCAGGGCGTTTGCCGTGGTGACGACGTCCATCAGAAGCTTTCGTCCGGCCCCGGAAACGCGCGGCTCTTCACCGCCTTGACGAACGCCTCTACCGCGCCCTGGATGCTGCCGGCATCGGCCATGAAGTTGCGCACGAACTTGGCCTTCTTGCCGGGGAAGACGTCGATCATGTCGTAGAGCACCAGCACCTGGCCGGCGCAATCGACGCCGGCGCCGATGCCGATGGTGGGGGTTTCCACCGACGCCGTCACCTCCCGTCCCAGCGCTGCCGGCACCGCTTCCAGCACCATCAGCGCGGCACCCGCATCGGACACTGCCCTGGCGTCGGCCAGCAGTTTCGCCGCCTGGGCGTCACCGCGCCCCTGCACCTTGAAGCCGCCCAGCTGGTGAACCGACTGGGGCGTGAGCCCGATATGGCCGCACACCGGAACGCCGCGCTTCACCAGGAACCCGACGGTGGGCGCCATCTCGGCGCCGCCCTCCAGCTTCACCATGTGGGCGCCCGCCGCCATCAGCCGGGCGGCGTTCTCGAAGGTCTTCTCCGGGCTGACCTGGAAGGTTCCGAAAGGCATGTCGGCAACAACGAGCGCGCGCTTGGCGCCGCGCGCCACGCAGCGCGTGTGGTAGAGCACGTGCTCCAGCGTCACCGGCAGGGTGGTTTCCTCGCCCTGGATGACGTTGCCGAGCGAGTCCCCCACCAGCAGCGTATCGACGCCGGCGGCGTCCAGCAGCGCCGCGAAGCTGGCGTCGTAGCAGGTCAGCATGGTGATCTTGTCCCCTTCGCGGGCCATCTTGGCGAGCGTCGTGAGCGTGATGCGCATGGTCACCTCCAGTTGAAGAACTCTCTTGCGCCGCGCATGGCGGCGATGCGCGACAACAGTAATTCAAAGTCGGCGCGCCGATCAACGGGAGCTCCACCGCGGTCAGTGTCCTGTTCCGGCGTCAGCCGAGGCGGGGCCGAGCGCGTTTCCGCCGCAAGGCATCTGCGGGACTAGGCGTCGTCGTCCGCCAGCGGCTCGACGCCGCCGCCGACGCGGCGTGACAGCTCGCTCACCGGGCCATGGTCCGGCAGCACCAGCTCGGGCGCGATCTCCGCCAACGGTTTGAGCACGAAGGCGCGCTCATGCATGCGCGGGTGCGGGATGGTGAGGCCGGGCTCGTGCACCGTTGCGCCGTCGTAGAGCAGGATGTCGAGATCCAGCGTGCGCGGCGCGTTGGGAAACTCGCGCGCGCGACCGTGCGCGCGCTCGATCCTCAGCAGCGCCTCCAGCAGCTCCCGCGGGGTCAGGTCGGTTTCCACCGCGATCACCGCGTTGATGAAATCGGGCTGGTCCAAGTAGCCCACCGGCGTGGTGCGATACAGCGACGAGCGGGCGGTGACCCGGATCCCCGCCGTCGCGCCGATCTCGCGCACCGCGTCGGCGACCTGCCGGCGGGGTTGCTGCAGATTGCTGCCGAGGGCGATGAACGCGCGCGGCACCGTCACTCCCGGTTTTCGGCCGCCCCGGCCGTGTCCGCGGCGGCGGCCGGGCGGCGGCGCCGGCGGCGCTTGCGCTTGGGGCCCTCGCCCGGCATCAGCATTTTCTGGCGCTCGTTGGGGTCGGCATGCTGAAAAGCCTCCCACCAGGCGCCCAACTCCGCGTCCAGTTCGCCGCTCTGGCAACGCAGGACCAGGAAATCGTAGGCGGCGCGGAAGCGCGGGTGCTCCAGCAGCCGGAACGGACGCTGGCCGGAGCGCTGCAGAAACCGCGGCTGCAGGCCCCAGATCTCGTTCATCATGGCCTCGTAGCGCCGCGGAATGGCAAGGCGCTCCTCCTGCACCGCCAGCACGTCGTCGGTGGCGCGCATCAGCGCCGGGACGGATTTCTCGCCGCCGCTTTCCAGCTCGTGCCAGCGCAACAGCACCTCGTGCCAGAGCAGGGCGGCGAACAGGAACGCGGGGGTCACGGGCTTGTCCGCGGCAATCCGCTCGTCGGTGTTGGCGAGCGCCAGCATGATGAAGCGCTCGCCCAGCGGCTGTTCGATGATCACGTCCAGCATAGGCAGCAGCCCGTGATGCAGGCCGCGGCTGCGCAGCTGCACCACGCACTGCAGCGAGTGGCCGGACATGAGCATCTTGAGCATCTCGTCGAACACCCGCGCCGCCGGCACGTTCTGCAGCAGGTCCGCCAGCCGCCGGATCGGCTCCTCGGTGGCGGGGTCGAGGCGCATCTCGTGCTTGGCGGCGAGGCGCACCGCCCGCAGCATGCGGATCGGGTCCTCCCGGTAGCGGACCTCCGGGTCCCCGATCATGCGCAGGCGGCGGCGCTTGAGATCGGCGTAACCGTCGTGAAAGTCCCAGATTTCCTCGCGCGTCGGATCGTAGAACAGCGCGTTGACCGTGAAGTCGCGGCGCGCGGCGTCCTGCTCCATGCTGCCGAAGACGTTGTCCTTGAGAATGCGCCCGTGCTCGTCCACCTGGTGGTCGGCGGCGTCTTCCGCCGCGCCGCCGCGGAAGGTGGACACCTCCACCGTGTCGGCGCCGCACATCACGTGCACCAGCCGGAAGCGGCGGCCGATGATGCGCGAGCGCCGGAACAGCCGCCTCACGTCCTCCGGGGTGGCGCTGGTGGCGACGTCGTAGTCCTTCGGGGTACGGCCCAGCACCAGGTCGCGCACCGCGCCGCCCACCACGAACGCCTCGTAGCCCGCTTCCTGCAACGTCGCGACAGTGCGGCGGGCGCATGAGCTGATATGGCTCGCGGTGATGCCGTGCTCCGCCACCGGGATGCGGCGCGGGGCGCGGGGACCATCGGCGCCGGGGCGGCGCTTGAAGACGCGCTGGATCAGGCTGCGGATCATGACGGGGCAGGAAGGCTGCAGATCGGTGGCGACGCTCTGGCGATCGCCGCGCCGGAGTCTAGCATAGGACGGCGCGGGCCCCGGCGCCGCTCAATGGCCGCCGGCCCCGGCCCGGAGATGGAGCACGGGCCAGCCTCTTGCCGCGGCGAGCGCCCCGAGGGTCGCGTCCGGATCCACCGCCACCGGGTAACGAACCGTCTCCAGCAGCGGCAGGTCGTTGTGGGAGTCGCTGTAGAACCAGCTTTCCTGCACGTCGGCGAGACGGACGCCGCGGCCTGCCAGCCATTCATGCAGGCGGGTCACTTTGCCCTCGCGGAAGCACGGGGTTCCGGCGGAGCGGCCGGTGAACTCGCCGCCGCGCTCCTCGGCTTCGGTGGCAATGAGGTGCTCCACCCCGAAGGCGGCGGCGATGGGGCCGGTGACGAAGCGGTTGGTGGCGGTGATGATGGCGCACACGTGGCCGTCCTCCCGGTGGCGGGCCACCAGCGCCTGCGCCGCCGGGAGCATCAGCGGCCGGATCTTCCGCTCCATGAACTGCGCGTGCCAGGCATCCAGCTGGCACCGCGGGTGGCGCGAGAGCGGCTTCAACTGGAAGTCGAGGAACTCGTGGATGTCGAGCGTGCCGGCCTTGTACTGATCGAAGAACGCCTGGTTGCGCGCCTCGTAGACCTCGCGGTCGAGGACGCCCTGCTCGATCAGGAACTGTGCCCACTCGAAATCGCTGTCGCCGGCGAGGAGGGTATTGTCGAGGTCGAAGAGCGCGAGGCGCACGTCGCGGCAGCCGGAAAAAAGCGCGGAGTATAGCGTAAAATTTACGCATGTATTTCCCCGCTGAATTGTTGCCGGGTGCCCTCGGGGCCGGCGGTCAGGCGATTGCGGCGGCGGCGCTCGGGTACGCCGTGCTGAGAGCGCCGTGGCGGCGGCTCGCGGAGCCGGCGCAGCAGCATGTTTTTCTCGGCAGCATCGTGTTCCTGCTTGCGCTGTGGCTGATCCGGACCGGAATCAAGCCGGGGCTCGATCTGCACTTCATCGGGGCCACCGCCCTGACGCTGATGTTCGGTCCGCGTCTGGCGCTGGTGGCGTTGGGGGTGGTGCTGGCGGCCAATACCGTGGCGGGTGCGGCGTCGTGGTCGGGATTCGGGCTCAGCCTGCTGGCGGTGGGAGCGGTTCCGGTGGCCGTGAGCCATGTGATCTTCGCCACCGCCGACCGGCGGCTGCCCAACCACCTGTTCGTGTACGTTTTCGCCAACGGATTCTTCGGCGCTGCCCTCGCAGTAGCGGCTTCCGGCCTGGCGATCTGCCTGTTGCTGGCGGGCAGCGGTGTGTACAGCTGGGGCTATCTGGCGCGGGAGTATCTACCGTATTACGTCCTGCTGGCCTGGGGGGAGGCGCTGCTGACCGGCATGGCGGTGACGCTGATGGTGGTCTACCGGCCCCAGTGGATAGCGTCGTTCGACGACGAGCGCTACCTGAGTCGCGACGGCGATCCCCGCTAGGCGCCGTCCGGCATCCCTTGGCGGGGCCTGGCCCCGTCCAGCAATTCCTTCAGCAGCCGCACGCTGACCGGACGCTGGCGTTCCAGCGAGCTTCGGTCCAGCCGGTCGAGCCACGCCAGCAGGTTGGGCAGGTCCCGCGGGCAGCGGGTAAGAAGGTGGCGGGCGGCGTCCGGCGGCAGCTCGAATCCGCGCTCGGCTGCCCGCGCCGCCAAGGCGGCGACCTTCTCGTCGTCGCGGAGCGGATGGACCTGGAATACCCAGCCCGATCCGAGCCGCGTGCGCACGTCCTCGCGCAGCGTGAGTCCGGCGGGGGCCACGTCACCGGCCGCGACGACCGCGCCGTCGCCTTCGCGGGTGGTGACGAGACGGGTGAAGAGAGCCGCCTGCGCGGCCGCGTCACACTGTTCCAACTCGTCCAGCGCCAGCAACGCGCCGGGCGCGGGCCAGGCGGCAGGGGCGTCGCTGCCGCGGCAGTACGCCGCGTCCCGCCCGCGGGCGCGCGCAGCAGCGACGCAAGCCTGCAGCAGGTGGCTGCGGCCGCTCCCGGACGCGCCCCAGAGGAACACGATACGTTCCCCGGACGAGCCGTCGGCCAGCGCCCGCAGCGCGTGCAGCACTTCGGCGTTGCCGCCGGCGACGAAATTGTCGAAGGCGGGAGCGGGCGGGGGCAGCAGTTCGAGTAGGAGCTGATCCTGCATCGGGGCGACCGGGCGGGCCCCGACGGGGCGCGGCGATCCAGTAGAATGCCGCTATTTTAGCGTGCAGCCGCCTTCGCCGCCTGCGAGGTACTTTCCGTGACCCGACCTTCCCCCGACTCGCTCTCCTACCGCGACGCCGGCGTCGACATCGACGCCGGGGACGCGCTGGTGGAGGCCATCAAGCCGTTTGCGCGCCGTACGTTGCGTCCGGGGGTGCTGGGCGGCATCGGCGGTTTCGGCGCCCTGTTCGAGGTGCCCGCAGGTTACCGCGAGCCGGTGCTGGTGTCGGGCACCGACGGCGTCGGTACCAAGCTCAAGCTGGCGTTCGACCTCGGCCGCCATGACACCGTGGGCATCGATCTGGTGGCCATGAGCGTCAACGACATCCTGGTGCAGGGCGCGGAGCCGCTGTTCTTTCTCGACTATTTCGCCTGTGGCAAGCTGGACGTCGGCGTTGCCACGGACGTGGTCAAGGGTATCGCCGCCGGCTGCGAGCGCGCCGGCTGCGCGCTGATCGGCGGCGAGACCGCCGAGATGCCCGGCATGTATCCGCCCGGCGAGTACGACCTGGCGGGATTCGCCGTGGGGGTGGTGGAGAAGAGCCGGATCATCGACGGCCGTTCCATCGCGCCCGGCGACGCCGTGCTGGGGCTCGCTTCCAGCGGCGCCCACAGCAACGGCTACTCGCTGATCCGGCGCATCGTCGAGCGCAGCGGCGCGCGCTTCGACGCCGACCTGGGCGGTCGCCCCCTCGGCGACGTGTTGCTGGCGCCCACCCGCATCTACGTCAAGCCGCTGCTCGCGCTGATGCAGGAGTTGCCGCTGAAGGGGCTCGCCCACATCACCGGCGGCGGCCTGGTGGAGAACGTTCCGCGGGTGTTGCCGGAGGAGTGCTGCGCGGTGCTCGACGCGGGCGCCTGGCCGCTGCCGGCGCTGTTCCGCTGGCTGCAGGAGCAGGGCCGGGTGGACGCGGCGGAGATGCACCGGGTGTTCAACTGCGGCATCGGCATGGTGGTGATCGTGGCGCAGGCGGATGTCGAGCGCGCGATCCAGCGGCTCGTCGCGGCGGGAGAGACTGTCTGGCGCA
Organism: Pseudomonadota bacterium; assembly: GCA_049322755.1. Classification (GTDB taxonomy): domain Bacteria; phylum Pseudomonadota; class Gammaproteobacteria; order Burkholderiales; family UBA6910; genus DATIUV01. The sequence goes on along the minus strand of JBMOQX010000014.1, from coordinate 1,169 downwards.
TCGGCAGCGTGGAGCCGCGGTCTGCCGGCTCCCCGCAGACCGTGGTGCGGCCGGCGCGATGAAACGCATCGTCATCCTCATTTCCGGACGCGGCAGCAACATGCAGGCGATCCTGGACGCGGGCCTGCCGCTCACCGTGGCGGCGGTGATCGCCAACGATTCCGCCGCCCGGGGGTTGACGCTGGCGCGCGCCCACGGCGTGCCGGCGGAAGCGGTGGACCATCGCGCCTTTCCGTCACGCGCGGCGTTCGACGCCGCCCTCTCCCGGGCGATCGACCGCTATGCGCCGGACCTGGTGGTGCTGGCGGGATTCATGCGGGTGCTGACGGACGCCTTCGTCGAGCGCTATCGCGGGCGGCTGATCAACATTCACCCTTCGCTGTTGCCGGCGTTCCCCGGGCTCCACACCCATCGCCGGGCGCTGGAGGCGGGAGTGCGCGTCCACGGCTGCACCGTGCATTTCGTGACGCCGAGCCTGGACCAGGGACCGATCGTGATCCAGGCGGCGGTGCCGGTGCTGGAGGATGACAGCGAGGAAGGACTCGCGGCCCGGGTCCTCGAGCAGGAGCATCGCATCTACCCGCAGGCGCTGCGGTGGTTCGCCGAGGACCGGCTGAGCCTGGCCGGGGACCGGGTGCGCGTCGCGCGTGCGCGCTGCGCGGGATTCCTTCGGGTGCCCGAGGTGGAAACCGGGGCCTGATGCACGCGCGCACCGTCGCCGCTGTGCCAGCGCGGTATCCGGTACGGCAGGCCCCCCGCCGGAAATCCGATGGCCACCGAGGAAGACATCACCGAACCCCAGCTCCCGCGGGTGCGGCGCCGATTTTGGCTCGCCCTCGGCGCTTCGGCGCTGGTGCACGCTTTGCTGCTGGTGGGGAGCGACCGCTGGTGGTCGGTCGAACTGCCGGACGTCGTGACCCAGCTGCCGCCGCCCATTCAGGCCGAGCTGCGCCCCGCCCCCCGGCCGCCGCAGCCGGCGAAGGCGGCGGCGCCTGCACCGCCGGCGCCTGCACCGCCGCCACCGCGCAAGGCTGCGCTCCCGCCGCCGAAACCCGCGCCGGCGCCGAAGGCCGCTGCGGCTCCGGCGCGCCCGGCAGCACCCGCTGTGCCGCCCGCAGCCGCACCGGCGTCAGTCACACCAGCGCCGCCTGTTACAACTCAGCCGAAGC
>JBMOQX010000013.1:0-14047 GCA_049322755.1 Pseudomonadota bacterium | reverse complement strand
ACGCCGGCATGGTGGTGCGCCATGGCAGCGGCGTGATCGAGGGCGCCGCCGACCCGCGCTCCAACGGCGGCGCGGCCGGGTTTTGATCCGGGCCCGCACCTGCCGCGGCGCCATCGCCGTCGCGCTCGCGCTGCCGGGCGCCGTGCCGGCGGTGTCGGCCCAGCCGGCGCCTGGCGCGCAGTCCGCGCCGCGGGTCCTGCCGCCTTATTTCCTGCTCAACATTGAAGACCAACGCGTGCTGCTGCGGGTGATGCGGCCGGCGGTGGAGCCGCTGACGCCGGTTTTCTCCGGCAGCCTCACCGGCAACCGCGAGGTGGACGCGGACGGCATCGTCACCCTCCGCGTGCGCGGCACGGGCCGCGTCGGCATTGGCCTCAACGTCATCGACATCGGCGAGCAGGGCGTCAGCGTCAAAGGCGCGCCGCTGCTGGAGCCCGCCGCCACGCTCAATCCCGACGGCACCCTGTCGCCGGGCGCGGGTTCGCCGCCACCGCGCTGATCGCGTCCGGCGCGCGGCCCACTGCGATCCGCCGGGTCCGCGCCGACCGCTCCACTGCGCCCGAAAGCGAGCGTTCGCACCCGAATCGCGTGGCCAACGCATTTCTGTCGCGGTCGACGCTGCGGGCGTAGGGGACGCCGTTGCCGTGGGTGTAGCCCTTCACCGCACCGGAGGGGTGGTAGGCCGCGCCGGTCAGGAGGGTGGTCGCGCTGCCTCCCGCCGGGGTGGAGCTGATCCCCGCGATGCGCCCCGGGGCGTCGAAGGCGTAGTCCACCACCGTGCCCGAGGGGTCGGTCACGCTCGTGAGCCGGCCCTTGCCGTGGGCGCCGGCGTCGTAGCCGTAGGCGATCGCAACCGGGGCGATCCCCGAGCCGCCCGGGGGCGTGAAGGTCTGGGAGATCAGCCGGTTGAGCGCATCGTAGGTGGCGGTGGCGACCACCCCGCGGGCATCGGTGGCGCTCACCGCGTTGCCGGCGGGGTCGTACGTGTTCGTGGTGGTGCCGGTATCGGGCGAGACCTGCTGGGTGAGCTCGTCCAGGGCGTTGCGGGTATAGCTGGTGACGAGGTTGCGCGGGTCGGTGACCGAGGCGGGCTGGTCGAGCGGGGTGTAGCCGAAGCGGGTCTGGCCGGCGAGGGGGTCGATCGCCTGCTTGAGCCGGTCGAGGGGATCGTACTCGAAGGTGGTGGTATCGGCGCTGCCGGGCAGCGGCCAGAAATAATTGAACACGCACCTTTTCAGGGAACGTGGAGGTTGCCGTAGGGCAAGGTCCGCATCTGGCCCGGCTTGTCCTTGAAGGCCGAGGCGGCCTCCTCGCCGGACGGCCCCTTCATTCCGCCCGGCGTTGTGGCGCACGCGGAAAGCAGTATCAACACGGCGAACGCAAAGCGCTTCATGATGTTCCTCCTGTGCACTCATCGTGGGGAGCACGCCACCCCGACTGAACGAACCCTGCCCGCTCCCCACGGGGCTGGGCGAGGTTCAGCGTCGACGCATCCATTCGTCAGATGTGACCGCGAAGCGCGCCGCGAGTGCCCAGCCCGGAGCGTGCGCGAGCGGGAGCATGTGCCCCGCGCGTAAGGGACCCACACCGCCAAGGCGAACGCCGTCGCGGCAATCAACGAAAGGATAAGGTGGGTCGCGATGCCCAGCGCCGGATCGTAGGCCGCTTCTGCCGCGCCCGGGACCACGCTGGCCGCGACCTGGCGCGCGATTTCCATGCCGCTCGCCTGCGTGAAGGCGGCGTAAAGGGCGATCCATACGATCTCCGCTGCGCCCCCTGCGAGGCCGGCGAATACCACGACCGAAAGCCTGAATTTGCTGACCGGACGTTCCATCGGTGCGCTCCTATCCCGAAAGCCATGCTTGAGTTTGGTGCTCCTCTTTGGAGTCGGCAGCGGCGGCGTTCTGCGAGCCGAAGCTAATGCGCTCGCAACACTTCACCGCCGAATCGGCGCGGGCCGCCGCCTTCAAAACCAGCATGCCGGCCAATAGTCACGCATCGGTCACGCCGCAGATTCCGTCCGCTGGAGGCGGCGCCTCCGCGACGGGAAGGGGTTCCTGGTACGGCCGGCGTGAGCTGAGCGCATCGAACACGTCCACGATCGCGAAGATCCTGGCACCAAGGGGAAGCGCCTCGCCCTTGAGCCCTTTCAAAGATGCCGATCTTTCCCCCGTCGTGGAGAAAGGCGCCGGCGATCAGGTCTCGGATCTGGCGGGCGGGGAGCTTCAGCGCCCCTGCCAGGCGGACGCAACAGTAGATGACGCGGTAGTTGTGCGTATGCGGGTCCGAGCCGCGCACGGCGAGGGCGCTGCCCAGGGCCTCCATCAGATCGATGTTGCTCTCTTGAGCAGTTCGGAGGAAAGCCTGACCAGGCCCCGGTTCAGCGCGGCGATGATGGAATACAGAACTTCGCCAGACCGAGCACGACGCGATCGACGCGCGCCAGCTCGGCGTAAAGCGCTGCGGCAACACCCAGTGCCGCAAGTAGGGCCCAGGCGACGGCCAGCCGCCTCAGAACGGTCCCGGGAACGTCGGTGGGCCGAAGCCGCATAATATACAAGGGCGCATTGAACGATGATCCATCCACGCCGGGCGGGGAACAGATCTGGCCGCCCCGAGGCAAAACGCAATCAGTGCCGCGCGAAGACAGCGCGTCCGCCCGCCGCCTCGAACAGCACGGTGTCGAAGGGATCCTTGCGCGCACCTTCCATGCCCGGCGATCCCGCAGGCATCCCCGGAACGGCCAGGCCTTTTGCCTTCGGCTTTTCGGCCAGCAGTCGCTTGACGTCCTGAGCCGGCACATGCCCTTCGACGACATAGCCTTCGATCGTCGCGGTATGGCAGGAAGCGAGGTCCTGCGGCACCCCGTGACGGGCCTTGATCGCGCTGGTGTCGCCTATATCGTGAACTATTACCTCAAACCCGCTCTGCTTCATGTGCTCGATCCACTTGCCGCAGCAACCGCATTGAGGACTCTTGTATACGTCGACGGTCGGCGCGGCGAAAACGGCTGGAGAGCCCAGCGCAAGGGCGGCGGCGACAACAAGCGACTTCATGGACAGCATTTTCAATCTCCATTTTTCAAGTGCCTAGAGTTAAGGAACGGCGATCCGGCCATTTTTTCCCGCAAACGCCAAGCAGTGCGCCATTCGAAGGTCTTGCGCCGGCACATACTCACCCTGCGGTATGCCGGAGGCCGCTGCCACCCTCGACTCCGCGGCGGAACGGTTCGCACTATGCGCCGTCCCACAAAACGTGCTCTTGACGTAGATCAAACGATTCGACCGGCCGGCGCGGCTCACCGCCGCCCACGCCCGCCCGTCGCCGCGCGCGGGGACGCCGAAAGTCCGGCTGCTCACGGGCCGGGCCGGTATGCCGCCAACTCCAGGCGGACGTTGTCTCCGTACATCCGGCCGTTGCGGCCGCGCAGATGATCCCAATACTCGAATCGGGTCTCCCGCTTGACCACGGCCTTGACCTCCGGAGCGTACCAGTCGGTTTCGAGCACCGTGCTCTCAGAACGCCACCATTCGTAGTCGCCGACATAGATCTGCCGGTCGATTCTCAGCGCGTTGAACTCGCCGGCCGGCACCTTGATCCTCTCCCAGCCCGACACCCGGGCGTGGACCTTGACGCTCATGCGCCTGCCGCCCGCCGGGTCTACGGCAGCGGCCTCCTTTACCCAGGTCTTTCCCGGCCCCAGCGGAAACGAGAACCTCGGATACGCTTGCGGAAAGTCCACTTTCCTGTCGGCCAGGACCGCGCCCGTCAACGGGTTCCACTCCCGGGTATACGACTGCGTCGTAGTCTTCGGCTCTCCGGAAACGCTGAACTGCAGGGCGTCCCCGCTCGATCCGACCACCTGGTACCGGAGCGTTGCCTTCAGGTCGTCGCTGTAACCGATACGCACCTCGTAGGTCCAGCTGTCGCCGGTTCGAATGGCGGGCGCCTCGACTTGCGAAGGCCCGCTGCCGGGAGTCGCGCAGGACACGGCGCCCAGGGAAAGTGCGAGAACGGCTGCCTTGCCCAGTCCGCTTTTCATTGGTCGCTCTCCTTTTCACTCTGGTGTGAACGATGCGCAAACGGCATGCGCGCTGGTGCAGCAGAACCCCGGCGGGCCGGGGCTGACGAGAAAAGCGGCAGGGGGGCCGCAGTCCGCGGCCCAGTTCCCTTTTCGTATCCACAACCGTCGTCGCGCCCGCCACGTTGATCCAATTGCCACTTGGCAGTATGCGCGCCGATCGTCACATAAAGTTCACGATTCCGTGGCAATCCGGTCTGCGTCAGGCCCGCACCGTTTTGCCGCGCGGGCATCGCCTGCACACCCGGGCCGGCACCGCCAGCGCCTTTGTCGGAGAAAGCGCCGGGCTGGCCCTCACGCACACTGGCGCAACGGTTGTCAAGCGCGAATGGGCCGTGTCCGGCGCCCGGTGATCGGAGATGCCGTCGGCATCGTGGGGCTAGTCCGCGTCGGGTCGGAGGGGAGAAGACCGCCTCCTGGCGAAGGCGGCGGGCGCTTACCGGCGGCCCTCCGGACCGACGCCCTCTGGGGCCTGCTCCGGACTGCCAGGCGTTGGACCGCTCCCGGCGCCGCCCGCTTCGGAGCCGGCCGGAGGTTCACCGCTTGCCTGGCCGTCGTTTCCGCCATGACCGTCCTTGGCGGAGGAGCCGTGACCGGATTCCGGCCGGTCGTGGCCGCCATGCATGTCCATCATTCCGTAGCCGCCCAGCATCGCACCGAGCCCGATCGCCATCATCGCGCCCATGCCGGCATAAGCGGGCCCGGAAACGGCGAAGCCCAGGACGAAATAAAGAACCACCCGTTTCATTGTGCGCTTCATCGCCTTCGCTCTCCAACTGAATATGCGAGAACGCTTACAGCCTCCAACAAAACGACTCACGCGCCGCGGTTCGTTGTTTGTGTTGGAGGCTCTTACGAATCACGAGCGAACCGGGCAGGCGGCTCACCCGCCCGCCGGCTCATCAAGCGGCCGCCGCCGCGCGCTGCTGCCTCCGGATGGAGAACTCCTTAGCCACCGCGTAAATCGCCGGGATCACGATTAGGGCGAGAACCGTGACCGAGACCATGCCACCCACCATCGGCGCGGCGATGCGGCGCATGACCTCGGACCCCGTGCCGCTGCCCCACATGATCGGCAGCAGCCCGCCGACGATCGCCGCCACCGTCATCATGATGGGGCGCACGCGCATGAGCGCGCCCTGGGTCACGGACTCGTGCAGGTCCTCGCTTGTGATTCGTTCGCCCGCGGCTTGGCGCTTCGCCGTGGCGGCTTGAAGGGCGTGGTCGATATAGATGAGGATCACGACACCGATCTCCGCCGCCACCCCGAGCAGCGCGATGAAGCCCACCGCCACCGCGACGCTCATGTTGTAGCCGAGCAGGTACATGAGCCAAACGCCGCCCACCAGCGCGAACGGCACCGAGAGCATGACGATCAGCGTCTCGGTGAGGCGCTTGAAGTTGAGGTACAGCAGCACGAAGATGATCAGGATCGTGAGCGGGACGACGACCTTGAGCTTTTCCTTGGCCCGTTCCATGTACTCGAACTGCCCGCTCCAGGTGATGAAGTAGCCTGGCGGGAACTTGACGGTGTCGCGCACCGCCTTCTGGGCGTCGGCGACGTAGCCGCCGATGTCGCGGTCGCGGATGTCGACGTAGATGTACGCTGCCAGAAGCGCGTTCTCGGTGCGGATGTTGGGCGGGCCCTTGACCAGACTAACCCGCGCCAGCTGGCCAAGCGGCACCATGGTGCCGCTGATGGTACTGATCGGCCGCGCCTCGGTGCCGCCCGCGCCCATGGTGGCGCGGACCGCGTTTGCGCCCGCGGCCATGCCGCCGTTCATGACCGGCACCAGCACCTGGGTGGCGATCGCCTGCGGATCGCTGCGGAAATCGCGCGGATAGCGCACGACCACGCCGTAGCGCTCCAAGCCTTCGACGGTCGTGGTCACCATCTCCCCGCCCAACGCCGTGGAAATCACGTCCTGCAGGTCGCCCACTGCGAGCCCGTAGCGAGCCAGCGCCATGCGGTCGGGCTCGATCTCGATGTAATAGCCCCCGGTCAGGCGCTCGGCGAAGGCACTGGTCGTGCCTGGCACGGTCTTCACCGCGGCCTCCACATCCTTCGCCACTCGCTCGATCTCCGCCAGGCTCTTGCCGTATACCTTGATGCCGATCGGGGTGCGGATGCCGGTGGAGAGCATGTCGATGCGCGCCTTGATCGGCATGGTCCACGCGTTGGCGATGCCGGGGAATTGCAGCGCCTGGTCCAGTTCCGCGATCAGTTTGTCCGTCGTCATCCCCGGGCGCCACTCGCTTTGCGGCTTGAGATTGATCACTGTCTCGAACATCTCCACCGGCGCCGGGTCGGTGGCGGTGTTGGCGCGCCCCGCCTTGCCGAACACCGATTGCACCTCGGGAAAGCTCTTGATGATCTTGTCCTGTGCCTGCAGAATCTCCACCGCCTTGGTCACCGACAGCGACGGCAGCGTGGCGGGCATGTAAAGCAGTGTCCCCTCGTTCAGCACCGGCATGAACTCGGTGCCGAGCTTCATCGCCGGATAAGCGGTGATCCCAAGCACCGCAACGGCGACCAGGATCGTGAGCTTGCGCCAGCGCAGCGCGGCGCCGATGATCGGCCGGTAGCCCCAGATGAGGAAGCGCACCAGCGGGTTCTTGTGCTCCGGCGGAATGCGCCCGCGGATGAACAGCAGCATCAGCACCGGCACCAGCGTGATGGACAGGAACGCCGCCCCCGCCATGGAGAAGGTCTTGGTGTAGGCGAGCGGCTTGAACAGCCGCCCCTCCTGCGCCTCCAGCGTGAACACCGGCAGGAATGACACGGTGATGATCAGCAGGCTGAAGAACAGCGCCGGCCCCACCTCCTTGCACGCATTGATGATGGCCTCGAGCCGCGGCTCGCCGGGCTGCAGCCGCTCGAGATGCTTGTGCGCGTTCTCGATCATCACGATCGCGGCGTCCACCATGGCGCCGATGGCGATGGCGATGCCGCCCAGGCTCATGATGTTGGAGTTGAGCCCCATGGCGTGCATGATGATGAACGCGATCAGCACGCCGACCGGCAGCATGACGATGGCCACCAGCGCGCTGCGGGCGTGGAACAGGAACACGATGCACACCAGCGCGACGATCGCGCTCTCCTCGATCAGCGTGCGGTTCAGATTCGCGATCGCGCGGTGGATCAGTTCGGCGCGGTCGTAGACCGCCTGGATCGACACCCCTTCGGGCAGGCCGCTCGAGATCTCGGAAATCTTGGTCTTCAGGTTGTGGATCACGTCCTGGGCGTTCTGGCCATAGCGCGCGACCGCGATGCCGCTTACGACTTCGCCTTCGCCGTTCAGCTCCGTGATCCCGCGGCGCTCCTCGGGCACCAGCTCGACCCGCGCCACGTCGCGCACCAGCACCGGCGTGCCGCCCTCGGCCTTGACCACCAATTGCTCGATGTCGGAGATGCCGCGCAGGTAGCCGCGGCCGCGCACGATATATTCGGTCTCGGTCATTTCGACCACGCGGCCGCCGACGTCGCGGTTGCTCTCGCGTATCACCTGCGCCACCTTCATCAGCGGCACGCCGTAGGCCTGCAGCAGCCGCGGGTTGACCGTCACCTGGTATTGCCGCGCGAACCCGCCCACGCTGGCGATTTCCGAAACCCCGTGCGCCTTGGTGAGCTGGTAGCGAACGAACCAGTCCTGGATCGAGCGCAATTCCTCCAGCGTGCGGTTCTTCGCCAGGACCGCGTACTGGAACACCCAGCCCACGCCGGTCGCGTCCGGCCCGAGCGAGGCCGTGACCCCGCGCGGCAGGCGCCCAGAGACATAATTAAGATACTCCAGCACCCGCGAGCGCGCCCAGTAGATGTCGGTACCGTCCTCGAAGATGATGTAGACGAAGGAAGCGCCGAACACCGACAGCCCGCGCACCACCTTGGACTTCGGCACCGCGAGCATCGCGGTGGTGAGCGGATAGGTGACCTGGTCCTCAATTACCTGCGGCGCCTGGCCGGGGTACTCGGTATAGATGATCACCTGCACGTCCGAGAGGTCCGGGATCGCATCCACCGGCGTCTTGATCACTGCATAGACGCCTGCCGCGACGACGAAGAACGTCCCGAGCAGGACGATGAAAACATTGCGCAGCGACCATTCGATGATCCGGCTCAGCATCGCGCTACCCTCCGTGCCCGGAGTGGCCCGCGGGCGGCGCCGCAGGCGCCTGCGGCGCGGGCGGCGCGGCGGCCGGCGCGATGCGCTCGATCACGAATTCGCCCGGCTTCGGTTGCGCCAGCTCGAATTCCACCGCCTCGCCTTTCTCGACGCCGGAAAGGATCGCCTTGTCCTTCACCCTGAACTCCATCGACATTCCCGGCCAGCCGAGGCTCGGGATCGGACCGTGCGTGATCTCGACGGTGCCGCGGGCCGTATCCACGGCGTCCACCGTGCCTCTCGCCAAGTGGGTCTGTGCGCCTGGCGCTGCGGGCGCCGTCGCGGCGTCTGATTTCCCGGCCCCCGGCTTGGCTGCGCCGCCATGGCCGCCGTGCCCGCCGAAGGCGCCGAGCGCCGCCTTGAGGTTGCTCTCGGCATCGATCAGGAAGTTGGCGCGCACCACGACCTGCTCCCCGGCCTGGAGACCCTCCCTCACTTCGATGTAGCCATCGGCCCGGACCCCTGTCTTGATGTCCCGTGGCTCGAACAGCCCCTCGCCGCGACGCACCAGCACCACTTGCCGCGTGCCGCTGTCCAGCACCGCCGAATCGGGCACGGCGAGGACTTTGCCCTTGGGATGGCCGGCCGGCAGCTCGATGGTGCCGTACATGGCGGGCTTCAGCAGCCCGTCGCGGTTGGACAGCTCGATGCGCACGCGTCCGGTGCGCGTTTCCGGGTCGATGGTGGGATAGATGAACACCACCTTGCCGGAAAACGTCCGGTCCGGGTAGGACACGAACTTGATCCCGGCCTGTTGGCCGAGGCGCACGAGCCCGAGGTCCTGTTCGAACACATCGGCCAGCATCCACACCAAGGACAGGTCCGCGATCTCGTACAGGACGTCGCCCGGCATGAAGCGCATGCCCTCGATGCTGGGTTTCTGCAGAATCACGCCGTTCGCTGCCGCGCGGTAGGTGAGCAGCCGGCGCGGCTTTCCGTTCTGCTGCAACGCGCGCAGTTCCTGGTCGGAGATTTCCCAGTTGCGCAGCCGCCTGAGCGCCCCTTCGGCCAAGCGTTCCATGGCGGCCCGCACTTCGGGGCTTCCCTCTTGCACGTCCCGGATTCCCCGCAACGCGATCAGATACTCCTCCTGTGCCGTGATCAGCTCCGGGCTGTAGACCTCCATGAGCGGCTGGCCGCGCGTGACCGCTTGGCCGGTGGTGTTGACGTGGAGCTTCTCGATCCAGCCCTCGAACCTCGGCGCCACCTTGTACAGCAGCCTCTCGTTTGCCTGGACCGTCCCCACCGCGCGCAGGGTCCGGTTCATTTCGCGCGGCCCGGACGCCTCGGTGCGGACCCCCAGCACCTGCACCTTGTCCAGGCTGATCTTCACCGCATTGGCCGGGGCGTCCGGATCGGACTGCTCTCCCTCGTAGACCGGGACGTAGTCCATGCCCATCGGGTCTTTTTTCGGCACCGGCGAGGTGTCTGGCAGCCCCATGGGATTGCGGTAATAGAGGATCTTGCGCTCTTTTTTTGCTTCCTGCTCCGCCCCGGCGGTCGCCTCCTGGGCGTTTGCCGGGGCCGCAGGGGAGGGGGTGCCCCTTGTCCCCAGCCAGTAACCCGCCGCGACCCCTCCGGCCGCCAGAGCCACCATCGCCACCGCCCAAACCGATCGATTCATCGCACTGCCCTTCCGCTGATCAATAAACGTGACACGCCGTCACAGCCCGCCTTCGGGGATACCGGCCTGGGGCAACGACCCGCCCACCAGGAACTCGATATCCGCCAGCGCCTTGTTGTGGCCCGTCAAGTTGGAGACGTAGGCGATCTCGTAGCTGAAGACCGTCATCTGATTGTCGAGCAGGGTGAAGAAGTCCACCCGGTTTACCTGGTAGGCGGCGAGCGCCGCCTCCACCGCCAGCCTGGCCTGCGGCAGGATAGCGCTCTCGTAAAGGCGCGCCGACTTGAGGCTTTGCTCGGAGGTGGCGACCTGCTGCCGCAGCATGGCGTTGATCTCGTTCACCTGGGCGTCGTACATGCGCGTGGCCTGCTCGCGCATTGCCTCGGCCTCGGCGACGCGCGGCCCGAGTTTGTTCTCGCGCCAGATCGGCAGATTGATGCCGACGGTGACCCCTATCATGTCGTCCTGGGGCATCCCGTCCGCCAGCCGGTCGCGCTGGCCATAGGAAAAGCGCACGTCGAAGTCCGGGTAGTAGTCCTTGTTGGCGAGCCCGATAGCTTTCGCGCTGCGGGTGATGATGTTCTGCTGAGCGAGCAGTTTCGGGCGTGAGCGGACGGCGGCTTCCCGCAGCGTGTCGAGGTCGAGGGCGGACTGTTGCACCGCCCGCGGCGCGCCCGTGGTGACCGTCTTCGGATTGGTCACGCGCCCTAGGGCGCGGTTCAGCTCCGCCTCGATGACCGGCCGCTCGCGGCCCAGCTTGATCAGTTCGTCCACCATCCGCGAAAGCTGGGTCTGGGCCTTGAGCACATCGGCCTGGCTGCTTTCGCCTACCGCGTAGCGCGCCTCGGCGATCGACAGAAACTGCTCCAGGATCCGCTTGTTCTTCTCCACCAGCCGGATGGACTCGTCCACCAGGCTGAGGTCGTAATAGGCTACCTTGACGTCGCGGACCACCCGGTTGACCGTCTCCTGGTACAGGTTGCCGACCGCGTCGGCCTCGCTCGTGGCCACGTCCTGTCGCAGCCTGAGCTTGCCGGGATACGGAAAACGCTGCCCGAGGCCGATCATCTTCATGGTCATCGGCTCCTGGTTGAACCGGCCGGTAGTCGGCAGGCTCACCACGCCGGCCTCCAGCATGGGGTCATCGAGGGCACCCGCCGGCGCCACCCGCTGGCGTGCCGCGTCCCAGTCGCGCTGGGCCGCCTGGATGTCCGGATTGTTTGCGCGCGCCTCCGCGACAAGCTGCAGAAGGATGCGATTGCCCGGCTCCGAGCGGTCCTCGGCGAGCGCCCCGGCGGCTGTGGCCGCGGCAAGGGCGAGAGCGGTAAGCGCGCTCCAGGTGAATCTCAAAATGCGCATTGTTGCTGTCCTTATCGTCGTTCGTCCGGGGCGTGCTTGCTCCGGGCCAAAGCGCGCACCCGACAGCGGACGGGAAGCCGCGAAGGGCTCCGCGTCACGGCACGGCCGCGGAGCCGGGAAGGATCAGATGATGGGAGGTCGCAGGGACTGTTCGGGGACGAACTCCACATCCGGCATCGCCGCGAGCGGGAAGCGCAGGGCCGGGTCCGGCACCGGTGTCACGTCGAACGTCACCAGGGTCACAAAAGCACCGCACAACTGGCACGGGCCGCAGTCGTCGCAGAGGCTGCCCGGGGAAAACGGCACCGATTCGCGATGGCAGTTTTGGTAGCCGCCGGCGTCGGCGGTCGCGGTTGCAGCCGCGCCGTCATGCCGGCACAGCGGCATGGACTCTACGGCATAGCCCTGCGGCGGCAGCGCCAGCAGCAGAAGCAGGATCAACAGTTTTCGAATCAGTCGCACCATGAATTCAGTAAAGAGTTCAGTACGCCGCCGAGACTAGTATAGTGACACGTTAATAACGAAACGTTATCATGACGCATGCCCATCAACAGGGAGATGCGTCAATCATGCGCCAAACTGAACTGAGCTTAACCAAACAGGACCGCCGCACCCTGGATGCGTTTCGCTCCAAGGGTACCCACATGGCCCGCGAACTGAATCGAGCGCACATCCTTGCCGCCCTGGATCGAAAGGTGCCGGAGCGCCAGATCATGCAGGTTCTGGGCGTTGGGCGCACGGCCATCTGGCGTACACGGGCCGCGTATTTGCAGGGCGGGTTGGATTTTGCGTTGCGGGACGTGCCGCGTCCGGGCAAGCCCAAGCGATACCAAACCGACGACGAAGCCCAAGTGAGCGCCCTGGCATGCTCGGACCCGCCTGCGGGGGCTGCGCGCTGGACTGTGGCGTTACTCACAGAGGCGGCCCAGTCCCATCCCCGAATGCGTAACATTAGCCGAGAAACCATTCGCCGGTTTCTAAAAAAAACCTCCTCAAACCGTGGCGCAAGCTGATGTGGTGCATCGGACGCCTGAGCGAGGAGTATCGCAGCCGAATGTATGCCCTGCTCGAACTCTACGCACGGCCCTACATGAAACGAGAGCCTGTGGTTTGCATTGACGAGAAGAGCAAACAGCTGCTTAAAGATACCCGCAGTCCCTTGCCCATCGAGCCTGGAGTACTGGCCAAGCAGGATTACGAGTATAAAAGGGCCGGCACCTGCAACCTCTTTGTGGCTGTGGAGCCCAAGGGTGGCAGGCGAGTCGTGGAAGTGACCGAGCGTCGCACCAAGGTGGACTTTGTGAATTTCGTATGTCGACTTCTCAGTGACGTCTATGCAGGAGCCCGGAAGGTCCACTTCGTTCTGGACAACCTCAACACGCATTTTCGCTCCAGCTTTGAGGAGACGCTCGGCCACAAGGCCGCCGCGGCGCTGCTGCGGCGCGTCGAGTTTCACCATACGCCCAAACATGCCAGCTGGCTTAATATGGCGGAAATCGAAATCGGTATCCTGGAGCGCCAATGTCTTGGACGGCGCCTCGAGGACCGGGCTACCATTACCCTCGAAGTCGATGCCTGGCAGCAGCGGCGCAACGCCAACCAATGTGGTATCGAATGGAGCTTCACGCGCCAGGACGCTGACAGAAAGCTTGGTCTGCATTATGTTTCGTAATTAATGTGTTGTAATACTAGCGAAACCGGCTGGACCGGGGTTGATCTGGATCAACCCGACAACATTTTACATCGCTCCGGGCTTCTTGGCGCGGGTCCAGGTAACGTGCTCGTACGCTCCGGCCCCCGGGGCGCTCCGCTCGAGAACAAGCATGAACACCACCTGATGGCCACACTCTATTTGTGACACAGTAAGACTAACGGCACCGCACAACAGCGCGAACGGCGGCGCCAGCGCAAAGTGGCTGAATCACCGGCCGGTATCCATTCTGGGACGATCCGCACCCTCGCTCACCTGCCTGTCGGGATCGAGAATCGCACCACAATAGGACTTGACCAAGGTTTTTTTGGTTCCCCGTCCGGTGGTCATCTTCGGGCGATCGACGCCATCGCTCATTTTCTTGCCGTGCTCGATGATCGCGTCTTGATTCGGCTTTTTAGCCTTCGTCCTCGCGGCGTCTTTTTTCGTTATCGTGGCGGCCTCCAGCACAAAGCTTCATTCAATGACGAGCTTTCCTTTGAACATCCCCATTTGGCAGGCAAATTCATATTCGCCGGGCTTCTCTGGAATGAACTCCAATGGCACCGTCTGGCCGGTGGGCAGGTGCGCGCTCTTGTTGAGGTCCGGCAGCAGCACCATCTCGGAGCATGGGGCGGTCTCCTCGCGCCGGAAGTTGAGGCGCACCGGCTTGCCGCGCTTCACCAGGATGGTGTCGGGCGTGTAGTCAGCCGGAGCGGCGGCGCGTTCGCCCGCCGCCTCCGCGAAACCCGTCGATGAAGCTCAAGGTCTCGGCCTCCAGCTCGATGCGGCGCCGGAAGGCGAGCACCAGCACGAAGCGCCGCTCGACTTCCGCGCGCACCTGGCGCCGATTCCCGTGGTCATTCATAACAGGCTTGACCGAACGTCATGGGTGTAACGCAGCCGTGACACCTTCGTTACGATTGCGTACCATACTTGAATCCGTCAAGTCGGCTGCTGCGATGGGCGCAGGGGCTTGTAGGCCTGGCGGTTTCGCAAGAAGGGAGTAGATGAAATGGTTGACAAGCACACGGTGAAGGTACTGGCGGCGGTGGTGGTGTTTGCCCTCAGCGCCGGGGCGTACGCGGCGGATCCGAAAGAAGAGCTGCAGAAGACCGAGGGCTACGAGA
>JBMOQX010000012.1:0-14118 GCA_049322755.1 Pseudomonadota bacterium | reverse complement strand
GCGCCGCGCTCGCGGCTTCACGCGCTTCGACACCATCCGCACCGTCATCTTCCTGATCGCCGGCAAACTCGACTTCGGCGCCGTCAACCCTCATGCCCAGCAACCCACTTGAAATTCAACAGAGCCATATTTCATTGCGGCTTTTTGTTTCGCGAACCAGATGATGTAGTCAACTGGCGCCTGAAGCCCCTCGGAGCCGAGCGGCGCAGAAGTGCGAAAAATGATCTGCTGCACAAAATTGTCGTCACCAAACACCTCATCCATCACCGCCCGCACCCGATGCACGTTCTCATCCCCGATCTGCACGAAGATCGAACCCGAGTCCGTCAACAGATCCCGCGCCACCGTCAGCCGGTCACGCAAGTAGGTCAGGTAGCTGTGGATGCCGTCGCGCCAGGTGTCGCGAAAGGCCTTGACCTGCTCCGGCTCGCGGGTGATGTGGTCGGCGTTGCCGTCCTTGACGTCGCGGCTGGTGGTGGACCACTGGAAGTTGCTGTTGAATTTGATGCCGTAGGGCGGATCGAAATAGATGCACTGCACCTGCGCGCGCAGCCCCTCGCGCTCGGCCAGGCTGGCCATGACCTGCAGGGAATCGCCCAGGATCATGCGGTTCTGCCAGCGGCCTTCGTGCTGGTAGAAGTCGGTCTTGTCCGCGCCTTCCGGCAGGCCGTTGAAGTCGGCGAACAGGTCCGGCGTGGCGCCCGGCTGCGCGGCGGCGCCGGCCTGCGACTGCCGGCGCAGGTCATCGATCAGCACCTTGGGGTGAATCTTTTCCTGGATGTAGATCGGCGGGGCGTGGACGACGAGGTCCGACCAGTCCTGCTGGTCCTTGCCGCGCCAGACGAGCTGCGGATCCAGATCCCGGTTGCGGCGGCCGTAGGCGACCTGGAGCGGCGTCCTGGTCTGCTCGTCCACCACCGACTGGTATTCGGCGGTGGGGATGTTCTTGCGCGTAGCCTCGTCGTGCCGGAGCGCTTCGACGGCGAGCGGGGCTTTGGGTCTTTGGGCCATATGGCGGCTCAGGCTTCGATGGCGAGAAAGGGGTTTTCGATGCGCAGGGTTTCGATGACCTGGCCGTGCTGGAGGTCTTCGCTGAGCAGACGGGCGCAGCCGCCTTCCAGCGCGGCGGCGATGATGAGGCTGTCGTAGAAGCTGTAGCCGTAGCGTTGCTGGAGGTCGAGGGCACGGGCGTACAGGCGGGCGCTGGGCATGATCCGCCACAGCGGCACCAGGACCTCGCTGAGCGCCGCTTCGCGATCCGCCGGTTTGGCGAGCTGGGCGAACTTGCGGCCGATGACGTGCAGCGTCTCCTGGACGACCTGAAAGCTGATCATGGCGTCACCGCCGAGCGCCGTTTGCAGAACCTTCCGGGCCACTACGCGCTTGGCGCCGCCTTGGGCGTCCAGTGCGTAGACGAGCACGTTGGTATCCAGGAAGTCAGCGGCGCTCATTCATTTCATCGCGGCTGAACTTCCGGCCGCCGGAGCTGGCGTACTGGCTGATCCGGTCCACGACTTCCATCCCACGCTCGACCTGGCGCTGGCGCGCGTACTGCTCCAGCCACAGCCGGAACTGTTCGTTGAGCGTGGTGCCTTGCGCCCGGGCCGCCTCGCGGGCGCGCTCGATCAGGTCTTCGTCGGCGGTGAAGGTGATGTTCCTGGTCATGGCAGGGGCCTCGTGGTGAGGGAACACGATGATTTTCACACTACGCACTTGCCCGTGTCCATGACCGCGCCGTCTGCCCGGCCCGGGGCGACACACTCGAGCATCCGCTCGAACTCGGCGGCGACGCGGCTCTCGAAGTCCGCCTGCATCTCCCACACATCGACGAACTCGGCGAAGGCCCAGCGTGTAGAGCAGGCGCTGGGTGAGGTGGAACAGCAGCGTGGAGGGGCCAGGTCGCCGAGGTGCTGGAGGTTGAGGTCCACCGCCTCGCCGATGATGCCGGCGTTCCTGGTGATGGATGGGCCGACCAGGTCCGACCAGTCCTGCTCGTCCTTGCCGCGCCAGACGAGCTGGGGGTCGAGGTCGCGTTGCGCCGCGCCTTCTCATCGTCGAGCCCGGCTGCGCCGCGCTCGCAGGCGACGCGCACCGGGGACTGCTCCTCCTGCCGCATCACCGACTGGTATTCGGCGGTGGGGATGTTCTTGCGGGTGGCCTCGTCGTGGGTCAGCGCCTCGATGGCTTGGCTGGTTTTCTTCTGGGCCACGCGGTCAATATCCTCTGGGTTCCCGAATCCCTGACAGGCGGTTCTTGATCAGGTCCGGATTACGCCGGCTATCGACAACGGCGTAGACCCGAATCTCGCCACCTTCAACCCGGTAGTACACCGACCAGGGGAAGCGTTTGGACAGCAACCGATGGTAGCTATCGAAGCATACCGCGTGGCTGCCTGCGCTGATGCGCAGGGATTCGATGTCGGAGTACAGGCTGTCCAGGAAGTAGCGGCCGATTCCCTCTGCCTGTTTTTCGTAGAACCGGTAACCGGCGATCAGATCCCGGCGCGCGGCCTCGAGGATCCGTATCCCTCTCACTTGATTTCCTTTTCGATCCCTTGCTTTGCGGTTTCCCAGTCCTCGAACGCCTCATCCCCCCGTGCGACGGCTGCCTCCCTTTCCGCGAGCAGCTCGCCATGCCAGGCCGGGGGTTCCATCTCGTCGGCATGCCGGCTCAGGTCGTCCCAGATCGCTTCCATGAGCTGCAGCTTCTCCTCCACGGTCATTTCATCCAGTGGTAGCGAAATGTTCATGCCCGCTTCTCCCGATTGACGCTTGCGTCTCGATTCGCTTGGTTGAGTTGATGGTCGATCATTTTACCGAACTGAGCTTCCACCCTGGCCGCGAAATCGGCCTGCATCTCCCACACATCGACGAATTCGGCGAAGGCCCAGCGGCCATAGTTGCCGTGGTTGTTCACGCCGGGCACCCAGTAGGTTTCCATGGTGGATTTTTTCTCCTTGGCGTCATCCCGCCGGTAGCCCTTGATCTCGACCACCAGGTGCAGGGGGTCGTCTTTGCCATGACCATCGTCGACCAGGACGATGAAGTCCGGGATGTAGGTGCGCATCTGGGAACCGTAGCGATACGGCACCTCGAGCCCGAGGTTGTGGTTCTTGACGTAGGCCAGCACTCGGGGATGGGCTTCCGCCACGCGGCAGAATTCGGCTTCCCAGGCGCTGTCCAGGATCACCCAGTTGATGTGGCAGCGGCGGGCGTCGGTTTCGTAGCGGTCGGTCTTCGACGTGTTGAAGTTGACGTGCGCCGTCGAACCCACGGGGTTGTAGGGATCGAGCACGGCCTTGATCGGGCGGTTGTCGGCTTCGGCCCGGGTGATGGCGGCGGTGATGCGCGCGCAGGCCATGTCGGCCAGCTCCTGGTACATGAGCTGCGCCGGGTAGGTGCCGCCCTTGCAGACCAGGCAGGAGTCGAGCCACTGTTTGGTGATGCGCTTGAGCTGGCCGAACAGGTACAGCTTGGGCGCCTCGCCCGGATCGCGCCATTTGGTGTAGAGCAGGCGCTGGGTGAGGTGGAACAGCAGCGTGGAGGGACGCAGGTCGCCGAGGTGCTGGAGGTTCAGGTCCACCGCCTCGCCGATGATGCCGGCGTTCCTGGTGATGGACGGGCCGACGATGTCCGGCGTGAGCTCCAGCACGGAGTCGTCCGTAAATTCTGCGGTCAGCCGTTCCTCCGGCAGCTCGACCCGGTAGCCCGCCACGCGCGGAAAGCGGATTTCCAGATGATCGCGTTCCGGGCGCACGGCCTTGACCTGGACGGTCTTGCGCGGCGGTTGCGGCGGCGCGACAACCGGCTTCGCCGTGAAATTGAAGGGAATGCCCAGCACGTCGGCGTACTCGACGTTGAACAGGTTCTCCTCGTTCAGGTCGTAGGACTGGCGCCGCAGGGCCCGGCCGATGACCTGCTCGCAGAGCAACTGGGTGCCGAAGGCGCGCACGCCCAGCACATGGGTGACGGTATTCGCATCCCAGCCCTCGGTGAGCATGGCGACCGAGACCACGCAGCGAATGGAATCGCCCAGCCGCCCGGGCTTGCCGACCGTGTTCATGACTTCGCGCAGCAGATCCTGGTCGGTGATGTTTTCCGCCTGGCGGCGGTCGCCGGTGCGTTCGATGATCTCGCGGCGGAAGCGGTCGATCTCGTCCGCGGCCATGTCCCGGAAGTTCCTGTCGAGCGCATCGCCGGATTCGAGCTGTTCGCTGTCGATCAGGAGGGTTCGCGGCCGCGCGAGCTGATTGCCGTGCTCATCGAAATTGCGGAACAGCGGCAGCCGGCCGTGCTCGAGTGTGGTCGTGCCATCGTCGTTCTCGCGATGGAACCCCGAGATGAAGTCGTAGACGAGCTTGGAGGTCGAGGTGTTGTTGCACACCACGATGAAGCAGGGTGGCACGCTGACGCCGGCCGACTCCCAGAGGTCGAAGGTCTTCTTGTAGTGCCCGTAGAGAGCCTCGAGCGCGGTCTGCAATTCGACCGGCAGGCTCAGCGGATCGAGCGTCTTGGCCTTGCCGCGCCCCTTCTTGGGCATCCGCGTGCGGATGTGTTCCCACAGATTGCGGAACCTGGGCATGTCACCGCCGGGGATGTTGTCCGCGACCGGCACCCGCGGCAGCTTGACGATGCCGCACTCGATGGCATCCATCAGCGAGAAATCGCTCATGGTCCAGGGAAACAGCGTGCCCTCGGCGTAGCCGGAGCCGCTGAGGAAGAACGGGGTCGCGGAGAGGTCGAGTACCCGGGCCAGTCCCAGTTTGCGATTGACCGCCTCCAGGCCGGAAATCCAGAGGCGCGCCGCTTCCTTGTTCTTCTCGGCCTCCTTCCTGTCGTCCCCTTTCAGATCGCCTTCCAGGGCTTCACCCGGTTTCTCGCGGTAGCAGTGGTGGGCTTCATCGTTGATCGCCAGGACATTCTTCATGCCCATCAGCTCGGGCATGACGCGCTGCAGCATCTGCCCCTCGGTCTCGACCGTGTCGAGGGGCTTGCCGCGGCCCTGGAGTAGTGACCGGCCGCCCTTCGACAGATCCATACGCTCACGCAGTTTGAAGGCGTGATAGTTGGTGATGACGATCTTGGCGCGCTCCAGATCGGGGAGCATGTCGCCCGGCACCAGTTCGCGACTCTGGTAGTAGCTGTCCGGGTCGTTGGGCTGGAGGACGCGCAGGCGGTCCTTGATGGTGAGGCCGGGGGCGACGATCAGAAAGCCGCGCGTGAACCTCTTGCTGCCCGGCCGGCGCACGGCGTTGATGGTCTGCCAGGCGATCAGCATGGCCATCACGGTGGTCTTGCCGGCGCCGGTGGCGAGCTTGAGGGCGAGCCGCGACAGCTCCGGGTTGGCGTCCCGGTTGGCGTTGTCCAGGTGCTCGATGAAGCGCATGCCGGCGCGGCCGAGCTGGGGGGCGACCTCGGTCAGCCAGATCGCGGTCTCGACCGCCTCGACCTGACAGAAGAACGGGCGGATGCCGGCGAAGGGGTGGTGCCGCCAGTGCTGGAGCAGGCGCGCGGTCTCGGGCGTGACGCGCCAGTTGGCGGGGTCGGGGATCGCCCGCCAGCGATCCACCTCGGCGCGCACGCCGTTGATGATGGCGGTGTGGGCGTACGCCTGCTCCCGGGTCGACAGTCCCCTGCCCTCGTCGAACGGCAGCGCGGCCTGCTCCGCGGCGCCCGTGCGCCTCCTGGGCTTGGGAATCGGCGTGATGAACTCCGCGCGCCGACGCCGCTCGATGATTTTCTGGGTCGGCTGGCCGGTTTCGTCGAGCTCCCAATGCCGCGACGGGTACGCGTAGGGCGAGTTCAGTATCGGCCGCTCGAAGAACGGGTTATCCACGAGCCGCCTCCCGCTGCCCCGGACCAGCCGACCAGGCGCAGCGGCGGCACCCGCGCAGGGCCCGCCCGCCGGTCGAATCAATCATTGCCACCCCGGCCCCGTGCGCCACCATCATCCCCGACCCGCTGATCCACAGTTTCCTTTCCGAACTTCCCCGAACTGCCGGCCTGGTGGGCGGGCCTGTGCCTGCGATCCATCCACTTGAGCGCCATCGGTGTTCCGCCATCCAGATGCTTCGCCTGACGCCAGCCCGGTCGGCATGGCGGCGACCGGCTCGGGTTCCAGGTTCCTCGACGCGCAGGTCGTCGAATTGCTACGGCCACATTGGGCGCCATGCTAGTGGAATCGAGCGAAACGAACCACGGGAAATGGCGGAAATCGCCGGGCTCCGGCTAGTAAATATATAGCTTTCAACGGGTTGTGATCATTGGTTGCTGAACCCCGAAGTCCGGTCCCGGGATCCACAGCGCCATTGATCACGAACGCCTGATGCCGGCCCCGCACCACCTTCCGCCGGCACAAGCTGAAGCAGGCTGCCGGCAACTCGCCGGCCGGGTCGCGATGGCGGCGCGACCGACGCGCCCGAGCCGGCGCGCGGCGGGAAACTTCAGCCCGCTGCCTCGGGCAGGGGCTCCGTGACCAGGACGCGCTCCTGTTCCAGCGCCGCGATCTGCGCATCGTTGTAACCGAGCAGATCTTTCAGCACCTCGCGGTTGTGCTCGCCCAGATAGGGCGCCTGCAGATCCTCGACATTGGCGTATTCGGAAAACCGCAGCGGCATCCCCGGCATCTGAAAGGTGCCGAACTCGCGCTCGGTCACCGTGCGCACCGTACCGCGCTCGATGAAGTGCGGATGCTGCATGGCCTCTTCGACGCTCAGCACCGGCGCCACCGGAATGCGGCGCTCCTCCAGGATGCGGATCACTTCCGCGTCGCTCTCCTGGGTCTGGATCCAGTCTTCGATGATGGCGACCAGCGCATGGCGGTTCCTGGCCCGGTCGCGGGGAGTCCGGAAGCGCGGGTCGGCCGGCAGCTCGGGCATTGCCATCGCCTCGCAAAGCTCCTGCCACTGGTGCAGCACCGCGATGATGATCAGGTACCGGTCCGGCGCTTTGCCCTTGAAGCAGCCCAGGGGCGCCATCCCGGGATGGTGGGAGCCGCCGCGGGTGGGTTTCAGCTTGCCCTCGCTGGCGCTGATCATGCCCACATTGAGCTCGTGGCAGTGGAAATAACTGTCGATCAGGGAGATGTCGAGCAGCTGGCCGGGCCCGCCCAGGGCGCGCCGGTACAGCGCCGCGTTGATCGCCGCGAGCGCATGCACGCCGGTGGTGACATCGCCGATCGCCGCCATCGGCAGGCTGGGCGCCCGGTCGCGCTCGCCGATCAGGCTGGTGATTCCGGAGTAGGCCTGGGCGATGTAGTCGAATCCCGGCCGATCGGCGAGCGGGCCGGTCTGCCCGAAGGTGGATATCGAGCACATGATCAGCTTCGGGTTGATGCGATGGACCGTCGCCCAGTCGAGCCCCATGCGGCCGATCACGCCGGGCGCGAAGTTCTCCACCAACACGTCGAATTTCGGCACCAGGTCGAGCAGCAGTTTGCGCCCGGCCGGGGTCTTTACATCGACGCAGAGGCTTTTCTTGCCGCGGTTCTGTTGCAGGAAATAGGCCGAGCGCCCGCCCTTGAGATAGCCCGCCTTGCGCACCTGGTCGCCGGCGGGCGCCAGCTCCAGTTTGACGATCTCGGCGCCCATCTCCGCCAGCAGGCGGGTGGTGGTGGGTCCCGCGAGGTGCTGGGTGAAATCCAGCACGCGCAGACCGTCCAGAATTGGCTCAGTGCTCATCGGCAACACCCCCAATCTTGTTGTTATCCGCAGTCGCGGTCCGGGCGCGCTGCGCGCCGCCCCGGCCCCGGCTGCCCACTGCCGGACATTCTGCGGTTGCCGGTGAAGTCCAGCGCGATGGTTATTGGCCGGGAAAACTGTAACCCCTGCGCCACCGCTTGTCTGTAGCCTCCGGCCGCCATCCGGGACAAGGTCAGGTCCGGTGTGTTGTTCGATGCGGCACGCCGGGTGCCTCGCAGGGTCAGGCGTCTGGATCGTCGCTGAGCAACTGCGCCAACCTGCGCGGGTAGTTGTTCAAGAAATCACGCGTGACCGCATAGTGCTCGGTTTCTTCATAGGCTGTTTCGCTCACACCAGAGTGATCGAACTGGATAATCCTGGCGTGGGGATACGACAGCAGAATGGGTGAATGCGTCGCGATGACGAACTGTGACGAATCTTCAACCAACTGATGAATGGCCACCAGCGCAGCCAACTGGCGGCTCGGTGACAGGGCAGCCTCCGGTTCGTCGAACAGATAGATCCCATTGCCCTTGAGTTTGTTGAGCAGTACTGCCATGAAGGACTCGCCGTGTGACCTGGCATGCAGGGAGCCGCCGTAGCCTTGTATGTAGCCCACTTCATCCATGTAGGAAGCCACATTGAAGAAGCTCTCCGCTCGAAAAAAGTACCCATCGCGCGGCCGCGGCACGCCGCGCGCCAGGCGCAACGCCCCATGCAGCGGGGATACGGAATCGACGGTACGGAACCGGACGTTCTTCGTGCCACCCTCGGGGCCGAACCCCAGGGCGACGGCAATTGCTTCCAGGACGGTGGATTTGCCTGAGCCGTTCTCACCGACGAAGAAGGTCACATTGGGATGGAAGTCGATGCTACCCAGTTCCCGGACGGCGGGGATGTTGAACGGATACTCGTCGTGGTTCGGTTCGATATCCGGACGAAACGACGCGTACAGCAGATAGGGTTTCGTGCGCCTTGGCATGTATGTACGCCCAACGGAGCCGCAGTTGGGCTGTCCCCTCAAATACTTTCGGCGCGTGCAGCGTAGCGGAACTCTTCGAAGGACGTAAACCGTCCGAAGTCGGGCTCGAACGGAAGATTGCCCCGGGGCGGAGCACCTGACCGGGCCGGCATGCGGACGACCGTGGCTCCGTCGGCGCGCCACCAACCGGTGCCCACGGACAGGTCCTTGACGAGATCCGGGTGCGAAGATCCCAAGCGCCCCGATTCATGCGCCAATCAAGGGCCGGCTTTGCGCCGACGCAGAGTCAGGCGGTACCTGGGCTAGTGCGTCACCAGGTACCAGACAATACCGGCAACGGCCGCGACCGCAAGAATCGCATGGCGGACCGAAAGGTTGGGTCCGTAGTCGCGATCGCCTTCGGCGGTGAAAAGACCTGCGACCGTGTTTCCGACGATCGTGCCAACTCGGTCCTTGAAGAGGAAGCCCAGGGCTGCGAAGGTCCCGGCGAACACCTTGACCCAGGGCAGCGCGTGGACATTCAGGCTCATTCCGCTGAAGTTCCTTGAGAACGCCAATCCGTAGAGGAACCAGCAAACCACGCCAAGGATGGCACCGAAGGTCGCGCCTATGACTGCGTAGATGACCCGATCCATATGGGTGAGATCTGCCCTGAGTTGGCGACTGTACCAGCAGACACCACGAGCAGCCGCAAGATCACGGCTGCGGCGCTGCTACCGATGTGGCTTGGCGCTGCTCAACCACCGGTGTGGCGCCGGTTACACGAAAGCCTTTACCGGCTCACACAGCCGGCATAGCGCGGCCCCCGCGAAAAAGCTTCAACCCGCAAAGCCTATCGAAATCCTTCGTGGCGTGTAAGCCGCCCGGCGGGCCGGCTCCGTTGGCGCTGCGCGAACCCGCGCCGGCCTTTTCGGATGCCGGGATGTCGCCCGGGCAGCCCATCCGATCCGCCCGCAGGGTGCGCGCCGGGCGGGTTGGCGCCGGGGCCGCCCTGCTGCGGGATCGCCAGTCTCGGCGACCCCACACCCACCGGCACTCAGCGGATTTCCAGGCCCTGGAGGTTGCCCTCGTTGCGCCACTCCTCGAGGATCTTGAAGAACTTGACCGCACCGCCGCCGTACTGACCGGAGATGAAGCCGTTCTTGTTCGCCTTGCCACCCTCGTTGTTGTAGTAGCCCGGCGTGCACTGCGCCAGCAATTGCTCGGTCTTGTTGCCGTAGCTGTCGCAAATCCTGCACCACTCGGCCTCACCTTCGGCGGTGGCTTCCACCACGGTCGCGCCGCGGGCTCTCACCTGCTGGACTATGTAGGCCATCTGGCTCGCCTGTTCGTCGAGCATGTGGGTCGCATTGGGCGTGACGCCGGTCTGGGTGAAGCCGAGCACGAAGCAGTTGGGGAAGCCGTGGGTGGTCAGGCCGTGGTGGGTGCGCAGGCCGTTGGCCCATTTTTCGCTCAGCTTGGTGCCGTTCCTGCCGATCAGGTCGTAGCCGGACTGGCTGGTGTAGCTGGTGCCCACCTCGAAGCCGGTGGAGAAGATCAGGCAGTCGAGTTCGTATTCGACGCCGGCGACGATCACGCCCTTCTCGGTGACCGCATCCACGCCCCGGCCCTCGGTGTCGACCAGGGTGACGTTGGGGCGGTTGTAGGTTTGCAGGTATTCGTCGTGGAAGCAGGGCCGCTTGCAGAACTGCCGGTACCAGGCCTTGAGTTTTTCGGCGGTTTCCGGGTTTTCGACGATGGCGGCCGCGCGGTCGCGGATCTGCTGCATCTTCTGGAAGTCGGCGAGCTCGAAGACTTCGTCCTTCTGCTCCGGGGTCAGGTCGTCGACATTGCCGGTGACGATGCCGCCGACGTTGCGGAAGATATCGGTCCAGCCGTCGCCGACCATGTCCTCATCGGTGTAGCTGCCACCCAGGGTCTGGTTGAAGTTCTGGACCCGCCGCTTGTGCCACCCCGGGGTCAGTTTGGCTTTCCACGCCGGGTCGGTGGGCGCGTTGTGGCGGGCGTCCACCGATGAAGGGGTGCGCTGGAATACATACAGGTGCTTGGCGTCCTCGCCCAGATGCGGGATGCACTGGATGGCGGTGGCGCCGGTGCCGATGATGCCGACCCGCTTGTCGTTGAGCCTGGTCATGCCGCCTTCGCAGCTGCCGCCGGTGTAGTCGTAGTCCCAGCGGCTGGTGTGGAAGGTGTGGCCCTGGAACTTCTCGATACCGGGAATGCCGGGCAGCTTGGGCCGGGTCAGGGGGCCGTTGGCCATGGCCACGAAGCGGGCGCGCATGGCATCGCCGCGGTTGGTGCGGATGATCCAGCGGCGGCTGTCGTCGTCCCACTCCATTCCGGTCACTTCGGTCTGAAAGCAGGTATCGCGATACAGATCGTAGTGCTTGGC
Source organism: Pseudomonadota bacterium (assembly GCA_049322755.1). Classification (GTDB taxonomy): domain Bacteria; phylum Pseudomonadota; class Gammaproteobacteria; order Burkholderiales; family UBA6910; genus DATIUV01. Next base: position 3,066 of record JBMOQX010000012.1, on the reverse strand, counting down.
GATGTTGATGCTGTGCTGGAGCAGCTCGGGGGCGTGGGCGTAGCGCTCGGTGGGCACATAGTTGAGCTCGTCGAGCAGCGGCATGTAGACGTAGGCCTCGATGTCGCACTGGGCGCCGGGATAGCGGTTCCAGTACCAGGTGCCGCCGAAGTCGCCGGCGCGATCGATGAAGCGGATGCTCTCCACGCCGATCTCGCGCAGCCGGGCGCCGGCCAGCAGCCCGCCGTAGCCGCCGCCGATGATGGCGAACTCGACCTCGTCGGTCAGGGGTTCGCGCACGAAGGGCTTGGCGTAGTGGTCGACCATGAATTCGGCCAGTTCACCCCGGGCGTCGCGGTACTGGCCGAAGCCTTCGGGGCGCAGCCGCTTGTCGCGCTCGTATTCGTACTTGCGGCGCAGGGCCTCGGGGTCGAAGCCCAGCTCGGCCGGGTCGGTGGTGTAGGGTTTGGCAGTCGTCATCGATGTATCCCCGTAATGATGGTTGAGAGGTGGTTGGTGAAAGTTAAAGACGGCGTTGTTCTTTATGTTCTGGTCTGACGGCCGCTCGCCGCCATTCCCGGCTTTCCCGGGCGCGGCGGCACCGCTGCGCGGCCCGGACGGCGCCTTCGACATGGCTCCATGGTTACCAGCCTGCCCCTGAAAGGCAAGCGTTGCTTCCGCAACCGGCGCCCGCACCCGGTCACTGCGGGTCGCGGCCACTCGATCCCGGCGCGACCGGCCCGGCGCCGGCCCGACCCCGAGTAGCGGTCACAGCCCTGTCACCGGGCCGTCAAACCCCGTGCATACCAACTGCGGACACTGCCGGGCACCACTGGAACGCACTGGAGGTTCGCCATGCTGGTCCCCCGCAGTCTCATTCCGGCCGCCCTGCTGGTCGCCGGCTGCCTCGCCGGCAGCCCGGCCGGGGCGCAGTCCGACACCCATGCCGGCCACCACCACGCGGAGGGCGGCCCCGAATCGCGGGCGGCGGCCGCGCACGCGGTCACCTGGCGGCGGCCCGGAACCGCCAATCCGGAGTCCTGGGTACGTTTCAAGGTGCTCGGCATCAACGACTTCCACGGCCAACTCCAACCGCGCGCCCTATTCGGCCGCCCGGTGGGCGGCGCCGCGGTGCTGGCTGCCTATCTGCAGGCGGCGGCCGCCGAGGCGCCGCAGGGCGCCCTGCTGATCCACGCCGGCGACCAGGTGGGCGCGAGCCCGCCGGTCTCCGCCCTGCTCCAGGACGAGCCCTCCATCAGCTTCCTGAACCTGCTCGCCAACCGCCATTGCAGCTACCGGTTCAGGCTCCACCCGCTGTGCAACCTGACCGGCACCCTGGGCAACCACGAGTTCGACGAGGGCAGCGCCGAGCTGCTGCGCCTGCTGGAGGGCGGCAACCACGACGACGGCCCCTTCCAGGAAGATCCCTGGCGCGGCGCCCGCTACCCCACGGTGAGCGCCAATGTGGTCTGGGCCGACTCCGGCGAGCCGCTGCTGCCGCCCTCGGTGGTGAAGCGGGTGCGCGGACTGCCGGTGGCGATCGTCGGCGCCGTGCTCAGGGAGACGCCCACCATCGTCACCCCCGCCGGGGTGGCGGGGCTGAGCTTCCTCGACGAGGCCGAGGCCATCAACGCCGAGGTCGAGCGCCTGCGCCGCCGGGGCGTCGAGGCGATCATCGTCAGCATCCACCAGGGCACCCGGCAGAGCCCGAGTTCGGACGATCCGACCCCGGCCGAGCCCGTGGTGCTCGACGGCGCCATCGGCGAGATCGTGCGGCGCCTGGACGATGCGGTGGACCTGGTGGTCTCCGGCCACGCCCACAGCTTCACCAATGCGCTGGTCGAAAACGACAACGGCACGCCCATCCTGGTGACCCAGGCGTTCTCGGCCAGCACCGCCTACGGCGACATCGATCTGGCCCTGGATCCGCGCAGCCGCGACATCGTCTACAAGTCGGCGCGCATCCTCACCACCTGGGCCGATGAAGGCCCCGGCCTGACCCCGGACCCCGAGGTGGCGGCGCTGGTCGCCGATGCCGCCGAGACCGTCGCGCCTCTGGTCGAGCAGGTGATCGGCATCGCCGCTACGGACATCACCCGCGCCACCACCGCGGCCGGGGAGTCGGCGCTGGGCAATCTGATCGCCGACGCCCAGCGCGCCGCCATGGGCACCGAGATCGCGCTCATGAACCCGGGCGGCATCCGCGACGACATCCTCGCCGGCGAGGTCACCTGGGGCGAGCTGTTCAGCGTGCAGCCGTTCGGCAACGACCTGGTGCGCATGACCCTGAGCGGCGCCCAGCTCATCGCCCTGCTCGACCAGCAGTGGGCCGGCCAGCCGTTCGCGCGGATCATGAAGCCCTCCGGGCTCAGCTACACCTGGCGCGAAAACGACCCGGCCACCTTCGCCGACAACCGGGTCGACCCGGCCAGCATCCTGGTCAACGGCGTGCCCCTGGACCCGACCGCCAGCTACAGCCTCACCGTCAACAGCTTCATGGCCGGCGGCGGCGACAACTTCAGCATACTCACCGAAGGCACCGACCGGGTGGTCGGCCCGGTCGATCTCGACGCCCTGATCGCCCATATCGAAAGCCTGCCGCAACCGTTCGGCGCGGCGGTCGAAGGGCGCATCTCGGTCGCTCCCTGAACCCCCACCCCTGGTCCGCAGCGCCGAGCCCCGGCTCGCGCTGCGGACATTTTTTTTCCCGTGCGAACGGCAGCCGGCTTTGCCGGTATGTTCGCCCGGCCAATCGAGATAAAAGCGGTAATCCTCGTCGGCAAAAAAGCAGGCTTGGCGGTCGGTGCCGCGCTGGATGAGGTTGAGGTGAAATGGGACATCCGGCAGCGCGAGGCGGGCGGGGCAGGGGTTGGGGTGACTCCTATGCTTATCAAAAAGCCGTGGGCTGCCCCCGATTTCCCACGTTCCCGATTTCCGCATAACGCAAAACCGTGGTCCGTCCCTGAGGATTCCCCACATTTTTTCCTTGCAGATCCATGCCTTGCGTCGTAGTCTGCGGAAAAACGGCGCGTGCACGACGCGTTTTTTGCCTCGTATCTACCCAGACGCGAGGTCTCATCGTGCACG
>JBMOQX010000011.1:0-158154 GCA_049322755.1 Pseudomonadota bacterium | reverse complement strand
GGTGTGGCAGATGCCCGTGGCCTTGATCTCCACCAGCACCTCGCCTTCGCGCGGACCCTCCAGGTCCACGGTCTCGATCACCAGCGGGGCTCCCGCCCGGTGCGCAACGGCGGCGCGCGATTTCATGACCTTCATCCTCCTCCTCAACGGGCCCGGCATTCGATTAGCGCCGATACCCTGACAACTCGGGTCCTGCTCGTGAGTCAGCTGAGGTAGCCGAAGAGCGACCCCTCCTTGGGATGGATGCAGCTAACTGGGACTCGTTTATCCTAATGCGCCATTAATCCGCCGTCTGTTTACCAGTTAACAGACCGTCTCCGTGTATTTACCGCCGACTGCTATCGTCGTTGCTGCTTAACCGGGTAGGTGCTCTATCCCCCAAAAGCAATCCACCTTGGTGCTGTTACAAATAGCTACAAACGGTTTCACGGCTGAAATCGTGCTGTAAACGGCGTGCAATAGCATTAGCGACGGTCCTCAGGCGGAACAGCGAAGTTCCAGAACTGCCAACTGAATGGAGGTTATCTTGAAAAACGGGCGCGACATGCCAGTCACACCTGGATCCAAGGGCACCAGGAAACAGATCGTATTCGCCAACGACGGTTCCTGGATCGAACGGACCGTGACCGATCCCAGGGAGCCGAGCACGCCGAGCCCTGTAGGAAAATGGGATTGGCAATCCGATTCACTTTACGATGCAACTGGGCTGAGCAACTCTTTTGAGAATCATTCGGCGAAGGGTCTCCTCTCCGCCCTCTTCGAAAAGCTGGTCAGACGGATAGGGCCAGACTCCGATGAGGGACGGACTCCACCTGCCGAATTGAGAACTCTCTAATTGCTACGACCAGACGGGTCACGCGTCTCATAATGCGTTGCCGTATTGCTCCGGGCTCAAAAGGACGTCAAGTTCCGCAGGGTCGGCCAAGCGGATCCGTAGAATCCAGCCCTCCCCATAAGGATCCTCATTTACCAGCCAAGGCTCTTCGTTAAGGCGCTCATTACGGCAAAGAATTGTTCCTGAGGCAGGAGCGATGAGATCCGAGGCGGTCTTCGCGGATTCAATCGTGCCGAAAGCACCATTCAGGGTAATGAGTTCCCCAGGATCAAGGTGCTCGATGAACGAAATCTGTCCAAGTTGCTCCTGAGCAAATTCAGTCACTCCCAAAACCGCCTCATCCGAACCTTCTCGTCGGAGCCACATGTGCTCTCGGTGATAGAGTAGATCGGGTAGAAAATTCATCGCCCTTAAAGATTGACAGGAACAGCCCCATTTGAGCATTCTCCCGTCGAGGAGAACAATTAGGTCTTGCCCTAGCACCTGGAGGGATTTCCCTACCTCCCGAGTCTCGTCTAAGGATACGCTACGTTGCCCTACCGCTTCGTTTCCGGCTTGGACGTCGACAGTTTCAGCCCCATCCGAATGAGATCCGGGGCGCATCTCGCCCCCAATTTCTTCATCAAGGCGGAACGGTGCACCTCGACTGTCTTGGTGCTAAGTCCCAGCTTCGCAGCGATGGTCTTGTTGAGATTTCCCGCGACGATCAGGTCAAGAATCTCGCGTTCGCGCAGAGTAAGTGACTCCGTACGTCGAAGCGTTTCATGCCGCTCCATATCTGCATCTCGTCGTCGGGCGTCGTGCTCAATCGCCGCGTGAATCAGGTCAATCAGTTCCTGTTGCCTGAACGGCTTCTCTAGGAAATCAATCGCACCGCCCTTTATCGCCGTCACGGCAATCGGAATATCGCCGTGCCCGCTGACAAAGATGATCGGCAGATCAGCGCCTCTTTCCTTAAGTTGCTCCTGAACCTCCAATCCGCTCATCCCCGGCATCCTGACATCGAGCACCACACATCCCGGCTTTTCAGGATCGTAGGACTGGATGAAAGCGGCCGGGTTCAGATAGACCTCGGCACTAAGGTCAACGGATTCCACCAGCCAGCGTATCGACTGCGCGCTGGCCTCGTCATCGTCGACAATGAAGACTGTGGGTTTCAAACTTGGAGGCCGTAGACTGAATCAACGGTCGGCTGTTAGCCTTGGCCAATCGGAAGGCGAAACGCGAACGTAGCTCCGCCGCCGCTCCCTTGGGAATGCCACAGTTTGCCACCATGGCTTTCAACGATAGTCCTGCTGATCGAGAGTCCCATCCCAAGCCCATTGTTCTTTGTGGTAAAAAAGGGGCCAAAAATCTTGTCTGAGATATCCGATGGGACTCCAACTCCCGAATCAGTAACGGACACCTCGATGTGAGAGGGAAAGCGTCGCGTTTCGATCTTCAGCTTCCGGTTCCGTATCGCTACATCACTCATTGCCTCGATCGCGTTCCGCACCAAGTTGACCACAACTTGCTCCAATTCGATTTGATCTCCCTTGATGTCAGGAAGGGTATCATCGAGCGTCAGTACGCTGCTTATCGCTTTTTGGCGCGCTTCGGGCTCGAGTAGTGTCCAAACATCTTGCACCACTTCATTGACGTCGACCGTGGTCCAGTAAGGCTCATGCCTACGGACAAACTTCTTTATGTGTCGAATGATATAACCGGCACGTTGGGCTTGGCGTTGAATCTGCTCCAGCGCCGCGATCAAGTCGCCGCCATCGGCACCGCCGCATCGGATCCGTCTTAAACAGCCATCCGCGAAATTGGATATGGCGGAAAGAGGCTGGCTGATTTCGTGGGCCACTCCCGATGCCATCTCACCTATAGTGTTCATCCGCATCACGCGGGCCAGCTCTGTTTGATGTCGACTCGCCTCCTCCCGCGCCTGAACCTGCTGAGTCACGTCCCGACCGATTCCAATTAGCGCCGCGACCCTGTTGTGGCCATCCCGGAGGGGGAATGCGTGCAACTCCAGCCAGCGAACAGTACCCTTGAGGCCGACGATACGAACTTCGAAGGTACGTGGCGTGCCTTTAAAAACCGCGCCGCACGCCAATCGATACGTCTCTAGGAATTCAGGTGCCACTACACGGGACATGTCATGCCCAATAATCACTTCGGGCTCATCAGCTTCAAGAACTACAAGGCCGGCCGGGTTCATTTCCACCACAACCGCGCGCGCATCCTGTAGCATGACAAGTTCCGGTTCAGATTCGATGATCAGCCTAAGCCGGTTCTCGTTCTCTGCCAGCCGCATCTCCAGCTTTTGGTTCTTCGTGCGCTCGTCAGCAAGTTGCTGCTTGAGCGTTCCGAGTTCGCGCAGAAGCGCTCCCCTGCCCGAACCGTCCAGTGCCCGGGGCAGGGAGACGAGGCCACGCCAGATATCTGCAACGGATAACACGGCCTTCTGGTGTCTCTCAAAACTGAGTTGTCGCCTTACCGCTCGTCGTGCACTCCATCTCGTCGCGCCGCTCTATAAGAACCTCGATCTTCGGCTGGTACTTAAGTGTGTTGGCCACCTTGCAGGCGCGCTCGCACATGGTCACCATCTTCTTGCACTCGCGGTCACTCAGTGACCCTTGCACAACGACCTTTGTTGTGATCTTAGAGACCCTTTCCGGATGCTCGACTGTTTCTGCATGGCATTCAACGTGTAGCCTCGAGATCGGAAGCTTCCGGTCCTTCACATACTCTACGAGATAATAGTTAAGGCAGGCAGCAACGGACAGCAGCATGAGCTCCAGTGCGCGATGACCACCGCCCTCGAACATCTTGACTTCCCCGTAAGGAGTCTGGGACTTGAAACCCTCTCCGGGACTCCAGTCGCACATGGCGTAATGTTTGCTGTCCATACTTCTGTCTCACTATGCTAATAGGGTAATCGGCGGTCGCCCAAGAAGGCACCGCAGACCATTACCATGACTACCGTTACTGGCGAGCTAAGCGCAATTCAAGCTACTGCGCGTAGTCACTTGGCGCTTGGCCCCGGATTTCCCCCAATGGAGCCTTGACACGCATTTCCTGCATTGCCCTATTGAGCGGCTCTGGATTAATGGCCGTTTTTGGCATTTCTGGCGACGCGATGACCTTTATCGAATATAGGAACGCGTATCCGCTTTTCATCAGGTCCAGGACTTCCTGATCGAAAGCGAGTTTCGCCACGTAATTCACTTTGTAACCACCAATGGCCGGCGGCGTTTCCTCGTAGAGGGCCTGCCAGACGGTCTTTTCCTCGTATCCCGTCAGTTCGCTTGTGATGATTTTCACCGACTCCTTAGGATTGTCAATAAGGAACTGTAATGCCTCGATCTCCGCTTTCATCCATCCGACTGCGGCCTCGGGGTGCTTTTCAATGAAGTCCTGGCGCATGGAAGTGAAGTTGGCGTCATTTTCGCCCCAAGGAGCGCCAGTGGCGACATAGCGCGCGTTTCCCAATGCCACTTGCCGGCGTGCGTGCGGTTCCCACATCACCGCTCCTTGAAGCTTGCCCGCCTCGAAATTCGAGGCGATGACTTCGATGGGCATGACAAGGACTTCCGAGGGCTTAAACACACCTTTCGCTATAATCGACTCCACAAAGCGATTGGCGCATGTTCCCTTGTGGTAGGCAAAAGGCTTTCCGTTCAGCCATTGCATTGCTTCGTTGTAATCTTTGAATTCGGGGGCGCTTTTGTGGGCGAGTATCTTGTTACAATGCTGTCCTTTGCTGAACATCGTGACGGAAACAAGACGCAGATCCGCGATGTTCTTCTTCGTAGTTGCGACGAGCGACGGCATGTCCCCCATGGTGCCGATCTGCATTTTGTTGGCCAGCATAGCGTTTATCATGGGCGGTCCCGTCAGATGGGGTTCGAATTTGACCTTGCTTCCAGGTGGCAGATGCTTTTTCCAAAGTTCCTTTTTCTTGAGAATTACCCCGTACCAAGCTCCTGTCCAGTATGGGTGGTATCCATAAGTAATTTCCACGGGCTCGGCACTCCAGGCGGTGGGAGTGGCAAGTGTCATGCATTGAAGCAGCGCAACCGACAGCAAGGTGAACAAGACGGCCCTCATTTTCCCTCCTTCGGTAAACTTGCCATGTCTAATATCAATACACATCTTGCGCAACCGCTAGGAAAAGACAGGTACATAATTCGACTCGGCCTCACCGTACAGGGCGTCCATGAGCTCCTTCTTAATTGCAAGGTATCGCTCACTCGTCAGGACCTCGAAAACCCGGGGGTGGGGCAGATCGATGTCTACGGACTTCACAATGTTCGCCGGTTTGCCGCCCATCACGAGGACGCGATCCGCCAGGAAGATGGCTTCCTCTAGCTCCGAGGTGATGAACAGCGTGGTGAGTCGAGTCTCCTCGAAAAGCTGGAGGTAGTACTCCTGCATCAGCTCCCGGGTCATGACATCGAGACCCCGAAACGGCTCGTCAAGGATCATCAACCGAGGATTGTTGATCAAAGCCTGGGCAAGCTCGGCCCGCCTTTTCATGCCCCCGGATAGCTGGCCCGGGTATTTGTCCCTGAAATCCAGCAGGCCAAATCTTCGCAGTAAGTCCTCTGCCTTGGCTCGCGCCTCGGACGACTCCATGGAAGACGTCGCTGAAGGACCGAACAAGACGTTTTCCATTACCGTCATCCAAGGCCACAACGCAGTCTCCTGGAATACCAGGAGACGATCCGGTCCGGGGCCGGTCACGGCTTTGGAGTCCAGTGTTACGGTTCCCGAATCAGGCCGTATGTAGCCGGCGAGGATGTAAGCAAGCGTCGATTTCCCGCATCCGGAGGTTCCCATCAAGACTGTCAGGCTCCCTGGTTCGACAGTAAATGAGCAGTCCTCAACTACGCAGGACGGGGCTTGTCCCTTGCGCACGTAGCGCTTCGTCAAGCCGGAGGCGATCACCCTTCCGCTCGCCTGTCCGACAGACCGATCGGGTTTTCGCGTGCCTACGTCTGCCATGGCATCATCTTCCGCTCGGCGTGATTCACCAGAAGCGTTGACAGATACCCGGCTACGCCAATGCTTATCATGCCGATTATCACCGTGGTTGCCGTGTGGCTTACATAGCCCTCCCATGTCAACCGGCCAAGGCCGCTGTCGCTTGCAATCATTTCGGCGGCGATGACCACATTCCAGGAAACCGCAATTCCCAACGTCATTCCCACCGCAATGCAGGGGATGACCGACGGCAGGACGATTCGCCTGAAAATGTGGCGCGGCTTCGCGCCTAGAGAAAGCGCCAGCCACATGTGCTCTTTCTTGATACTGCGCACTCCGTCGTGGACGTTAATCACGATAATGAAGAAGGGACCAATGAAGGTTATGAATATGATGGAGAGCTCTGCTGTCGGCCAGAAAAGAATGGACAGCGGTACCCAGGCCAGCGGCGGGATTGGCCGCAGCAACTCCACTACGGGATATACCAGTTCATGGAAGAGACGCTGCGTTCCCAGAAGAATGCCTAACGGTATACCGAGGATTTGGGCCACGATGAATCCGTATCCGACTCGCTGGAAACTGACCAGCCAGGATTCCCAGTATGCGGAACTCCACAGGTAGTCCGACCAGAAGGCCCGGATGACTTCCACCAGCGTCGGTATACCCTTGAACCCGGGCACCTCCAACCTGACCAGCAAGTCCCAAAGCACGATGAAAACCACGACGGAGATGGTCCCTCGCCAGTTGCTTCTTCTTAAAATCCTGGAACGCAATGCGGGTGCCATAGCGCGGGGCACGGACGTAAGTTCCGGCTCTGTCCGCCCACCCACAGCCGTAATTCCCGCTACCTGCTCGTTCTTTCTGGTCACCGGCATTTCCTCACGCCTGTTCCCGTTCGCCACACTCAAAAGCCTTGCGGGCTTCTTCGTGGATGCCCGCCGCCGCCTCGCGCTTTAATTCCAGATACTCGTGTGATGACAGCATGTCGCGGGTTCGTGGACGCCCTAACGTCACTTCGATCAGCTTTTTGACCGTTCCCGGGCGCGTCGTCATCACAATCACTGTACTGGCGAGGAATATCGCCTCCTCCAAATCGTGGGTGATGAAAATGATCGTCTTCTGACACAGGTGATACATCTCCAATAGATGCTGGTGCATGGTGGTCTTGGAAACGGTGTCCATCGCCCTGAAGGGCTCGTCGAGCAGAAGCACTTTTGGATCGTTCATCAGAGCCCTCACGATCTCGACCCTTCTCTGCATTCCGGAGGACAGCTCGGCAGGATAGGAGCCGGCTACGGTATCGAGGCCTCCACACCTCTTCAGCAGCCCCATCGCCTTTTCCTCGGCGGAGCTAGGATCCAGAACCTTTTGCCGTACCGGTCCGTACATGACGTTTTCAAGCACCGTTTTCCACGGAAAGAGGGCACCGTTCTGAAAAACAACCACTCTGTCGGGACCCGGACGCGGGGGCCGCTGGTGGGAGCCAAGAAGTGCATTGTCAAGATAGATTTCGCCCTCCGTCAGGGTGTCGAACCCGGCGATCATATTGAGCAAGGTACTTTTTCCGCATCCTGAGGGTCCGATGATCGCGACAAACTCACCCGAACGAATTTCGACGCTGCATCTCGACAGCGCCTGGACGCATGCGCCATCCGGATCATAGATTTTGGAAACACCACGAATGGACAAATTTCCGGCAGCGGTGGCGGGGTCAGAGCGCCCGTTGCGTTTCTCGATCTCCCTGAGACCACCGTAACCGGTCAAAGCCATCGTGACTACCCGGCCATTCCGAGGGATTGTTCGCGCCACCGCATCAGACGATCGCCGGTTACTCTTATCAGGGTACTACTCAAATACCCAATGAGCCCTAATGTCGCCATGGCGATCACGATGGTGGGCAACTGAATCAGGTTATAGGACTCCATGATCAGGAACCCGAGCCCGTACTGAGCCGCAATCATTTCGCCCGCCGCTAGTGAAAACCACGCCGCCCCCATCGCAATCTGAAGGCCGGTGAATATGTTGGGCAGCGCTCCCGGAATCACTACATCGAACAGAACGTCTCGACGTGTCGCACCCAAACATGCCGCGGCGCGGAAATAGTCCGCGTCGATCGATCTGACGCCTACCACCGTATTCAGCGTGGTGGCGAAAAAGGCCACGAGGAACGTGACATAGATTACGGCCGCCTCCGCACCGGGCAGAATGAGAATCGCGAGCGGAACCCACGCCAGAGGCGGAACAGGTCTGAAGAGTGCCAGCAAAGTCGAAGCGAAAGCGTGAAACTTCACGCTCCACCCCATGAGAATTCCGAGCGGCACCCCCAGCGCAACGGCGAGCACGAATGCAGCGAGTGCCCGGTATGTGCTGTATAGAATGTGCTGGTAGTAAGTGCCGGTGAACAAGGAAATGCCATAGATGGGATCCGGGCTTGACCACTCCCGAATGACCTGTACCGGATCCGGAAGTCTGTTGAACGCCTCGAATGGGAGCCACTTCACTCCGCAATACCACAGCGCCAAGGCGCAGAAGTATCCGGCGCACATCATCCAGAACTTGCGGCTTCTTAGAGGCATGGGGCTAAATGCGTCCCTTGGCCGGTCTCGACACGATCCACGATCGGCCGCGCTCTGCCGGGCGAGTTGATCCTTTGGCGTTCTGCCACGTTACGGCCGACAAAGAAGCACTGCAATTGGGGCCATCCCGATCGCGCTAAGGAACTTCCCTAGGAGGAGATGCAGGGCATTATGCGGACTGCGCGCATTCCTCGTTCCGCCTTCGCTCTGATGCACTGCACCACATCCGTTGCGAGCCGCATTTCACTGCTTAAGCGGGAACCAGTGAGAATGCGGAAACATCTGCGATTCATTTGGCCTCGAGCACACGGTCTGATACGCTTTCGTTGACTATGGGTACTGTCCGGGATAGCAGTGGCGGCGGCGTCCTGCCTGCTGATCAGAAGCTCTGCAGGCCGGGTTCCCGCGCCCAAACCGCTGCCGGCGGCAACGAAGCTGGTAATGGCAAGCATCGCAATCCCTCCGTTCTGGAAGAAAGGCACCATGAGGGCGAGCGCCTCGCCTATAAGCGAGACATCCTCACTGTTCTGAGCGATTCAGAGCGCAACCTCCTGCTGCAGAGAAGTCGGGAGGTCCGGTTCGCCTCGGGCGCCGCGCTGTTCACGCAGGGTGACCGGCATGTCGACAACTTCCTCATCCGCCGCGGCCTGGTGCGTACCTACTACATTTCTCCGGCTGGCCGGGAGATTACCCTCGCCTACTGGTCCGATCACGACATGGTCGGCGGGCCCAATTTCTTCGACGCCGACTGTGCCCACCAGTGGTCGTCGCGGGCAATGGAACCGACGGAAGCCCTGGCGATAAGCGGGCACGACCTGCGATTTCTCACCCGCAACGTCTCGGCGATCGCGGACTACGTCATCGAGGTGCTCGTCTTCAAACTAAGGTGGATCTCCTGGACCGCCCAGACGCTGGCGACGGAATCCGTCCACTCCAGGCTGGCTCATCTGCTGCTCCATCTCAGCGAGTTGTACGGACGCGAGCGCGACGGGGAGATCGTGCTGGAGCACATCTTCAGCCAGGAGGAACTCGGGAACATGGTCGGCGCGACCCGTCCGTGGATCAGCATGCTTTTGCGCGACTTTCAGAAAAACGGGTTGCTGCGCATGGAAAAGCGCCGGCTGGTCATCTGCAATCCTGCCATGTTGCAGAACATCACTTTGGCTTCCGCAAAGGATGATCCTGACGGCTGACAAGCCGCGAATTTCCGGCAGGGGAGGCTGCCCATCATTTCACCAACAGAACCGGAATGTTGGTCAGGTGCATCAACTTGTGGGTGACCGAACCCAGGAGCAGTCCACGCAGGTCACCCAGCCCTCGGGTGCCCAGGACGATCAGCGATACGTTCTGCTGCCTGGCGTAGTCAGCCAACTGGGCGGCGGGATCTCCAACCCTGCAACTCTCCTCGAAGCGGATTCCGGCACGGTCTAGCAGACTGCGGGCCTCTTCCAGCGCCTTATCGTGTTCGCGACGGTAATAGCCGGCAACCTGTTCCTCGCCCAGCATCAAGTTAACGTCCCGCGCCAAGGGTGTCTGCACGTTCACAAGGTGAACCTCCAGCTCGTTGGGCTTGATACAGCTGAGCCAGCCGTCCACCAGTTCGCGCAAGGCGCGCAGCGCACTCTCCGATCCGTCCATCCCGACCAGTACCCGTTTCATATCGCCCTCGGCTGATCGGAAATGCCATCCCCTGCCCCCTCCGTCAGGGAGGACCCGGGCGGAACCGCCCTTTGAATCTCCGCCATAGTGGAGTAGTAAACCGGCGCACCTCCCATGTCGGCGACGCGCTGCGAAACGAGGGCGTTGACATTCAACCCGCCCGGCGTCCTGCTGCCAGCGATCTGCTTCGGCGCCCCCAGTACTCCCTTGAGCAAGCCCGGGACGACGACCGCGTAACCGAAGGTCTCGCCCTGGTCATTAAACAGCCGGCAAAGGTCCCCGTCACTTATATTCCGCTCCGCAGCGTCCTCCGGGCTGATCTCGAACTCCGGCCTCGACGCCAGCTTGCGAAGACGCGGAACCGGTTGGAAGCTGTTTCCGATGTAGTAATGCGTCGCGGCGCTGATCACTTGCAGCGGGAAGCGGCTTTGCTCCGCGGCCGCCAGACCCTCGCGCTCCGGCACGTGGTCCGGGAGCGGATCCAGGCCCATCGCCTCGAGCGCTGCCGAGAAGATTTCGATCTTGCCGCTGGGGGTCTTCCACTGCCCGCTGTTTACTCCCGGGCGGCGAGGCGAGCCAACGGCGGCTCGGGCCCATCCGGTCTGCTTCAAGCCCTCCAGCGATATCCCTTCAAAAAGCGGGTTGAAGTCCGGATCGATCAGTTCCCGGATCATCTCCTCGTCGCTTTCGTACAGGCAGGGATCGTCGTATCCCATCGATTTGGCGAGCCTCCGAAAGACCTCCTGGTTGTCCAAACTCTCGCCGATCTTCTCGATTGCCGGGACGCTCAGGCTGAACACGTAGTTGCCGTAAGCTCCGTGAAGGTCCATGTGCTCGAGCTGTGTGTCGGCCGGGAGAAGGATGTCCGCATAATCGCAGGTATCGCTGAAGAACGTATCGTGAACTACGACAAAGAGGTCGTCCCGCATCAAGCCCTTCCTGGCGGACGCGGTATCCGGAACGCAATTGGCGGGGTCGGCGTTCCAGCAGTACAGCGCCTTGATGGGAGGATCGAGGCTCCGATCGTTGAGGGCCTCGCCAATCCGGATCATGTTGATCGCTCGCGGCGTCCGTCCGGAAAGCAGATCAGGCCGCTGCAGCTTCCGAAAATCGACGCCCCGCATGGCGTCCCCCGTCCCGAGACAGGCGCCGCCTCCGGTTTGCCAGGCGCCCGTGATCGCAGGCAGAACCAGGACGCAGCGGGTCATCATGCCCCCGTTGTCGTGCCGCTGGATTCCCCAGTTCAGCCGGATGAACGACTTTCGGGTGCCGCCGTAGAGGAGAGCAAACCGCTCGATGTCCCGCGCCGGAATCCCGGTGATCGCGGCGACCCGTTCCAGCGAGTACCATGGCAGGCGCTCCTCGATCAGCCTTTCCCAACCGACAGTGTGCTCCCGCAGGAAGCGCTCGTCGTGGAGCCCGTGATCGACGATGACTTTCATCATGCCGAGAGCCAGCGCGGAGTCCGTCCCGGGGCGGGGCTGCAGATGCCAGCTGGCCCATTCCGTGGTGCGGGTCACCCGGGGATCGATCGCAATGATTTTCGCCCCGTTGCGGCGCGCCTGCTCGACGAAGGGCATCATGTGCACCGAGGTGCTGACCGGGTTCGTCGCCCACAGGACGACGACATCCATGGCGGGAATGTCCTCGATGTTTGCGTCCGACCATCCACCCGTCGTCACCATGTTGGCGAACTTTCCGGCGGCGGTGCAGATCGTCCGCTCGAGTCGCGCGGCACCCATCCTGTTGAAGAACCGTTCCCCCATGCCGAGGAAGCCGAGAATGCCGAGCGTGCCGGAAAAGGAGAAAGGCTGGACCGCCTCCGGACCCTGTTCGTCGATCACTCGCTTGAACCGGTCCGTGATAGTTCCGATCGCCTCCTCCCAGCCGATGCGCTCGAAGCGGGCGCCCGGGCCCTTCGGTCCCACCCGCCGATGGGGGTAAAGCATGCGCCTGTCGTTATAGACGAAATCGAGATAGCTGTTGACCTTGTTGCACAGGAATCCGCGGGTCACCGGGTGACGCGGGTTGCCCTCAACGCGGATCGCCTTCCCTGTCGATATGTCCACCGTCACGAGCATCGAGCAGCTGTCGGGACAATCGTGCGGGCAAGTGACATGCACGACCTTCAACGGGGCGTCGATATTCGGCGTGCTCATGGGGCTACCCGACCCTTTCCTGGGCGGGGTGTGCGGTCGGCACGTTTTCCAGCCCCACCTTCTGGATGGTAATCGCATTCACGGGGCAGGCGCTCTCGCAAGCGCCGCACCGCACGCACTGGTTCTGATCGATCCACAGCCGGCTATAGTAGAGCGAGTGGGTCTGCCCTTCCTGGACGCCGACGTAGCCGGTGATGGTGCCGTCGATATCGCGGGTGAGCAAGGCGATCTCGACGATGCAGCCCGGTACCGGCTTCACCTTGATGCATTCGTCGCACAGCACGCAAAGCTCGTCGTCAATCTCGAACTTGTAATGGCACAGGTAGCAACGAGCCGCGGCCTCGCACGAAATGGGCTGGGAATAGCCTGTTTCCACCTCGGCTCGCAACGTCCGGCGTTGGATCGGCTGAACCGGCATCGGATGCAGCGGAATTGCGTTGTGCAGGGGCGTCCGGCCAGTCGTTCTCCTTGCTCCGCATTTGGACTGGAACGCCGGCTCGATACGCACCACTTGTCTTATACGCACTCGCCCCATCAGCGCGCCATCGACCGCCGCCGCGCATTTCCGCGCGTGGCCGATGGCGGAAATCAGCGTGGTCGCGCCAAGCGCGAAATCACCCGCGCAGAAAATGCGCGGATGCACCGTCCGCACCGCGCCCGCCGTTGCAAGCACGCCGTCCCCGGTCAGGAGATTCTGCGCCAGGTCCCTGTCGATCCAGCTCGTATCCGGGGATTGCCCGGTCGCAAAGATGACCGCGTCCGCCTCGACGTTGAATTCGCTTCCCTCCAGCACAACCGGCCGAGCACGTCCGTCACGGCCGGGAGCGCCCTTGCCGGTGCGGACGAATCGCACCTGCGCTACCGCCGAGCCGTCCGGCAGCAGCGCACTCGGTGCAAGATTGGTCTCAAGCCGGCCGCCTTCCCGGCTCAGTTCCTCGAGCTCGCCGGGAAGGACCACCATTTCCGGCCGCCCCCGCCGGTAGAACACGGTGGTACTGGCTCCCAGGCGCAATGCGGCCCGCGCGCAGTCCATCGCGGTGTAGCCTCCGCCAATGATGGCAGCCTTCCGGCCCAACTGCGTCCTCCCCTGCTCATTGGTCTCGAGAAGAAAACCGAGGCCATGCTCGACGCCTGCGAGCTGCGCGCCCGGGAGGTCGGGAATATTCGCCTGCAGCGTACCGGCGGCGAGAACCACTGCGTCGTACTCCTGCAACAAGCCGGTCACCGAGACGTCGGATCCGACTCGAACACCGCAAAGAATTCGCACCCCCAGCGCTTCGATTTGCGCGATCTCCTTCTCCACGACGTATCGCGGCAGCCGGAAGACGGGGATGCCCTGGACCAGCATGCCGCCAGGGCTTTGGTGCTGCTCAAGGATGGTGATGTCGTGTCCGAGCCGGGCGAGATCCCTCGCTGCAGCCAACCCCGCGACGCCGGCTCCGATCACCGCCACCCGCTTGCCCGTCCGGGGGAACAAGGGCGGGAGCACGATCGGCTCCCGGTCCGAAAAATCCGCAGCGGAGCGCTTGGAGAAGCAGATCGCCACCGGCTCTCCATTGCCTTCCCAGCCATGGCGGCAGGCGCTCTCGCAGGGACGCGAGCACACGCGGCCCAGGACGGCAGGGAAGACGTTGTCGCGCAGGTTGATCTCGTAGGCCTTCGCGAAATCCCCGTGATAAACCGCCTCCAGGTAGCCGGGAATGTCGGTGCCCGCCGGGCAGGCAGTCTGGCAGGGAACGCTCCGGGCCCGCCATTCGAAGTCGCGGGCCGATTCACTTGCGCCGACGTCCCGCGACAAAGCCCGCGCGCGCCGGTCATTCTCAGCGAACGTTGCGGGAATCCCCGTTTCCTGAAGAGGTGGGCCATTCATGCGCTTCGATCCTGGTCGTTGCCTAACGGTATAAACTCGTCGTCAGACGTCAGCCCGCGTGGCCTGGATCTTGGGCCCGGTGCGCCCGGGGATAGCTACCGTCTGCGAACGACGCAGCCAGATGATCACCATCATCAGTGCCGTCATTCCGAGCAGGATGTAGGTGAAAGTATTCGGACTGCGGTTGATCATGGCCGCGTAGCCCACGAACGTCGTCAGCATGAACCCGGTGCGCTCCAAGGTGCTCAGATGACGGAGAAAGTAGCCGTACAGCCAGACCGAGCTGGTCCATTGGATGAGGAGCACCTCGAGGATCGCAGCCACCATCGCGATCGAGAAGTTGGGGAACTGCATCAGCTCGTCGTTGAAGACGAACGCGAACGGGATGATGAACGTCGTGGCGGCGAGCTTCATCGCGTGGACGGAGGTTTCCCAGAATCCGGCGCCCGAGATCTTTGCCGCCGCCAGCGACGCCACCGCAACCGGCGGCGTCAGAGCGGAATAGACCGCCCAATAGAAGGCAAAGTAGTGGGCCTGGAGCGGCTTCACGCCAAGCTGGATGAGAAACGGAACGGCGGCCAGCGCCACCATCAGATAGGCGACCGGCGTGGGAAGCCCCGTCCCAAGCACGAGCGACAGGATGGCCGCCCCGATCAACAGCAGAATTGCGCTGTCCGGAAGCACGGTGATCAGCCAAGTCCCGAGGCGTCCCGACAGGTTTGTCGTCATGAACGCCTGCCCCAGGGGCCCGATCGCGATCAGGAGCAGGGATAGCAGGGCGACGAGCACAATACCCTCCGCCAGCGCATCCGCAAACGCCTTGAAGCTGGGCCGGTACGAGCCTTGCGTTAGCGAAAGCGCCAGCGCGGTGAGGATGCCCGCCAGGCCGGATAGCGAGGGCGAGTAATAGTTGAGAAGCATCGTGATGACCACGACGAAGGAAATGACGAATGTGGGCAGCAGCCGCCAGATGACCCGATTGTCCACCACCTCCTTGAGCTTCGGCAGGTCGTACTTGTGGGCGTAGACGAAAACCCCGATGGCGACGCCGGTCATGTAAAGGACGCCGGGAATCACCGCCGCCTTGACCACCTCGATGTACGCGATGCCGAGGAAGCCGGCGATGATGAATGCCGCCAGGCCCAGGACCGGCGGCATGATCTGCCCCGATGTCGACGCCGTGGCTTCCAGGGCGCCTGCCATCGCCGGGCTGTAGCCGTGCTTTGTCATCAGCGGAATGGTGAAGCGTCCGCAAAGCACGACATTCGAGACTGCGGTCCCCATGGTAGCCGCCACGAGGCCGCTGCCCACAATGGCGGGGCCCGCGGCTCCGCCTTTGATGCGGTTCCCCATCGCCTTGCCGACTTCCAGGATCATGCGCAGCATGCCAAGCCCGAAGAGCACGCAGGCGTAGATCACCAGGAAGAAGATGTCGTCGGCCGCCGTCTGAGCGAACCAGTAGAACCCCTGGGTGGTCCCGACCCCGATGTAGTTCATCACGAAATTCGGCTCGTACGGGGGATGGTTGAGAAGTGGGTTCTCGATCAGGTGCCCGTAAAAGAAATACACGATTGCAAGCCCAATGATCACCGTCAAAATCCAGCCCCAATGGATCCAGGTCAGGATCAGGATGCCGACGGTGAGCACGCCCCCCATGATCATGTCGGCGTTTTCGAAGAACGGAGCGGTGAGCTCCAGCCGGTTGGCGTTGATGAAGATGTAAAAGGCGCCGACCACCGCGAGTACCACCCCCAGTACTGAAGCCGTGAGCTTCAGCCAGAACATCGGACTCGCCTTCGCCCCCGCTGCATCGGGATCCACCTCGACGTAGCCTTCTTCCCCGAGCTTGATCCCGAGACGGGTGTAAATGGCATCCCGCATGGCGATGAGACCGGAGATCAACACCACCCCCAGCGTAAAAAGGGTGTAATGACGCGCCGAGCTCGATACGAAACCCGCTACGGCTGACCCGACGTAGAGCACCAGAACGATTCCGGCGTAGAACGCGAGGGAGCTGAGGGCCGCCGCGGCCTTTCGCCATCCCTGCGCTGTTTCAACCTGTGCCATGCCCGATCTCCGCTGCGGTGACGAAGGGGGAGGCGGGTGCCGTGAGCAGAAGGATACAGTCCCGCCGAGGAGCGGGTTGCTCGGGAGAGAGCAACCCGCTATGGGATGACGGACCTATTGAGGATAGGTCACGGCAGGAAACTGCTTGGTCTTGTCCCACCAGCCAAGCTCCTGGTAGGCGCGCTTGGCCCCGGGGTGGACGTTTTCATCCGAAAGCCCGTGGACCATCAGCTCCGGCGACCAGATCTTCCACAAAATATGCAGGTCGCGGATTTTGGGTGCCAGCTTCGCGACGTTCATCACGATCTGGTAAGCCACCTCCTCCGGGAACTCGGGGTGCGCCGACTTATAGCCGCGGTTAATTGCCGCTTCCAGCGGCTCGGTCTGCTTGGGGAGCGTCCCGGCGGGCACGGTGACATGGAGAAACGTTGTGCCGAACTTCTTGTTGATCCTGTCGACCGCCTCCTTGTCGATGCTGATGTAGCGCAACGGCCTTCCCGAAGCCTCGAGCTGGCGCAGGGGGCCGCCGATCAGCCATTCCTTCTGGTTCGGCTCCATCCCAAAGACGGTCACGGCGGCGTCGAGGCTGCCGTCAATCAGCTGTTGCGTCAGCGCCGCGGGCGTCAGATGGCGGATATCCGCGTTCTTCGGCGTGATTCCATAGCCGTGTTCGAGAACGAGGCGGGGATAGAAACCCCAGTCGCTTTGGCTCCGAAGTCCCAGGCCGATCCGCTTGCCCTTGAGGTCCTCGTAGGTCTTGATACTCGGGTCGAAGGTCACCAGGAATTTGCCGATCGGCCACCAGGTCTCGCCGTATAGAAGCTTGAACTTGATTGGGATCGGGTTGGGAATGAATTCCTTGACTTCGTCCTTGCCGCCCCACTTCATCGCCAGCTGGATCAGCACATCCTCGGTGCTGAATATGGTCTTTTTCCAGTGCTTCTCGTTGGCCATCTCCCGGATGTTGTAGATGTAGCCCGGGGTCTCCTGGGGAAGAAGGCTGATCTTCGCCCCCGACTAGATCATCTGGTTCATGAGGATGGTGTCGCCCTCGGTCGGGCCACAACCCCAGGGACAGAGCAGCAGGGGAACATTGACGTGCTCTTGGGCCGACACCGGCGACACTGACGCAACGCCGGCCAAGGCCACCACAAACAAGGCGACCACCTTTCCTAGACGCTGAAGCATTTCTCCATCCTCCTTGGTTATATCTCTGATGGTGCCAATTACTACTCTTTATACTACTCTTTACTACCCTTACGCCCGTGAAGAGCCAGTCGCCTCTCCTCCTTTACGAATGTTCCGGTTCGTTCCGGGAAACGTCCGATCGGCCGGATGGATACCGCAACTATTGGGAAGCGATGTACAGGGACCCCTCCTCTACCTCCAGCTCGTAGCGCTGAATTGGGGCTTCCGCCAGCCCCACAGGGGAGCCTGTCCGGATGTCCCACTGCCACAGATGTTGGTCGCAGGTAAGCAGCGAGCCGTCAAAAAGCGCATCCTGGAGCGAAGCATCCTGGTGGGGACACCGGGCTTGGCAGGCAAAAAACTCATCTTCCCAGTTCAGGACGAGAACCGGGGGGCCATCCTCCAGATGGAAGACTCGCTTCTCGTTCCTCGGGACCTCTTCTGCACGGCACAAGTAACGTCTTCGCACCTGTATTTCCCCGCTATTGAACCTGGATGGTTCTCGTTCCGCTTTCCGCCTAAACTGCGACACTTTCAACGCTGGTCCCTTTACGCGGGGGTCGCGAGCAGCTCGGCGAGGATATCGTCGAGCGCTTGTTTGTCTTCGGGGAAGATGCCAATCGGGGCGAAGTGGCCCCAAAGGCTGGGGAGAACCTTCAACTTGCTTTCCCGGATCATGCGCTGCTCACGCTCGCAATCCCGCGCGGGGACGAACATGTCCTCCCGGTAGGCGATCACCGTGGTCCGCGCCTTGATCCTGCCCAGCGCCTTGGCGAGGTCGCCGTTCTCCAGCTTGCCGACGTCGCCGCGCTGCCACTTGGAGAGCATGCACAGAAGATTGTTGGGATCCATGGGAATGAACCAGTTCTCCCAGAATCCCACGAGGAAGTCCTCGAACGACGTAAAACCCGCCTTTCGCCAAAGCTCGTCGTTGTAGAACTCGGTGCACAAACCCATCATGGCGAAGATATGTGCGTGACGCCGGAGGCCGCGGTGTACCGCGTGGGGCTGGGTATACCAGCCTCCATCCCAGGCGGGATCGGAGCGGATGGCTTCAGACACCGCTTCCGTGAAAAGCCGGTCGTGGGGCGTGCACCGCGCCGTACCTGCAATCGGCGCTGCCCGCTTCACCATCTCCGGATGACGCACGGCCCACTCGTACGTCTGCTGCGCGCCCATCGACCAGCCCAGAACCAGTTGCAACTGGTCGATCCCGAACTTCTCGGTCACCAGCCGGTATTGCGCTTCCACGTCGTCGCCAATCGTGAGCTTCGGGAAGGACGGGCCGTTGAACGGAGGCGGCGCGTTGTGCGGCGAGGCCGAAAGGCCGTTGCCGAGCATGTTCGGCAGGATGACGAAGTACTGCTCGGAATCCAGAGCGCGCCCGGGGCCAACGAAAAAGGCCCGCATGTGCATGCTGCTACCCGAATACATGTGGGGGAAAAGGATCGCATTGTCCTTCTTCGGACTGAGCTCACCGACGGTCGAATACGCGAGCCGGCAGCCGCGGATCGTACCGCCCTCCTCCAGCCGGAAATCCCCAAGCGGAAAGTACTCGAGGGGTCCGTGGACGTTCTCCGTGTAGAACTCGTTCTCAACCATGCAGAGAGTCCTTTCGGGGGCCCGCCTGCGTTCAAACGTTTTGGGGCAGGGATGAGCTGCCCCCGCCTGTCGAGAAACAACTAGATTGGGATATGCGACCCCAGTCCGAGCATTCGCGTATCCAGCCGCACAACGCGCTTGCGCAGCTTCGGCTGACCCGAGTCGAAGGCGACTGTGTCATACAGCCGCCCCACGCAGAAGAGCTGTGTAACGCCGCCGTTGAGCTCGGTGCGGAACACCTGAATCCGGGACGTCACGAGCGCCTCATCGGCGTCGGCCGCCCAGTCTACCGTGTAGACCGAAGCACAGCGTGAAAGGGCCCCATGGTCGCTGTTGTGCTTCGGAAGCAGCGCGAAGATCTTCTCCATGCCCTTTCGGTCCTGCTCCTGGAAATTCATCTCCCGCCGAATCTCAGGACTGTAGGCGACGATCGAGTACTTGAATGTGTCGTCGCACAGGTCGAGGAACCCACTGAAGTCCTTGTCGTCCATCAGCAGGCACGACCGGTAGACCAACTCCTCGATATCTGTGCGATCGCGGCCACCCTTCGTCAAGCCGACGCGCTTCTTTGGAGTCGTCTCCGTGCCGGTTGCAGTCTTTCCCATTTCAGCCATCCTATCGCCTCCTTGTCAGGTGAAGAGCCAGCCCCGATTAGGCCGCCGCGGACTTAACGTCCCGTGAACCATACGGATCCGAGGCAAGCCGACCCATCCGCTGGCTCCACTCGGAATAGAAGTGGCGCATTGCCTGTTCGTCCTGCGGACCGAGGTCCTCCTCCCTGCCGTGGAGCACGTAGCTCGCGTCGGTGCCCTCGTGCATCGCTTTGCCCTGGAGGTAGGTGGCGAGGAGATCCTCGTGCAGGTTTCGGCCGAACGGTCCCCAGATGCCGTTGTAGTCTCTTACCCGCTGGGCACTGATCTCGGGCGTATCACTCTTCAATCCGAGCCCGCGATACTCGATCATCACCTTGTTCGCGCCGAGCGGGATCATCGTGTCGAGGCGGAAGATCGGCGAGCGCAGGTTGTATGTGATCCCGGGAAAGAGATCGATCACGATGTGGCAGTTATCGGGTGCTCCCGGCCACCCCAGTTTGCGCTGCTCCCCGAACCCCTCGTACTTGTCGTAGCGAACCTCCATCGAGTCGAGCTGGCAGTGGCCGTTGGGATAGCAGTGGATCTTGCGGTCCCAATAGCCTTTTTGCAGCATCGCGGTGATGCGGTTATGGTAGTGAACGTAATCGTGGTAGAGCTCACTGTTGGTGTCGTGCCACAGCTTGTAGTTGGTTTCGACGATGTTGCGGTGATACAGGAGGATCTGCAGCGGTTCGCGGGACAGGGCCTCCTGAAGGGGTCCGAGCACGCCGCCGAGATGCTCGTCCAGGCTCACCGAGTTGTCGTCCATGTTGACCCAGACGAAGCCGCCGAGCCCCACTTCCGTCTTGACTTCCCTCAGCCCGACATCGGTCTTCGAGATGCGTCCGGTGTAGGCCGGCTTCTCCCGGGTAATGTCGACACACTCGCCCTTGCAGTTGTACGACCACTGGTGAAAGATGCAGGTAATGCGCTTGGCATTGCCGGAGGGGTCGTAGAGCAGAGCTGCGCCACGATGTGAGCAGATGTTGTAGAAGCTTCGGATCTTGTTGTCCTCACCGCGAATAACAATCAGCTCGGTTCCAGCCGGATGCTGATACAGCCGGTAGTCGCCGACGTCCGGCACTTCGCTTTCATGGCATGCAATCAGCCACACCTTGCTGAAGATCTTCTCCTGCTCTTCCCGGAACAACGCCTCGTCGGAGTAGATTCTGGCGTCGACGTAATGCGAGGCGGGCAGCTTTGGCTTCTGGTGCCACTGAACGGCGTTGCGAGACATTTGATTCCTCCATTTATGTGCAGATTGCGTTGCTGCGGCACTTCCGTTCCGAGCGGCGAGAAAAAACCGCGAGCCCGTGACAGTGAAGGCGCGTGGTGAAATTCTGCCGCCAGCCACCCTCACTGTCTGTTAAGTGGTTAACAGTCTGTGGGTCCGGCACCAACCTGCAGCGCCACCCGTTTTGCCGGCGTTGCGCCCCTTCGCGCCTGCCACCGGCCAGCAACCCCTTCTGTTACCAAGTGGATACAAAGCGAAACGCCCGCGAAATCGGAGTGATACGCCTGGCGTGCAGGATCGCCATCACGGTGATCGGCCACTCATCCGCGGTCCAGAATCTTTGATTTGGATCAATGCAGCGCAGCAGCCGGTGATTATTCTGGTAATCCGCATCAAGAGGAGAACGAGATGAACAGCTATCCAAAATCCCTGGCCTGGTGGAGGCAAACATTTCCCAGTATCACTTCGGCGATGGATGCCGCGCCCCGGATCCGGGGGACCGAGCGCACATGCATGATGCAACTGTCAGGCCGCTGTCCGGGAGGGAACTTGTGCGCGGGCTGTCCGCTCATGCCGAAGGATCGCAAAGCCGCTTGACGATGCGAGTCAGGGGCACATGACCGCGATGTTCGATGTTGCGGGTCAGGCCATGTGCCACCCGTGGCTAACCCCCAACGGACTGGCCCGTTAGTGCATTGGACGCAACGGCCGCCAGAAAGACCTTCACCCCGGCGATGTCGCCGGCGGCCGCGTCCTCCCTGTCAACGGCGTTTTTCAGGAAGACGTCCGATAACTACCGCCTTGGGGGCAATACCCAACCGCCGAGACAACCCCGGTATCTGAGGCTCCACCAAAGGGGTCTTTACGAAGCCTGGGCAGATCAGGTAGGCGCAGATGCCATCCTTCGCGCGCTTCTTTGCCACCACACTACACACTCCGAGCAGACATACGGTAGCGACGCCCCCATCCACGTCGCCGGGATCGGCGACATCTATCCGAAGCGGTAAGGTCTGCCCACCCACCACGCGCAGCTCCCGGGCCGCGGCCGCGCGGACGAAGGCAAGCGCCAACGCTCGTCCAGTATCGTCGCCCGCAACAGTGATGAGGGCCGACCTTCCTCTTAGACTGTGCCGGTTTGCGCGGGCTTCGATGACGGGTCGTCGCGCTTAGGCCTGTAGAAATCCGCCGTCCACCGCCAGGGTCGCGCCGACGATGTAGTCGGCGGCGTCTGAGACCAGAAAGCGCACGGCGTTCGCAATATCCGCCGTGACGGCCAGCCGGCCTCGGGGAAAGCGCTTGAGCAGCATCGGGCGCGTCGTTTCGGTGAGGTACGGGCGGGTCATATCGGTTTCCAGCAACCCCGGCGCAATGGCATTGACGTTGACCCCATAGGGCGCCATTTCACGACCAAGCCCCTGCGTGAAGGCAACAATGGCCGCCTTGGAGGCTCCGTACATGATGTCGCCGATGGCGCCGCCACCGCGCATCGCCGAGACAGACGCGATGTTTATGACCTTGCCACGGCGGCGCGCCCGCATGATTGGCAGAACAGCGCGACAACAATGGACGGCGCCCCAAAAATTGGTCTGAAACACACTCTCCGCAAGACCCTCTGGCGCCGCCAGAAAGGAGGTCGACGAGATGATTCCGGCATTATTAACCAGGATGTCGACGGCCTCCCGCTCCTCGACGATGCGCGAAACGACTGCCCGCACGGCCTGCGGGTTGCGCACATCCATGCTTTCGCCCACCGCTCGGACTCCCAGGCGCCGCGCAGAGGCTTGGGCGCCCTCAGTATCTAGGTCGGTCGCGTAGACGAAGAATCCCTCGGCAATGAGCATTGATGCCACCTCCGCGCCGATGCCACGCGCCGCTCCGGTCACCAGGGCCACCTTATCCCGCATCATGGAATTCATGAGAATACCCCGAGCAGGTTGATCATCGGATGCGGCAGGCCCTTAGGCCGCCGTGACGACGCTCTGGTGCCGCTTCATCATGTGGAGATAGACATCTCCGCCCCGCCGAAGCGGATCCGCGCTTGTTCTATGTCTCTGCGGTTGCCCAGATAACGGATCAGTTCGAACAACGGCGTCGTGCGGAACGACAGCGGCGAAATCTTCTTCTTCAGCGGCTGCAGCATTTCTGGTTCGTAAAACGCTGCCAACAGGATGTCCTCGTCCGTTGCCGACGCGCCGAGTTCGGACCGCAACCGTGGAATCCACGGCTCGATGTGTTCGCCGGGCCGCTCCGTCACCATCTCTTCCGGGCGGATCTGGGCCCGGTTAAGAAACTCGTCGGACGGTCTGGCCGCCAGGCGGCCGTAATAGCCGAGCGCGTACTTGCGGACCTCGTCGGGAATGGTCCTGTAGCGCTCACCCTGGACCACGTTCAAAACGGCCTGCGTGACGATGTATTGGGCGAACGGGCTGACCAGTATCGGATAACCGAGGTCGCGGCGCACCACCGCCGCCTCATCAAGGATCTCCGGCAGGCGGTGCTCCATTCGCATCATCTGCAGCTGTGCCTTGAGGTTGGAAATCATCCCGCCGGGGACCTGGTGGTCATAGAGAGCCGGGTCGTACTGTGCTACCTTGCCGCGTGGTTTGTCGTCGCGAGTGCAGACCCAATCGAAGTATGACGAGACTTGCGCCAGGGCGTCCTCTTTGATGTCGGTCTTGAAGCCGAGGTCAAGCGCCCGCCGATTGATCTCCTCGGTGGCCGGCAGCGAGGCACCGTTGGCAAGTGGCTCCGACGCCGTATAGCCGTACCGGAAGCCGTTTTCTATAGCGATCGAGTAAACCTCGGGCGCGAGCCCCGATTGACAATGAGAATGCAACTTGAGGGGAATCCCGCCCGCGGCCTTGACGATGGCCGGAAACAACGTACGCGCGCGCTCCGGCGTCAGCAGCCCGGTGGGATCCTTCACCGAGATGAAGTCCGCCTTGAGATCGACCAGCTCCTTGGTTCGTTCGACATAGTATTCGTCCGTATGCACCGGGCTCAGCGTGTAGGTCAGCATGGCATTGACAAGCATGCCGGCGTCGTGCCCGGACTTCACCGAGGACTCGATGTTGCGGTTGTCGTTGAGCGCATCGTAGACCGTGAGGACTTTGATGCCCCGCGCCGCAAGCGCATCGGAATTGAGCGCGATAATGTCGTCCGGGAACAGCTCAAACGTGTAGAGGCTCTGGCCGCGGGTCAGGCCGTCGCAGGGTGTCTTGAGGTGGTCGCACAGGATCTTGACGCGCTCGTATGGATTCTCGTTCAGGAAGCGCACGCACACGTCGAACACGGCGCCGCCCAGGATGTTGATGTACGAATATCCAACCTGATCGATGGTGGACAGGATCGGTGTCATGGTGGCGGTGGTCATGCGCGTCGACCAGAGACATTGATGCCCGTCGCGCAAGGTGACGTCGACGAACTTGAACTCCTTCCGTGGTGCCGGGCGCGCCTTCGTGCTCATGTACGATTCTCCAACAGGTAATCCTCGACAAACCGGGTATGCACGCGCCCCGCCCGAAAGGTCTCGTTGCGCACCAGGTTCAGGTGGAAGGGGATAGTGGTCTTGACTCCCTCCACCACCATTTCCCTGAGCGCCCTCTGCATGCGGTGGACCGCTTCGTCGCGATCCCTGCCCCAGGCGATTACCTTGGCCAGCAGCGAATCGTAGTAAGGCGGAATCTGGTAGCCGGCATAAAGATGCGAATCCACGCGGATGCCGGGTCCGCCCGGCGGCAGATACCGGGAAATCCGCCCCGGGTTGGGCATAAAGTTGTTCTCGTGATCCTCCGCGTTTATGCGGCATTCGATCGCGTGGCCCTGCAGGCGGATCTCGTCCTGCTTGAGCGTAAGCGGCTTGCCGGCGGCGATCTCGATCTGCGCCTTCACCAGATCCACACCGGTCACCATCTCGGTGACCGGGTGCTCGACCTGGATACGCGTGTTCATTTCCATAAAGTAGAACTCGCCGCTTCGAGAGTCGAGGATGCACTCGATCGTCCCGGCGCTGGTATAGCCAACGTGGCGGCAGAGACGCACCGCGGCCTCACCGATGCGCCGCCGCAGATCGTCGTCCAGCACCGGGGATGGGCTCTCCTCCACTAGCTTCTGATTGCGGCGCTGCGTCGAGCAATCACGTTCGCCCAAGTGCAGCACGTTGTCGCCGTCGGAGAGCACCTGGATCTCGATGTGGCGAATCTCGGTCAGGTATTTCTCGACATAGATGCCATCGTCGCCGAAGGCAGACTTGGCCTCGCGGGCAGCGTTGCCGAACTGGTGCGGCAGGTCGTCCGCCTTCCAAACGACTCGCATGCCGCGTCCACCGCCTCCAGCGGCGGCCTTCAGGATCACCGGATATCCGAGTTGCTCCGCCGCCTGCGCGGCTGCCTGTGCGTCGATTACGGTGCCAGGAGTTCCCGGCGTCGTGGGCACGCCGGCTTCGGCGGCAAGTTTCCGCGCCATGGCCTTGTCGCCCATCAGCGGAATGACCTCGGCCGGCGGTCCGATGAAGGTAACGCCCTCCAGCTTGCACAGTCGCGCGAAGGCGGCGTTCTCCGAAAGGAAGCCGTAACCTGGATGGATGGCATCCGCCCCCTGCGTAAGGGCGGCGGACACCAAGAACTCCGCGTTCAGATAGCTATCCGACGAGCGCGGCGGCCCGATGCAGACCGCCCGGTCCGCCAAGCGCACGGGCAGCGAGTCCCGGTCCGCCTCGGAGTAGACCTGGACCGTTTCGATCCCGAGCTCACGGCAGGCCCGAATGATCCGGACCGCGATCTCTCCCCGATTGGCGACGAGCACCCGCCGAATGCCAGCCATTGCGCCTCCGTCGATTCCCGCCCGCGCCGGCTCAGGCCTCAGGCTCGATGACCATCAGCGTCTGGCCGTATTCCACGGCCTCCGCGTTCTCGACCAGGATATGGGTCACCACACCCCCGCGTCCCGCCTGGATCGAGTTCATCAGCTTCATGACCTCGATGATGCACACCACGGTGTCCGGATTCACCTTGTCTCCCACTTCCACAAACGGGTGTGCGCCCGGTTCCGGTGCCCGATAAAACGTGCCCACCATCGGCGACTTGATCTGCACCGCGTGCTCCGGGATCGCCAGCGGCGCGCTGCGCGGCGAGCGCGCCGGCTCGGCGGCCGCCGACTCTATCAATATCTCGCCTCCACCGACGTGTCCGTGCCGTTGCGGCGACGACTCTGCCGGGCGCGCCGGTGGTGGCGCCGCTGCCGGGGCCGGCGCGGGACACGGCGCTGGCACCGCGGATCCGTCAGCGACTCGCTTCAGGTCCACCTCCAGCTCGCCAACTTTCAGGTGGAACTCGCGAAAATGCGACGAAGACTTGATCAGCTCGACGATCTCGAGCAGATCGCGATAGGTCAGGTTTTGATTCGACATCGAATCGGTCCTCCTTTTCGGCTTACAGGAGTCCCCGCGCGGATCCCGGCTTCCTCGCGCCGCGAGGCCTCCACTTCGCTCCCCGGTTCCATGCCGGAGTGAAACGCTGCATTTCGTATATCGAAACCGGCGAGAGAGTATCGCAAAGTTGATCGGACCTCGCAACAAGCGAAGCCGGATTCTGGTCGGTAGCAGGTAAGATTCGGGTTGCCGCGCTTCTGAGCCGAATGCAATAATGAAACGATTCGTTTCGGTATAAGAAATCATGGTGCAACGCGGGAAAGACGATCCGGCCGCAGGGTCTTCGTCGCTCAGGGTGCTGGATGTCCTCGAACAGGTCGTGAAGGCACAGCGCGCGGTCACGCTCGAGGAGGTCACGGCCAGCAGCGGGCTGCCGAAGCCGACCGTGTTCCGCATTCTCGCGCTGCTGGGCAATTCGGGCTTTCTGCAACGGAACCCGTTGACCAAGCGTTACTCGGTCGGCGCGCGCCTCGCGGGGCTAGCGCTCGCGACCATGGTCGGTATGCCGGAGCATGCACAGCGCCGGGCCATCCTGCAGCGACTGGTGGACGAGATCGGCGAGACCATAAACTTCACGATGCTCGACGGCGCCACGGTCGTGTACGTGGACCGGGTGGAGACCCCTGCCCCCATCCGGCTGCACATGGAAGTCGGCTCCCATGTGCCGCTGCACTGCACGGCAAGCGGCAAGCTCTTCCTTAGCTTCATGGACCACGATCAGCGGCGTCGCGTGCTGGGCAGATCGCGCCTGCCGCGGCTGACGGAACGCACGGTCACGGATCCCGCCGCGCTGGAGCAGCAACTCAAGCGCATCCGCGCGCAAGGTTACAGCGCGGATGTCGGAGAGTTCATGGAGGGATCGATCGGGTTTGCCGTTCCGGTGCTCGATCGCGAGGGCCGCATCATCGCCACGGTCACCATCCACGGCCCGTCTCCGCGCATGACGATCGAAAAGGGCCGGAAGCATCTGCCACTGCTGCGGCGGGCGGCGCGGGCCGTGGCCGACACCTTTGCCCTCGACCAGGCGCCGGCCGCCCACCGGGGCGCGAGTATCCGCAAGGGGGGAAAGTCTCGGTATGAGCGATCCGCCGGCTGAATCCGTATCAACTGACGATGCCAAGGAGAAAGGCATGAGCGATCCCATCATCATCACCGTCGCCATCACCGGCGCGCTGCCGCGGAAGAAGGACACCCCCGCCTTGCCGGTGACGCCGGCGGAGCAAGTCGAATCCACCCATGAGGCATTCGAGGCTGGCGCCTCGCTGGTGCACATTCACGTACGCAATCCCGACGAATCGCCCAGCTCCGACCCCGAGCTCTACGCTCAGGTGCAGGAAGGGGTACGCAAACACTGTCCCGGCATGATCGTGCAGTTCTCCACCGGCGGGCGCGGCCGCGACCAATCGCTTCGAGGGGCCATGCTTTACTTGCGGCCGGACATGGCGTCCCTCGCCACCGGGTCGTGCAACTTCCCAACGGGAATCTATGAGAACCCGCCAGATTTCATCGAGGGTCTCGCGCGCTCGATGCTCGAGTACGACATCAAGCCGGAGATTGAGGTGTTCGATCTTGCGATGCTTTACAACGCGGCGAACCTTGTGAAGACGGGATTGCTGAAGGCGCCCGTCCATGTCCAGTTCGTCCTGGGTGTGCCCAACGCGATGCCGGCCCGCCGCTCGATCCTCGAGTTCCTCGTGTCCGAGCTGCAGGATGTCATGCCTGGCGCCACCTGGACCGCGGCGGGAATCGGACGCCACCAGTTCGAGGTGAACGAATGGTGCCTGGAGCTCGGCGGGCACTGCCGCACCGGACTGGAGGACAACATCAAATACGACAGGGACCGGTTGGCCAAGAGCAACGCGGAGCTGGTGCAGAAGGTCGTGGATGTCTGCGGCCGCTACGGACGACGCCCTGCCACGGCCGCGGAGGCGCGCCAGCTGCTTGGCCTGCGCGCCGCTTGAATGCGCCGCGATAGGGGTGGCCTACGTCCGGGGCAGCCAAGCGAGCGGCGCCGGTGACGCCACGCCGCGAGGGAAGGCTTGTCGCATACGCATTGCTCGCCTGCGCGGTATTCTTCTGGGCCGGCAACTGGGCCATCGGGCGAGCACTGCGGTTTGATGCTCCGCCCGTGGCCATCACGTTCTGGCGCTGGGTGATTGCCGCACTCGTGCTGCTGCCGCTCACCGCGGCGGACCTGCTGCGCCACTGGCCCGCTATCCGCGGCGCGTGGGGCCGGCTCTGCATCCTCGCGCTGCTCGCCACCGTGCTGCAGCACGTCCCCGTCTACACCGGCCTGCGCTCGACCCCGGCGATCAACGGCTCGCTGCTCAATTCCACGTCGCCGATCTTCATCGTCCTCATCGGGGCACTGTTCTTCGCCGAGCGGCTGCGGCCGGCCGCCGGGCTCGGCGTGCTGCTCTCCCTCGGCGGCGTGGCCTGGATCGTCACCCGCGGCGATCCGGCGGCGCTGGCGGGGCTCGCGCTCAATCCGGGCGATTTCTGGATCCTGCTGGCGACCGTGTCCTGGGCCGTCTACACCCTCTGCCTGCGCTGGCTCGAGATCGCCGGCGGCGCCCGCCTCAAGGTGGATGCCGGCTCCGTGCTCGGCATCGGCTACATCGGCGTGTTCGCGACGGTGGCGGCGTACATCTTCTGGAACCGCGGCGTGCAACAGCTGGGGCCCAACGCCGCAGGGCCGTTCATGTACCTGCTGCCTGTGTTCACCGCCCTGCTGTCGGTTGCTTTCCTCGGCGAGACACTTCAGGCCTACCACATCGTCGGCACCGGACTGATCTTCCTCGGAATCTATCTCGCGAGCCGCCGGCGCGCCCGGGCATGAGCGCGCCTCCGCGCGACGCCGGTTCTGCTACTGGCTCTGCCGCACGCCTTCGATGCGCCCCTGCGGCCTGGCCGCCGCAGCGGGCGGCGCCGACGTCACCTCGGCGCGCAGTTCCCGCAGCTTCGCCTTCATCGCAGCGGCGTTCCCGGGGCCGATGCGCACCAGGAATTTCTGCCCGGCCGAGAGCGCCTCCAGCTCCGGATCGGCGAACTGGTAGAGCACCTTGGGCTGGGTGAGCCGGATCGGACCTTTGACTTCCGGCGCCGCCAGCAGGTGGTCGATCACTTCCACCAGCCGGTCGTTGAAGTACTTGCCGGGATACCCCAGCTCCTCGTAGGCCTGCTGGAACAGCGGATAGTAGCGGCGGTACAGCGCCGCGGCCTGCTTCGCGTTCGCCGCCTGCGCCAGCTTCACGTACGGCGCGTAGCGGGCCGCGTTGGCGGGGGAAATCTCCAGCGTCGCGTCCTTGCCGCTCACCGCGAACTGCCCGCCCACCGGTTTCACCGGCAGCACCTTGAGCGCCACTTTCCGGCGCGGCAGATTGTCCACCGTCGTCACGATGCGGCGGATCATGCCTTCGAGGTAAAAACGCTCCAGGGCCTCGGCACCGACCACGCCGGCGAGCGCGTCCTTGACCTCGGCGTCGCTCTCCGCGAGCGCGGGCAGCGGCTTCGCCGCTTCCGCCGGCGGCGTTTCCGGCAGGGGATGCCTGATGGCCGGCTCGGCCGGAGGCGGTGGCGGCGGCGGTGGAACTTCGGCGCGCGGCGGCGGTGCCGGCGGCGGCTCGCCGGCCTTCTTCGGGAACAGGAAGAATACGATGCCGGCCAGGACGGCGATGGATATCACCCAGGCGAGCGTGTTTTTCATGGGCGGGTTCGGCTCCTTTGGCGCATCGCGGCGCGGCGCATCGATCGCGCGCCGCGCTCGTCGGTCAGTCCGCGAGTCTAATCCGCATCCGGCAGCGGCACAAAGGTGCGGGGACAATAGAACCCATCCTCAAACCCCCCACACCGGAAACCCGATCTCCAACTCCCGCCCGGCAACCACGTCCGCCAGCACCCGCGCCGACCCGCACGAGAGCGTCCACCCCAGCGTGCCGTGGCCGGTGTTGTAACAGAGGTTGCGATAGCGGCGCGAACGGCCGATGACGGGGACGTTGCCGGGGGTGGCGGGGCGCAGGCCGGTCCAGGGCTCGGCTTGAGCGCGGTCGCCGGCCTCGGGCAGGAGCTGGAAAACGCGGTCGAGGACGCGCCGGCACCGGGCCTCGTCGATGGTGAGCTCATAGCCGGCCAGCTCCGCCATGCCGGCAACGCGCAGGCGCTCGCCAAGCCGGGAGAACACCAGCTTCTGCGCTTCGTCGGTGAGGCTGACGAACGGTGCGCCGGCGCCGGCGGGGATGGTCACCGAATAGCCTTTCACCGGGAAGATCGGCAGGCGCTCGCCCAGCGGCGCCGTGAAGCGCGGGCTGTAGCTGCCGAGCGAGAGCACGTAGGCGTCGGCGCTTAACGATTCCTTCCCGCTGCCGCTGTCGACCCGCACGCCGGTGATCCGGCCGCTTTTGCGCTCAAGGCGTTCCACCGTCACGCCGTACCGGAACTCCACGCCCTCCGCCGCCGCGCGCGCCGCCAGCGCCTGTGTGAACTTGCGCGCGTCACCCGATTCGTCGTCCGGGCAGTAGAACCCGCCGTGGATCGTGACGCGGGACGCCGCCAGCGCGGGCTCGATGGCGCAGCACTCGTCGCGCGTCTTCATCTCAAGATGGAGCCCGAGCGCCTGCAGCCCGGGAATCTTGCGCCGCGCCGCCTCGTAGTCGGCCGGCTCGGTGAAGACGTGGAGGATGCCCTTCGCCAGGCTGTCGTACTCGATGCCGGTCTCGGCGCGCACTTGCTTGAGCTCGGCGTGCGACAGCCTGGCCAGCGCCGCGACCGCCGCCGCGTTGCGAGCGGTTCGCGCTGGCAGGCATTCCAGCAGGAAGCGCGCGCCCCATCCCCACTGGGCGACATCGAGCCGCGGGCGGAACCGGAGCGGCGCGTCCTCGCGGCCGAGCCACTTGAGGATGCGCGCCGGCGCGTCCGGGTTGGCCCACGGCTCGGCGTGGCTCACCGACACCTGGCCGCCGTTGGCGAAGCTGGTCTCGCGCGCCGCCTCGGGCTGGCGGTCGACGACGGTGACGCGATGGCCCTCCCGGGCGAGGAACCAGGCGCTGGTGGCGCCGACGACGCCGGCGCCGAGGACGACGATATGCATGGGTGGGTGAGAAACCTCGGTTGGTTCGGCTTGCGCGAGCGGCCGATGATGGGGCCTGTTGCGCCTGATAATCAAGACTGCTGCCCGGCACATCCGTTCCGCCGCGCGCACCGTGTGCCGCCCGTCGCCGCGCGATTGACTGCCGGCAGCCGCGGGAGTATGAAGGCGCCGTAGCCTTCTTGCCATGTCGAAAACGCCGATGCCCGCCGCCCCCCCTCGCACCCTGCCCTGGCTGCTGCTGGCGGCTGCGCTCGCCGCCTGCGCGCCGACGACCAAGCGCGTCGACGTCGACCCGGGCCTGGTGGAGGAGGAAGCCAGGAAGCAGCGGGCGCTGGCGCTGCAGACCCAGATGCAGCGGCAGGCACGGCTCACGCGAATCGCTTACCCGATCCTGGAGAACGCGGCGCTGCTGTGCAAGGACAAGACGCGGCTCACCATCGGCGCGCTCTATGTCAACACCTACAGCTTTTCGCCCGAGCTGCGGGCCATCGCCGCCGAGGAGCTGAAGCTCACCGACGAGCTGACAGTGATGCAGGTGCCGCCGGGCTCGCCGGGCGAGATCGCGGGCCTGAGGGAGCGCGACGTGCTGCTGGCGCTGAACAGCCAGCCGGTCCCGCGCGGCGAGTTCGCCACCAAGGCGTTCTTCGAGATCACGCAGACGGAGCTGAAAGCCGGCGTGCCGGTGAACCTCACCGTCCGCCGAGGCGAGGCCGAGCGGACGCTGGTGCTGAACCCCGACCTGATCTGCGACTACCCGGTGATCGTCGGCCCCGGCGACGAGGTCAACGCCTACGCCGACGGAGCCAAGGTGGTGATCCAGAAGGGGCTGATGCGCTTTGCCGAGAGCGACGAGGAGATCGCGCTGGTGGTGGCCCACGAGCTGGCCCACAACGCCATGACCCACGTGCAGTCCCAGACCACCAACTACTGGATCGGCTCGGTGGTGGACATCCTGGCGGCGGCCTACGGCATCAGCACCGGCGGGCTGTTCGGCTCGCTCGCCGCCAACTACTACTCCAAGGACTTCGAGGCCGAGGCCGATTACGTGGGGCTCTACATGCTGGCGCGCTCCGGCGGCAGGGTGGACGGCGCGCCGTTGTTCTGGCGCAGGCTGGCGGCCGAGCACCCCGGCAGCATCAGCCGCGGCGGCATGCTGGCCTCGCACCCGACGACGCCGGAGCGTTTCGTCGCCATGGAGGCCACCATCAAGGAAATCGAGGCCAAGCGCGCGGCCAACCGGCCGCTGCTGCCCGACATGGAGAAAAGCGGCGCTGCGGAGGCCGCAGCGGAACCGGCGAAGTAGGTCCGCCGCCGGTCCCGTGCGGGAAATGCCGCACTCAGCGGCGCCGGGCGGCGGTCTCGTCCAGCCGTCCGCTGCGCATGAATTCGAAAAAGGTGGCCGCCACCGGCGAGAGCTTGCGCCCGCGCGGGTAGAGCGCGTGCCAGGCGCGCTGGATCGGGAAGCCCTCCACATCCAGCACGGCCACGCCGTCCTGCGGCCCCACGGCGTGCAATGAGATCACCGACAGGCCCAGTCCGCTCGCCACGGCCTGGCGCACCGCCTCGTTGCTGGCGATCTCCATCTTCACCGGCAGCGCGAGCTTGCGCCTGGCGAGAAACTGCTCCGCCGCGAGGCGCGTTCCCGAGCCCGCCTCGCGCATGACGAAGCGTTCCTGCAGCAGCCGCTTGAGCGGCACGCGTTTGCGCCCCACCAGCGCGTGATGGCGCGGGGCGATCACCACCAGCGGATTGTCGAGGAAAGGCACCGACTCGATGTCGTAATGCTGCGGTGGCATGCCCATGATGTAGAGGTCGTCCAGGTTGGCGGCGAGGCGCGCCAGCACCGCGTCCCGGTTGGCCACCTCCAGCGCCACCTCGATTTCCGGAAAGCGGGCGCAGAACGGCCCCAGCAGGCGCGGCACAAAATACTTGGCGGTCGTCACGACCGCGAGGCGCAGGCGCCCGCGCTTCAGGCCCCTCATCGCGTCCACCGTCTGCTCGAACCCGGACCAGACGTCGAACAGCTGCCGGCATGTGCCCTGAAGTTCGCGGCCGGCATCGGTGAGATGCAGCCGCTTGCCGATCTGCTCGAACAGGGGCAGGCCCACCGCGTCCGCAAGTTGCCGGATCTGGACGGATACCGTCGGCTGGGTCAGATGCAACTCCTCGGCCGCGCGCGTGACGCTGCTGCGGCGGGCCACCGCCTCGAAAACCCGGAGCTGGCGAAACGTCACATGCATGGCACGGGCGGGCTAAACCATAGATATTCATCAATGATTATATAGGTGAGTTTTCATGAAAGTCTATGAACCAGGATGTGCCCCCGGAACGTCCAAGCACTACGAGCGCGCCGGGTCCTGCCGGCGCCCGAACCCTCGAGGAGACGAAGTCATGTTCTACGCGATCGAGTACCTGTACGGCAAAAACCGCCCCGCTCCCGGCCGCGAGCGGGTCCGCATCCGGGTGTTCCCCACCGCCGAGCAGCGCGACGACTGGGTCTGGGAGGGCAATCCGCTGGTGAACGACGCCGGCTATCGCCAGGCAGTGGACCCCGACGTCGCCTCGGAGCTGTCGCGCCAGCTGAAGGTGCCTCTGCCGCGCGGCTTCGGCACCGAGGCGCGGAGCGCGGCATGAACTCGCCGGTACCGGTCACCGTCGCCCACGGCGACGGCATCGGCCCCGAGATCATGGACGCGACGCTGCGCGTGCTGGATGCCGCCGGTGCGCGGCTCGCGATCGAGACCATCGAGGCGGGCGAAGCCGTCTACCTGCGCGGCCACACCTCCGGCATCGCGCCGGAGGCGTGGGACTCGCTGCGCCGCACCCGGGTGTTCCTCAAGGCGCCGATCACGACGCCCCAGGGCGGCGGCTACAAGAGCCTCAACGTCACCATCCGCAAGACGCTGGGACTGTTCTCCAACGTGCGCCCATGCGTCGCCTACGAGCCGTTCGTGCGCACGCGCCATCCCGGCATGGACGTCGTGATCGTGCGCGAGAACGAGGAAGACCTCTACGCCGGCATCGAGCACCGGCAGTCGGACGAGGTGTTCCAGTGCCTGAAGCTCGTCTCCCGGCCGGGGTGCGAGAAGATCGTGCGCTACGCGTTCGAGTACGCGCGCGCCCACGGCCGCCGCAAGGTGACCTGCTTCACCAAGGACAACATCATGAAGCTCACCGACGGCCTGTTCCACAGGGTCTTCGACGAGGTGGCGCGGGAGTATCCGGACCTGGAGAGCGAGCACTGGATCGTCGACATCGGCGCCGCCAAGCTGGCCGACACGCCGGAGGCGTTCGACGTCGTGGTGATGCCGAACCTGTACGGCGACATCCTCTCCGATGTCGCGGCCCAGATCGCCGGCTCGGTGGGGCTGGCCGGCTCGGCCAACATCGGCCGGCACGGCGCCATGTTCGAGGCGATCCACGGCAGCGCGCCGCGGCGTGCCGGCCAGAACGTCGCCAATCCCTCCGGCCTGCTGCTGGCCGGCGTGCAGATGCTGGTGCACATCGGCCAGGGTGAGGTCGCCGAGCGGGTGCACAACGCCTGGCTCAAAACCATCGAGGACGGCATCCACACCTACGACATCTGGAGCGAGGGCGCGAGCCGCGCGAAGGTCGGCACGCGGGAATTCGCCGACGCGGTGATTGCGCGCCTCGGCGAGCGCCCGGCCACGCTGAAGCCCGCGCGCTACCGCGCCGACCAGCCCGGCATCACAGTGCCGGAGCCGGAGCCGCGCGAGCCGGCCCGCAAGGAGATCGTCGGCATCGACGTCTTCGTCAACTACCGCGGCCCGGCCGATTCCCTGGCCCAGGAGCTGGCCGGCGCCGCCGGCGAGGAGTTCGAACTGAAGTTGATCACCAACCGCGGCGTCAAGGTGTGGCCGGAGGGTTTGCCGGAGACGTTCTGCACCGATCACTGGCGCTGCCGCTTCATGGCGAACCACGGCCGCAGCACCACCGACCACGCGTCGCTGGTGCGGCTGCTGGCGCGCTGCGCCGGCGCCGGCATCGACTTCATCAAGACCGAGCACCTCTGCACCTTCGACGGCGAGCCCGGCTACTCGCTGGGCCAGGGCCAGTAGCGGTCCGAAAACGAAAAAAGGCGGCGCTCGGGCGCCGCCGTCTTCTTTCCGGCGCCGGGGTCAGGTCACCGTCGTGCGCCGGCGCGGCGCCTTGGCGGCCGCGTCCGTCCGCGGGACGCCACGCTCGGCCTCTCCGCCCGACGGCGCGCGGGCCATCTCGATCGGCTGCAGGCGCTCCGGGTTCACCGTCAGGTGGAACACGTCGAAGCGGTTGTAGTAACCCACCACGTCGTGGAACTGCTTTGGTTCCACGCACTGCGCCAGATCAATGTCGCAGTACAGCAGCCCCTCGGACTCGCACAGAGTGTCGCTGATCACTTCGCCGGCGGGACCGATCACCAGCGACACGCCGCGCGGGCTTTCCGTCAGCGTTCGGATCCCGTCCTTGCCAAGGCAGGTCAGCGCCTTCAGCAAGGTGTCGTCCAGGAACGCGGAGGCTACGATATTGAAGACTTTGCCCTCGAACGAGTGCGCACCCGCGCGGATGCGGATCGCCGAAGCGAGGTCGTAGCGCCCGCTCTCGCCCGGCTCCCGGGTCGGCCATACCGGTGGATACGAGGAGACATGCATCTGTTCCCCCTGGGCGATGAGCGCGTAGCGCGCCAGCGGATTGGTGTTCTCGCCGCAAATCAGCATGCCGATCTTGCCAATGGCGGTATCGCATACCCGCAGGCCCGCGCCGTCGCCGCTCGCCCAGACCAGCTTCTCGTAGAACGTCGGCACCAGCTTGCGGTGATGGTTGAGCAGGCTGCCGTCGTCGCCGATCAGTACGTTGGTGTTCCACAGGCAGCCGACCGACACCGGCGAAATTTCGGTCAGCCCGAGCGAGACGAAGATGCGGCTGCGGCGCGCCGCCTCGCCGATGCGCTTGATCTCCGGGCCCGGGACGATGACCGCGCTAGCCGCCAGGCGTCGAAACAGATCGTGACCCTTGATCGGCGGCAGCACCGCGGCCCACACCGGGAACCCCGGCAGGAACGACTCGGGAAACGCGATCAGGCGCGCACCATTGCGTGCCGCCTCGGCGATCAGCGCGCAGGCCTTGTCCACCGTGGCGGACGTGTCGAGGAATACCGGCGCCACGTGGGCGGCGCACACCTTGTATGCGGGATAGGTCGTCATGGTTCGCTCCTGCCGGGGCGCGGGGCGCCTCACGGCTAGACT
Organism: Pseudomonadota bacterium; assembly: GCA_049322755.1. Classification (GTDB taxonomy): domain Bacteria; phylum Pseudomonadota; class Gammaproteobacteria; order Burkholderiales; family UBA6910; genus DATIUV01. Next base: position 121,604 of record JBMOQX010000011.1, on the reverse strand, counting down.
TTCTGCTTGGTGAAGTCGAACCGCGGCGGCAGCTGCGCCATCAGCTCCTCCTTGGTCACCTTCTTCTTGACTTCGAACCTGCCGTTCTCGACGCGGCTGATGTAGCAGTCGATCATGCCGCTGTGGTCCTGGGCGCGCAGCAGCTTTTCGCCCTGCGGATGACCCAGCGAGTTGGCCATCTTCATGCCTTCCAGGGCCTGGATCACGCCCGGCGTGTCCTTGGCGGACTTCCAGCCGGAGGTCTCGATCGCCTGCTTGAGCGCAAACAGGTCCTCCCACGACTGCCAGGCGTGGCTCTTCGCCATCACCCGCTTGCTGTTGATCTCGCGGGCGTAGATGTCGTCAATCTCCATGATCTTGTTGTGCTCGCGGTGGAACGCGTCGTCCTTGTACCGGGTCATGCGCGGGAAGTTCTCGACGATGTAGACCCCTTCGGCGGCGCCCTGGATCGCTTCGGGGTCGATGGCCTCGATCGTGCCGCTCACCGAGTACATGCGCATCGTCTTCTCCAGCCCCATCGCCTTGGCCTGGGTGTAGAACGCCACCGACAGCGAGCCGAAGAACACCGAGAACAGTACCTCGGTGTCCTGCGGAATGCGGGCCAGATAAGGCACCAGGTCCTTGGCGTCGAGCGGCACCGAGATGGGGTCGTTCACCTTGCCGCCCAGCTTCTCCACCAAGGCTTTCGCCTCCTGGTGGTGGCTGTGACCCCAGGCGTAGTCCGGGAAGATCATCGTCCAGTTCTTGCCGAGATTCTGGAACGCCCACGGCACGCCGGCCGCCGCCAGGGCATAGGTATCGGTGCCGGTGCGGAAGCTGTAACGGGTGCCCTTGGATCCGGTGGCCTCGGTGGCCTCGCCCTGGGAGAAATAGATGGTCTTCAGCTCGGTGGCGATGGGAATCGACGCCAGCATGATGCCCGAGTGAACGGAGCCGACCACGAACTGGGCGCCGTTGCGCTGGATCAGCGAGCGCAGCTTGCGCGCGCCGGTGGCGGGATTGGACTCGGTGTCCTCGGTGACCAGCTCCACCTTGCGGCCGGCGATGCCGCCATCCCTGTTGATGAGTTCCACGGCCTTCCTGCCGGCCTTGTCGTGCCAGTAGCCCCAGGAGGCGAACCCCCCGGTGATCTCGACGTGGTGGCCGATGACGATCGGCCCGCCGGCCCGGGCGAAGGCATCCCTCATGATGGTGAGGTTCGCGGTGCCGGCGGCCGCGCCGCCCGCCAGTGCGGCTTTCAGGAAACTGCGTCGTGTAACCTTGCGCTCAGCCATGGGGGCACTCCCTCCTGTTGCGTCGGACAATGAAATGGTCGCCGCGGTGTCAGAGCGACAACCCCAGATAACGGTGAACGATCTCCGGCTGCGCCCGGAGCTCGGCCGTGGTTCCCTCGAACGCCACCGCGCCCTTCTCCATGATGAAGACCCGGTTGCAGAGCTTGAGCGCGGTCTTGATGTTCTGCTCCACCAGCAGCACCGAGACGCCGGCCTGATTGATGTGGTAGAGCTCGTGACGGATTTCCGAGACCAGCTTGGGCATGATCCCCTCCGTGGGCTCGTCCAGGATCAGCAGCCGCGGCTCCAGCATCAGGCAGCGGGCGATCGCCAGCATCTGCTGCTCGCCTCCGGAAAGGGTGCCGCCGGCCTGCGTCAGCCGCTCCTCCAGCCGCGGAAAGCGGCGGAAGACGTAGTCGAGGCGGGCCTGGTCGGGCCGGGCCCTGAGCCCGATGCACAGGTTCTCCAACACCGTGAGGTGGGGGAAGATGCCGCGCCCCTGGGGAACGTAGCCGATGCCGCGGCCGGCAATCCGGTGCGCCGGAATCCGGCCGAGGTCGTCGCCGTCGAACGTGACCGCGCCGCGGGTTCGGGGCATCAGGCCCATGATGGTGCGCAGCGTCGTGGTCTTGCCGACACCGTTGCGACCCAGCAGCGCCACCGACTCGCCCTCGTTCACCTCGAGGTTCACGCCGCGCAGGATGTGGATCTTGCCGTAATGCGCGTGCACGTCCGCGAGCCTAAGCACGGCCGCCCTCCGGCAGGTCGTCGTCCGGCGTGCCCAGATAAGCCTCGCGCACGCGCTCGTCGGCGGCGATCGCCGCCGGCGCGCCGCGGGCCAGGATGGCGCCCTGGGCCATCACCGTGATGTCTTCGGCGATGTCGAACACCACCTCCATGTCATGCTCGATCAGGATCACGTCGATCTTCTGCGAGATCTGCTTGATCTTGGCGACGGTCTGGGCGGTCTCGCGGGGGCTCATGCCGCAGATGGGCTCGTCCAGCAGCAACAGCTTCGGCTCGGAGGCGAGCGCGATCCCCAGCTCCAGCAGCGCCACGTCGCCGTAGGACAGCGTCCCCGTCTGACGGCCGGCCAGGCGGGCGAGCCCCACTTCCTCCAGGATCTGGTCCGCCTTCTGCTGCGTGGCGCGATAGCTGGACGCCGGACGCAGCGGGTGGAGGAAGGTCGAGCGCGCCTGGGCCGCAATCCACACGTTCTCGGCCACGGTCAGCTGGCTGAAGACGCTCTTGATCTGCAACGTGCGCGCGACCCCGAGGCGGCTGATGACGTGGGGCTTGCAGCGGCTGATGTCGCGGTCGCGGAAAGTCACGCGGCCCGCGTCCGCGCGCAGAAAGCCCGAGACCAGATTGAAGAAGGTGGTCTTCCCCGCGCCGTTGGGCCCGATGATCGCGTGCAGGCGCCCCGATTCGAACTCGACGTCGACACGGTCGACCGCGGTCAGCCCGCCGAAGCGTTTCGTCAGCCCCTCGACCTTGAGCGCGGCGCCCATTCGGTTCGTCCCGTTTCCTCAGGTATCGCGCGGTTCGCCGGCGCGCGGCGCCGGCGTCGCCGCGGCCGGTGCGCCGTTGGTGCCGCCGGCAAGCCGCGCCAGGACGGTGTTCCACAGCCCGACCACGCCCTTGGGGGCGAAGATCACCACCAGGATGGCGACCACGCCCACCAGCAGCGGGTGGTGCTCCCACACCGCCGAAAGCTCCTCGCGCAGGATGATGAACAGCGCGGTGCCGACGATGGGACCGAACAGCGTCCCGGCGCCGCCGACGATGGCCCAGACCACCGCTTCGCCCGACACGTGATAGAACATGTAGGAAGCGGACGCGTAGCGGCCAAACAGCGCGAACAGCGCGCCGCCGACGCCGGCGAAGAACCCGGCGATGACGAAGGCGAGAAAGCGCAGCAGATAGACGTTGAGGCCGATGAGCGCCGCACGCGTGTCGTTCTCGCGGATCGCCACCAAGGCGCGGCCTAGCGGACTCTTGAGCACCCGGTACTTGAGGTAGAAGCACAGCGCCACGCACGCCAGGATGAAGAAGTACTGGAACGCGGGATCGGTGAAGCCGTACTCGTTCCCGCCCCACGTGAACGCCGCCGGCATCGCGAAACTGGTGCCGTCGTCGCCGCCGGTCAGCGGCTTCAGCGTCAGGGCGAGAAAATAGAAGATCAGCGAAAACACCACCGTGATGATGGCGAAGTAATGCCAGGTAAGGCGCACCGCGAACACGCCCGCCACCGCCGCCATGCCAACGGCAAGCGCCACGCCGAATCCCAGCGCCGGCCAGAACGCGAGTCCGAGCTTGGCAATGCCGATCGCCACACCGTACATGCCCATGCCGAAGTACAGCGCCTGGCCGAAGGACAGGAGACCGACGAAGCCGAAGAGGAAGTTCACGCTGGCCGCGAGCAGCGACCAGATCAGTATCTCTGCGATGATATTGACCCAGAAATCGTCGGCAATGACGGGAACGACGTAGGGAACCGCCAGGAGGAAGGCGCCGAAGACCGCCAGCAGCGCCCGTTCCAGCCGGGTCCAGCTCACTTCGCTGCGCCCTTGAACAGGCCCTGGGGCCGGAACATCAGCACCGCGCTCATGAGCACCAGCGACGTGATCCGCGCCGCCGTGGGATCGGCGAAGCTGGCGATGATGCCCTCCATGAACGCCAGCAGAACTGCCGCAGCCGCGGTGCCGGGCAGGTTGCCGAGGCCGCCAATAATGACCGCCATGAAGCAGAACGGCAGGATATCGACGCCGGCGCGGAAATCCACGGTGGTGATGGGCGCCGCCACGACACCACCGAACGCCGCCAGCCCGGTGCCGATGGCAAAGGTGATCATGTAGATTCGCTGCGCCGGAATGCCCATGGCGATGGCGGTGTCGCGGTCGTGGCGCACCGCCCGCATCCACACCCCGATCTTGGTGCGTTTGAGGAACAGGAAAAAGCCGATGAGCGCCACGAGGGATACGCCGGCCGCGAACAGCCGGTAAATCTCGTAGTCGATCCCGAACATCGGGATCGTGCCCTCGATGGGCGGCAGGATGCGCCGCGGCGTCGAGCCAAAGGTGGCCCGCACCGACTCCTGCAGGATGAGGGACAGGCCAAACGTGGCGACGATGGACAGCGCCGCCGCGCTCTTGATGGGGTTGATGACCGTACGCTCCATCACGACGCCGAGCAGGAAACCCAGCACCGGGACCAGCAGGAAGCCGAGCCAATAGTTGCCGGTGGACTGCAACACCGCCCACGCCAGCACGGTGCCCACCATGAAGAAGTCGCCGTGGGCGATGTTGATGATGTCCAGCAGGCCGAAGATGATCGACAGGCCGAGCGCGATGAGCGCGATGATGAGGCCCCAGACCAGACCGTTGATCGCCAGCGGGATGATGACTTCGGACATGAGCGCTGTTGTTGTCTTCCCGTTAAGGCTGCGGCTTGGAGCGGCGCGCCGCTGCCCCCCGCCCGTTCGGCGTGCCGCGTCCAAAAAGCAATCGATGTGCCACGCGCGAGACGCGCACATTTCCCTTCGCCAAGCGTACCGGGGCAAATTCGCAACGGGAACTGCGAAAATCCGCAAGGCGCCTTGCGCGCATTCCGGAGCGTGGCCGCTCAGGCCTCGCGGTTCAGGTAGGTCTGGTCTCCGCCGATCAGATCGGCGAGAAAGCCCATGACGGCGTCGATGCGCGGAACGGCCTCGAGGTCCCGGTGCACGCTGAGCCAGATCTCGCGCTGCACCATGACCTGCTCCGGCAGCACGCGGATCAGGTCCGGGTAGCGCTCCACGGCGAAGAACGGCAGCAGCACGATGCCCAGCCCCGCGGCGGCCGCGCTCATCTGCGCGATCATGCTGTTGGAGTGGAAGGCGACCCGCGGCTCCCGGATCACGTCGTCGAGCCAGCGCACCGCGTCCACCTGGATCAGATCGTCGATATAGCTGACGAAATCATGGTTCGCCAGATCGGCGACGGCGCACGGCGTGCCGCGGGTGTCCAGATAGGCCGCCGACGCGAACAGCCCCAGACCGAAGCGGCCCAGGTAACGGGTGACGAGTCCGCGCCCTTCGGGACGGAAGAAGCTGAGAAAAACGTCGGCTTCGCGGCGGCTCACCTGGACGAACTGGGGCGAGGACACCAGTTCCAGGTCGACTTCCGGCAGCGAGTCGCGGAAACGGTCCAGCCGCGGCGCCAGGTAAAGCGACGCGATTCCCTCCATCATCGCCAGGCGCACGGTCCCGCGGGTGGCGCTGCCGGCCACCTTGACGTCCTGGCCGAGGCTCATCACGTTGGCCTCGATCGCCTGGACGTACTGCAGCAGCCGCTCGCCGTGCTCGTTGAGCCGCAGTCCCAGCGGATGGCGTTCGAACACGCCGGCGCCGATGGCCTGCTCGAGCTGCGCGATGCGGCGGCTGACGGTGGAATGGTCGAGTCTCAACCCGCGCGCAGCCCCCGAGAGGCTGCCCTTGCGGGCCACCTCCAGGAAGACCCGCAGGTCGTCCCAGTCCAGATGGGTGTCGCGGGTCATGGACCGGAGCGCCGCGCTCGGGGGCACGGCGCAGGGCGCCGGGGAGCGGTGGCGCCGTGCGCCGGCGCTTCCACCGGGCGCGTCAGGCGACGCCGTGTTTGCGGAACCAAGCGTGCATGCGCTTCCAGCCGTCCTCCGCCGCCTCCTTGCGGTAGGTGGCGCGGTAGTCGGCGTGGAAGGCGTGGGGCATGCCCGGATAAAGGATGATCTCGGACTTGCTGCCGGCGGCCTTGAGCGCGGCGCGCATCTTCTCCACCGTGTCGTTGGGAATGCCCTGGTCGGCCCCGCCGTAGAGACCCAGCACCGGCGCATGCAGCTTGCCGGCGACGTCGATGGGATGGAAGGGCTGATTGGGGGTGACGTCGGAGACGATCCGCCCGTACCAGGCGACGCCGGCCTTCACTTTCGGATTGTGGGCGGCGTAGAGCCAGACGATGCGCCCGCCGTAGCAGAAGCCGGTGACGCCGAGCCGCCGGGTGTCGCCGAAGCGGGTGTTCTCGGCCCACGCGACGCAGGCGTCCAGGTCCGACATCACTTGCCGGTCGGGCACTTTGGAGACGACGTTCTTGACGATCTCCGGAATCGCCGAGTACCTGGTCGGGTCGCCCTGACGGTGGAAAAGCTCCGGCGCGATCGCGAGATAGCCCAGTTTGGCGAGCCGGCGGCAGGTGTCCTTGATGTACTCGTGCACCCCGAAGATTTCCTGCACCACCAGGGTGGTGGGGAACGGCCCGCCGGAGGCCGGCATCGCGCGGTACCCGGGAATCGCGCCGTCGGCGGTGGGAATGCTGATTTCGCCGTCCACCAGGCCGGTGGAGTCGGTCCTGATCACCGTCTGGGCCACCACCGGCTGCACCGCCAGCGCGAAGCCGCTGGCGAGCAGCCCGGCGACGAACTGACGGCGGTCGATTTCGGGCGGCGGACACAGGCTGTCCAGTTCCTGCTGGATGGGCGTACTCATGGCGTCTCCTCCGGAAGGCGAAGCCCGCTCGACGAGCGGGCGGCGCCGAGCATGTTAGAAGAAAGCGGCGGCCGAGGGAATGCGCGCCGCGGACCGGCTCAGGCGAGGGCGGCGTTCGTGTCGCCGGCGACCGGGTAGCGGCGGCCGATCGTGTCGCGCGCCGCGTCCGCCGGCATCGGCCGGGCGAACAGGTAGCCCTGCCCCTGCCCGCACCCGTGCCGACGCAGCAATTCCAGCTGCGCCCGGGTCTCCACGCCTTCGGCGATCACCTCCAGGCCCAGGCTGCGTGCCATGGCGATGATGGCGCTGACGATGGGCTGGCTGTCGGCGCCGCTCCCCAGGTCGCGGGTGAACGACTGGTCAATCTTCAGCTTGTCGATCGGAAACTGCCGCAGATACGACAGGCTCGAGTAGCCGGTGCCGAAGTCGTCGATCGACACCTGTACGCCCAGCGCCCTCAGCTGCCGCAGCTTCCGCAGCACCTGCTCGGACCTGTCCATGACCACGCTCTCGGTAAACTCCAGCTCGAGGAATTCCGGGTCCAGCGCGGTCCCCGCCAGCGCCTCGCGCACGGTGTCGACGAAATCGGGCTGCCGGAACTGCACTGCCGAGATGTTCACCGCCACCGGCACCGGCGCCGACCCCGCCTCCTGCCACTGCCGGCACTGCCGGCACGCGCTCCTCAGCACCCACGCGCCGATGGGAACGATGAGCCCGCTGTCCTCCGCCACCGGAATGAACCTGCCCGGGGGCACCATGCCCTGGCCCGGCTGGTGCCAGCGGATCAGCGCCTCGAACCCCACCACGTGCCCGTCTTCGAGGCTGACCTGGGGCTGGTAGTGCAGCAGGAACTCCTCGTTCTCCAGCGCCCGCCGCAGGCTGTTCTCCAGCGAGATGCGCTCGAGCACGCGCTCGTTCAGCTCGGCGCGGAAGAACTGGAAGTTGGCGCGGCCGGTCTCCTTGGCGTGATACATGGCGATGTCCGCGTGCTGGATCAGCTCGTCATGGTCAGCGCCGTCCTCCGGGTACACGCTGATGCCGATGCTGGGCGTGACCGCGACCTCGGTGCCCCCCAGCACGTGGGGCGCGGAAATCGCGTGCAGGATGCGCTGGGCGACCACGGCGGCACCGTCGGGGCCGTTCACTTCGGTCAGCAGGACCACGAACTCGTCGCCGCTCAGGCGCGCCACCGTGTCGGCGTCGCGCACCAGTCCCTGCAGCCGGTCCGCCACCGTGCGCAGCAGCCGGTCGCCGGCGGTGTGACCGAGGGAGTCGTTGACGTTCTTGAAGCGGTCCAGGTCGATGAACAGCAGCGCCAGCCGCCCCTGGTGGCGCTGGGCGACGGCGATGGCGCGGCTGACGCGGTCCCGGAACAGGGTGCGGTTGGGCAGCGACGTGAGCGGGTCGTAGTAGGCCAGGAACTCGATCCGCTTCTGCGCCGCCTTGCGCTCGGAGACGTCGGAGAACACGCCGATGTAGTGGCTGATGTTGCCGTCGGCGTCGCGCACCGCCCGCACCCGCAGCCACTTGGCGAACCCGGTCCCGTCGCGGCGGCGGTCCTTCACCTCCCCTTCCCAGTGGCCGTCGCGTTTGATCGCGCTCCAGCGCCGCCTGAGCTCGCGCCGGTCCTGGGTGCCGGCGTCGACGATCTTGGGGTAGCGGCCGATCACCTCCTCCGGGGCGTAGCCGGTGATCTTGGTGAACGCCGGGTTCACCGAGACGATCCGCCGCCGCTGGTCCACGATCACGATCGCCTCGCTGCTGGACTCGAACACCTTGGCGGTGAGATGCAGCTGCGCCTCGGCGTCGCGCCGGTCGGTGACGTCCAGGATCGAGCCGGCGACGCGCAGCGGCACGCCGGCCGCGTCCCAGACCGCCTGGCCGCGCACCCGGAACCAGCGATGGCCCTGGCGCCTGACCGCGACCCGCACCTCGACGTCGAACGGCGTGCGCCGCGCCAGATGATCGTCCAGCGCCCGCTGCAGCCGGTCAAGGTCCTGCGGGTGCACCAGGGCGAAGAACGCCGCGCGGTCCATGAACCCCTCGCCGCCGTCGAAGCCCAGCAGTTCCTTGAAGCGCCGGGAGATGAAGCAGCGGTCAATGGCGAGGTCGCACTCCCACAGGCCGTCGCTGGTGGCACGCAGCGCCAGATCGAAGCGCTCCCGTTCCCGCGCCAGCGCCTGCCGGGACGCGAGCAGCTGGACGAAGGGCGCGCGCACGGTGCCGATGAACACCACGCGGTAGATGAGAACGTAGGCGGCGATCTTATAGACGTGGCCCAGCAGGTTGTAGGCGTCGTTCACCTGCACGTAGAGGACGAAGCAGAGCCCGCTGGCCGCCGACAGCGCGGCCGCCGCCGCCAGGCCGCCGAAGTCCATCTCGCCGGGGCCCGCGCGCGCACGGCGCGCGAGCAGCGCCGCCGCCGCCAGGTAGACTGCCACCAGCGCCAGTTCGGCGCCGATCTTGAAGCCGGTCAGGCCCCGGCCCGGCACGAATGTCGCCGGCAGTGCATGAGCGCCGAACGCGCCGAGGACCCCCAGCGCCCCCGTGGCCAGGAGCGTTGCCGCGAGGAGCTGCAGGCGCTCGCGCCGCGCCGTGATCGGTCGCCAGCGCCGCAGCGACACCGCCAGCAGCCCGAGGGCCGCCACCAGCCGGGCTGACAGCCAGAAGACGATGGTCTGCTGGGGTGCGTCGGCCAGATCGGCGTCCGGCATGCCCGGGAAGGAAAGGGCGTGTCCCAAGTCCAGCAGCCCCGACCCCAGCAGCGCGAGCGCCAACACCAGGACCGTAGCCGGCCGCTCCGGCGCGTAGGCATTCCAAGCCACCCCGAAGACCAGGGCTGCCACCACCACCGACGTCAGCTCCAGCACGGTATGGAGGGTAAGGTAGCGATCATGGGGAACCACCAGCGTCTCCGCCGGCATCACGGCCAGCACGGCGAGGACGACGAACGCCAGCAGCACGGCGCGCCAACGCTTCGCCGCGCGAGCGGGGTCGGGCGCTCTCGGGCAGTCAGAGGTGCCCGTCGTAAGAGGGTCGGCCATCCTGAGGGACAGGGCAATGAGGAACAGGGACTCGCGTGACGACAGGTAAAGCAAATTTCATGCGAAGCGCAAGAAAGATGTCTCAACTACTTGATATTTTTATGATAACGTTGGGTATTCCACACCCGCCCGGCGGGCCCTGCGGCCGCCGGGCACCGTCCGCCGGCCCGACAGGGATGGCGACGCCGTGACCTCTTGGGCCACCCTCGCCCTCGTCTTCTGGAGCAGCTTTCTGGCCGCCACGGTGCTTCCGGGCGGCTCCGAGGCGGTGCTGTTCGCCGCGCTGAAGCGCTCGCCCGATCTGTACTGGCCGGCGCTGGCGTTCGCCACGGCAGGCAACACGCTGGGGGGCATGACCTCTTACCTGATCGGCCGGGTGCTGCCGGGCGGGGAACGCTCGCACCGCGCCCTGGCCTGGGTGCGGCGCCACGGCAGCCCCGTGCTGCTGCTGGCCTGGGCGCCGGTCATCGGCGACGCGCTGTGCGTCGCCGCCGGCTGGCTGCGGGTGAACTGGATCGCGGCGGCGGGGTTCATGGCGCTGGGCAAGCTGGCGCGCTACCTGGTGGTGGCCGCGGCGGCGGGTTGAGCCGGGAAACCCTGAGCGGCGCGTGGATGAGCGCTTTGCCGCGGTGCGGTAAAATCCGCAACCGGCACCGAAATGCGGCTATCCCAGCCGTTATCCCTCAGCGCCCTGGATCCCAGCGCATGACTGCCCGACTGCGGGAAATCCCGTACAACTACACCTCGTTCTCCGACCGCGAGATCGTCATCCGCCTGCTGGGCGAGCCGGCGTGGGCGATCATCAACGAGCTGCGCGCCGAGCGGCGCACCGGCCGCTCGGCGCGCATGCTCTACGAGGTCCTGGGCGACATGTGGGTGGTCTCGCGCAATCCCTATCTGCAGGACGATCTGCTCGCCAACCGCGCCCGGCGCAAGGCGCTGATCGAGGCGATGCGCCACCGCCTGCTGCTGATCGAGGAGCGGCGCGCGGGCAGCGAGAAGGTGAAGGAACTGCTGCGGGCCGCCGACGCCGCGGTGGACGCGTTCGAGCGCGAATTCGACGAAACCGTCCGGCTGCGCAAGCGGACCCTGCGCCGGCTCGCGCGCGTCACGCGCCGGGACAACATCCAGTTCGACGGCATGGCGCGGGTGTCCCACGTCACCGACGCCACCGACTGGCGCGTCGAGTACCCGTTCGTGGTGATCCACCCGGACACGGAAGAGGAAACGGCGGCGGTGGTGCGCGCATGCATCGAGCTCGGACTCACCATCATTCCGCGCGGCGGCGGCACCGGCTACACCGGCAGCGGCGTGCCGCTCACCCGGCGCGCGGCGGTGATCAACACCGAGAAGCTGGAGCGCCTGGGCGAAGTCGAGCCCGTGAGACTGCCCGGACTGGACCGCGAGGTGCCCACCTTCGTCTGCCAGGCGGGCGTGGTGACCCGGCGCGCAATGAACGCCGCAGACGCCGCGGGCCTGGTGTTCGCCTGCGACCCCACCTCCGCCGACGCCTCCTGCATCGGCGGCAACATCGCCATGAACGCCGGCGGGAAAAAAGCGGTGCTGTGGGGCACGGCGCTGGACAACCTGGCGTCCTGGCGCATGGTGACGCCGGAAGGACGCTGGATGACGGTGGAGCGTCTCGACCACAACCTCGGCAAGATTCACGAGGCGGACGTTGCCCGTTTCCGCATCACGCGCTTCCGGGACGACGGCAGGACCCCGGACGGCCCGCCGGAAATGCTGGAGATCGAGGGCCGTCGCTTCCGCAAGGCCGGGCTCGGCAAGGACGTCACCGACAAGGCGTTGGGCGGGCTGCCGGGGGTGCAGAAGGAGGGCTGCGACGGCCTCATCACCTCGGCGCGCTTCATCCTGCACAGGATGCCGCCCCACACGCGCACCGTGTGCCTGGAATTCTTCGGCACGGTGCACGAAGCCGTGCCCTCGATCGTCGAGACGGTGCGCTACCTGCGCGACCACCCGGACGCGCAGCTGGCCGGGCTCGAGCACCTGGACCAGCGCTACCTGCGCGCGGTCGGCTACAGCACCAAGGCCAAGCGCCACGGACTGCCCAGGATGGTGCTGATCGGGGACATCGTCGGCGACGACGAGGACGAAGTGGCGCGGGCCGCCTCCGAGGTGGTGCGGCTCGCCAACCATCGCGGCGGCGAGGGCTTCATCGCCGTGTCCGCCGAGGCGCGCAAACGCTTCTGGAGCGACCGCGCCCGCACCGCCGCCATCGCCAAGCACACCAACGCGTTCAAGATCAACGAGGACGTGGTGATCCCGCTCCCGCGCCTGGGCGATTACTCCGACGGCATCGAGCGCATCAACATCGAGCTCTCCATCGACAACAAGCTGCGGCTGCTGGACGAGCTGGAGCGCTACCTCGGCGGCGAGCTGCCGGTGGCGCCGGACGACGAGCCGGTGGGCAAGGCGGAGCTGCTGGGCAGCCGGCCGGAGCAGGCCGTCGACCTGCTGCGCGGCGTGCGTGCCCATTGGCGCTTCCTGCGCGATCACCTGGACACGAGCGTCTCCGAGCTGGGCACCGACCTGCCGGCGGCGCTGGCGAGCCCGGCGGCGGATTCTGCGGCGACGCTGTTCCGCCTGCTGCAGGACCACACGCTGCGGGTGTCGTGGAAGCGCGAAGTGCTGGCGCCGCTGGCGCAGATCTTCGGCGGCCGCGCCTTCGAGCCGACCCTGGCGGGCTGCCGCGCGATCCACAGGCGGGTGCTGAAGAGCCGCGTGTTCGTCGCGCTGCACATGCACGCCGGCGACGGCAACGTGCACACCAACATCCCGGTCAACTCCGACGACTACGGCATGCTCCAGGAGGCCAACGCGGCGGTGAAGCGCATCATGCGCCTGGCCAAGGACCTGGGCGGCGTGGTGTCCGGCGAGCACGGCATCGGCATCACCAAGCTGGAGTTCCTGGAGCCCGAGGAGCTGGAGGCGTTTCGCGCCTACAAGGAGCGGGCGGACCCCCAGGGCCGCTTCAATGCCGGCAAGCTGCTGGCCGGCGCCGATCTCGCCAACGCCTACACCCCCAGCTTCAACCTGCTGGAGCTGGAGAGCCTGATCCTGGAGCAGAGCGAGCTCAAGCAGATCTCGGACTCGATCAAGGACTGCCTGCGCTGCGGCAAGTGCAAGCCGGTGTGCTCGACCCACGTGCCGCGCGCCAACCTGCTCTACAGCCCGCGCAACAAGATCCTGGCCACCTCGCTGCTGATCGAGGCGTTCCTGTACGAGGAACAGACGCGGCGCGGCGCGGCGATCGAGCATTTCGACGAGTTCGGCGACGTCGCCGACCACTGCACCGTGTGCCACAAGTGCCTCAGCCCGTGCCCGGTCGACATCGACTTCGGCGACGTGTCGATCAACATGCGCAATTTCCTGCGCAAGCAGGGCAAGAAGAAGTGGAACCCGGGCACCGCGGCCTCGATGCTGTTCCTGAACGCCACCGATCCGCGCACCATCAAGTTCACACGCAAGCTGATGATCGACTGGGGCTACCGCGCCCAGCGCGTGATGCACGGCTGGGCCCGGCGGCTGGGCGCCGCGCGGGGCCAGACCGCGCGCCCGCCGGCCACCGTGGGCCGCGCCTCGCTCCCGGCCCAGGTGATCCACTTCGTCAACAAGCCGATGCCGGGCGGGCTGCCGAAGAAGACCTCGCGCGCGCTGCTGGACATCGAGGATCCGGACATCGTGCCGGTGATCCGCGACCCGGCCAGGGCGAGCGACGACGCCGACGCGGTGTTCTATTTCCCCGGCTGCGGCAGCGAGCGGCTGTTCAGCCAGGTGGGGCTCGCCACCCAGGCCATGCTCTATCACACCGGCGCCATCACCGTCCTGCCGCCCGGCTATCTGTGCTGCGGCTACCCGCAGACCGCCGCCGGCCGCCACGACAAGGGCCAGGAGATCATCACCGACAACCGGGTGCTGTTCCACCGCGTCGCCAACACGCTCAACTACCTGGACATCAAGACGGTGATCGTGTCCTGCGGCACCTGCATGGACCAGCTGCAGAAATACGAATTCGAGCGCATCTTCCCCGGCTGCCGCCTGCTGGACATCCACGAATACCTGCTGGAGAAAGGCCTCAACATAGAGGGTGTCGAGGGTGTGCGCTACATGTACCACGACCCCTGCCACACGCCGATGAAGACCTACCAGCCCATGAAAGTGGTGAACACGCTGATGGGCGGCGACGTGGCGCTGTCGGATCGCTGCTGCGGCGAGTCCGGCACGCTGGCGGTGTCGCGCCCCGACGTGTCGACGCAGGTGCGCTTCCGCAAGGAGGAGGAGCTGGTGAAGGGCGCCGAGCGCATCCGCGCGCAGCATCCGGGCGCGCGCATCAAGGTGCTCACTTCGTGCCCGTCTTGCCTGCAGGGCCTGGCGCGCTACGACGGCGACGCGGGCACCGAGGCCGACTACGTTGTGGTGGAAATGGCACGCCACGTACTGGGCGAGAACTGGCTCGCCGATTACGTCGAGCGCGCCAACCACGGCGGCATCGAGCGCATCCTGCTCTGACCCGGCCCCTACCGGCGCAATGGCCTGCGAGCTCTGCGACTTACCCGGCGGCGAGCCGGTCTGGCAGGCGGCGGATTTCCGCGTCGTGCTGGTGGACGATGCCGACTACCCGGGCTTCTGCCGCGTCATCTGGAACGCCCACGTGCGCGAAATGACCGACCTGGCGCCGGGCCAGCGTGCGGCGCTGATGGCCGCGGTGTTCGCGGCGGAACAGGCGGTGCGCGAGGTGCTGGCCCCGGACAAGATCAACCTCGCCAGCCTGGGCAACCAGACGCCGCACCTGCACTGGCACGTGATCCCGCGCTGGACATCGGACCGGCATTTCCCGGCGCCGATCTGGACGCCGGCGCGGCGCGCGAGCGGCACGAATCCTGCTAACGGATGGCGGGACCGGCTAAAATCCGTCCTCGTGTCGCGCCTGCGCGCGGCCGCGTAACCCGAAAAACCAGTGTTCACCGGAAAACTACCGACTGCCCAGGCCCCGGCCACCGGCGCCTTCGCCGACGCCGCCGCGTGCGAGCAATGGCTGGCGCAGCTGCAGCTCTCCGATATCCGCGCAGCGCACCGGGCGCTGCTGCGGGCAGTGACGCAGCTCAACCATTTTGCGATCGCGCCAATCGAGCGGCTCAAGATCCTGGAGCGGCTCACGGAAACGGTAGCCCACGTCCAGTCCGAGTTCGCCAAGCGGCTGGTGGGTCGGCCGCTGCCGCTGGTGGACGCGGAAGCCGCTGCCCTCAAGGGCCTCATCGGCCTGTGGGCGCAGATGGTGACCGGCTACCGGCACGTGCTGGGGCAGGCCGCCGGCAATGCCGAGCTTGCCGCCCAGCGGCCACTTCTGACGCAGCGCTGCCTGCGCTACACCGGCGCCCAGATCATCGACTTCCTGCGCATGCGCTACGAGATCCCCGGGGACCAGTGGCCGCAGCTGCATGCCGTATTCGCCTACGCCGAGGGCCAGCGCTTCGCCGACGCGCCGGTCGCGGAGCCGGGCGGCGCGGCCAGCAGCTGCCGCGCGGTGTACGTCGAGACCCTGCTGGTATGCCATGCCAATCCGTACGAGCTGACGCCCAAGCAGCTGGAGATCACCCAGCGCTGGCTGCGCAGCTGGTGCGGCAACGTCGCGGTGAACATGTCGCCGAAGCAGGGCGACGACAACGTGCCCTGCCTCGCGGTGTATCTCAAGGGCCAGGCGGGCCTGCAGTCGCTGAAGCAGGTGACCATATCCGAGGCGACCCGCTACCTGGACCTGTCCGACATCAGCAAGATCGTGCGCGTGAAGCAGGTGCTGCTGCAGCAGGGACAGACGCCGGAGCAGCTCGGCCTCGGGCGCGATTGCGAGCAGCCCGGCTGCGGGCAGCTCCTCGCCCAGTTGCACAAGGTCTGGTGCGAGGGCGTGCCGGTACGCAGCTTCGAGCGGCGCCAGACGGTGAGCGAGGCGCGGGTGGCCTTCGGGCTGCCGGCAACCTGGCAGTTCGTCGCCGGCAAGCCGTTCACCCAGCCCGGGCAGAAGCGGCGCCCGGGCGGCGCCCCCGCCTGGGGCGGCGCGCCCGTGGCCAAGGCCGCCGAGGCGCCGGTCAAGGACGAGATCTGGGCGGTCAAGGACGAGAGCGTGGTGGGCATGCGCATCGAGCGCGAGGGCGGCGGCGAGCGGCTGGTGGTGAACCGGCTCACGGCACTCAAGCTCTCCACCGCCACCTGGCATCTGCTGGGCGTGGTGCGCTGGCTGGTGGTGGGCCGCACCGGCGCCCTGCAGGCGGGCCTGCGCACGCTGCCCGGGGTGCCCAACCCGGTGGCGGTGCGCCCGACCGGCCCCGGCATTCCGCTCACCGAGCCGTGGGTGGAGGCGATGTTCCTGCCCGAGGTACCGTCGCTGAAGCTTCCCGGCAGTCTGGTGCTGCCCAGAGGTTTGTATCAGCCCCACCGCCTGCTGGAACTGCACCGGGACGACGCCGCGCGCAAGGTGAAGCTGGAACTGCTGGTGGAGCGCGGCGTCGATTACGAGCGCGTCAGCTTCTCCGCCGCCTGAGACCGGCCCGCCGGCCCCGCCGCAAACCGCGGCGTTTCCCCGACGGAATACTACGCAACGCGCCCGGCGCGGCCCACGCGCGGGGCGGGCAGCCGCCGCGCATCCGGAAAGCGCACGCTGAACACGCTGCCCTTGCCGATCTCGCTCTGCACTTCCAGCACCGCCTGGTGGCGCGACACCACGTGCTTGACGATCGCCAGCCCGAGCCCGGTGCCGCCGGTTTCCCGCGAACGTCCGCGGTCGACCCGGTAGAAGCGCTCCGTAAGGCGCGGAATGTGGTGCGCTTCGACGCCGATGCCGGTGTCCCGGACGCTGAACACCGGCTGCCCGTTCCTCACCTCCCAGATCAGGTCGATGCGCCCGCCCTCGGGGGTGTAGCGCACCGCGTTGGACACCAGGTTGGTGAACGCGCTGCGCAGCTCGTGGCCGTTGCCCAGCAGCCAGTCGTCGCACTTCAGGTCGATGCCGATGCGGTGGCGCCCGCCGGAGATCGACTGGGCCTCGCCGTAGAGCACGCGGATCAGCTCCGGGACGTCCACCTTCTCCTCGCGCAGCAGCTTGTGCGAGCTCTCCAGCTGGGACAGGGTGAGCAGGTCCTCCACCAGGCGCTGCATGCGCGCGGTCTGGTGGCGCATCAGGTCCAGCGAGCGGCGCAGCAGCTCGGGGTCGTGCTCCCGGGCATCCGCCAGCGTCTCCAGGAAACCGCCCACCACGGTGAGCGGCGTGCGCAGCTCGTGGGAGACGTTGGCGACGAAATCCCGGCGCATGGTGTCGGCGCGCTCGATGCTGGTGATGTCGCGGCTGATGAGCAGCTTCTGGTTCTCGCCGAACGGCACCAGCTGAACCGACGCCGTGATCGGGGCGTCGCGCTCGAGCCGGATGACGATCGGCTCGCCGTAGTTGCGCTCGTTCAGGTAGTCGACGAAGCGCGGATCGCGCACCAGGTTGGTGATCTGCTGGCCCACGTCGCGCCGGCGGTCGAGGCCGAAGTGGGCCTCGGCGTTGGGATTGCACCACTGGATGCGGTCGTCGTCGTCGAGGATGACCACCCCGTCGGGCAGCGCCGCGGCCGCCTCGCGGAAACGGTTGAGCGCCTCGGAGAGCTCCTGGCGGCTGCGGACGTGGGCCCGCGTCAGGCGGTAGAGCCGCGAGAACAGGTCGTCCCAGATGCCGGTGGTTTCGGGCGGGTGCTGCGGGTCGGGGGCCTCGACCCAGCGGAACAGCACGGCCAGGTTGCGCAGGTGGTGAAACAGCAGCAGCAGGAGCAGGGCACTGAACACCGCCAGCGCCGCCAGCGCCCCCCACACGGCCCATGCCAGGAGTGCCGCCAAGGTGGCGGCGGCGACCCCGGCGAGCGTTCGCTGCCAGAAACTGGACACGCCCGGAAACTCAGGGAACCAAAAATCCATTGTCCCATACCCGGGCGCGGCCCGCCGCGGCGGCTCAGGTCGCCGACAGGCGGTAGCCGGCGCCGCGCACGGTCTGGATCAGGTCGGCCTTCCCCGCCGACTCCAGCGCCTTGCGCAACCGCCGGATGTGGACGTCGACGGTGCGCTCCTCGACGAACACGTGGTCACCCCAAACCTGGTCCAGCAGCTGGGAGCGGGAGTGCACCCGCTCGGGGTGGGTCATCAGGTAGTGCAGCAGCCGGAACTCGGTGGGGCCCAGCACCACCTGGATGCCGTCGCCGTTGACGCGGTGGGTCGAGGGGTCCAGCGTCAGCCCGGCGATGGTGACCGGGTCGTCGGTCATCTGCGGCGCCCGGCGCCGCAGCACGGCGCGGATGCGGGCGATCATCTCCCGCGGCGAGAACGGCTTGGTGATGTAGTCGTCGGCGCCGGTGTCCAGCGCATTGATCTTGTCGCGCTCCTCGGTGCGGGCGGTGAGCATGATGATGGGTATCGTGCGGGTGCGTTCGTCCGAGCGCAGCCGCTTGGCGAACTCGATGCCGCTGGCGCCGGGCAGCATCCAGTCCAGCAGCACCAGGTCCGGCAGCGCGTTCTTGACGATCTGCTGCGCCTCCTCGGCGCTGTGGGCCCGCAGCGGCAGGTGCCCCGCCTGCTTCAGGTTGTATGAGATGAGCTCCTGGATGCCCGGTTCATCCTCCACCACCAGTACGGTCGCGCTCACGAAAATGCCCTTTGTGTGCTCATGCCGGCGACCATAGTATGAAACCAAAATGACAGCTTCGTTACACTTCCCGGGATCCGGCAAAACCTAGGCGGCACAAAGGGTTGTTCGCTGTCCGGCGGGACCGGGGTGGTTTATCATTGCTTTCCGACCCCCGTTTCCCGACCCTTTCTCCCATGGCCGGCCCCGATAACACCATCCCCGCTCCGACCGAGATCAAGCTCCACCGGGCTTCCCGCGTCCTGGAAATTTCCTACGCCGACGGCGCGCGTTTCAGCCTGCCGTGCGAATTCCTGCGGGTCTACTCGCCCTCGGCCGAGGTGCGGGGCCACGGACCGGGCCAGGAGACGCTGCAGGCCGGGAAGAAGGAAGTCACCATCAACGAGATCGAACCGGTGGGAAGCTACGCGGTGCGGCTGATTTTCTCGGACGGCCACGACACCGGCATCTATTCGTGGGACCTGCTCTACGACTACGGGCAGCACCAGGACGAGATGTGGCAGCGCTACCTGAAGCGCCTGGAGGAGGCCGGCGAGAGCCGCGACCCGAAACCCGGCGGCGACGCCCCGCGGCCGCGGGGCAAATCCAAGTAGCGGGGGATGGGTAATGGGGAATCGGGAATGGGGAGATAACATCCGGTCACCCGTAGCGCCTCGCCGTTCGCCCATCACCAATCACCCATCGCCCATCGCTCATTACCCATCACCCATCGCCCGGAACCCATGACCAAGACGACGCATTTCGGTTACCAGTCGGTGGCAGAGCAGGAGAAGGCCGCCCGCGTCGCCGGCGTGTTCGACTCGGTGGCGTCCCGCTACGACCTGATGAACGACCTGATGTCGGGCGGCCTGCACCGGCTGTGGAAGCGCATGGCGGTGGATCTCGCCAACGCCCGCCCCGGCCATCGGGTGCTGGACATCGCCGGCGGCACCGGCGACCTGGCGCGCCTGTTCGCCAGGCGCGTCGGCGCCGGGGGCGAAGTCTGGCTCACCGACATCAACGGCTCGATGCTCTCGATCGGCCGCGACCGGCTCCTGGACCAGGGACTTGCGCTGCCGGTGGCGCAGTGCGACTGCGAGAAACTGCCGTTTCCGGCCGATCACTTCGATTGCGTGAGCGTGGCGTTCGGCCTGCGTAACATGACCCGCAAGGAGCAGGCGCTGGCCGAGATGCTGCGGGTGCTGCGCGCCGGCGGACGCGCCATCGTGCTGGAGTTCTCGCGCGTCTGGAAGCCCCTGGCACCGCTCTACGACCTGTACTCGTTCAACGTCCTGCCGGCGATGGGCCGGCTGGTGGCCGGCGACGCCGAGAGCTACCGTTACCTGGCCGAGTCGATCCGCATGCACCCGTCCCAGGAAGAGCTGAAGGCGATGATGCAAGCCGTCGGTTTCGAGCGCGTGGAGTATTTCAACTTCGCGGGCGGCGTGGTCGCGGTCCACCGCGGCTACAAGATCTGACCGACTGCGCCGAATCCCGCGATGCAACCCGCCGCCCTCGCTGCCCCCTCGCTGCTCGCCGACGCCCGCGGCGTGCGCGCGGTGCTGGTGAATCCCTACGAGCTCGGGCGGCAGCCGTTCGCGCTGGCCCAGCCGGCGGCGCAGTTGACCCAGGCCGGCGCTCAGGTGCGCACGCTGGACCTGACGCAGCAGCGGCTGGACGCGCAGGCGCTGGCCGGCGCCGACCTGGTGGCCATCCACCTGGGCATGCACACGGCCACCCGCATCGCGGTGGCGGCGCTGCCGCGCATCCGCGAACTGGCCCCGGCGGCCCATCTGGCGGCCTATGGCCTGTACGCGCCGGCGAACGCCGCGATGCTGCGCTCGCTGGGCGTCGGCACCATCCTCGGCGGCGAGCCGGAAGCGGCACTGGTGCGCGTCGCCGCGGCGCTGCGGCGCGGCGAGCCGCCGGAGACCGCCGCCATCGCGGTGGAGAAAGTGGACTTCGTCACGCCGGCGCGGGAAAGCCTGCCGCCGCTCGCGCGTTACGCCCGCCTGGTGCTGCCGGACGGCAGCCGCCGCGTCTGCGCGTTCGCGGACGCCAGCCGCGGCTGCAAGCACCTGTGCCGGCACTGCCCGGTGGTGCCGGTCTACGGCGGGCGCTTCCGCGCCGTGCCGCCCGAAGTGGTGCTGGCCGACATCCGGCAGCAGGTGGCGGCGGGCGCGGAGCACGTCTCCTTCGGCGATCCCGATTTCCTCAACGGGCCGACCCACGCCTTGCGCGTGGTGCGGGCGCTCAATGACGCCTTTCCGGGGATCACGTTCGACGCCACCATCAAGATCCAGCACCTGATCGAGCATGCGGCGCTGCTGCCGGAACTGGCGCGCGCCGGCTGCCTGTTCGTCACCTCGGCGGTGGAATCGGTGGACGACGCGGTGCTGGAAAAGCTGGACAAGAACCACACCGCGGCGGATTTCCGTCGCGCGGTGGGCCTGATGCGGGAGGCCGGCATTGCGCTGGCGCCCACCTTTGTCGCTTTTACCCCGTGGACCACGCTGGAGGGCTACATCCGGCTGCTGGCGACGCTGGCGGAACTCGAGCTGGTGGCGGCCGTCCCGCCGGTCCAGCTCGCCATCCGCCTGCTGATCCCCGAAGGCTCGCGCCTGCTGGAGCTGCCGGGGTTCCGGCAGCAGATCGCCGCCTTCGACCCGCGCTCGCTGGGCTATCCGTGGGTGCATCCCGACGCGCGGGTCGACGCGTTGCAGGCGCAGGTGCACGCCTGCGTGGCGCAGACCGACGCGGCGACACCCCGCGCCGAGGTGTTCACGCGCATCTGGCGACTCGCGCATGCGGCGGCGGGGCGCCCGGCGCCGGCCCTGCCGGCAGGGTGCGCGGGACAGCCGATCCCCCACCTGTCGGAGCCGTGGTACTGCTGCGCCGAGCCCACCGACGAGCAGCTCGCCGGATTCTGAGACGACCCGGAGCCCCATGAGCCTGATCCAACGCGCCGCGCGCCTGCTGGCCGCCGGACTCGCGGCCGCCGCCGTCGGCGGCTGCGCCTCCGCCAACCTGGCGAGCGTCGGCGCGCCGGTTCCGGCGCCCGACGTGCGGGCGGGCGACGCCTGGACCTACGTCGTGCTCGACGGCTTCCGCGGTTTCGAGCGCGGCCAGCGCCGCTTCGTCGTCAAGAGCGTCCAGGGCGACACCGTGACCGTGGAGATCAGCGACGAGAACGGCGCCGAGACGCGCCGCTTCACCCGCGGCTGGAATCCGATCGACGACGAGACCCCCGCCGGCAACGCCGTCACCTACGATCCGGCGCTGCCGCTGTTCCGGTTTCCGCTCGAGGACGGCGCCCGCTGGTCGCAGACGGTGACGGCCACCGACGCGCGCACCCGGGCGCGTTTCCGGGTGTGGGTGGACGGCCGCGTGCTGGGGCGGGAGACCGTCACCACCCCCGCCGGCACGTTCGATACCGTGCGCATTCAGCGCTCGCTGCGCATCGGCGACGGCGAGACCGACATCTGGCGCACCGACACCTTGCAGGTGGTCACCGAGTGGTACGCGCCGGCGGTCGGACGCAGCGTGCGCTTCCGGCACGACCGAAACCACTACGTCGACAAGATGCGCGGCCGCGACCCCATGGGCAACCGCATCGACTGGGCACGGGAGCGCCTCGGGCTCGTCGAGTACGTCCGCGCGCCGCGCTGAACGCCGCTTCGCGGGCGCCGGTCCAATCCGGGTCTGCCCGAATTCCCCGGAGGCATCCGATGAACCGTGTCCCCGCCATCGTCCGCACCCTGGCCGCCGTGGTTTGCGCGGCGGCCCTCGCCGGCTGCGCCGGCCGACCGCCGCTGGACGGCCCGGTGGCAGCGCCCGCGTTGCGCGCCGGCGATGCTTGGACCTACACGATCCACGACGGCTTCCGCGGCTATGAAAAGGGCCCGGTCACCTATCGCGTGGCGGCGGTGACAGCCGACGGGGTGAGCGTGGAGGTGAGCCGCGGCACCCGCAGCGAGACGCAGCGTTTCAGCCCCGGCTGGAATCCGCACGCGGGACTCACGCCCGCCGGCCAGGCCGTCCGCTTCGAGCCGCCGCTGCCCCTGCTGGAATTCCCCCTCGCCGACGGCGGACGCTGGACCCGGACCGTCACGGCGGTCGATTCCCGCACCGGCGAGCGTTTCCCGGTGCGCGTCCAGGCGCGGGTGCTGGGGCGCGAGACCGTGAAGACCCCGGCGGGCGATTTCGACGCCGTGGTCATCGAGCGCCAGCTGATCTTCGGCGACGAGGACCTGTGGCGCACCGACTCCTACGTCGTGGAAACCGAGTGGTACGCGCCGGCCGCCGGGCGCAGCGTGCGTTTCCGCCACGA
Organism: Pseudomonadota bacterium; assembly: GCA_049322755.1. Classification (GTDB taxonomy): domain Bacteria; phylum Pseudomonadota; class Gammaproteobacteria; order Burkholderiales; family UBA6910; genus DATIUV01. Next base: position 98,791 of record JBMOQX010000011.1, on the reverse strand, counting down.
CCTGCGCTACTACATCGACAAGACCGGCGGCGGCGGAGGCAGCGAGGGCGGCGGCGGCCGGGTCCAGAGGGACTGGGATCGCGAGCGCCTCGAGCTGACCGGCTACACCCGCGCACCGCGCTGAGGCACTCCCGTGCCGCCTCGCCGCCCGCAGATCCTGTTGCTGCTCCCCGCCGCCTCCTACCGCAACGAGGCCTTCGTCGCCGCCGCGCGCCGGCTGAACGCGGAGGTGATCGCCTGCGCCGACTACTGCCACCGGCTGGCGCCGGACTGGGGCCTGCCGGCGCGCATGGCAGTGCACTTCGATCAGCCGGAGGCCGCCGCCGACGCCATCCTGGCCGACCTGGATGCGCGGCCCGATGCGGTGATCGCGGTGGACGACGCCGGGCTGGAGCTGGCGGCGGTGCTGGCCGCGCGGCTCGGGGTGGCGGCGAATCCCCCCGCCGCCGTGCGGCGGCTGCACGACAAGCTCGCGTTCCGCGGCCTGCTCCAGCAGGCCGGCCTGCCCTGCCCGGCGTACCGTGCGCTGGCGGCGGACGGCGATCCGTCCGCCGCCGCGGCGGGGCTGCGTTTTCCGGTGGTGGCCAAGGCACGCCGCCTCTCCGGCAGCCGCGGCGTGCTGCGGGCGGACGACCCGGCCGGCCTTCCGCATGCCGTGGACCGGGTGCGCGCGATCCAGGACCGCGCCGACCGCGACAGCCGCGCGCTGGGGCTGGTGCTGGAGGAGTTCATCCCGGGCAGCGAGCATGCGCTCGAGGGCCTGATCGAGAACGGGCGGCTGCGGGTGCTGGCGCTCTTCGACAAGCCCGACCCATTGGACGGGCCGGCGTTCGAGGAGACGATCCTGGTAACCCCTTCGCGCTTGCCGGCGCGGACGCAGGCGGCGCTGGCGGACGCGGTGCAGCGGATAACCGCCGCGGCCGGGCTGACCTCCGGGCCGGTGCATGCCGAGGCGCGCGTCAACGCCGACGGCGTCTGGCTGCTGGAGGCCGCGCCGCGCTCGATCGGCGGCCTGTGCGGACGCATCCTCACGCCGGCCCTCGGCTTGCCGCTGGAGGAACTGATCCTGCGCCAGGCGCTGGGCCGGCCTTTGCCGGGCGCGGGCCCGGCCGAAGCGGCCGGCGCGATGATGATCCCGATTCCCCGCCGCGGCATTCTGCAGCGGGTGCACAACATCGACGCCGCGCTCCGGGTCCCCGGCGTGACCGGCGTGCGCATCACCGCCGCGCCCGGGCAGCTGCTGGCCCCGCCGCCCGACGGTGCCAGCTACCTCGGGTTCATCTTCTCCCGCGCGCCAACGCCGGCCGCAGCCGAGATGGCGCTGCGCGTCGCCCACCTGCAGCTCGCCGTGGACCTGGCACCGGAGTATCCCGCGCGCAAGGCCGGCTGACGCCGCGGCGGGCCGGCCGCGCTATTTCGCCGCGGCCTTGGAGTACTGCTTGGACAGCACCTTGTCGTTGGCGAACTGGACGCTGATGCTGGCGTCCCTGCCGGTCCACGCGGCGCTTTCGCCCGACAGGTTGCCAAGGCTGAAACCGGAGGTTTCGTCGGGCTTGCCGAGGATCGCCACCACCTCTTCCTTGGTCATGCCCGACTTGATCCGGTCGAAGTTCTCCTGGCTCACCTTGGAGCCGCATGCGGCGAGCACCAGCGCCGCCAGCAGGGCGGCGAGCGTCGCGCGCAGCGCGGCGGGGACGGTCTTGAACGTCATGCTCTCCCTTTCGTTCCCGGTTTATTTGCGAAACAGCCGCACCAGCACCAGCAGCACCACGCTGCCGATCACGGCGATCACCAGGCTGCGGAAATCGAAGCCGGTGACGCTGCCGAAGCCGAGCTGCGTGCCGAGGAAACCGCCGATGAGCGCGCCGGCGATGCCCACGGCGATGGTCACGATGATGCCGCCCGGGTCCTTGCCGGGCACGATGAGCCGCGCCACCACGCCGGCCACGAGGCCGAAGATCAACCACGACAGGATTCCCACGTTGCCTCCCTTCGCACGGAGGCCGGAACGGCCCGGCCCCAAGCCTGAAAGGCGCTATCCTACCTCGCCGCGCTTCCGGTTTAGAATTGCTGCGGTGCCCGCGCCCGGCGCGGCCCCCGCGACGAGCCGCCCATTCAATGATCAGCGACGAGCCGCCCATTCCATGATCAGCCAGGCCCTCTGCCACTTTCTCAATCACGTGCTCGACAGCGCCGACTGGGCCCGCGAACGGCTCAAGCCCCACGCCGGCAAGCGGGTGCGCTTCGAGGTGTCCCCGCTGGCCCTGGGGCTGGCGGTGGACGAGTCCGGGCGGGTGCTCGCCGACCACGCCGCCGAGCCCGAGCTCACCGTGCGCCTCACCCACTTCCTGCTGCCGCGCCTGCTGCTGGGCGACGAGGCGGCGTTCCGCCAGGTGGAGACGCGCGGCGACTCCGAGCTGGCCCAGGAGATCGACTTCCTGTTCCGCCACCTGCGCTGGGACGTGGAGGAGGACCTGGCGCGTGTTTTCGGCGACATCGCCGGCCACCGCATGGCCGCCGGCGGGCGCGCGCTGGCGCGCTTTCCGCTGCAGGCGGCCGGCGCCCTGGCGCGCATGGGCGCCGACTACCTGCAGGAGGAAGCGCCGACGCTCGCCCGGCGGGAGCAGGTGGGCGCCTTCGTCGCCGAGGTGGACCGGCTGCGCGACGACGTCGAGCGGCTCGAGAAGCGGCTCGATCGCCTGAAGAAGGGCCGCTGACGGTGCCGGCCGCCGGCCAGTCCGGGCGCCGCGGGACCCGCCCGCCCCCGGCGGCGTCCGGCGCCCGCCGCGCGATCGCATGAGCCCCTTTCGCCTGATCAAGATCCTCTGGGTCAGCCAGCGCTACGGCCTGGACGAGTTCATCCTCGGCCACGAACGCTTCCGCTGGCTGCGCGGCGTGGTGCGCTTCTTCATGTTCTGGCGCCGTCTCGACGCGCCGCGCGCGGTGCGGCTGCGCCTGGCGCTGGAGGACCTGGGCCCGATCTTCGTCAAGTTCGGCCAGGTGCTCTCCACCCGCCGCGACCTGCTGCCGCCGGACATCGCCGACGAGCTGGCCAAGCTGCAGGACCAGGTGCCGCCGTTCGCCTCCGCCGAGGTGGAGAAGATCCTGCAGCGCAACTACGACGGCGACTACCGCGCGGTGTTCCGCGAGTTCAACCTCACGCCGGTGGCGAGCGCGTCGGTGGCGCAGGTGCATTTCGCCGTGCTCCAGGACGGCACCGAGGCGGCGGTGAAGGTGCTGCGCCCGCGCATCGCCGACGTGATCGGCAACGACCTGGCGCTGATCGACGTCGCCGCCGGGCTGATGGAGACGCTGTGGGCCGACGGCAAGCGGCTGCGCCCGCGCGAGGTGGTGGCGGAGTTCGAGCGCCACCTGCACGACGAGCTGGACCTGATGCGGGAGGCCGCCAACTGCAGCCAGATGCGGCGCAACTTCGAGAACTCGGCGCTGATCCAGGTCCCCGAGGTGTACTGGGACTGGTGCTCGAGCGAGGTCATGGTGATGGAGCGCATGCACGGCACCCAGATCAGCCAGGTGGAGACGCTCAAGGCGCGCGGCGTCGACCTGAAGCTGCTGAGCCGCGCCGGCGTCGAGATCTTCTGCACCCAGGTGTTCCGCCACGGCTTCTTCCACGCCGACATGCACCCGGGCAACATCTTCGTCGGCGACGACGGCCGCTACATCGCGCTCGACTTCGGCATCATGGGCACCCTCACCGAGGTGGACAAGAACTACCTGGCGCAGAACTTCATCGGCTTCTTCCGCCGCGACTACCGGCGCGTCGCCCAGGCCCACGTGGAGGCGGGCTGGGTGCCGCCGGACACCCGCGTCGACGACTTCGAGGCGGCGATCCGCACCGTGTGCGAGCCCATCTTCGACCGGCCGCTGGCGGAGATCTCCTTCGGCAAGCTGCTGGTGCGGCTGTTCCAGGTGTCGCGCCGGTTCAACGTCGAGGTGCAGCCGCAGCTGGTGCTGCTGCAGAAGACGCTGCTCAACATCGAGGGCCTGGGCCGCATGCTGGACCCGAGCCTGGACCTGTGGACCACATTCAAGCCGTTCCTGGAGAAATGGCTGGCCGAGCAGGTGGGCTGGCCCGCGATGCGGCGCAATCTCGATCAGGAGGCGAGCAGCTGGGCCGCGATCCTGCCCCAGCTGCCGCGGCTCGCGCACCAGGCGCTCCAGCGCGCTGCCGAGGGTCCCGATCCCGAGCCGCTGGAGCGCCTGCACCGGGAGCAGCGGCGCCAGACCCGGCTGCTGACGGCGCTGGCCGCCCTGCTGGCGGCGCTGGTGGGCATCCAGATCGCGGTGCTGTTCTTCCTCTGACGCCGGCCATGGCCTTTGCTAGAATCGCCGCCGATTCCCGCGTGCACCGCTGATGGCCCTGCTCGAGATCCGCAACGTCACCCGCCGCTTCGGCGATTTCACCGCCGTTGACGACGTGAGCCTGTCGATCGAGGCCGGCGAATTCTTCTCGCTGCTGGGCCCGTCGGGCTGCGGCAAGACCACGCTGCTGCGCATGATCGCCGGCTTCGACCTGCCCGACCGCGGCAGCATCGTCCTCGACGGCAAGGACCTGGGCGACACGCCGCCCGAGAAGCGCCCGATCCACACCGTGTTCCAGAGCTACGCACTTTTCCCCCACATGACGGTGGCGGAGAACGTCGCGTTTCCGCTGCGCATGGCGGGCAGGGAGCCGGCCGCGATCAAGGCGGCGGTGGCGGAGGCGCTCGCCGGCGTGCACCTGGAGGACAAGGGCGCTCGCTATCCCCACGAGCTCTCCGGCGGCCAGAAGCAGCGGGTGGCGCTGGCGCGCGGCATCGTCAACCGGCCGCGGCTGCTGCTGCTGGACGAGCCGCTGGGCGCGCTGGACGCGAAGCTGCGCGAACAGATGCAGCTGGAGCTGATCACGCTGCAGAAGGAAGTGGGGATCACGTTCGTGTTCGTCACCCACTCCCAGGCCGAGGCCCTGGCGCTGGCGCACCGCATCGCGGTGATGAACCAGGGCCGCATCGAGCAGCTGGACGAGCCCTCCAAGATCTACGGCTTCCCGAAGAACCGTTTCGTCGCCGACTTCATCGGCAACATCAACCTCATGGACGCCACGGTGAAGCAGGCGGAGGCGCAGGGCGTGGTGCTCAGCGTCGCCGGCCTGGGGGAGATCGAGGCGCCGCCGGCGGAGTCGGCGCGCCCGGGGCAGCGCGGCGCGTTCGCGATCCGCCCCGAACAGGTGCGCATCACCGCCCGCGGCGGCGCCGAGCTGAAGAACCGTTTCCCGGGCACCGTGCACGACTTCCTCTACATCGGCGACGTCACCACCTACATCGTCGACCTGGAGAACGGCCGGCGCATCGAGGCGCTGCTGGCGAACTCCGCGCCGGGACGGGCGCGCTTCTTCGAGGTGGGCGACGCGGTGGACGTCGCCTGGCGCCACGACGCCGGGGTGTTCCTGGGTGAGTAAGGCCGCCGGGGCGCGCGGCACCCGCTGGCTGGTGACGGCGCCGCCGTTCCTGTTCCTGCTGGCGTTCTTCCTGGTGCCGGCGCTGATCATGGTGGTGGCCTCGTTCCGCGTCCCCGGCGAGTTCGGCGGCCTGGCGCCGCTGCTGCCCGCGCCCGGCGTCGAGGGCGGCCTCACCGCCGAGAACTACGGGGTGTTCTTCGGCGACTGGATCTACTTCCAGATCTTCCTCAAGTCGTTCCTGGTGGCGGGCGTCACCACGCTCGTGTGCCTGGTGATGGCCTATCCGCTGGCGCTGCTGATCGCCCGCAGCCCGCGCCGCCACCGCGACCTGATGGTGCTGCTGGTGGTGCTGCCCTTCGCCAGCAACTTCCTGGTGCGGGTCTACGCCTGGATGATCATCCTGGGACCGTTCGAGCTGCTGTTCACCCGGTGGGCGGTGCTGATCGCCATGGTCTACGTGCACCTGCCGTTCATGGTGCTGCCGCTCTACACCAATCTGGAGAAGCACGACCCGGCGCTGCTGGACGCGGCCCAGGACCTGGGCGCGGGCGGCTGGGACCGCTTCTGGCGCGTCACCTTCCCGCTGTCGCTGCCGGGCGTGTTCTCCGGCTCGGCGCTGGTGTTCATCCCGGTGCTGGGCATGTTCGCGATCCCCGAGATCCTGGGCGGCATCGGCGACTGGCTGGTGGGCAACATGATCAAGGAGGCCTTCCTCGGGGTGCGCGACTGGCCGTTCGGCTCCATGCTCTCGCTGATGCTGACGCTGTGCGTGCTGGGGGCGGCCGGCACCGCCGCCTGGCTGGCCGGGAGGGACTGGCGCCGTGCGTAGGGTCGCCATCGCCGTCGAACTGGCCGCTCTGGCGGCGCTGTTCGCGTGCTTCTTCGCCGGCGACCTGCGCTGGACGCTGCTGGGCGCGGCGGTCGCGCTGCTGATGACCGCCGCCGCGCTGGGCTGGTTCGGCGCACCGCGGGCATTCCCGCGTTTCTGGCTGTGGTACTTCAGCATCCTGGTCTACGCCTTCCTCTACCTGCCGCTCGCCATCGTCGTCATCTTCTCGTTCAACGACTCCAAGCTGAACGCCGAGTGGGTCGGCTTCACGCTGGACTGGTACCGCCGGCTGCTGGAGAACGAGAGCATGCTGCAGGCGGCGTTCAACTCGGTGCTGATCGCGCTCTCCGCGGCGGCCATCGCCACGGTGCTCGGGACCATGGCCGGCATCGCCATCCACCGCTACCGCTCGAAGTGGCTGCCCTTCATGGTGTTCACGCCGGTGGCGATGCCGGAGATCCTGCTGGGCGTGTCGCTGCTGATCTTCTTCCTCAACACGCTGCAGCCGGCACTCGCCGCCGTGGGCATCGGCTTCGACCTCGGGCTCGTGACCGTGGTGATCGCCCACGTCACCTTCTGCATCGGCTTCGTCGCCATCATCGTGCGTTCGCGCCTCGCCGGGATGGACGAGAGCATCTTCGAGGCGGCGCGCGATCTGGGCGCCACCCCGTGGCGGACATTCCGGCTGGTGACGCTGCCGCTGATCATGCCCGGGGTCATCGCCGGCGCGCTGATGGCGTTCACCCTCTCCATCGACGACTTCGTCATCACCTTCTTCACCTCCGGAGTCGGCACCAAGACGCTGCCGCTGGAGATCTACACCATGATCAAGGTGGCGGTGACGCCGGAAGTGAACGCCATCTCCGCCCTGCTGATGGCGCTGACGCTGGCGCTGATCGTCGTCGCCGGCCGCGTCGCACCCGACGCGCTGCGCGGAAAAGCATGACGGGGGGTGGGGGATGGGCGATGCGTGAGCGCCTCCGCCCGGCGCGGCGGCGGGCGCTGGCCGCGCTGCTGGCAGCCGCCGGCCTGGCGGCGGCGCCGGGCGCGCGGCGGGCGCTGGCGCAGGACGCGCAGCTGCGGCTGTTCAACTGGAACAACTACATCACCGAGGACTCGGTGAAGGCCTTCGAGCAGCTGTGCGGCTGCAGGCTGCTGCAGGACTACTACGCCGACAACGAGGAGATGCTGGCGAAGCTCGCCGCCGGCGCCACCGGCTACGACCTGCTGGTGCCCACCGGCAACGCGGTGGAGGCGCTGGTCAAGTCGGACCAGCTGCGGCCGCTGGACAAGGCCAGGGTCCCCAACCTGTCCAACGTCAAGCCCCAGTTCCTCGACCCCTGGTTCGACCCCGGCAACCGCTACTCGGTGCCGTACATGTACACCCTCACCCTCGTCGGCTACAACGTCGAGCGGGTGCGCTCGCTGGGGCTGCCCACCGACACCTGGGCGCTGATCTTCGAGCCCGAGCACCTGGCGAAGATCAAGGGCAAGGTGACCGTGCTGGACAGCCAGCGCGAGCTGTTCGCCGCGGCGCTGATCTACCTCGGCCATTCCGCCAACGCAAGCGACGAGGCGAAGCTCAAGGCCGCCCGCGACCTGATCCTGCGCGCCAAGCCCTACTGGGCCGCGTTCAACGCCGGCAGCTATTTCAAGGAGCTCGCCATCGGCAACATCTGGGTGGCCCACGGCTATTCCAACGACATGTTCACCGCCCAGCAGGACGCCCGCAGCGCGGGGCGTGCGTTGCGCATCGGGTTCTCGACGCCCCGGGAGGGCGCGGTGTTCGCGCTCGACAATCTGGTGATGCACAATACCGGGCAGCGCCCGGACCTGGCGCACCTGTTCATGAACTTCTGGCTGGAGGGCAAGGCTTCGGCCCAGATCACCAACGAGATCGGCGCCGGCAATCCCAACGCGGCGGCGATCCCCCACATCGACCCCGAGCTGCTGGCGAACCGCGATCTGTTTCCCGACGCGGAGAAGTTCAGGCGCCTGCAGAGCCTGAAGGACTACGACCGCGCGGCGCGGCGGATATTGAATAGACTCTGGGTCGAAGTCAAAGTACGGTAAGGCCCGCCCCGTGACTGCGCGTCCCGCGATTGGCGCGGTCCGCGCGCCGCGCTAGACTGACGGCGACGTCAAGCCAGAAAAGCTTGGGGCAGGTCCGGAGGAGACCGGAGGAAGCCATCTGCTGTAATCGACTGCCGATAGGATCTCCGCCATGTCACAGAAAAGCGGCAACACCGTCTGGCATCACGCCACCGTCACCCGCGCGCGGCGCGAGTCCCTCAACGGCCACCGCAGCCTGGTGCTCTGGTTCACCGGCCTCTCGGGCGCGGGCAAGTCCACGCTGGCCCATGCGGTGGAGGAGGAACTGCACCGTGCCGGGCATCGCACCTTCGTGTTCGACGGCGACAACGTGCGCCACGGCCTGTGCACAGACCTCGGCTTCTCGGAGCGGGACCGGGCCGAGAACCTGCGCCGCATCGGCGAGATGTGCAAGCTCTTCGTCGAGGCCGGCGTGATCTCGCTCGCCGCGTTCATCTCACCGATGGCCGCGGAGCGCGGGCGGGTGCGCGCCATGTTCCAGCCCGGCGATTTCTACGAGGTGTTCTGCGAGGCGCCGCTGGAAGTCTGCGAGAGCCGCGACGTGAAGGGAATGTACGCCCGCGCCCGGCGCGGCGAGATTCCCAACTTCACCGGCATCTCCGCTCCCTACGAGGCGCCGGAGAACCCGGATCTGACGGTGCACACCGGCCGCGACCCGCTGGAGTCCTGCGTCGGACAGGTGCTGGCGCTGGTGGGCAAGGCCAGCACCGCGCCGCGCCGCGTCGCCGGGGTCTGAAGCCGGCGGCGTACCGGTGAAAGCCGGCGCGGACCTTCAGGCCCGGGCAAACGCCCGCGCGAACGCCCGGGTAAACGCCTCCATCTGATCCGCCGGCAGGTGATTGATGCCGCCGGCCGCCTTGCGTCCGCCGCCGGTGGGAAACTGACGGCACAGCTCGTCGGCGCCCACCGGATTCGCCCGCGGCGCGCGCACGCTGACGGTGAACGCGCCGCCGGACTTCGGCACCAGCACCGCGTGGGCCCGCTCGGGATGGCCGCGCGCCAGCAGATTGCCGAACACGCCCGAGACGCGCCGCGACCACGCGGCGTCCGGGAGCACGAACACGGCGCCTTCCGCGCTGGCCTCGAGCGGCGCGATGCGCTGCGCACGGGCCACGTCGGCGGCGTAACCTTCCCGGAGAGTGATGAACGCCGGGTCCTCGCGCATGAAAGCGAGCGGGTCGCGGTACGGTCCCAGGCGCCGGTACAGATCGGCCGGGTGGAAATGCAGGTCCTCGGGCGACTCCCCATAGGCGTTGTAATTGATGCACTCGCCCAGCTCGCGCAGCTCGCGCAGTTGCGCGTCGGGAAGGGCGAGCGGCGCCGCGGCGCGCTTTGCGGCCTCGAACAGGTTGTCGCCGAACGCCGCCACCACCGCCCACGCCCGATGGGCGCCGCCCAGATGGCGGTCCACCAGCAGGCTGGTGCAAACGTCGGGCGCGGTGTCGATATGGGCTTCGAACCCGGCGTGGCGCGGCAGCTCGCCGGCGTAATGGTGATCGAAGTACACGCAGCGGGCGCCGCGCTCCAGCAGGCGATCCAGGTCCGCGCGGTTCTCGTGCAGCGAGACGTCCAGCACGGTGAGCACGTCGCCGGCGCCGGCGTCGACCCGCGCCAGCAGCTGGATGTCGCGCTTCACCCCGGTGACGAGCTGCGCATCGCGCGGCTGCGCGAGCCGCAGCTGGTGCAGGGCGCAGATGCCGTCCGCGTCGCCGTTGAAGATGTCGTAGAATGCCAAGACCTGTCCCCGTCGCCGCGATGCCCGCCGACTCGACTACGCCGCGGCCCTTCCGGCTGAGCATCTATCTCGCGCTAGCTTATCTACTGCTCGTGGCGTATGCCAGCCTGTCGCCGCTGTCGGGCTGGCGCATGCCGGCGGGCGATTGGCTGCGCTTCGTCGCCGCGCCGTGGCCGCGGTACTGGACGGTGGCCGATCTCGCCATCAACGCGCTCGCGTACTTCCCGCTCGGCTTCCTCGCGGCGCTGTCGCTGCCGCGGCGCTGGCCGCCGCTGCTCACCGTGGGCGCGGCCGCGCTCCTCGGCCTGCTCACGTCCCTGGCGATGGAGGTGCTGCAGCAGGCAGTGCCCGGCCGCATCGCGTCCAACCTGGACCTCATGAGCAACGGCGCCGGTGCGCTGGCCGGCGCATTGGCGGCGGCCGTTGCCCTTTCGCGGCCGACGACGCTGACGGTGCTGGTGACCCTGCGCGACCGATGGCTGGAGCCGGGGCATTACGCCGACGCGGCGCTGATGCTGGTGGCGCTGTGGTGCTTCGGCCAGGCCAATCCGGCGCTGCCGTGGATGGCGACGCGGGTTTTCGAGGGCGCCCTGGACGCTTCCGCCCGCTACGCCGCCGGCCATTTCTCGATGACCGGCATGGCGCTTTCGCTGGCCTGCACCGTGGCCGTCGCGATGATGCTGCTGGCAGTCGCGCCGCCGCTGCGGCAGCGGCTGGCGCTGGCCGCCGGTCCGGCGGCGATGGCGGCCGGGGTCAAGTTCGTGGCCGCGCTGGCGCTGCTCAAGCCGGAGGCGACCCTGCGCTGGCTGACCGTGGAGTCGGTGGTGGGCGTCGGTTACGGACTCGCCTTTGCCGCCCTGACGCTGCGGCGACCCGCACGGGTCCAGGCGCTGGTCGGGATCGCCGCCGCGGCGCTGGCCATTGCGCTGGCGTACGGGTTCGAGGCGGCGGCGTCGAACTCGGCGGTGATCCGCCTGTTCAGCTGGCGCTACGGCCACCTGCTCAACTTCAACGGCCTCACGCGGCTGGTGGCGGAACTGTGGCCGCTCGCGGCGATCGCGTATTTCGGCGTGCTGGCGCTGCGGCGGACGCCGCCAGCTTGACTCAGCTGCTGTCGATGCCGCCGGAAAACAGCACGACCGTCTTCATGTCCCCCTCGCGCGGTGCCCGATTTCCGACATCGGGTCGTGGTTGACCCGTTGCCAAGATACGCCGGCGGCGCCGCCGCCGCGACTCGACATCCCGGGGCAGGGCAGCCGCGCTGATATAATCCCGGACTTGCCATGAGCTATTACCGACACCACGTCTTCTTCTGCTGCAATCAGCGCGGCCCCGGCGAGAACTGCTGCAACAATCATGGCGCCGACGACCTGCGCGCCTACGCCAAGGACCGGGTCAAGGCGCTGAAGCTGGTGGGCAAGGGCAAGGTGCGGATCAACAAGGCCGGCTGCCTGGACCGCTGCGACGAGGGCCCGGTACTGGTGGTGTATCCCGAGGAGGTCTGGTACACCTACGTCGACCGCGAGGACATCGACGAGATCATCGACGAGCACCTGGTGAACGGACGCGTCGTCGAGCGCCTCAAGATCTGATCCCGCGGCACCGGGTATCCCTCGGGCCGCCGCCACGACGCGCCCGGACCCGTCTTCCCATGACACGAGCGGAAACGCACACGACGCTGATCGACGGCCCCTCCGGCGCGCTGGAGGTGGCGGTCACCGACCCCGGTCCCGGGCGCGCGGGCGTGGCGGTGGTGGCTCATCCGCATCCGCTCTACGGCGGCACCATGGACAACAAGGTGGTGACCACGCTGGCGCGCGCGTTCCGCGATCTGGGCCTGGCGGCGGTGCGTTTCAATTTTCGCGGCACCGGCCGCAGCGAAGGGACGTTCGACGAGGGCCACGGCGAGACCGAGGACGTCCTGGCGGCGGCGCGCTGGGCCCGCGGTGCGCTGGGCCGGCAACCGCCGCTCACGCTGGCCGGGTTCTCCTTCGGTGGCGCCGTTGCGGCACGCGCGGCGAAGCGGGCGCACCCGGCGCGGCTGATCCTGGTGGCGCCGGCGGTGACGCGGGTGGCGACGCCGGAGGTGCCGCCCGACACGCTGGTGGTGCACGGCGAGCTGGACGACACGGTGCCGCTCAAGGACGTGCTCGACTGGGCGCGCCCCCAGGAGCTGCCGGTGCTGGTGGTGCCCGGCGGCGAGCACTTCTTCCACGGCCGCCTGCACCTGCTGAAGCGCATCGTCGTCGCGTCATGGAAGTCCTGACCGCCACCGGGCTGAGCAAGCGCTACGGCGACGTCGAGGTGGTGCGCGGCATCGAGCTGAAGGTCGAGCGCGGCCGCTGCTTCGGCCTGCTGGGACCCAACGGCGCCGGCAAGACCACGACGCTGCGCCTGTGTCTGGGCCTGATCGACCCCGACGGCGGCGAGATCCGGCTGCTGGGCGAGCCGGTGCCGCTGAAAGCGCGCGAGGCCCGCCGGCGCGTCGGCGTCGTGCCCCAGTTCGACAACCTGGACCCGGACTTCACGGTGGAGGAGAACCTGCAGGTCTGGGGCCGCTATTTCGGGATGTCGCGCGCCGACGTCGCGCGCCGCATTCCGGCGCTGCTGGAGTTCTCCGGGCTCGAGGGCCGCGCCCGCACCAGGCTCCAGACCCTGTCCGGCGGCATGAAACGCCGCCTCACGCTGGCGCGGGCGCTGGTGAACGACCCCGACCTGCTGTTCCTGGACGAGCCCACCACCGGGCTGGATCCGCAGGCCCGCCATCTCATCTGGGAGCGGCTCAAGCGCCTGATCGCCGCGGGCAAGACCATCGTCCTCACCACCCATTTCATGGACGAGGCGGAGCGCCTGTGCGACGTGCTGTCGATCATGGACCACGGCCGGATCATCGCCCACGGGGCGCCGCGGCGGCTGATCCGCGACACCATTCCCCAGGAAGTGGTGGAGGTCTACGGCGAAGGCGTGGACGCCTGGGCCGCGGCCCACGGCCAGCGGCTGGCGCAGCGCTGCGAGCGCGCCGGCGACACGGCGTTCTGCTACACGCCGAACGCCCGTCCGCTGATCGACGACCTCGACACCCGCGACGGGCTGCGCTACCTGCACCGGCCGGCGAACCTGGAGGACGTGTTCCTGAAACTCACCGGGCGGGACATCCGTGATTGAGCACTTCATCATGGAAGCTCCTGAACCGCGAAGGACGCTAAGGAAGCGAGGGCTGTGTTTCCGTTGGCACTCCGGCTCGGGCTGGCCGGGGCTCAAACCCCGACGGCACCGGGGGGAGCGGTGTTTGCGATCATCGGATCATCGGCTCGGATCCGACGGCGCCTCGCGCGACGGCCGTCGTCATCGAACGGCCGCGCCACGTGCGATGGCCGATGCCGCTTGTGTCAGGTTCTTCCTTCGCGTCCCTGGCGTCCTTTGCGGTTCGACATTGACGACGAGCGGCCGTCCATGAGCGCCCAAGCCCCCGCTTCCGCCGCCGGCGGCCGCAGGCACCTGGCGCCGCCGCGGCTGTCGTGGCGCTTCGTGCCGATCTGGCAGCGCAACTTCCTGGTCTGGCGCAAGCTCGCGGTGCCCTCGATGCTGGGCAACCTGGCCGATCCCATGCTCTACATGCTGGCGCTGGGCTTCGGGCTGGGCAGCCTGCTGCCGGCGGTCGAAGGCGTGCCCTACATCACGTTTCTCGCCGCCGGAACGCTGTGCTACGGTACCATGAACAGCGCCACCTTCGAGACGCTCTACTCCGGCTTCTCGCGCATGCACGTGCAGAAAACCTGGGACGCGATCCTCAACGCGCCGGTCACGCTGGACGACGTGGTCCTGGCGGAAGCCGCGTGGGCCGCCAGCAAGGCGTTCCTCTCGGGCATCGCCATCCTCGCGGTGATCTGGCTGCTGGGGCTGTCGCACTCGCCGCTGCTGCTGTGGGTCGTGCCGCTGACGCCGCTGATCGGCTTCACCTTCGCCGCCATGGGGCTGGTGATGACCGCGGTGTCGCCGTCCTACGACTTCTTCCTCTATTACTTCACGCTGCTGATCACGCCCATGGTGCTGCTGTGCGGGGTGTTCTTTCCCACCACCCAGCTGCCGCCGGTGCTGCAGACCGTGGCGCAGGCGCTGCCCCTCACCCACGCCATCGAGCTGGTGCGGCCGCTGGTGATCGGCGCGATTCCCGAGCGCCCGCTGGTCAACATCCTGGTGCTGCTGGCGTACGGCGCGGTGGCGTTCTACTGCGCGCTGGTGCTGACGCGGCGCCGGCTGCTGAGCTGATGCCGACCGTCTTAACCCACACGCTGGGCTTCGCGCCGGCGGCGCTCGTCGCCGCGCCGCACCGGCCGCTGGCGACGGTCGCCGTGCTGGCCTGGGCCGCGCGGCGCCTCAGGGCACGGAGGGTTGCGTGACCGAACTCACCGTCAACGGCGAGCCCGCGCGCCTGGATCTCGACCCGGCGACCCCGCTGCTCTGGGCGCTGCGCGACGCGCTCGGCCTCAAGGGCACCAAGTACGGCTGCGGCGTCGGCGTCTGCGGCGCGTGCGTGGTGCTCATCGACGGCGCGCCCACCCCTGCGTGCAGGGTGCCGCTGAAGCAGGCCGCGGGCCGCGCGCTCACCACCGTCGAAGGCCTCGCGCCCGGCCACCCGGTGGCGGCGGCATGGATCGCCGAGCAGGTGCCCCAGTGCGGCTACTGCCAGCCGGCGCAGATCCTGGCCGCGACCGCGCTGCTCGCCCGGCACCCGGCGCCGGGCGACGCCGAGATCGACGCGGCGATGGCCGGCATCCTGTGCCGCTGCGGCACCTATGTGCGCATCCGCCGGGCGATCCATCGCGCCGCTGCCGGAGGCGCCGTGGCGGCGACGACCGCCCCGCGGCCGCTGTCTTGCGGCGATCAGTTCATGCTCAACGACTTCGTCCGCGTCGGCGCCGACGGCGTCGTCACCGTGGTGGTCAACCATTCGGAGATGGGCCAGGGCGCGCTCACCGGCCTGGTCGCGCTGGTGGCCGAGGAGATGGAGCAGGACCCGGCGCGCCTGGCGTTCGAGTTCGCGCCGGCGGACCGGCGCTACCACAACGCCCTGTGGCCGGTGCAGCTCACCGGCGGCTCCAGCAGCATCCGCGGCGAGTGGCAGCGGTTCCGCCGCGCCGGCGCGCAGGCGCGCGCCATGCTGCTTTCGGCCGCGGCGAAGCGCTGGAAAGTGCGCGCGGCCGATTGCCGCATCGGCGACGGCCGGGTCGTTCATCCGCCCACGGCGCGGGTCGCGGGATTCGGCGAGCTGGCCCGGGCGGCGGCGCGGGAGCCCGCCCCGGAGCGCGTGCCCCTGGTGAGCGCCGGCGATTTCCGCTGCATCGGCCGGCCGGTGCCGCGCATCGACATCCCGGACATGGTGGCCGGGAAGACCGTCTACGGGATCGATTTCGCGCTCCCGGGCATGGCGGTGGCGAGCGTCGAGCGCTGTCCGTACATCGGCGGGCGCTTGCAGCGCTTCGACGCGGCGGAAGCGCTGCGCGTGCCCGGGGTATGCCGGGTGCTGGAGATCGCGTCCGGCGTGGCCGTCGTCGCCGATGGTGCCCACGCGGCCTTCCAGGGACGCGCGGCGCTGCGGGCCGAGTGGCTGCCCGCGAAGGGCGCGGCGATCGACAGCGCCGCCATCGAAGCCGCGCTCGACGCCGCGCTGGAGCAGACCGGCAAGGTGGCCAAGACCCGGGGCCACGCCCGGCGCACGCTCGCCGAGGGCACGGCGGTCATCGAGGCGGAGTACTGCACGCCGATGCTGGCCCACGCGACGCTGGAACCGATGAATTGCGTCGCGCACGTGACCGGCGACGAGTGCCGCGTCTGGGTCGGCACCCAGAGCCAGACCGACACGCAGAAGGCGGCGGCGCGCGCCAGCGGGCTGCCGCGCAGCCGGGTGTACGTGCACACCCTGTTTCTCGGCGGCGGCTTCGGCCGCCGGCTGGAGGCAGACTTCGTCGAGGACGCGGTGGCGCTGTCCAGGGCGTTGGCCCAGCCGGTCCAGGTGATCTGGAACCGCGGTGACGACCTGCAGCACGACGCCTATCGCCCGCCGGGCAAGGTCCGCCTCCAGGCGTGCCTCGACGAGCGCGGATTTCCCGCGGCCTGGCTGGCGAAGCTGGCCGGCTGCGAGCTGGCGCTCGACATGTTCGACGTGCCCTACGCGATCGCAAACCTGCGGCAGGAACATGTCGTCGTCGACCCGCCGGTGCGGGTGGGCAACTGGCGCGGCGTCGGCGCGACCCAGAATGCGTTCGTCGTCGAGAGCTTCATCGACGAGCTGGCCCACGCCGGCGGCCACGACCCGCTGCGCTACCGGCACGCGCTGCTGGACGGAACGCCGCGACTGCGGGCGCTGCTGGAACGGGTCGCGACGATGGCGGGCTGGGACGCGCCGCTGCCGCCAGGCCACGGCCGCGGCGTCGCCGCGTACGCGTGCTTCGGCAGCTTCGTCGCCCAGGTCGCCGAGGTCGGACCCGACGCCGCCGGCGCGCTGCGGGTGAAGCGGATCTGGTGCGCGCTCGACTGCGGCGTCGCGGTGAATCCGGACGCCGTGCGCGCGCAGATCGAGGGCGGCATTGCGCAGGGGCTCTCGGCGGCGCTGAAGGAGGCGGTGCGCATAGAGGGCGGCCAGGTGCGCCACGCGACCTTCGAGGACTACCCCATCCTCACGCTGCCGGAGACGCCCGCGATCGAAGTGCACATCGCGGACAGCCGCGAGCGCCCCGGCGGCGTGGGCGAGCCGCCCGTCACGGCGGTGGCGCCCGCCGTGGCCAACGCCGCGTTCGCCGCCAGCGGCGTCAGGTATCGACGGCTGCCGCTGCGGCACCTGGCCGGGTAGCCGCGTCGCACGGGCAATCAATCTTCGGGGGTCTCATGACACATCCGCTTCGCGACAAGGCCGGGAAATCAACCGGTTGCGGGGTCACGGGCCGCACCACTAGAATCCGGCAGCCCGTTCATCGCCCCCCATCGAGGAATCCCATGCGCCGTCGGCACCTGGCCGCCCTGGCCCTGCTCGCGTCCCTGCCCGTGCTCGCCGCCCGAACCGAGACGCTCAACGTGCGCTCGGGCGACGTCGACGTGCCGGTGGAAGTGGTGCGCCCGGACGGCCAGGGACCGTTCCCGCCGGTGCTCTACATCCACGCCAAGCGCGGCTTCGACGACGTCGACCGCGCCCACCTGGAAGCGCTGGCGGCCCGGGGCTTCCTGGTGCTGGCGCCCGATTACCTGTCGGGCCGCTTCATCGAGCGCTGGCCCGACCGCCACTACCCGGAGACCGAGGCCGACGTCGAGGCGGCGCTGGACGCGCTGCTCAAGCGCGCCGACGTCTGCCGCGGCCCGGTGGCAGTGCTGGGCAAGTCCCGCGGCGGCTACTATGCCGTGCGGCTGGCGGCGAAGCGCGGCAACGATCTCGCGGCCATCGCCACCTACTACGGCCATTTCCAGGACCCCAACGCGCCGGAGCCGCAGCAGCTGTTCCGCTACGCGCCGGAAGTGAACCAGTTGAAGACGCCGACGCTGATGCTGATCGGCGACGCCGACTACGAGCTGCGGCGCATGAACACCGGCCGCGCGTTCTACGCGCTGCTGGAACGCGGCGTGCCGGTGGAACTGCAGATGTACCCGATGGCGCGGCGCGCGTTCGATTTCCGCAACGACCAGTCGCCGGAGGAAAAGATCGCCGCCGCCCACGCCGCCGCGCGGGTCACGGACTGGTTCCGTCGCCACCTCCGGCTGACGCCGGACGGACGCTGCCCGCGATAGCCAGCGCGGCGGTGGCCAGCAGCACGAGCACCAGCACCGGGCCGAACGGCTGGTCGGCGGCCAGCGCGAGCGCGAACGCCGCCAGGTAGGTCCCGATCCCGAGTCCGGCAGCCGCCAGCAGCGCCGGCCGCCAGCCGCGCGCCACCCGGTACGCCGCCAGCGGCGCAACGAAGACCAGCGCGAACGCCGCCATGACGCCGATGCTGGCGGTGGCGAGCGCCACCGCCGCGGCCACCAGCAAGTCGAAGCCGACGCGGGCGCGCGCCACCCGGTCGCCGTTCGCCTCCTCGTACCCGGGGAACAGGCGGTCCCGCAGCAGTCGCGGCGAAAGGCGCGGCAGCGCCGCCGCCGCGGCCACGCCCAGGACGGTGGCGCCGGCCAGGTGCAGGCGTCCCGTGAAGTAGAGCTGGCCGTCGAACAACGCGCGCCCCAGCTGCTCCGCCAGCGGCAGGTTGGCGAGCAGCAGAATGGACAGCCCCCACGCGCCCAGCAGTATCACGCCATAGCCCGCGTTGCCCGTGCGTCCCAGCAGACCCTTGCCCAGCGCGACGGCGACGGTGGCGGCAACGGCGCCGGGCGCGACGGGGGCGCCCAGCGCCGCGGCGGCGAGTGCGCCCGCCGCGGACACCTGCGCCAGCGCGAGCGCCGCGATCCACTCGTCCCGCAGCAGCACGTACGCGCCCAGCACCGGCAGCGCCGCCGCCAGCAGGAGCCCGGTGAGGAATGGCAGGACAAAGAGCGGTGCGGCGGCGAGGTCCATCGTCACGGCGCCAGGTCGACGATCTCGGTGCACACGCGCTCGAGGAACGGGCGCTCGTGGCTCACCAGCAGCAGTCCCAGCCCGGCGCGGCGCTGCAGCAGCGCATCCTCCAGTCGCCGGGTCGCCGCCGGGTCCAGGTTGCCGGTGGGCTCGTCCAGCAGCACCAGGTCCACCGGCGCGGCAATGCACGCCCAGACCTGCGCGAACTGCAGCTGGCCGCCGCTCAGCCGGTCCAGCCGCCGGCCGCCGAACGCGGCGCCGGGCGGCCAGAGCGCGCCGGCCGCACCGGTGAGCCGCAGCAGGTCGCGCCCCGTGAGCGGCAGGCCGGCGGCCGGCAGCGGCGCCTGGCGCTGCAGCGCGACCCGCAGCCCCGACGCGCGCTCGATGCGCCCGCCGAGCAGGCGCGCGCTGCCGCAAAGCGCGTTCAACAACGTGGTCTTGCCGCAGCCGTTGGGGCCCCACAGCCCCACCGCTTCGCCGCGGGCGACCGCGAACGACACGGGGCCCGCCACCGGCGCCGCGTAGCCGACGACGGCGCCCTCATACGCCAGCAGCGGATCGGTCATTGCGATCACGTTGACGCCGCTCAGTGGTGGTGGCCCCTCAAGCCGCAGTGGCGGTTGACGGACAGGCCGCGGCAATCGGCGCGCAGCCGCTTCTCGCAGGCTTCCGGGGCCTTGCCGCCGGCCAGGCACTTCGCCGCGGCGTCGTGGGCCGCCGCCATCCTCGCGTGCCTCTCCTGGTGCGCCGCCCGATCCTCCCGCCCCTCCCTGGCTAGGCGCATCCCGCAGCGGGGTCCGGCCGCGACGCCCTTGCACTCGGCCTCCATGGCCTTGGCGCAGTCCTCGGGCGGCTTGCCGGCCTGCAGGCACGCCGCCGCGCCCCGATGGGCCGCGGCCATGGTCTGATGCTCGTCGATCTCCTCCTTCAGCTCGGCCTTCCTGTCGGCCAGCGCCGGACCGGCGCAAAGCCACGCCAGCGCGATGCCTGCCAGGATGTTGCTCGTCTTGTTCATGACGGTCTCCTTCGGTTTCAGCCGCGGGCGCCCTGGGCGGCGGCCAGCAGCAAGTCGATGGTGTCGTCGAACAGGGAGGTGAGATCGGTCGCCTTCTCCGAGCCGCCCACCGTGTACGGCAGCACCACCTTGGGAATGCCCGCCCGCTGGGCGAACCACTCCGAAGCCTGGGCGCTGTTGTAGGGCGCGCGGATCACCACCCGCGCGGGCTCGCGCTGCTGCCGCTCCAGCAGCTGCGCCAGATGCGCGGCAGTGGGCTCGATACCGGGCTTGGGTTCCAGCTCGCCCACCTGCTTGAGCCCCAGCCAGGCGTTGAGATAGAGAAAGCCGCGGTGATGGACGATCACCGGCACGCCCTTGAGCGGCGCCGCGCGCCGCACCCAGCCCGCCATCGCCTCGCGCCAGCGGGCGTCGAACCGCGCGAGCCGCGCGCGGTAGTGATCGGCATTGCCGGGGTCCAGCTCGGCGAGCCGTGCCGCCAGCGGCCGGGCGACCTCGAGGATGTTGCGCGGGTCGAGCTGGATGTGGGGATTGCCGGCCGCGTGCTGGTCGCCCAGCGAGCGGTCCAGCGACGCCGGCACTTCCCGCAGCGCGACGTGCCGAGACGCCTCGAAGAATCCCGGCTTGCCCGGCTGCACCCGGCTGTTGCCGGCTTCGGCGAACAGCACCGGCAGCCAGCCGATCTCCAGCTCCGCGCCGGTGCACACCGCCAGGTCGGCGCGCCGGAACGCCGCCAGCAGGCTGGGGCGCGCCTGGATGCGGTGCACGTCCTGGCGTGCCGTGGTGGCCGTGTAGACCTGCGCCTTGTCGCCGGCGAGCTCGGTCACCAGCGCGCCCCATTCGGGCTCGCAGGCGAACACGCTGAGGGCGGCGTGGGCCGCCGGCGCCGCCAGCGTCAGCAGCAGCACCGCCCAGAAATCTCGCAACATTCGGTTCATCGGCCTCTCCTTTGGAAAGCGCGGGGCGGCGCAGCCGCCCCGCGCTGCCGGGTCAGAACTTGTGGGCGCCGTGACTGCCCAGGCTCAGGATGTACTGCAGGAAGATCTGGTCGTCGGCCAGGCCGGCCCGCGACTCGTCCCGCGTGTACTGCAGGCGGATGCGGCTGAACTCGGTGGGCGACCAGTCCACCATCGCCGAATAGAGCTTGGCGTTGTGCGGGCTGAGGATCGGGAAATCCGCCGCCGTCAGCGCGCCGCTCTGCACCAGGGCGTTGTTGACGGTGCCGGAGTCGAGCCGGTCGTAGCGCGCGCCGAGGCGCCAGCGCGGCATGAACTGGTACACCGCCTGGGCGTACCAGCCCGACTGGTCGGCATCGTAGGCGCCGGTGGCGGTGCCCGCCGGCGCGCCGTCGACGTCGTAGGTCAGGGTGCCGTTCTCGTCCCGGGTGAAGTACTCGGCCTGGAACTTGAAGTTGCGCTCCGCCGGGTTGCCGTCGGGGGCCCACTTCCAGACGAAGTCGGCAATCCACAGCTTGCTCTCGCCGGTAAAGGCGTTGTTGACCAGCGTGGCGGTGGAATCCTCGTCCTCGTACAGCCGGTCCTGGGGCGACGTGCGCACATAGGACAGGCCCAGCCGCCAGCTGTTGCTGGCGCCCACGTCGCCGCCGATGCGCCCGAACGCCGTCCAGAGCGAGGCGCCGTTCTTGTTACGCTCGGAACCGGGGAACTCCTCGCTGCGCGCCAGCTCGCCGCCCAGTTCGACGAAGATCGGCGTGGGCGCGATCCACTTGAGCTGCACGCCGTCGCTGCCCAGCTGCTTGCCGAGGAAGGCGCGGTAGGGCAGCGGCGCGTCGATGAAGTCCCAGGCGTGCTCGTGCTGCTCGTTGAGGTAGCCGATGCCGGAGAAGAAGCGCCCGCCCTTGAGCGTGAGGCCCTGGGGCAGCGCCAGCGTCTGGAAGTACACCTCCTCCACCTCCACCTCGTTCTCGGGCGTGTATGCGGCCGTGAACGAGGCGCGGAAGTAGGGATCCACGTTGGCCCAGATGTTGAGCTCCGACTCCACCAGGCTGAAGCCGCGCGGGCCGGGCCCCACCTCGCCGCCGCTGGGAATGAAGCCGGAGATGAAGTAGTTGTCCGGGTCCTGCGACAGGTCGGCGTAGCGGCCCTGCAGGATCAGGCTGACGTCGGGGTTGAACGCGCTGTCGCCGCTGCGTCGCGTCTCGGCCTGCTGCCGAGCGGTCACCTTGACCGCTTCCTGCTCCGCCTTGGCCGCCTTCTGCTCGGCGGCGCCGGCCTTGGCTTCCGCGGCCTGCAGGCGCTGCTCCAGGTCCCGGATGCGGCTCTCGTAGTCCTGCCTCATCTGGCGGATCTGGTCGCGGATTTCGCCGATCTCGGCGCTCGACTGCGCCCGTGCCGGCGGGACGAGGCCGAACGCCATCGTCACCGCCGCTGCGGTTGTGCTCAACTTGTGCATTGCCGCGCTCCCGTGAAATGGATGCCAGGGCCGGCGGCGCCGGCCCGCGAATCAGATCGTCACGGGAGGAACGGGCGGTCCGGTCGAGTAGTAGGGAACGCGGGTTTCGCGCGGCCGCGAGACGGCATCCACCCCTGCGGGCACGGCCGGCCGGTGGGTCGCGGCGGACGGCAGCCCCGCCACCGTCGCGGCCGAGCCCAGCGGCGCGTGGGCGCCGAACAGCTCGCACGCCTCGCCGTCGTGGGAGGCTTGGCCGCCGCCATGATGGGCATGGCCGTGGCCGTCGTCGCCATGACGGGTGTGACCGTGCGCAGCCTCGCGGTCCCCACGGTCCGGGGAGATGCCGTGGTCACCGTGCGCCGCTTCCGCCGCCACGACCGCCCCGCCCAGGTGCCTGAGCGCATGCGCGTACGTGCCCACCGGCCCGAGGGCCAGCAGCAGCGAGAGCAGAAGAAACAGCGGCGCGCGGGGCTTCACGTCAGTTGGCGACCGGCCGGGCGTCGGTGAGCCGGTACATCAGGCCCATGGGGTCGTCCTTGATCAGGGAAAACCTGCCGGTCACCGTCACCGGCTCGAAGGTGTAACGGACCGGCGTCTTGCTCTTCACCTCGACAATGGAGTCCGGCCCGCCGGGCAGGCAGAACGCGCAGGTGGGCGGCAGCGCGGCGAGGATGAAGTGGGTCTGCTGCTCGCCGGCGGTGAGCGGCAGCATGAACCCGCGCAGCGTCACTTCCTTCTGGTCCAGCGCGACGATGGCGTCGGAGAACTGGGGCACGAACTTGTCCTTGAGCTTCACCATCTCCACCTGCTTGAGAGTGCGCCAGGACACCACGCCGTCCATCTCCGGCAGCGGTTTCTGGTTCAGCGCCTGCTGCGGCAGCGGCGGCGCCATCATGTCGCCCTTGGGCAGCTCGATCGGCGGCGACAGCATCTGGGCGCCGGCGGCGCCCGCGAACAGCATCAGAGCCAGGGAAGCAAGTCTCATGGTCAACCCTCCGCAAGAACCTTGGCGATGTCGGTGCGATAGGCCCGCCACGCCGGCAGCAGCGCGGCCAGCAGGCCCACGCCCGGTGCCAGCGCCGCGAGCCACAGCTCGGCGGGCAGGAATGTCCAGCCGGTGATCTCCACCTGGCGCGCCGCGGCGAGCGACGCTCCCAGGAATTCCGCGGCGACGTGGCCCAGCGCCAGGCCCAGCAGGCCGCCCGCCGCGGTGAGGAGCATGCCCTCCAGCAGCAGCAGGCCGAAAAGCCGGCGGCGGCTCGCCCCCAGCGTGCGCATGATGGCGAGGTCGTAGCGCCGCTCCTCCAGCGCGCCGTAGAGCGCGATGAACACCGACAGCGCCGCGGCGGCGATCAGCACCGCGGCGAACGCGCGCAGCACGTCGGCGCCGACGCCCAGGATCCGGAACAGACGCGCGGTCTCGAACGCCGGCGAGGCCGCCTGCAGCGCCCCCTGGCCGTTGACGTAGCGCGGGAACATCGCCGCCGCCAGCGGGCTCGAGTACTGGATCAGCAGCGCGGTCAGCTCCTTGCCGGCGTCCCAGTCCGGCGTGCCGTCGGGCTTCACCGGCAGCGGGCCCGCGGGCGGGTGCACGTCCCAGACGCTTTCCACCATGGTGAGGATCAGCCGGTCCAGCACCGTGCCGGTGGGCTTCAGCACGCCCACCACGTCGTAGGGGTGCTCGTGGTGCGCATCGCCCGCCTCGGCGATGCCGTGCACGCCGGCGAAGGTGTCGCCGACCTTGAGCCCGGTGGCGCGCGCCACCTCGGCGCCCAGCACCGCCTCCAGCGGGTCGATGTAGAGCTCGCCCGCGGCCACCTCGCCGCCATAGTGGGCGATGTAGTCGTGGCTGGTGCCGACGATGCGGTAGCCGCGGAAGCTGTCGCCCAGCGCCAGCGGCAGCGCCTTCTTCACCGCCGGATGCCGCTCCAGCGCCCGCGCCTGCGCCAGCGGAATGTTTCCGGTCGGCACGTCGACGTGATAGACGCCCGAGAGCACCAGCTGCAGCGGGCTGCCCTTGGCGCCCACCACCAGGTCGATACCCTCGGCGTCGCGCATCATGCGGCGCTCGATCTGGTGCGTGGCCAGCACCACCACCGTGATGGAGGCGATGCCCAGCGCCAGCAGCAGCACGTTGAGCGCCGAGAACAGCCAGCGCAGCCGCAGGTAGGCGGCGGACAGGCGCAGCAGATTCACGCGGCGGCCTCCAGCCGGTAGGTGCGGGAGAAGCGGTCTTTCAGCCGCCGGTCGTGGGTGGCAATCACCAGCGTCGCGCCGCACGCGGCGGCCTGCGATTCCAGCAGCTCGGCCACCTGCTCGCAGTGGCCGTCGTCCAGGTTGGCGGTGGGCTCGTCGGCCAGCAGCAGCTGCGGCCGGTTCACCACCGCGCGGGCGATCGCCACCCGCTGCGCCTGGCCCTGGGACAGCTCGGCGGGCCGCCGCCGGGCGAGCGCCGCGATGCCCAGCGCCGCCAGCCCTTCCTCGGCGCGGGCGCGGTCATCAGGCAGCCCCGCCAGGTATTGCGCGAGCTGCACGTTCTCCAGCGCGGTCAGGCTCGCCACCAGGTGCAGCTTCTGGGGCACGAGCCCGATGTGGCGGCCGCGAAACGCATCCAGCGCGCTGCCTCTCAACGCACCCAGCACCTGCCCCGCCAGGCGCACTTCGCCGCCGCTGGGCGCCAGGATCCCGGCCAGCACATGCAGCAGCGTGGTCTTGCCGCTGCCGGAATCGCCCAGCAGCAGCCAGTGGTCGCCGGGCGCGGCGCGCCACTGCGGCACCCGCAGCACTTCGCGATCGCCGTAGCGGTGGGCAAGACCTTCGATGTCGAACATGCTTTTCCGGTCGAGGAGCCGGGAGCGGCGAACCTGCGAATCGCCGCCCGGCGCTGGAGACGCCCCGGCCGATAGCGGCCGGACCCGTGCGCGCAGCGGCTGCGCGCTGCCTTTCAGGCGCGGGGCGGGGCGCGCTCGCGGAACGCGGGCGTTAAGGCAAGATCGGGGGCGGAGACGGTGAGCGGTGTCGCGCCCGGCGCCGCAGCAGGCGCCGGCGCGCCGGCGGCTTTGGCCGCGTCGGCGTAGCCCAGCGCCGCCAGTGCCAGGCAATCGGCGCAGGGACCGTCGGGTGCCGGCGCGCCCTCCGGCGCGGGCTGCGCCGTGAAGTGCTCGACGGCGTGCGCCGTCGTGGCGACCGGCGCCCACGCCAGGCCCAGCGCCAGCAGCGCCAGGGCGGCGATCCGGGTCGCGACGGAGAAGGCGCGGCGCTGCATCGGACCCCGGCTAGACCGCCACCACCTGGTCGGCACGGCGGTCGGCCTCGGTCTCGAGCACCCGCCGCCCCAGCGTCCGCGCGATCGCGTCGAGCGAGACCGTCAATTCCCTGAGCTCCATCGGCGTCAGCGCCTGGTCGGCGTCGCACCAGGCCTCGCAGGGGTTGGGATGGGACTCCACCAGCAGGCCGTCGGCGCCGGCCGCCACCGCCGCCCGCGCCAGCGCCGGCACCAGCCACGCCTTGCCGCCGGCGTGGCTGGGATCGACGATCACCGGCAGGTGGGTTTCCTTCTTCAGCACCGGGATCGCGGTCACGTCCATGACGTTGCGGTAGGCGGTCTCGAAGGTGCGGATGCCGCGCTCGCAGAAGATGATGTCGTGGTTGCCGCCGGCGGCGATGTACTCGGCCGCCATCAGCCACTCGCTGACCGTCGCCGACATGCCGCGCTTGAGGATCACCGGCTTCTTGACCCGGCCCACTTCCTTCAGCAGGTCGAAGTTCTGCATGTTGCGGGTGCCGATCTGGATCACGTCGACGTCGTATTCGGCGAAGGTGTCCAGCATGCGCACGTCCATCAGCTCGGTGACGATGGGCAGGCCGAGCGCGTCGGCCGCCTCGCGCAGCATCTTCAGTCCGCCCACGCCCAGCCCCTGGAACGCGTACGGGCTGGTGCGGGGCTTGAAGGCGCCGCCGCGCATGAGCCGGCAGCCGGCAGCCGCCACGCCCTCGGCGGCGAGGCGCATCTGCTCGGGCGTTTCCACCGAGCACGGCCCGCCGATCACCTGCAGCGCCGGGCCGCCGACGGGAACCCCGCGCACCGAGATCACGGTGTCCTGCTGGTGCCACTCGCGGGCGACGATCTTGTAGGGCTTGAGCACGTGGATCGCCTGCTCCACCCCGGGCAGGGTCTCGAACATCGCCTCGGTGAGCCTGCGCTCGTCGCCCACCGCGCCGATCACGGTGCGCTCGGTGCCGCGGGAGATGTTGACGTCCAGTCCGGCCGCCTTGATCTTGCGCACCACCGCGTCGACCTGGGCGTCGGCGGCGTCGCGTCCCATGACGATGATCATGGCAAGCCTCCCGGTTCAGCGCTGCAGGCGCGCCAGCGACTCGGCGTAGGTGGGCCGGGCGCCGGCCTCCACGTCCGCCCGGCGCAGGCGATGGAACCGCCCCAGGGTGTCGTTGGCGCGGGCCAGCACGGCCACCCGCTGCGCATACTGGTCGATCGTGGGCCCCGGCAGCGCCCACAGGCCGACGTCGTCGCCGAACACGTCCAGGTAGGCGCGGGCGCCGCAGCAGCCCAGCGACAGCGCCGCGCGGCCGCTGTTCACCGCCTGCGGCACCACCGCGCACGCCGGCCGGCCCAGCGCCGGCGGCACCGCCGGCTCCACCTGCTGGATCGCTTCCGTCAGCACCAGCGCCTGGCGCGAATCGGCGAACACCAGCACGGCGTCCGGCGGCAGCGGCGTTTCCGCCAGAGGCGCGTAGACCACGTGGCTCACCTGCCGCTTCATCACCGGAATGCGCGCGACGTCCTCCTCGCGCACGTACTCCATGCCCGCCATGACCTTGAGCACGCTCGCGAGCTCGCCGGCGTAGGCGGCCGACGGCTGTCCCAGGTTGTGGGTGTAGACGCCCACGGCGCAGAGCTCATGGTCGGCGGCGGCCGTGGCGAACGCGCCCCGCGCCGCCTCCTGCCAGAACACGCAGCCCGCCGGCGCCCGGCCCCCGTGCATGGGCACGCCCTCGGGCACGCTGTCGGTCAGGCACACCGCCACCGGCGGCTGGCGGAGGTGCAGCGACTCCTGCAGCGAAGCCGCGATCGCGCGGTAATCCATGTCGGTCATCCTTTGGTCATGAGTTGACGGCCGGTGGAGGCGGTTCAGGCCCCAGACGAACAATCCGCGCAGCGGCCGCGGATGGTGAGCTCCACCTGCTCCGACCGGTACCCCGGCGGGAGATTCAGCGCGTAGGCGGTGCTCATGTCCTCGAGGCAGAACACCGCGCCGCAGCGGTTGCACTTAAAGTGGGCGTGCACTTCGTCCCCGTGGCCGCCGTGGGATTTGTAGCGCCAGATGCGGTCGTCACCCGCGATCTTGTGCGCCAGCCCGACGCCGGTCAACCACTCGAGGACGCGGTAGACCGTGACCCGGTCCACCGGCGCGTCCCGGGCCAGCAGCTGTTCCACCTCGTGGTGCGACACCGGGCGGTCGCTGCCGGTCAGCACCGCCAGCACCCGCGCGCGCGCGGGGGTGGCGCGGTGGCCCCCGGCGGCGATCTGG
Organism: Pseudomonadota bacterium; assembly: GCA_049322755.1. Taxonomy (GTDB): domain Bacteria; phylum Pseudomonadota; class Gammaproteobacteria; order Burkholderiales; family UBA6910; genus DATIUV01. Next base: position 71,145 of record JBMOQX010000011.1, on the reverse strand, counting down.
GACTCCGCGCCGCGGATGCGCGCGTCCGGAATCTGCGCCACTGAGTTGCGTCGGATGGCGGCTGTCATCGGGCCATTATAAGCGCTCGCGGCATCGATAATGCAACTGGATTGCGTTTGCGCTACAATGCCGGCAGTCCCCGAGCCCCCACCCGGACCATGAAAAGCCACCTTGCCCGCTTCCTGGGAGGCGCCCTCCTCGGCATCGGCCTCGCGCTGCCGGCGCCGGCGCAACCGCTGGAGGTCACCGTCAGCATTCCTCCGCAGCGGTACTTCGTCCAGCGCATCGGCGGTGCCGCCGTGACGGTCAACACCATGGTCCGCCCGGGTGCATCGCCCCACGAATACGAGCCGACGCCGCAGCAGATGGCGGCGCTTTCCCGCTCCAGGGCGTACTTCGCCATCGGCGTCGAATTCGAAAAGGCCTGGCTGCCGCGCTTCCGCAGCGCGGCCAAGGGGCTGGAGGTGGTGGATACGCTGCGAGGCATCGAGCGCCTGCCGATGACCGAGCCGCGCAGCGCAGGCGGCACGCACAGCCACGATCTCGAGCATGGCGGCGCCGACCCCCACGTCTGGCTGTCGCCGCCGCTGGTGCGCCTCCAGGCGATGAACATCCGCGACGCCCTGATCCGGCTGGACCCGGCCCGCGCCGCAGAGTACCGGCGCAACCACGACGCCTTCGCCCGCGAAGTGAACCGCATCGACGAGGCGGTGATGGCGGCGCTGGCCGGCGCGCCGCCGGAGCGGCGCAGGTTCCTGGTGTTCCATCCGTCATGGGGCTATTTCGCCCGCGCCTACGGGCTCACCGAGCTGGCCATCGAGGTGGACGGCAAGGAGCCGGGACCGCGCCAGCTGGCGGCGGTGATCGACATCGCCCGCAAGGAAAACATCCGGGTGATCTTCGTGCAGCCGCAGTTCTCGCGGAAGTCGGCCGACGCCGTCGCCCGGGCGCTGGGAGCGCGCATCGCGACGCTGGACCCGCTGGCCGAGGACTGGGGCGCCAACCTCCAGGCGGCGGCGCAGGCGCTGGGGGCGGCCCTGGATCAGGGGAGCCGCTGAGTTGGGTGCCCCGGCCCGCCCCGCCCCGCCCGCCGGCGCCGCCGCGGCGATCGAGCTGGCCGACGTCGGCTTCCGCTTCGACGACCGGCAGGCGCTGGAGCACGTGAGCCTGCGGGTGGCGCGCGGCGAGTTCATCGCGGTGATCGGCCCCAACGGCGGCGGCAAGTCCACCCTGCTGAAGATCATCCTCGGCGTGCTCAAGCCCCAGTCCGGCAGCGTGCGCGTGCTGGGGGAGGAGGCGGGCGCGCGCCTCGACCGCATCGGCTACGTTCCCCAGCACAGCAATCTCCAGCCCGGCTTCCCCGCCACGGTGCTGGACGTGGTGCTGATGGGCGTCGACTTCCGCGGCCGTTACGGCTTTCGCGTCTCGCGCGAGGAACGGGACCGCGCCGAGCACGCGATGCACGCCACCGGCGTGCTGGAGCTGGCGCGCCGGCGCATCGATTCGCTCTCCGGCGGCCAGCGCCAGCGGGTGCTGGTGGCGCGCGCGCTGATCAACGATCCGGAACTGCTGATCCTGGACGAGCCCACCGCCAACATCGACCCCTACGGCAAGCAGTGCCTGGTGGAGCTGTTCGCCGAGCTGGAGGGCCGCGCCACGGTGATGATGGTGAGCCACGACCTCGGCATCATCTCCCACGCCGTCACCAGCGTCGCGGCGGTGAACCGTTTCCTGGTGCACAGCCCGGAGCCGCGGCTTTCGCGCGAGATGATGGAGCTGATGTACGGCGCCCACGCCGCGTCCTGCCCGGTGGAAGGCACCATCGGCGACCTCACCGCCCACCTCACCGCCAATGCCCACCCCCACGCTCACTGAGATCCTGGCCCAGCCGTTCCTGCACAACGCGCTGGCGGCGGCGCTGCTGGTGAGCATCGCCTGCGGCCTGATCGGCACGCTGGTGGTGGTGAACCGGCTGGTGCTCCTGTCCGGCGGCATCGCCCACACCGCCTACGGCGGCGTCGGGCTCGCCTTCTACGCCGGCTGGCCGGTGGTGCCCACGACGCTGGGGTTCACCGCCGCCGCGGCGCTCGCGCTGGGCCTGCTGACCCGCCACCGCCGCGAGCGGGCGGACGCGGTGATCGGCGCGTTGTGGTCGGCGGGCATGGCGCTGGGCATCATCCTGATCAATCTCACGCCCGGCTACGCCGCCGACGTCATGAGCTACCTGTTCGGCAGCATCCTCACGGTGTCCGCCGCCGACCTGGCCTACATGGCGGCGCTCAACGTGCTCATGCTGGCGGCGGTGCTGGGGCTGTACCGGCCGATCTATGCCATGTCCTTCGACGAGGACTTCGCCCGCTCCCGCGGCGTGCCCACCGACACGCTCTACCTGGTGCTGCTGGTGCTGGTGGCGCTGTCGGTGGTGGTGCTGATCCAGGTGGTGGGCCTGATCCTGGTGATCGCGCTGCTCACCATCCCGCCGGCCACCGCGGAGAAGCACACCCGCAGCCTGCACACCATGATGGCGGCGGCGATGGCCTGGGGCGCGCTCTACTGCGCCGCCGGGCTGTGGGCCTCCTTCGTGTTCGATCTCAATTCCGGCGCCAGCATCGTGGCGGCGGCCAGCATCGGCTATCTGCTGGTGAGCGCGGGGCACCGGCTGCTGGCGCGGCCGGCAGCGGCCGCCCCGGCCTGATCAGTCCTTCTCCGGCGGTGGCCGGCGCTCCCGCAGCGTCACCAGCTCCTCCGCCGAGGTCGGATGGATGCCCACGGTGGCGTCGAACTGCGCCTTGGTGGCGCCGCACTTGAGCGCCACCGCGAAACCCTGGACCACCTCGCCCGCGTCCGGCCCCACCATGTGCACGCCCACGACGCGGTCGCTGGCGCCGTCCACCACCAGCTTCATGAACGTGCGCTCCGGGCTTTCGGTCAGGGTGAGCTTGAGCGGGCGGAACTGGGACGTGTAGACATCCACCGCGCCGAGCTTCGCCCGCGCCGCCGCCTCCGGCAGTCCCACCGTGCCGACGTTGGGATGGCTGAACACGGCGCTGGGGATGTTTTCGTAGTCCATGCGCAGCGGGCGGTCGTTGAACTGGGTGTTGGCGAAGCAGATCGCCTCGTGGATCGCCACCGGCGTGAGCTTGACGCGGTCGATGACGTCGCCGAGGGCGAAGATCGAGGGCACCGAGCTGGCGAAGTCCTCGTCCACGTCGATGCCGCCCGACTCCGTCAGCCGCACGCCGAGTTCCTCGAGACCGAAGCCAGCGCTCGCCGGGCGGCGGCCGGTGGCGAACAGCACCAGGTCGAAGGTCTCCATCGAACCGTCGTCGAAGCACGCCTCGCGGGCGCCGCCGCCGGCGTCCTGGAGTTCGATGACCTCGGTGTTGAGCAGGATGCGCAGGCCCTTCTTGCGCATCTCGTCGGCGAGGAAGACGCGCACGTCGTCGTCGAACCCGCGCAGCAGGTGCGGACCGCGGTAGGCGAGCGTAGTCTCGGCGCCGAAGCCGTTGAGGATGGAGGCGAACTCCACCGCGATGTAGCCGCCGCCCACCACCAGCGCGCGCCGCGGCAGCCCGGGCAGGAAGAACATCGCGTCGGACGTGAACCCCAGCTCGGCGCCGCGGATCTCCGGCTTCACCGCATGGGAGCCGGTGGCCACCAGGATGCGCCCGGCGGTGAGGCGGCGGCCGTCGAGTTCCACCTCGCGCGCCCCCGTCACCCGCGCGCGGCCGTGGAGCAGCGTCACCCCGGACGCCTCCAGCAGCCGGCCGTAGACCGCGTTCAGGCGCTCGATCTCCCGGTTCTTGTTCTCGCGCAGCGTCGGCCAGTCGAATGTGCGCGTCGGCGCGTCCCAGCCGAAGCCCTCCGCGTCTTCGAACTCGTCGCGGAAATGGGCGGCGTAGGAGAACAGTTTCTTCGGCACGCAGCCGACGTTCACGCAGGTGCCGCCGAGGAAGCGCTCCTCGGCGATGGCGACCCGCGCGCCGAAGGACGCCGCCAGCCGCGCCGCCCGCACCCCGCCCGAGCCGGCGCCGATCACGAACAGGTCATAGTCGAACTTGGTCACGCTCAAGTCTCCCAGAGTCGTTACTCACCGCGGCGCAGAGAAACGATACGGTGAAGAGCTTCGGTTCGTCAGGCAATCCGGCACAACAAGCCCTTCAGGTAAGCGCCCTCGGGAAAGGCCAGCGCCACCGGATGATCCGGGGCCGCCGTGAAGCTGCCGACGATGGCGGCGTCGACCCCGGCGTCCAGCGCGGCACCGGCGACGATCTTCTGGAACAGGTCCGCGTCGACGCCCGCCGAGCACGAGAACGTCGCCAGCAGCCCGCCCGGCGCCAGCAGGCGGAAGGCGTGGAGGTTGATGTCCTTGTAGCCGCGCGCCGCGCGCTGGGCGCCGGCGGCGGTGGGTGCGAACTTCGGCGGGTCCAGCACGATCAGGTCGTAGCGCCCGCCCGCCCGGACCAGCTCCCTGAGCAGCCGGAACATGTCGCCCTGGCGGAATTCGCAGCGCGCCGCGTCGAAGCCGTTCCCCGTCACGTGCCCGCGCGCCCGGTTGAGCGCATCCGCCGATGAATCCACCGACAGCACCGACGATGCGCCGCCCGCCAACGCGGCGACGGTGAACGCACCGGTGTAGCAAAAACCGTTCAGCACCCGGCGCCCCCGGGCGAGCGCGCCGACGCGGGCGCGGTTGTCGCGCTGGTCGAGGAAGAAGCCGGTCTTCTGGCCGCCGCGCACGTCGACGCGATAGGACAGCACACCCTCGCGGATGGCCACGTCGCCGGGATCGGGTCCGCGCAGCGCACCGGTGCGCGGCGCGAGGCCCTCCAGCTCCCGCACCTCCAGGTCGGAGCGCTCGTACACGCGGGTGCAGCCGGTGGCCGCCTGCAGCGCGTCGGCGATGGCGTCCCGCCAGCGCTCGGCGCCGGCGCTGGCGAGCTGCAGCACCAGCGTGTCGCCGTAGCGGTCGGCCACCACGCCGGGCAGTCCGTCGGACTCGCCGTGCACGACGCGATACGCGTCGGTGGCGGCGTCGATCCCGAACGCGCGCCGCAACGCGAGCGCCCGCGCGACGCGGCGTCGGAAGAACCCCGCGTCGATGGTCTCGGCCTCGTCGAATGACCAGACGCGCACCCGGATCTGCGACGCGGGGCTGAAGGCGCCCCAGGCCAGGAAGCCGCCGTCGGCGGCGCGCACGGCCACCGTGTCGCCCGCCGCGGGCGCACCCTCGACCCGCGCCATCGCGCCCGAGAATACCCAGGGATGCCGGCGCAGCAGCGATTTCTCGCGGCCCCCGGCGAGCCGTACGGCTTGCATGCGGTCGGTGGTCCTCGGCGCGCCGCGCGCCCCGCCGCAGGGAGTGCGACGGGGCGCCGGAGCGGCGCGCGAAAAAGGCGACATGATAGAACCTATCTCATAATTCCGGGCGCGTCGCGTTGCGGCCAGGAGCGGCGGCGGTGTCGCACCCGGCTACCAGCGGTAGGCGAGCTGCACATAGCCGAAGCGGCCCGCACCCGGCAGCCGCGCGCCCACCGGCACGTCGCTGCCCGCCACCCGGTTCACGCCCCCGAGGTGGTCGGCGTAGAGCTTGTCGAAGAGGTTCTCGACGCCGGCGTGGATCTCGGCGCCCGCCACCGGGCGATAGGCGAGCCGCAGGTTGACCAGGCCGTAGCCGCCGGTGGGCGTCTCGCCGTTGAACGCCGACACCCTGGTCTGCCGCGCCGCCAGCGCCCATTCGGCGCTGCCGCTCCAGCGGCCGCGCTCGTACTCCAGCGCCAGTTCGCCGTTCAGCGGCGCGATGCGGTAGAGATTGTCGCCGTTCTCCCGGTTCTCGCCGCGCACGCAGCTCGCGCTTGCGCGCAGCGTCCAGGGCCCGGTCAGGTGCCGGCGCAGGTCGCCGTCGAAGCCGTAGAGCTCGGCCCGGGAGACGTTGCGGAACTGCAGCACCGGCCGGCCGGCGCTGTCGAGGCGCGCGATGGGGGCGCCCTGGATGTAATCGCGCACGCGGCTGAAGAACACGCTCGGCGTCGCGCGCCAGCCGGTGCCGCGCAGGTCCAGCCCCAGGCTCGCCTGGTACGCCACCTCCGGTGCCAGGTCCAGGTTGCCCAGATAGGTGCGGCCGTCGGCGAGGCCGGCGCTGGCGTTGGACGGCGTCCACAGGTAGCGCTCCACCAGGTTCGGCGAGCGGGTCATGCGCGAGACGCTCGCCGCCACGTCGGCCGCGTCGGCGAGCGCGTAGCGCACCCGCGCCAGCGCGTCCCAGTGCTGGTCGGTGACCCGGTGGTCGCGGGCGTTGAACGCCGCCCGGTCCGCGGCGTTCATGGGGTAGGACTCGACGATGTTGCCGGCGTCGGAGCGCAGCCAGTCGGTGCGAAGGCCCAGCACCGTCAGCCAGCCCGGCGCCGGCTGCGTTTCCCACTCGCCGTAGGCGCCGACCCGGCGGCGGGTTGCGTCGCGGAACAGATCCTGTCGCGCCCGGGTGAGCGCGTTCTGCTGGAATGCGGCATAGTCGTTGGCGCGAGCCTCGACGCCGGCCCGCAGCACGTGGCGGCCGGCGATGTACCGCGCATCGACGCCAACGCCTTCATCGTCGCTGGTGGCCGGCGCCAGCATCCTCATCGCTCCCGCCGGGCGCAGGCTGAAATTGTCCATCAGGTGGTCGATGCTCGAGATGTAGGCGCGCGCCTCCAGCGTGAGCGCGCTGGCGCCGCCGAGGTAGCGCAGGGCGTAGCGGTCGGCGTCGGAGGCGACGATGTCCATCGGCAGCGCCGGGGTGTCCGCGTCGCGGGTGCGGTGCCGGCCCAGGTCCAGCGCCAGAGTGCCGTCGCCGACCTTCCCGGCCAGCGTCACGTCCCCCCGCACGATGTCGTAACCGGAAGCGAGGACATGACCGCCGGGAAAGTTCAGATTGTGGGCGTTGGTCGCCTCCGCCGCCGCCCGCAGGCTGAAGCGCTCGGTCGCCAGCCCCACTTCGGCGAGTCCGCGGCGCTCGTCGTTGGCGCCGCTGTAGCCGGCGGCGGTCTGGCCGAACCCGTCGGTCGCGCCGGGCGCGGCGAAGCGCGGCGGCGGGCTTTCCACCACCACCGCGCCGGCGATGCTGTCGCCGGCGTAGCGGATCGAACCGCCGCCCGGCAGCACGCGCAGCCGTTCCACCTGGGCCGGCGTGACGTAGGCGAGCGGCGGGTCCATGTGGTTGGGACACGCCGGGGTGATCTCGACGCCGTTGACCTGGACCCGGACGCGGTCGCCGGCCAGCCCCCGCAGCTGGACGATGCCGGTCTGGGGACCGTTGCGCAGCACCGCGGCGCCGGGCACCGTGTCCAGCAGCGACGCGGCGTCCCGCGCCGCGGGCCGCGCCAGCGGCAGCGCCGGCGGCTCGCGCTCGGCAAGCGGCCCTTCTTCAGACGCCGCCTCCGCCGCCACGGTCACTTCCTCCAGCCGGGTCGCCGCCGGCTCCTGACCCAGCGCCGGCACGGCCGCCGCCAGGGAAATCCACAACAGATGACGCTGCATCGGTTGACGCATGACTTCCTCCTCGTTGCCGCGCGCACGCGCGGACGCGACCGGCGCGCGTCGGCGCGTCGGCGCGCCGCGCGGCGGCTCCCATTGAACGGTTCAGCGGTAGGCGCCGGCGCCACGGCGCCGGCCAAAGGTCAGGCGGGGAGGAGAGGCGGCGCGCGGGCCGGGTGGCGGGTGCGCGTCGGACTGGTGTGCGGGGTGAGCTCCGGGGAGGCGACGGGGGGCAATGCCGGCACGGCCAGCACCGGCATGACGCACGGCGCCGGCTCCGCCGCCGGAACATCGGCGAAGGACTTGCACAGGTCGCAGAACGTGGCGCTGGAGCGGGGGTCGCTGGCGGGATACGGCCCGGGCAGCGGCTGCGAGCCGCCGGCGACGCAGAACTCGGCCGCGGGCAAGCCCGCGGGGGCCAGCGCCGCCGCCAGCGCCATGGGCGCGTGGACACGCCACTGCACCACCAGCAGCAGCGCCGCTGCCAGCGCCAGGACAGCGCCGCGGCGTCGGCGCCTCAGGGTCCAGGCAGATCGGTCGTCACTGGCAGGCACGGGCAGCGGGTCTGGTATGTTGCTTTATCAGAATGTTCCAAGATCGCACGCAGTCGCCGGCGGGGCAACCCTTCCGGCGTCGAGGTCCCCTCCCGGCTGATCGGGCCGCCGACCCCGCCACGCCAGCGCGGGGCCGCTCGCCTCCTCCTGCGTGCACGTGCCGTCGGCAAGCCCGTGCCGCGTGCGGCGAGTACACCGGGAAGCGGCTCGTCGCGGCGCCCAGCCATGGGGCCTCAGTCCGCGTTACACCGGAACTACAACACGCCGCGCAGCGGCTTGTTGCTGTGGAGGCTAATGCGGACTCAGTCCGCGTTACGCCGGAACTACAACACGCCGCGCAGTGGCTTGTTGCTGTGGAGGCTAATGCGGACTCAGTCCGCGTTACGCCGGAACTACAACACGCCGCGCAGCGGCTTGTTGCTGTGGAGGCTAATGCGGACTCAGTCCGCGTTACGCCGGAACTAAAATCCCTCACTTTTTCCTCTTCGCCCGCGGGTGCGCAGAGTCGTACACCTTGGCCAGATGCTGGAAGTCGAGATGCGTATACACCTGCGTCGTCGAGATGCTGGCGTGGCCCAGCAGTTCCTGCACCGCACGCAGGTCGCCGCTGGACTGGAGCAGGTGGGAGGCGAACGAATGGCGCAGCACGTGCGGATGGACGTTGGCCGGAATGCCCTGGCGGATCGCCAACGCCCTGAGCCGCTGCTGGATCGCGCGCGGGCTCACCCGCCGGCCGCTGCCGGTGACGAACAGCGCGTCGCCCTCGAGATGCCGGATGTCCCGGCGCAGCGCGAGCCATTGCTCCAGCGCTTCCAGCGCCGCGCGTCCCACCGGCACCACGCGGGTCTTGGCGCCCTTGCCGGTGACGCGCACGGTGCCGTCGGCACGGTCGATGGCGGCGACGTCCAGCCCGGCCAGCTCGGAGAGCCGCAGGCCGGACGAGTAGAACAGCTCGAACATGGCCCGGTCGCGCGCCGCGAGCAGGCCGCCGCCGGGAAACTCCAGCAGCCGCGCCGCCTCGTCCGGCGACAGCGCGTGGGGCAGGGTCCGCTTCACCTTCGGCGCGCGCACGCCTTCCGCCGGGCTGGCCTCGAGCCCGTGATCGCGGGCCAGGTACCGGAAGAACCCGCGCCACGCCGACAGCGCCCGCGCCAGGCTGCGCCCCGACAGCCCGCGGCCATGGAGAACGGCGACGAAGCGGCGGATGTTATGCGGGGTGAGATCGGCGAGCCGCGTGTCCGCGGCCAGCTCCAGCAGTACACGGATGTCCCGGGCGTAACCGTCCCGGGTGAGCGGGGAGAGCCGGCGCTCGCTCTCCAGATGGCCGAGGAACGCCGCCGCCAGGGCCTGGCCTTCCTCCGGCGCCGTGCCCATCGGCCTCAGGCGGAGGGCGCGAACCGGGCCAGCGCCGCCCCCGCCAGCTCGCCCAGCCGGGCCAGGTAGACGATGCCCATCTCGGGATAGAAGCGCTCGGGGTCCTCGCTTGCCAGCGCGATGAGCCCCAGCGTGCGCCCGAAGCGCAGCGGCACCAGCGCGAACGACCGCAGGTGCGCGCCCGCCTCGCCGAACCACTCCAGCACGTCCTGGGCGACGTGGCCGCCGCAGTGGGCCTGGCCGAGCGCGTCCGCCATGGCGCGCACATCCTCGCCCGCGTCCGCAAACTCCGGCGTGTCACGCCCCCCGGCGTCGATCGCCCACACCCGGGTGGCAACGTGGGGCACGTCGAAGTCCTCGCGCAGGTTGAAGCCCAGCACGTAGAGCACCGAGTCCAGGTCGCGCGCCGACGCGAGCGCGCAGGCGAGGCGGTGCATCCTGTCGCCGATGGCGTCGTTCTCCTCGCCGAACGCGATCAGCTCCTGGAGCTTGTCCTCCAGCAGCCGGTTCTTCTCCCGCAGCGCCACCACCTGGCGTTCCACCAGCGGGATCGCGTGGCCGCCGTGCGGATGCGGCACGGTGATCTGCGCCAGCTGCTCGGCGTAATCGTCGAAAAACTCCGGGTGTCCCCTCAGGTACTGCACCACCTCGTCCGCGTTCATGGTCCCCTTTCGCCCTCCGGCTCAGATCTCGATTTCGCCTTCGAACACCGTCTCCGCCGGCCCGGTCATCCACACCGGCGTGCCCTCGCCGTCCCAGCGGATCGTCAGCCGGCCGCCGCGGGTCTCGACCGCCACCGTCGCGTCCAGCAGCCCGCGCTGGATGCCCGCCACCACCGCCGCGCACGCGCCGGTGCCGCAGGCCAGCGTCTCGCCGGCGCCGCGCTCGAACACGCGCAGGCGGATGCGGCCCCGGTCCAGCACCTGCAGATAGCCGGCGTTGACCCGCTGCGGGAAGCGCGGATGACGCTCGATCAACGGGCCCTCGGTGGCCACCGGTGCGCTGTCCACGTCGGCCACCACCTGCACCGCGTGGGGATTGCCCATGGACAGCGCGCTGATCTCGCGCGTCGCGCCGCCCACCTCCAGCAGATAGGTGAGCGCGCACGCCGGGGCGTCGAACGGGACCTCCCGCGGCTCGAAGCGCGGCACGCCCATGTCCACCGTCACTTCGCCGTTGTCCTCCAGCCGCGGCGCGATCACCCCGGAGAGCGTCTCGACCCGGATCTCGCGCTTGTCGGTCATGCCGCGCTCGCGCACGAAGCGCACGAAGCAGCGCGCGCCGTTGCCGCACTGCTCCACCTCGCCGCCGTCGGCGTTGAAAATGCGGTACTTGAAGTCCACGTCGGGGCGCGACGGCGGCTCCACCAGGAGCACCTGGTCGCAGCCGACGCCGAAGTGGCGGTCGGCGAGCCGCCGCAGCTGCGGCGGCGTGAGCGCGAGACGCCGGGCGGTGCCGTCCAGCACGACGAAGTCGTTGCCCAGCCCCTGCATCTTCACGAATGCGAGCCGCATGCCGTTTCCTGTTCTCACCCCGCCGGCGCTGCCGGCGCGAGACGCTTCGCCATCACGTAATCGTCCATCACGAAGCCGCCGCCGATGTCGGTGACGATGGCTTCGGTCACCGTATAGCCGTTGCGCGCGTAGGCGGCGATGGCGCCGGCGTTGTGCCGGTTCACCTGCAGGTAGACGAGAGCGTGACCGCCGCGCCGGGCGCGCTCTTCCACATGTCGGAGCAGCCGGCTGCCGAGACCGCGCCGCTGCAGGTCGTGGCGCACGTACAGCTTGTCGAGCTTGACCGACGCCGGCCTGGCGCCGGGTTCGCACGCCGCGAACGCCACGATGCGGCCCGCATCCACCAGTTTGTCCCACCACGCGCTGCCCCGCGCCAGCTGATCGAGAATGACCTCGGCGCGGTAGCGTTGATCGAGCATGTATTCTATCTGCTCGACCGTGATGATGCCCGGGTAGTGGCGATGCCAGACGTCGTGCGCGAGCCCCACCAGCTCGGGCACGTCGCCGGGTTGGAGCGGAAGGATCTGCACGCGCCGGCGCCCGCCGCGGTCAGGGCGCGGCCAGCGCCGCGCACTGCCGCTGGTCGCGCGAAATGCACTCGTCCATCACCACGGTCACGCCGGCGGCCTGGAGCGTCAGCCCGGCGGCCTCGTTCCAGACGCCCTCCTGTGCCCACAGCGCGGCAATGCCCAGGGCGAGGACGTCCTCGGCGATCGCCGGCAGGTGCGCGGAGGCGCGGAAAACGCTCACCAGGTCGATACGCACGGGCACGTCGGCGAGCCGCGCGTGGGCCGGCTCGCCCAGCACCTCCTGCACCAGCGGCCGCACCGGAACGATGCGATAGCCCAGCGCCTGCAGCCGGGCGGCGATGCGGTGGCTGGGACGCGCCGGGTTGGGCGACAGGCCGACGACGGCGATGGTCTTCACCTGTTTCAGCAGCGCGCAGCGCTGTTCGAGAGAGGGGTTCCGAAAGGTCAACGCCATGTCCGGGGGCAAACGTGCCGGTATTCTACCGTCCGCCGCGCACCGGCAGGCGCCAGGCCCCGGCGCGGACCGCCGCGTTCTTCAATAGACGCCCGGCGCTCCGGGTGGACGGGTCTTGAAGCGCCGGTGCAGCCAGAGGTATTGCTCCGGGATCTCCCGCACCCGCTCCTCGATGAAGGCGTTCATGCGGCGGGTGTCGGCCTCGACGCTTTCCCCGGGAAAGTCCTCCCACGGCGGATAGAAGGTGACGCGGAACCCGCGCCCGCCATCCTCGACGCGCGTCACCACCGGCAGCACCCGGGCGCCGGTCAGCCGGGCAAGGCGTGAAAGCCCGGTGATGGTGGCCGCCGGCACGCCGAAAAACGGCACGAAGATCGCGTCCCGCGGCCCGAAATCCTGGTCCGGCAGATAGTAGAACGGCAGTCCCTCCTGGATCGCGCCGACGACGCCGCGAATGCCGTCGCGCCGGGACAGCAGCTTCACCGGGTGGAAGCGGGTGCGCGACCTGCGCAGCAGCGCGTCGACGTGGGGATTGCTCTGGGTGCGGTACATCGAGCACGCGGGCCACTCGCTCGCCAGGCGGACGGCGCCGACGTCGAGGCCGAGGAAGTGGGGCACCAGCAGGATCACCGGCGTACCCTGCAGCCGCAGCCAGTGCTCGACCCCCTCCAGCGGCACCAGCCGCTGCAGCCGCTCGCGGGACCCCCAGAAGGCGATGCCTTCCGCCATCACTACTTGGCCCAGCGCCCGGAAGTGGCGCCGGGCGAGCGCCCCCCGCTCGGCATCGGAGAGTTCCGGAAAGCACAGCTTCAGGTTGGTGAGGGTCACGCGCCGCCGCGACCCGGCGAGATGGTAGGCCAGCCCGCCGAGCCCGCGGCCCAGCGCCGAAAGCCACGGCCACGGCAGGAAGTGCAGCAGCCAGAGCAGGCCGATGCCGGCGCGGGACAGCATGGGCCGTCAGGCCCCGCCGGGATGGGTGAATCCGCGCTTCGCCTCGCGGATGAACTGCGCCACTTCCCGCACCGGCGCCGAATCCGAAGCTTCCAGCGCGTCCAGTGCGTCCTTCAGCAAGGCCCCCGAGCGCAGCAGCGCGAACGCCCGCTTCAGCGCCGCCACGTCGGCGGCCGGGATGCCGGCGCGCTTCAGGCCGACGATGTTCGGGCCCCGGGCCCGCGCCGGCGAGCCCTCGGTGATCATGAACGGCAGGCAATCCTGGGATATCCGCGCCAGGCCGCCCACCATGGCCAGCCGGCCGATGCGCGCGAACTGGTGGATGGCGACGTTGCCCGACACGAACGCGCGGTCGCCGACGCTGACGAAGCCCGCCACCAGCGCGCCGTTGGCGATGATGGCGTGGTTGCCGATGCGGCAATCGTGGGCGACGTGGGCATAGGCCATCAGGAAGTTCCCGTCGCCGACCCGCGTCTCGCCGCCCTCGACGCTGGCGCGGTGGATCGTGGTGCCTTCGCGGATCACGTTGTCGGCGCCGATGACGACGAAGCTGGGCCAGCCCTTGAACTTGAGGTCCTGGGGCTCGCCGCCGATGACTGCGTGCTCGCCGATCCGGTTGCGCGGCCCCATGCGGGTGTAGCGCTTGATCACGGCATGGGCAGCGATCTCGCTGCCCGCGCCCACTTCGGCGTCGTCCTCGATCACCGCGAACGGCCCGATCCGCACGCCGGCGCCGAGCCGTGCGCCGGCCGCGATGACGGCGGTGGGATGCACCAGCGGGGAGTCGGTCATCGGGCTTTGCTCAGGCGGCGGCCAGCACCGTGTCGGCGACACGGTCCACCTGGTCGGGGCTCAGGTAGGGGTGCATCGGCAGCGACAGCACCTGCCCCGCCAGCGCCTCCGCCACCGGCAGCGACACGCCCGGATACGACGGCGCGTAGACGTCCTGTCGGTGCAACGGAATCGGATAGTAGATGGCGGAAGCGATGCCGGCGTCCGCCAGCGCCTTCTGGATCGCGTCGCGGCGGCCCGAAAGGATCGTGTACTGGTGATAGACGTGGACGCCGCGCCCGCTCTCCAGCGGCGGACGCACCGCGCTGCCGGTGAAGCGCCCGGTATAGCGCGCGGCGGCCTGCCGCCGCCGGGCATTGAGGTCGCCGATGCGCGCGAGCTTGACCCGCAGGATCGCCGCCTGGAGCTCGTCCAGCCGGCTGTTGTAGCCGATCACCGAGTGGTGGTAGCGCACCTTGCTGCCGTGGTCGCGCAGGACCCGCACCGTCGCCGCGAGCTCGTCGTCGTCGGTGGTCACCAGCCCGCCGTCGCCGTAGGCGCCCAGGTTCTTGCTGGGATAGAACGAGAAGCAGCCCAGGTCGCCGATGGCGCCGGTCATGACGCCGCGGTCGTCGGCGCCGAAGGACTGGGCGCAGTCCTCGATCAGCTTCAGCCCGCGGCGCCGGCACACCTCCCGGAGCGGCTGCATGTCCGCCGCCTGACCGTAGAGATGCACGGGGATCACCGCGCGAGTGCGCTCGGTGACCGCCGCCTCCACCTTGGCGACGTCGAGGTTGAAGCTCCGGGGCTCGATGTCGACGAACACCGGCCGCGCGCCGATGTAGGACACGGCCTCCGCGGTGGCGATGAAGGTGAACGGCGAGGTGATGACCTCGTCGCCGCAGGTGACGCCGGCGGCGCGCAGCGCCAGGTGCAGCGCGTCGGTGCCGGAAGCCACCGCCACCGCGTGCTTCACGCCGATGTACTGCGCCACCTCCTGCTCCAGCGCCTTGACGTTGGGGCCGAGGATGAAGTGGGCGGAGTCCAGCACGCCGTGCACGGCGGCGTCGATCTCGGCCTTGAACAGCCGGTACTCCGTCTTCAGGTCCACCATCGGGATGTTCATTGCGCCTCAACCTTCCACATCATTAACCGCCAAGGACACAAAGGACGCGAAGGAAACCCGAACAACGGAAACAATGCTTTTGCATTCCTTAGCGTCCTTTGCGGTTTCAATCGCACTTCTCGGTTTCCTCCGCGTCCTCCGCGGTGAAACGCACCGGTCAAAAACATCACCGCCCCCGCCCCATCGCCTCGGCGATGGCAAGCGCGACTTCCAGCGCGCGCCTGGCTTCGACCCCGGACACCGCCGGCCGCCGGCCTTCGCGCACGCAGGCGACGAAGTCGGTGATCTCGGCCAGCAGCGGGTCGGGTTTCTCGAAAACCCGCTCGTCCATGGCCACCGGCAGCCCGGCGGGGGAAGCCGAGGCGCCGTCGGTGCGGCGCACGATCTGGCAGCGGTGCTCCAGCGTGTCCACGGTGATGTAGGCGTCGGGCTCGAACACCCGCAGCTTGCGCATCGCCTTCAGGCTCACGCGGCTGGCGGTGACGTTGGCGACACAGCCGCTGGCGAACTCGAGCCGGGCGTTGCCGATGTCCACCTCGTTGGTCAGCACCGGCACGCCGGTGGCGCGCACCTCGGTGACCGGGCTCGCCACCAGGTCCAGGATCAGGTCGATGTCGTGGATCATCAGGTCCAGCGTCACCGACACGTCGATGCCGCGCGGCTTGTACGGCGCCAGGCGGTGGGACTCGATGAACAGCGGGCCGTCGATGGCCTCGCGGGCGGCCAGGAACGCCGGGTTGAAACGCTCCAGGTGACCCACCTGGAACGTCAGGCCCTTCGCCTGCGCCAGCTCCACCAGCCGGCCGGCCTGTTCCACGGTTTCGGTGACCGGCTTTTCCACCAGGAGGTGAACGCCGGCCTCGAGGCAGTCGCGGGCGACGTCGAAGTGCTGTTCGGTGGGCACGACGATGGAGGCGAGGTCGATGCCGGCCAGCACCCGCCGGTAATCGGTCTCGGCGGCGGCGCCCACCTCGGCGGCCACCTCCCGGGCGCGCGCTTCGGAAGCATCCACCACCGCCGCCAGCGTCACGCCGGGAAGCGCCGCGTACTTCTGCGCGTGGAAGCGGCCCAGGTGACCGACCCCGATCACCGCCGCCCGCAGCGGCCTGGCCGTGGTGCTCATGCCTCGCCCGCCGCGGCGGCGGGCGGCGCGACGCCTGCCGGCACCTTGTAGCGGTTGTAGCTCCAGAGATATTGCTCCGGGCACCGCCGGATCAGGTCTTCCAGCGCGGCGTTGATCTGCCGCGCCGCCGCCGCAGTGTCGGCGGCCAGCGGCTCCGCGAGCGGCGTGAAGCTCACGGAGTAGCCCGCGCCCTGTGCCAGCCGCCGGGCGAAGACGATGATCACCGGCGCGCCGGTGGCCTGGGCCAGCCGTCCCGCCAGCGTCATGGTGTAGGCCGGGCGGCCGAAGAACGGCGCCCACACGCCCTCGCCCACGCCCGGCGCCTGGTCGGGCAGCAGGCCGATGGCCTCGCCGCGCTTCAGCGCCTTGAGCAGCGTGCGCACGCCGCGCATGTCGGTGGTGGCGAGCCGGGCGGCGCCCTTCTCGCGTCCGGCGATCATCAGGGGCTCCAGCCAGCGCACTTTCGGCGGCCGGTACAGGACGGTGAGCGGAACGCGGCGGCCGATGTACAGCGCCGCGATCTCGAAACAGCCGAGGTGGGGCGTGAGCAGCACCAGGCCGCGGCCCGCCGCCAGCGCCCGTTCCACGTGCTCCCAGCCGGGCGCCTCGCGCACCAGCGCGTCGCTGCGCTCCGCATCGCCGCACCAGACCTTCACCACCTCGAACACGCCCTTGCCGGCCTCCGCTACCGCGCGCCGGAGCGTGGCGCGCAGGCCCGCATCGTCGCGGCATACGCCGCTCAGGCGCAGGTTTTCCTCGAATCGCGAAGCGTAGGTGGGAGACAAGGCGAAAACCAGCTTGCCCGCCACCGATCCCAGGGCATGCAGCCAGCGCAGCGGAAGGTATGCCATCAAGCCCAGCAAGGTCTTCAGCACGGGCCGCCGTAGGGATCAGGGAGGGTTTTTGGTATCCTAGTGGCCTTTTTCAGAAACGCGCAGGGCGCCGATAACCATGAACGAATTCCTCTTCACGTCAGAGTCCGTTTCCGAAGGCCACCCGGACAAGATCGCGGATCAGATTTCCGACGCCGTTCTGGACGCCATCTTAACGCAGGACCCGACGGGCCGGGTAGCGTGCGAGACCATGACCGCCACCGGCCTGGTGGTGATGTCGGGCGAGATCACCACCCACGCCATCGTCGACTACAACCAGCTGGCGCGCGACGTGGTGAAGCGCATCGGCTACGACAGCTCCGACATCGGCTTCGACTACCACACCTGCGCGGTGCTCACCGCGTTCAACAAGCAGTCGCCGGACATCGCCATGGGCGTGAACCGGACCAAGGAGCAGGAGCTGGACCAGGGCGCCGGCGACCAGGGCCTGATGTTCGGCTTCGCCTGCGACGAGACGCCGCAGCTGATGCCGATGCCGATCTACTACGCCCATCGCCTGATGGAGCGCCACGCCGAGCTGCGCAAGGACGGACGCATGCCGTGGCTCAGGCCGGACGCCAAGTCCCAGGTGTCGGTACGTTACGTCAACGGCCGGCCGCAGCACATCGAGACGGTGGTGATCTCGACCCAGCACCACCCGGACATGGCCCACGCGGCGATCCGCGAGGCGGTGATCGAGGAGATCATCAAGCCGGTGCTGCCCAGGGAGATGCTGAAGGGCGAAGTGAACTACCTGGTGAACCCCACCGGGCGCTTCGTCGTCGGCGGGCCCATGGGCGACTGCGGCCTCACCGGGCGCAAGATCATCGTCGACACCTACGGCGGCTACTCGCGCCACGGCGGCGGCGCGTTTTCCGGCAAGGACCCCTCCAAGGTGGACCGTTCGGCCGCCTACGCGATGCGCTACGTCGCCAAGAACGTGGTGGCGGCGGGCCTGGCGAGCAAGTGCGAAGTGCAGGTGGCCTACGCCATCGGGGTGGCGAGGCCGGTGTCGCTGATGGTGCACACCTTCGGCACCGCCCGGATCCCCGACGAGAAAATCGTCAAGCTGATCGAGGCGCACTTCGACCTGCGGCCGCGCGCCATCATCCACCAGCTGAACCTGCTGCGCCCGATCTACACCCGCACCGCCACCCACGGGCACTTCGGCCGCGACGAGCCCGAGTTCACCTGGGAAGTCACCGACAAGGCTGCCGCGCTGCGCGATGCGGCGGGGCTCAAGGCCGAGGCGGCGTAACGGGTCGCGGCGTTCTGCCGCATTAACGCCGTATCAATTGAAGGGCGCGCCCCTGTGGTGCGCCCTTCTCGTTCTGGCCGGGCAGAATTCGGTCCTCATTCGAAACGCCTTCCCCGCCGCGACGGGAAAGTCCCTGGACCCCGGCCCCCGTATCGCGGTACGGCGCAGGCCGCGCCCGGGTGACGTGTCATCGTCATTCCGGCGAAAGCCGGAATCCAGTCAAGAACCGCCGGGTAAGGCAAAGGTCATGAACTACCCTCGCAGGCCCGGCCATCAATCCGCCCCCAGCACCCTGCCCCCGTCCACCTTGCGGGCGCGCCCCAGCGATACCAGCGTCTCCACGATCTGCGGCAGGCGGCGCTTCCAGGGGCCGCGGCCGGTGAAGTGCGCGGCGATGGCGTGTTCCGACAGCGGCGCGCGGGAGGCGGTCAGCACGTCGGCCACGCCGCGCACCTGATCCGGCAGGTCCTTGGGCCAGGGCTTGCGCTCGGCGGCGGCCGCGACGATCTCCTCGCCGCCCACCTCGATTTCCACCTGCTGCGGCGCCGGCTTCTCGCCCGGCGCCTGAAACTCCGGCCGCAGCCAGCGCACGAGCCCGCGCTTCTCCTCGGCTGCCCGCTCGGCGTTGAGCGCAACGAGGCGGGTGAGCAACGCGTCGTCCAGCGCACGCCGGGCGTCCTCCCGCGTAGCGACGCCGGCCGTCGCCGGCGCGGCATTGCCGTTGACGACCTGCATGAGCGGCGCCAGGTCGGACCAGCCGTAAGCCTCCAGCACCGCCAGATCCAGCTCGTCGTGGAGCTGCTTGAGCACCGACACCAGGCCCTGCTCGTGAATCGCTTTCTCCTTCGCATTGAGCGCCTCGCCAGCCTTCAGCTTCTCCAGCACGTTGTAGATGCCGGTGAGCGTGAAGCCGGGGTGCTGCGCCTGCTGCCGCTTGCGGTGGGCGTCGAGCTGCTCGACGATGTCGCGGATGCGGGCAGATTGGGCGTCGGTTGGGGCGGGAAACGGGAAGGTCTCGAAGCAGCGCGTTTTGTTGTAGCGAGGATCGTTGCCGACGCCGAGGCGTCCGCCGGCAGCCAGCGCCCACGCAACGTGCACGCCGCTGGACAGCACACCGAGGAAATAGGCGTCGTCCAGCGCAAACGTAACCAACGTGCTGTCAGGCACGATGTCGGTAGGAAGGAACGTAAGGAACCGGTGCTTGGATGTCTCGATGGTAGCCACGTAACGTCGCAGCCCGATCGTCGATGCCCGAAACTGCGGACGGGGATGGCCGATCACCCACCAGAAGTCGCGAAAAATCCTGTTCCGGTTGTGATCGCGCTCCGGCTTGGCTCGCGTAAGCAGGTGCTGATAGACGGCCGGAAAATTTCCCCGCACGTCGGTTTCGGAAACGCCGAACAGATCAATGACATAGACGCCGCGCGGGGCCGAAGCGAGGTCCCGGCCATTCAAGTAGCGGCGGATGATCTTCTCGGCTCCGGGGGCCTCGCCCAGCCCCAGTTTGCGGGCAGTGCTCCCGTCAATCTGGAACGCGTCGCCGATTGTCTTCATTCCTACCGAACACAGGCGCTCGTTCGCCCGCAGCGCCACGGCGCCGGCAACGTCGGCGCCGATCGACAGATCTGGCAGTATCCTTCCCGTCCAGCTGGTCATGAGGGCGACGAGGTCGTCCGCTTCGACCGCACTTTCTTCGATTTCGGCCGCAACGGTCACGAGTCGGCCTTGGACCAACCCCCTTTCCCCGCACGTCATGGAGATTCGAACCGCTGCACCGTCCGCCGAATCGACCCAGGGATGATCGGGAACTGCGAACACCAGTGACAGCGGCGGGTCGCCGGACAGGTGGGGCTCGATCGCTCGGCGTGTATAGCCTGGCGCAGACTGTTGGTGGCGATCAGTCCAAAGCGCCGCACCGCACCTTGCCGTACCAGCAACGCTGCGTGGTGCCACCACCGCACCACGAAGTCGGTCGCTTGGGGAATCTCCGGCCACGCTTCCTGTATTGCGTCAACGTATCCGTCGCCGAGCACTTCGCGCATCCGCTTGGAGCCGATAAACGGCGGATTCCCCACCACGAAATCCGCCTGCGGCCACTCGGCCTTGCGCGGATTCACGTAGCGCTCCAGCGGCACGCGGGCGGTGTCGTCGGGGACGTCCTCGCCGGTGACGGGGTGCTTCCTGTACGTCCTGCCATCCCAGCGCGACACCGGCACGCCGCGCTCGTCGGTGACGTACTCGACGCGGTCGTAGGCCAGCACCGCGTCGCGGCACTCGATGTTGTGGAAGTCCTTGATCACGGGCTGCGGCGGCAGCACCTGGCCGCGGGTGCGGAAGTGCCACTGCAGGTAGCCGATCCACAGCACCAGCTCGGCGATGGCGGCGGCGCGCGGGTTGATCTCGATGCCGAGCAGCTGGTGCGGGTCGACGGTGACGCCCTCGGTCTCCAGCCGGCCCTAGGTGTCGCCGAGGGCGTCAAGCTGGTTGAATACCTCGCCTTCCAGTCGCTTCAGGTGCTCCAGCGTCACGTACAGAAAATTGCCGGAGCCGCAGGCGGGGTCCAGCACCTTCACCTCGCAGAGCCGGTGATGGAAGTCGTGCAGCAGCGCCCGCGCCTCCGGGAGCTTGCCCTCCTCCGCCAGCAGCAGCGCCGCCGCCTGCACGTTCTTCCAGTCGGCGCGCAGCGGCTCGATCACGGTGGGCAGCACCAGCCGCTCGACGTAGGCGCGCGGCGTGTAGTGGGCGCCCAGCTTGTGGCGCTCCTCGGGCGACAGGGCGCGCTCCGCTCCAGCAGCGTGCCGAAGATGGCGGGCTCCACCTCGCGCCAGTTGAACTTCGCCGCCGTTAGCAGCAGGCCGATCTGGTCGCGGTTGAGCGGCAGGACGTGGGACTCCTTGAAGATCTTGCCGTTGAAGCGCAGCACGTCGGTGCGGATCGCGACCGAGAAGCGGCCTTCGTCCATCGCCCGCCACAGCTCGCCCACCAGCGGGACGAATTGCTCCGGCCGGTCCTGGAGCGTCTCCAGCAGGTCGAGGAAGGCGCGCTTGGGCAGCAGCCCCACGTCCTCGGCGAACATGGTGAACAGGCTGCGCGTGAGGAAGCCCGCCACCAGCTCCGGGGCGTGGCCGGCCGCCTCCAGCGCGCGGGCGATCTGCGCCAGCTGCACGGCGATCTCGCGGGTAACGCGGGCCGCGTGCCGGCTCGGGTCCAGTGCCAACGGGTCGAGCCACACCTGGCGCAGCCGATCGCGCACGGCTTCGTTGCGCAGGTCGGCGAGGCGGATGCGGTGGGAGCGCGGGTCGGGAAACGGCGTGTAGGTGGCGCCGGAGCGCGTGAACTCCGAATACAGCTCGATGGCGTTGCCGACGTCCGCCACTACCAGGAACGGCGGGCTGCCCTCGGCGGCGGGCAGCGCGCGGGCGTACTGCTCGGCCTGGCCGCGGGCGCGCAGCATGGCGTCGTCGAACGCCTTGCCGTCGGCGCGCAGCTTCTTGGCCTCCAGCACGAAGGCGCCGCGCCGGTAGCAGTCGATGAACCCGTGGGATTCGGTGCCGTCGCCGTGGCGGAAGGTGACGCGGCGCTCGAAGACATAGGCGTTATCGCGGGTGACCTCCTGCGCCGGGTCGGGCGTGGGCAGGTCGAGCAGCGCGCACAGCTCGGTGAGAAAGAGCTGGTAGTTCGCCCGCTCGGAGCCCGAGGCGGCCTCCCAGCGGGCGAAGAAGGCGTCGATGGCGGGCAGGCTCGACGTCAAGCGGTCCTCGGTCTGTTTTTGCACTGAGCAGCGCTGAAGAGTTGCCGAATGGTACCCCGCACAATGAGTGCCGAACCACGAGAGCGCCGGCATCTGGCGGAATCTCGCGGCCTCGGGCAGGCCATCCTTAGGCTGGGAAGAGGGAGATAAATGTTTCTAATTTTTCAGAAATAAATGCCGGCCGGGAGGCGAGTCAGCATTAGTTTCTGATATTTTAGAAATTATTGACATCGTGGTGTTTGGGAGGGCATAGTTTCTAAGAAAGGAGAAACTATGGCCCGCCGAATCGTCATCTCACCCACGCCACAGAGCTTCGAACTGCGCTCCGTCGCCAACCTCGGCGCATGGGTTCGCAATCGGCGCACGCAGCTCAACTTGCGGATCGATGACGCCGCGGCGCTCTGCGGCGTAACGGTCCAGATGCTCTCCGATCTGGAAACCGGCAAACGCGCGGCACGCTTCGACCTTGCCCTGAAAGTCGCCAATGAACTTGGGCTCGCCCTCCTCGCAATCCCGAAACAGCAAATGCCGGATTTGCGAACGGCGTTAGGCAAGGCGCAGGCGGGAGATAACGAATGAAGGCCGCTCAAGCCCTGGGCGCGTGGATAGGCCGTCGCCGGATCGGGACGCTGGCGTATGACAACGAACAAGGCCTGTTCGCTTTCCACTACGCGAACGACTGGGCTTCCGACCCGGATGGCTATCCGCTTTCCCCGCCGTTGGGTTTCGCGCGCGACGCAAAGGAAACGGACGCATTTCACTCCGCAAAAGTACGCCGGTTCTTTGCGAACCTGCTGCCTGAGGGGGAGGCCTTGGACGACGCCGCGCGCGCGTCCAAGGTTTCCAAGAGCAACCTGATGGGACTCATGCGCGCTATTGGGCGCGAGACATCGGGCGCGATCAGCCTGCTGCCGGCCGATGCGTCGCCCGACGACGTGGAGGACCGGGAGCGACCGATCACTGCGGCGGAACTGTCGCAGCGTATCCGCGAGCGCTCCGAGGTTCCGTTCAGCGTCTGGGACGGCAAAGTTCGGATATCGATCGCCGGCCTGCAGGACAAGATCGCCGTTTACCGCGACCCGGAAGGCGAGCTCTTCCTGGTCGAGGGCCGCCTGGCGTCGACGCATATCCTCAAGCCGGCGCCCCGCGGTGAACGCACTCCCTTTCTGATTGCCAACGAGCATTTCTGCATGCGTCTCGCGGCCGAGCTCGGCATTCCGGCTGCACCGGTGGAGATCATGCGCGTTCCCGAGCCGATTCTGTTGGTCGAACGATTCGACCGACAAGTACACGAAGGCGCGGTCATCAAGACCCATCTAATTGATGGCTGCCAAGCGCTCGACCTCGGCCCGGGTTACAAGTACGAGCGTCACCTGGGATCAGGCCGCGACGTCGCGCATATTCGCGACGGAGCGAGCTACCCGAGGCTGTTCGGATTGACCGAGCTCACGGCGTCCAGGGCGGCCACGCGCTTGAAGCTCCTGCGCTGGGCATTGTTCCAGTACCTGATCGGCAACAGCGACGCCCATGGAAAGAACATCAGTTTCTTCGTGCGTCCATACGGTCTCACGCTGGCCCCCGCCTACGATCTGGTGGCCGTCAATGCCTACGATCACTTCGAGACCGACCTCGCCATGGCCATCGGAGATACGTTCGCGATCCAGGAGGTCCGCCCGTACGACTGGGCGGACTTCGCCCATCGGTGCGGCATCAACGCCCGACTGATGGCCCGCGAGATGCAACGGCTAGCCGAGCCTGCATCCAAAAGCGCGCGCGGCGTCGCGTCCTGGAGCGGATACACGGGTGAGGAACGACAGTTTCTGGAACTGGTGCTGGTGTTCGTCGACCAGCAGGCCCGGCAGCTGCTGCGGCACGCCGCGGAGGTACCGAAAATCCGGCGCGAACACGTTTGACCTCCCGCCGGTTCCTTTCCGGGCCGGACATCGGCTATAATCTCGCCCACCTGAGGAGCGTTGCAGCCGCTAGGTCCCCGGGACCGCGGCCAGGCTCAGGAACGAACAACGGCGCTCGCATCTCTTCACCGAGGTGCGAGCGCTTTTTCTTTGTGGTCCGCCCGAGAGGCGCTGCAGCCCCCTGCCGCAAGGCAGCGCGGGTGAGGCTCGGGAGGCCCACGGTCGAGTGAACGGCGCCTACCTTTCCACGGAGAGTGACATGAGCGCGGTGCTCAACCCGAACTTCAGCGACTTCCGCGTCGCCGACATCAACCTGGCCTCCTGGGGCCGCAAGGAGATGGGCATCGCCGAGACCGAGATGCCCGGCCTGATGGCGATCCGCCAGGAGTACGCCGCGAAGCAGCCGCTCAAGGGCGCGCGCATCGCCGGCTCGCTGCACATGACCATCCAGACCGCGGTGCTGATCGAGACCCTGAAGGCCCTCGGCGCCGACGTGCGCTGGGCTTCCTGCAACATCTTCTCGACCCAGGACCACGCCGCGGCGGCGATCGCCGCCGGCGGCACCCCGGTGTTCGCCTACAAGGGCGAGAACCTGGACGAGTACTGGGAGTTCACCCACCGCATCTTCGAGTTCGGCGGCGGTCAGAGCGCCAACATGATCCTGGACGACGGCGGCGACGCCACGCTGCTGCTGCACCTGGGCTCGCGCGCGGAAAAGGATCCCTCGGTACTGGACAAGCCCGGCAGCGAGGAGGAGACCGCGCTGTTCAAGTCCATCAGGAAACATCTGGAGACCAGGCCCGGCTGGTATAGCGCCGCGGCGAAGGCGATCAAGGGCGTGACCGAGGAGACCACCACCGGCGTGCACCGGCTCTACCAGATGCACAAGGAAGGGCGGCTGCTGTTCCCGGCGATCAACGTCAACGACTCGGTCACCAAGAGCAAGTTCGACAACATCTACGGCTGCCGCGAGTCGCTGGTGGACGGCATCAAGCGCGCCACCGACGTCATGATCGCCGGCAAGGTGGCGGTGGTGGCCGGCTTCGGCGAAGTCGGCAAGGGCTCGGCCCAGGCGCTGCGCGGCCTGCAGGCCCAGGTGTGGGTGACCGAGATCGACCCGATCTGCGCGCTGCAGGCGGCGATGGAGGGCTACCGCGTCGTGACGCTGGATTACGCCGCCGACAAGGCCGACATCTTCGTCACCGCCACCGGCAACCTCAACGTCATCACCCACGACCACATGGCGCGGATGAAGCACAACGCCATCGTCTGCAACATCGGCCACTTCGACAACGAGATCGACGTCGCGTCGCTGAGGAAGTACCCCTGGGAGAACATCAAGCCCCAGGTGGACCACGTCATCTTCCCCGACGGCAAGCGCATCATCCTGCTGGCCGAAGGCCGTCTGGTGAACCTGGGCTGCGCGACGGGCCATCCGTCCTATGTGATGTCGTCGTCGTTCGCCAACCAGGTGCTGGCGCAGGTGGATCTCTACACCAACACCGCGAAGTATCCCGTGGGCGTCTACATCCTGCCCAAGGAGCTGGACGAGAAGGTGGCGCGACTGCAGCTGAAGACGCTGGGCGCGCAGCTGACCGAGCTCACCGACGAGCAGGCCGCGTACATCGGGGTGCCCAGGCAGGGACCGTACAAGTCGGATCTGTATCGCTACTAGCCGCCGCGCGGGCTGCCGCGTTCGACCGGACGCTTGCGCGCCGGTCAACGCGGGGGCACGGCGAAGGGCGGGAATCCGCGTGTCCGCTGCGGCGGACGGCGGGCCGCCCGGCACGAGTAACGTCGACGGATGGTAGCGGAGGCAGCGTGCGCCGGCTGGCCGGCGCCGCCGTCACGGCCGATTGCGCGGCGCGCCCACGGGCGCCGCCGCACCTGCACGGGATCAAACCGATGAACGATTTGCGCTCCAAGCTGGCGGACCGCAGCCACTGGGTCCGCCTTTACGGCACCACGCCGCCGCGCGAGGGCGCCACCGACGAGGTGGTGCAATCGGCCGCGTCCAAGCTGCACGAACGAATCAGGGATCTGCCCCTCGACGGGGTGGTGGTCTACGACATCCAGGACGAGAGCGGGCGGGCGGCATCCCCGCGCCCGTTTCCGTTCATGCGCACCGTGGACCCGCGGGACTATTCCGCGCTGCTGCGCTCGCTCACCGGCAGAGCGGCCGTCACCTACAAGTGCATCGGCCAGATGAACGAAGCCGCCTGGCGCGCCTGGCTCGACCAGGCGGCGGGCAGCCACGCCGTCGAGTTTCTATCGGTGGTGGGCCGGGCGACGTCGCAAGGCGCGGCCGCGGACGCGCTGTCGCTGCTCCAGGCGCTGGAGATCGCGTCGTCGCATCCGGCCGGTTTCATGCTCGGCGGCGTCGCCATCGCCGAACGCCACGGCGAAGGGGTCAGCGAAAGCCAGCGCATGCTGGAGAAGGCGCGCCACGGCTGCCGCTTCTTCATCTCGCAGGCGGTCTACCACACCGAGCCCACCGTGCGCATGCTGACGGACTACGCGCGTGAGTGCCGCGAAGCCGGCGTCAAGCCCAACCGGGTGATTCTTACCTTCACGCCCTGCGGGCGCGAGAAGACCATGACCTTCATCAAGTGGCTCGGCATCGCGGTGCCCAAGGCCACCGAGCGGGCGATCCTCACGGCGAAGTCGCCGCTGGCGATGTCGGTAGAGATCTGCCGCGCCAACCTCCGCGAGATCCTCGCCCACGAGGACTACGCCGACGTGCCGCTGGGCGTGAACGTCGAGAGCGTGGCGATCAACAAGGACGAGATCGACGCGTCCGTCGACCTGTTCCATTCGCTCGAGGCGCTGGTGCAGCAGTACCGGGGCTCGCACGGTTACAGCTCCTGAGGCGGGCCGGCGCGCGCGGGGCATGCAGATCTCGGCCTGCCAGATCCCCGCCGTCCGGTCCCGCCACGCCGCCGACCTCCCGCCCTTAACAGAATTTGATCGGCATCAAGGCGCGCTTTTCGGCGCCCGCTATCCTGTTCATGTCCACGTCGTTTTCCTCGGAGGTGGTTTATGGACTCCCCACTTAAAAGACTGATCGGCTGGGCGACACCGCTGCCGCCGGGTTTCGATCAGCCCACGCTGGCAGCACGCCTCGGCCACGACCGGGGTAGCTGCCTGGCCCACCGCCAGGGCCTCTGCCCGGGTCCGGATTTGTGCGCCGACTGCCCCTGGGCGGAAGGCGTTTCCCGCACGCCGGCGAACCGGCTGTAAGCGGTTTCTCGCCATGACCGCATCGTCCGCGGCAAGGGCGGTGCGGGTGTCGTGTTGCGCCGTTCCCCCCGCCTCCCGCGGGGGCGATTTGCCATTGCCGTTTCCAAGCGCAACGCGATACGCGTCGAAAGCGTTTCGGCGCGAAACTGTGGGCGCGCCTCCTCCCGTCACGCCACCGTCTTCCCGACAGATTCTCCTTAGCCGATAGAGCGTTACGACGCCGCGGGCGTACGGCACGGGCTATGCTTAAATCAGAGTGCCAGTTTCGCGGGGAAACGCGCGTCGTGCGTACGCGTTCCCGTGGAAAAACTGCGAAGAAGGCGGCGTGCCGACGCGGCGCGGCGCCACCATAACGACGCACCACGAGAGGAGGTTCTGCCATGCCCAAGCGCACTGCGCCCGCCGCTTCCCGGCGCACCGGAGAGCATCCGTACGACCCGCGCGACGCCGACTCAGCGGCGCGTTCGGAAAGCCGACGAAGTTTCCTGCGGCAGGGCTTGGCGGTAGCGGGTTCCGCCTTCGCCACCGGTGCGGTCGGCACCGGCGTCGCCAGCGCGGCGCTGCCGATCCCGCCCAGCAACCAGTCGATGGGCCGGCCGATCCCGCAGGAAATGTACGGGATGCCGTCGAAGTACGAGGCCCACTTCTTTCGCGAGCGGAGCTCGGTGTTCAAGAACCGGCAGAACTTCTCCGACTGGAGCATGACGCCGCTCCATCTCCAGCAGGGCATCATCACGCCCAACGGGGTGGTGTTCGAGCGCCACCACGCGGGCACCCCGGACATCGACCCCAAGACCCACCGGCTGGTGATCCACGGCATGGTGAAGCGCCCGTTGCAGTTCGGCATGGACGACCTGCTGCGCTACCCGTCGGTGTCCAAGTTCCACTTCCTGGAGTGCTCGGGCAACGGCCTCACCGACTGGATCAAGGCTGCCTCCCCCAGCGTGCAGCAGAGCCACGGCCTGCTCTCGTGCTCCCAGTGGACCGGGATCCCGGTGGCCTGGCTGCTGGACGAGGCGGGCCTCGAGGCCGGCGCCAAGTGGCTGCTGTTCGAGGGCGCCGACGGCTCCGCCCACACACGCTCGATCCCGATCGAGAAGTGCATGGAAGACGTGCTGATCGTCTATGGCCAGGGCGGCGAAATGCTGCGGCCGGAGAACGGCTATCCATTGCGGGCGTTCATTCCCGGCTGGGAAGGCAACACCAGCGTCAAATGGTTGCGCCGCATCAAGGTGTCGGACCAGCCGTGGCATTTCCGCAGCGAGACCGCGCGCTACACCGACCCGATGCCGGGCGGCAAGTGGCGCCAGTTCAGCATGGAGATGGAGTGCAAGTCGGTCATCACCAACCCGTCCGCGGGCATGAAGCTCAAGGGCCCCGGCAAGTACGAGCTGGTGGGGTTCGCCTGGTCGGGGCGCGGCAAGATCACCGCCGTGGACGTCACCACCGACAACGGCAAGACCTGGAAGGAGGCCAAGCTGGAAGAGCCGGTGA
The DNA here is from genome assembly GCA_049322755.1 of Pseudomonadota bacterium. GTDB lineage: Bacteria > Pseudomonadota > Gammaproteobacteria > Burkholderiales > UBA6910 > DATIUV01. The sequence continues at coordinate 42,708 of JBMOQX010000011.1, read as the reverse complement.
TGGACAAGTGCCTGACCCGCTTCCGCTTCCTGTGGGACTGGACCGGCAGCCCCGCCACCATCGCCAGCCGCGCGGTGGATTCCACCGGCTATGTGCAGCCCACCGTGGCGGAGATCGCCAAGGTGCGCGCGCTCACCGGTTTCGTCCAGCACAACAACGTGATTTTCCCGTGGTCCGTTTCCGCCGCCGGGGAGGTGAAGAATGCGATCGCTTAAACTTGCAGTCCTGAGCGCCGCCGTGGTGGCGGCCATCGCCGGCTGTGCCGGAATGGAACCGATGGCCGGCAAGTCCTCGGCGCTGCCGCCGAAGCCCGCCAGCGTCGCCTACGGCAAACCCATCAGCCCGGCGGATCTCGCGAGCTGGGACATCGACATCCGCACGCCCGACGGCAGGGGCCTGCCGCCGGGCAAGGGATCGGTGGCCGAGGGCAAGAAGATCTACGACCAGAAGTGCATTGCCTGCCACGGTCCGGATGCCAAAGGCGGCTCGCAATACGGCTCGATGGTCGGCGGCATCGGCTCGTTCACCACCGACAAGCGGGTGCTGACGCCGGGAAGCATGTATCCCTATGCGCCGATCCTGTTCGACTACGTCCGCCGCGCGATGCCGATGGACCGACCGCAGACCCTCACCAACGACGAGGTCTACGCGCTGTCGGCCTACATCCTGCACCTGAACGGGCTGGTGCCCGCCAACGCGGTGATGGATGCCAAGTCACTGGCGGCGGTGGAGATGCCCAATCGCAACGGGTTCATCCCGGACGACCGGCCGGACGTCGCGGCGACGCGGTGCATGAGCAATTGCCCGCCGATCCGCTGATCCGCGGCACCGGGCGGACCCGAGCGCCCGCCCGGCTGCCCGCTGCTGAGGGAGGCGCAACGATGGATGGCGTTTACACGGAAGAAGAGGTCCGCGCGCGGCTCGCCCGCGAGTTGCCGCTCTGGTACCTGGAGAACGGGCACATCTGCCGGCGGTACCGGACCTCGGGCTGGAAGGCGAGCCTGATGGCGGCCAACTGCGTCGGCCACCTGGCCGAGGCGGCCTGGCATCATCCTGAAGTCTGCCTTGCCTACGGTGGAGTGACCGTGCGGCTGATGACCCACAAGGCCGGCGGCATCACCGAGAAAGACCTCGCGCTGGCGAAAAAGATCGAGGACGTGGTGCACTGGGAGCCCGCCAAGGAGGCCGGCGCGCTCCGCGGAACGCCCAACCACGAACCGCGTTTTCGCTACATCGAGTACGACGTGTTCGGTTCGGCTGCCTAGCCGACGGACCGGCGGGCCGCGAGCCCGTCGTGACTGTTTCCTCCTCGTGATCCGCTTGCCGGGGCTCCGTGCCCCGGCTTTTTTTCCCTCCCGGCGCAGGCACTGGCAAGGAAACTGCTAAAGCCAGGGGGCGTCCATGGGGTGTCGCTTCCCTTCCCTGAGGCGTTTCGAGCGCAAGTCCCTGTCACGCAACAGCCTCCCGTAAGCCGCAAGACGATTGCCGGCGGCTTCGTGCGCCGGTCGTTTCAATTCGACCCGGGAGCCGCGCGGCAGTATGATGCAAAACGAAACATAACGCGGGCGGATACCGAACGCGGAAGCGGGTTGCCGACCGCCGCGCCCCGTTCGGAAAGCCAGGGTTCGAACGGCCTTTAGAGCCGTCGCCACAAGGACGAGGATGTCTGACATTTTGCCGCGCAGCCGCACGGTCATTCTGGTGTGCGGCAGCGGGATTCTCATGCTGGCCCTGGGAACGCGCCAGACCTTTGGCCTGTTCCTGCCGCCCATGACCGCCGATCTCGGGTGGGGGCGCGAGACGTTCGGCTTCGCCATCGCGCTGCAAAACCTGGTCTGGGGCCTGGTGCAGCCCTTCGTCGGCGCGCTGGCCGACCGCCACGGCGCCGGGCGGGTGCTGGCCGGCGGCGGCGTCCTTTACGCCGTGGGCCTGGCGTGGATGGCCCACGCCGGCAGCGGCACCGACTTCACCCTGAGCGCCGGTCTGATCGTCGGCGTGGGCCTCGCCTGCACCAGCTTCGGGGTGGTCATGGCGGTGGTGGGCCGGGCGTTCGACGAGCGCAGCCGCAGCCTCGCCCTCGGCGTCGTGGGCGCCGGCGGTTCGCTGGGCCAGTTCGCCATGCTGCCCTACGGCCAGTTCCTGATCGCGGGTGTCGGCTGGCATTGGGCGCTGCTGGTCATGGCGGCGTCCTCGGCCCTGATCGTGCCCCTGGCCGCCGCGCTGGCGGGCCGCCCCAAGCGGGACGCCGGCGAGCCGACGCTGAACTTCGGCGCCGGGCTGCGCGAAGCCGCCGGCCATCGCGGCTTCTGGTACCTCACGGCATCGTTTCTGGTGTGCGGTTTCCAGACGATCTTCGTGATGATCCACCTGCCGGCGTTCGTCATCGACCACGGCCTCCCGGCGGTGACCGGCATGATGGCGCTGGCGGTCATCGGCTTCATGAACATCGTCGGCTCGGTGACCCTGGGTGCGTTGGGCGGGCACTGGAGCAAGAAGAACATTCTCGTTCTCGTCTATCTGTCCCGCGTCGTTGCGCTGCTGGCGCTGGTGGCGCTCCCGGTGAGCGCGGCATCGGTGTACTTCTTCGCCGCGGTCATGGGCTTCACGTGGCTCGGCACGGTGCCCCTCACCAACGGCCTGGTGGCCCAGATCTTCGGCGTGCGCCAGATCGGAACCCTGTTCAGCATCGCCTTCCTGGGCCACCAAGTGGGTTCGTTTCTCGGCGCGTGGCTGGGCGGCTATGTCTACGACGCGTTCGGTTCCTACCAGATCGTGTGGTGGGCGGCCATTGCCTTGAGCCTGACCGCCGCGGCGCTGTGCTGGCCGATCGACGAGCGCCGCGTCGGACCGGCGCCCCGGCCGGTGGGGGTCTGAGCATGGGGCGATCGAGAACGCCCACCGGCCGGAATCTGCGCGATGCGGCCGAGCTTCACCGGGCCCTGTTCCCGGTGCTGCACGCGCTGCCCTGGCCGGCGCTGATCCTGGACGAGGCCGGCGTCGTCGTCTGCGTCAACGATGCGATGCAGGCGCGGGGCATCGCCTTGCGAGCCGGCCAGGCTCGGCCCCTGGCCGAGGTGGCCCCCGCGCTTCGGGCCGCCCTGCGCGGCGAGCCGCCGTGGGAGGCCCAGGAGGCCATCCTCGCCCCCGAGGCGGACGGCAGCGAAACCCACGAGCGCCTGTGGCTGCGGCCGATCGCCGGCGGTGCGGTGCTCCTGCTCACCGACGAGACCCGCCAGCACCAGCTCGAGGTGGAGCACGCCCAGACGGTGCGGCTGGCTTCGCTGGGCTTCATGCTGGCCGGCGTCTGCCACGAGATCAGCAATCCGCTGGCGGCGATCTACTCCATGCTGCAGATCCTGGAGAAGAATCCGGACGCCGACGCCGAGGTGCTGCGGCGCGGACTCGCCAGCATCAGCGGCAACGTGCGCCGTATCCTGGAAATCTCGCGCGAGCTCTCCGGCTTCTCGCGCGCGGCGGCGGAGCCGAAGCGGTCGATCGCGCTGGATCCGGTGATGGAGGAGGCGCTGACCCTCGTCCGCCACGAGCGGCGGTTCGGCCAGGTCAGCGTGGAGCACCACAAGGACCCGAACGCGGTGGTGCGCGGCAACGCGCGCGAGCTGCAGCAGGTTTTCGTCAACATCATTTCGAACGCCGTGCACGCCATGGGCGGCGCGGGACGCATCCTCATCACCACCCGCTGCTTGGACGCGGCGAGGGCGGAGGTCATGATCCAGGACGACGGGCCGGGCATCCGGCCCGAGCACGTCGACAAGCTGTTCGAGCCCTTCTTCAGCACCAAGCCCCGGGGCGAAGGCACCGGCCTCGGCCTCACCATCAGCAACGAGATCGTGCACGAGCACGGCGGGCGCATCCGGGCCGAGAGCACCTGGGGCAAGGGGGCGCGTTTCTACATCGAGCTGCCACTGTGGAGGCGGACGTCATGAACCATTCAAACCTCACGTTACAGAAGCGGGACGAGCGGGTCCTGGTGATCGACGACGACGCCGGCATCGGCGAATGCGTCCAGTGCATGCTGCGCATGGTCGGCTATTCCAGCGTGTTCGCGGGCTGCGGCGCCGACGGCCTGGAGCGGGCCCGCAGCGGGGAATTCGACCTGATCATCAGCGACCTGCGCCTGCCCGACATCAGCGGCATCGACATCATCCGCACGCTGCGCGAAAGCGCGCAGGACACGCCGGTGATCCTGATGACCAGCTTTTCGTCGATCGAGAGCGCCGTCGAGGCGCTGCGCACCGGCGCCACCGATTACATCATCAAGCCGTTCAACAACGACGACTTCCTGTTCTCGATCGAGCGGGCGATGGAGGAGCTGCGCATGCGCAAGGAAAACGCCATGCTCAAGCGCAGCCTCAAGCGCATGTTCGGCGGGCGCAAGCTGATCGGCGAAAGCGAAGGCGTGCGCCGGGTGCTCGACATGATCGACCGGGTGGCGAACTCCGATGCCAACGTCCTGATCACCGGCGAAAGCGGCACCGGCAAAGAGCTCGTCGCCCAGGCCATCCACTACGGCAGCCGCCGTGCGGAGGGGCCGTTTGTGCCGATCAACTGCGGCGCGATCCCCCACGACCTGCTGGAGTCGGAGCTGTTCGGACACGCCAAGGGCGCCTACACCGGAGCGGTCGCCGCCAGCGAGGGGCTCATCCGCGAGGCCGCCGGCGGCACCCTGTTCCTCGACGAAATCACCGAGATGCCGGTGAACCTGCAGGTGAAGCTCCTGCGCGTGCTGCAGGAGCGCCAGGTGCGCCCGCTGGGCTCGAAACAAAGCTTCGCCACCGACGTGCGCTTCCTGGCCGCCAGCAACCGCGACCTCAAGTCGGCCATGGACGAGGGTGCGTTCCGCGCCGACCTTTACTACCGTCTCAACGTCATCACCATCCACGTGCCGCCGCTGCGCGAGCGCGGCCGCGACGTGGAGATCCTGGCCGCCCACTTCATCGACGAGCACGCCCGCCGCCACGGCAAGCGCATCAGCGGCATGAGCGAGCCGATGCGGCGGTTCGTCTGCGACTATCACTGGCCCGGCAACGTGCGGGAGCTGGAGAATTTCATCGAGCGCAGCGTGATACTGGCCGAGGGCCCGCTGCTGCAGCACGAGGAACCGGATCCCGCCCCCGAGCACGCCGGGCAGCACGGCGCCACCGACCTCCTGGAAAACCCGCTCACGGTCGAGGATTACATGCACGAGGTGGTGCGGCGATATCAGGACCGCCACAGTGAAATGGAACTGGCGGCGATGCTGGGCATCGGGCGCAAGGCGCTGTGGATGCGGCGGCGGCGCTGGGGCCTGTACCGGAAAGGCGACGCGCGGCAGGAGCCCCGGCGCGCCTGACGCGGGACCGGTGTTTCCGATGGAACCGCATGTTTCGCTGCGAAACCGCGGCCGCCCCGGCCTCCCCCGACGGATGCGGATTCAGGATTCAATTACATGGGGTTAACATTCGCCGGCGACGGGCACATCGCTTGCTTTAAGCGTGTTACCAATACCGATAACCGATCGACATAGGAGAACATCCGTGGCAGAGCCGAGGGCACCCGAGAAGCGCAAGAAGGTCACCATTCCGATGCTGCTGGAGAAGAAGAAGCGCGGGGAGCCGATCGTTCAGCTGGCGGTCTACGACTATCCCAACGCCATTGTCGCGGACCGGGTGGGGGTGGACATCCTGTGCGTGTCCGATACCGGCGGCATGGTGCTGTTCGGCCACGAGTCCACCACCTCGGTATCCTTCGAGGAGGTGCTGTTCATGTCGCAGGCGGTGCAGCGCGGCTCGCAGTACGGTCTGCGCATGGTGGACATGCCCTACATGAGCTTTCACCTCTCGACCCAGCAGGCGGTGGACAACGCCGCGAAGTTCGTCTCCCAGGCCGGGGCCGAGGTGATGAAGTGCGAGGGCAACCAGCACCATGCCAAGTACATGGAGGCGATCGTCAAGGCGGGCATCCCGGTGCAGGGCCACATCGGCATCACGCCGATGCGCATTCCGCAGCTGGGGGGCTTTGCCGCCCAGGGCAAGACCGCGGACCGGGCCAAGGAGCTGATCGACGATGCCCTGGCGATGGTGGACGCGGGCTGCTTCTCGATCCTGTGCGAGGTCACCACCTCGGAGGTGTGCGAGTACCTGGCCGACGCGCTCAAGGACATTCCCGTGATCAGCCTGGGCGCGGGCAACACCGCCGACGGCGTGCACATCATCGGCTCGGACCTGTTCCGCCTGTACGAGAAGCACGTGCCGCGCCACTCCAAGGTCTACGTCGACCTGATCCCCACCATCGAGCAGGTCTACAAGGACTACATGGCCGACGTGAAGAGCCGCGCCTATCCGGCGAAGGAGCACACCGTCTTCATGAAGGAAGACGAGCTCAAGCGCTTCAAAGAGATGGTGGGATGGAAGAAGTAAGTCCGGGAAGCGCCGGCGCCGTGCTTGCTGACGTCAGCGCGGCGCTCGCCAGCAGCGCGTTCTTCGCCGACCTCACGACCGACCAGCTGCAGTCGCTGGCGCGGGCGTTCCGGGTCGAGGACTACCCGCAGAGCAGCGAAATCTACAACCTGGGCGACCGGGCGACGGATTTCTACGTGCTGGTGGACGGGCTGGTGCGCTTCACCATCGGCCGCGGCGGGCGGCAGGCCACGGCGGGCGAGGTGATCCGCTCCGGCCAGGTGTTCGGCTGGGCAGCGGTGGTGGAACGCGCCCAGCGCCGCATCGCCACCGCCTACTGCCTGACCCCCTGCAAGGTGCTCGCCGCCGACGGCAACGAGCTGCTCAAACTCATGGACCAGGACCACAGCATGGGCTACCACGTGATGAAGCAGCTGACGCTGCTCATCACCGGGGAACTGACCGCTTTCGCTTCAGGGTGATGCTCCTCCAACCTGCCTTACCCTGCGTGCGGCGCGCCTCGGGCAACTGAAGCGCGCCGTTTTTTTCCATGTCACTGGTCCTGCTGCTCGCCATCGCAGTCGTCGTCGGCGCCCTGATCGGCGCGGTGGGCATCGGCGGCATCCTGCTGATCCCGGCGCTCACCGCGCTCGCGGGCCTGCCGATCCACCAGGCCATGGCGACCGCGCTGTTCACGTTCCTGTTCACCGGGATGCTGGGCACTTACATGTTCCAGAAGCGCGGCAGCATCGACTGGCGTCTGGCGGTCCCGGTGTGCGTCGGCGCCGCCGTGTTCGGCTTCGTCGGCGCGTGGGCCAACTCCCGTCTGCAGGCGCCGGCGCTGGGGGCCATCCTCGCCGGGATCATCATCTTCGCCGGCGTGTACACGCTGGCCTCCTGGCACGGCGCACCCCGCGCCGCCTTCGACGGCCGTCCGGGTGCCCAGCGCACGTTATTGCTGGGCATCGGCACGGTGTCGGGATTCGGCTCCGGGCTCACCGGCGTCGGCGGACCCGCGCTGTCGGTGCCCATCATGGTGCTGTTCGGTTTCCCGGCCCTGCCCACCATCGGCGCGTCGCAGGTGATCCAGATCCTGGCCGCCGCCTCGGGTACGCTGGGCAATCTCAAGTTCGGCGCCATCGACTTCCGACTGGCAGCGATCGTGACGGTGGCGGAGATCGTCGGCGTCGTCATCGGCGTCAAGGCGGTGCACGCGGTCAACGTCCAGATCGTGCGCCGCTTCGTCGCCGTCCTCTGTGTCGTCGTCGGCGCCGGCCTGCTCGCGCGGGCGCTGGGGCTGCTCTGAAGCCCGGCGTCGGCCAGGCGCAGCCCGGCGTGGGGCTCCACGCACGCCGCGCCAAACGGGGAAGCGCTGTTCTCACCGCGCAGGCGCGGAGGCGCCGGGAGAAAACGACACCGGAACTCGACCGCGCGGGCGCGCCCTTCGATAGGGCCTTTCTCCGCGTCTCGGCGCCTCTGCGGTAAATTAGCCCTCGGGACCAACGCTGCCGCTCGTCGCGCGTGGGAGCGGATCCCGGGCATGGGCGACAATCAACGTCACAGTCGCGATCCAAAGCGCAAATTACGCCACCGGTGGCTTCGCAACCCGCAGCCGAATCGCCCCTTACCGCCGCGTTCCGCGCGCGGGGCATACCGCTGGCCGAGGTGACGCCCGGATTCCGGGTGCCGTCGCGCTTCGACGATCCCGCCGGCGAGCAGCTGGCGACTCGCCGCGCCGCAGGGCTCTACGATTTCTCTTTCATGGCGGTGTTCGAGGTGGCGGGCGCCGGCGCACGCGCCTTTCTCGACCGCGTGCAGACCCGGGACGCCGGCTCGCTGCGGCCGGGGCGGATCGCCTACACGCTGCTGCTTGACGACGACGGCACCGTATTCGTCGACGCCACCCTGTGGCGGTTCGACGACGGCCGCTACTGGCTGGTCAGCGGCCGCCCCAGCGACCGCAGCCATGTCGAAGCGGTCGCGGCCGGTTTCGACGTGCAATTGCGGGACCTCTCCGGAAGCTTCGCCGTCGCCGCCGTACAGGGGCCCGCCAGCGCCTGGCTGCTGCGCCGTTGCGGCGCGTCCTCGCTGCCGGGCTACTTCCGTTTCGGCGGCCTCCGCGTGGCCGGGCTGGATTGCCGGATCGCCCGCCTCGGCTACACCGGCGAGCTGGGGTACGAGATCTTCGTCGACACCGCCGCCGGCGCTCGGCTGTGGCGCACCCTGTGCGAAGCCGGTTCGGAGCTTGACGCAAGGGAGTGCGGATTCGACGCCGCCGACGCCCTGCGCATCGAGTCGGGCTTCGTGCTGTTCTCGCGCGAGCTGCGCCACCGGGTCACGCCCGCCGAGCTGGGCTACGCGCGGCTCGCGGACCCCGCGGGTGCCTTCCGCGGGGCGGCGGCGCTGCGGGCGCGCGGTCGCCGGCCTCCGCGACGCATGCTGGTGGGCTTGCGGCCGATGCCGCGGCCGGATCGGGCGCCGGCGCTGCCGCTCGCCATGCAGCTCCCCCTGAGACACGCGACGCCGGGCCGCGGCGTCCTGACCAGTGCCGCAGTTTCCGCGCTCCATGGCGAGACGCTGGGCCTGGGCTTCGTCGACTGGAGCGACCGCCACCCGGGAACCCGGGTCGAACTCGGCTACGGGCTCGCTGCCCGGGTGGCCCGTCTGCCGTATTACGATCCGCTGCGCCGGCTGCCCCGCCTGGATCCCTGACGTCGGTGCCGGCGTGGCGCTGGGCACACTGCGTTTCGAATTCGCGTTTCGCAGGGAAACGGGATCCCGGACCGGTCTGCATCCCGGTACTCAAGTTCTCCATCGAATCACCTGGTTGCCGGCATTCGTCCCGTCTGGCACGCACTATGCGAGAGCTGTCAATGACCATTGTTATTAAATGGTTATTGGTTTTTGTTCTCAAACAAGGAGGACGGAGATGGCTCGAAACACGACTGAATGGCTGAAACGGCCGAATCTTCCACCCACCCACTACGTGGACCCCGTCGTCTACTCCAGCGACGAGTTGTTCGCCGAGGAGCAGGAGAAGATTTTTCGCAAGGTGTGGCACCTCGCCTGCCACGAGAGCGAGCTCGCCAACCCCGGCGACTACCGCAGTTACCGGCACCCGGGCGGGACGCCGCTGGTGATCGTGCGCGGCCAGGACGGCCAGGTGCGCACCTTCTACAACGTCTGCCCCCATCGCGGCAATCTCATCACCTACGATCCATCGGGCAGCGCCAAGAACCTGGTGTGCATCTTCCACCAGTGGGCGTTCAACGGTTACGGCGAGTGCGTCGACATTCCGCGCGGCAAGGAGGGCTACCAGGACCGCGTGTGCAAGGAAAACCTGAGCCTCAAGCAAGTGCGTACCGAAGTGGCCTACGGCGGCTTCGTCTGGGTCAACCTGGACGACAACTGCGAGCCGCTCGCTGCCTACATCGGCGAGGCGCTGGACTACATGCTGCCGGAGCTGACCGCCGAGCCGATGGAAACCTTCTGGTACTACCAGGCCACGCTCAACACCAACTACAAGCTGATCCACGACACCAACAGCGAGTTCTACCACGACTACCTGCACGTCTATAACCGCATCACCGGCATGCTGGATCCCAAGTCCGGCTACTTTCAGCGCAGGTACACCGGGTATCCCAACGGTCACGCCACCGTCGGCTCGATGAACGTCAACTACGGCGCCTACGCCGGCAGCGGCCATTCCAAGGAGCTGGGCTGGCCCCACCTGCCGTCCAACGGCTGGAAGCTGGCCGACCTGTTTCCGGCCATCACCCTCAACCTGCGCACGTCGGTGCTGCGCATCGACAGCTACATCCCGCTGGCGCCGGACCGGGTGATCCTCGAGTTCCGCGCGCTGGGGCTCAAGCGCGACACGCCGCAGGAACGCCGCCAGCGCCAGCGCGACGCCGCCACCATCTGGGGTCCCTTCGGCCGCAACCTGCACGAGGATCTGCTGGCTTCCTCCGGCCAGGGCGTCGCCATGGCGCGCGACTCCGAGGCGATGTTCGTGCTCCAGGCGCGCGAGGAGGATGCCACCATCCACGACGAAATCGGCATGCGTCACTACATCGCCGAGTGGGGCCGGCGCATGGGCCGCAGCCCGGCGCAACCGCTCGCCAAGCCCGGCGCCGAGAGCCGGGCGGCCTGACCTCATCACTCAAGGAGACCGACGATGCACGCTGACAGGACCCGCGTCGAGGAATTCGTCTACTCGACCTGCATGCTGATGGACGACGGCGACTACCCCGGCTTCATGGCGCTCTGCGATCCGGAGTTCCACTACGAGATCGCCGCCTACAGTCCGGAGATCCGCCAGGAGATGACCTGGATGGACCGGGACCGGAAGGAGTTCGAGGAGTTCCTGCTGAAGATGCTGCCCAAGCACAACAGCGACCACTCGCCGCTGACTCGCAACGCCGTCATCTACCGGGTGGAGATGAACGGGGAGACGGCGAAGGTGACCTCGGCGTTTCAGATCTTCAGGACCAGCCTGGACGGTGGCGCCACCAGCCTGTTCGCCGTGGGCCGATACGAAGACACCGTCGCCATCGACGGCGACACGCTGCGGCTCAAGGAGCGGCGGGTGAAACTCAGCACCCGCGACCTGGGCTGGGGCTACCACGTCCCGCTGTAGAGGCGCCCCCGGGGGGCCGGAGCGGCGCAAACGCGGCTCCGAGAGGGATCGCACGCGAAGGGCGCCGGCCCTTACTCCCGGGAAGTCAAGCGGGGGCAAGGGCTCGGCGCCCCGGACACCCGGCAGGCAGCGGGCGGACGATCCGCGCCTTGGCGTGGCGCACGTCCTTCGCGGGTCAGGATCGCCGCCGTCCCGCGGCGGGCACTGCAGGTCCTCAGACCGCCGCAGCGGCGCCGGAGCGCGCGGCGGCACGCTCGGCCTGACGCTCGGCGGCCGCCAGGGTATTGCCCAGCAGCATGGTGACGGTCATGGGGCCGACGCCGCCGGGCACCGGCGTGATCCACGACGCCTTTTCCTTCACCTTGCCGAAATCGACGTCGCCTACGAGGCGGCCGTCCGGCAGCCGGTTGATGCCGACGTCGATCACCACCGCGCCGTGCTTCACCATCGGCGCCGTGATCAGGCCCGGCTTGCCGGCCGCCACCACCAGGATGTCGGCCAGGATGGTGAATTGCGCCAGGTCGCGGGTCTTGATGTGGCAGATGGCAACCGTCGCCTCCTTCGCCAGCAGCATGAGGGCCATGGGCTTGCCGACGATGTTGCTGGCGCCCACCACCACCACGTTCTGGCCCTCGATCGGAATCCCGGTGTGCTCCAGCAGCACCTGCACGCCGTAGGGCGTGCAGGGCGGGAACACGGTGCCGCCGGTGACGAGGCCGCCGACGTTGTACAGATGGAAGCCGTCCACGTCCTTGTCGCGATCGATGGCCTCCAGCAACTGGCGCATGTCGTAATGCGCCGGCAGCGGCAGCTGGACGATGATGCCGTGGATCGAGGGGTCGGCGTTGAGCGCGCGGATGCGCTTGAGCACCTCGTCCTGCGGTGCGTCCGCCGGGAACTGGCACACTTCGGAATGCATGCCGATGTCCTGGCAGGCCTTGGCTTTCTTGCCGACGTAGACCTTGGACGCCGGGTTGTCGCCCACGATCACCACCGCGAGTCCCGGAACGATACCCAGGGCGGCCAGCTTCTGCACCCGCTCGCGGTAGTCGGCCCGCACTTTGGCGGCAACCGCATTGCCGTCGATGATCTTTGCACTCACGCCTTGCTCTCCTGTGGCCGAAGCCGCCTCAACGCGGCCCCATGAAACCGACGACGATGAATATCAGCACGCTCACGCCGGTGACGGTGTAGCCCGCGCGGTTGAGCCAGACGGCCCGTGCCGGGCCGAGACGGCCCGCCAGCAGCGAGGCGGACGCCACCATGATGGCGCCCAGGATGGCCAGGCCGATCACCACTTCCCGGTTGAGCAGCCACCCCAGCATGCGCTGAATCCGGGCTCAGCGCCTCGCGATGCGGCGCGTGTAGGCGTCGACGAAGTCCGCCGCCGCCTTGCTGCCGCCGGCGAAGGATTTCATCGCCTCCTCGTGCAGCAGGGACAGCGCCTCCATCTTCACGTCGTTGGCGCGGTCGTCCTCGATGATGTTCTTGAGACTGCGCGGCCGCGGAATGTCCACCTCCAGTACCGCGCGCACCCGGGTCGGAATGTTGGTCATGATCAGCAGCCGATCGGCGAGGAAAATCGCCTCGTCGATGTCGGTGGTGACGAAGAAGTTGGTGCGCCGGCTCTCCTCGAACAGCGCGGCGTAGTACTCCCACATCAGTTCCTTGGTCATGGCATCGAGGCCGCGGAACGGCTCGTCCAGGATCATCACCGACGGATTGTTGATCATGGCCCGCGCCAGCTCGCAGCGCCGCTGCATGCCGCCCGAAAGCTGGCTGGGATATTTCTTCCGGAACTGCATCAGGCCCACCTTGTTCAGCAGGAACTCCGCCATCTCCCTGGCCTTGGCGTCGTCCTCGCCGCGGGCGCGGGGTCCGTACATGATGTTTTCGTAGGTGGTCATCCAGGGGAACAGCGCCGTCTCCTGGAATACCACCAGACGGTCCCGGCCCGGCCCGCTCACGGGCTTGCCGTCGATCGTGATCGAACCGCTGGTGGGGCGCTCGAAGCCGGCCAGCAGGCGGATCAGCGTGCTCTTGCCGCAGCCGGACGGGCCGATCATCACCGTCAGCCTGCTGCGCTGCACGGTGAACGAGCAATCCTTCACCACCTCCTTGCTGAACTGCTGCTCGCCATAATTCTTGCAGACGTTGGTGACCTCGATCTCGCCCGACTGGGCCTTGGCCAGGGTCATGGACTTGTCCGTCTGCTTCAGTACCGATGCCATTGCCGCCCCCGATTCTTCAACGCGTGCGCAGCCACGGCGTCGACCGCTCGCCGACCCTGCGCAGCACTTCGCTCGATATGTAGCCTGCGATGCCGATCGAGATCATTCCGACCACGATCTGCTCGTAGGAACCGCCGACGTAGGAGTTCCAGATGAAAAATCCGAGGCCACCGCCGGCGCCCCCCATGGAACTGCCCCCGCCGGAAATCATTTCCGCCGCCACCACCACTTCCCAGGTGATCCCCATGCCCACCGCGGACCCGACCGCGATCGACGGGATGGTGCCCGGCAGGATGATGCGGCGGAACACGTCCCAGCCGCTCGCGCCCATCGAGCGCGCCGCCTGGAAATAGCGCACGTCGATGGATTTTGCGCCGCCCAGCACGTTGATCACAATGGTGTAGAAGGCGCCCAGGAAAGTCACGAAAGTAATTGACAGTTCCTGCGTCGGCCAGAAGATGATGGAGGCCGGCACCCAGGCGAGCGGCGGAATCGGCCGCAGCACCTCGAACGGCGGGAACAGCACCCCGTAGGCCGGGCGGCTGATCGCCATCATCAGGCCGAACGGAATGCCGATCACCATGGCGGCGAGAAACCCCCCCAGCACCCGCAGCGTGCTCATGTACCAGCTCTGCCAGTACCCCGCGTCGGTGATCAGCCCGCTCCATGCCGCGATGACGTCGGTGGGCGCCGGCACCGCGCCGATCCAGGGCGTGGTGAACCCGAACCAGTCCTTCGATTTCGACCCCAGTTCCCAGATCACCAGGAACACCACCACCGACACGATGCCGCGAAAAACGGTGCGGCTGAATATGAACTTCCGGATTGCAGTAAGCCGGTCCATAGCGCTCTCCCGCTCAGCCTTCCTTCTCGCCGGCCTGGAAGGCCTTGAGGGCCTCCTCGTGCACGGCCTCGATGGTCTCGTCCATGAGTTCCCGGAAACGCGGCGTGGTCAGCACGCCATAGTCACGCGGATGGGGAATGTCCACCTCCAGGACCTTCTTCGGCTTGCACGGCCGGGTGGTCATGATCACCACGCGGTGCCCGAGGAAGATCGCCTCTTCCAGATCATGGGTGATGAAGAAAATGGTGACCTGGTTCTTGTAATAGATCTCCAGCAGCGCTTCGTGCATCACCGACTTGGTGAGCGAATCCAGCGCCCGGTAGGGCTCGTCCAGCAGCAGCACCTTGGGATCGTTCATCAGCGCGCGCACGATCTCCACCCGGCGCCGCACGCCGGACGAGATCTCGCCGGGAAAATTGTGCTCGGTGCCCGAGAGACCGGCGTCGGCCATCATGCTCCGCGCCTTCTCGTACGCTTCCTTCTGGGACAGCTTGCCCTGCATCACCGGCCCGAAGGCGACGTTGTCGAGGACGGTTTTCCAGGGGAACAGCGCGCCGTTCTGGAACACCACGATGCGGTCCGGCCCGGGTTCGGCCTTGGGCTTGCCCGGGCCGCACAACAGTTCGCCGTCCAGGCGGATCGTTCCGGAGTTGATACTGTGGAATCCGGCGATCGCGTTCAGCAGCGTGGTTTTGCCGCAACCCGACGGGCCCACGATCATGCAGATTTCCCCCGGCGCGATGTCCAGCGAGCAGTGGTCCACCGCCATCACCGCGGCCCCCTCCGGGTCGTAGATCTTGACGACGTCGTCGATGCGGATGGCCCCTTTGCCGGTCCGGCTCGACGGCTGGAAGTTGGATGCCGGTTCCCGCATCATGCGTTCCCCCCCAGCGCCAGCTCACGAACCCGCCATTGCATCATGTAGTCTCCTGCGATCCGAACCATCGCGCTGGTGGCGTAGCCCACCGCCCCCAGCGTCACCATCCCGATGATGATCGTGGGATAGCGCACGGTGGTGTACGAGTTGTTGATCACATAGCCGAGGCCGAACTGCCCCGACACCATTTCCGCCGCCACCAGCGAGAACCAGCACACGCCGATGGAGATCTGCAGTCCCGTGAAGATGTAGGGCATCGCGCCCGGCACGATGACGTGCCGGAAAACCTGCCAGCGGCTCGCGCCGAGACAGTAGCCGGCGCGGAAATAGGACTCGTCGATCGACTGCACGCCCAACATGGTGTTGAGCGCCGTCGCGTAGAACGAGGCCAGGAACGCCAGGAAGATCACCGGGGTCTCCAGACCCGTGAACATCAGGATCGCCAGCGGAACCCACGCGAGAATCGGGATCGGGCGCAGCATCTCGAAAACCGGGAAAACGTATTCCTTGAACTTCTGCGACCAGCCCAGGAAAAGCCCCAGCGGCACGCCCAGCGCGGTGGCGAGGAAAAACGCGATGCCCACCCGGCGGATGCTGACCCAGATGTGCTGGTAGTATTCCGGTGTGAAAAGGGATAGGCCATAGACGGGGTCCCTGCTCACCCATTCCGTCACGACGGAAGTCAGCCCCGGCATCTGCTCGAAGCGCGGCAGCTTCCACACCTCCACCGCCAGGTACCAGAACCCGAGCAGCAGCGAGAACCCGATGAACATCAGGTAAGGGCGCGGGCTCTTGATCCACTGGGCGAGGCGATACATCGTGAGCGCGGTGCCCGTCATATGCTGCTGCTGCTGGCGCCGCTCGATCGCCTTCACCTTGGCCATCCAGTCGGGCACCGAATAGTCGCGCGTGATCATGGTGGCGAATCGGCTCATGACCACGTTGCCGGTCTCCGGCTCGGACTCCAGGATCTTGAGCAGCGTTTGCGTGCTGATGGCCAGGCACTCGGTGTCCTGCGAGGCGGTGGCCCTGGCCAGCCGGTAGGGCTGGCTCGTCAGCAGGGCGGCCCAGCCGAACACTTCGCCCGCCCCCAGATTGCGCAGCAGGTTGGTGGCGCCGGCGCCCGGGCCCAGGATGTGCTCCACCTGCCCCCGCACGATCACGTAGAGATCGTCGGCGCGCTCGCCGCGCTCGTAGATCCGTTCCCCGGCCTTGTAGTCGACGCGTCGCGCGACCGCCGCAATCTTCTCCAGCATGCCGTTGGACATGACCTGGAAAGGCATCGCGCGCTTGAGCAGGGCGACGTAATCCTCCCCCTGCTGCGTATTGGTGGCGAGTTCCATGCCGATCGTCTCCTCCGTTTACTCTGCGGCCCCGGGCCGGGCCCGGGCCGTGGGACCCGGGAGCGCCGTAGCGGCGCTCCCGATCTCCCTCTTTACTTCGGCAGCTCGGCCAGCACCGGCACCTGACCGATGGGCGCGGTGAGACCGCGCGCCTTGAGCGCCTCGTCGGCGAACTCGGGCATTATCGCCTCGGGCCGCAGCGTCGGCGTATTGATGGTCTTGAGCTCGTACAGGAACGCGGTGGCCTTCGTCAGCAGATCCTTGGCCTCGGGCGTGAACGTGAACGGCATGGTGAAACGCAGCGGCTGGGTCTGGTCCGCATACTTGCCGTAGAGCGCCCTGGCCATCGCCTCACGCGGGAAGCCGGTGGTCTGGGCCATCGCCATGTCGATGATCTCCTTGGCGTTCTTGGGATCGGCGAGAAACAGCTGCGCGTCCAGCTCGGCATTCATCCACCCTTTCACCACGTCGGGCCGCTGCTGGATCAGGTCGGCGCGCATCGCCATGAAGCCGCCGTCGTTCTCGTTGGTGGTGAAGCCCGACGCAACGCGCTTGGCCAAACCCTCCTCCACGAGCCGCGAGGCGGTCGGCTCCCAGATCACCGCTGCGTCCAGCTTGCCGGCGCGGAAGCCGCTGGTGATGACTTCGATGTTCTGGTTCAGGTAGGCCGCCGGCTTGACGTTCTCCTTCTTGAACACCGCCTGGGCGAAGCGGTCGGTGCAGCTGCCCTTGGGCACCGCCACCTGCTTGCCGTCGAGCCACTTCAGCGCGTCCTTGGGGCTCATGTCCGGCGCGTCCTTGCGGGCCAGGAAGATGTTGCACTGGTCGAAGCCCAGGCCCAGCACCGCCACCAGCCGGATGTCGGCCTGCTGCATCTTGGTGGTGGAGACGATCGCCGGCATGTCGCCCATATAGCCGATGTGCTGCTTGCCGGCCAGCATGTTGTTGACGATGATCGCGCCCTGCAGGCCGATCTGGAATTCCACTTCCGAGCCCTTGGGCAGGTACTTCTTCCACAATTCCTTGCCCCGCATCACCACGCCCGACCAGGACTCGGTGTAGTACGGCTGGTAGCCGACCACCAGCTTGACCGGCTCGCCGGGTTTGCCGAAGTTCAAGGTCGCCTGCGCGAACGACGCGGTGGCCGACAGCCCGAGTACCGCGGCTCCGGCCGTCGCGGCGACCCACTGGGTGGAGCCCTGCATCACCTTTCTGAATGGAACTTTCATCATGCCCTCCGTTGGTGGTTGAACGTGCGATGCTCCGCACACGCTTCGCTTCTTGCCCCGCGGTTTTTCCGTCCGCGGTGGTGTCCCGCTCCTTGCCGCACTACTTGGCGCCCGACGCGCTGAGATAGCGCGCCACCAGCTCCGCCAGGCGCCGCATCACCAAGTAACCCGCGCCGGGATCGCCTTCCAGGATCTTCAGCACCTCGCGGCCGTTCATCCGGATCAGCGACGATTTCTCCAGGCAGGTGGCGCGGGCGATGCGCTTGGGCTGGCCGTCCAGCAGCGCCGCCCAGCCGAAGACTTCGCCCTTGCGCAGCACGAAGCCCGCCGGACTGGTGCGGTCGTCGCGCCCGATCAGGAACTCGACGCGGCCCGACTCCAGGATGAAGAGGTTGTCGGCCGGGTCCCCCACGGTGTAGAGGGTTGCGCCCTCGTCGAAGCTCTCGCTGCGGCCCAGCTCGGAAAGCCGTGCCAGGGTCTGCGGCGGGAGACCGGCGAACAGCTCGGACGAGCCGAGCACGTTGGGCGGCGCCAGGTAGACGGTGCCGTCCTCGACCGTGATGTCGAAGGTCTGCAGCGGCGCCTCCGCCAGCCCCTGCGGCGCGCCGGTGCGGATGTCCCACTGCCACAGGTGCATGTGGCAGGTGAGCACCGAACCGTCGAACAGGCCTTCGCACAGCGGCACCTCCTGGTGCGGGCAGATGGCCTGGCAGGCGAAGAACTCGTCGCCGGAGTTGGCGACCACCACCTTCAGCCCGGGCTCGACCTCCACCTCCTTCATTCCGCCCGCCGGGACCTCGTCGGCACGGCAAACCATCTTCTTGATCACCCGGCCTCCTCAGCTGAATTTGTCGTAGCGGATGTTGTCCGTGGTGAGCTTCGCCTTCAGCAGCAGCACCCGGATCGCAGCCTCCACCGACGGCGGCGGACCGGCCAGGTAGGCGCGCACGTTCTGGTACTTTCCATCCATGTGCCTGGCCGCCACGTCATGCACCATGCCGTGGTCGAACGTCAGCTCCGGGTGGCCGGCCGCGGCCGCGGCCGGCACTTCCTCGTCGGAAAGCGCGATCGTGATCGCCAAGTTGCCCGCCGCCTGGCGCTGGAACGCCGCCAGCTCGTCCAGGTAGAAGGCGTCCTTCAGGGTCCGCACGCCGAAGAACACGTAGCCCTTGTACTGGCGGAAGTAGTTCTCCTGGGTGGCGCGCTCCAGGATCGACATCATGCCGGCGATGCCGGAACCGCCGGCGATGCACAGCACGTTCTTCGCGAGGCCCGGATAGAAGGTGGCCTTGCCGAGCGGGCCGAACATCCTGACGGCGCCGTCCCGGGCACCGCCGTCGAACAGCCAGTCGCAGAAGCCGCCGCCCGGCTTGCGCTTGACGACGAAATCGAGCCGCCGTGTCCGGCGCTCGAAATTCACCATCGAGTAGCCGCGGAAGCCCTTGACGCCGGGCGCCTCCACCAGCACGAACTGGCCCGCATCGAAGTCCATCGGACGGTCGAGCTCCACCGAGAACGCCATCACGTCATGGGTCAGGCTGCGGGTGTCGGTGAGCCTGCCTTCGAAGGCGGCGGGCACGCACGCGCCCGGGTCGGTGCCATAGACGAAGCTGGCCACCTCGATCGCCACGTCGCCCTTGGGCACGCACTGGCACATGAGGAACTCGCCCTGGTCGGCCTTCAGCAGCTTGCTGCCCGGCGCCTGGGGCCAGCGATCCTCGATCTCGCCCTCGATCAGCTTGGCCTTGCAGGTGCCGCAGGTGCCGCTGCCGCACTCGTAGGGCAGCTCGACGGCACTGCGCAGCCCGGCGAGGAGTATCTTCTCGCCGCTGGCGCAATCGAACTGATACGCCCGGTTGCGGGCGTTGATCTGGACCTTCATCCTCCTCCTCGGTCCCTGCCTTTGTTGTTATCGGCGCCCGCGCGGGGGGCGCCGTTTCAGAACGGAATGTGGTAGCCGATCCCCAGCATCCGCGTGTCGAGTTTCACGTTGCGCTTGAGCAGCGTGGCGCCCTTGCCGTTCAGCTTCACGGTGTCGTGCAGCTTGCCCACCGCGAAGAGCTCGGTCGCGCCGCCATCCAGCGCGGTGCGAAACACCTGCAGCGCGGAGACCACCTCGGCCTGCTGTTTCGCCTCGTCGATCTTCACGCTGTAGACCGTGGCATGGCGGGTGACCGGAGAGTGGTCGCTGTTATGGCGGGGCAGATTGTTGAACAGCGTCTGCATGCCGCCCTTGTCGTGGTCGAGCCAGGTCATTTCCTTGCGGATCTCCGGGCTCATGGCCGTCACCGTATAACGGAACTCCGGCTCGCACAGGTCCAGGTAGCCTTTCCAGTCCTTGTCGTCGAGAAGCATGCAGGACTTGTAAACCAGTTCCTCGACTTGCGTGCGCGAACTCATGGTACCTCCTCAATGGGGGAACGCTCCCGCCGGTACGCTGCCGGCGGGGAATCTGGAATGTCAGGCGACGGCGGCCTTGCCGGCGACGCCGCGGTCGCCGAACGGGTCGTAGGCCGGGCGGCCCATGCGCCTGCCCCACTCCGCGTAGAAGTGGCGCATGCCGCCCTCGTCGTGGATGGTCATGTTCTCTTCGCGCCCGTGCAGCACCCACTTGCTGTCGGTCTGCTCGTCGCGCATGGCCATGCCCTGGCCGTGCACCGCCAGCAGGTCCTCGTGCAGATTGCGCCCGAACGGACCCCAGATGGTGTTGTGGTCGAATATCCGCTGCCGGCGCTCCTCCTCGGTGTCGCGCTTCAACGCCAGTCCGCGGAACTCGATGATGGTCTTGTTGGGACCGAGCGGTATCGCGGTGTCGATGCGCAGCACCGAAGTGCGCAGGTTGTAGGTCATGCCGGGGAAGATGTCGATCAGGATCCAGCCGCCGGGCGCGAGGCCGGGCCAGCCCACCCTGCGCTCCTTGCTGCCCTCGTACTTGTCGTACTTGATCTCCATCGAACCCACCGACGCGTGGCCGTTGGGATAGCCGGTGTACTTGCGGTCGAAGTAGCCCGGCTGGAGCATGCCGGTGATGCGGTTAAAGTAGTGCACGAAGTCGTGGTAGAACTCGCTGTTGGTGTCGTGCCACAGCTTGTAATTCCCGTTCACCACCGCCTTGTGGTAATGGAACACCTCCATCGGCTCCTGCATGTTGGGCTCCAGCATGCTGAGCGCGTCGCCGATGTACTCCTTCAGGCTGCAGGCGTTGTCATCGACGTTGACCCAGGCGAAGCCGCCGTAGCCCACCTCGCAGCGCACCTCCCGCAGGCCCACGTCCTTCATGTCGAGCCGGTCCTGGTAGCCTTCCTTGCCGCGAGAGATGTCGATGCAGTTGCCGCGGCAGTCGAACGACCACGCGTGGAAGATGCAGGTCATGCGCTTGGCGTTGCCGGACGGATCGTAAAGGATGATGTTTCCGCGGTGCGGGCAGATGTTGTAGAACGCGCGGATCTTGTTGTCGTCGCCGCGCATGATGATCAGCGGTTCGCCGCCGGGGTGCTGGAACGTCCGGTAGTCGAACGCGTTGGGGATCTCGCTTTCATGGCAGGCGATGATCCAGGTCTTGTTGAAGAGCTTCTCCTGCTCTTCGCGGAACAGCTCCTCGCTGGTGTAGACGCGCGTGTCCACATAGTGAGTGTTGGGAAACTTGGGGCGCTGCGCCCACTCGGCTGCGTTTCTAGACATCGTGTGTGCCTCCTTGGCGAACCACGGGACCTATCGTGACCCGATAACTTCAGCATGATCCATACCAACGCTTTTCGCCAGCGGCGCAAAACCTTTTCTCAATGGATACAGAGTGCTGCCGGCACGCCAAAGATTGCCTGATAGCGATCGTTTCCAATCGAAACAGGCTGATTCCGCGAGGGTTTGCGAACCGAAACACATGAAAAAGGCGCGCAGGTTGCGCGCCTTTTTTCCGGGCCGGAGGGACCGTGTCGTCAGGCCGCGACCGCCTTCGCCTCGGGGGTCCGCAAGGGCTGCGGATTCGCGGCGTACGCGTGGTAGGCCGCCGACTCCGCCGCCCCGAACTCCACCTTGACGCCCAGGTCGGCGAACACGGTCTCCAGCGCGCACAGGCTCAGCATCACGTTCTGCATGTTGCACGAGTAGCCCATGATGCCGAAGCGCCAGATCTTGCCCTTGAGGTCGCCGAGGCTGGCGCCCAGCTCCAGGTTGTAGTCGTGCAGCATGCGCCGGCGTACCTCGGCTTCGTCGACGCCGGGCATCACTTTCACCGCGTTCATTTGCGGCAGCCGGTATTCCGGCCGCACCAGGAACTCGAGACCGAAGGTTTCGAGACCGGCCTTCAGGGCCTCGTGATTGCGCCGGTGACGGGCCCAGGCACGGTCCAGGCCTTCCTCCTGCAGCATCAGCAGCGACTCGTGCAGCGCGTAGAGACTGTTGGTGGGCGCGGTGTGGTGGTAGGTGCGGGTGGTATCGCCCCAATACGTGAGCAGCAGCCCGAGGTCGAGGAACCAGCTGTGCACCTTCTCGGTGCGGGCGCGGACCATCTTCACCACCCGGTCGCTGAAGGTGACCGGCGACAGCCCCGGCGTGCAGGACAGGCACTTCTGGCTGGCCGAGTAGCACGCGTCGATGCCCCACTCGTCCACCAGCACCGGCGTGCCGCCGAGCGAAGTGACGGCGTCGACGATGGTCATCAGCCCGTGCCTGCGAGCGATTTCGCACAGGGTCTTGGCGTCGGACATCACGCCGGTGGACGTCTCCGCGTGGACGAACGCCAGGATCTTGGCGTCGGGATGCCTGCGGATCATGTCCTCCACTTTCTGCGGATCCACCGGCTCGCCCCAGGTCTCTTCCACCACCACCGGCACGCCCTGGCAGCGCTCGACGTTCTCGATCATGCGCCCGCCAAACACGCCGTTGCGGCAGACGATGACCTTGTCGCCGGGGTTCACCATGTTGACGAAGCAGATCTCCATCCCCACCGAGCCCGGGCCCGACACCGGGAACGTCACTTCGTTGGCGGTCTGGAACGCGTAGCGCAGCATCGCCTTGAGTTCGTCCATCATGCCGACGAACACCGGATCCAGATAACCGATGGTGGGCCGGGACAGTGCGGAAAGTACGCGCGGATGGATGTCCGAGGGTCCCGGGCCCATCAGGGTGCGCTGGGGAGGATAGAAGGTGGAGATTTTCTTGCTGGGGCGAAATTTCATGGCGCGTTCCGTCGGCGAGATCGCGGCCGGCGGCCGCGGAAAACGCGTATTGTATCAAGTGCTTGGGGTTTTCGCTCAAGACGCTGAAGGGACGGCGGAATCAAAGGCTTACGCTGCGGCCGCCGTCCACCGCGAGGGTCTGGCCGGTGACATAGGGCGCATCGCAGACCAGGAACGCCACCGCCCGGGCGATGTCGTCCGGCTCGCCGATGCGCTTCAGGAAAACCGTGTCCAGAATCTCGGCCTGCAGCTTGCCGTCGTGCCACTCGTCGTCTTCCGGCCAGATGATGGCCCCGGGCGCCACCGCGTTGACGCGCACCTGCGGCCCCAGCTCCCGGGCCAGCGCCTGGGTGAGCGCGGCAAGCCCGGCTTTGCCGACGCTGTACACCAGGTAGCCGCCCATGGGCCGTTGAGCGTGGATGTCGGTGACGTTGACGATGCAGCCCCGGGCTTCGCGCAGTTCCGGCGCAGCGGCCTGGGAAAGAAACAGCGGCGCCTTGAGGTTGGTGCCGATGAGGTCGTTCCAGGCCGTCTCGTCGATGTGCCCCACGGGCGTGGGAAAGAAGCTCGACGCGTTGTTCACCAGCACGTCGAGCCGCCCGTAGGCCTCCACCGCCGCCTGCACCAGCTCCGGCAAGCGCGCGACGTCCAGCAGGTCCGCACGGGCCAGCGTCGCCGACCCGGCGCGTACGCGATTCAGCTCGCCGGCGAGCCTCGCGGCCTCGTCGCGGGACGAGCGGTAATGGATGACGACGTTGGCGCCGGCGCCGTGGAGGCGGCGGCACACGGCGGCGCCGACCCGCTTGGCGCCGCCGGTGACGAGCACGCTTTTGCCTTGCAGGGGGCGCTCCACCAGAACCTGTCTCATACTTGAAATATCGACATATCGCCTCCGCCGTCGCGGCTGGCATCCGTCCGCTCCGGGCCGCAACGCGGCTCACGCGGAAGTATGAGACAGGTTCTATACTTCCGCTCTCGTTTCCAGGGAGGCCGAAATTTAGCACATGCGCCGCCCCCCGCCGATGAGTCAGCTCCCTTCTCCCGATGCCGTCGCCGCCGCCCACAGCGAGCGGCTGCGGGCCGTCATTGCGCAGACGATCCGCGCCGCCGGCGGCTGGATCCCGTTCGCCCGCTACATGGAGCTGGCGCTGTATGCGCCCGGACTCGGTTATTACGCAGCGGGCGCGGCCAAACTGGGAGCCGGGGGCGATTTCGTCACCGCGCCCGAGATCTCGCCGCTGTTCGGCCAAACCCTGGCGCGCCCGATGGCGCACGTGCTCGACGCCGTCGGCGGCGGCGTGCTGGAACTGGGCGCCGGCAGCGGCCGGCTGGCGCGCGACCTGTTGCGCGGCCTCGACGCGCAGGGGTCGTGTCCCGCGCAGTACCTGATCCTGGAAGTCAGCCCCGACCTGCGCGCGCGCCAGCAGGCGACCCTGGCGGACGCGGGATTGCGCGAGCGCGTGCAATGGATCGACCGCCTGCCGGAGCGCTTCAGCGGCGTGGTCGTCGCCAACGAGGTGTTCGACGCCCTGCCGGTGCACGTGATCGAGTGGCGCGATGATGGCGTGGTCGAGCGCGGCGTCGCGCTCGACGGCGACGCTTTCGCCTGGGCGGCGCGGCCCGTGGCCGACGCCGGGCTCGCGGCGGCCGCGGTCGCCATCGACGTGCCGCGCCCGTACCGTTCCGAGATCTCCCTCGCCGGGCCGGCGCTGATGAAGAGCCTGGGCGAAACGCTCGCGCAAGGCGCGGTGCTGGTGATCGATTACGGTTTTCCGGCGCGCGAGTACTATCACCCCCAGCGCTCCCAGGGGACGCTGATGTGCCATTACCGCCACCGCGCTCACGGCGACCCGTTCCTGCATCCGGGGCTCGCCGACATCACCGCCCACGTCGACTTCTCGGCCCTGGCCGACGCGGCCCACGGGGCCGGCCTCGACATTCTGGGCTACACGTCCCAGGCCGGCTTTCTGATCGATTGCGGGATCACCGGGCTGCTGGCGGCGACCCCCGCCGAGCAGGCCGGGCGTTACCTACCGCTGGCCGCCGGCGTGCAAAAGCTGGTGTCGCCGGCCGAAATGGGAGAAATATTCAAGGTGCTGGGGCTGGGCCGGGGGATGCCGCGGCCGCTCCCCGGATTTCGCCAGGGGGACCGCACCGCCTCGCTCGGGTGAGCCGGAATCGGCGCCGATTCCCGGCAGGCCGGAAGCTAGCGAATCTGCTGCAATGCAGTATAATCAAAACCTATTCCTACGATAATGTTCAGCCAATGGAGTCGACCATGAACAAGCCCATCGAACTGCCCCAGGGCGTTCAGATCGCCGGGCCGGTCACGCCGGAATACGCCGAGATCCTGAGCCCCGACGCGATCGCCTTCGTCGCCAAACTGCATCGCGCGTTCGCCGGCCGGGTCGATGAGCTGTTGGCCAAGCGCGCGGCGCGGCAGAAGGAATTCGACGCCGGCAAGCTGCCCGATTTCCTCCCCGAAACCCGCAAGATCCGGGAATCCGAGTGGACCATCGCGCCCCAGCCGGCCGACATGCTGGACCGCCGGGTCGAGATCACCGGCCCCACCGACCGCAAGATGGTGATCAACGCGCTGAACTCCGGCGCCTCCACGTTCATGGCCGACTTCGAAGACGCCAACTGCCCCACTTGGGCCAACATGGTGGAAGGCCAGCTCAACCTGCGCGACGCCGTCCGCCGCACCATCACGTTCGAGCAGGGCGGCAAGAAATACCAGCTCAAGGAGAAGACCGCGGTGCTGATCCCGCGCCCGCGCGGCTGGCATCTGTTCGAAAAGCACCTGCTGGTGGACGGCAAGCGCGTGCCCGGCGGCATCTTCGATTTCGCGCTGTATTTCTATCACAACGCCAAGGAGCTGCTGAAGCGCGGCACGGGGCCGTATTTCTACCTGCCGAAGATGGAGTCGCACCTGGAGGCGCGCCTGTGGAACGACATCTTCAGGATGGCGCAGGACGAGCTGGGCGTGCCCCGGGGGTCGATCAAGGCGACCGTGCTGATCGAGACCATCCTCGCCGCGTTCGAGATGGACGAGATCCTGTGGGAGCTGAAGGAGCACTCCGCCGGCCTCAACATCGGCCGCTGGGACTACATCTTCTCCTGCATCAAGAAATTCCGCGTCAACAAGGACTTCTGCCTGGCGGACCGGGGCCAGGTGACGATGACGGCGCCGTTCCTGCGGGCCTACGCGCTGCTGCTGGTGAAAACCTGCCATCGCCGCAACGCGCCGGCGATGGGCGGCATGGCGGCCCAGATCCCGATCAAGGACGATCCCAAGGCCAACGAGGCGGCGCTCGAGAAAGTGCGCCTGGACAAGCTGCGCGAAGCCACGGACGGCTGCGACGGCACCTGGGTTGCCCACCCGGGCCTGGTGCCGGTGGCCAAGGCCGTGTTCGACGAGCACATGCCCCAGCCGAACCAGTACGGCAAGCAGCGGCCGGACGTGAGCGTCGGCGCCCGGGACCTGCTGAACTTCCAGCCCGAGAGGCCCATCACCGAGGCCGGCCTGCGCAACAACATCAACGTCGGCATCCAGTACCTGGGCTCCTGGCTGGCGGGCAACGGCTGCGTGCCGGTGTTCAACCTGATGGAGGACGCCGCCACCGCCGAGATCGCGCGCTCCCAGATCTGGCAGTGGATCCGCTCGCCCAAGGGCGTGCTGGAGGACGGGCGCAAGGTCACCAAGGAGCTCTGCCGGCAGCTTCTGGCCGAGGAGCTGCCGAAAGTGAAGCAGTATCTGGGCGACGCCGCGTGGAGCGCCGGCAGGTACGAGGAGGCGGCCAGGCTCTTCGACCGCATCGCCATGAACGACGGCTACGTCGAGTTTCTCACCCTCCCGGCGTACGACCTCATCGACTGATCCGCCGCGAACGAACCCGGAAACCGGCGTTTCTGATGGAAACGCCCGAGAGCCGCTCCCTCGGGCGCGGCTTTTTCCTGGCCCGCGGGCCATTCGCGGGAGCTGGCGGCGTGGCCTAGAATGGAATCCGCTGGACCGCCACCAGCTGGGAGGACACCAATGAAAACGGTACGCGAACTGCTCGAGACCAAGGGCCACTCGGTGCTCACCATCGCCGACACGGCCAACACCCACGACGCGATGGAGTTGATGGCGAAGAAGAACGTCGGCGCCCTCATCGTCGTCGCCGAGGGCCGGCCGGTGGGCATCCTGTCCGAGCGCGATTTCGCCCGCAAGATGTTCGTGCTCGAGAAACCCCCGCGCGACACCATCGTGCGCGAGGTGATGACCTCCCCGATCGTCTACGTGCGCCCGGAGCAGACCAACGAGGACTGCATGGCGCTGATGACCGACAAGCGCATCCGCCACCTCCCGGTGATGGAGGGCGACAAACTGATCGGCCTGATCTCCATCGGCGACCTGGTGAAAGACATCATCTCCGAGCAGCAATTCATCATCCGCCAGCTCGAAAACTACATCATGAGCTGACGGTGCCGGCCGCGGGCCGCGCGGAAGTCCTGCTTCCGCGGCCTGCCGGTTCGCCGCCGCGTCCGCACGCGCGGCGCACGGGCCCCGGCGCCCGTGCCCACCCGCCCAGGCAATGCCCGAAGTCGACGCCTTCATACACTCGTCGTGGATGATCTACGCCGTCCTGGTGGTGGCCGCGGCGGCGTGGATTCACGGCGTCATGGGCATGGGCTTTCCGCTCATCACCATCGCGCTCATCGCCATCGTCACCGATCTCAAGATCGCGGTGATTCTCACCGTCCTGCCCAACATCGCTCTCAACCTTTATCTCATCGCCAAGGGCGGCAACTGGCGCGAGAGCCTGGGCCCGCACTGGCGGGTGGCACTCTACATGCCGGTGGGCGCGATCGTGGGGACCAAGGTGCTGCTGGCGGTGCCGGCGGAGCCGCTCAAGCTGCTGCTGGCGGCGATGATCCTGGTCTATCTCAACATGGCGCGGGTGAAGCGGCTCGAGTGGGGCTGGCTCGCGCGGGCGCCGCGCGCGTCGGAAGCGGGCGTCGGCCTGTTCGCCGGATTCCTCTCCGGCACCGTCAGCGTGTCGATTCCGCCGCTGGTGGTGTATTTCATGGCCCTCGGCCTGGCGCCGACGGCGATGGTGCAGATCATGAATCTGTGCTTCGTGTTCGGCAAAGCCACCCAGGCGGCGACGCTGGCGTGGGCGGAGGAAATCACGCGCCTCACGCTGCTCGCCACGGTGCCGCTCACGCTGATCGCACTGGTGTTCCTGGTGGCAGGCGTACGACTGCGCAATCGCGCCCACGCCGAGCAGTACTACGGCTGGCTCAACAAGACACTGCTGGCGATGGCGCTGATCCTGGCAGGACAGGTGGGGCGCGCCTGGTTTTTCTGAGCGGCGCGCCGGCTGCCGGAACCGTTTCGGCGGTGTCGGCGGCACGATGGATAATTTCTCGCGCAACCGGTTACAATCGGCGTCCCGATCGTCCGGCGGCGTCGCGTCCGCCGATCCAGCTCGCTCCGCACCGCGCCAACAGGGGGAGGATATGTCGATACTGCTCATCGTGACCGAAGGCTCGCCCAAGGTTTCCGAAGCGCTCGAGGAAATCGTCAAGGACCTGGAGCCGATGAAGGTCAACGACGGCTGCTTCCTGGTGAAGACCAAGGACCATCCGCGCCTGATCGCGATGCAGGTGGAGGCGGGGCTGCCCGAGAAATCCACGTTCTACGTCTTCGAGCTGGACCGCCGCTACGACGGCTACGGCCCGGTGGACGTCAACAAGTGGCTCAAGAAAAACCTCAAGAAGTAGTCTCTGTGCACCGCCCCCGCGGCGCGTGTAACACAACCGTCATGTGACGCAGTCCGTTCGGACTGCACGCCGCAGCGAAAGGAGCCCCTGGGGAGACGGCAGCCCCCGCGCTCACTTTGCACGCTGCCTGATCCCGTCCAGCCGCGGCAGGCATTCTGCCGCCGCGCCTTCGCACGGCCATCACGGGTCCCGGGATGCTGCGATCAGCCGATACCCGATCGCGCGCGCCACGGCCTGCGTCCGGTTCTGCACGCTCAGCTTGCGCAGGATTTTCTGCACGTGATTCTTCACCGTGAGGGGGCTGATGCGCAGTTCCGCCGCAATTTCGAAGTTGCTCTTGCCGTCCCGCACCCAACGCAGGATCTCGATCTCCCGGCCCGTGATCGAGGGCGCGGCGCCGTCCTCCAGCGGCGCAACACGGATCTCGCGCGGTGCCATCTGGATCAAGGCACGGTGGAGGTGGGGCACCAGCGCGTCGAGCGCGGACCGGTACCGCGCGTCGATCGGCCCGGGCAAACGGCAGAAGGCGAAGAAGGTTGCGGTTTCGCCGCTTGCATCGGGCATGCCGTGAGCTGCCATGGTTTCCAGACCCAGGGCCGCCGCGTCCTCCGCAAGCTGCTGCGCCGCCGGCCCTGCGGCGCTCGAATCGAGGGCCAGTGGCGCGCGGTCCCGGGACTCCCAAAGCGCCATCGCCCGGCGCAGCAGGCCATCGTCGGGACGCAGGCAGGTCGCGTAGGCGCCGTCGCGTGGCGGCGTCCCGGAGAAGACATCGAACCGGTAGCCGCCGCGCGCGTCCCGCAGGGCGCAGAAC
The DNA here is from genome assembly GCA_049322755.1 of Pseudomonadota bacterium. Classification (GTDB taxonomy): domain Bacteria; phylum Pseudomonadota; class Gammaproteobacteria; order Burkholderiales; family UBA6910; genus DATIUV01. Next base: position 13,390 of record JBMOQX010000011.1, on the reverse strand, counting down.
AGCAGCCCGTGCGGCAGCAGATCCTGCAACTCGCCCTGGGCGAGGAGGAAAAACTGTGGCCGCCGCCGCACCATGGTCGCGGTCTCGATGACGCGCAGCAGACGCTCCAGATCCGGCGACTGCCAAGGCGGATTCCATGGCGGGTCCGGCTCGGCGCCCGGCCCCATGCGGCTATCGGACTTCACAGGGGCGCCCCTCCCGCCGCCGGTGCGACACCGGCGGGGCCTGCCGGTTCCGGCACGTAGACGAAGCGCCAGTCCGCATAGCGCTGCGCATCCGCGAACGCCCGCTGCGCGGAGCTGAACCCGTTGCGCTTGAGGGGAACCTGTCGCGACCGGCTGTACACCCCCATGATCCCGCCGTCAGGCGCGCGGACCTCGCCCCAAGCCAGAGAATCGCTGACAGGGTCGCGGTAGATGCGGCGCAGGTGGCGCCGGACGCCCGGCCGCCGGGAATCACTGAGCAGCTCGGTCAGCGAGCGCGGATACTGCTTAACCGGCCCCGCGCCGGATTCGTAGTAGCCGCCGATGGCACGCCGATATTGCTCACCGGCAAACAGCAACTCGCGCTCCCGCTCTCGCTGCACCGCGGTCCCCCACAAGCGGCCCGCCGCCGCGCCGGCGACTCCAAGCGCCGCCACCAGGAAGAGCACCGTCACATAGGTGGCGCCTCGCGGTCGCCGCGAGCGCAGCCGCGGCGCCGCGGCCCGGCCCGCCGATGCCGATCCTGTGCGTCCTGCCGCTCCGCATCCCATCCCCTACCACTCCCCGTAAGCCGTTCCGTCGCGCGCGCGTCCCTCGGCGCCGCTCCTGACGTCGAACACGCCGCCCGCGCCGCCGGCCTCGCCCCCGGGCGCCAGCGCGATCCACGACGCCGTGCTCTCGGTGACGGGATCCAGCGGCACCCTGCGCAGGTACTTCTCCGCCACCAGCGCCTCCAGCGACGGCGGATAGCGGCCCTTGTCGGCGTGGTACTGGTCGATGGCGTCGCGCATCAGGAACAGGTTCTCCTTCAGCACCGCCTCCCTGGAGCGGTCGACGCTGCCGAAGTAACGCGGCGCGGCGATGGAGAGCAGCAGCGCGACGATCGCCAGCACCACCAGCAGTTCGACCAGCGTGAAGCCGTTGGAGCGGGCGATGGGGAATGGGGAATGAGCCATGGGTGGGGCGCCCCGCGCGACATGCACGGGAGAGGAGCGCGTCAGGACGCCCGTCGCGCATTCCGGGAAACCCATCGCCCATTCCCGATCACCGATCACCGATTTCCCATCGCCCATCGCCGATCTCCCCGTCACCACTCCCGGTACGGCACGCCGTTCAAGCCCACCTTCTCCGAGCGCGAGTAGACGTCGAAGACGTCGTCGCCCGCCGCCGGCGCCTGCGGCGGGCTCGCGTAGCTGCGCTTCCCCCAGGTCTCTGCCGCGGTCAGCTCGGGCTGGTCGCTCATCGGGTCCCGCGGCAGCCGGCGCAGGAAATAGATCATCGCCTGGTCGGGGTCCTTGGCATCCGGGACGCCCCTCGCCAGGATCTCGAGCGAAGGCGGATAGCCGGACTGGTCCGCCTTCCTCGCGACGCGGCCCTGGTCCACCGCGTCCTTGTACGCGTCCAGCGCCGTGCGGATCTCGCGCAGCGCACGCCTGAGTTCCGTCTCCTTCGCGCGCTGCACCGTCACCTCCGCCAGCGGCAGCGCCACCGACGCCAGGATCGCGACGATCGCCACCGTGATCACCAGTTCGATGAAGGTGAAGCCCGACGAACCGGCAACGGGCAATGGACGATGGGCGAAGGGCAACGCGCGGTCGGAGACGCGCGCATGCGGCCGGCGTCGCGCTGCGCGGCGCGAGGCCGGCCGGGCGCGGGCATTCCCGAATGCCCATCGCCGATCACCCATCGCCCATTGCCCATTCCTCATCGCACGGCGCCCGTCACTGCGAAATCGCCACCCGCAGCGGCGGCGGGTCGACGAACGGCAGCGGATTGCCGCTCGCGTCCTGCACCAGCAGGCGGTCCACCGAGAGCTGGGTGCTGCCGCCGTCGCTCGCCAGCACGCGGAAGCGCACCTGGGCCGCGGCGGGCGCGCCGCCTTCGCCGGCGGTCAGCCGGAGCGACTCGCGCCCCGGCACCGCCTGCCCCTGGGGCGGCGGGCTCGATCCGCCCACCAGAGCGCCCGGCCCGATGGTGACCGTGCTGGCGGCGGTCACCGGCGCCAGCACCTGCGGGTCGTACACCAGGTCCAGCGTCGCGCCGGCCCCGGCGCCCGGCGGCAGCGCCACCGACACCGAGAACTCCTGCCCCACGCGCACCTGCGTCGGCGCTGCGATGGTCACCGCCGCCGGCGCGGCGCCCGGAAGCTCGCTCGGCACGGCAGCCGCCGTCTCGGCACGCGCCGGCGCCGGCGCGACGGCGCCGCCCGCGCCCGGCACGCGCGACGAAAGCCCCAGCGCCTTCGGCGGCGTGGTGCGGATGGTGAGCGGCGGAATGCCGATCGCCGCTTCCGTGCCGGACGGAAACTGCGTCTGCAGCAGCTCCGGGCGGCCGATGTTGCGCACGATGCGCGGGGTGATGAGCAGCACGATCTCCGTGCGGTTGGACGTGTCGCTGTCGCTGGCGAACAGCCGCCCCAGCGCCGGCACGTCGCCCAGCCCCGGCACCTTCACCCGGGTCTTGCGCTCGTCGTCGCTGATGAGTCCCGCCAGCACCGCGGTTTCGCCGTCCTTCAGCCGCAGCGTGGTGGCGGCGGTGCGCCGGCCGAGCCGGAACGCCTGGGCGCCGGCGAACACCACGGTTTCGATGATGTTGGAGACCTCCAGGCCGACCTTGATCGACACCTCGTCGTCGAGCGAGATCAGCGGCTCCACCTCCAGCGTCAGGCCGACGTCGAGGAAATTGACGTTGGACGAGACGCCGACATTGGCGGTGGAGGTGGTGGTCACCACCGGCACCTTCTCGCCGATCAGCACCTTGGCCTTTTCGCGGTTCTTCACCCGGATGCGCGGGTCGGCCAGCAGGTTCTGGCTGCGGTCCTGCTGGCGGATGTTGATCACCGCCAGCGGGTTGGCGACGAACGCCTTGAGGTCAAGCGTGCTGTCCAGTACGACCACGTCGCTGTCGGTCGCGGCGCCGTCGCCGCTGCCGGTTCCCGCGGCCGGCGGCGTGCCGATGTTGACCGCGGACGGCCAGACCACGCCGAGGTCGAGCTGCGTGCCGGAGCCCACCTCCAGCACCTCCACCTGCAGCATCACCTCGGGCTCGGCCTTGTCCTGCAGGCCGATCAGCTTCTCGGCCAGCCGGATCGCCTCGGGTGTATCCTTCAGCACCAGCATGTTGAGCTTCTCGTCGACGTAGACGTCCTTGCTCTTCACCACGGTCTTGATCAGGCTCTGCGCGCTCTTCACGTCGGCGTTGGCCAGGTAGAACGTCTTCACCATCAGCTCCTGGTACTCCTTCTGCTTCGCCGCGGTGGCCGGGTAGATCAGCAGCGAGTTGTCGTTGAGCACCTTGCGGTCCAGCTGGTTGGTGAGCGTGATGAGCTTGATCACGTCGTCGATGGAGGAGTCGCGCACGAAAATGGTGACCTTGATGTCCTGCTTGACGTCCTTGTCGAACACGAAGTTGACGCCGGCCGTGCGCGAGAGCACCTCGAACACGCTCTTCAGGCTCGCCTCGCGGAACTCCAGCGTCACGGTCTTCGCCAGCATGCCCTTGAGCGAGCGCGCCGGCGCGTCCTCCGCCTGCCGGCTCTCGCCCGCTTCGGCGAGGATGCGGCGCGCCGCCAGGCTGGACGGGTTCTCCTGCAGCACCGTGCGCGCGGGCGCCTCGGCGGCGCGGTAGTCGCCCCGGGCCAGCGCCTGCTGCGCCTGCGCCAGCATCGGCTCGTGGCGCTTCTCGCGCCGGACACGCTCGAGCCCGCCGAGCGCCGGCGGATGGTTCGGGCTGGCGGCGAGCGCCTTGAGATAGACCGCCTCCGCGCTCTCGTAGCGACCTTGGTTCGCCAGCGCGTCGGCCTGCGCCGCGAGGTCGTTGGCGTAGATGTCCCGCACGGACTGGTAGTAGCGCCGCGCGTGGTCGTCGTCGGGGTGCTCCTGCACCGCGGTCTCCAGCAGCCGCAGCCCCTGCTCGGTCTGTCCCCGCCCCAGGAGCTTCTTCGCCTCCTCGAACGGCGGGTTGGTCGCGCAGCCCGCGACCAGCAACGCCAGCGCCAGCGCCCGCAGATGGCGCATCGCCGTCATTCGCTGCTCCCGATGGCGAACTGCTGGCGCTCCTTGAGCGGCAGGTAGGTGAGCGTCAGGGTTCCGTCCTTGATCGACTCCACGCGGTAGGTCTCGTCGATGACGTCGCCCACGGCGACGACGTGGTTGGCATCGCCCCGTGCCAGGAACACCAGCGTGCGCTGGCCGTCGACCATCCTGCCGACATAGGTGAACGGCAGCGGCGGCGCCTTGGGCCTGGGCGGCGGCACCACGCGCGCCTGGCCCGGCGGCGGAGGCGGCGGCGCCCACGAGTGGGCGCCGAACAGGGTGCCGCCGGCTTCGGCGTCCCCGGCGCGCCCGCGCGCGAGCCGGGCGAGATCGACGTCGGGCCCCGCCGGCGCAGCGGCCGCCGCCTCGCGCTGCCGCGGCACGCTGGCCTCGGCCACGCCGCTGTCGCCCGCTTCCGGCGGCTCCCAACCGAAGGTGAGCGCCAGCGCCGCCGCCAGGGCCAGCGCCAGCAGCGCGCCGCGCTGCCCGGGTCCGGGCTTCACCGCGCGTCCTTCAGGTACAGCGTCAGGCGCACCTGGGCGTCGAGCGCGGTCGCGCCCACGTTCTCCCGTTTCAGGTTGACGTCGTCCAGCACCAGCGTCGGCAGCGCCTTGAGCGCGTCGCCGACGAAATCGCGCACGCTGGCGTAGCTGCCGGTCACCGGCAGCACGATCTGGTAGCGCGCGAGCTGGAACCCGGGTTCGCGCAGCAACTTGTACTCGCCGGAGCGCAGCGCAAGCCCGCGCGCCTCGGCGGCCTTGAACAGCGTGCCCAGCAGCTCCGGCGCCGCGGCCACCGGCGGAAAGAAGGCGTAGAACCGGTCCAGCTTCTCGGCGTGGCTGAGCGCCCGCGGTGCCTTCCCGCTCGCCACCGCGCGCAAGCGCTGGCGCAGGTCCTGCTCCTCGACCGCCAGGCGCCGCGCGTCCTCCAGCGCGGGCCGCGTCAGGGCGAGCCAGGCGCCGGCGGCCAGCGCCAGCAGCGTCGCGCCCAGCAGTCCCGCCGCGCCGAGGCGCGAGAGTTCGTGGCGCGCGCCCCAGGCGAGCGGGTTCAGCGTGGCGCGGTCCATTGGCCCGTCACCGAGAACGCCACCGGCCGCTGGCCGCCGCTGTCCTTGAGCGCGTGGCTCGCCAGCAGCACGCCGGAGAGCGCCGGCGCCGCTTCCAGCCGCGCGACATAGGCCAGCACCGCCGCCAGGTCCTTCGCCTCGCCGTCGATCTTCACGCTGCGCTTCCCGGCGTCCGGCTCCACCGCCAGCAGCGCCACGTTGCCGTCGGCCGCCAGCTCCAGGTCGCGGAACAGCGCGTTCCACGGCACCGCGATGCGGTCGATGACGGCGTTGGCGCGCTGGATCTCGGCGCGCGTGTCCTCATTCAGCACCGCCGGCGCGGCGAGGCGCACGCCCTGGCGGGCCAGCAGCTTCTTCATGCCGTCCACCGCGTCGTCGCGGGTGCTGCGCTGCCCGTCGGCCTCGACCCAGGCCAGGCCGCTGGCGAGCGCCGCCGCCAGCCCCAGCGCCAGCAGCGCGCGGCCCAGCGGGCCGGTGGTGCGCGGCGGCGCGGCGAAGTTCAGGTCCAGGCGCGGCGTCACAGCACCTCCGCCAGCGCGAGCCCCGCGTCGTCCGGCCGGCCGCCGTCCAGGGAGTGCAACGGATGCCCCTCGGCGCCCACCGCCTCGTCGCCGAGCGCCGCGCCCGGCGCGTAGAGATAGAGCGGCGCCGGTTCCCCGGCGGCGGGCTCCTGCAGGTCGTGGCGGTCCACCAGCGCCGCCAGTTCGGCGCGCGGATCGCCGGCCACGCGCACGCTCGCCAGCGCACGCCAGCCGGCAGGATCGCGATACGCGGCGGTGAGGCGTCCGCCCTCCAGCGCCGCGAACCACAACGCCCGCTCCCGCATGATGCGGCGGAAGCGGTTGCACGCCGCGGCGAAAAACGGCTCCACCCGCGCAAGCCCCAGGCGCCGCGATTCGCACAGCGCCGCGAGCCGCTCCACCAGCTCGCGATCGACGCCGGCCGCGAGCCAGGCGGCGCCGTAGCTGCCCTCGCTCACCCGCACCAGCCAGCCGTCGGTGCGCTCGCCGTGGATCGCGCGCAGCTGCGCGGCGGCCACTTCCGCCGTCTCCGCGCGGTCGGCGAGCCGCTCGCTCCAGGGCACCGCGGCGTAGCGCAGCAGCCGGTCGGAGAGCACCGCGCGGGCGCCGGCCCGCTGCCACTCGCGCGCCTCCAGCGCCTGCGCCAGCGCGGCCAGCGCCCCGTGCCACGGCGCCTCGCCCGCGGGATCGGCGTCCAGCGCCTGGGTCGCCAGCACCCGCGGCTGCCAGCCGCGGCGCACCCGCTGCAGGGTCACGCGCTCGGGCGCGAGCCCGATGCGCACCTCGTCAAGCGACCAGCGTGACACGGTTGATCTCCGGCAGCGTGGTGATGCCCTGGCGCACCAGGTCGACGGCGGCCTCGCGCAGGAAGCGGGTGCCGCCGCGCACCGCCGCGTCCTTGACCTTGCGGATCGGCTCGCGCGCGACGATCAGCTCGCGCAGCTCGTCGCCCATCACCAGGAACTCGGCGATGGCGCGGCGGCCGCGGTAGCGGGTGCCGCGGCAGGCGCCGCAGCCGCGCCCGGCGCGGAAGCGGAAGTCGCGCACGGTCGCCGGGTCGAGGCCCGAATCGCGCAGCAGCGGCGGCTCCGGCGTCTCCTCCACGGCGCATGCGGCGCAGGTCACCCGCACCAGGCGCTGCGCCAGGATGCCGTTGAGGGCGGAGACGAAGCTGTAGGGGTCCACCCCCATGTGGGTGAAGCGCCCGATGACGTCGAACACGTTGTTGGCGTGCACCGTGGTGAACACCAGGTGGCCGGTAAGCGCCGCCTGGATCGCGATCTGGGCGGTTTCCGGGTCGCGGATCTCGCCCACCAGGATCTTGTCCGGGTCGTGGCGCAGGATCGAGCGCAGGCCGCGGGCGAAGGTGAGACCCTTCTTCTCGTTCACCGGGATCTGCAGCACGCCCGGCAGCTGGTACTCCACCGGGTCCTCGATGGTGACGATCTTGTCGCGGCCGTGGTTGATCTCGGAGAGGGCGGCGTAGAGCGAGGTGGTCTTGCCGCTGCCGGTGGGGCCGGTCACCAGCACCATGCCGTAGGGCTCGGACGACAGACGCCGGATGGCGCGGCACGAGGCGTCGTCGAAGCCCAGCGCCTCCAGCGTGAGCCCGGTCATCTGGTCGGTGAGCGACTGCTTGTCGAGGATCCGCAGCACCGCGTCCTCGCCGAAAATCGAGGGCATCACCGAGACCCGGAAGTCGATCTCGCGCCCCTTGGCCATCACCTTGAAGCGCCCGTCCTGGGGCACGCGGCGCTCGGCGATGTCCAGCTCGGAGAGCACCTTGATGCGCGAAATCACCTGCTCGGCCAGTTCCGCACCGCTCATCGCGCCGACATGGGTCAGCACGCCGTCGATGCGGTACTTGATGGCGAGGCCCTGGGCGGTGGACTCCAGGTGCACGTCGCTGGCGCCCGCCTTGAGCGCGTCGTAGAGCGTCGAGCGCACCAGCTTCACCACGGGGCTCTGGTCCTGGCTGATGGTCTTGAGCGAGAGGTCCTCGACGCCGAGCGCGCCCGCCGCGTCGGCGCCGCCGCCGGCCAGCACGCTGTCCATCGCCCGCAGGCCCTCCTCGTGCCGGGCGAGGTAGGCGGCCACGTCGCCGCGGTGCGCCAGCGCGAAGCGCGCCGGCGCGCCGAGGCGCTCCTCGGCCCACGGCCGCAGGCCCGGGTCGAAGGGGTCGGCGAAGACCAGCGTCAGCGCGCCCGCGCCGTCGTCGAACAGCACGCACTCGCGGGCGAGCGCGTCGTTGTAGCCCAGCAGGTCCCAGCGCGGCGCCCAGCCGTGCAGGTCGTCCATGCGCGCCAGCGGATAGCGGAACGCGCAGGCCAGCGCCTCGGCGAACGCCGCCGGGTCGAGACCCATGCGCTCTTCCAGCGCCTCCAGCACGCGCACGCCGCGCGCCTCGGCCTCGGCGCGGGTCTCCAGCAGCAGCTCGCGGCTGACGGAGGCGGTGAGCGGCGCGGTCTCGGGGCGCATCACTGGATGCTCCCGGCCAGCTCGAAGATCGGCAGGTACATGAGCCAGACGATGACGCCGATCACCAGCCCGATGGCCGCCATCAGCAGCGGCTCGAACAGGCGCGTGAACCACTCCACCCAGCGGCTCATCTCCTCGTCGTGGAACTCGCCGATGCGCTCCATCATCTCGCCCATGGCGCCGGTGCGTTCGCCCACCTTGAGCAGGCGCTCCGCCACCGGCGTGGTGAGACCGTGGCGCTCCATCGCCGCCGACAGCGGCAGGCCCTCGCGCACCGCGCCGCAGGCGCGCTCCAGGCTCGCGCGCAGGCCCGGCTGCAGCAGCCCGCCCACCATGCCCAGCGCGGTCACCGCCGGCGTGCCGCCCTTGAGCAGCATCCCCACGGTGCGGTAGAAGCGCGCCAGCTGGTAGACGCGCAGGCGCTCGCCGATCCCCGGCATGCGCCAGAGCGCGTGGCCGATGCGGCTGCGCACGTCCGGGCGCGACAGCGCGTAGGCCGCGCCGCCGATCAGCGCGGCGCCCAGCGCCAGCGCCAGCGTGCCGTGGCTGGTGATGAACCGGCCCCAGGCGAGCAGCGCGCGCGACATCCACGGCAGGCTGCCGCCCATGTCCTCGTAGATGGCGCTGAACTTGGGCACCACGTAGCCCAGCAGGAACAGCGTCACCAGCAGGCCCACGGTGAGCAGCATCACCGGATAGATCGACGCGTTCACCAGCCGCTTCTTCACCGCGTCCAGCTGGTTCTGGTAGCCGACGTAGCGCTGCATCGCCTCCGGCACGCTGCCGGTCTTCTCGCTGGCGCGCACGGTGGAGACGTACAGCGGCGGGAACACCGCCGGCTGTTCGGCCATCGCCGCCGACAGCGGCTTGCCCTCGTGAAGCCGCGCCCGCAGCTTCGTCAGCACGCTCTTGTGCTCCGGGCGCCGCTCCTTGGCTTCCAGCGTCTCCAGCGCCTCCACCAGGTTCAGCCCGGCGCCGAGCAGCGCCAGCAGCTCCTGGCTGAACAGCACCAGCGGGAAGCGGGCGCGCAGCCGCGCCCGCAACGCGTCCCACGACGCCGCGCGCTGCGCCGAGAGCACGGTGTAGCCCTGGGCGCGCGCCTGCGCGGCGGCGTCGCGCTCGTCCGCCGCGCTGAGCTTGAGCAGCACGACGCCGGCGGGCGGTTTCAGGGCTCTGACGTGGAAGTCCACGGCGCGCTACCAGCTGGTGACGTCGGCGTCTTCGCCGGTGCCGCCGGGCTGGCCGTCCTTGCCCCAGGAGACGATGTCGTACTCGCCCTTCTCGCCCGGGTAGCGGTAGTAATACGGCTTGCCCCAGGGGTCCAGCGGCACATCCTTCTTCAGATACGGGCCGTCCCAGCGCTGCTCGTTCTCGGGGCGCGCGATCAGCGCCTTCAGGCCCTGCTCGGAGCTCGGGTACTTGCCGACGTCGAGGCGGTACTGGTCCAGCGCCTTGCCGAACGCCTCGATCTGGGCCTTGGCGGTCTTCACCTCCGACTTGCCCACCTGGGAGAAATAGCGCGGCGCGACGAAACCGGCCAGCAGACCCAGGATCACCATCACCACCAGCAGTTCCAGCAGGGTGAAGCCGCGCGCGGGCGAACGCGGGCGGCACGAGACACGAAGGGTCATGAGCATCGACGTCGTTTCGATCCGGCGGTCCGGGAAGCGGGTTTGCCCGGGGCAGCGGCCCACTATCCCCGGAACGGACTACCAAGGTACGGCCGCGAGGTTACAGGCGCGTTAAGACAACGGCCGCCCCTTTGGCAGCAAGGATTCAGGCACAGGCGCACCCCCCGGGCAGATGTCGCGGGTCGCTTCACCGAACCGATCCAGCGGATGCATTGCTCATAAGGACGGTGAACATCGTTCAAAGCCGCGGCGGCGCGGTCGATAGCGCTGACGAGACGGCGGCAACATGCTGGCGGAGAACGCATCGAGCACGCGATGGGTGGATGGCCTACCTTTGAAAAAATTGAGAAGGCACAAATCTCACGTTTCATTGGATTTGACATTTGATTCTGTTGTGCTCCAATCCGATGTCCATTCTTCGCTTCTGACGCGTCAACTGACGAGCTTCGATCGGCATGGGACTCCGCGATATCCCCGAGACATCCCGTCAGTATCCGGCCGCCCCGTCCTTTGATCTGAGCAAGAGCGAACTTGCACCGTTCTTCGGCACTGTCGCCGCCGCCCTGCGAATCGCGAGTCTCGACGATTTTCGCGCCTGGACGCGATCCGACCTGCAGCGCTTCCTGCCTCATGAGGTGCTTCTGTGCGGATCCGCCCACGCCGGTACTTTCGCCGTCGTGGTCGAGCTCGCGTCGCAGGTGGGTCAACCGCCTGTCAGCACGCAAGGCGAAGCGGCCGACCACTTGAGCGTCGGGGGATCGATCCTCGCTCGCTGGCTGGATGAGCGACGCCCCCTGCTCTACCAAGGTGACGAGAACGGGCAGGGCGTTGCGGCGCAGCGGGGCGCGCGGTCCGAGCGCCCGAGTTTGTCCGGAATCGCAGCTCACAGCGTAGTCGACTCCCGAGGCAACGCGGTCAGTTTTTTCGGCTTCCTGCAGGTACCGGTACGGCTTGAACCTCGTCATTCGATGTTTCTGGAACTGCTGGTTCCGCACATGCATTGCGCGCTGATGCGGATCATGGCCCACTCGTCCGGCGGGAAGAGCACCCGCGGAGATGGCAAGAGCCGGCTCACAACGCGAGAGAGGAACATTCTTTACTGGCTGGTACAGGGAAAGACCAACTGGGAAATTGCCTTGATTACCAATCGGAGCGAGAACACCGTCAAGTCGCATCTCCGCCAGATCTTCGCCAAGCTCGACGTTTCCAGCCGGGTACAAGCGGTCAACAAAGCAATAAGTCTGGGTCTCACTGCAGGGCCTCCCTTGCCGAGGTCTGCGTCCGTCTTGCCGCGACGACAGCCCGTCAAGAAGTAGTGTGCACCGGCGCCCCGAGGCGAAAAAATCACCCGTTCGGGTGATTTTTGCGAACGTCCCCTGTGTTAGGGTGCGGCCGTTTGCTTCGGAAACCTGAGCAGTTCATCGCGTAGGGATCGAGTTTGTGCGAATCGCGTGGCGGCGTTGCGCATGCTGTCGAGCATCTGAGCCGGCTACCGTTGAGCGTGGCGGAACCTATCTGCTGCGTCTTCCCGAGGAACCGCGCATCGTGATGTCGCCGGGCGCTGATGCACGGTGTCGCGACCTGTTTTGCCGCAATTGGAGAGCGCCGGCCGCTTTCCCGATCACGACGCTGATCAGAGCTGAGCCGCAAGACCGTAACGCTCGTCGTGCGCGCGGTTCGCCTACAACCGCTCGCGCACAGACTCGGTACCCAAACGGCAAGACCGGCTAGCCAGCGACCACTTGGGGCTCCTGCGGATTCGCGATCGTGCAAAGGGGAGATCGATGGCACTGATGCATTGCGGTGTTCGCGCTCGTTTAGATCGGTTCCGACAGATCTGCACCCAGGCGTTGCGGCTGACGCCTCCGCGAGGGCTTGAGCCGACGTCAACAACGGGCGGTGGAACCGTCCTGTTCGCCACAAACCGTAATGCTAGCTGCACGCCAATCCGCTCTCGCTCCCCGGTCGCTCATGTCTTCCGTTTTCCCTCCCGTGGGCGTGCAGATGTATCGCCAGCTTTCTTATGGGAAAAAATGCTCTGGACCGCCGTCGCCGCAATAACTCTCTTGCTCCCAGTAAGCGAGAGCGCGCGCGCCGTTCAAACGTATTCGCCAGAGTTAAGCTTCAGCTACGTCCAGGGCTACAACCCGGACAATCCCCCGCCGGACTGCCGGCAGCCGGGAACCGCGGGCTGCTACCCCTCGGCCCAGGACGCCTGCCGCGCGGCGTTTCCCACCTACGTCGGCATCCTGTGGGACGACGCGGCGCTGGCGATCTGCCGGTACGTCAATGTCAACGGCAGCATTTCCAACTCCATCGGGCGCGCCATCGGCACAAGCCAGTTCTGCGCGGCCGGCTACGCGCCCCAGACGCCGACGCGGTGCCAGATCACCGACCGGACGCAGGCCGCCGCGAACCTCGGCCCCCCGTGCCCCGGCTGCGGCAACCCGATCAATCCCGCCACGGGCAACAAGTACCAGGCGGAGGTGGATTACGCCGGCACCGGGCCGATGCCGCTGCGCTTCGTGCGCAGCTACAACTCGAAGGCCGAGGGCGCGGGCGCGCTTGGGCCGGCGTGGCGCCACAGCTACGAGTCCGTCGTCACCTACGCCGTGAACGCCGACTCGGTCAGCCTGCGGCGCCCGAGCGGCAAGGTCATCATCTTCAACCGCCAGCCCGACAACTCCTTTGTCGCCGATGCCGACGTCACCGGCCGACTCACCGGCACGTTCGACGCCTTCCTGCATCCACTCGGCTGGACCTACACGACCCCGCAGGACATCACCGAGACGTACGGCGCGGATGGCAAGCTGGTCGCCGCGACCAGCCACGACGGCCTCACCACGACCTTCTTCTACGATCCGGCGGGGCGCCTGCAGGTGGTGGTCGAGCCCTCCGGACGGCCGCTCACCTTCACCTACGACGCGAGCGGCCGGCTGGTGACGATGCGCATCCCGGGCGGCGGCTTCGTCACCTATGCCTACGACGCGGCGGGCCATCTTGCCGCCGCCGCCTACCCGGACGGCGCGGTGCGTCGATACCACTACGAGAACCCGGCGTATCCACAGGCCCTGACCGGCATCACCGACGAGAATGGTGCCCGCATGGCGACCTACGCCTACGACGCCCAGGGCCGTGCGGTGCTCTCCGAGCATGCGGGCAGTGCCAACCGCCACGGCCTCTCCTACCAGACCGATGGCAGCGCCGCCGTCACCGACCCTCTCGGCACAACGCGGACTTACCAGTTCACCGCCCCCCGGATCCGGATCAAGAGTTCGGCGATTCAGGGCGCCCCGTGTGACCGCTGCGGTGTGGCCGCCGCCACCGCCTACGACGCCAACGGCTTCGTCGCCTCGCGCACCGACTGGAACGGCAACCTCACCACCTACACCCACGACGCCCGCGGGCTGGAGACCTCCCGCACCGAAGCCGCCGGCACGGCGCAGGCGCGAACGAT
>JBMOQX010000010.1:0-14912 GCA_049322755.1 Pseudomonadota bacterium | reverse complement strand
GCCGCCGGCCTCCATCGTGGCACAGCCGTTCAGACCCGGCAGCGCGGCCGCCGCGCCGCCAATGCCCAGAAGGCGGATGAAATCGCGTCGATTGATGTTCATCGTCATGCCTCCCTCACGGCTTTTGCTTGGAGAAGAACTCGGCGATGCGCGCGAGCTGATCATCGGTGTAACCCTTGGCGTGCTGGTGCATCACCGTCGCCGGCTTCGTGCCCGCCTTGAAGCCCTTCATCGAGGCCAGCAGTTCGTCCTTGCGCTTGCCCGCCAGCGTGGGCATGCCGCCGACGCTGGCGCCGTTGGTGCCGTGACAGGCGGCGCAGCTCGCCGCCCAGCTGCGGGCCTGAACGTCCTCGGCACCGATCGCAGCGGAGGACGATAGCGCCGCGACCACGGCGGCTGTGATGCTGCCGATGGTTCTCATTCCCATGATGCTCCTCCTCGGAAGTAGACGGGGCAACGCGAATTATCGCTTTGTTCGCCGCCGCGAATATTAGTATTTGACGATAAGGCGGAACCTGTCAACCGAAGCTCGCCGGTCGCGCTGCGCGGCGGGATCCCATCGACCAGAAAGACGAAGGGCGAGTCGCCTGACTCGCCCTTTCGGGTACCAGCGCGCGAATGGCCCTCACGCCACGTCGGCGGTGTCCTCTTCGAACTCGAGCCTGATCTTCTCGTCAGCGTCGACGTCCACCGTCACCCTGCCGCCATGGGCGAGCCGTCCGAACAGCAGCTCGTCGGCCAGCGCACGGCGGATGGTGTCCTGGATCAGGCGCGCCATGGGTCGTGCGCCCATCTGCGGATCGAAGCCCCGCTTGGCCAGGAAGCGCCGCAGCTCGTCGGTGAAGGTGGCCTCCACCTTTTTCTCGTGCAGCTGCTCCTCGAGCTGGATGAGGAACTTATCCACCACCCGCAGGATGACTTCCGGATTGAGCGGCGCGAACGAGATGATGCCGTCCAGCCGGTTGCGGAACTCCGGCGTGAACATGCGCTTGATGTCCGCCATCTCGTCGCCGACGTTGGATGTCAAGGTGAAGCCGATCGACGTCTTGATCAGCGACTCGGCGCCGGCGTTGGTGGTCATGATGATCACCACGTTGCGGAAATCCGCCTTGCGGCCGTTGTTGTCGGTCAGCGTCCCGTGGTCCATCACCTGCAGCATGATGTTGAAGATGTCGGGGTGGGCCTTCTCGATCTCGTCCAGCAGCAACACCGCGTACGGCTGCTTGATGATGGCTTCCGTCAGCAGGCCACCCTGGTCGAAGCCGACGTAGCCCGGCGGCGCGCCGATCAGCCGCGACACCGCGTGCCGCTCCATGTACTCGGACATGTCGAAACGCACCAGCTCGATGCCCATGCAGTAGGCCAGCTGCCGCGCCACCTCGGTCTTGCCCACGCCGGTCGGCCCCGAGAACAGGAAGTTGCCGATCGGCTTCTGCGGATTGCCCAGCCCGGAGCGCGCCATCTTGATCGCCGCCGCCAGGGCATCGATCGCCTTGTCCTGCCCGAACACCACGCTCTTCAGGTCGCGATCGAGCGTCTTGAGCGCCTCGCGGTCGTCGGAGGACACATGCTTGGACGGGATCCTCGCGATGCGGGCGATGATCTCCTCGATCTCGTGGCGCGTGATCACCTTCTTCTGCCGCGACTTGGGCAGGATTTTCTGCGCAGCGCCGGCCTCGTCGATCACGTCGATGGCCTTGTCGGGCAGGTGACGGTCGTTGATGTAGCGGGCCGACAGCTCGGCGGCCGTCTGCAGCGCGGTGGACGTGTACTTGACGCCGTGGTGCGCCTCGAACCGGCTCTTCAGCCCGCGCAGGATTGCCACGGTTTCGTCCACCGACGGCTCGGTGACGTCGATCTTCTGGAAGCGCCGGGACAGTGCCCGGTCCTTCTCGAAAATGCCGCGGTACTCGTTGTAAGTGGTGGCGCCGATGCATTTCAGGCTGCCGGTGTTGAGCGCCGGCTTGAGCAGGTTGGACGCGTCCAGCGTGCCGCCGGAGGCCGCGCCCGCGCCGATCAGCGTGTGGATCTCGTCGATGAACAGGATCGCGTTGGGATTGTCCACCAGCTGCTTGAGCACCGCCTTGAGGCGCTGCTCGAAGTCGCCACGGTACTTGGTGCCGGCCAGCAGCGCACCCATGTCCAGCGAGTAGACACGCGCCCCCTGGAGGATGTCGGGCACCTCGCCTTCCACCACCCGGCGCGCCAAGCCCTCCGCTATGGCGGTCTTGCCGACGCCCGCTTCGCCCACCAGCAGCGGGTTGTTCTTGCGCCGGCGACACAGCGTCTGGATGACCCGCTCCAGTTCGCGCTCGCGGCCGATCAACGGATCGATCTTGCCCGCCAGCGCCTGCGCGTTCAGGTCGAGCGTGTAGGCCTCCAGCGCACCGCCGCCCTGCGCCTCGCCCTCGCCCTCCGCCTCGCCTTCGGGTTTCGCCGGCCCGCCGCCCGCCTGCGGCACCTTGGTGATCCCGTGGGAAATATAGTTCACCACGTCCAGCCGGGTGACCCCCTTCTGGTGCAGGAAGTACACGGCGTGGGAATCCTTCTCGCCGAAGATGGCCACCAGGACATTGGCGCCGGTGACCTCCTTCTTGCCCGAGGACTGCACGTGCAGGATCGCGCGCTGGATCACGCGCTGGAATCCGAGCGTGGGCTGGGTGTCCACTTCGCCCGACCCGGGAACCTTGGGCGTGTGCTGGTTGATGAAATCGGTCAGCAGCCGCCGCAGGTCCTCGATGTCGGCCGCGCAGGCGCGCAGGACTTCGGCCGCCGACGGGTTGTCGAGAAGCGCCAGCAGCAGGTGCTCCACGGTGATGAACTCGTGGCGCTTCTGCCGGGCCTCGACAAAGGCCATGTGCAAGCTGACTTCAAGTTCCTGCGCGATCATCTACGTTTCCTCCATGACGCACCGGAGCGGATGCTGATGCTGCCGGGCGAACGCCATTACCTGCTCGACCTTGGTCGCGGCAACGTCCCGCGGATACACCCCGCAGACGCCGCTGCCTTCCCTATGCACTTTGAGCATGATTTGCGTCGCCTGTTCTCGGCTCAGGAAAAAAACCGTCTGCAGCACCGTGACGACGAAGTCCATGGGCGTGTAGTCGTCGTTGATCATGACCACCTTGAACATCGGCGGCGGCTTGACCTTCGACTTCTGCGGCTCAAGAACCGCCCCCTCGCGGTTACCGGCGGCCATGGTTGCTGGCAAAAACTTCATGCGACTTCACGGCTAATACTTGACGATTGCGACCGATTTTGCAAGCCCTCAAGCCCTCGAAAAAGCTTAACAATTAGCGGGCACCGCGCACCGCCAGGGCTCGCGAGGTGGATCTGCCCATGCAGCGCCGGGGTGAATTGGTTCCCGCGGGTCGGGCAACCGCGTTGCGGCGCCGGGCCGACAGGGACAGCGCGCAGCGAGGTCGGGGTCGGACATCGCCCGTGCAAGAAAAAGCCCGCCGCAGCGGGCTTCATGATCGCCGTCGGCCGGCTGCTACGCCGAAGCCGCCCGCTTTCCGCCGCCGCCCATGCGTTCGATCAGGGCCTTGCCGAATCCGGAGCAGGAGACCTGGGTCGCGCCTTCCATCAGGCGGGCGAAATCGTAGGTGACGATCCTGGCCTTGATGGTGTCCTCCATGGCGCGGATGATCAGGTCCGCCGCTTCGGTCCAACCCATGTGCCGCAGCATCATTTCCGCCGACAGGATCAGCGACCCGGGATTTACGTAGTCCTTGCCGGCGTACTTGGGGGCCGTGCCGTGGGTCGCCTCGAACATCGCCACGGTATCGCTCATGTTGGCGCCGGGGGCAATGCCGATCCCGCCCACCTGCGCCGCCAGCGCATCGGACACGTAATCGCCGTTCAGGTTCAGCGTCGCAATCACGTCGTACTCCGCCGGGCGCAGCAGGATCTGCTGCAGGAAAGCGTCGGCGATCACGTCCTTGACGACGATGCCCTCGGGCGTCTTGAGCCACGGCCCGCCGTCCAGCTCCACCGCGCCGAACTCCTTTTTCGCCAGCGCGTAGCCCCAGTCCCGGAACGCGCCCTCGGTGAACTTCATGATGTTGCCCTTGTGGACGAAGGTCACCGACTTGCGCCCGTTGGCGATCGCGTACTGTAGAGCCTTGCGCACCAGCCGTTCCGTGCCCTCGCGCGAAACCGGCTTGATGCCGACCCCGGAGGTGGCCGGGAAGCGGATCTTCTTGACCCCCATCTCGTCCTGCAGGAACCTGATCAGCTTCTTCGCGGCGTCCGACTCGGCGGCCCACTCGATGCCGGCGTAGATGTCCTCCGAGTTCTCGCGGAAGATCACCATGTCGGTCTTTTCCGGCTGCTTCACCGGGCTCGGCACGCCCTGGAAGTAGCGCACCGGCCGCAGGCAGACGTAAAGATCCAGCTCCTGGCGCAGGGCGACGTTGATGGAACGGATGCCTCCGCCCACCGGCGTCGTCAGCGGACCCTTGATCGACACCACGTACTTCTTCACCGCATCGAGGGTCTCGTCCGGAAGCCAGACGTTTTCGCCGTAGACCCGGGTCGACTTCTCGCCGGCGTAGATCTCCATCCAGGCGATCTTGCGCTTTCCGCCGTAGGCGGCGCCGACCGCGGCGTCTACGACGTCCTTCATCACCGGCGAGATGTCGACGCCGATGCCGTCCCCCTCGATGTACGGAATGATCGGCCGGTCGGGGACGCCGAGCTTGCCGCCGGCGTCGACGCGGATGATCTCGCCCTGGGTGGGAATCTTGATGTGCTGGTACATGGTGGCTCCTATCCGATGCGCCCCTTGGCGCGACAGCAAGTCTTATATCTTATATAATACATCAAAAAGCCTGGCGCGGACGGCGCCGAAACCGACACCTTCAGCGAGGGTAAGCGCTTGGTCAAGACCTCCGATCTTTGCGATCAGTATGGCGACGAAGTCCTGCCCGCGGCGCCGTTGTTTCGAAGGTACGGCGCCCGCAGCGCCTTTGGCGGCGAGATCGCCACGGTGCGGGTATTCGAGGATAACGCCCTGGTGCGTCAAGCCCTTACGGAGCCCGGGTGGGGCCGCGTCCTGGTCGTCGATGGCGGCGGCTCACTGCGCTGCGCGCTGGTGGGCGATCGACTGGCCACCCTGGGGGCCGCCAACGGCTGGAGCGGGACCATCGTCAACGGCTGCGTCCGCGATAGCGTGGATCTCGCGAGCATCGAATTCGGCGTCGTTGCGTTGGCCCCCCATCCCCGTCGCAGCGCCAAGGCGGGCGCCGGTGCGCGCGACCTCCCGGTCGAGTTCGCCGGCGTGACCTTCACTCCCGGACAGTTTGTTTACGCCGACGCGGACGGCATCGTGGTCGCGCCCCGGGTGCTGAAATGATGCCGAGTTGGCCTGCGGGCACCAGCCCCTCCCGGATCCACGCAACCCTTTTCCGCAATGCGCGAAATCGTTGCCTAACAGGGTTCCAAGGTCATGTTTTTTATGATGTCGATGTTGCGATTTTTTCTGTTGCAGTGCACGATTTCGGATCGTTAGACTTTAATCGTTTTCACCCGGCCGAGGGGCTCACCCTCCCCCTGGCCGCGTCACCAAGCCCGGCGT
Organism: Pseudomonadota bacterium; assembly: GCA_049322755.1. GTDB lineage: Bacteria > Pseudomonadota > Gammaproteobacteria > Burkholderiales > UBA6910 > DATIUV01. The sequence goes on along the minus strand of JBMOQX010000010.1, from coordinate 9,334 downwards.
CACCACGCCGGCGTCGAGCGGCCCGACCGATCCGGTCCGGCCGACCCGTGAAAAGCGCACGGCGCACGCGCGCCGCCGCGCAGCCGCCCACGCTGCCGGTCCCCGTGTCTACCCGACACGAACCGGACAGCGATCGGCGGCCGGCAAGGCACGGGATGGTCCCTAGCCCAGCTAATTTCTGATGCAGAGGAGAGATTAGATGAGTCGTGAACAGGAAGTCGCCCAGCTGAAAAAGGACTGGGCCGAGAATCCCCGCTGGAAGGGCATCAGCCGCCCCTACAGCGCGGAGGACGTGGTGCGCCTGCGCGGCAGCGTGAAAATCGAGTACACGCTCGCCAAGATCGGCGCCGAGAAGCTGTGGAATTACCTGCACAGCGAGCCGTACGTCAACGCGCTGGGAGCCCTCACCGGCAACCAAGCCATGCAGCAGGCGAAGGCCGGGCTGAAGTCGATCTACCTGTCGGGCTGGCAGGTGGCGGCAGACGCCAACGAGAGCCTGCAGATGTACCCGGACCAGTCGCTGTACGCGGTCAATTCGGTCCCCACCGTAGTGCGCCGCATCAACAACGCCTTCATGCGCGCGGACCAGCTGCATCATGCCGAAGGCAAGGACGACATCGACTGGTTCGTGCCGATCGTGGCCGATGCCGAAGCCGGCTTCGGGGGCGTGCTCAACGCCCACGAGCTGATGAAGGCGATGATCGAGGCAGGCGCCGCCGGCGTCCACTTCGAGGACCAGCTGGCCTCGGCCAAGAAATGCGGCCACCTGGGCGGCAAGGTGCTGGTGCCGAGCCAGGAGGCGGTGCAGAAGCTGGCGGCCGCGCGCCTGGCCGCCGACATCATGGGCGTACCGACCATCCTGCTGGCGCGCACCGACGCCGAGGCCGCCAACCTGCTGACCTCGGATGTGGACGAGCGCGACCGTGCGTTCCTCACCGGGGAGCGCACGGTGGAAGGCTACTTCCGCGTCCGGAACGGCCTCGAGCAGTCCATCGCCCGCGGCCTTGCGTACGCGCCTTACGCCGACCTGATCTGGTGCGAAACCGGCAAGCCCGACCTGCAGTTCGCCCGCCAGTGGGCGGAAGCGATCCGCAAGGAGTACCCGGACAAGATGCTGGCGTACAACTGCTCGCCGTCGTTCAACTGGAAGAAGAACCTGGACGACGCCACGATCGCCAAGTTCCAGCGCGAGCTGGGCGCCATGGGCTACAAGTACCAGTTCATCACCCTGGCGGGCTTCCACGCGCTCAACTACAGCATGTGGGAACTGGCGACCGGCTACGCGAAGGAAGGCATGACCGCGTACGTCCGGCTCCAGCAGGCAGAGTTCGCCGCCGAGAAGCTGGGTTACACCGCCACCAAGCACCAGCGGGAAGTGGGCACCGGCTACTTCGACGAGGTCACCCAGGCGGTGCAGGGCGGGCAGTCTTCGATCACGGCGCTCACCGGTTCGACGGAAGAGGAGCAGTTCCACGCCCCGGATTCGCCCAAGCTGAAAGTGGCAACCTAGGCGGCACCCCGTTCGGAGCAAAAGCCGCGCCGGAGACGGCGCGGCTTTTTTAATGCGAGCGAGCCGGCGCGCGATCCGCGAGCCAGCGCTCCAGGCCCTGCACCCGGTCGCCAGGGCGCACGCCGTGACGCGCGAACCAGCCGCGGTTCGCCTCCAGCGCGAACTGCGCCGGCGCGGCGGACCCGTGGATCACTTCGCTCATCGGCGCCATGTCGGAGATGCCGACGATGCGCCCGTCGGCGTCGATGAACGCCACGCTCAACGGGATCAGCGTGTTCTTCATCCACATGTGCTGGATCTCGGGCGTTTCGTAAACGAAGAGCATGCCGGCGTCGGCCGCCAGCCGCTCGCGGTACATGAGCCCGCGGGCGCGTTCGGCCGGCGTGTCCGCCACTTCGGCCTGCAGGGAGGCGCCCCGTACGGTCAAGGTCACCGTCTCGGCCGCTGCCGCGGTCCACGCGGCGGCCAGCGCCGCGATCAGCGCCACCGTGGCGGCCGCGCCTCGAACGCTCAAGCTGTGGCTGCCGACTTGGACACCCATGCCGCCATCGCCGCCAGCACGGGGTCCGCCTCGCCCACGGGCGCCGTCACCTGCAGTTCCACCTCGGGAAAACGGGCCTGAAGCTCCGCGATCATGCGCGGAAGGTCGTGCTTGAGGTGCCCGCCCCGCGCCAGGAATACCGGCACGATGAGCACGTGCGATGCACCGGCCGCCACCCGCGCCGCGACTGCTTCCGACAGCGACGGCGTCATGTGCTCGAGGAACGCCGCGACGACGTGGGCGCCAGGCATCCGCTGCGCGACCAGCGCGGCGAGCCGGTCCACCGGAACACGCCACTCCGGATCACGAGCGCCGTGGGCAAACAGGATCACGCCGAAAGACATCGCGCGCTCAATGCTTGCCGGTGCTGCCAAAGCCGCCGGCGCCGCGCGAGCTGGCGACAAAATCATCGACGACGTTGAACTGCACCTGCATCACCGGCACGATCACCAGCTGTGCGATGCGCTCCAGCGGGTTGAGCAGAAACGGCTGGGCGCTGCGGTTCCAGCACGAGACGAAGATCTGCCCCTGGTAGTCGGAGTCGATGAGGCCCACCAGGTTGCCCAGCACGATGCCATGCTTGTGACCGAGACCGGAGCGCGGCAGGATCAGCGCGGCGTAGCCGGGATCGCCAAGGTGAATCGCGATGCCCGTCGGAATCAGGTCTGCTTCGCCGGGATGGATGGTCATGACGTGATCGATGCAGGCGCGCAGATCGAGCCCCGCCGCGCCTTCCGTCGCGTAGGCCGGCGGCGTTTCCTTGAGCCGCGGATCGAGAATCCTGACATCGAGCCGCATCCGCGCGGCGCCGGGCGGATTCCGGCTCGAATCGGGCATGGCTAGGCGCGTACCGCCCGTACCCGGGGCCGGCTGCCCGCGGCGTCCCCCCGGGGCAGCATCGCCGCCAGGTGCGCGACGATGGCCCGCGCCACCGTCAGCTTCGGTCCCCGCGGCAGGGGATGGCGCCCCCGGCCGTCGAACAGCACCACCTCGTTCTCGTCGCCGCCGATCGCAGACTGGGCCAGGTTGGCGACCAGCAGGGGCACGCCCTTTTTCCCTCGCTTGTCGATGGCATGTTCCTCGAGCCGCTCGCTCTCGGCGGCGAAGGCGACGCAAAACGGCGCCCCGGGCAGCCTGGCGACATAGCCGAGGATGTCCGGATTGGGTATCAGTTCCAGCCCCAGGCTCTCGCCGCTGCGCTTGATCTTGCGCTTGCTGGTGACCGCAGGCCGGTAATCGGCCACCGCGGCGACGCCGACGAACACGTCCGCCTCCGCGGCCCGCGCCTTGACCGCCTCTAACATCTCCTGCGCGCTGGTCACGTCAACGCGCTCGACGCCGAACGGGGTCGGCAGCGCCACCGGTCCCGCAATCAAGGTCACGCCGGCCCCGGCTTCCTGCAGCGCGCGGGCGAGCGCGAAGCCCATCTTGCCTGAGCTGCGGTTGGTTATGCCGCGAACCGGGTCGATGGCTTCGAACGTGGGACCCGCGGTGATCAGCGCCCTCCGGCCGGCGAGCGGCTTGGGCTGCAGCGCGGACACCATCGCCGCGGCCAGCTCCTCCGGCTCCAGCATGCGGCCGAAACCGGTTTCGCCGCAGGCTTGGTCGCCCGCCGCGGGTCCCAGCACGCCGACCCCGTCGGCGCGCAGCTGCGCCACGTTGCGCTGAGTCGCCGGGTGCTCCCACATCTGGCGGTTCATCGCCGGCGCCACCCATAGCGGGCAATCGCGGGCCAGGCATAGCGTGGAGAGCAGATCGTCGGCCAGACCGTGGGCCAGCTTGGCGAGGAAATCCGCGCTGGCCGGCGCCACCAGGATGGCGTCCGCTGCGCGCGAAAGCTCGATGTGGGCCATGCCGTTTTCGAAACCCGGGTCCCCCCAGAGGTCGCTGTAAACCGGGTGCCCTGTCAACGCCTGGTAGGTGGCCGGCGTTACGAACCGGGTCGCCGCATCGGTCATCACGACTCTCACCTCGACGCCTTCCTGCTGCAGCAGGCGCGCCAGCTCAGCGGCCTTATAAGCCGCGACGCCGCCGGTGATGCCCAGTAGAACGCGTTGAGCCATGCATGAAATCAGTCGTGTTTGCCGTGCGGCCAGTGTAAACCAAGCGCCTGATCCGACCAACCCGACGCGCCGGGAGAAACCCATGGGCATCAACCATTGGCCTGAAACCGAACGCCCCCGGGAGCGGCTCATCGCCGCGGGCGCCGCGGCGCTTTCCGACAGCGAGCTGCTGGCGATCTTCCTGCGCACCGGCGTGCGCGGCGCCAGCGCGGTGGACCTGGCGCGGCAGTTGCTCGCGCGCTTTGGCACCCTCGCCAGCCTGTTCGCCGCACCGCTTTCCGCCGTCGCTGAGATTTCCGGCCTGGGGCCGGCCAAGTATGCGCAACTCCAGGCAGTGCTGGAAATGGCCCGGCGGGCGCTGCGCGAGGAGATGCAGCGCCGCGACGCCCTCACCTCACCGGCCGCAGTGCGCGATTATCTTCGCCTCGCGCTGCAGGGCAAGGAGCGCGAGGTGTTCGTCGCGGTGTTCCTCGACGCCCAGCACCGCGCCATCGGCGTCGAGGAGCTGTTCGCGGGCACGCTCGCCCAGACCAGCGTCTATCCGAGGGAAGTCGTGCGCCGGGCCTTGGCCATCAACGCGGCCGCGATCATCTTCGCCCACAACCACCCGTCGGGTCTGGCGGAACCGAGTCACGCCGACCAGGCGCTTACCCGGGCGCTGACCCAGGCGCTGGCACTGGTCGATGTGCGGGTCCTGGATCACTTCGTCGTCGCCCGGGGCAGCTGCGTTTCCTTTGCCGAGCGCGGTCTGCTCTAGCTACCGGCCAACGAGCGCCATTATGGCGCAATCCGCCCAGGAGCAGCCAAGGCGCGCTATGGATCAAGCACATACGGCGCAACGGAGGAGCCGGCGCACCGGCAAGCCTGGCACGCCACCCTAAGCGCTTGTCCGCGTTCCGGATTCTCGGGTATCATTCGTAGCTTTGCTGAGACCGGAGCCGTACCATGTCCAGAGTATGCGTTGTCACCGGCAAGCGGCCGATGGTGGGCAACAACGTTTCCCACGCCAACAACAAGACCAAGCGGCGTTTCCTGCCCAACCTGCAGAGCCGCCGCTTCTGGCTCGAAAGCGAAAAGCGCTGGGTCAGCCTGCGCGTCTCGAACGCCGGTCTGCGGCTCATCGATCGCAAGGGCATCGATGTCGTGCTGGCGGAACTGCGCGCCCGCGGCGAAAAGTTCTGACGCCTGAAAGGATTTCGTCATGCGTGAAAAGATCAAGCTGGAATCGTCCGCCGGCACCGGCCACTTCTACACCACGACCAAGAACAAACGCACCACGCCGGACAAGCTGGAGTTCAAGAAGTACGATCCCAAGGCGCGCAAGCACGTGATGTACAAGGAGATCAAGCTCAAATAGGGCGGATCTCCGGCCAGCAAAAAAGCCCGCTTGCGCGGGCTTTTTTGTTGGGGTCCGGTTCGACCGTATCAGACGGCGTAGCAGCGCAGGCGCCGCGAAAAATTCGTCAATTCGCCGATCCCGCTGGACTCGGCGCGGCGGCACCAGTCGTTGAGCTGGCTCACCAGCTGTTCTCGCGAAAGGCTCGATCGCTGCCACAGCGCCGCCAGATCCCGGCGCATCCGGTAAAGGGTGTCCAGGACACGGCTGTGTTTCAGCACCGCGTCCAGCGAAGCCCGGTCCGTCGCCTCGGCCGGCTCTTCGCCCCGCTGCAACCAGCGTTTGACCGCCGCCAGGTCGATGCGCGCGCCTTCGGCATGCAGCTTCGTAGCCAGCCTGGTCATTTCCTCGCCGTATGCCCGCTTCACGGCTTTGGCATAGCGCGCCATCACGTCGTAGCGATGGGTAATGATGGCCTGCAGGGTCTGGAAATCCAGCTCGCCGAACTCTTCGCCGGTCTTGAGCCTGAGCTTCGGCGCCACTTTCTTCACGTCCGCAAGCCCGAGGGTTTCCAGGAGGCGGATGTAGAACCACCCGATGTCGAACTCGTACCAACGTGCCGAAAGCTTGGCGGACGAACCGAACGCGTGGTGGTTGTTGTGCAGTTCCTCGCCGCCGATCAGGATGCCCCAGGGCGAGATATTGGTGCTGGCATCCTCAGTCTGGTAATTGCGGTAGCCCAGGTAATGGCCCAGGCCGTTGATGATGCCCGCCGCCATGACCGGGATCCACAGCATCTGGATGGCCCAGATGGTGAGACCGATGGGACCGAACGCGATGACTTCCGCCACCAGCAGGATGGACACGCCCCAGACGCTGCGGCGCGTGTACAGGTTGCGCTCGATCCAGTCGTCCGGCGTGCCGTGGCCGTAGCGCTCCAGCGTCTCCTGGTTCCTGGATTCCTTGCGATAAAGCTCGGTGCCCTCGAGCAGCACCTTGCGGATGCCCACCACCTGCGGGCTGTGGGGATCCTCGGCAGTTTCGCACTTGGCGTGGTGCTTGCGGTGGATCGCCGCCCACTCCTTGGTCACCATGCCCGTGGTCAGCCAAAGCCAGAACCGGAAGAAATGGCTCGGAATCGCGTGCAGGTCCAGCGCCCGGTGGGCCTGGTGACGGTGCAGATAAATGGTCACCGCCGCGATCGTGACGTGCGTCGTAACCAATGTGAAGACAACGTACCCCCACCAGGGCAGGTCAATCAATCCTAAGCTCATTGAATTCTTTATAAAAGTTATGAAGCCAGCGTACCTCTGGAAGCAGTCTACAGGAATCCCCCCACCAGTCAAGAAAGGGGCCTGCCCCGGTCACGGCGGCAGGGGGCTGGAATGGCTCCGGTGACGTCGCCAATCTTCAGCGAACTTCCGCATCAGGCCGGCATTTCCGCTCAAAATGACGAGATTTTCGGCATTCCGATGCTGGGCGCCATAGGTGAAATTGTAGCTGCCGGTGACCACCGCAGCCCCGGGCAGCCCCGAATCCACCACGATGACCTTGCTATGGGCGGCTTCGTGCTCACCATCCAGGAGCACCGCGACCCCCGCGTCCGCCAAGTCCCGCAAAAGCCAACCGGAAAACCGTTCCGCCTGCGCGCGATCGGCAATCACGGTCACCGCCACCCCGCGACCGTGCGCCTCGATCAGGGCCTTGGCAATTCCGCGGTGCGTAAAAACGTAGGCCTGCACCAGGATTTCGCGCTGCGCCCGCCGCAGCAGCGCAATGATCTGCTGGTCGATGGCGTCACCGGGGGTGAAGTAGGCTTCGACCCGGGCAGTCGCGGCCGGAGGCGCCGGCATATCCGCGCCGGCAATGGCCCCGCTCAGCAGCAGCGCGGCGGCGAGCGCGAGGAAGGTCCGCAACCTCACCCCTTCGCGCGCTCTAGCGCCGCGGCGAAGAATCCGTCGGTTCCATGCCGGTGGGGAAACAACCGGAGATAGGCGCCGGGATCCACCGGAATGCCCTGCGCCTGCAACGCCTCGCCGGCGGGAATCATGGAGAACCCGGGATTGCGCGCCAGAAAAGCCTCGACGATGACCTCGTTCTCCTCCGGCAACAGGCTGCAGGTGGCGTACACCAGCCGCCCGCCCGGCTTCAGCATGCGCGCCGCCGACGCCAGGATCGCCGCCTGTTTCGCGGTCAGTTCGGCCACGCTTTCGGGCGACTGCCGCCACTTGAGGTCGGGATTGCGCCGCAGGGTCCCGGATCCGCTGCACGGGGCGTCGACGAGGACCCGGTCCATCTTGGCGGCGAGCCGCTTCACCCGCGCGTCGTTCTCGGTGTCGATGCGCTGGGGATGGACGTTGGACAGTCCGGAGCGCGCGAGCCGCGGCTTGAATTGTGCGATGCGCCGGCCGGAGACGTCCAAGGCGTAGAGCCGCCCGAGCGATCGCATCAGCGCGCCCAGGTGTAGCGTCTTGCCGCCCGCGCCGGCGCAGAAATCCACCACCATCTCGCCGCGCCGCGGCGCCAGCAGGTACCCCAGCAACTGGCTGCCCTCGTCCTGCACTTCGAAGGCGCCTTCGAGGAACAACGGATGCTGGTTGACCGCGGGCTTGCCGGCGACCCGGATTCCCACGGGCGAAAGGGGCGTCGGCTGGCAGGCGACGCCGTCTTCGCGCAAACGGGCGAGCACGCCATCGCGCCCGGCCTTCAGCGTGTTGACGCGCAGATCCAGCGGCGCCGGCTCCTGCATGCCGCGGCCGATGGCCACCATTTCCGTTTTGCCATACGCCACGCGGAGGCGCTCGGCCAGCCAGTCGGGCAACTCCGCCTGCACGGCGGGCGGGAGGGTGTCCGGGCGCAGCGCTTTCAGGGATGCGACGATCGCGCGTTCCCCCGCGGACATCGGCTCCAGCTCCTTGAGATTGCGTCCCGCGCAGCGGGCCAGGAAACCCAGCACGAGCTCCCTGGGCGAGTGGGCGCCGCCCGCCTCCAGCAGGCGGTAGTGCCGCAGCGCCCCGAACACGGTTTCGGCCACGAACGCCCGGTCCCGCGCGCCCAACGCCGCGTGCTCGCGAAAAAATCGGCTCAGGACCGCGTCCGCCGGATGCGTCATCGCCATGACCCGGGTCATGGCGGCTTCCGCGGATTTCATCAGCGATGCCGGAATGGCGCCCACGTCACGGCTCGATGCGCAGCGCGGTGACGATCAGGTCCGCCGTCTGCCCGCTCTTGTCGGTGAGGCGCAGCCGCACCGGCAGGTGGTAGAACTCCACCGCCAGCCAGGCGTCCACCGCGCGGTCGCCCGGCTGCCGCAGGCGGTCGACGCGCAACGCCCTGAACGATCCGATCTCGGTCGTTATCTGCTCCTCGCCCTCGATCCGATAGGTGTAGGAGTCCGCCTTGCGTCCTGTCAGTACATCGAAGAGGTACTCGCCCTCCCCGGGATACGCGAACGCGAACTGGAAGACGAAGCTCAGCTGATCCTGCGCCCCTTTGCGGATGCGCAGCTGTTCGGCGCCCTTGGCGGAGGTCATCGTGGCCGTCATGGTGTTCCAGTTGAACTGCACCACTTCGGTCCGCTCCAGCGCGCCGCGCTGGATCACGAACAGGTCCGGGCGCAGCCCATCGTCTGTCAGGGTGCCCTGGCTCTCGGCCACCACCTGGCTGGTGAAGAACAGCGCCAGCAGTCCCTTGGCCTCGGCCACCGTCCGCGCCACGTACCGGTCGCCGTCGAGCGTCCACTCGCCGTAAACGACGCCGATCGGCACGCCTTCCTCGCCGGTGGTGAGCGCGTAGCGCATTTCGACCCGCCGTGGCATCGGCCGCTGCTCCGGCGGGGACGGTTCGCCCGCCTCCGGCGCCGCCGGCTGCTCCGGAGCCGGTTC
>JBMOQX010000009.1:0-15284 GCA_049322755.1 Pseudomonadota bacterium | reverse complement strand
GAGGATCGCCGTGCTGGACGCCGGCGGCGGCGCCGGCATCGCCCTTTACCTGGGCGCCGTGCTCGGGGTGATGAGCTGGGTGCGCGACGGCAGCTTCGGCGCCCTGCCCGCGCTGCTGTGCGCGCTCGGCGCGCTCACCATCCTGGTCCACACCTACCGCGAGCAGAGCGGCAGCGCGTTCGAGCGCGCCACGGTGGCGTTCATCGAGACGCTGGAGACCGGCATCGCGTTCTTCGCCAACACCCTTTCGTTCATGCGCGTGGGTGCCTTCAGCCTGAACCACGTGGCGCTGGCGCTGGCGGTGTTCACCATCGCCGGGATGCTGGGCGGGGCCGGCCACTGGATCGCGATCGTCGTCGGCAACCTCTTCATCATGGTGCTGGAAGGCGCCATCGTCGCCATCCAGGCGCTGCGCCTGGAGTACTACGAAGGCTTCTCGCGTTTCTACAGCGGCGACGGCCGGGAATTCCGGCCGCTGCATTTCGGCGCGTCGGCAAAGGATCGTCACCGGAAAGGAGAACGACATGACATGGCTGATCATTCTCATGGGCGCGGCGGTGGCCGGCATCATCGGCCTGGGCGTGCTGCTGGAGCTCGCGCCCGGCAAGATCCGGCTGGCGCCCGCCTGGATCAAGGGCGCGGTGGGCGCCAACATCCTGGTGTTCGCGCTGGCGCTGTTCGGCGTGCTGGTGCTGGGCACCCAGGAAGTGATGGCGCAGACGGCGGCCCCCGGCGGCGGCAGCGAAGTGTCGGTGGGATTGGGCCTGGCGCTGATCGGCATCGGCATTCCCACCGGGCTGGCGTCCATCGGCGCCGCAATCGCGCTGGGGCCGGTGGGTTCGGCGGCGCTGGCGGTGCTGGCGGAGAAGTCCGAGATCTTCGGCCGCTCGCTGGTGTTCCTGGGCCTGGCCGAGGGCATCGCGATCTACGGCCTGGTGATGTCGATCCTGATGCTCGGCAAGGTGTGACGCATGGCCGACGAGTCGAGGCAAGGCCCGCCCGGCGCGCCGACGCGGCTGATCGCCATCGGCGGGGCGGCGCTGATGCAGGGCTTCAGCCTGATCGGTGCCGAGACCTATCCCGATGCGGGACCCGAGGCGCTGGAGCGGCTGCTGGCGGACCTGCTGCGTTCCGAGCAGAAGGCGCTGCTGTTCCTGGAGCACCACCTGGCCCGCAGCGGCGGCTTCTGGCTGAACCGGGTGCGCAGCGAAGGCGGCCGCATCGTGGTGACCGAAATCCCGTCCCTGGCGCGGCCGGACGAGTACGCGCCCGAGGTGGACCGCCTGGTACGCCGGCTGCTCGGCGACTCGGCCCTGAACGGAGGCGCGGCATGAGCATGGAAACGCAGGTCCGCGACCTGGAGTCGGCGCTCCTGGCGCGCGCGCGCCTGCTGGTGCGCGAGCACCTGGACAAGGGCGCCAGCGAGCGCGAGCGCATCCTGCGGGAGTGCGCGCAGCGCCTGCGGCTGCGGGAGGAACGCGAAATCCTGGCGGCCAAGGCGGACGCCGACCGGCTGTTCCGCCAGCGCGTGCAGGCGGCCGAAATCGCCCTGCAGGGCGAACTCGACCGCCTGCGCTGGACCCTGGTGCAGGCGGTGCTGGGCGAGGTGCGGCGGCGCCTGGCCGCCTTCGCCGACGACGAAAGCGCGTATCTGGCGGTGCTGGAGCAACTGATCCGGCGGGCCGCGCAGGCCATCGGCGAAGCCGGCGTGCTGGTGCAGCTCAATGCCCGGGACCACCAGCGGTTCGGGGCCCGCTGGGACGCCATCAGCAAGGCGATCTCGCCCCACGCGCGCCTGGAGCTGATGGACACCTTCGGCGCCATGTCCGGCGGCGCGGTGGTGATGAACCGGCCGCAGACGCTGCGCGTCGACAACACGTTCGAGGGGCGCATCGAGCGCCTGGGAGAAGCGGTCGACCGCCTCATTCTGGAGCGCCTGTTCTCCTCGGTCCCCGACATGGAGGCGCTGTCCCATGCCTGAACGCCATCCGGTCGCGGGCGAGATTCTCGAGGTCAACGGTCCGATCCTGACCCTGCGCCTGCCCCGGGTGCTGATCGGCGAGCAGGTGCGCGTCGGCAGGCTGGGGCTGGTGGGCGAAGTGATCGCCCGCGACGAGGACCGCGCCACGGTGCAGGTCTACGAGGCCACCGAGGGCCTGCGCCCCGGCGAGCCCGTCGAGGCGCTCGGCCACCCGCTCTCGGTGGAGCTGGGGCCCGGCCTCCTGGGCGCCATCTTCGACGGGGTGCAGCGGCCGCTGGCGGGAATCGCCGCGCTCTCGGGCGATCACATCGAGCGCGGACTGGTGGTGCCCGCGCTGGACCGGGAGCGGCGATGGCGATTCGCCCCGGCGGAGACGCTCAAGGTTGGCGAGCCGGTGCGCGGCGGCATGACGCTGGGCACGGTGCCGGAAACCGAAAGCATCCGCCATCGCATCCTGGTGCCGCCCGGCGTGGAAGGCACGCTCGAGGACCTCGCCCCGGAGGGCGACTACACCGTCGAGCAGGCGGTCGCGCGGGTGCGCGACCCCGGCGGCCGGTTCCGCCGGCTCGCGCTGTTCCACCGCTGGCCGGTGCGCACTGCACGGCCGTATCTGCGGCGCGATCCCGCGACCGTGCCCCTCGTCACCGGGCAGCGCATCCTCGACACGTTCTTTCCCGTGGTCAAGGGCGGCAAGGCGGCGATCCCGGGACCGTTCGGCGCCGGCAAGACCGTGCTGCAGCAGCAGATCGCGCGCTGGTGCAACGCCCAGATCGTGATCTACGTGGGCTGCGGCGAGCGCGGCAACGAGCTGGTGGACGTGCTGGAGAGCATGCCCGAGCTGACCGATCCCTACAGCGGCCGGCCGCTGATGGAGCGCACACTGCTGGTGGCGAACACCTCCAACATGCCGGTGGTGGCGCGGGAGGCCTCGGTCTACGTCGGCATCACGATCGCCGAATATTTCCGCGACCAGGGGCTGGACGTGGTGATGGTGGCGGACTCCACCAGCCGCTGGGCGGAAGCGCTGCGCGAGGTGAGCGGGCGGCTGCGGCAGATGCCGGTGGAGGAAGGCTACCCCGCCTACCTGGCTTCGCACCTGGCGGCGTTCTACGAGCGCGCCGGCCGCGTGCACACCCTGGGCGGCGCCGTGGGCTCGGTGACGCTGATCGGCGCGGTGTCCCCGCCCGGCGGCGACTTCTCCGAGCCGGTGACCAGCCACACCAAGGAGATCATCCAGACGTTCTGGGCGCTGTCGAAGTCGCTGGCGGACGCGCGCCACTATCCGGCGGTGGACTGGACCGAGAGCTTCTCCGGTTACGTCGATACCGCCGCCCGCTGGTGGCACGGCGAGGTGGACCCCGGCTGGAGCGCAAAGCGCGCCGAGGCGCTGGCGCGGCTGGCGCAGGCCGAAGAGCTCTCGCGCATCGTCAACCTGGTGGGCATGGAGGCTTTGTCGGCCGCCCAGCGCTGGGCGCTGGAGGGCGCCGCGCTGATCCGCGAAGGCGTGCTGCAGCAGTCGGCGCTGGACGAGATCGACAGCTACTGCTCGCCGCAGAAGCAGTTCCTGCTGCTCGATCTGCTGATCGAGATCTACCACCAGGGGGTGGCGATGCTGGAGCTCGGCATCCCGGTGCAGCAGCTGCTGAAACTCCCGCTGCTGTCGCGGGCGCGGCGTTACAAGGCGCTGTTCCCGTCGGCCGATCTGGAAAAGCTGAAAGCGATGCGCGGCGAGATCCGCGATGCCTTCGACGCGCTGCGCACCGAGTACGCCCGGCCCGCAGAGGCGAGCCGATGAGCGCGCTCGAGTATCGCACCGCCAGTTCCGCCCGCGGCGGACTCCTGTTCATGAAGCACGTCGCCGATGTCGCGTTCGGCGACCGCGTGGTGGTGAAGGATCACCGCGGACACCGGCGCAACGGCCTGGTGATCCGCTGCTCCCACGACGTCGTGCTGGTGGAAGTGTTCGAGGGCACCGACGACCTCGACCTGGAACGCACCTGGGTGCGCTTTCTCGACGAGCCGTTCGAGCTGCCGCTGTCGCGCGAACTGCTGGGCCGCGTGTTCAACGGCGTCGCCCAGCCCCGCGACGGCCGGCCGCCGCTGGTCTCGGCGCTCAAGCGCCCGGTCAACGGCGCGCCGGTGAACCCCTCGGCGCGGGCGTATCCGCGCGAGTTCATCCAGACCGGCGTCTCGGCCATCGACGGCATGAACGCGCTGGTGCGGGGGCAGAAGCTGCCGATCTTTTCCGGCTCCGGATTGCCCCACAACCGGCTGGCGGCGCAGATCGTGCGCCAGGCCCGGCTGCCGGGGGAGGAAGGCAGCTTCGCCGTGGTGTTCGCCGCCATGGGCGTGTCCCACGCCGACGCGCGCTTCTTCCAGGAGGAGTTCGAGCAGAGCGGAGTGCTGGGCCAGGTGGTGATGTTCACCAATCTCGCCGATGACCCGCCGATCGAGCGCCTGATCCTGCCGCGCACGGCGCTCACCGCCGCCGAATACCTCGCCTTCGACCTCGACCTGCACGTGCTGGTGGTGCTGACCGACATGACCAATTACGCCGAGGCGCTGCGCGAGGTGGCCACCGCCAAGGGCGACGTGCCCTCGCGCAAGGGCTACCCCGGCTATCTCTACTCGGACCTGGCCGAGATCTACGAGCGCGCCGGGCGCATCAAGGACCGGGCGGGATCCATCACCCAGATCCCGGTGGTCACCATGCCCTCCGACGACATCACCCATCCGATCCCCGACCTCACCGGCTACATCACCGAGGGCCAGGTGGTGCTGGCGCGCGAGCTGCAGGCGCGCCACGTCTACCCGCCGGTGGCGGTGCTGCCGTCGCTGTCGCGGCTGATGAAGGACGGGGTCGGCAAGAACTACACGCGCGAGGACCACCCGCGCGTGGCGAGCCAGCTGTTCGCCTCCTACGCGCGCGCGCTGGAGGTGAGGAATCTCGCCGCCATCATCGGCGCCGAGGAGCTCTCGGAGGGCGATCGCCGCTACCTCGACTTCGCCGACGCGTTCGAGGACCGCTTCGTGCACCAGGGCGAAACCGAGGATCGCGCCGTGTTCGACACCCTCAACGCGGCCTGGGAGGTGCTGTCGCTGCTGCCGCCGGATTCCCTCACGCGGGTGTCGGAAGACGAGATCCGCCGCTACCACCGCTTCCACGCCGCCGCGGGCCATGAGACAGCAGCTTAAGGTCGCGCCCACCAAGAGCGCGCTGCTGCAGCTCAGGCGCCAGGGCCGCTTTCTCGAGCAGGGCCACGACATGCTGGAGCGCAAGCGCGAGCTGCTGACGCGGGTGGTGCACGAGCGGCTCAAGCAGTACCGCGCGCTGCGGCGCGAGGCGGCGGAGGCGGTGACCGAGGCCTACCGGTGGCTCGCCATCGCCCACATCCGCATGGGCAGCCACGTGCTGGCGCAGCAGGCGGTGGGCACGCCGCCGGCGCTGCAGGTGAACATCCTGCCGCGCTCCCACGTCGGCGTCGAATATCCGGCGGTGAGCGCGGAGCCGCTGCCGGTCAAGGCGGTGGCGCTGATGTGGACCGACCCGAGCTTCGACCAGGCGCGCGCGCGGCTGGCGCAGATGGCGGTGCTGCTGGCGCGGCTGGGCGAGGCGGAGACCGCCCTCTGGCGCCTGCTGATCGAGCAGCGCAAGACCCAGAAGCGGGTGAACGCCCTCAAGTACAACATCATTCCGATGTACCGCGCCAGGATCCACGAGATCCAGTCGGCGCTGGAGGAGGAGGAGCGCAACGCCCTGTTCCAGATGAAGGTGCTGCGCGGGGCGGAGCCGGGCGAAGGCGCCGGCTGACGGCGGCCGCGAAACGCCGCTGCTCCCGGCGCCGCGGGCGGTCGCCGGCTCGCGGCGCCTGCGGCGGGCCGCGTTCCGGGGCCCGGTTCGGATTGTCCCGCGGCGCCGCCATGCCGGCGCTCGGCAAAGCCGCAGCTCACCCCTATAATGGGCGGGCCTCGAGCCGGTTCCGCGGGCTAGTGTCCTGTTCCGGAAATACCTTGCCGAGGAAACGCGCCCTGCGGGTGGCAGGCAAGGCGCGCGCCGCAGCCGCCTATCGGGAATAGGCGCAAGGCGCGCAACGCCGCATGCCGCCCGCAGGGCGCGTTTCCTCGCCCACGTTCCCGGATCGCCGGCGGCGGGGCACCCGGATACGGTTCCCGCTTGTTTCGCGTTATCCAAGCTATTTCCGGAACAGGACACTAGAGCCGGCCTACCCGACGATGCAGCTCAAGCTCACGCCCCTGCGGTTTACCGCCCTCTACGCGCTCATCGCCGGCATCTGGATTTTCGCCACCGACCTGCTGGTGGCGGCGGTGAGCCCGGACGTGGCGCAGCTCGCCGCCTACCAGACGGTCAAGGGACTGGCGTTCGTCGCCACCACGGCGGTGTTTCTCTACGCCTTGCTGCACCGCGCCTGGCAGTCTCAGGCGGTTGTCGCCGGAGCGCCCCCGGCGGCCGACGAGCCGCGCTGGCGCCTCGGCCCGGAGGTGCCGCTGGTGGCGTTCCTGTCGGTGGTGTTCGCCATTGGCGGCACCGGCGCCTACCTGTTCAACTATTTCAGCGACGCCTTGGCCCGGGACGCGCGCCGGGACCTGGAGGAGATCAGCGCCCAGAAGGCGGCCCATGTCGATCTCTGGCGCCGGGAGCGCCTGGTCGACGTGCGCGTCGTCGCCGACAGCCCGCTGCTGGCCGCGGCCGTGGCCGCCCTCGCCGCCCGGCCCACCGATGCGCACCAGGGAACCGTGGTCGAGCGGCTGCAGGCACTGCAACGGGCGGCGGGCTACACGGACGTCCGGATCGTCGACGCCGAGGGCCGCACGATCGCGGCGACTTCGCCTTCGGCACCCGGCGTCCCGGGGCTGCGGGCGGCCGCCGACGAGGCGCTGCGAAGGGGCGGACCGGTGATCTCCGACCTGACCCGCGCTGCCGACGGCGTGACGCTGGTCCACGTCGCAGCGCCGTTGGGACGCGGCGGCGACGACGCGCCCGCGCCCTTTGCGCTGGTGGCGACGATGGATGTCCGGCCTTTCCTGGTTCCGCTGCTGGCCGACCTGCCGCGGGGCAGCCGGTCGACGGAAATGCTGGTGCTGCGGCGCGGCCCCGACGGGTTGCAGCTGCTGACGCCGGTGCGGCACGGCGCCGTCCCCGGCCCGCGGCCCCCGCCGGAAGCGGCGCAGCTCTTCCACCGTGCCGCGGACGTGCGCGAGGGCTACGTCGAGGGCCTCGATCATCGTGGCCTGCCGTCCATGGGCTACGTCCGTCCGGTGGCGGGAACCCAGGCCCTGCTGCTCGTTAAGACCGACCGGAGCGAGGTGCACGAGACGATCGATCAGCTGCGAAACGCCACGTTGGGCCTCGTGACGCTGCTGATGGCGTTCGTGGCCCTGGTCATGATGCTCTGGTGGCGCAATCACGCCGCCTGGGCGGCGGCCGACGCGTACCGCGGCGAACTGCGGCGCCGCACCCTCGAGCGGCGGCTCGACGTGCTGGCGAAGTACGCCAACGACGCCATCCTGCTGCTGGACCGCCGGGGCCGGATCCTGGAGGCGAACGACCAGGCGGTGACGGCCTACGGCTACCCGCTGGAAACCCTGCGGACGATGACCATCAGCCAGCTGAGAGCGCCAGGCGTCGAGGCGCAGGTCCGCCCTCATCTGGACGCGCTGGAGCGCACCGGCAGCGCCGTGTTCGAAACCGTGCACCGGCGCCGCGACGGCCGCCAGTTCCCGGTGGAGTCCAGCTCCCGCCGGCTGGAGCTGGACGGCCGCGTCTATATCCAGACCGTGATCCGCGACGCCACGGAGCGCAAGCGCGCCGAGGAGGAACTGCGCCGCGCCCAGCGTCAGCTGGAGCGGCTGAACTGCCTCTACGCCGCCCTCACCGCCACCAACAGCGCCATCGTCCACGCCCGCTCCGAGGACGAGCTGCTGAACCAGGTCTGCCGGGCAGCAGTGGACGCCGGCAAGCTGGCGCTGGCCTGGATCGGGCGGCCCGCCGCCGGCGGCCGTTATCTGATCCCCGTCGTCAAGGCCGGCGCGGCGACGGAGTATCTGTCCCAGATCACCGTGGCGGTCGCCCCGGACGCGCCCGAGGGCGGCGGCCTCATGGGCACGTGCTTCCGTGACACGGTCCACGTGATCGCCAACGATTTCCTCGCCGACCCGCGCACCGCGCCGTGGCACGCCGCCGCGCGCCGCCACGGCCTGCGCGCCGCCGGCGCCTTTCCCATCCGGCGCGCCGGCAACTCCTACGCGGTGCTGGCGGTGTACGCCGACGAGGCCGGTTACTTCGACGACGCGCTGGTGGACCTGCTGGACCAGATGAGCGCCGACATCTCGTTCGCGCTGGACAACCTGGACCGGGAGCGGGCCCGGCGCGAAGCGGAAGAGCGCCTCGCCCTGATCATCGACGCCGCCCCGGTGGCCATCGTCACCATCGACCCGGGCGGCACGGTGCTGACGTGGAACAGGGGTGCCGAGCACATCTTCGGCTGGCGCGCGGAGGAGGTCGCGGGCGGCCCGCTGCCCATTGTCCCCGAGGAGAGGACGCCGGAGCACCGGGCGCTGCGCGACCGGGTAGCGGCCGGCGAAACCTTCACCGGGGCGGATCTGCGGTGCCGGACCAGGACCAGCGCGCTGCTCGACGTGAGCGTGTCGGCCGCGCCGATCCGGGACGCTGCCGGCCGGGTGACGGCGGTCCTGTCCATCCTGGAGGACATCTCCGAGCGCAAACGCGCCGAGGAGCGCATGAAGCTGTGGACCAAGGTGCTGGAGTCCAGCGCCGAGGGCATCGTCGTCACCGGCGCCGACGGCTGCATCGTCACCATCAACCAGGCCTTCACCAACATCACCGGCTACGGCGCGCAGGAGGCCATCGGCCGGACGATGCGCATCCTGCGCTCCGGGCGCCACGACGCGGACTTCTACGAGGCGCTCTGGCGCCGCCTCCTCGCGGACGGGCACTGGCAGGGCGAAATCTGGAACCGCCGCCGCAGCGGCGAGATCTTCCCCCAGTGGATCTCCATCACCGCGGTGCACGACGACAGCCAGCGCGTCACCCACTACGTCGGGATGTTCTCCGACATCACCGAGCACAAGGCCACCGAGGAGCGCATCCGCCACCTGGCCCACTTCGACGCCCTCACCAACCTCCCCAACCGCCTGCTGCTGGCCGAGCGCTTCGAGGCCGCGGTGCAGCTGACCGGCGGCGACGGCAGGTACATCGGCTGCCTGTTCATCGACCTGGATCGCTTCAAGGACGTGAACGACTCCTTCGGCCACGAGGCCGGCGACGCCATGCTGCGGGAGATGGCGCGCCGGCTGGAGCGCTGCGTGCGCGCCACCGACACCATCGCCCGCATGGGCGGCGACGAGTTCATCGTGCTGCTGCCGGGCCTGCGGGGTCCGGCCGACGCCGAGGCGGTGGTGCGCAAGTTCGTCGACGCCCTGCGGGAGCCGTTCGTCGTGGCCGACCAGGCGCTGGTGGTGACCGCCAGCATCGGCATCACCTTCTACCCCGACGACGGACGCGACCTGGGCACCCTGATCAAGCACGCCGACATCGCCATGTACGCGGCCAAGGACGCGGGCCGCAACAGCCACGAGTTCTTCCGCGCCGACATGGTGACGCACGCCTCCGAAGGACTGTCCCTCGAGGGCCGGCTGCGCCGGGCGCTGGAGCGCGACGAGTTCATCCTGCACTACCAGCCGCTGGTGGCGGCGGCGGACGGGCGCATCGTCGGCTTCGAGGCGCTGGTCCGCTGGCAGGACCCGGAGAGCGGGATGGTGCCGCCGGACCGCTTCATTCCGGTGGCCGAGGAGCGCGGGCTCATCGTCCCCATCGGCACCTGGGTGCTGCGCGCCGCCTGCGCCCAGATGCGGCAGTGGCAGGCGAGCGGTCTGCCGGCCGTGCCGATCGCCGTCAACCTGTCGGCGCTGCAGTTCCAGCGCTCCGACTTCGTCCACACCGTGCGCCGGGCGCTGGAAGAAAGCGGGCTCGACCCGGGCCTGCTGGAACTGGAGCTGACCGAGAGCATCATCATGCGCGGCGCGGAAGGCGCCATCGACACCCTCAACCGGCTGCGCGAGCTCGGCATCCACCTGTCGATCGACGACTTCGGCACCGGCTACTCGTCGCTCAACTACCTGCGCCGCTTTCCGCTGGACAAACTCAAGATCGACAAGTCCTTCGTGCGCGATATGATGGACAACGTGAGCGCCGCCAACATCGTCACCGCCATCATCGGCCTGGCCCGCAGCCTGAAGCTGGAGGTGATCGCGGAGGGCGTGGAGACGCCGGCGCAGTGCCGGGCGCTGCGCCGCCTGGGCTGCGGCCAGCTGCAGGGCTACCTCTTCGGACGGCCGCAGCCCGCCGAGGCCGCGCGCGCCGTGCTGGCGCGCGGCGGCAGCCTGCTCCCCCGTGACGGCGGTGAGGATGGCGCATGAGCCCCCTCGGCATTTCCGGCGTCTGGCCGATCCTGCCCACGCCGTTCCACGACGACGAGTCCCTCGACCTCGACTCGCTCCAGCGCACTATCCGTTTCATGGCCGGGGTCGGCGTCCAGGGCGTCACGGTCCTGGGCGTGCTCGGCGAGTCCAACCGCCTCACCGATGCCGAGCGCGAGCGCCTCGTCACCGCCGCGGTGGCGGCCGCGGGCACGCTGCCGGTCATCGTCGGCGCGAGCCATCCCGGCACCCGCGCCACCGTCGACCTTGCCGCGATGGCGCGCGAGCGCGGCGCCGCCGCCGTGATGGTGGCGCCCTCCTACGAGCCGGTGCCGAGCGACGAGCGGGTGCTGGACTATTACCGCCGCGTCGGCGCGAGCGCCGGCATCCCGCTGGTGCTGCAGGACCATCCCGCCTCGACCCAGGTGCACATGCCGGTGCCGCTGGTGGCGCGCATCGCCGCCGAAGTGCCGGCCGTGGCCTGCATCAAGGAAGAAGGCGTGCCGACGCCGGCGCGTATCGACGGCCTGCGCCGCGCGCTGGCGCGCCCGGTGCCGATTCTCACCGGCCTCGGCGCGCTCTACGGGCTGTTCGACCTGGAGCAGGGCAGCGACGGCTTCAACACCGGCTTCGCGTTTCCGGAGGTCCTGCTCGCGCTGGTGGCGGCGGGCCGAGCCGGCGACTGGCCGCGCGCGCGCGAGCTCTATCGCCGCTTCCTGCCGCTGATCGTGTTCGAGCAGCAGCCGGGCGTGGCGGTGCGCAAGGAGATCTTCCGCCGTCGCGCCCTGCTGGCCAGCAACCGCGTGCGCCATCCCGGCGCGGCGCTCGCCCCTTCCGCCGCCGCGCAGCTCGATACCCTGCTCGCCTGGATCCTCGGTGACGCGGATCTCGCCGCACCGCTGGCCGTCTGACAATCCGGCGCGGGTTCGCACCGCGCGCGATCGCCGCTAACATGGAGCCGGCGGCCCCACGGCGGCGCCTTCCTGCAGTGTCGGAAGACAGGCAATGATTCCCGAGATCGGTCAATTGGCGCTGACCATCGCCCTGGTGGCGGCCGGCGTCCAGGTGGCCGCATCGCTGGCGGGCGCCGCGCGGGGCGCGCCGGCGTGGACCGCCGTCGGCGCGCGCGCCGCGGTGCTGCAATGCCTTTGCGTCGCCGCCGCCTTTGCCTGCCTGGCGTGGTCGTTCGTCACCAACGACTTCTCGGTCGCCAACGTCGCCGACCACTCCCACTCCCGGCTGCCGGCGGCGTATCGCGTCGCCGCCACCTGGGGCTCGCACGAAGGCTCCCTGCTGCTCTGGCTGCTGATGCTGTCGCTGTGGACCGCGGCGGTGGCGGTGCTGGAGCGGGAGCCGCCGGACGCGTTGCGCGGTCGCGCGCTGGGCGTGCTGGGCCTGGTGAGCCTCGGCTTCGGCGCGTTCCTGCTGTTCACCTCCAACCCGTTCGGGCGCCTGTTTCCACCCGCGGCGGAAGGCCGGGACCTGAACCCGCTGCTGCAGGACCCGGCGATGGTGATCCACCCGCCGCTCCTGTACATGGGCTACGTCGGTTTCGCCGTGGCGTTCGCATTCGCCGTGGCGACGCTGCTGGGCAACCCCGCCGATCCGGCCTGGGCGCGGCGTGCGCGACCGTGGGCACTGGCGGCGTGGTGCTTCCTCACGCTGGGCATCGCGCTCGGCAGCTACTGGGCCTACTACGAGCTGGGCTGGGGCGGGTGGTGGTTCTGGGATCCCACCGAGAACGCGTCCTTCATGCCCTGGCTGGTGGGCACCGCGCTGCTGCATTCCCTGGCTGTCACCGCCCGCGGCGCCGCCGCGCGCTGGAGCCTGCTGCTGGCGATCGCCGCCTTCGCCCTGAGCCTGCTGGGCACGTTCCTGGTCCGCTCCGGCGTGCTGTCCTCGGTGCACGCTTTCGCCAACGACCCCCGGCGCGGCCTGTTCATCCTGGGGCTGCTGGCCCTCGCGGTGGGCGGTCCGCTGGCGCTGTACGTCCGCGCCCGCGGCGACCGTGCGGCACAGTACGGCTTCCTGCCCGCATCGCGGGAGGCGCTGCTGCTGGCGAACAACGCGCTGCTGGTGGTGGCGGCGGCCGCGGTGCTCCTGGGCACGCTCTATCCGCTGCTGCTGGACGCCCTCGGCGCCGGCAGGATTTCGGTGGGCGCGCCCTATTTCGACGCCGTGTTTGCGCCGCTGATGGCGCCAGCGCTTTTCCTCATGGGCGCGGCGCCGCTGGCGCGCTGGCAGAGCGACCGCGCCCCGCGCCTGGCGCGGCGGCTGCGCTGGGCGCTGGCGGTCAGCATCGCCGCCGCGGCAACGGCCATCGTGCTGCGCGGCGAATGGCGGCCGCTGCTGGGATTCGGCATTTTTCTCGGCGTCTGGATCGCGGCGGGGGCAGCGGCGTCGCTGGCCGAACGGGGACGTGCCTCGGCACGCGAGTTCGGCATGGCGGCGGCACATCTTGGCGTC
Source organism: Pseudomonadota bacterium (assembly GCA_049322755.1). Taxonomy (GTDB): domain Bacteria; phylum Pseudomonadota; class Gammaproteobacteria; order Burkholderiales; family UBA6910; genus DATIUV01. Next base: position 2,380 of record JBMOQX010000009.1, on the reverse strand, counting down.
GCGGCCACCGTGATCGGCATCACCCTGGTGCGGGGCCTGGAAACCGAGCTGGAAGTGCGCATGGCGCCCGGCGCCAGCGTGGAGGCCGGGGGCTACGTTTTCCGCTTTGCGGGCAGCGAGCGGGCCGAGGGCGCCAATTACGCCGCGACCCGCGCGCGCTTCGAGGTGACGCGGGACGGAAAGGCGCTGACGGTCCTGCAGCCGGAGAAGCGGGTCTACGTCGCCAGCGGCGCGGTCATGACCGAGGCGGCGATCGCGCGCCGGTTCACGGGCGATCTGTACGTTTCGCTGGGGGAGCCGCTGGACGGCGGCGCCTGGGCGGTGCGGGTCTACGTGAAGCCGTTCGTGGCGTGGATCTGGGGCGGCGCCGCGCTGATGGCCTGCGGCGGCGCGCTCGCGGCGCGACGCCAGCGGCAACCGGCGGAAACAGGCGCGCGTACCGCGTCCGTTCGCGATGCGGCCTGCTGAACCGCGATTCGCAACCGGCGCGTTACGGCAGCATGAAAATTCGCCCCGTCACCTTGCGGGCGCCGCTGCCTTCGGCTAGTTTTTTAACAGCAAGAACACCAACGCCCGTTCCGTCCAGGGAGATCGTCATGTCTCGTTTCGCTTCGCACGTGCTGCGCGCCATCACGCCCCTGCTGGTTCCTGCGGTCGTCGCGCTGTACCCCTTCGCGGTCCACGCCCAGGTTAAGGGCGAGCCTGCGGTCGGCGTGGCCGCTTGCGCCAGCTGTCATACGCCGGTCACCGACATGCACAAGGGCGCCAAGCACGCCCAGGTGAACTGCAACGCCTGCCACGTCGGCATCCAGGACCATCTCAAGGACACCGCGAAGCGCCCCAAGACCACCACCGATCCCGCGGCCTGCGGCGCCTGCCACAAGCCGCAGTACGAGTCGGCCTACAAGATGAACTGGGAGAAGATCGCGCGCAACGAGAAGTCCCAGTACGACGGCCCGGCGCCCAACCCGTCGTGGGAGAAGCTGATGATCCCCCACGGCTTCACCAAGGAGCACAACGAGGCGCGCTCCCACGCCTTCATGCTCTACGACCAGCTGGTGGTGGACCGCGCCTTCGGCGGCCGCTTCGCCGACAAGCGCGGCTGGCAGAGCCTGGCCCAGGGCGGCGGCAATTTCAAGATCTGGGACGTGCTGGAGGATCTCTATCCCGGCGAGCCCCACAAGGCGTTCAAGCCCGGCACCGCCGCCGCCGCCAACCCGGTGTGCCTCAACTGCAAAACCCAGGATCACATCCTCGACTGGGCCTACATGGGCGACCCGGTCGACGGCGCGAAGTGGAGCCGCACGTCCAAGGTGAACGAGATGGTCAAGGACGTGAACCACTCGCTCAACTGCTTCTTCTGCCACGACCCGCACTCGGCGCAGCCGCGGGTGGTGCGCGACGGCCTGATCCAGGCGCTGACGCGGCCGGAGAAGGACACGCTGTGGCACAAGGATCCGCGCGGCGGCAAGATCGACGTCAAGGACATGGGCGTGCGCGGCTTCACGCGCAAGATCGCGATTCTCGACCGCTACGACACCAACCTTCAGTGCGGCCAGTGCCACGTCGAGTACAACTGCAACCCGGGCACGAATCCCACCACCGGCCAGCCCGTCACCATGGCCGACCAGCGCGCCAACCACTTCCCGTTCAAGAACGTGTGGGACATCGCCAGGCACTACGACAACCTGCAGTTCCGCGACTTCAAGCACGCCATCACCGGCGCGCTGCTGTGGAAGGGGCAGCACCCGGACGTGGAGAACTACTACGGCTCCAGGCACCAGAAGGCGGGCGTCGAGTGCAGCCAGTGCCACATGCCGAAGGTGAAGGACAAGGCCACCGGCAAGACCTACACCTCGCACTGGCAGACCAGCCCCAAGCACTACATCAAGGAGACCTGCCTCACCTGCCACAGCGAGTGGAACGAAACCCAGGCCGAGTACGTGATCGAGGGCCTGCGCAACCGCTTCGAGGGCAAAAAGCGCAAGGCGGAGTTCTGGCTGACGCGCTTCATCGACAAGGTGGAGCAGGCCAGGGGCGCCGGCATTCCCGATGACGTCCTGAAGAAGGCCCAGGAGCTGCACTGGGAAGCCCACATCCACTGGGAATGGTGGACCGCCTCCAACGGCGCCCACTTCCACAACCCGGACCAGGCCATCGAGTCGCTCAACAAATCCATGGCGATCTCCCAGGAAGGGATCAAGCTGATGGACGAGGCCACGGCAAAGGCCCGCGCCGGCAACAAGCAGGCGGCCGCGCCGGCGCAGTAACGGTGCGATCCCCGTCCGGCGCACGCGGGCGGGAGCGTTTCCTGTGACCTGGATGATACTGACCGCCGCCGTGGCCGCCGCCGCGGCGGCGGGCGCGTTTCTGGCGGGCC
>JBMOQX010000008.1:0-15304 GCA_049322755.1 Pseudomonadota bacterium | reverse complement strand
TTTCCCTTCGTGTGAATGCCTCGTGTTGCCTATGCCTGGAAACCAGACCCCGAAGGGCCCCACGCCACCAAACACCTCAACCCCAAGACACCCACACCTATCGGCTGTAGGTTGTTAAAGAACGGTGCTGCTTTCACAGCGAAGCGCGGCATTATACAGACTGGAAACCGAGGGTCAAGGGAAAGAGGGAAGAATTTCCCTCTGATTTGGCTTGGGATTGCAAAGGCCCGCCGATACGTTCGCCGACCGGCGCCCGGTTCCCGGGGGTCAGACCAACGTCACGCGCGCGAACTTGCGCTTGCCGACCTGGGCCACCACGGTTTCACCGCGCTTGAGGTGCAGGCCCCTGTCGGTGACACGTTCGCCGTTCAGCTTCACGCCGCCCTGGTCGATCATGCGCAGCGCCTCCGACGTGCTCGCCGTCAGGCCGGCGCTCTTGAGTACGCTGGCAACGCCGATGCCCTCATCCCCTGCGGTCAGTTCCACCTCGGGCATGTCCCGAGGCAGCTCGCCCTGGCGGAAGCGCGCCTCGAACTCGCCCTGGGCCCGCTCCGCGGCTGCGGCTCCATGGAAACGCGCGACGATCTCTCGTGCCAGTTCCACCTTCACATCGCGCGGGTTTCGCCCTCCTTTGACCTCATCCCTCCACCGCGCGATTTCGTCCAACGATCGGAACGAGAGCAACTCGAGGTAGCGCCACATCAGATCGTCGGAAACCGACATCAGCTTGCCGAAAATTTCCCCCGGCGGCTCGTTGATGCCCACGTAGTTGCCGAGCGACTTCGACATCTTGTTGACGCCATCCAGCCCTTCCAGCAAGGGCATGGTGAGGATGCACTGGGGCGGCTGGCCGAAGTGCTTCTGCAACTCGCGGCCCATGAGCAGGTTGAATTTCTGGTCGGTGCCGCCCAGCTCCAGGTCCGCCTTCAATTCCACCGAATCGTAGCCCTGCACCAGCGGATACAGGAATTCGTGGATGGCGATCGGCTGGTTGCCCTTGTAACGCTTGTGGAAGTCGTCGCGCTCGAGCATGCGCGCCACGGTGTGGGTTGCGGCCAGACGGATCATGTCGGCAGCCGTCAGGCGATCCATCCAGGCCGAATTGAACACCACTTCGGTCCTGGCGGGATCCAGGATCTTGTAGACCTGCTCCTGGTAGGTGCGAGCGTTCTTCGCCACGTCCTCCCGCGAAAGCGGGGGACGAGTGGCATTCTTGCCGGTGGGGTCCCCGATCAGCCCGGTGAAATCCCCGATCAGGAACAACGCCGTGTGCCCGAGGTCCTGGAGCTGACGCAGTTTGTTCAGCAGCACGGTATGACCGATGTGCAGGTCCGGCGCAGTCGGGTCAAAACCCGCCTTGACGCGCAGCGGCTTGCCCAATGCCAGCTTGCGCGCCAGTTCCTGCTCGGAAATCAGCTCGTCGCAGCCGCGCTTGGCAACGGCCAGCGTGGGGGCAACGTCAAACGAAGAACCTTTATTCATTTCGCATATAAAACAAATGAATGTCTTGATTTTTCATGATTTCATCTTAGAATTAGCAGATAACACGAGCATTCGACGACGCTCTCCATCCGATATTCGGGATACTGACCCAAGCGAGCCGGATGTCCGTGGTACAGTTCTCGCCTTGCAAAAATGCGCCGAAAGTATCGTTCAGGGGAAGCATGGAAGACCATAAGGCTCGGATTTTAACTGAAAACTCCCCAAAGCCGCGCACCCACCGGGTGACCTGGCTGGTGCTCCTGTCGAGCCTGCCGCTATTCGGAATGGTGGCGGCATTCGGTATCGTCCCGGGCACTGCCACCGATTCGGTGGTGCAAAGGCGCATCGTCGAAGAGCTGGATCTCCGCCTGGCGGAGGAACCCCAGACCCCACGGGACCTGCAGGCGTTCTGGCGCGAGGAAACGATCCGCCGCGGCGACACGATCGGCGGCCTGCTGGCGCGGATGGGAGTCAACGCCCGGGACGCCCAGGGGCTGATCCAGAGCGCACAGGGCAATTCGGCGTTGCGCCGCCTGATTCCGGGGCGCACGGTGCGCGCCGGTGTCACCGAGGACGGAAACCTGATGGCCTTCCGCTACCTCAACGGCACCGACAAGGAATTCGCCGTCGACCGCAGCGGGACGGGCTTTGTCGCCCGCGATGCGGAGCCGCTCCTGGAACAGCGCGTGGAGCTCAAGGCGGGCGTGATCGAGAACAGCCTGTTCGGGGCAACGGACGCAGCGGGCATTCCCGACGCCATCGCGATCCAGATCGCCGAGATCTTCGGCTCGGACATCGATTTCCACCGCGACCTCCGCCGCGGCGACCGCTTCCTGGTGATCTACGAAATGTCGCACCACGACGGCGTTCCCGTCGAATCCGGCCGCGTTCTCGCGGTGGAGTTCATCAACGAGGGCAAAACCCATCGGGCGGTCTATTTCAAGGCGCCGGACGGTGCGGGCGGTTACTACTCGCCCGACGGGAAGAGCATGAAAAAGGCCTTCCTGCGCTCGCCGCTGGAGTTCTCGCGGATCAGTTCGGGTTTCACCAACGCCCGCTTCCACCCGGTGCTCAAGACCTGGCGGGCCCATCGCGGCGTGGATTACGCAGCCCCGACCGGCACCAAGGTACGCGCTACGGGCTCCGGCCGCGTCGCGTTCGCAGGCCGGCAGGGCGCCTATGGCAACCTGGTAATCATCCGGCACCACGGCTCCTACAGCACCGCCTACGCGCACCTGTCGGGATTCGGCAAGGGCATCCGCGGCGGCGCGCAGGTCGATCAGGGCCAGACCATCGGCTTCGTGGGCGCTACCGGTCTCGCCACCGGCCCGCACCTGCACTACGAGTTCCGGATCAACGGCGAGCAGCGCGATCCCCTGCGGGTCGTCATGCCGGAGGCGCCGCCCATCGGCGCCCAGTACCGGCCTGCGTTCAAGGTGCTGGCCGCCGAAATGTCGGAGCGCATCGAAATGCTGCGCGGGATCACGCTGGCCCGCGCCAACTGAACCGCTGCGCCGCGGGGCCGCAGCGCCAGCCTGGCGCGACGCGGCCTCGGCGATCATCATGACGATCTACGGCGGCCTGATGTCCGGCACCAGCCTCGACGGCGTGGACGGCGTCCTGGCCGAGTTCCCGCCTGAGGCGGGCCGTCTGCTGGCCCATGCCCACCTGCCCTATCCCGACGGGCTCCGCCGCGAGCTTGCCGCGTTGAATCATCCCGGCGACGACGAACTGGCGCGTGCCGCCGCGGCGGCACTGGCTGCTTCCGACCTGTACGCGAAGTGTGTCGCAGCACTGCTGGAAAGCGCGGGGCTCAGACCGGAGCAGGTCAGCGCCGTAGGCTGCCACGGCCAGACCGTTCGCCATCAACCGGGAATCGGCTACACGATACAGCTGCTGAATGCCGCTCGCGTCGCGGAGACGACCCGCGTGTCGGTGGTTTGCGACTTTCGGAGCCGCGACGTGGCCGCCGGGGGCCAGGGCGCGCCGCTGGTGCCCGCGTACCACCGGGCCGCGTTCGCACGCTCCGGTGAAACCCGTTGCATCGTCAACCTCGGCGGCATCGCCAACCTCACGGTCCTGCATGCCGATGGCCGGGTTGAGGGTTTTGACACCGGGCCCGGAAATGGCCTGCTCGACGCCTGGTGCCAGCGCCACCAGGGGCGCCCCTTCGATGCCGACGGTGCCTGGGCGGCGACGGGCAATGCGCTTGCGCAACTGCTGGAAACCCTGCTTGCCGATCCGTATTTCGACAGACCGCCGCCCAAGAGCACCGGCAGGGAGGACTTCAATCGATCGTGGCTGGAGCGCGTATTGACGGGAAGCGAGCGGCCCGCGGACGTGCAGGCAACGCTTGTTCAGCTCACCGCCCGGAGCATCGCGGACGCTGTGACGCGCGCAGCTCCGGATGCCAGCCGGATCTTTCTCTGCGGCGGCGGAGCCCGCAACGGCACGCTGCGAGCGGCGCTTGAGGCGCGGCTCGCCGGCCGGCATGTGGGCACAACCGACGAACTCGGCGTGCCGGCCGAGCAGGTGGAAGCGGCGGCGTTCGCCTGGCTCGCCGCCCGCTGCGTCGCCGGGCTTCCCGGCAATGTTCCGGCGGTCACCGGCGCGCGAGGCGAGCGGGTGCTCGGCGCGATCTATCCGGCGTGAGCAAGGCTCAGGGCCGGCCTGGAAAAGCAGCGGGGAGGCCGAAGCCTCCCCGTAAATTCAAACTGAGCGTGTCGCGCTTCAGGCCGAAAACGACGATCCGCATCCGCAGGTCGTGGTGGCGTTCGGATTCTTGATCACGAACTGCGCCCCTTCCAGGCTTTCCTGGTAGTCGATCTCGGCGCCCACCAGATACTGGAAGCTCATCGGATCGATGAGCAGCGTCACGCCGTTTTTCTGCATGACCGTATCGTCGTCGCCCACCGACTCGTCGAAGGTAAAACCGTACTGGAACCCGGAGCAGCCGCCGCCGCTGACGAACACCCGGAGCTTGAGGCCCGGATTGCCTTCCTCGTCGATCAACTGCTTCACCTTGCTGGCCGCACTGTCTGTAAAGATCACAGGCCCTTCCGTCATCGCATTCATGCACCGCTCCTGAAGCTACATCGTGTAAATCCAATTATGGGGACGACGGGCCCGGGGGTCAATCGCCCGTGGCGGGTTTAAGCGCCACCACCTTTCCCTGGGAACCCTCCTTGCCGTGCACCAGCTGCCCGTCGACCACCGCGCCCAGGTGAATCTCCACGGCGGCGTAATGGACATCGCCTGTGATCCGGGACTTCTCCTGCAGTTCCAGGTATTCGGTGACGTGCACGGGACCCACCACCGTGCCGTTGATGACGGCGTGCGATACGCGGATTTCCCCTTCCACCTTCGCGTGTTCGCTCAAGGTGAGGGTCGTGGGCGCTTCGCCGGTGCCGACGATGCTGCCGGCGACGTGGCCATCGACCCTCAACCCGCCGGAGAATGTGACGTCGCCGTCGATGCGGGTGCCCGCACCGATGAGGCAATCGATCCTGGCTTGCGGTTTGCTCGCCTTCTTTCCGAACAGCATCAGCACGCCTCCCTTAGGACAGCTTGGCAGTTTCGGTGACCAGCGGGTCGCGACCGCCGTCGCGGAAAACCCGGACCTGCAGACTTTCGACGGTGGCGGATGCGGGCGCCTTGAACGTCCCCTCGACCCGTTGATAGAAGCGAAAACCGATCTTGAACGGATCGGCCGAGCCCGCCACCGGACCCGGCAGTGTCATCACGGATTCCTTGCCATTCTGCCGCAGCCGGACGGCGAATTGAAGCCGGCCCTGGAAAGGCTTGCCCGCGCCGCCCGCCTGGACCAGCAGCATGCTGTAGCGGTATTCACCGAGGACCTGGTCGCGCTGCAGCTGCAGACGATGCACGCTCAGCTTCTCCTGCTTCGAATCGCCCGATGTCACCGCGTGAAAGAACGCCAGGTCTTCCTTCAACTGGGCGTTCTCGTTCATCAGGTCCTTGACCTGTTTGGCAAGGTCGTCGTGGGCGGCCTTCTCCACCTGATACTGGCCCTCGGCCCTGGCCGCGCGGGTGGTGAGTTCGGCGTTGGCCGTCGTCAGCTGAGCTGTTTGCGACCGGAGGGCAACCAGCTCCGAGCGCATGGAAGCGACATCCGCTCCGGCCGCGCGCATTCCCGAATCGAAAACCCACCAGCTGTAGCCGGCCAGGGCCGCCGTCACCGCAACAATACCCAGCAACCACACATACCCGGGCACCTTGCGGCGTACCGCAACCCGCGAGGCGGTCATTCCCAACGGTCGCAGCGGCCGGGCCATCAGGGCGAGAGGGGCACCTGGGCCAATCCCGTTGTTTCGGGCAACCCGAACATCAGGTTCATGTTCTGCACGGCCTGCCCCGCCGCGCCTTTCACCAGATTGTCGATCACCGAGAGCACCACCACCGTGTCCCCGCCGCCGGGGCGATGCAACGCGATGCGGCAGGCGTTGGCGCCGCGCACGCTGCGCGTGTCCGGATGGGATCCCGCCGGCAGGACGTCCACGAACGGTTCATCGGCATAGCAATCCGCATAGAGCTGCTGCAGATCGGCCTCGGCGGTGAGCCGCGCATAAAGCGTCGCGTGGATGCCGCGGATCATCGGCGTCAGGTGCGGCACGAAGGTGAGCCCGACGGCGCGGCTCGCGGCGGCGGACAGCCCCTGCACGATCTCGGGCAGATGCCGGTGGCCCGGCACGCCGTAGGCCTTGAAGTTGTCGGAGGCCTCGGCGAACAGGATGTGGGTTTCCGCCTTGCGACCGGCGCCGCTGACGCCGGATTTCGCGTCCGCGATGAGGTGCCCGATATCCACCAGCTGCCGTTCGACGAGCGGCAGGAATCCGAGCTGGACCGCGGTCGGGTAGCAGCCGGGGTTCGCCACCAGACGCGCGCCCCGGATACGCTCCCGGTTCACCTCGGGAAGGCCGTAGACCGCCTCGGCCACGAGCTCCGGGCAGGCGTGGGCCATGCCGTACCACTGCTCCCAGGTCGGCACGTCGCGAATCCGGAAGTCGGCGGCGAGATCGATCACCCTCGAGCCCGCGGCCAGCAGCGCGGGGACCTGCTGCATCGCCACGCCATTGGGGGTGGCGAAAAAGACGACGTCGCAGCCGGCGAGCGCGCGATCATCCGGCGAAGTGAATCCGAGGGCGACACGCCCGCGCAGGCTCGGGAAAAGCTCCGCGACGGCCATGCCGGCCTCCCTGCGCGACGTGATCACCCGCAGCTCGACGTCCGGGTGAGCCGCGAGGATGCGCAGCAACTCCACGCCGGTGTATCCGGTGCCGCCGACGATGCCAACCTTGATCATTGCTCGACCTTCATGCGGCGCTCACGCCGCGGGGAGATTTGATGATAAACACCCGCTTTTCCACCGGGCAACAAAAAAGCCGCCCGCAGGCGGCTTTTTTCCTCGCAGCGCAATATCAGCGCTTCGAGAACTGCTTGCGCCGCCGGGCCTTGTGGAAGCCCACCTTCTTTCGCTCCACTTCGCGCGCGTCGCGGGTCACGAGTCCCGCCTTGCGCAGCGCGGCCTTGAGGGTTTCGTCGTAGTCGATCAGCGCGCGGCTGATGCCGTGCCGGACCGCGCCCGCCTGGCCGGATTCACCGCCGCCGTGAACGTTCACGGTGATGTCGAAGCGGCCGTCGTTGTTGGTCAGCACCAAGGGCTGGCGCACCACCATGCGGCCGGTCTCGCGCGAGAAAAACACATCGACCGGCTTGTCGTTCACCGTGATGTCGCCCTTGCCGGGCCTGATGAAAACGCGGGCCACCGCGCCCTTGCGCCGGCCGGTTCCGTAGTAATACTTTCCGAGCATGCTCGCCGTCCTCAGATCTCGAGTTGTTTCGGCTGTTGCGGGCCGTGCGGGTGGCTGCCACCCGCGTAAACCTTCAGCTTGCGGAACATCGCGCTGCCCAGCGGACCCTTGGGCAGCATTCCCTTGACCGCCTTCTCCACCACGCGCTCCGGGAACCGGCTCTGCATCTTGCGGAACGTCGTGCTGTAGATCCCCCCCGGATAACCGCTGTGGCGATGATAGACCTTGTCGTCCGCCTTGGCGCCCGTAACACGAATCTTGTCCGCGTTGATGACCACGATATAGTCGCCGGTATCCACGTGGGGGGTAAAAATGGGCTTGTGCTTGCCGCGGAGGCGACGGGCAACTTCCGCCGCCAGACGGCCCAGCACCTTGTCGGTCGCGTCGACCACGAACCAGTCGTGGGATACGTCCTGGGGCTTCGCCGAAAAGGTTTTCATCACGAGGTCCAGCTATTGGAGAAAGCCGCGGATTGTAGGCCGGATTTCCTTTTGCTGTCAAACTTTAACGGGCGGCGCGCAGGCTGCGGCCGGAAGCTTCTGGCGACTTATACGCAGGGGAGGATTGCGAAATTCGCATATTGCGGCGCCGCATCCTTTCGCTCCCCATCGCCGTGGGGTGGGCAAATAACCGGATCGCCGCCCGAACCAACAAAAAAAGCGCAACCTCAAAGGGTTGCGCTCAGTTCCACCTTAGGAGGAGGATGGAGGAGACAACGATTGAGGTTCATTGCGAACACTCAACGTGATGAAATTATCGTTGAAAGCGGTTACAAAATCAAGCGGCTTTTGCGCTGCAACCGGATCCCATGACTCAATCCCAAAGACGCTCTAGCAGATTGTTCTAATGGAGTATTACCTGTTGCTTGCGCTGAAGGCGCTGGTCCTGCCGCCGCTCCCGCTGCTGATTCTCGCGGCGGCCGGACTGGTCGTCGCCCGGGCCCGGCCGAGACTCGGCTGGAGCCTGACACTGATCGGCCTCGCCGGGCTCTGGATTCTGTCCACGCCGTGGATCTCCCGGTCCCTTCTGGCGACCCTCGAACCTCCGCCCCATGCACTGGCGGACGGGGCCCGCGGGGCGGGCGCCATCGTGATTCTCGGCGGGGGCACGAACTTCGATGCGCCCGAGTACGCCGGCGACACGCCCAACTGCTGGGCATTGGAGCGTGCCCGCTACGGCGCGCGCCTGCACCGCGCGACCGGGCTTCCGTTGCTCGTGGCCGGCGGTCTCGGCCACCTCGGCACCCACGCCGAGGCCGAGGCCCTGAAGGTTCTGCTGGAGCAGGATTTCCAGGTGCCGGTACGCTGGGTCGAGGGCGCGTCGGCGAACACGTTCCAGAATGCCGCGAACGCCGCGTCCCTGCTGAAGCCGGCGGGCATCACCCGGGTGCTGCTGGTCACCCACGCGGCCCACATGCCGCGCGCCAGGCTGGCGTTCGAGGCCGCCGGCCTGGCCGTGGTGCCGGCAGCCACCGGCTACGCGACGCGCGAGCCGGTACGGTGGCTGGAATGGGTACCCCGGGCCAGCGCCCTCACCGAGAGCCGCGCGTTCTTTCACGAGGCGCTGGGCATCGCCTGGTATCGAATAAAATTGGCGCTGCCCTGACGCCCAACGCCCACGGCGGCGGAGCCAAACCCGTCCCGCAAACGCGACCTCATGCCCCGCGGGTCCGCCGGAGGCAAGCGGTTGCCGCCCAGGCGGCGGTTACCGCCGCCATCGTTCGCCGGCCGCCTGGATGCTGGCGCGGCTTAATGGAACCACGACAACGAAAGGATTCAACGTGAAGGTGAGAATCAAATGGGTCGAGGGCATGAGCTTCCTCGGCACCAGCGAAAGCGGCCATGCGCTGCTGATGGACGGCGCACCGGAAGCCGGCGGGCGCAACCTGGGACCGCGGCCGATGGAGACCGTGCTCATGGGCACCGGCAGTTGCACGGCATTCGACGTCGTGATGATCCTGAAGAAGGCGCGCCAGCCGGTGGAGGACTGCGTTGTCGAGATCGACGCCGACCGCGCGCCCGAAGACCCCAAGGTATTCACGCGCATCCGCATGCGCTTCATCGTCAAGGGCAAAGGGCTCAACCCGGCTCAGGTCGAGCGGGCGATCAAGCTCTCGGCGGAAAAGTACTGCTCGGCCTCCATTATGCTCGGCAAGACCGCCGCGATCACCCACGAGTTCGAGATCGTGGACACGTGACCGGGGGAGGGCTTGAACCGCGAAGGACGCAAAGGGCGCGAAGGAATCCGAAACCTTGAAAACCTCTTTCCTCCTTCGCGCCCTTCGCGACCTTCGCGGTTGAAATCCTTCGCCTTTCTGTGCGCCTCCGTATCTCCCCGGCGATGCCGGGTCAGACCCAGTAAGCCGCCCCCGTCATCACCTTCGACGACAGCCGCATGGCGGTCCTGACCGGCGCCGGCAGCTCGGCGGCGCCGTGGGCCATCGCGGTGTGGGCGTGGCGCACCTCGTCGATCTTCATCTGCGTGAGGATCGCCCGGCTCTTGCGGTCCTGCTTGGGCAGGCGCGAGAGATGGCCGTCCAGGTGCCCTTCCACCTGGCGCTCGGTCTCGGCCAGGAAACCCAGGTTCCACTTGTCGCCCAGCGCCCCGGCCACCGCCCCCAGCGCGAACGACCCCGCGTACCAGAGCGGGTTGAGCACGCTGGTGCTGCCGCCCAGTTCGGCGATGCGGCTCTCCGTCCACGCCAGGTGTTCCGTTTCCTCCCGCGCCGCTTTCTTGAGCTCCGCGGCCACCGCCGGGTTGCGCGCAGTCACCGACTGCCCCTGGTAGAGCGCCTGGGCGCAGATCTCCCCTGCGTGGTTGACCCGCATCAGCCCCGCGGTATGGCACCGCTCCTCATCGCCGAGAGAGGCCTCGGGGAGGTCCGCGCCGGGGACTGGGCGCCCGCTGTGGGCAGGGGCGAAAAGCGTGCGTATCGCATCGTCGATTTGTATCAGCAGGGGATCCAGGTTGAGCATGATTTTCAGGATTCGAGCAGCGCAGCAGCACCCGGCAAACCCGGCCGGCCGAATAGTATACAGCGCCCGCACCTACTCAGCAGTCGCCTATATTGGCGACTGCTGAGTAAGCCGCTTGTTGCGTGATGCGCAACACGGTATACTGCCGGCATGATCCAGTCATTCCGACACAAAGGGCTGAGGAGGTTCTATGAGTCGGGGAGTGCGGCAGGCGTTCAACCTCACCACGCGAAACGGCTTCGAATGCTGAACTGAACCGCCCCGGATCGAAGCGCATGGTGTCCATGGCCACCACTGCCACCGGGCGCGTCGCTTTGGCGGGATCGCCGAGCTCGCCGAAGCCGAATTCGTGTCCGCCCCCGGCGCCGTGGCCGCCCGCCGCTCCCTGGGAATGCTGCCCGTGCATTTGTCCGTGCTGGTGCCCCGCGTCCGAAAAGGCCGCGGTCGAGAATAGCGCGAGGCGGCTGCGATTGCTGCGATCAAGTGCTTGCTTGCCATTTGTCGATTCCTTCTGGTGAGTGAGACTCCCGGCGCGGGCCGGGGGCGGGGTTCAGTGCTTCAGCGCTTCACCGCAACCTTGCCCACCATGCCGGCCTCGAAGTGGCCGGGCTGCAGGCAGGCAAAGTCAAAGGTGCCGGTCTTGGTGAACTGCCAGACGAGCTCACCCGCCTTGCCCGGCTCGACGCTCACCTGGTTGGGATCGGCGTGTTCCATTTCAGGGAACTTGCGCATCATTTCGGCATGCTCTTTCAGTTCCTTCATGCTGCCGAGTACCATTTCGTGCTTCACCTTGCCGACGTTCTTGACGACGAACTTGATGGTCTCGCCCCGCTTGACCTTGATGTTCGCCGGAACGAAACGCATGGTGTCGTTCATCTCCACTTCGATGGTGCGCGTTGCTTTGTTCGGGTCGCCGGGCTTGCCGACAGCCTCGGCGTGTCCGTCCGCCTTTTCTTCCTGCTTGCCGTGCTTGTCATCGCCATGGGCGAACGTGCCGCCGGCGGCGAAAGCGAGGGCAATGGCAGTAGTGATCATCAGTCGTTTCATGGTTGTTTCTTTCGATTGGTGGGTCATGGATCTTGTTACACGGAATCAGGAGCCGGGTAAGGTATGACGCGCTCCTTGCAGTAACCTTAGTGGTGGTCGTCGCCATGCGGGACCGTGCGCCACGAAGCGAGCGGTGGCGCAGGGCGGACCAACGCCAACCGAACGACGCCGCAGGGGTCAGTGCGAACTATGTCCCCCGCCTCTCCTCACTGTCAACGCGCGCTTGCCGGGCTTGGATGACATCTTTTCGCTGTCCGGCGCGCGAGTCGCCACCGGCGGCGCCCCGGTCCATTCGTAGGCCACCGTGCCCGGCGGCTGCTTGTACCACCCCGGGTCCTTGTAGTCGTTTCTCGCCAAGCCTTCGCGGATTTTGACCGTGGTGAACATGCCGCCCATCTCGATCGCACCGAAGGGGCCGGTCCCGGTCATCATGGGCAGCGTGTTATCGGGCAGCGGCATTTCCATTTCGCCCATGTCCGCCATGCCCTTGTCCCCCATGCTCATGTATTCCGGCAACAGCTTGTTGATCTTGTCTGCAACGTCCTTGTGATCGACGCCGATCATGGTCGGCACGTCGTGCCCCATGGCGTTCATGGTGTGGTGGGACTTGTGGCAGTGGAACGCCCAGTCGCCCGGATCGGTGGCCTCGAATTCGATCGCCCGCATCTGCCCGACCGCGACATCGACCGTGACTTCGGGCCACCGTGAGCCTGGCGGCGTCCATCCGCCATCGGTGCCCGTCACGACGAACTCATGGCCGTGCAGGTGGATCGGATGGCTGGTCATGGTGAGATTGCCGATGCGGATCCGCACGCGATCGCCCTTGCGCGCGACCATGGGGTCGATGCCGGGAAACACGCGGCTGTTGAAGGTGAACAGATTGAAGTCGAGCATGGTGACGATCTTGGGCGTGCGGCTGCCGGGATCGATGTCGTAATTACTGAGCAGGAATACGAAATCACGGTCCGCGCGCATGAAGCTCGGGTCCTTCGGATGGGTGATCCAGAAGCCCATCATGCCCATGGCCATCTGCACCATCTCGTCGGCGTGCGGGTGATACATGAACGTGCCCGGCCGCTTGGCCACGAACTCGTAGACATATGTCTTGCCCGGCGGGATTTGCGGCTGGTTGAGCCCACCCACGCCGTCCATGCCGTTAGGCAAGCGCTGGCCGTGCCAATGGATCGTCGTGTGCTCGGGCAGCTTGTTGGTGACGAACAAGCGCACCCTGTCGCCTTCGACCACCTCAATGGTCGGGCCCGGCGATTGGCCGTTGTAGCCCCACAGGTTGGCCTTCATGCCCGGCGCGATCTCGCGCACCACGGGCTCCGCCATCAGATGGAACTCCTTGATGCCGTTGTTCATGCGCCACGGCAGGGTCCAGCCGTTCAGGGTAACGACCGGATTATAGGGGCGGCCGTTGGGTGGGACGAGCGGCGGCTGAGTGGCCGGCGAGTTCTGGATCGGCGCCTCGGGCAGCGAGCGGGCTTGCACACTGCTCACGAGCGCCGCCCATAACGCGGCGGCACCGGAGCTTCGGAGGAAGTCTCGACGGGTTGTCATTGTTGCAGTCCTTTCGACAGTATCGATCAATGGCCGGCCAGCACCGGGTTGGGAACCATGCCGCCGCCAGCCCTGGCCGGCCCGCCGCCGCGGATTCCAGGCGCACCGTTGAGGGCTGCCTGCAGGTCGTTCTCGACGAGCCAGTAGTCGCGCAGCGCCTCGATCGAGGCGTTAACGCTGGCCACCTGCGCGCGCGCCTCGGCAAGGAGCTCAAAGACGCTGATCAGCATGCCGTTGTAAAGAAGCTGATTCTCGTCCAAGATTTTCTTTCTGAGAGGAACGATTTCCTCTCGGTAGTGCTTCGCCGTGTCGTAGGCGGTGCGATAGGCGGAGTAGGTCTCGCGTACCTCGGAGCGCGCGTTCACTGCGGTCTCCGCGACCCGGTGCACGGCCTGCATGTAGATCGCCTCGGCCTTGGCCACCCGCGCGCTGCCCCAGTCGAAGATCGGCACCTGAAGACTGATCTCGAAGCCGCGCTTCCATGGCTCGGGATCTTCCTTGGTCTGCGCCGGCCCGACTTCAAGGGCGTTGATGAAGCGGGTGGCCTTTGTCAGGCCGAGCGACGCGGCGACACTCTCGGCGTCCCGCTTGGCGGCTTGCACGTCCAGGCGCTGGGTAAGCGCAGTGGCTTCGAGGTCCTTGATCTCGGGCACGCTGGGCGGCAGGTCCGGCAGCCGCTCCGGCAGCTTGAAGCGCGTGTCCTCGCCATAAAGCCCCATGAACCGCGTGAGCCGCTCGCGCTCTGCAGTGGCAGCGTGCCTCGCGCGGGCGAGTTGTGCGACGACCTCAGCGTAGAACGCTTGCTCCCGCATGTGCGTGAGCTTGCCGACGTTGCCGGCGCGGGCCATGCGCCGGGCGAGATCCGCGCTCGCCTCCGCGGCGATCTTCACCTGCTCCATGTAGCGGACCTGTTCTTCCGCGGCGAGGGCCTGGACGTAGGCCTTGCGCGTTTCAATGCCGACTCCCACGAGGCGCCCGGCCACAGCAAGCTTCACCGCTTCGAAGCGCCTCGCCTCGATCTTTGTGCGCAGAGGGATGGTGAGCAGATCGATGATGGGGAAGGTGAGCGCCCATTCGAGCTTGCGCTCGTCACCGTTGCGGGTGCGCAGGTAGGCGAAGTGCGGGTTCGTCATCCGACCCGCCTGAACCAGATCGGCTTCCGCGATGCCGAGTTCGGCGTAGATGGCCTGTAGTCCGCGATTGTTGATAAGCGCTATCTGTACCGCATCTTCGCCGGAAAGCGGCGAGGCCAGCAGCTTCTTCACCGTGGCCTGTACACCGTCGGCATCCGATTCGGAGCGCACCCACTTGACGTCTTTGTTCAGCCGATCCTTGGCGACGGCCTCAACGGCAGCGAAGCCACCGTCCTGGGAGAAAGTCGCACAGCCGCCCAGCAGCAGCATGCCCCCGAGGATTAGCGAGGCCCTGAAGGCGCCTCGTAATGAAACTGCAGGTGCTCTCATTGGTGCGCTCCTCTACCTCTACTTCTTCTCGACCGGACCGGAACCGGGCTTCCCGAAATCCGAAATCACGTAGCCTGCCCCCGATTTCTCCAGGAGGAACTGCACCGCCTCGCCCTCCTTGACCTGATCGGCCAGACTGCGGTCCTTGAGCCGGAAGAACATGGTCATCTTCGGCCAGCCCAGCGCCGCGATGGGGTCGTGGGTCATCTTGACCTTGGCGTTGGCCTTGTCGACCTGCAGGATCACCCCCGTGCCGATAATGGCTCCAGTGGGCGCCGCCATGGGCTCGGCAACTGGGGCGGATGTTTCCGGCGGCTTGGCCATCATCATGCCTGCGTGGCCCTCATGGGCGCCGGACATCCTGGCAGGGCCTTGCGGGGCCATGGGCGAGGCGGTGGCACCGTGCCCGGCGTGCCCTGCCGCGCCGGGCACGCCCGCCACTTCCTCATGGACCTGCTTCCACGGTGCGAGCTGCTGTTCCTCATAGGGCCGGTAGTCGGAGAAGACCGACTGGTACTTCACTGCAGGAACCGTAGCAGCCACGTCCGCGGGGTGGGGAAGCTTGCCAGACTGCGCCAGAGCTGTCGCGACACTCATACCCAGGGTGAGCACCGCGAGGCAGTCCCTGGCGACTATGAATCGAACTCTCATCAGGTCATTCCTCCAATCACTACTGTCCCAACGTCGATAGTGTCCGGTTAGCTTTCGAACAAATTCAACTGAGTGGACGAATCTGGCGAAATTGCACCCCGCGGGTCAAGCCTAAGCAAGGACCCGGCTCGGTACAACGGATCCGGATGCAACTTTTCAGCGGCTATTACTCACTAGTCGCCAAATAAGTCGACAAACGTGGAGCCGGCACCGGGCATGGTGGTCTCATGTTGCATGAAACGAGACGGACGAACAGACGGACGAACATTTGACCGCAAGACGCTGGAGGAAA
>JBMOQX010000007.1:0-163159 GCA_049322755.1 Pseudomonadota bacterium | reverse complement strand
TAAGATCGACCATTTCGTCACTCATCACAACCAGAACTGCAAGCCCTTCGTGTGGACCGCTACCGCTGATTCGATCCTCGCGAAGCTGCAACGACTTTGTCAACGAATCAGCGGGACACGACACTAGCGGGCGGTCGAAGATCATGCGGGGCCACGACTCGATCGGCCACAGGGCGTCGGCTGGCGACGCGAGCGAATCGATCAGGCCACCGATTGGGTCGGTCGCGCGGAACTCGCGTTCATGGATGTTGCGTACTTTCATACCACGCCTCGTTAGGTGAGGCCGAACGTTTCCGCTGAGCGGCCGTCGACGAACGAAGTGAGGAGGGAACCCAACAGCGAGCGCAGCGACGCTGTTGGGCGGTCCGCTCCAGCCGTTGGTTCGACCCCTGATGACCCGGACCACCCTTGGTGGTCATGCGGCAACCTCGACCAGGATCTCAGGATGGCGCTCCGCGATCTTGAGCAGTTGTTTCGCTGCGCCGGACGGTTCACGGCGGCCTTGCTCCCACTGCTCCAGCGTGCGCTTCGAAACCCCCAGCGCTGCAGCAAACTCCGCTTGAGACAGCCCACTCTTGAGCCGCACCCGAACCACTTGCGATGTCGGCTGTACCTTCGTGCGCTTCCCGCCGCCGGCTTTGATTTCCTTCACTCCTTCCAGGACTTCTTTCCACACATTACGCTCGGCTTCGAATTTGGCCAGAGCTTTTCCAGTCAGTTTCTTACTCATTTCGGAACCCCTCCAACAGCTCTTTCAGAATGTGTCCGAAAACATTGTCCGACTTCGCCTTTGCGTAGATGGACAGCATCCAGAATTCGTTCGGTCTGAACCGTACAAAATAGATCACCCGCAGGCCGCCGCGCTTACCCATGCCCGGGCGCTTCCACCGAACTTTCCGCACCCCGCCCGAGCCAGGCACAAGCTGACCCGACTCGGGGTTCTGCATCATGAATTGCTGTAGCTCGGCGTACTCATCGTCGTCCAAGTAGATCGGGCGGACCGCGTCAAACGCCGACGATTCGATCAAGGTGAATATGTCTGCAACTATACGCCTTAGGCGTATGGACAGCAAATCCCTTCCTACGGAGAGGCTGCCCTTTCAGTCTGGGGCCGAACGTCGAAGCTCAGGGGCGCGATGCTTGCAGCGCAGTGTTAGGCCTCGTTGTCTTCGCCCAGCATTGGGTGGAAGCCGCCGGCAATGAGGCATCGGCCATCGAAGACTGGTGGCTGATCTTGAAACAGCATGCGCGGATCGTTGGTGACTCTCTGCATTCCCGCATCCCTTGTTGCCTTGTCCGGCCACTCGACGAATGAGAAGACAACCGTCTCGCCCACGCGTGCACCAGCCGCCCTGACGAAGCTGCCGTATTCCTCGGAATTCAATCTTGCTTCGGTCGCATGGTACGACGAGGCCTCTGGACCAGACTCGTCTAACCAGCACTCGAGCACGCGAAGGGCGCCATGCTCTCGTACCACGGCAGCAGAGATTCGCGCCAACTCTTCGTAGGCCGCCTTGTTCTCGCAAGGGACCGGTACAAGATAGCAGTCGATGTAGGGCATGAGCTGTCCCTCAATGGGAGGCCCAACGTGAAGGTGTGCGGCGAGGCGGGCAGGGCGCAAAGTGAACCATGGCGGTTCCCGCCGCGGCCGACACCACCGCCATGTTATGTGGCATTAGAGTTGATACCTCGTGATGTCCAGCGCACCATGGAAGACGCCCAGGATGTCGATGTTGCCATCGTCCTTGATGAGGTACGCGATTCGGTAATGCCCGTAGAGAAGTACCCGGACATGGCGCGATGACGCGGTGTATCGGGAGCCGAGCTGCGGAAAGCGCGTGAGATCCTGCGCCCGCTCGTAGATGCCTTGGACCGTGCGCGCCGCGGCCTGTGGATTGTCCGCAGCGATGTACTCGAAGATGTCCTCAAGCCAGCGCTGGGCCTCGAGCGTCCAGGCTATTTCTGCCATGAGCGGATGCGGTGGCCCATGTCTTCATTCGACATTGTGCGCTTAGCATCCGAATCGGCGAGACCGCGCTCAACCATGACGTGGAACGCAAGCTCGCGGATGATTTCTTCCCGGGAGCTATCGTCGGGTTGTCCCGCGATGAGGCGGGTGAGCTCTTCTTTGGCGGTTGACATGGCTGATGCCTCCGATCTGCCTCAATTCTGCCTGATTTGCCGGGCGTTCGCTAATGCCACATAACGTTGCGCATGACCCGCCGCGAAGCGGGCGGTATCGATGCGGCAGTTAGATTTCTGTACCTTGGATGCGAGCCACGAACGAGCCAAAATCCTGTCTCCCATGAATCACCGCAACCATGAGAACGCGTGCTTCATCCAAGCGATAAATAACGCGATAGCGGTGGACCAACCGCTCACGGATGGCTGGGTCATCGATTTCAGGCACGATCCGGCCCAGCTCGGGATATTCAGAAATAGATTCGGCTGTTTCGACGATCGTCGATGCGACAGCCCTCGCATACCAAGGCGAGTCGCGTTCAATGTAGGCGGCGATTGCGTCAATGTCCTCGACCGCCTCGGGTGACCAGACTAAGACGCGAGCCATTTACCAAGACGGGCCTTGGCGTCCTCGTGGGAAATAGTGCCCTCAGCACGCGCGCGTTCCTGACCACGCTTAACCTTCTCGAGAACGTACAGGTGGTACTGGATATCCTCGAAACTCGCGTCGTCTGGCAGTTTCTTCAGTAAAGCGCTTACTTCGTCTTTCGGGCTGCCCATGTCATCTCCAACTGTGATTCGGACAGTCTACCACCCGCGGCCAATCACAGAAATCTAACGTGCTTGGTCGCCCGCGCGCCGCTCGCGGCGCGTCGGGCGCACGAAGGGGTTAGGCCGCCGTGAGCTTGACTTTGCTAACATTGCCGAGCTTCACACGTTGCTTTGCTTGCCAAAGATCATAGTTGTATTGCATCGCAAGCCAGCTCTCGGGCGAGCGACCAAGCGCCTTGGAAAGGCGCAATGCCATCTCTGGGCTAACGCCACTGGCGCCAGTGAGAATGCGATTCAGGGTCGAGGCCGCCACCCCCAGCTTTGCGGCGAGTTCGCGGCCGCTCAGGTTGTTCGGCACAAGATACACCTCGGTAATGAACTCACCCGGATGGGGCGGATTGTGCATAGCCATTAGTGATAGTCCTCGTAGTCCAGGACGTAGGCGTGTCCGTCCTTGAATTCAAAAGTCACGCGCCAGTTACCATTCACCCAGACCGACCAACGACCTCGCTCTTCCCCCTTTAAAGGGTGTAGCCGAAACCCTGGAATGTCCATGTCCTCGATGGACTGGGCCGTATCCAAGGCAGTCAACAGCATTCGAAGCCGCTTCGCGTGGCGAGGTTGAACGCCTGCCGCACTCCCCGACTCATAGAACCTCCTCAGCCCTTTGTGTCGGAATGACTGGATCATGCCGGCAGTATACCGTGTTGCGCAGCACGCAACAAGCGGCTTAACGCCGGCGTTCAGCGGCGGGCCGAGCGCGCAGCGCGAGGACGGTCCGCTGGAACGCCTGGTTAACTGCGCTGTTTTTCAAAGTGGCTCCGTAGACGCTGCGCTAACTTACTGGACTGTTGATCATACTGCTGTTGATGCGTAGTAATTGCCATGGAGCCGATGCGTGTCACTCCGCGTGCTTTCAGATGCTGCGCCAAGAGGTCTATGACCTTGTTCCCGTAACCACGGCCACGAAACGCGGAGTCGACCCACCAGCCAGGCCGAACATCATTTCGGCCCGATGCTTCAACGAGCGCAACCAACTGGCCCGATGTTGCTTCGAAGAAGGCGAGGAGCCCCGACATGTAAGTGCCCCACACTTGAGGCGGCCCCAAATCATCGCGATGTGCTGGCAAGGACAGCCGATCGTGCACGAGCTGTGACTGCGCCGGTGAGAGCGCCGCCTTTTCGACCATGAGTAAGCACATGTTCTGCGCAGCTAACAAGGATTAGGCGGACTAAAAGTCGTTTTATAAAGCGGCGTTTCGATTTTCCCGGCCTAATCTCTTAAACAAAATCATTGCCTTAGAATAGCAGCTTGATGTTGCTGCGCGAAGTGATAGGCCGCCGCCGCAAACAAGGACTCCCCCTCGCTCTAATTGCTTCCCGCCCCCTCCGCATACAACCTCAACGCCGCATAAATCGTCCGATTGATCGGCGTCGGCACCTGCGCTTCCAGGCCCAGACGCGCCACGGCGCCGGAGAGCCATTCCACTTCCAGGCGGTTGCCGCGCTTGAGGTCGCCGAGCATGGACGAGACCA
This sequence comes from Pseudomonadota bacterium, assembly GCA_049322755.1. Classification (GTDB taxonomy): domain Bacteria; phylum Pseudomonadota; class Gammaproteobacteria; order Burkholderiales; family UBA6910; genus DATIUV01. Next base: position 158,890 of record JBMOQX010000007.1, on the reverse strand, counting down.
TGTCGGCGGGCAGGCCGTCGGCAAACTTCATCTGCTTGTCCACCACGTCGGGCGGAAGGTTGATGCCCTTGGCGCGGGCCACCGCCACCACTTCGCCCATCACCTCGCGCAGGGTCTCGCGCGTCACCGGGTCCTCGCGGATCGGGCCGATGGGCATGCGGGTGAGGGAGGTCATGCCCGAGAGGCCCACCAGGAACACGAACTTCTCCCAGATCACGCGCTGGATGTCGTCCGCCAGATAGGACTCGATCTTCGCCCGCTGGCAGGCATCGAACAGCCGCTGCGCGCGCTTCGACTGGATTCCGTCCAGCTCGCCGAAGGTGAGCTTGGCCATGGTGCCGTTGTGGCGGATGACGCCGGGCCTGTCGATGAGCGCGGCGATGTGGGCGACGCCGCCCATCACGTGCCGCTTGCCGAGCACGCGGGTCAGCACCGGGATCGCGTCCACGCCGTTCTGGAACGAGATGATGCCGGTGTCGGGCCCCATCAGCGGATTGGCGCCGACGGCGGCTTCCTCGGTGCTCCAGAGCTTGACCGCGAAGAGCACGATGTCCACCGGCCCCACCTTGGCCGGGTCGCTCTCGGCCTGGGTGGGCTTGATGCGCAGGTCCCCCAGCGCGGAGAGCACCTGCAGCCCGTCCTTGCGCATCGCCTCCAGGTGCGCCCCGCGGGCGATGAAGGTGACGTCCTCGCCCGCCGCTGCGAGCCGCGCCCCGAAGTAGCCGCCGACCCCGCCGGCGCCGATGATCGCGATTTTCATTGTTCGTCTCCTTACAGCTCCCGGAATGATAAAGGCAAAGCCCGGCGGCGTCGTGCCGCGGTTTGCTAGAATCCGCGCAACCCTCGCGGCCGACCACCGAGCATGACCCAGCCCCCACCCCCGATCGCCCTGCGCATGACCGACATCCGCCCCTTTCACGTAATGGAACTGCTGGCCCGGGCCCGCCAGCTCGAGGCGGCGGGCCGCACCATCGTCCACATGGAGATCGGCGAGCCCGACTTCCCCAGCCCGCGGCCGGTGGTGGAGGCGGGCCTGGCCGCGGTGAAGAGCGGTGAGATCCACTACACGCCCTCGGCCGGGCTCGCCGAGCTGCGCGAGGCCATTGCCCGCTCGTACGCGGAGCGCTACGGCGCCGACGTGAACCCGGGGCGGATCATCGTCACGCCGGGCTCCTCGGGGGCGCTGCTGCTCATCATGGGCGTGCTGGTAAACCCCGGCGCGGAGGTGCTGCTCACCGACCCCGGCTACCCGGCCAACCGCAACTTCGTGCTGTTCGCCGGCGGCATGCCGCGCGGGCTGCCGGTGGCGGCGGCCACCGGCTACCAGTTCAGCCCGGAGATGCTGGAAGCGGCGTGGGGGCCGGAGACGGTGAGCGCCATCATCGCGACGCCGTCCAACCCCACCGGCACGGTGGTGCCCACGCCGGCGTTGAAGCGCATGATCGATTTCGCCGCCGCCCGCGGCGGGCGTCTGATCGTGGACGAGATCTACCATGGCCTGGTCTACGAAGGCCGCGCCGAGACCGCGCTCAACCTCTCGGAGAACGTGTTCGTCATGAACAGCTTCTCCAAGTACTACGGCATGACCGGCTGGCGCATCGGCTGGCTGGTGGCGCCCCGGGACTTCGTGCGCGAGGCGGAGAAGCTGGCGCAGAACATCTTCATCTCGGCGCCGAGCCCGGCGCAGTACGCCGCGCTGGCGGCTTTCTCGCCGCAGACCACCGCGATCCTGGAGGAGCGCCGCGCCGAGTTCCAGCGCCGGCGCGATTTCCTGGTGCCGGCGCTGCGGGAGCTGGGGTTCAGGATCCCGGTCACGCCGGAGGGCGCTTTCTATCTGTACGCCGACTGCGGCGCGCTCGCAGCCGACAGCTTCACCTTCTGCCGCGACGTGCTGGAGCAGGCCGGCGTGGCTTTCACCCCCGGCATGGACTTCGGCACCCACCTGGCCGAGCGCCACGTGCGCTTCGCCTACACCACCTCCATGGCGCAGCTCGAGGAAGGCGTCGAGCGGTTGCGGCGCTTCCTGCGCTGAGGCGAGGGCGGCGTCCTCGTTGTCTTTGCGTCCTCGCCCGCCGTCGGATGGATCGGCGTAGCGCCTCGCGGTCCGCCGTCCGGCGGGACAAAAAATTGAATTCTGCGTGACGGGCCCGTTAGCCGCGGGACCGAGACTTCTCCCCGTGCCGAGCGGCGGTGGGCCGGATTGGGCCCCCGCCGCGGGGCGTGGACGAGGACCGGGACAGAGGAGACACGTCATGAAACGTCAGGAGATGATCGACCGGCTGGTGGAAGCGGCGCGCGTGGCGACCGCGCGCGACGAGAGCGGCGCGGGGCTCGGCGCGCTGCTGCGCGAGGGCTTCATCGGCTTCGAGAAGATGAGCGAGGCGTCGCTGCGCCGCGAGCTCCAGTTCCGCGGCCTGCTGGATTACGACGAGCCCGAGCTGCCGGAAGCGGACGACGGCGAGTCCACCGAGACCGAACTCATGGTGCTGCTCTCCGGCATGACCGGCAACGACCCGACGCTGCACTTCTTCGACTGAGCGCGCGCGGCGCGCCGTGATGAAAACGCAATAAACGCGTGAGGGGCACGTGAGACGCGGGGGGCACACTGGGTTCCAGCGCTATACGACGCAAGTCGAGCGCGACAGTGCAGGACGGTTCGCGGCGTGTCCGGCAGGCGCCGGCGGCGGCCGACCCGATCGACCCCAATCTTAAGGAGAGATGAGCATGTTCAAGAGATCCGCTCTGGCCCTGGCGCTCGCCACCGTCGTGACCGCCACCTCCGTGTCCGCCCAGGGATTCGGCCGCAGCGACGGCGACGACCCCGGCTACTGGTCCATGTGGAGCGTGCGCAACATGGGCACCATGAAGATGATGGACACGGACGGCGACCACAAGGTCACCCGCGCCGAGTTCATGAAGTACATGGAGAAAATGTACGACTCGCTGGACAAGAACAAGGACGGCAAGGTCGACATCAACGAGTTCCTCGGCACCGTCGGCGGCTGAGTTTCCGCCTCAACTCGACAGGAGAAACGCGATGAAGCAATCGAACCCCACCCTCAAGGCGGCGCTGGCCAGCGTGCTGGCGCTGGGCATCCTCGCCGCCGGCGGCAACGCGGTCGCCGCCAAGGGCGACAAGGAGAAGTGCGCCGGCATCGTCAAGGCCGGCAAGAACGACTGCGGCACCAGCTACAGCTCGTGCGCGGGCACCTCAAAGGTCGACAACGACAAGGAAGCCTGGATCTACGTCACCAAGGGCACGTGCGAGCGCATCACCGGCGGGCGCATCCAGACCTCTCCCGACGCCAAGAAGGGCGGCAAGGGCTGACATGCCGTCCGCGGCATCGGCCGCCGGTGCTGCCAGCCCGGTCCCGGCGCGAGCCGGGATCGGGTTGCGCGCGCCCCATTACCCGGCGCTGCTGGAGCGGCGTCCGGCGCTGGGGTTCCTGGAAGTCCACGCGGAGAACTACTTCGGCGATGGCGGCCAGCCGCTCGCGTACCTGGAGCGTTTCCGCGCACTCTATCCCCTGAGCCTGCACGGCGTCGGCTTGTCGCTGGGCTCGGCGGACGGGCTCGATGCCCGCCACCTGGCGCAGCTCAAAGCGCTCGTCGAGCGCTTCGATCCCTGCCTGGTTTCCGACCACCTGTGCTGGTGCGCCGTGGACGGCCGCCACCACAACGATCTGCTGCCGTTGCCTTACACCCATGAGGCGCTGGCGGTGGTGTGCGGCAACGTCGCGCGGGCCCAGGACGTGCTCGGCCGGCAGATCCTGGTGGAGAACCTCTCCAGCTACGTGCGCTTCGACCACGCCCAGATGCCGGAGTGGGAATTTCTCGGCGAGGTGGCGTGGCGCACCGGCTGCGGCATCCTGCTGGACGTGAACAATATCCACGTGAGCGCCGTGAACCACGGCTTCGACCCGCGCGAGTACCTGCGCGGCGTTCCCGCCGGCGCGGTGCGCGAACTGCACCTGGCCGGGTTCGACCAGGGCGACGGGCTGCTGATCGACACCCACGGCAAACCGGTGGCGGACGCGGTGTGGGGGCTCTACGCGGACGCGGTGGAGCGCTTCCGCACCGTGCCGACGCTGGTGGAGTGGGACACCGACCTGCCCGCGCTGGACGTGCTGCTGGGCGAGGCCGGCAAAGCCGACTTCATCCGGGAGCGCATGCATGCCCTCGCTGCATGAGCTGCAGCGGGAGTTCTCCGGCGCCGTCTTCGCGGGCGGGGCGCCGCCGTTCCTGGCCGGCCAGGAGACCGGGTTCCGCGTCTACCGCAACAACGTGCTCCACAACCTGGGCGAGGCGCTGGCGGCGGTCTACCCTGTGGTGCGGCGCGTGGTGGGAGCGGAGTACTTCGCCGGCGCCGCGCGCCGCTTCGCGCTGCACGCGCCCTCGACCAGCGGCGACATCCACGATTACGGCGAGGGCTTCGGCGAGTTCCTGCGCGAGCTGCCCGGCGCCGCCGAGCTGCTCTACCTGCCGGACCTGGCGCGGCTCGAATGGGCGCTGCACCGGGTGTTCCACGCCGCCGACCGGCCGGCGCTGAACCCGGCGCGCATCCGCGCGGCACTGGAGGCGGACGACGGCGCCATCGCCCTCGGCCTCAATCCCGCCTGCCGCGCGCTGGCCGCACGCTACCCGGTGCAGCGCATCTGGCACGCGCACCAGGGCCCCGGCGATCCGCCGCCGCTGGAGATCGCACCGGAGGTGACGTTCCTGCTGGTGGCGCGGCGCGACGACGAGACGTTCATCGAGCCGCTTTCGACGCCCGAGTTCGCGGTGCTGCACGCGCTTGCGCGAGGCGAGGCGCTGGACTACGCGCTCGGCGACGCTGCCGGGCTGGACCCCGATGCGGACCTGCAAGCCCTGCTGGTGCGGCGCCTGGCCGACGGCACGCTGGTGGAGCGGACGCAATCGTGACCGAAACGTGAGAATCGCGGGATAGGGCCGTGAAGCGGCGGCACACTGGGCCCCATCGACTGACCCCCTGCTGCCGATGGAGAACCCGATGGATTACGCCGCCAACGCCCCCCGCTCCGTTCCCGCCGCCGTCGGCGTCGCCGCCGGCACGGTCAACGGCCTCAACGCTTTTGCCTCCCTCCTCGATCTGGCGATCCGCCTCTGGGTCGCCGGCGTTTTTTTCAAGGCGGGACTCACCAAGATCGCCAGCTGGGATTCCACCCTGGCGCTGTTCGAGAACGAGTACGAAGAGCCGTTCCTGCCGCCCGAGCTGGCGGCCCACCTGGGCACCGGCGCCGAGCTGATCCTGCCGGTGTTCCTGGCGATCGGTCTGCTCTCGCGCCCCGTGGCGCTGGCGCTGTTCGTGTTCAACATCGTGGCGGTGATCTCCTACCCGGACATCTCCCAGGCCGGCATCTCGGATCACACCCACTGGGGCTTCCTGCTGGCGGTGACCCTGTTCCACGGCCCGGGGAAGATCTCCATCGACCACCTCATCCGCCGCCGCTTCCTGGGCTGAGGGGAGTGCCATGAACGACGTGAGCAACGGCGCCGCCTGCGGCGTGTGCGAGACGCGCCTGCACGGCGTGGGCATCCGCGAGACCCACCTGGACGGCCAGCGCGCCATCGTCACCGGCGCCAACTCCGGCATCGGCGAGGGCATCGTGCGCGGGCTGGCCGAGGCCGGCGCCGCGGTGGTGGTGAACTACGTTTCCGGCGAGGAGCGGGCGCAGACGATCGTCGACGAGATCAAGGCTGCGGGCGGCCGTGCCATCGCGGTCAAGGCCGACGTGTCCGACGAAACCCAGGTGCAGGCGATGTTCCGCCGGACCATCGACGCCTTCGGCTCGGTGGACATCCTGGTGAACAACGCCGGGCTGCAGGCCGACGCGGCGTTCCACGAGATGACGCTGGCGCAATGGAACAAGGTGATCGGGGTGAACCTCACCGGACAGTTCCTGTGCGCGCGCGAGGCGATCCGCGAGTTCCTGCGCCGCGGCGTGAAGCCCGAGCTGTCGTGCTCGGCGGGCAAGATCATCTGCGTCTCGTCGGTGCACGACGTCATTCCCTGGGCCGGCCACGCCAACTACGCGGCCAGCAAGGGCGGCGTGTCGATGTTCATGAAGACGCTGGCGCAGGAGTACGCCGGGCGCAAGATCCGCATCAACGCGGTGTCGCCGGGCGCCATCAAGACGCCGATCAACACCGCGGCGTGGGCCACCGAGGAGGCCGAGCGCGCGCTGCTCAAGCTGATTCCGTACTACCGCGTCGGCGAGACCCGCGACATCGCGCGCGCCGCGGTGTGGCTCGCCTCGGACCACTCCGACTACGTGACCGGCGCCACGCTCTACGTGGACGGCGGCATGACGCTGTACCCCGAGTTCCGGCACGGAGGCTGACATGCTGCGCGTCCTCGCCCACGGCGCCGCGTCGCTGGCGTTGGCGGCCGGTGTCGCCCTGGCGTCGCCGCCGCCCGCCGGACGGCTGCCCGACGGCCAGGCGCCGTGGTGGCCGAGCCGCTACGGCGCCGACGACCAGATCGGCACGCTGAACGAACTCAGACCCGAGGTGGTGGCGCGCGCGGCGGCGCTGGTGAAGCAAGGCGCGGTGGTGGACCTGGGCCGGGTGCTGGACGGCAACACGCCCAAGTTTCCGGGCCGCTACTGGCACCAGACCGTGGACGTCTCGCCCTACTTCGAGAACCCGCGCCGTCCCGACGCGGTGGAGAAGGGCTGGGGCCGCAACCAGATCAACTGGATCACCGAGGTCCAGGCCGGCACGTTCCAGGTCGGCACGCAGCTCGACTCCATCGGCCACATCCAGATCGGCGACCGCTTCTACAACGGCTGGACCGCGCAGCAGGTGGTGGAGCCGTACGGGCTCAACCGCTTCGGCATGGAGACGGTGCCGCCGATCGTCACCCGCGGCGTGCTGGTGGACGTGGCGGCGTACAAGGGCGTCGCGCGGCTCGCCAAGGGCTACGTGATCACGGTCGCCGACGTGGAGGGCGCGCTCGCGCGCCAGAACGTCAGCGTCGGCGCCGGCGACGCGGTGCTGTTCCACACCGGCTGGGGCGGGCTTTACGGGCGCGACAACGCCGAGTTCCTCTCCGGCGAGCCGGGGCCGGGGCTGGCGGTGGTGGCGTGGCTTTATCAGCGGCGCGTCGCCATCACCGGCGCCGACACCTGGAGCTACGGCCCGGTGCCGGGCGAGGACCCGCAGCGCCCGTTCCTGGTGCCCCAGACCATGTACGTGAAGCTGGGCCTGTTCGGCCTGGAGAACCTGGCCACCGAGGAACTGGCGAAGCGGCAGGTCTACGAATTCCTGTTCGTCGTTACCCACGCCAAGACACGCGGCTCCACCGCGGCGGTGGTGTCGCCGGCGGCGATTTACTGAGCGCTTCTTCCACCGCTGAGACGCCGAGGCCCAGAGGAACCCATGCGAAAGACCGGCTTGAACCGCAAAGGACGCGAGGGTCGCGAACTGTGGCGAGAAGAAGTGAAAAGGAAAAAACCATGAACTACGACGTGATCATCGTGGGGTCCGGGGCCGGCGGATCGGCGGCGGCGTATCACCTGAGCCAGTCGGGCCGGCGGGTATTGCTGCTGGAGCGCGGCGAGGCGCTGCCGCGGGACCGCAGCACGCTGTCGGTGGAGAAGGTGCTGAAGCTCGGGATGTTCAAACATTCCGAGCTGTGGATCGACGCCCGCGACAACACGCTGCAACCCTCCGAGTTCGCCAACCTGGGCGGCAAGACCAAGTGGTACGGCGCGGCGCTGCTGCGCTTCGCGCCGTTCGAGTTCGGCGCCGACACGCAGCACCAGTGCGTCGGCTGGCCCATCAGCTACGACGAGCTGGCGCCGTTCTACGACGAGGCCGAGCGGCTGCTGGCGGTGCGCACGTTTCCCATCGAGCCGGACCTGGAGCGCATCGTCAGCGGCATCCGCGCCGCCGACCCGGCTTGGGAGAGGCAGCCGCTGCCGGTGGGCCTGGACCCGGCGATCTACGAGGACCGGGAAGAGGCCACCCACTTCGACGGCTTCGCGCTGCCGTCGGGGCGCAAGAGCGACGCCCAGGTGGCGCTGCTGGAGCGGGTGCGCCACCAGGCCAACCTGGAGATCCGCACCGGCGCGGCGGTGGTGGCGCTCAAGCCCGACCCCGGCTCGCCGCGCCGCGTCACCGGCGTGGTGACCGCCGACGGCCGCGAGTTCGGCGCCGCCGCCGTGGTGCTGGCGGGGGGCGCGCTCAACTCGCCGCGGCTGCTGCACACCTACCTGGAGCTGACCGGACTCGACCGGCAGCTGCCCTGCGCGGCGCAGGTGGGGCGCAACTACAAGTGCCACCTCAACAGCGCGCTGGTGGCGATCTCGTTCCGGCCCCAGACCGACCTGCTGCGCAAGACCACGCTGCTGCTGAACGAGCGCTTCCCCCATTCCAGCGTGCAGAACACCGGCTGGCTGGACGGCGAGATCGTGCGCGTCGAGGCGCCCGCCTTCGTGCCGCGGTGGATCACCGACGCCATCGGGCGGCGCGCCTACGGCTTCTGGCTCACCACCGAGGACGGCTCCCACCCCGACAACCGGGTGGTGGCGAAGGTCAACGGCGCCGCGCGTCCGCAGCTCGACTACGACGCCGCGCGGCTGCCGGCGGCGCAGGCCGAGCACGAGCGCCTGACCCGGGCGGTGCGCCGCCGCCTGCTGGGCCTCGGCTACCTGAGCGTCGTCAAGCGCATGCCGCTGGCCGCCACCGCCCACGCCTGCGGCACGCTGATGGCCGGCAGCGATCCCGCGCGCTCGGTGGTGGACGCCGAAGGCCGCGTGCACGGGCTCGCCAACGTGTTCGTCGCCGACGGCAGCGCGCTGCCGCGCTCGAGCCGGGTCAACCCGGCGCTCACGATCTACGCCTGGGGCCTGCGGGTCGCCAGCCACCTGCAGCCGCACTGACCGCGCCCCCGGGGAGGAGACCACCATGAACGCGATGAACGGCGCGCTGCCGCACCCGATCCGTTTCGGCCGCGAGGTGTGCGGCGTCCTGCCGGAGGCGGAGCGGCGCGAATGGTGGCTTGGCAACGGCCTGGGCGGCTACGCCGCGGGCACCGTGGCCGGCACCCTCACGCGCCGCTATCACGGCCTGCTGGTGGCGCCGGTGCACCCGCCGCTGGGCCGCGTGCTGGTGTTCGCCCGCGCCGAGGCGACGCTGGCGGACGGCGGCCGCGAAGTGCCGCTGTTCACCAACCGCTGGGGCGACGGCGCGCTGGAGCCCCGCGGCGACGTTCACCTGGAGGCGTTCGAGCTGGAGGGGCGGATGCCGGTGTGGACCTTCGCCGTCGGCGACCGGCGCCTGGAGTACCGCGTGTGGATGGAGCCGGGCGCCAATACCACCTACCTCGCGTACCGGCTGGACGCGCCCCCCGATGCGCCGCCGGCGGCGCTGCGGGTGAAGCTGCTGGTGAATGCGCGCGACCACCACGGCAGCACGCGCCCCTGGGACTTCAACCCGGTGCTGGAGGCCGACGGCGAGCGGCTCCGGGTGACCGTGCCCGGAGCCTACACGCTGTGGCTGCGGGCGCCCGGCGGCAGCGTCGCCACGCGCCACGACTGGATCGAGAACTTCGCGCTCACCGCCGAGCAGGAGCGCGGGCTGCCGGACCGCGACGCGCACCTGTGCGTGGGCGAGGCGCAGCCCCGGCTCACGCCGGGCAAGTGGTGCGGCATCGTCGCGTCGCTGGATGCCGACGCGTCGCCCTACCTGGAGGAGGCGATGCGCCGCTTCCGCGCCCACGACCTGGGCACGCTGGCCCGCGCGCGCTGCGTGGTGCCGGAGGTGGCGAGCGCGCCGGAGTGGGTGCAGCGGCTGGTGCTGGCGGCGGACTCGTTCGTGTTCGCGCGGCCGCTGCCGGGGCTGCCGGAGGGCGAGTCGGTGATCGCCGGCTACCCGTGGTTCGGCGACTGGGGCCGCGACACCATGATCGCGCTGCCGGGCATCGCCATTGCCACCGGCCGCTACGCCAGCGCGCGCCGCATCCTGGAGACGTTCGCGCGTTTCGTCGACCGCGGCATGCTGCCCAACGTCTTCCCCGGCGCCGGCGAGAAGCCGGACTACAACACCGTGGACGCCGCGCTCTGGTACATCGAGGCGTGGCGCGCCTACGTGGAGGCCAGCGGCGACCTGGACGCGGCGCGCGCCGCGTTCCCGGTGCTGAAGGACGTCGTCGACTGGCACGTCAAGGGCACGCGCTACGGCATCGGCGTCGATCCCGCCGACGGCCTGCTGCGGGCTGGCGAGGCGGGCGTGCAGCTCACCTGGATGGACGCCAAGGTGGGCGACTGGGTGGTGACCCCGCGCATCGGCAAGCCGGTGGAGATCAACGCGCTGTGGTTCAACGCGCTGGCCGCGATGGCGGCGCTGGCCGGGCGCATCGGCGAGGATGCGCAGCCGTTCACGGACCTCGCACAGCGCGCCGCGGCGAGCTTCGCGCGCTTCGTCACGCCGGACGGCAAGGGGCTCTACGACGTGATCGACGGCCCTGCCGGCGACGACGCGACAATGCGCCCGAACCAGATCCTGGCGGTGAGCCTGCCGCATTCACCGCTTTCCGCCGAACTGCAGGCGCGGGTGGTGGCGCTGGTGGGCCGCGAGCTGCTGACTTCCTACGGCCTGCGCTCGCTGGATCCCGCGCATCCGGACTTCCGGGGGCACTACACCGGCGACGTCTGGGAGCGCGACGGCTCGTATCACCAGGGGCCGGTGTGGGCGTGGCTGCTGGGGCACTACGCGCTCGCCCATTTCCGCGTCCACGGCGACGCCGCAGCGGCGCAGCGGCTGCTGGAGCCGGTGCGCGATCACCTCGCCGACGCCGCACTGGGCTCGGTGTCCGAGATCTTCGACGGCGCCGCGCCCCACACGCCCCGCGGCGCGCCGTGCCAGGCGTGGTCGGTGGCCTGCACGCTGGAGGCGTGGTGGCGGCTGGAGAAGGCGCGCCGCGCCGCCGAGCGGCCGGAGAGTCATTTGTCGCACGCCGTTGCGGCCGTGATGAACCGCCAAGGACGCTAAGGACGCGAAGGAAACCGGGCGTCAGGAATTCGTATTCCTTGGCGTCCTTCGCGTCCTTTGCGGTTAAAACGAACTTCGATCGGGAGCGAGCGATGAAAGCGAAAACCGAACTGAATGCCGAGCGCCGGCGCCTGGAGGCGCAGCGCGAGGGCCGCGAGAACTGGCGGCGGTGGGGTCCCTACCTGTCGGAGCGCGCCTGGGGCACAGTGCGCGAGGACTACAGCGAGTACGGCGGCGCGTGGGAGCACTTCGACCACGACCAGGCGCGCTCGCGCGCCTACCGCTGGAACGAGGACGGCCTCGGCGGCATCAGCGACGAGCAGCAGCACCTGTGCTTCGCGCTGGCGCTGTGGAACGGGCGCGACCCGATCCTCAAGGAGCGCGCGTTCGGGCTCACCGGCAACCAGGGCAACCACGGCGAGGACGTCAAGGAGTACTACTTCTACCTGGACGCGACGCCGTCCCACAGCTGGATGCGCTACCTCTACAAGTACCCGCAGGCCGAGTATCCCTACGCCCGGCTGGTGCAAGAGAACGCGCGCCGCTCGCGCCACGACCCGCCGTTCAACCTGCTGGATACCGGCGTCTTCGACGACAACCGCTACTGGGACGTGGAGGTGCGCTACGCCAAGGCGGGGCCGGAGGAGATCCACATCCGCATCATCGCCACCAACCACGGGCCCGGCCCCGCGACGCTGCACCTGCTGCCGACGCTGTGGTTCCGCAACACCTGGAGCTGGGGCGGCGCCGCCGCCAGGCCGCAGCTCGCCGCCATCGACGCCCCCCGGGGCGCGCAGTGGGCAGTGCGCGCCGAGCACCCAGAACTGGGCACCTACCACCTCTACGGCCGCCACCCGGCGCGCCCGCTCTACACCGAGAACGAGAGCAACGCCGGGCGGCTGTGGGGCGTGCCCAATGCGTCGCCGTACGTCAAGGACGCCTTCCACCGTCACGTCGTCCACGGCGAGGCGGGCGCGGTGAACCCGGAGCAGCGCGGCACCAAGTTCGCCGCCTGGCACACGGTGTCGGCCGAGCCCGGCCACAGCGTCACCATCGGCCTGACGCTCTCGGCGGCGGCGCTCGCCGCGCCGTTCGACAAGCGCGAGACGCTGTTCTCGCGCCGCCAGTCGGAAGCCGCGGTGTTCTACGAGGAGATGCTGCCGGAGGCGAGCCCCGAGGATCTCAACATCCTGCGCCAGGCGCTCTCCGGGATGATCTGGACCAAGCAGTTCTTCCACTACGACGTGGCGAAATGGCTCGACGGCGACCAGCTGCCGCCGCCCGCCGCGCGCAGATGGGGCCGCAACCGCCACTGGCGCCATCTCAAGTCGGCGCACGTGATCTCGATGCCGGACAAGTGGGAGTACCCCTGGTTCGCCGCGTGGGACCTGGCGTTCCACTGCGCCGCGCTGGCGCTCGCCGACGTGGACTTCGCGAAGGACCAGGTGGAGCTGCTGCTGAAGGAGAACTTCCTGCATCCCAACGGCCAGATCCCGGCCTACGAGTGGGCGTTCGGCGACGTCAACCCGCCGGTGCTGGCGTGGGCGGCGCTCAAGGTGTTCCGCGCCGAGCGCGTGCAGCGCGGGCGCGCGGACTACAACTTCCTCGGCCGGGTGCTGCACAAGTTCCTGATGAACTACACCTGGTGGCTCAACCGCAAGGATGCCGACGGCAACAACGTGTTCGAGGGCGGTTTCCTGGGGCTCGACAACATCTCGGTCTACGACCGCTCGCAGCCGTTGCCGCCAGGCTATTCGCTCAAGCAGGCCGACGCCACCGGCTGGATGGCGATGTTCTCGCTCAACATGACCATGATGGCGCTGGAGCTGGCGGCGGAGAACCGCGACTACGAGGACGTGGCAATCCAGTGCTACACCCAGTTCCTGGCGATCGCCAACTCCATTGCCGGCCACAGCGGGGCGCTGTCGCTGTGGGACGAGCGCGACCGGTTCTACAAGGACCTGCTGGTGACGCCGGACGGCCAGGCGCGCCACATCGACGTGTTCTCCTGGGTCGGGCTGATCCCGCTGTTCGCCGTCGAGGTCATCGACGAGCGGCTGCTCCGGCGCGTGCCGCGCTTCCGCGCCACGCTGGAGCAGCACTACCGCGGCGAGTTCGACGGCCACCCGGTGACCCACTGCCCGGTGCAGGAGAACGAGCGCGGCGAGCACCTGCTGTCGCTGGTGAACCCGCGCCAGCTGAAGGCGGTGTTGCGGCGCGTGCTCTCGGAGCACGAGTTCCTCTCGCCCTACGGGGTGCGCGCGGTCTCGCGCCTCCATGCCGAGCGCCGCGACCTGGGCACGCTGCCGGGCATCGGCCAGGCGCTGATCGAGTACGTGCCGGGCGAATCCAACTCGGGGCTGTTCGGCGGCAACTCCAACTGGCGCGGGCCGATCTGGATGCCGTGCAACTACCTGCTGGTGCAGTCGATCGAGAAGTTCCACCGCTACTACGGCGACGGCTTCACGGTAGCGGTGCCGTGCCGCGACGGCGAGCGGCTCAGCCTGCGGGAGATCGCCACGCTAATCTCGGAACGGCTCACCGACATGTTCCGCCGCGGCGCCGACGGCCGCGTGCCGGCGCTGCCGCATCCGAGCCCGTTCCAGAGCGACCCGGCATGGAGGGACCTGCTGCTGTTCAACGAGTACTTCCACGGCGACACCGGGCTGGGCCTGGGGGCGATGCACCAGACCGGCTGGACCGGCCTGGTGGCGAACCTGGTGCAGCGGCGCTACCGCGACACGGTGCCGATGTTCTGGCGCAAGCAGGCGCCGGCACCGGCGGCAGCACCGCGGGAAGCGGTGACGGTGTGAGCGGGCAACGGGCGACGGGTGAACGGTGACGGGTGGTTCCCATTCCTCAATCGTCCGACTGTCGTGGATACGCGAGAACACGCCCTGGACCACCGGCCGCGCGATGACGCACTGAGCGTCGCCGCGCTGGCGCGCGCGCTGCGGCTGCACTGGCCCGAGTACCTGATGGAGGCCTGGGGGCTGGGCGTTTTCATGGTCTCGGCCGGACTGTTCACGACGCTGCTGGAGTATCCCGGCTCGCCGGCGCACGCCGCCATCGCCGACGCCGACCTGCGGCGCGCGCTGATCGGGCTGGCGATGGGGCTCACCGCGGTGGGCATCATCTATTCGCCGTGGGGTCAGCGCTCCGGCGCGCACCTGAATCCCGCGGTGACGCTCACTTTCCTGCGGCTGGGCAAGGTGGCTCCGGCGGACGCGGCGTTCTACATCGCCGCCCAGTTCATCGGCGGCACGATCGGCGTGCTGCTGGTGCTGGCGGCGCTGGGGCCGGCGTTCGGCGATCCGCCGGTGCTGTACGTGGCGACGCTGCCCGGCGCGGCCGGCGTCGGTGTCGCCGCGGTCGCCGAGTTCGCGATCTCCTTCGGGCTGATGCTGACGGTGCTGGCGGTTTCCAACTCGGTGCGTCACGCGCGGCTCACCGGGGTCGCCGCCGGCATCCTGGTGGCGGCGTACATCGCCTTCGAGGCGCCGCTCTGCGGCATGAGCATGAACCCGGCGCGCACCTTCGCGTCCGCCGCGCCGGGCGCCGTCTGGACCCACCTCTGGATCTACTTCACCGCGCCGGTGGCGGGGATGCTGGCGGCGGCGGCGCTCTACGGCCGGCTCGGTCGCCGTGCCCGGTGCGCCAAGCTGGACCACTCGCCGCGACAGCGCTGCATCCACTGCGGCTACGAACCGCCGCCGGCGCCGAGGAGACCGACATGAAGCCTTACGACGCGATGGTACCGGTGGCCGCCGGACCGTCGACCGCGCGGTCGGCGGCGGTGGCGTGGGCGGGGCTGACGCGGGCGCTCGGGCGTTACGGCGTGCCGGCGCTGCTGCTGGCGATGCGGCTGGCGCTGGCGGGGACCTTCTTCGCCTCCGGGGTCATCAAGCTGGTCAACTGGGATGCCGCGGTGCTGCTCGCGGCAAGCGAATACCCGCTCGCGGGCGTCGACCCGGTGACCTGGGCGGCGATCGGCGTTGCGGTCGAGGTGCTGGGCGCCCTGGCGCTGGCGGCGGGCCTCGGCACCCGCTTCGCCGCCGCCGCGCTGCTGGCGCTGACGCTGTTCCTGCAGCTTTCCTACCGCGAGCTCGACGTGCACCTGATGTGGGCCGCGCTGCTCGCGACGCTGATGGTGTTCGGCGCCGGACCGGTGTCGCTGGACCGGCCGTTGTCGCGCGGCCTGGCGGCGAGCGCGGTACCGCTGGCGGGACGCACGGTGCACGCGTTCGCGGCGCTGACCGTGCGCGGCGGGCCGGTGTTCCTCACCGCGCTGCGCGTGTGGGTCGCGGCGGCGTTCAACGTCGGCGTCGGCGCGGCGCCGTGGCTGCCGCAGTTCGCCAACATGGAGGCGCGCGAGCTGGCGGTGATCGCGCTGACGGTGATGCTGGCGGCAGGGCTCGGGACGCGGCTTGCCGCGCTGACGCTGGCGGCGGGCGCCGTGGCGGGGTTCTGGATGGCGCCGGCGCCCCAGGACGCGCTGCTCTGGCACCTGCTGCTCCTGCTGCTGGCGGCCGGCGGCGGCGCGCTGTCGGTGGACGCGCCGATCCGCGCCGCCGCCGCGCGTGCCTTTCCGCAGATGGACGGGCGTTTCCCGCTGCCGATCGAGCGGCTTCCGCGGGTGGTGATCGTCGGCGCCGGCTTCGCGGGGATTGCCTGCGCGGCGCGTCTCGCGCGCGAGCCGGTGCAGGTGACGCTGGTGGACCGCAACAACTACCACCTGTTCCAGCCGCTGCTCTACCAGGTGGCGACCGCGGCGCTCTCGCCGGGCGACATCGCCACGCCGATCCGCGGGCTGTTCCGCGACCGCCCCAACGTGCGCGTGCTGCTGGGCGAGGTCACCGGCGTCGACGCGGCGCGGCGCGCAGTGCTGCTCGGCGGCCAGGGGCTGGCCTACGACTACCTGGTGCTGGCCACCGGCGCGGCGCACAGCTATTTCGGCAAGGACCAGTGGGCGTCCCACGCGCCGGGGCTGAAGCGGGTGGAGGACGCGCTGGCGATGCGGCGGCGGCTGCTCACGGCGTTCGAGCAGGCGGAAGCCACCGACGACCCGCGGGAGCGCGAGCGCCTGCTCACTTTTCTGATCGTCGGCGGCGGGCCCACCGGCGTCAAGCTGGCCGGCGCCATCGCCGAGCTGGCGCGCTTCGGCATGGACCAGGAATTCCGCCGCTTCGACCCGGCGCAGGCGCGGGTGGTGCTGGTGCAGGCGGCGCCGCGGCTGCTGCCCGGCGGCTTCCCCGAGGCGATGGGCCAGCAGGCGAAGCGGAGCCTCGAGCGGCTCGGCGTGAGCGTGCGGCTGTCGAGCCGGGTCGAGGCGATCGACGCCGACGGCGTCACGGTGAGCGGTGAGCGCATCGACGCGCGCACGGTGCTGTGGGCCGCGGGCGTGCAGGCTTCGCCGGCAGCGCGCTGGCTCGGCGCCGCAGCCGACGCGGCGGGGCGCGTCGCCGTCGGCCCCGACCTGTCGGTGCCGGGGCATGACGGCGTGTTCGTCGTCGGCGACACCGCCGCGTGCAACGCCTGGGGCGGCAATCCGGTGCCGGGCCTGGCGCCGGCGGCCAAGCAGCAGGGCCGGTACGCCGCCCGCGTGATCGCCGCGCGCGTCGCGCACCGGGCGCCGCCCGCGCCCTTCGCCTACCGCCACATGGGCAGCCTCGCCACCATCGGCCGCAAGAGCGCGGTGGTGGACTTCGGCTTCCTGCGCCTCTCCGGCGCGCCGGCGTGGTGGCTGTGGGGGCTGGTGCACGTGGGCTTCCTGGTGGGCGTGAGAAACCGCGTGTCGGTGATGCTGGACTGGCTCTGGTCGTATCTCACTTTCCGTGGCGGCACGCCGCTCATCACCGGCGGCCCGGCGCCCGGCGGCGAGTAGTCCTTCCTCTCGGCTCCTCCTGGCCGGTCCGGCGCACTGTCGGCCGGCTTTTTTCCGCGACGAAAATTTGAACCGGCGGTGACGGGGAGGTGACGCGCGCCCGGCACACTGGGCCGTCGAGAAGCTGCCGAGGAGAACGTCATGAACCCCGCCGCGTTGCCGTCCGTCCCCGCCGCCGGCGCGCGCGCCGCGCTGACGCGCGAGGCGCTGCTGGAGATCTCCGAGCGCTACCGCGGCACCGGCGGCCGCAGCCAGGACAACGCCGGCGCCGGCTTCCGCCCTGCGTTCCTCGACGCCGATACCGGCGCGGTCTACGCCGCCCGCTTCGCCGACGGCCGGGCGGCGCTGTTCCACCTGCTGGACGGGCTGCCGCCGGCGCTGGTGCTGTGCCGGGACGCGCAGGGCCGCGTCGCCGCCGTGAAGCCGAGCGTCGTGTCCGGCTTCATTCGGCTGGGCCGCTTCTACAGCCGCGAGCGTGCGGCCCGGGTCGTGGCCCGCGGCGAGGCGCGCCGGCGCCGCAGGGGGAGCGGACACGGGCGAGGCCGCCCGGGCGCTCACCCCGGCGGCCGCGTGAGCCGGCCGTGGGCTAGCTGATCCGCTTTCCGATCGAGCGGCGCCGCGAGGCGCAGGCGCTTGCCGAGCTGGCCGCTGCCGTCGAGGCGCTCACGCTCGCCGGGCTGTGGCCGGTCGAGTTGGCGTGGGTCCTCGCGCGCGGGGTCTCGCGGCTGTGGGCGGAGGCGGGCGCCGCGCCGCCCGACTCCGGGTCCTGAACCGTCCCGGTCGCGCTCCGCCGTGACGGAATTTTTATATTTGCGTGAGCCCGCCGTGACCTCCGGCGGTCATGCTGGACACAGGAGCCGGCGGCTGTGGCGGCTGCGGGCGCGGAGCGGCTTGACTCGTGTGGCTGCTCCTGCCCGGATCGCTGTTCCTGCTGCCGCTGGCGCTCTGGTGGTGGGGCCGCCGCCGCGCGGTGCACCGCCGGCCGGCGCAGGCGTATGATGAAAATTCAGGCCGCGGGCCGGGGCCCTCGAAGGAGTCGGGCGGGGTATGCAGCGCAACGTGCTCGTCATCGAGGATCAGCAGGACATCGCCGAGCTGATCCGCCTGCACCTGAAGGACCTGTCCTGCGAGGTCAAGCTGGCACTGGACGGCATCGTCGGGCTGGCCGAGGCCGGGTCCAGCCCCTACGACCTGGTGATCCTGGACCTGATGCTGCCCGGGATGGACGGCCTCGAGGTCTGCCGCCGGCTGCGCAGCCGGCCGCGCTACGTGCCGATCCTCATGCTCACCTCCAAGTCCTCCGAGATGGACCGCGTGCTGGGGCTGGAGATGGGCGCCGACGACTACCTGACCAAGCCGTTCTCGGTGCTGGAGCTGGCCGCGCGGGTGAAGGCGATTTTCCGGCGCGTCGACGCGATGGGCGCACCGGAGCCCGCCGCCGCGGCGAAGAGCCTGGCGGCGGGAGAGCTGCAGATCGATCCCGAGCGCCGCCAGGTGCTGTTGCGCGGCAAGCCGGTGGAGCTCACCGCCAAGGAGTTCGACCTGCTGCTGCATTTCGCGCGCAATCCCGGCCGGGTCTATTCCCGCAGCCAGCTGCTGGACGCGGTCTGGGGCTACAGCCACAGCGGCTACGAGCACACGGTCAACTCCCACATCAACCGCCTGCGCAACAAGATCGAGGCGGACCCGGCGAATCCGCGCTACGTGCTCACGGTCTGGAGCGTCGGCTATAAGTTCAACGACGCCCTGGAGCCGGCCGGGCCGCAGTGATGCTCCGGTCGCTCTACGCCAAGCTGGCGCTGACGCTGCTGGCGTTGTTCGTCGTGGTGGGGGTGCTGTTCGCCGCGCTGATGAAGTATTCGCTCTCGGAGTTCCAGGACGCGGTCAGCCAGGAGCTGCACAAGCAGGTGGCCGCCCAGCTGGCCCGGGACCTGGGCGCGCGCAACGCCGACGCCGCCGCGCTGCGCTCGCGTTTCGACCAGCTGATGGAGATCAATCCGGGCCTCGAGATCTATCTGCTGGACGCCGAGGGCACGGTGCTGGCATCCTCCGCCGATCCCGCCACGCTGACGCGGCGCTCGGTGGACCTGGAGCCGATCCGCACGTTCGTCGGCGGGGCGACGCCGTTCCCGATCCGCGGCGACGACCCGGCCGGCGGGTCGGCGCGCCAGGTGTTCTCGGCCGCGCCCATCGCCGTCGGCGACGGCGGCACGGGCTACGTCTACGCCGTGCTGGGCGGGCAGCGCTATCGCGAGGCCATCATGCTGCAGGAACGCAACTACCTGTTCCGGCAGACGGTGGGGATCATGCTGGCGGGCCTCGCGCTGGCCGCCGCCGCGGGGTTCCTGGTGTTCGGCTTCGCCACGCGCAAGCTGAAGCGGCTGGCGGAGGCCATGGAGGCGTTCAAGGTGGGGGCGTTCAGCGAGCGGGTGCTGTTCACGCCGCTGCCGCCGCCGCATCGCGGCGACGAGGTGGACCGGGTCGCCGCCACCTACAACGAGATGGTGGAGCGCATCGGCGAGCAGATGGGCGAGTTGCAGCGCCAGGACACGCTGCGCCGCGACCTGGTGGCGAGCGTCTCCCACGACCTGCGCACGCCGCTGGCCTCGCTGCGCGGCTACCTGGAGACGCTGATGCTCAAGGGCGACGACCTGCCGCCGGAGCAGCGCCGGCTCCACGTCGAGACCGCCCTGCGCCAGGCCGAGCGCCTCGGGCGCCTGATCTCGTCGCTGTTTGAGCTGGCCAAGCTGGAGGCGCGCGACATCGCGGTGGAGCGCGAGAACTTCCCGCTGGCGGAGCTGGTGCAGGACGTTTGCCAGAAGTACGAGCTCGACGCCGCCGCCCGCAAGGTGGCGCTGCGGCTGGAACTGCCGGCCGACCTGCCGTTCATCAGCGGCGACATCGGCCTGCTGGAGCGGGTGCTGGAGAACCTGATCGAGAACGCGCTGCGGCACACGCCGGGCGGCGGTGCGGTGACGGTGAACGCCGGCGGGCGCGGCGAGGCCGTCGAGGTGACGGTGAGCGACACCGGGTCCGGCATCGGGCGCGCGAGCCTGCCCTACGTGTTCGACCGCTTCTACCGCGGCGACCGCAGCCGGGACGCGCGCTCCGGCGGGGCCGGGCTGGGACTCGCCATCAGCAAGCGCATCGTGGAACTGCACGGCGGCGAGATTTCGGTGACGAGCGAGCCGGGGCAAGGCGCGTCGTTCTCGTTCCGGCTGCCGGTGGCGGAAGAGCGCCGCGTGGCGTGAACGGCGGCCGCCGGGCGGCCGCGGGAGGAGCAGCCATGTTGCAGCGGGGCGTCTGGGTGGTGGCGGTGGCGGGCGGCTGGATCGCGGTGCTGGCGTACGTGCACTGGGTCTGGGCGCCGGGGTCCCTGGAGTCGGAGGCGGCGCGCGAGCGCGCGCAGATCACCGCCCGCCTGGGACGGCTGGCCCAGGAGGCGGCGCCGATGCTGCGCGCCGGTGCGCCCGAAAATCTGCGCAGCTGGCTCGACGCGGCGGCCGGCGCCCATCCCGAGTGGCTGGCCCTGGAGGTGCGCAGCGCCTCGGGGCAGGTGATGCGCGCTGGCGGCACCGGCATGGCGATGGGCAGCGGCGTGCGCCAGGTCGACCAGGCGGTGAACGACGGCGCCGTCGTGACCGGCTGGATCACCGCGGTCGCCGACCTGTCCCCGGCCCTGGCCGCCCGCCGGGACGAGATCATGGCGCTGGAAGCGGCCCTGGCCGGCGGTCTGGCGCTGTCCCTGGCCCTCACGGTGGCGGCGTACCGGCTTGGCCCGCGGCGCGAGCTGGTGCGGCTGGTGGCGGCGTTGAGTCCGGGGCTGCGCGAGCGCGGCGTGGCGCGCCCCGAGGTGCCGGTGGCGCAACCGGTGCGCTGGCTGCGGGAAGGCTGGGCGCGGCTCACCGGCGCGCTGGACGCGCGCGACCGGGAACTGGAGGAGCTGCGCGCGCGCTGCACGGAGGCCCGGGCGGCGCTGGACGAGAGCGAGGCGCGCTACGCCCAGGCGGTGCGCGGCGCCGACGACGGCCTGTGGGAGTGGGATCTGCGCACGGGCAAGGTGTTCTATTCGCCGCGCTGGAAGAGCATGCTGGGCTATGCCGAGCCGGAAATCGGCGACTCCATCGACGAGTGGAAGTCGCGCATCCACGCCGACGACCTGCCCTCCGCGGTGGCGGCGGTGGAGGAGCACCTGAGCGGCGCGAGCCCGCGCTTCGAGCACGAGCACCGCCTGCGGCGCAAGGACGGGCGCCACGTCTGGGTCCTGGCGCGCGGGACCGCGCTGCGCGGCCCCACCGGCAGGGCCCACCGGCTGGTGGGACTCAACACCGACGTCACCACGCGCAAGCGCGCCCAGGAGATCCTCATCGGCCTGGCCGACGGACTGGCCGAGGTTCGCGGCGAGGATTTCTTCCGCAGCCTGGTGCGCAACTTCGCCCACGTGCTGGGCGTGCGCTACGCCTTCATCACCGAGTGCGTGAACCATCCGACCACACGGGTGCGCAAGCTGGCGTCCTGGAAGGACGACGGTTTCGCCGAGAACAACGAGTTCGACCTGGCCGGCACGC
The DNA here is from genome assembly GCA_049322755.1 of Pseudomonadota bacterium. Taxonomy (GTDB): domain Bacteria; phylum Pseudomonadota; class Gammaproteobacteria; order Burkholderiales; family UBA6910; genus DATIUV01. The sequence goes on along the minus strand of JBMOQX010000007.1, from coordinate 137,422 downwards.
CCTGCCTGGAGACGATCGGGGAGGGGCGGCCCTGCGTCTATCCCCGCGGCGTCGGGGTGCAGTACGAGCGCGAGAAGATGTGGGAGAGCTACCTGGGCATCCCGATCTTCGACGCCGGAGGGCGCGTGATCGGCCACCTGGCGTGCTACCACGACCAGCCCTTCGACGAAGAGCTGCCGGTGGGACCGATCTTCAGCCTGTTCGCCGTGCGCGCGGGGCTTGAACTGGAGCGCCGGATGCTGCTCAAATCGCTGCACTGAGGACTTTCGAGGGAATTCCGTTGCGACCTCCTGCCGCCGTACGGCTGGCCCCGGCGCTCGCCGGACTGCTGGTCCTGGCCGGCTGCACCAACATCGACTACTACGCCCAGTCGGTGAGCGGCCACCTGGACGTGATGACCCGCGCGCAGCCGATCCCGGCGGTGGTGGCGGACCCGGCGACGCCGGCGCGGGTGAAGGAGCGGCTCGGGCAGGCGCTCGCCATCCGCGAGTTCGCCTCGCGCGAGCTCAAGCTGCCGGACAACGCCAGCTACACCCGCTACGCCGACCTCGAGCGGCCCTACGTGGTGTGGAACGTCTTCGCCACGCCCGAGCTGTCGGTGAAGCTCAAAGAGTGGTGCTTCCCGGTGGCGGGGTGCGTCTCCTACCGCGGCTACTACCAGGAGGACGACGCGCGGGCGTTCGCGGCCGAGCTGAAGGCGCAGGGCTACGACGTGCTGGTGCGCGGCGTGCCGGCGTACTCCACGCTGGGCTGGTTCGACGATCCGGTGCTGAACACGGTGATCCGCTATCCCGAGCCGGAGGTGGCGCGGCTGGTGTTCCATGAGCTGGCGCACCAGGTGGCGTACGTGAAGGACGACTCGGTGTTCAACGAGTCGTTCGCCACCGCGGTGGAGGAGGAGGGCATGCGCCGCTGGCTGGCGGCGAGGGGCTCGGACGAGCTGCGCGCGAGCTACATGGCGACGCGCGAGCGGCGGCGCGAATTCGTCGCGCTGGTGCTGGCCTACCGCGACCGGCTGGACGTGGTGTACCGCTCGGACCTCGGCGTAGAGGCCAAGCGGGCGGAGAAGCGGCGGCTGACGGGCGAGCTGAAGGCGCAGTACCAGGGGCTGCGCAGCCGCTGGGGCGGCTTCGCGGGCTACGACCGCTGGTTCGCCGAGGAACTCACCAACGCTCACCTGGCCTCGGTGGCGGCGTACACGCAGCTGGTGCCGGCGTTCGAGCGCCTGCTGGCCGACAACGGCGGCGACCTGGCGCGCTTCTACGGCGCGGTGAAACGGCTCGCGGCGGGCGACAAGGCGGCGCGCCGCGCGGCGCTGGCGCCGGGAGCCGTGGCCAGCGACGCGGGCGCGGCGCCGCCCGGCGCCGGGCTGCCCGCCGCAGCCGCCGCGCCGCGGTGAACCGAAGGGCCTCTACCACAGAGGCACAGAGACACAGAGAAAACCCGAACAGTTGGGGGGTTGTCGCTCAGTATGAGTACATGTGACCTCGTGCTGCGGCGAACGACTCCGCGCTCCGAGGATCAACCAATGAAGGCCTTTCTCTGTGCCTCTGTGTTTCTGTGGTAGATGGTTGTAGGAGTTCGCCTGAAAGCCTGTCCATGGCTAGAATCCACCGCATGCCCTACACCGAACCCGACATCCCCGCCCTGCGCCGGATCCTGAAGGAGAACCGCGTCATCGCCATGGTGGGCATCTCCGCCAACTGGTACCGGCCCAGCTATTTCGCCGCCAAGTACATGCAGGGGCACGGTTACCGGGTGATCCCGGTGAACCCGTCGTACCCGGAGGTGCTGGGCGAGCGGTGCTATCCGAGCCTCCGGGACATCCCGGAGAAGGTGGACATCGTCGACTGCTTCCGCAGGAGCGCGGAGATCCCGGCCATCGCCGAGGACGCCATCGCCATCGGCGCCAAGGTGCTGTGGATGCAGATCGGCGTGATCAGCGAAGCCGCCGCCGAGCGCGCCCGCGCCGCCGGGCTGGAGGTGGTGATGAACCGCTGCGTGAAGATCGAGCACGCGCGGCTGTTCGGCGGGCTCAACTGGGTCGGCGTCAACACCGGCGTCATTTCCGCCAAGCGGCCGCGCTGGCTGTCGTACTGAGCCCCCGGCGCGCACCGATTCCCTCGGCAGGGACTCCTCCGTAGGGTAGAATGTCCGGCCTTTTCGAGGCCTTACCCGTGACCGGCATCACCATCGCGCTCTCCAAGGGGCGCATCTTCGAGGAAACCGTGCCGCTGCTGCGCGCCGCCGGGATCGTCCCCCTGGACGACCCCGAGACCTCGCGCAAGCTCATTCTGCGCACGGCACGGCCGGATATGCGGCTGGTGATCGTGCGCGCCGCCGACGTGCCCACCTACGTCGAGCACGGCGCCGCCGACCTCGGTGTGGCCGGGCGCGACGTGCTGGTGGAGCACGGCGGGCGCGGCCTCTACCAGCCGCTGGATCTGGGCATCGGCCGCTGCCGCATGATGGTGGCGGCGCCCGGCGGCTTCGACTACGCCGCCGCGGTGCGGCGCGGCGCGCGGCTGCGCGTGGCCACCAAGTACGTGACCATCTCGCGCGAGCACTTTGCGGCGAAGGGGGTGCACGTCGACCTCATCAAGCTCTACGGCTCGATGGAGCTGGCGCCGCTCACGGGGCTGGCGGATGCCATCGTCGACCTCGTTTCCACCGGCGGCACGCTGAAGGCCAACAACCTGGTGGCGGTGGAGGAGATCATGCCGGTCTCCTCGCGCCTGATCGTCAACCAGGCCGCGCTCAAGCTGCGCCGGGCCGAGATCCGACCGATCCTCAAGGCGTTCGAGGCCGCGGTAACGGCAGGCGAGCGGGGGGTGGCCAATGGCTGACGTGCGCCGCATGGACGCTGCCGCGGCCGGATTCGCCGCCGAGCTGGACCGGCTGCTCGCCTTCGAGGGCGCCCAGGACCCCGAGGTGGACCGCACCGTCGCCGCCATCCTGGACGACGTGAAGCGCCGCGGCGACGCCGCGGTGCTGGAGTACACCCGGCGGTTCGACCGCGTCGCCGCGCCCTCGGTGGCGGCGCTGGAGATCGGCCGCGAGGAACTGGAGCGCGCGCTCGCGGGCCTCCCGGCGGCGCGGCGCACCGCGCTGGAAACCGCCGCCGCCCGCGTGCGCGCCTACCACGAGAAGCAGCGGCAGACGTCCTGGAGCTACACCGAGGCCGACGGTACGCTGCTGGGCCAGAAAGTGACGCCGCTGGACCGCGTCGGCCTGTACGTGCCCGGCGGCAAGGCGGCGTACCCGTCGTCGGTGCTGATGAACGCGCTGCCGGCCAAGGTGGCCGGGGTGCGCGAGCTCGTCATGGTGGTGCCGACGCCCGACGGCGAGCGCAACGCGCTGGTGCTGGCGGCGGCGGCCATCGCCGGCGTCGACCGCGTGTTCGCGGTGGGCGGCGCCCAGGCGGTGGCGGCGCTGGCGTACGGCACCGAGACGATCCCCCCGGTGGACAAGATCGTCGGCCCCGGCAACGCCTACGTCGCGGCCGCCAAGCGGCGCGTGTTCGGCGTGGTGGGCATCGACATGGTGGCGGGGCCCTCCGAGATCCTGGTGATCTGCGACGGCAGGACCGACCCCGACTGGATCGCCATGGATCTCTTCTCCCAGGCCGAGCACGACGAGCTGGCGCAGTCGATCCTGGTGTCCCCCGACGCCGCGTTCATCGATGCCGTGGCGGCCAGCATCGACCGCCTGCTGCCGGAGATGCCGCGGCGCGAGGTGATCCGCACCGCACTCGCCAACCGGGCGGCGCTGATCAAGGTGCGCGACCTGGACCAGGCCTGCGACGTGGCCAACCGCATCGCCGCCGAGCACCTGGAGCTGTCGGTGGAAGAGCCCGAGCTTTGGGCGGAGAAGATCCGCCACGCCGGCGCCATCTTCCTCGGCCGCTACACCTCCGAGGCGCTGGGCGACTACTGCGCCGGGCCCAACCACGTGCTGCCCACTTCCGGCACGGCGCGGTTCTCCTCGCCGCTGGGGGTCTACGATTTCCAGAAGCGCTCGAGCCTGATCGGCGTCTCCGCCGAGGGCGCCGACACGCTGGGACGGATCGCCGCCGAGCTGGCCAACGGCGAAGGGCTGCCGGCCCACGCGCGCTCGGCGGAGTACCGGCTCCGCTAACAGGACGCCGGCCGGCGCCGTGCGCCGGCCGAACCAAAAACGATGACTGCCAAGCCCGAAGACATCCTGCGCCCCGAGATCCTGGCGCTGGCGGCGTATCACGTGCCGCCGGGCGCCGGGCTGATCAAGCTGGACGCGATGGAGAATCCCTACGGCCTGCCGCCCGAGCTGCAGGCGGAGGTGGGACGGCTCGCGGCCGGCGCGGCGCTCAACCGCTATCCGGACTCGGCGGCGGCGGAGCTGAAGGCCGCGCTGCGGCGCTTCTTCGGCCTGCCGGAGGGCGCCGGGCTGATGCTGGGCAACGGCTCCGACGAGCTGATCCAGGTGGTGGCGCTGGCGTGCGCGCGCCCGGGCGCGGCGCTGCTGACGGTGGAGCCCACCTTCGTCATGTTCCGCATGATCGCGGTGTTCGCGGGCATGGATTACGCGGGCGTGCCGCTGACCGACGATTTCGCGCTGGACGAGGCGGCACTGCTGGCGGCGATCCGCGAGCAGCGCCCGGCGGTGATCTTCATCGCCTACCCGAACAACCCCACCGGCAACCTGTTCGACCGCGCCGCCCTGCAGCGCGTGATCGAGGCGGCGCCGGGGCTGGTGGTGGTGGACGAGGCCTATCACGCCTTCGCCGGGGTCACGGCGCTGGACTGGCTGGCGCGCTATCCGCACCTGCTGGTGATGCGCACGCTCTCGAAGCTGGGGCTGGCGGGACTGCGCCTGGGCGCGCTGATGGGCGCGCCGGCCTGGATCGATCAGCTGGAAAAGGTGCGCCTGCCGTATAATGTCAACGTGCTGACCCAAGCGGTAACGGCCGCGCTCCTGCGCCGCAGCGACGTGCTGCTGGAACAGGCGGGCGCGATCCGGCGCGAGCGGGAAGAACTCGCCCGGGCGCTGGCGGCGCTGCCGGGCGTGCGCGTCTACCCGAGCCAGGCGAATTTCCTGCTCTTCCGGGTGGCCGGCGCCGGCGACGTGTTTCAACGTCTCAAGGACCAGGGGGTACTGATCAAGAACCTGAGCGGCTCGCACCGGCTGCTCGCCGACTGCCTGCGGGTCACCGTGGGCACGCCCGATGAGAACCAGGCGTTCCTCTCGGCGCTCGCCAACAGCCTGGCCGAGCCCCCGCGCCGCGGCGCGGCTTGATCGCCACCGAGGTCACCACCCATGCGCGAAGCCACGGTCAACCGCAACACCCTGGAGACGCAGATCAGCGTCTCGCTCAACCTCGACGGCAGCGGCCGGTCCGATCTCGCCAGCGGGGTGCCGTTCCTCGACCACATGCTGGACCAGATCGCGCGCCACGGCATGATCGACCTGACGGTGAAGGCCGCGGGCGACCTGCACATCGACGCCCACCACACGGTGGAGGACGTCGGCATCACGCTCGGCCAGGCGCTGGCCAAGGCGCTGGGGGACAAGCGCGGCGTGCGCCGCTACGGCCACGCCTACGTGCCGCTGGACGAGGCGCTCTCGCGCGTCGTGGTGGACCTGTCGGGGCGGCCGGGGCTGGAGTTCAACGTCGAGTTCACCCGCGCCCGCGTCGGCGAGTTCGACGTCGACCTGGCGTTGGAGTTTTTCCAGGGCCTGGTGAACCACGCCATGCTGACGCTGCACGTCGACAACCTGAAGGGACGCAACGCCCACCACCAGATGGAGACGGTGTTCAAGGCCTTCGGCCGCGCGCTGCGCATGGCGGTGGAGCCGGATCCGCGCGCGGGCGGCACGCTGCCGTCCACCAAGGGCGCGCTCTGACGCGCATGGTCAAGCCGCGATGACCGACATCGCCATCGTCGATTACAGCATGGGCAACCTGCACTCGGTCGCCAAGGCGCTGGAGCACGTCGCGCCCGGCGCGCGCGTGCAGGTGACCAGCGACCCGGCGGTGATCCGCGCCGCGCGGCGCGTGGTGTTCCCGGGCCAGGGGGCGATGCCCGACTGCATCCGCGAGCTGGACGCCAGCGGGCTGCGCGCAGCGGTGCTGGAGGCCGCCGCCGCCAAGCCGTTCCTGGGGATCTGCATCGGGCTGCAGATGCTGTTCGAGCGCAGCGAGGAGGGCGACACCGCGTGCCTGGGCGTGTTTCCCGGCACGGTGAAGCGCTTTCCCCACGAGGCGATGGTGGACGCCGCGGGCAACCGGCTCAAGGTGCCGCACATGGGCTGGAACCAGGTCCACCAGGCGCTGGAGCACCCGCTGTGGCGCGGGATCGCCCAGGACGCGCGCTTCTATTTCGTGCACAGTTACTACCCGGAGCCGGCGGCTCCGGAACTGGTGGCGGGCTACAGCCTGTACCCGTTCGCGTTCACCTGCGCGTGCGCGCGCAACAACCTGTTCGCGGTGCAGTTTCATCCGGAAAAGAGCCAGGACGCGGGACTCGTGCTGCTGCGCAATTTCGTGCAATGGGACGGCCGCTTCGAGACGGCCGCCACAGCCAGAGGCGAGGTCGGGACCCTTCACGCTTAGGTGCGCGGCCCCCCGCGCTGGCGCTCACTCTCAGGTAGCCGCATGCTCATCATTCCCGCCATCGACATCAAGGACGGCAAATGCGTCCGCCTCCAGCAGGGCGAGATGAACTCCGCGACCATCTTCTCGGATGATCCCGCCGCCATGGCTCGCCACTGGATCGACCGGGGCGCGCGCCGTCTGCACCTGGTGGACCTGAACGGCGCGTTCGCCGGCAAGCCCCGGAACGAGCCGGTGATCCAGGCCATCGTGAAGGAAGTGGGCGAGGAGATTCCCATCCAGCTGGGCGGCGGCATTCGCGACCTGGAAACGATCGAGGCCTATCTCGACGACGGCATCAGCTACGTCATCATCGGCACCGCCGCGGTGAAGACGCCGGGTCTGCTGCACGACGCCTGCTACGCGTTTCCCGGCCACATCATGGTGGGCCTGGACGCCAAGGACGGCAAGGTGGCCACCGACGGCTGGTCGAAGATGACCGGCCACGATGCCCTCGACCTGGCGAAGAAGTTCGAGGAGTACGGGGTCGAGGCCATCATCTACACCGACATCGGCCGCGACGGCATGCTGACCGGGGTCAACGTCGAGGCCACCGCTGCGCTCGCGCGCGAGCTGCGCATCCCGGTGATCGCCAGCGGCGGCATCATCGGCCTCGAGGACGTGCGCGCGCTGTGCGCCACCGCCGAGGAGGGCATCATCGGCGCCATCACCGGCCGGGCGATCTACGAAGGCAAGCTGGACCTGGCCGCCGCGCAGAAGCTGGCGGACGAGCTGTGCAAGGGCCGCGAGCCGTTCCAGCCCGGAAAGGCCGTCGCCGGACCGGGCCCCGGGGAATGAACCGTGGGCGAAAACCGGCGATGGTCCCCGGGGCATGGGGGAAGTCGGCAATGGGTGATGTGCAATGAGTGACGGGTGTTGATCCGGGCCATCCGCTGTCACCCATCACCCATCACCCGTCACGCGACCCATGCTGGCCAAACGCATCATTCCCTGCCTCGACGTCGACAAGGGCCGCGTCGTGAAGGGCGTCAATTTCGTCGGGCTGCGCGACGCCGGCGACCCGGTGGAGATCGCGCGCCGTTACGACGAGCAGGGCGCCGACGAGCTGTGCTTCCTCGACATCACCGCCAGCTCCGACGAGCGCGAGACCATCATCCACATCGTCGAGGAGGTGGCGGCGCAGGTGTTCATTCCGCTCACGGTGGGCGGCGGGGTGCGCAACGTCGGCAACATCCGCGACCTGCTCAACGCCGGTGCCGACAAGGTGAGCATCAACACCGCCGCGGTGCAGGACCCGGATTTCGTCGGTGAGGCGACCGCCCGCTTCGGCAGCCAGTGCATCGTGGTGGCGATCGACGCCCGCCAGGTGGACGGCGCGCCGCGCTGGGAGGTCTACACCCACGGCGGGCGCCGGCCCACCGGCCTGGACGCGGTGGAATGGGCGCGCCGCATGCAGGGACTGGGCGCCGGCGAGCTGCTGCTCACCAGCATGGACCGCGACGGCACCAGGATCGGATTCGACTGCCCGCTCACCCGCGCGGTGTGCGACGCGGTGGATGTGCCGGTGATCGCCAGCGGCGGCGTGGGCAACCTGGAGCACCTGGTGGACGGCATCAAGGCCGGTCACGCCGACGCCGTGCTGGCGGCCAGCATCTTCCATTACGGCGAGTACACGATCCGGCAGGCCAAGGAGTTCATGGCCGCACGGGGGATCGAGGTACGGCTGTAACGGGCGCGAGGCAAGGTGAAGCGGGCAACGGTTAATGAGCGATGCGCGATGGCTGAGGCAGAAAAGACAGACTGGCTCGACGAGGTGCGCTGGGACGCTGCCGGCCTGGTGCCGGCGATCGCCCAGGACCACGCCACCGGCCGGGTGCTGATGGTGGCCTGGATGAACCGCGAGGCGCTGGCCGAGACCGCGCGCAGCGGCCGCGCGGTGTACTGGTCGCGCTCGCGCGGGCGCCTGTGGCGCAAGGGCGAGGAGTCGGGCCACGTGCAGCAGGTGAAAGCCGTGCGGCTCGACTGCGACGGCGACGTGGTGCTGCTGGCGGTGGAGCAGGCGGGCGGCATCGCCTGCCACACCGGCCGCGAGCGCTGTTTTTTCCGCGTACTGAAGGACGGGCGCTGGCAGGAAACCGATCCGGTGCTCAAGGACCCGGGCGAGATCTACGGCAAGGGCCGCTAGAACGAAACCCCACGAGGAGATCGCGACATGATCGACGCCAACATCCTGCGGCGCCTGGGCGAGACCATCGCCAGCCGCCGGGGCACGGATCCCGACAGCTCCTACGTGGCTCGGTTGTTGAGCCAGGGGGAGGATGCTATTCTGCGTAAAATCAGCGAGGAAGCGACGGAAGCGCTGCTCGCTTCCAAGTCCGGGGACCGCCTCCACGTGGTGCGCGAAATCGCCGATCTGTGGTTTCACAGCCTGGTCCTGCTGGCGCACCACGGCCTGGGGCCCGACGACGTTCTCGCGGAGCTGCGGCGCCGGGAGGGAATTTCGGGAATCGACGAGAAGGCCGGCCGCGCGGCGGCGGACGCCCGGGGCCGGTAGTGCGGGCTAAACTCCCGAGCTCGACCAACGTCTAAGCCAGGAACGGCATGCAGGACTGCATTTTTTGCAAGATCATCCGGGGGGAAATCCCCAGCCGGAAGGTGTACGAGGACGACGAGCTGTTCGCGTTCCACGACATCAATCCGGTGGCACCGGTGCATTTCATGATTGTGCCGAAGCGGCACGTGGCCTCCCTCATGGACGTGGATGACAGCCACCGGGACGTGCTCGGCAGATTGATGGTGGCGGCGCCGCGGCTGGCGCGGGAACAGGGCTTGAAAGAGGGTTTTCGTACCATCGTCAACACGGGACGTATCAGCCGGCAGGAGGTGTTTCACCTGCACGTGCACGTCATCGGCGACAAGGACGTTCTGCCGCCCATGCTGGTGCGTTCCAGGGCGGCGGACTGACACGGGAGCATACAAGCATGGGTACCTTCAGCATTTGGCACTGGGTGATCGTTCTGCTGATCATCCTCCTGGTTTTCGGCACCAAGAAGCTGCGCAATATCGGCAGCGACCTCGGCTCGGCGGTAAAAGGCTTCAAGCAGGGCATGAAGGAGGGCGACGACGGCCAGCCGGGCTCCCAGGAGAAGATCTCCGGCCAGACCATCGAAGGCGAAGTCAAAGAGAAGTCCGAGACCAAGGCCTGATCCGGCGGTGTCCCCGGCGTCAGGCGCCGCGGGCTGCCGGCGTCCATCGGGCGCTTCGGGGTTTTCACCGCCGACTGCCTATCCACCCACGGTCCGCCCCGCATGTTCGACATCGGCTTCTCTGAGCTGGTCATCATCGCCCTGGTGACGCTGCTGGTGGTGGGTCCCGAGCGCCTGCCCAAGGTGGCGCGCACCCTCGGCCACCTCTTCGGGCGCATGCAGCGCTACGTCAACGACGTCAAATCGGACATCTCCCGCGAGATCCAGCTGGACGAGCTGCGCAAGATGCAGACCTCCGTGCAGGAGGCGGCGCGCGACTTCGAGCAGTCGGTGAGCCGCGAGGCCAACAAGGTGGAGCAGGAGGCGCGCGCGGTGACGGACTCGCTGGAAAAGGCCGGCCGCGAGGGCGGCGAGCCGCCGACGGAAACCGAGACCACCAGGCCCGCCGCCCCCGCGGCCGGCACCACCGAATCCAAGGCCTGAACGGCCGCACCCACCATGCAGGAAGACACCTTCGTATCGCACCTGGTGGAGCTGCGCGACCGGCTGCTGCGATCGATCGTCGTCTGGCTGGTGATCTTCGCCTGCCTGTTTCCCTGGGCGAGGGATCTGTACTCGCTCCTGGCGGCGCCGCTGCTGGCCAAGCTGCCCGCGGGCGGGCAGATGATCGCCACCGAGGTGGTGACGCCGTTCTTCGTGCCGATCAAGGTGACGCTGATGGCGTCGTTCCTGATCGCGCTGCCCTACATCCTCCACCAGATGTGGGCGTTCGTGGCGCCGGGCCTGTACGAGCACGAGAAGAAGCTGGCGGTGCCGCTGGTGGCCTCCAGCACGCTGCTGTTCGCCGCCGGCATGGCCTTCGCCTATTTCCTGGTGCTGCCGGTGGTGTTCGGCTTCATCACCTCGGTCGCGCCGGAGGGCGTGGCGGTGATGACCGACATCAGCAAGTACCTGGACTTCGTGCTCACCATCTTCCTGGCGTTCGGGATCACCTTCGAAGTGCCGATCGCGGTCATCGTGCTGGTGCGCTTCGGCGTGGTGGGCATCGACAAACTCAAGGAGGCGCGCCCCTACGTGATCGTCGGTGCCTTCGTCATCGCCGCCATCGTCACGCCGCCCGACGTGATTTCCCAGATCATGCTGGCGGTGCCGATGTGGCTGCTCTACGAGACCGGCATCTTCCTCGGACGCTTCGTCGGCCGCCGCGCCGAGGAGCCGGACGACGACTACCGCCCGATGAGCGACGAGGAGATGGACCGGGAGTTGGACGGCGTCGAGAAGAAAGACCGCGTCTGAGGGTGCGGCCCGCCCGTGCGCGGGTCTCCGGGGCCGCGGCCGGGCGCTTGGAACGGGACTAGGGCGAGCGGGGCGTCGGGCGCCGCGCGACGTTCACCTTCAACGCCACCTCCCGCTTCTCGCGCAGCACCTTCAGCGTGGCGTTCTGGCCGGGCTTGAGCGCCGCCACCAGGTTGAGCAGCGATGCCGAGTCCAGCACCGGGCTCGATTCCACGAAGACCATGACGTCGCCGGGACGCACGCCGGCGCGCTCGGCAGGCCCGCCGCGCAGCACGCCGCTGATCAGGGCGCCGCGGGTCGAGCCGACCTTGAACGAGTCCGCCAGCTCGGGCGTGAGATCCTGCACCTCGACACCGATCCAGCCGCGGGTGACGCTGCCGCTGGTGATGATCTGCTCCAGCACCTGTTGGGCCAGGCTGGCCGGGATGGCGAAACCGATGCCGATGGAGCCGCCGGTCTGGGAGTAGATGGCGGTGCTGATGCCGATCAGGTTGCCGGAGGCGTCCACCAGCGCGCCGCCGGAATTGCCGGGGTTGATGGCCGCGTCGGTCTGGATGAAGTTCTCGAACGTGTTGATGCCCAGGTGCGAGCGGCCGGTGGCGCTGACGATGCCCATGGTGACCGTCTGGCCGACGCCGTAGGGGTTGCCGATCGCCAGCACCACGTCGCCGACGCGGGAGGAGTCGCCGCCGCCGAAGGTCGCCGGGCGCAGCCCGTCGAGATCCGTCTTCAGCACGGCAAGGTCGGTTTCCGGGTCCGATCCCACCAGCCGGGCGCTCGCCTTGCGGCCGTCCGCCAGCGCGATCTCGATATTGTCCGCGGCCTCCACCACGTGGTGGTTGGTGAGCACGTAGCCGTCGGCGGTCACGATCACGCCGGAGCCCAGGCTGGAGCTGCGGCGCGGCTCGCCTTCAAAGGAGTCCCCGAAGAACTTCCTGAACGCCGGATCGTCGAGGAACGGATGGCGCTGCGCCGCGGCGGCCTCTTTCGAGGTGAACACGTTCACCACCGAGGGCATGGCTTTCGCCGCGGCATGGGCGAGCGTGACCGCGCGGCCCGGGTCGGGGGTTCCCGGCGCCGGGGGCTGGCTCACGGTCACCACCGGCCGGGCCGGGCCACCAGGGCCGCTCCCGGGCAGGAGCTCGGGCCGCAGGGTGGCGATGACGAACACCACCGCCAGGCAGACCGTTGCGGATTGTGAAAAGATAAGCCAGAGTTTGCGCATCAAACGAGAGGTACCCGCGGTCCGGTGTCGGCTGGTGCCGCCGGGTCGGGAGCGCGTAAGCTCCGAAACACCCGCGGTCGGTACGCCTTCACCAAAAAAACATGCATCGAAACGAGCTGGAAAATTACCTCGCGGACCTGCTGCAGGTGGCCCGCTATGAGGATTATTGCCCAAACGGCCTGCAGGTGGAAGGCCGCCCCGACGTGCGGCGCCTGGTCACCGGCGTCACCGCGTCGTCGGAGCTGATCGACGCCGCCATCGGGCTTGATGCCGACGCACTGCTGGTCCATCACGGATATTTCTGGCGCGGGGAGGATCCGCGCGTGGTCGGGGTCAAGCGCGGGCGGCTGGAGCGGCTGCTCCGGCACGGGCTCAACCTGTTCGCGTTTCACCTGCCCCTGGACGCCCATGCGGAGCTGGGCAACAACGCGCAGCTGGCGGGCCGGCTCGGGCTCACAGCCACCGGCCGGTTCGGCGACCAGGACCTGGGCCACCTCGGCGTGCTTTCCGCAGCAGTCAGCTTGAGCGAGTTCGCGGCGCTGGTGGGGGCGCGGCTCGGGCGCGCGCCGCTGGTGGTGGGGGACGGGGCCCGCCCGGTGCGGCGCGTGGCCTGGTGCACCGGCGCTGCCCAGGACCTGCTGCTGGAGGCGGCGGGCCACGGGGTGGACGCCTATCTTACCGGTGAGGTCTCCGAACGCACGGTGCTGGAAGCGCGTGAGGCGGGGGTCGCCTTCGTCTCGGCCGGCCACCACGCCACGGAGCGCTTCGGTGTCCAGGCGCTGGGGCGGCATCTCGCCGACCGTTTCGGCCTTTGGCACGAGTTCGTGGACGTGCCCAACCCCGTTTGACGGCGCCGCGGTGCCGGGGCGCGGCGGCGGGATATTTCAGCAAACTTTAATTTTTGGTCCTCGCTCCGGTAAAATAACGGATTTTTGACAATACCCGACAACAGGACACGGCAGGAATCCGGCATGAGCGCAAAACCAGTCGATGGCGGGCGGCGCAAGCTGCTGCTCGTTGCAACCAGCGTCGTCGGCGGCGTCGCCACGGTCGGCGCCATGATCCCCTTCGTCGCCAGCATGATGCCCAGCGAGCGCGCCCGCGCCGCCGGCGCGCCGGTGGAGGTGGACATCTCCAAGCTGGAGCCGGGCATGCTGGTTCAGGTGGAGTGGCGCGGCAAGGTGTGCTGGGTGCTCAACCGCACCAAGGAAATGCTCGCGACCCTCGACCAGGTCAGGAATCTGCTGGCGGACCCGGACTCGCGGGTGCAGCAGCAGCCCGCCTACGCCACCAACGCGTTCCGTTCGATCAAACCCGAATATCTCGTCCTGGTGGGCATCTGCACCCACCTGGGCTGCTCCCCGACGTTCCGGCCCGACGTCAAGCCGGCGGATCTCGGCGCGGATTGGCTGGGGGGATTTTTCTGCCCCTGCCATGGATCCAAGTTCGACCTTGCGGGACGGGTCTATTCGGGTGTTCCTGCGCCCACCAACCTCGAAGTTCCCCCGCACAAGTATCTCAGCGACACGCTGATCCTGATTGGTGAAGACAGCAAAGGGGTCTGATCGATGAACGGCAAGATGTCCGCTCTGTTGGGCTGGGTTGACGCGCGCTTTCCCCTGACGTCGACCTGGAAGGCGCACCTGTCCGAGTACTACGCGCCGAAGAACTTCAATTTCTGGTACTACTTCGGCTCGCTCGCCATTTTGGTGCTGGTGATCCAGATCGTCACCGGCATCTTTCTCACGATGAACTACAAGCCGGACGCGAACCAGGCCTTCGGCTCCGTCGAGTACATCATGCGCGACGTGTCGTGGGGCTGGCTGATCCGCTACCTGCACTCCACCGGCGCCTCCGCCTTCTTCATCGTCGTCTACCTGCACATGCTGCGCGGGATGATGTACGGCTCCTACAAGAAGCCGCGCGAACTGATCTGGATCTTCGGCGTGCTGATCTACCTGGTGCTCATGGGCGAGGCCTTCTTCGGCTATCTGCTGCCGTGGGGGCAGATGTCCTACTGGGGCGCGCAGGTGATCGTCAACCTGTTTGCGGCGATCCCGATCATCGGCCCGGACCTGGCGGTGTGGATCCGCGGCGACTTCGTGGTCTCCGACGCCACCCTCAACCGCTTCTTCGCCTTCCACGTCATCGCCCTGCCGCTGGTGCTGCTGGGGCTGGTGGCGGCCCATATCGTCGCGCTGCACGAGGTGGGCTCCAACAACCCGGACGGCGTCGAGATCAAGAAGAAGAAGGGGCCCGACGGCAAGCCGCTGGACGGCATCCCGTTTCACCCCTATTACACGGTCAAGGACATCATGGGGACGGTGTTCTTCCTGATCCTGTTCTCGGCCGTGGTGTTCTTCGCGCCGGAGATGGGCGGGTACTTCCTCGAGTACAACAACTTCATCCCGGCCGATCCCCTGAAGACGCCGGAGCACATCGCGCCGGTGTGGTACTTCACGCCCTATTACGCGATGCTGCGGGCGGTACCGCCGATGTTCGGCTCCCAGTTCCCGGGCGTGGCCGTGATGGGCGCCGCGGTGCTGATCTTCTTCTTTCTGCCCTGGCTCGACCGCAGCCCGGTGAAATCGGTGCGCTATCGCGGCCCGCTGTTCAAGGGTTTCCTGGCGGCGTTCCTGGTGAGCTTCGTGGTCCTGGGCATCCTGGGCGTGCTGCCGCCGACGGCCGGCCGCACGCTGACGGCGCAGATACTCACCGTCGTGTACTTCGCGTTCTTCCTGCTGATGCCCTGGTACACGAAGATCGACAAGACCAAGCCCGAACCGGAACGAGTGACCGACCGATGAAGACCAGGACGACCCTTGCCGGCGTGCTCGCTGCCCTGCTGCTGGCGCCGCTGGCGGCGCTGGCGGCGGGCGGCGGTGCCAAGCTGGACCGCGCGCCCGTGGACCTGCAGAACGCGCTGTCGCTCCAGCGCGGCGCGCAGGTATTCGTTAACTATTGCCTGAGCTGCCACAGCGCGCAGTTCATGCGCTACAACCGGCTGACCGACCTCGGGCTGACCGAGGACCAGATCCGGGACAATCTGATGTTCGCTGCCGACAAGGTGGGCGAGCAGATGAAGGTGGCGATGGACCGGAAGGACGCGGCGGCATGGTTCGGCGCGCCGCCGCCGGACCTGACGGTGATCGCCCGCTCGCGCGGCGCGGACTGGCTCTACACCTATCTGCGCACGTTCTACCGCGACGAAACCAAGGTGACCGGCTGGAACAACCTGGCGTTCCCCCAGGTGGGCATGCCTCACGTGCTGTGGGAGCTGCAGGGAATTCAGGAGCTGAAGGAAGAGAAGGCTTCAGGGGACGGCGACGGGCACACGGTAAAGAAGCTCGTGCTCGCGCAGCCCGGCAAGCTGTCCAAGGTGGAGTACGACGCCCTGATCGGCGATCTGGTGAACTATCTCGTCTACATGGGCGAGCCGGCGGCGGTGAAGCGCAGCCAGATCGGCATCATCGTCGTCCTGTTCCTGGGCGTGCTGTTCGTGCTGACCTATCTCCTCAAGAAGGAATACTGGAAAGACGTGCATTGAAGCGCGCCGCGCGCAGTTGCGCCCGAGGTAAAGGGGAGAGTTCGCCATGATGAGACTTTATTCGGGGACCACGTGTCCCTTCAGCCACCGTTGCCGCATCGTCCTGTACGAGAAGGGGATGGACTTCGAGATCATCGACGTCGATCTCTTCAACAAGCCCGAGGATCTGGCGGTGATGAACCCGTACAACCAGGTGCCGGTGTTGGTGGACCGGGACCTGATCCTGTACGAGTCCAACATCATCAACGAGTACATCGACGACCGCTTCCCGCATCCGCAGCTGATGCCGGCGGACCCGGTGATGCGGGCGCGGGCGCGCCTGTTCCTGTTCCGCTTCGAGCAGGAGCTGTTCTGCCACGTGCAGGCGATCGAGAAGGGCAGCCAGAAGACCGCGGAAAAAGGCCGCATCGTGATCCGCGACAACCTGACCCAGATCGCGCCGGTGTTCCAGCGCCAGAAGTTCATGCTCGGCGATGAGTACACGATGCTGGACGTGGCCATCGCGCCGCTGCTGTGGCGGCTCGACCACTACGGCATCCAGATGCCGAAGCAGGCGGCGCCGCTGATGAAATACGCGGAGCGCATCTTCTCCCGGCCGGCCTTCATCGAGGCTTTGACGCCCTCCGAGAAGGTCATGCGAAAATAGCGCATGCGCGAGTTGCCGACCAAACCCTACCTGATCCGCGCCATCTACGAATGGTGCGTGGACGCCGGCGCAACGCCGTACGTCACGGTCCAGGTCGACCAGCGTTCCCGGGTGCCGATGGAATATGTCAAGGACGGGCAGATCGTGCTCAACATCGGCTCGGACGCCACCCGCGACCTGACCATGGACAACGAGCGGATGCAGTTCTCGGCCCGGTTCGGCGGCGTGTCGCGGGAGATCACGGTGGCGATGGACGCCGTGGTTGCCATCTTTGCCAAGGAGAACGGCCAAGGCCTGGTCTTTCCGGCCGCGGAAGGCGAAGATGCCGCCCCGCGCGAAGAAGCGGCCCCCACCCAGGGCGACGACGGCTCCCAGCCCCCCGGCAGCGGCCGCCCCAGGCTCCAGGTTGTCAAGTAAACGGGGGTCGCCCCGTTTTTCGGACGGGTGCGCACCGCCCGCCCGCCGCGCCTTCGGTTTTCCCGATTCCCCGTAAAATCCCTACCGGGCCGGCATAGCTCAGTTGGTAGAGCAGCTGATTTGTAATCAGAAGGTCGTGGGTTCGAGTCCTACTGTCGGCACCACCACCGGGGCTCCCGCAAGCGGCGGTTTCCCCGGGCGCGACGAAGCGGGTGCGCCCGGGCAGAACCAACCGATGGCGGGCCAGCGGTAACGCCGGCGGCGGCGCGGTCGATGGATACCGGCGCGCCGCAGTGCGCGCTGAATTGTCAGTCCGGCAGGCGCACTTTGCACTTCGCGCCCGCAGGAATTTCCTGTTTCGGGTTGGGCAGTTCCAGACGAACGCGGAATGTCCCGCTGGCGGCGTCGATTACCCGGTCCACCGCCGTCACCCGGGCGGGAAAACTGGTGGCGGAGGTTTCCGGGGTCACGTCGGCCGTCTGCCCGACTTTCACCTTGCCGTAGAGGCCGGCGCCGAGGATGACCTCCACGCTGAGCGGGTCGATCTGCGCGATGCGCAGTATGGGGTCCTTGGCTGCGGCGGTGGCGAGCCCGCCCGGATCGAGGTAGCGTTCCGTCACCACGCCGTCGAACGGGGCGCGCAGGGTGCGCAGCCTGAGCAGCTCCGCGGAGCGCCGCAGCTCGAGCTCGGCGAGGCGCTTGGCTTCCCGCGCTTCGCGCAGCATGTGTTCCGCCAGCGACCTCTGGGTGCGCGCCTCCTCGAGCACACCCGAGGAAACGAAGTTCTTCTCGAACAGCTCGCGTGTGCGCTGCTCCTTCTTGCTCGCGGCGTCCAACCGCGCCTCGGCCGCCTTTACGGCGCCGTCCATTTCGGCGCGGGTGCGGGCGACCTCCAGTGCCGCCTTCTCGGCGTCGGATTGCAGGGTGGCGAGCACCTGCCCTTTCCTGACCTGCTGCCCGCGTTGCACGGCGACACTTTCCAGTACCCCATCCACCGGACTGCGAACGTCCGTAATCTGGTGCGGCTCGATGAGACAGTCGATTTCCACGCCCCAGGCCGGCGTGAACAGACAGCCGAGCAGGACGGCGCAGTTCCAGCGCAAAGCTTGGGGAATCATCTGGCGAGGGGAAGCGGCGGCGTGGTGCGCCATTGTCGCCAGCCGGCGCGCTCCTTGTAAAGCGAGCCGCGCGCGGTCGGGTGGCCGCGCGCGGCGGTTGCCGCTGCCGCGCCGCGCGGCTACCATTGTGCGCTTCCCGGACCACCGGTCACGAGCATGCGTTCGGGGTCCGTCGTGCAGCCCTCCGGAGGAACCGTGGCGAAAGAATCAGGCGAGTCGAAAGCCAAAGACGCCGACACAGCCGGCGCGCGCGTGCGCTCTTTCGCCGCGAAGCGGTTGCACGAGAACGAGATTCTCAGCCGCCCGGTGACGGAGTGCGAGACCCGCTACGGCGAGCTTGAATAAGCGCCGGCGTTTTCCCGGGCGCTGCCGGAACGGTGCCCGGGGCGCCCGGGCGGCGGTCGGTGCCGATCCCGGATTCCGCTTATAAATCGGTAGGTTCCCGGATTATTGACCCCGGTCAAGGGTGGAACCGGGCGGCATGACTTAGATTGTCGGCTCCGCATCGGCGCGCCGCGCGCCGGTTGTCGAGGCATCACCGGGAAGAGAAAAGAATGAAAATCCACGAATACCAGGCAA
Source organism: Pseudomonadota bacterium (assembly GCA_049322755.1). Taxonomy (GTDB): domain Bacteria; phylum Pseudomonadota; class Gammaproteobacteria; order Burkholderiales; family UBA6910; genus DATIUV01. The sequence continues at coordinate 118,796 of JBMOQX010000007.1, read as the reverse complement.
AGGAAATCCTGCGCGGTTACGGCGTGCCGACGCCGCGCGGGTTCCCTTGTTTCAGCGTCGACGAAGCGGTCGACGCGGCGAAAAAGCTGGGCGGACCGGTGTGGGTGGTGAAAGCTCAGATCCACGCCGGCGGTCGCGGCAAGGGCGGCGGCGTCAAACTGGCGAAATCCATCGACGAGGTGCGGCAGCGCGCTTCGGAGATTCTCGGCATGCAAATCAAGACCCACCAGACCGGGCCCGAGGGCCAGAAGGTGCGGCGGCTGCTGATCGAGGAGGGCGCCGACATCAAGAAGGAGCTGTACGTCGGCATGGTGGTGGACCGCGGCACCCAGAAAGTGGTGCTGATGGCCAGCTCCGAAGGCGGCATGGACATCGAGGAGGTGGCGGCGAAGACGCCGGAGAAGATCCACAAGGTCTTCATCGATCCGGAGACCGGCCTCAAGGACGCCGAGGCCAACGACGTCGCCCGCAAGATCGGCATTCCCGACGCCTCGGTGCCGCAGGCCCGCGCCGTGCTGCAGGGGCTGTACAAGGCCTTCTGGGACACCGACGCCTCGCTGGCGGAGATCAATCCGCTGATCCTGACCGGCGACGGCCAGGTGATCGCGCTGGACGCCAAGATCAATTTCGACGACAACGCGCTGTTCCGCCATCCCGACATCCTCGCCATGCGCGACCTGGACGAGGAGGACCCGGCGGAGATCGAGGCGTCCAAGTCCGACCTATCCTACATCTCCCTGGACGGCAACATCGGCTGCCTGGTGAACGGCGCCGGACTCGCCATGGCGACGATGGACACCATCAAGCTCTTCGGCGGCGAGCCGGCCAACTTCCTGGACGTGGGCGGCGGTGCCACCACCGAGAAAGTGACCGAGGCGTTCAAGATCATGCTCAGGAACCCCGGGCTCAAGGCCATCCTGGTCAACATCTTCGGCGGTATCATGCGCTGCGACGTCATCGCCGAGGGGGTGGTGGCCGCCGCGAAACAGGTTCAGCTCAAGGTGCCGCTGGTGGTGCGGATGAAGGGCACCAACGAGGATCTCGGCAAGAAGATCCTGGCCGATTCCGGCCTGCCCATCATTTCCGCCAACAACATGGCCGAGGCCGCCCAGAAAGTGGTGGCGGCCGCGGGAGGAAAGTAAGCCGTGAGCATCCTGATCGACAAGAACACCCGGGTCATCACCCAGGGCATCACCGGCAAGACCGGCCAGTTCCACACCCGCAACTGCCTGGAGTACGCCAACGGCCGGAACTGCTTTGTCGCCGGGGTGAACCCGAAGAAGGCGGGGGAGAGCTTCGAGGGCGTGCCGATCTTTGCCTCGGTCAAGGACGCGAAACGGCAGACCGGCGCGACGGCCTCGGTGATCTACGTGCCGCCGGCAGGGGCCGCGGGCGCCATCTGGGAGGCCGTGGACGCAGACCTGGACCTCGTGATTTGCATAACCGAGGGCATTCCGGTGCGCGATATGATCGAAGTGCGCGACCGGATGCGCAAGCAGGGCAGGAAGACTATCCTGGTGGGACCCAACTGCCCGGGCGTGATCACCCCCGACGAGATCAAGATCGGCATCATGCCGGGGCACATCCACAAGAAGGGCCGCATCGGCGTGGTGTCGCGCTCCGGAACGCTCACCTACGAGGCCGTGGGACAGCTCATGGAACTGGGCCTGGGGCAGTCGACCTGCGTCGGCATCGGCGGCGATCCGGTGAACGGCATGAAGCACGTGGACGTCATGAAGCTCTTCAACGAAGACCCCGCAACGGACGCGGTCATCATGGTGGGGGAAATCGGCGGCTCCGACGAGGAGGACTGCGCCCGCTGGGTCAAGGTCCACATGAAGAAGCCCGTGGTGGGATTCATCGCCGGCGTGACGGCGCCGCCGGGCAAGCGTATGGGCCATGCCGGCGCCATCATTTCCGGCGGCAAGGGCACCGCCGCCGAGAAGATCGCCGTGATGGAGGAGTGCGGGATCAAGGTGACGCGGGACCCGGCGGAGATGGGCAAGCTGCTGAAATCCGTGCTTTAGCGGGGAACGTGGCACAAAACCTGCAGCCTTGTTGTCAATTTATTGCTGACGGGGAATTTCCGTCGGCATATGTTTCAAACTGAAAACTAGGCGTTTCTCCTGGCCACGCGGGTCGACGGACGAGGGCGACAGAGCAGGGAGACGAACCGAAGCGCGATGGACCCGCGCCGGCGGCCCGCAGCCAAGCGGAACCGGCGCGCCGCTGTGGACTGCAGCCACGCAGGTCACAAATGTCTGGCAGGCCGCTCGCAAGACGCCGACCCACGCTGGAAAGGCATTTGTGATGAATGATCGAACCCTGATCCCCATGACCCCCGCCGGCGGCGCGGCCAAGCGCGTGCGCGCCACGGCCAAGGGCCGCGTCGCGGACCCCGAGGCCCTCGCGCAGGTGCAGGCGCTGCTGGGCAAGCAGCCCCGCCGCCGCGATATCCTCATCGAGCATCTGCACAGGATCCAGGACGCTTACGGGCACCTTTCCGCCGCCCACCTGGCGGCGCTCGCCAAGGAAATGAACCTGGCGCTCACCGAGGTGTACGAGGTGGCCACGTTCTATCACCATTTCGACGTCGTGCGCGAGGGAGACGCTGCGCCGCCCAAGGTCACGGTGCGGGTCTGCGATTCCCTTTCCTGCGAAATGGCGGGCGCGCAGGATCTGATGGCGAAGCTGACGAAGCTGCTGGGACCGGACGTGCGGGTCATCCCGGCGCCCTGCGTGGGGCGCTGCGCGGGGGCGCCGGTGGCCATTGTCGGCCAGAAACCGTTCGAGCACGCCGAGGCGCAGGCCGTGGCCGCGGCGGCGCGCCGCGGCGAGGTCCGGGACGCGGCGCCCAAGGCGGTTTCCTACCGGCAGTACCGCGCCCAGGGCGGGTATCGGCTGCTGGCCGAGTGCCTCGCGGGCAAGCTCGGCGCCGAGCAGCTGATGAAGACCATGGAGGACTCCGGGCTGCGCGGGCTTGGCGGCGCCGGGTTCCCCACCGGCCGTAAATGGCGCATCGTGCGCGCCGAGCCGATGCCGCACCTGATGGCGGTCAACATCGACGAAGGCGAGCCGGGCACGTTCAAGGACCGCCATTACCTGGAGCGCGATCCCCACCGCTTCCTGGAAGGGATGCTGATCGCCGCCTGGGTCTGCCAGGTCGCCGAGGTCTACATCTACCTGCGCGACGAGTACCACGGCTGCCGCGAGCTGCTGGAGCGCGAGCTGAAGGCGTTGCAGCGGGATCCGCCGTGTGCGCTGCCGCCGATCCATCTTCGCCGCGGTGCCGGCGCCTACATCTGCGGCGAAGAGTCGGCGATGATCGAGTCCATCGAGGGCAAGCGCGGCATGCCGCGCCTGCGCCCGCCCTACGTCGCCCAGGTGGGGCTGTTCGGCCATCCGACGCTGGAGCACAACTTCGAGACCCTGTACTGGGTGCGCGACATCCTGGAGAAAGGCGTCGCCTGGTACACCGCCCACGGCCGCCATGGCCGCACCGGCCTGCGCTCGTTCTCGGTCAGCGGCCGGGTGAAGGAGCCCGGGGTGAAACTGGCGCCTGCCGGAATCACCGTGCGCGAGCTGATCGACGAGTATTGCGGCGGGATGCAGGACGGCCACGAGTTCTACGGCTACCTGCCGGGTGGCGCATCCGGCGGCATACTGCCGGCATCGATGGGGGACATCCCGCTGGATTTCGGCACGCTGGAGAGTCACGGCTGCTTCATCGGCTCGATGGCGGTCGTCATCCTCTCGGACCAGGACAGGGCGCGCGACGCTGCGCGCAACCTGATCGGCTTTTTCAAGCACGAGTCCTGCGGGCAGTGCACTCCCTGCCGTGTCGGCACGGCGAAGGCGCTGACGCTGCTGGAGAAGCCGTCGTGGGACGTGCCGCTGCTGGAGGAGCTCTCCCGCGCCATGGCCGACGCGTCGATCTGCGGCCTGGGGCAGGCGGCGCCCAATCCGGTGCGCAGCGTGATCAAGTTTTTCCGCCACGAGATCGAGGCCTGAGCGGGTCCCGGGGCGAAGCAAGGTGAGGTCAAGCCAATGAAGATGAGCGATCTGGAAATCCGGCCGGAAGCGATCGAGTTCAAGCTCGACGGCAAGCCCGTGACCGGCTACAGCAACGAAACCATCCTGCAGACCGCGAAGCGCTACGGAGTGGAAGTCCCGCACCTCTGCTACATGGAAGGGATGCGCCCGGACGGCAACTGCCGCGCCTGCGTCGTCGAGATCAAGGGCGAGCGCGTGCTGGCCCCGTCGTGCTGCCGCGCGCCCAAGGCGGGCATGGAAGTTTCCACCGACAGCGAGCGGGCGCGGCACTCGCAGAAGATGGTGCTGGAACTGCTGCTCGCCGACATGCCGCAGAAGGAATACACGCTCCACAACGAGCTGGACCAGTGGGCGGAAAAGCTCCAGGTCGGCAAACCGCGGTTCGAGGCCCGTGCGCCGGTGGCGCCGGATCTGTCCCATCCCGCCATGGCGGTGCGGCTCGACGCCTGCATCCAGTGCACCCGCTGCCTGCGCGCCTGCCGCGAGGAGCAGGTGAACGACGTCATCGGCTATGCCTTCCGCGGCGATCATTCCAAGATCGTGTTCGACTTCGACGACCCGATGGGCGCCAGCACCTGTGTCGCCTGTGGCGAATGCGTGCAGGCCTGCCCCACGGGTGCGCTGATGCCTGCGCGCGACGTCGGCCTGAAGCAGGTCGACAAGACGGTGGACTCGGTGTGCCCGTACTGCGGCGTCGGCTGCCTGCTGACCTACCACGTCAAGGACAACAAGATCCAGTACGTCACCGGCCGCGACGGCCCGGCCAACCACAGCCGGCTGTGCGTCAAGGGCCGCTACGGCTTCGACTACGTGCACCACCGCCAGCGCCTGACCAAGCCCCTCGTCCGCAAGCCGGGCGCGCCCAAGTCGGCGAACTTCGCCATGGACCCGGAGAACTGGCACGAGATCTTCCGTGAAGCCACCTGGGACGAGGCGCTGGACCTGGCCGCGGGCAGGCTGCGCGCGATCCGCGAAGCCCACGGCGGCGCGGGGCTGGCCGGCTTCGGCTCGGCCAAAGGTTCCAACGAGGAGGCCTACCTGTTCCAGAAGCTGGTGCGCACCGGATTCGGCGGCAACAACGTCGATCATTGCACGCGCCTGTGCCACGCCTCCAGCGTTGCGGCGCTGCTCGAAGGCATCGGCTCGGGCGCCGTTTCGAACCAGGTGAGCGACGTGCTCAAGGCCGAGGTGGTGGTCGTCATCGGCGCCAACCCGACGGTGAACCATCCGGTCGCCGCGACCTGGATCAAGAACGCCGCCAAGCAGGGGGTCAAGCTGATCGTCGCCGACCCGCGCAAGACCGAGCTTTCGCCGCACGCCACCTACTTCCTTCAGTTCAAGCCCGACACCGACGTGGCGCTGCTGAACGCGATGATCTACACCATCATCGACGAGGGGCTGGTGAACGCGGACTTCATCCGCGACCGGACCCTGGGTTTCGATGAGCTGCAGAAGAACGTCAAGGGCTACAGCCCCGAGCGCATGGCGCCCCTCTGCGGCATTCCCGCCAAGACCATCCGTGAGGTGGCGCGGCTTTACGCCACCTCCAAGGGCTCGATGATCCTCTGGGGCATGGGCATTTCCCAGCACGTCCACGGCACCGACAACGCGCGCTGCCTGATCGCGCTGGCGCTGATGACCGGGCAGGTGGGGCGGCCGGGGTGCGGATTGCATCCGCTGCGCGGCCAGAACAACGTGCAGGGCGCCTCCGACGCGGGGCTGATCCCGATGGTGTTCCCCGATTATCAGCGGGTCGACGACCCCGAGGCCCGCGCTCGCTTCGAGAAGCTGTGGGGCGCGACGCTGGATCCCAAGCCGGGCCTGACCGTGGTGGAGATCATGGACGCGGTGTTGGCGGACCAGATCAAGGGCATGTACATCATGGGCGAGAACCCGGCGATGTCGGATCCTGACCTGAACCACGCGCGCGAGGCGCTGGCCCACCTCGACTGGCTGGTGGTGCAGGACATCTTCCTCACCGAGACGGCGTATCTGGCCGACGTCATCCTGCCGGCCTCCGCCTGGCCGGAGAAAACCGGCACGGTCACCAACACCGACCGCATGGTGCAGCTCGGCCGGCGGGCGCTGGACCTCCCCGGGGAGGCGCGCCAGGACCTGTGGATCATCCAGGAGATGGCGCGGCGCCTCGGTCTGGACTGGAACTACAAGGGACCGGAAAGCGGCGTCGCCGCCGTGTTCGACGAGATGCGCAAGGCGATGCCCTCGATCGCCGGCATCTCCTGGCAGCGGCTCGAGGAGCAGAGCTCCGTCACCTATCCGTGCAAGGACGATCAGGATCCCGGGCAGCCGGTGGTGTTCGTCGAGGATTTCCCGACGCCCAGCGGGCGTGCCAAGTTCGTCCCCGCCGACCTGATCCCGGCCAACGAGCGCCCGGACGACGAGTATCCCTGGGTGTTGATCACCGGGCGGCAGCTGGAGCACTGGCACACCGGCGCGATGACCCGGCGCGCAGGCGTGCTGGATGCCATCGAGCCGGGGCCGGTGGCCTCGTTCCATCCGCTCGATCTCGACGTCGTCGGCGTCGAGCCGGGCGGTGTGATCACGGTGGAAACGCGCCGCGGCGGCATCTCGCTCTACGCGCGCGCCGACGAGGCCACGCCGCGGGGCGCGGTGTTCATCCCGTTCTGCTACTACGAGGCGGCGGCCAACCTGCTGACCAATCCGGCGCTGGACCCGTTCGGCAAGATTCCGGAGTTCAAGTATTGCGCCGCGCGGGTTGCCGCCGGCGGCGCCGAGCCGGAAGTCTCGAGCTATGGCGGAGGCAAGTCGCTTGCCGCGGCATGACTGAGCCGCGGCGGCGTCATCCGGGGCCCGCGCCGACCGCGCGGGCCTTCGCGTTCCTTGCGCCGGCGCGGCGGGCCCGGGTAATGGCGAAACTTGACTCGGGTCAAGGCTCTTTCGCAACGCTGTTTCTATAGTCTTTTTCAAACTGCGGCGGCGACGCCGGGCAATCGAAGAAATTTCGGAGAGGGGAAGAAGAAAGATGCCATCGGATATCGAAATCGCACAGGCAGCCACGATGAAGCGCATCGGGGAGATCGCCAAGAAGCTCGGCATTCCCGACGAGGCGCTGGAGCCTTACGGCCACACCAAGGCGAAGATCTCGCTGGATTGGGTGGACAGCCTGGCCAAGAAAAAGAACGGCAAGCTCATCCTGGTGACGGCGATTTCGCCGACGCCGGCCGGCGAGGGCAAGACCACGACCACCGTGGGTTTGGGCGACGCCCTCAACCACATCGGCAAGAAGGCGGCGATCTGCCTGCGGGAGCCCTCGCTCGGACCGGTGTTCGGGGTGAAGGGCGGCGCTGCCGGGGGCGGTTACGCCCAGGTGGTGCCCATGGAGGACATCAACCTGCACTTCACCGGCGATTTCAACGCCATCGCCCTGGCCAACAACCTGCTGGCGGCGGCCATCGACAACCACATCCATCACGGCAACGAACTGGGCATCGACGTGCGGCGCATCACCTGGAGGCGGGTGATGGACATGAACGACCGCGCGCTGCGCGACATCACCGTCTCGCTGGGGGGGCCCGGCAACGGCTTCCCGCGCGAGGACGGTTTCGACATCGTGGTCGCCTCCGAGGTGATGGCGATCTTCTGCCTCGCCACCAGCCTCAAGGACCTCAAGACCCGGCTCGGCAACATCGTCGTCGGCTACACACGCGACCAGAAGCCGATCCACGCCCGCGACCTCAACGTCCATGGCGCCATGACGGTGCTGCTCAAGGAAGCGTTGAAGCCCAATCTGGTGCAGACGCTCGAGAACAACCCGGCGTTCATCCATGGCGGCCCGTTCGCCAACATCGCGCATGGCTGCAACTCGGTCATCGCCACCCAGACGGCACTCAAGCTGGCGGACTACGTCGTCACCGAGGCCGGCTTCGGCGCCGACCTGGGGGCCGAGAAGTTCATCGACATCAAGTGCCGCAAGAGCGGGCTGCGGCCGGACGCGGTGGTGATCGTCGCCACCATCCGCGCGCTCAAGTTCCACGGCGGCGTGGACCTGAAGAGCCTCAACGTCGAGAACCTGCCGGCGCTGGAGAAAGGCATCGCCAACCTGGAGCGCCACGTCAACAACGTGCGCAACCATTATGGGCTGCCGTGCGTGGTGTCCATTAACCACTTCACCCACGACACGCCGGCCGAAGTGGATCTCTTGAAGAAACGTATGGCCCATCACGAGGCGCCGGTAATCCTGGCGCGGCACTGGGCCGAGGGTGGGAAGGGGGCCGCGGATCTGGCCAAGACGGTGGTGAACCTGATCGAGACGACACCTTCCAACTTCAAGTTCGTCTACCCGGACTCGGCCACGCTGTGGGAGAAGATCGAGACCGTGGCCAAGAACATCTACGGCGCCAAGGAAGTCACGGCGGATTCCAAGGTGCGCAACCAGATCAGGAAGCTGCAGGACGACGGCTACGGGCACTACCCGGTGTGCGTGGCCAAGACCCAGTACAGCTTTTCCACCGACCCGCAGCTCAAGGGCGCGCCTTCGGGCCACACGATCAACGTGCGCGAGGTGCGCCTGGCGGCGGGAGCGGAGTTCGTGGTCATGGTCTGCGGCGACATCATGACCATGCCCGGGCTGCCCAAGGTGCCGTCCGCCGAGAAGATCGACCTCACCGACGACGGCAAGGTGCTGGGTCTGTTCTGATGCCGCGGTAGAGACTCCGGCGCCCGCGTCGGGCGCCGGCGCTCCGGCCAGACTCCTGGCGGAAGCGCAACCTGGGAGGAGCAATGGAGTTCGCAAGCCCGGAGTACTGGATCGCGGTCCTGCAGATCATCGCCATCGACATCCTGCTCGGCGGGGACAACGCCGTGGTCATCGCGCTGGCCTCCCGCAAGCTGCCGGCCCACCAGCGCAACCAGGCCATCTTCTGGGGCGTCTTCGGCGCCATCGCGTTGCGCGTCGTGCTCATTTTCTTCGCGCTCTACCTCCTGAAGATCGCTTTCCTCAAGATCGTCGGCGGCCTGTTGCTGATCTGGATCGGCGTCAAGCTGCTGGCGCCGGAGGGCGAGGGCGGCCACGAGATCGACGCAAGCTCCAACCTGATCGGCGCCATCAAGACCATCATCGTCGCCGACGCGGTGATGAGCCTGGACAACGTCATTGCCATCGCCGCGGCGGCGAAGGACAGCCTCGGGCTGGTGGTGTTCGGCCTGGTGGTGAGCGTTCCCATCATCGTGTTCGGCAGCAAGCTCGTGCTCAGGCTCATGGACCGGTTCCCGATCGTGATCACCGGCGGCGGCATGCTGCTGGGCTGGATCGCGGGGGGCATGGCGGTGGGCGACGTGGTGGTCAAGGACTGGGTCGAGGCCAACGCGGCGTACCTGCACTGGGTTGCGCCGGTGGCCGGAGCGCTCCTGGTGCTGGCGGTCGGCAAGGCGCTGGCCCTGCGCAAGACGCCGCCCAAGGAAGCGCCGGCGGTCGATTTGGCCGGAAACGGCCACTCGGCCGGGCAGCGCTCCCGCTGACCGCGCCGCGCCGCCCAAGAACACGCTCCGGGAGAAAACATGCTGAAGCTGCTGGTCCCGGTCGACGGATCGGAAAGCTCGAATCGGTGCATCGACGTGCTCGTGCGCAAGGCGGGCTGGTACCGCGAGCCGATCGAGGTTCACCTGCTGAACGTCCAGCCGCCCATCGTCTCCGGCAACGTGACGATGTTCATCAAGCGCGAACAGCTGGAGGAATACTACCGGGACGAGGGCCTCAAGGCCCTGGCCGAGCCGCGCCGGAAGCTGGACGAGGCGAAGGTGCCCTATGTCTACCACATCGGCGTGGGAGAGCCGGCGGAGACGATCGCCAAGTACGCCCGCGACAAGCAATGCGATCAGATCTTCATGGGTACCCGCGGCATGGGCCGGGTGACGGGCATGCTGCTGGGGTCGGTGGCGGCCAAGGTGATCCACCTCTCCGATGTCCCGGTGCTGTTGGTGAAATGACCGGCTTTGTGCAATGCAGCGCAACCGAAATGCTTGACGCCGGTCAATTTTCCGGAAAAGCCCGGTTGCACCAGTGAAGAAAACACTAATAATGATGCGCACAACAAGAAAAAACCCGCGTCAGCGTCCTGTAGTGGTTTAGGTACAATCGGGACCCTGGCCGAGGCGATTCGCAGCTCGGCCGACAACACTGAAGGAGGAAAGCGGCATGACAAATACCCAAGACCCGCTCCGCAAGGCGCTGAAGCTGGCTGCCTTGGCCGGAACGTTCGCCGTGGCTGCGGCGGCTCCCCTCACCGCTTCGGCGTGGGAACCCACCAAGGCGGTCGAGTTCATCGTTCCCGCGGGAACGGGCGGCGGCGCCGACCAGATGGCCCGCTTCATCCAGGGCGTCGTGGTCAAGAACAAGCTGATGAATCAGCCGATCGTGGTGATCAACAAGTCCGGCGGCGCCGGCGCCGAGGGCTTCCTCGACGTCAAGGGCGACAAGGGCAATCCCCACAAGATCATCATCACGCTCTCCAACCTGTTCACCACCCCGATGGCCACGGGCGTGCCTTTCAACTGGAAGGACCTGACCCCGGTGGCGATGCTGGCGCTGGACGAGTTCGTGCTCTGGGTCAACGCCGAAACCCCGTTCAAGACCGCGAAGGAGTACGTCGAGTTCTGCAAGAAGGAAGGCCCCGGGAAGTGCAAGATGGGCGGCACCGGGTCCAAGCAGGAAGACCAGATCATCACCGTGGCCATGGAACAGGCGACCGGCGCGAAGTTCACCTACATCCCGTTCAAGGGCGGCGGCGCGGTGGCGGTGCAGCTCGTGGGTAACCACGTGAACTCGACCGTCAACAACCCGATCGAGGCGGTGGGCCACTGGCGCGGCGGCAAGCTGCGCGCGCTGTGCGTGTTTGACACCCAGCGGATGCCGTACAAGGAAAAGATGACGGACACCATGTCCTGGAACGACATTCCCACCTGCAAGGAGTCGGGTCTCGACATCGATTACCTGATGCTGCGCGGCATCTTCATGCCCGCCGGCGTGAGTCAGGACCAGGTCAATTTCTATATCGACCTGTTCAAGAAAGTGCGCGAAACCCAGGACTGGAAGGAGTTCATGGCCAAGGGCGCGTTCAACCAGTCCTTCATGACCGGCGACGAGTACGTCAAGTGGGTTGCCGCGGCCGAGCAGCGCCACAAGGACCTGATGACCAAGGCCGGCTTCCTCAAGCAGTGACGGGGCGGTCGACCGGCACCACCGCCTCGATGTGAACTTCCGGCGGCGGCCCTGGAGCGGGCCGCCCCAGAGCGCCGCCGCCGGAACTCCCCACCTGTATTCGTCGTACGCGGGCGGCCCAGCGGGGTCCGTTGAGGGCTCTGTTGCCAGAAATTCCGGAGGCATGCATGGAACACGGTGAGCAATCGTCCTCAAAGAGCTGCTCGGTAAGCACCGTCGATGCGGTCACCGCGGCCGTCCTGATGGCCCTCGGGGCCCTGGTGATGTTCGATACCTATCGCATTGGCGCGTCCTGGGAGCCCCTGGTGGGGCCGCAGGCGGGTTATTTCCCGTTTCGCATCGGCGTGCTCATCTTCATCTGCAGCGCGGCCACCCTGTATCAGGCGACGTTGTCCAAGAAGCGCGACCGCTCGATGTTCGTCGACTGGGACTCGTTCAAGCGGGTGCTCCAGGTGCTGGTTCCCTCCATGATCTACGTGCTGGGCGTCCAATTCATCGGCATTTACATCGCGTCCGCCATCTTCATCGGCGGTTTCATGTTGTGGCTCGGCAAGTTCAGGCTTCTGTCCACGATCCTGATCAGCATCGGCGTGCCGGCGGTGTTGTTCTGGACGTTCGAGGTCCAGTTTCTCATTCCGCTCCCGAAAGGGCCGGTGGAGGCGATGTTCGGCTATTGAGCGCGGCCGGTCCTTTCGGCGCGGCGGAGCAATTCGGAGTTCCCAGGGGAGGAACCTAGGTGGAAGAACTGACGGCGCTGTTCAATGGTTTTGCGGTGGTTTTGACGCCGCACAACTTCGTGCTGATGATGATTGGAATCGTCCTGGGGGTCATCATCGGCGTGCTCCCGGGCCTCGGCGGCGCCAACGGCATCGCCATCCTGCTGCCGCTGACGTTCTCGATGGATCCCACGTCGGCCATCATCATGCTCTCCTGCATTTACTGGGGGGCGCTGTTCGGCGGCGCGATCACCTCGGTGCTGTTCAATATTCCCGGCGAGCCCTGGTCGGTGGCCACGACCTTCGACGGTTATCCGATGGCGCAGCAGGGACGCGCGGGTGAGGCCCTCACGGCGGCCTTCACGTCGTCGTTCTTCGGCGCCTTCATCGCCGTCATCATCATCACCTTCCTCGCCCCGCTGGTCGCGGATTTCGCGCTGGAGTTCGGACCGCCCGAGTTCTTCTCGGTCTACCTGCTCACGTTCTGCGCCTTTGTCGGCATGGGCAAGGAGTCGCCGTTCAAGATCATCACCTCGATGATGATCGGTTTTGCCCTGGCCTCCGTCGGCATCGACACCGTCACCGGCGGACTGCGCCTCACCTTCGGCATCACCGAGCTGCTCAAGGGCTTCGACTTCCTGGTGGCGGTGATCGGCCTGTTCGGCATCGGCGAGATTCTTCTCACCATGGAGGAGGGCCTCGAGTTTCGCGGTGCGGCCCACGGCAAGATCAACCTCAAGATCGTGCTGGAGACCTGGAAAAAGCTGCCCAGGTATTGGGCCACCGCGATCCGCGGATCCCTGATCGGCGTCTGGCTCGGCATCACGCCGGGCGGCGCGACGCCGGCCTCGTTCATGAGCTACGGCGTGGCGAAGCGGATGTCACGGGACGGCGAGAAATTCGGCACCGGGCAGATCGAGGGTGTCGTGGCGCCGGAGACGGCGGCGCATGCGGCAGGCACCAGCGCCCTCCTGCCGATGCTCTCGCTCGGTATTCCCGGCTCGCCGACCGCGGCCGTGCTGCTGGGCGGCCTGCTGATCTGGGGCCTGCAGCCCGGTCCGCTGCTCTTCGCCGAGAAGCCTGATTTTGTCTGGGGCCTGATCGCCGCCATGTATCTTGGCAACGTAGCGGGCCTCATCGTTGTGCTGACCTGCGTGCCCCTTTTCGCCGCGATTCTGCGCATACCGTTCGCCGTCATCGCTCCCGTCATCATCGTCATCTGTGCCATCGGCGCCTATACGGTCGCCAACGCCATGATCGACATCTGGTACATGCTGGGATTCGGGGTGATCGGTTATGTTTTCAAGAAGCTCGGCTATCCGCTGGCGCCGCTGGTGCTGGCGATCGTTCTGGGCGATCGGGCCGAGGATTCGTTCCGGCAATCGATGCTGATGTCGGAGGGCAGTCTCGGCATCCTCTGGTCCAACTGGCTCGTGGGCGGCATCAGCACGCTGGCGGTCGTGATGCTGTTCTGGCCGTTGATCTCCAAGGCGCTCAGGAAGATTCGTTCGGGTAAACTTGACGGAGGAGCGGGACCGGCGTCGGCCGGCTGACCCGCCGGAGGCGCTCTTCAGGGCTGCCGCGCCTGCGCCGCGTTTCACGAACCAGCACGGAGAAGATCAATGCCAGTCATCGCGATGAACCAGGAGATGGGCTCTAAAGGCAAGGACGTCGCGGCGCTCCTGGCCCAGCAGCTCGGCCTCGCCCTCGTGCGGCACGAAGTCGTCGATCATGTCGCGGACAAGATGCGCACCAAGAAAAGCCTGGTCCGCCGCGTCATGGAGGGCAAGGCGGGCTTCATCGAGGGCATGTCCACCGACAAGAAGAGCCTTGCGGTCTACACGGCCGAAGAGGTCTTCGAACTGGCCGTCAAGGGCAACGTCGTCATCCGCGGCTGGGGTGCCACCTATCTGCTGCGCCAGGTGCCCCACATCCCGTGCGTTCGCGTGTGCGCGCCCTTCGACGTCCGGGTAAGGTTTCTCATGGAGCGGCTCGACACCGACGACGAGGAGGTCGTGCGCGAGGAACTGCGGCGCAGCGACGCCGCGCACGTGGCGAACATGCATAATCGTTTCGGCGTCACCTGGGGTGATCCGCTGATCTACGACTTGGTGCTCAACACCGAGCGGCTTTCGGTGGAAACGTGCGTGGAGCAGATCAAGCAGCTGCTGCAGCGCCCCGAATTCCAGGAGACCGCGGAGGCGAAGGAGCGGCTCGCCAATATCGCGCTGGAATGGCGGGTGCGGGCGACGCTCAAGAGCTCTCCCGACACGGATGAAGTGAACATCACCATCGAGGCCGACAACGGCACGGTGCGTTTGGCCGGAATCGTCCTCCACCAGAGCGAACGGGTGGCTGCGGAGAAGATCACCGCTTCGGTGCCGGGGGTGAGCGCGGTGGACAATCAGCTCAAGGTGATGGCCCGCTCGCGCATGTTTACCTCGGAAAAGTACACTTGACAGCCACTTCGGCGGCGGGAGCCGGCCGCGTTATGCGTGATCCTGCGTCGCCGGGTTGCTAGAGCTCGATCTTGCCCTTGTGCTTCAGGCGGCTCAGCGTCTCGGGTGACAGGTTGAGATAGGACGCCAGCTCCTTCTTCGGCAGCCGCTCGGCAAGGTCGGCGTGCTTGCGCAGGAACCGGTGCACCCGGCCGGGCGCATCCAGCAGGTGCAGGGTGATGGTGTGGGCCATCACCTCGCTCATCAGCTTCATCACCTCGAACTCGAAATCCGCCTTGACGCTGGCGTGGCGGTCCATGAAGCGCGCCCACTGCTCCATCGAGAGCTTGGCGGCGCGCACTCGGGTCACCGCGCGGATGGAATACGGGATCGGCGTCTTCAGGCGCCATGCGGCATAGCTGGTGTCGATGTCGCTTTCCGCGGCGAAGCGCAGAATCATCTCCTTGCCTTCTCGGTTCGTCACCACGCGCTTGAGCACGCCTTCGATGATGAAATACTGCTCCATGCTGAGGTCGCCCTGATTTTCCAGCGAGCGGCCCTTCGGGTAATCGGTGATCTCCAGCATGGGCTCAAGCTCGTCCCACGCTTCCGCCGGCATGCTCCGCAGCATCAGATTCTGGCGAAGCTGCAAGCGAAGGATCTTGTACTCGGGATGGGCGACCAGGGCGACCATAAGGGTTGAAAAGTGGGCCGCGGAGCGGGGCGGCGGGAGCCGTCAGGGGCGGGAGCGCGAGCCGACCGGGAGAAAACCCGGATTATTGACCGCGGTCAATGCCGGGACGGCGCCAACTGCCTAAATTTCTACGGAAAATCGCATTGTAATTCACCGGTCGCATCGAGCACAACCGACCCAACGCTGGAGGCATGAATGGGAAACGTCGAAACGCAGGTCGCCGTCGGTCAGGACACCAAACTGATCAGCGGCGGACAGATCATCGCCAAGATGCTCAAACAGGAGGGCATCCGGCACATCTTCACGATTTCCGGTGGCCACATCATCGACACCTACAACGGCTGCCTCGATGAGGGCATCGAGATCATCGACGTGCGGCACGAGCAGGTTGCGGCCCATGCGGCGGACGCCTACGCCCGCATCACCGGCCTCGGCTGCGCCATCGTCACCGCAGGCCCGGGCACGACGGACGCCGTCACCGGCGTCGCCAACGCTTTCCGCGCCGAGAGCCCGATGATGCTGATCGGCGGCAACGGGGCCCTGAAACAGTACAAGATGGGCGCGCTGCAGGAGCTGCGGCACACGGAAATGATAACCCCGATCTCCAAGTTCGCTTCGACGGTGATGACCACCGACCGGTTGGCGGAGATGATGGGCATGGCTTTCCGCGAGATGTACAACGGCGCGCCGGGGCCGGGTTTCCTCGAGGTGCCGCACGACGTCATGGACGGCAAGGTCGACGCCGCCAAGGTCCGCTATCCCAAGAACTTTCGCGTCAAGGGCGCCGGCGGCAGCCCGGTGCCCGAGTTCATCGGCGATCCCAACATCGTGGCGGAGGTGGCCGAGCTGCTGGCCAGGGCCGAGCGCCCGGTGGCGCTGTTCGGCACCCAGGCGCGCACCTGCCGCGCCCACGGCGCCATCGACAAGTTCGCCCGGCACTTCAACATGCCGATCTACGTGAACGGCGCCGCGCGGGGAACACTGCCGCGCAATCACCCGTACAACTTCATGCCCTCGCGCAAGACAGCGTTCGACAATGCCGACGTGATCCTTCTGGCGGGGACTCCGCTGGACTTCCGCATGGGCTACGGCCGCCGCCTGAATCCCAATGCGAAGATCGTCATCATGGACATGGACTACCGCAACGTCGGTCACAACCGCGATTTCGACTACGGCCTGGTCGGCAACATCCGCACGATCCTGGAAGCGATGTGCGGCGCCTCCAAAGGGGACGCGGCGCGCAAGCACGATCCCTTCCTCAAGATGCTGCGGGAGGACGAGGACAAGGCGAAGGACAAGAACAAGAAGATCATCGAGGCCAACGAGACGCCCATCCATCCGGTGAGGCTGTGCCACGAGATCAACGAGTTCCTGCTGGAGGACACGGTCTACATCGGCGACGGCGGGGACATCGTGACGTTCTCGGGCTCGGTGGTTAAGCCCCACAAACCCGGCGGCTGGATGGACCCCGGCCCGCTGGGAACCCTCGGGGTCGGCAGCGGCTTCGCGATCGCGTCCAAGGTGGCGCAGCCGGAGCGGGACGTGGTGGTGCTGTTCGGCGACTGCTCGTTCACCCTTACGGGTTTCGACTTCATCACGGCGGTGCAGCGCAAGCTGCCCTTCGTCGGTGTCATCGGCAACAACTCGTCGTGGAACCAGATCCGCTTCGGCCAGGAGCGCAAATACCCCGGCCGCGGCGACGTCGGCAACGTGGTCGGCGACGTGCGCTTCGACCGGCTGGCCGAGGCCATGGGCGGATTCGGCGTCCGGGTCACCAGGCCCGAGGACATCCGTCCGGCGCTGGAGAAGGCCCGCGATTCGGGCAAGCCGGCGCTGGTGGACGTGGTCATCAACCGCGAGGTGTACTCCAGCGGGACCATGAACCAGACCATGTACAAGTGATGCGGCGGCTATAATCGCGCTGCGGACCAAACGCCGTCGCTGTGGGCGCAGGTGCCGGTTCGCCGGCCCGCCCGCAGCCCCAGATCTGGAGGTGAAATCGAATGGATAAGGCGCTATCGGGATTCAAGATCCTGGACATGACCCACGTGCAGGCGGGTCCCACGTCGTCCCAGCTGCTGGCGTGGATGGGAGCCGACGTCATCAAGCTGGAGCCGCCTACCGGCGACGTCACGCGCGGCCAGTTGCGCGACGTGCCCAACGCGGACAGCCTGTACTTCACGATGCTCAACTGCAACAAGCGCTCGATCACGGTCAACCTCAAGAACCCGATGGGCAAGGAGGTGGTGACCGACCTGATCAAGAAATGCGACGTGGTGATGGAGAACTTCGGGCCGGGCGTGCTCGACCGGCTCGGCTTCTCCTGGGACAAGGTGCACCGGATCAATCCGCGCATCGTGATGGCGTCGATCAAGGGCTTCGGCTCCAGCGGACCCTACGCCGATTTCAAAGCCTACGAGAACGTGGCGCAGGCGATGGGCGGCTCCATGAGCACCACCGGCTTCAGCGACGGCCCGCCGCTGGTGACGGGTGCGCAGATCGGCGACTCGGGCACCGGACTGCACCTGGCCATCGGCATCCTGGCGGCGCTGCACCAGCGCAACACCAGCGGCAAGGGGCAGTACGTGGAAGTCGCCATGATGGATGCGGTCATGAATCTCTGCCGGGTCAAGTTCCGTGACCACCAGCGGCTGAAGAACGGGCCCCTGTCCGAGTACTCGGTGCCCACGGAGAAGGGCATGACCTACACGCCGCGCGCCGGCAACGACTCCGGCGGCGGGCAGCTGGGCAATGCGGTGAGGTGCAAGCCGGGCGGTCCCAACGATTACATCTACGTCGTCGTCCAGGAAGCGGTCTGGGACGCGCTCGCCAAGCGGATGGGCCCGGAGGTGGGGCAGCCGGAGCTGGACAAGGACCCTCGGTTCGCGACCATCGGCGAGCGCCGCAAGAACCAGGCGGAGATGTGGCGGATGCTGAACGAGTTCGGCTCCCAGTTCGCCAAGCGCGAGTTCATGGCAATCCTCAACGAGCTGGACGTTCCCTGCGGCCCCATCATGTCCACCGAGGATCTGGCCAACGACGAGCATGTGCAGCTGCGCCAGATGTACGTCGAACTGGATCATCCCCAGCGCGGGACCTGGTACAACGTCGGCATGCCGATCAAGCTTTCCGATTCCTCCGTCCAGATCGAGCGTTCGCCGACGCTCGGCGAGCACACCGAGGAGATCCTGCGCAGCGTGCTCGGATACGAGGACGACCATATCCATTCCCTGAAGGAGGCCGGGGCCTTCACCAAGGAGCCGCCCAAGGTGCAGCAGTATCACGAGCTGCGCGCCTGACGGTGCGCTGCATTACGTCGGCGGGCGCCGGGCAGCCCGCCGTCCTGTTTCCACATCCCAACTGAAGAACAGCGACGATGCGGATAGCGATCATCGGTCAGCAGGATTTCGGAAAATCCGTGCTCGACGCCTTTCTCGAGCGCGGTGACACGGTCGCCGGGGTATTCGTGGCGCCGGAAAGAGAAGGCGCGAAGCCGGACCCGCTGCGGGTGGCCGCCCAGGAGCGCGGCTTGAGCGTTTTCCAGTTTCCCTCTTACCGCAAGCGGGAAGCCCACGATGCGCTGCGGCAGCTCAACGTCGATATCGGCATCATGGCGTACGTGCTGCTGTTCGCGCCCCAGGACTTCGTCAACATTCCGAAGCATGGAACGATCCAGTATCACCCGTCTTTGCTGCCGAAGTACCGCGGCCCGAGTTCCATCAACTGGCCGATCGCGCGCGGGGACGCGCGCACGGGGTTGACGATTTTTCGGCCCACCGACGGGCTCGACGAGGGGCCCGTGGTGCTGCAGAAGGAGGTCGCAATCGGCGCCGACGAAACGCTGGGCGACGTTTACTTCAACAAGCTGTTTCCGCTCGGGGTCAAAGCCATGCTGGAAGCGGCCGACCTGGTGGTGGCGGGGCGGCATACCGAGTCCATCCAGGACGAGTCGCAGGCGAGCTACGAGGGGTGGTTCCGTTCGGCCGAGGCCAGGATCAACTGGCATAGCCACGTCGATCACATCTACAATCTGATCCGGGCGTCGAATCCCGCTCCGGGCGCGTGGACCACGGTGAATGGCAGGAAGCTGCAGATTTTCGATGCACGCAAGCTGCCATTCCGCCGCTTCGCCGAGGTCACCGGGAAGATCGGAGAAGTCTCCGAGATCTCGGAGAGCAGCTTCAGGGTGACGGCCCAGGGCGGGCAGATCGAAGTGCTGCGTGCAAAATCGGAGGAGGGCAAGAAAGCCAACGGCATCGATGTGGCGAAGGCCCTCGCGCTCACGGTCGGCGCCCAGCTGGGCACCTGAGCCCTCCGGATCCAAATCGCAAGGTCAGCCTGATTGGCTGGCCTTTTTTTGTCTGAAGTTAGCGTTTCCGATTTTTATTCAGAGACATGGCGGTTTGCCGGGGCAAACGGGCAGCGGCTGCAGGCGGTCATCGGTTCGTGGCGGAAATCCTGGGTGACACCCGATCTAAACGGTTCACTTTTTTCAAGAAATCGTATATTTTAGAAACATCTAACAACAAAACTTTAAGAGGTTTCTTGGAAACTCGACGCACCTGGCGTGGGCAGGGCCCGACGTGAAAGGACTTTCCTTTTGGAAAAGCGACTGGTTCGTCGGTGTGGCGGTGATCGTACTGTTCCTGGTGTCGAATCAGGCCACCGCCGTTGTCGCCGGGCTGGAGCGTTGGGCCCATGACCTCGGCGTACGCGCGACGACCCGCGCTCCCAGCTGGACGCCGGCATGATGGACATCCTGGATAACCTGGGGCTGGATTTCGAGCGCAAGCGGCAGTTCAGCAAGGCCGAGGTCGTTTATCAGTACATGGCCTCGTCCAATCCCAAGTACAAGGACCTGACGCAGAAACTCACCTGTGCCAAGGCCATGTCGGAGACAGTCATTCTCGGTGGCGGCGGGGGGGCGCGCACTGCGGGCGGCACGCTGATCGTGGATGGCGGCGGCGCCATGGAAAAACCCATGCTGGGCCGCTATCAGGTGGAAAAAGAATTGGGCAAGGGGGCGATGGGCATCGTCTACCAGGGCCGTGATCCCGAGATCGGTCGCGTGGTGGCGATCAAGACCATGGCGCCCTCGCAGGAGTTCGCGGCGGAGGAGCTGGACGAGGTCCGGGCGCGGTTCTTCCGCGAAGCGGAAACCGCGGGTCGCCTCAACCACCCCAGTATCGTCACCATCTACGACGCCGGCGAAGAACACGAGCTCGCGTACATCGCCATGGAGTTTCTCAAGGGCAAGGATCTGGTGCCGTACGTGAAGCCGGACGCGCTGCTCCCGCTCCGCACGGTGCTTTCGATCATCGCCCGGGTTGCCGATGCCCTGCACTACGCGCACGCGCAGGGCGTCGTGCACCGCGACATCAAGCCGGCCAACATCATGTACGAGCCGGCCAGCGATACCGTCAAGGTCACCGACTTCGGCATCGCCCGCATGACCGACTCCAGCCGGACCAACACCGGCATGGTGCTCGGTACGCCCTCGTTCATGTCGCCCGAGCAGCTGGCGGGGCGCAAGATCGACGGGCGCTCGGACCTGTTCTCCCTGGGCGTCACGCTCTACCAGATGGTGTCGGGGACGCTACCGTTCCAGGGGGACACCATGGCGCAACTGATGTTCCGGATCGCCAACGAGCCGCACCCGGATGTCGTGGCAATCAAGCCGGACCTGCCGTCTTGCGTCCGTGAGGTCATCGATGCGGCTCTAGCGAAATCGGTGGATGAGCGCTTCAGGACGGGCGAGCAAATGGCTTTGGCGGTCCGCGAGTGCATGGGGTGTGTGGCCCCGGCGGGAATTGCTGCATGACCATTGAGGCGGCTTTGGAGGTGGTCGGCCTGTCCGACCCGGGCATGGTGCGATCGCACAACGAAGACAGCATCGGCACGCTGCCCGAGCGGGGGCTGGCGATTCTCGCGGACGGCATGGGAGGCTACAACGCCGGCGAGGTGGCCAGCGGAATCGCCGTGTCGCTGATCGCGGCGGAGATGAAGCAGACGCTGGCGGACCACGATCCGGCGCAGGTCGACGCCGGCACCGGCGGCACACTGGCGGAGCGGCTGCTGCGCGACCAGGTTCAGCGCGCCAACGCCTCGGTATATCAGGCGGCGCAGAGCCAGCCGCAATACTCGGGCATGGGGACGACGCTGGTGGTGGCGCTGTTTTTCGACAACCGCGTTGCCGTGGCGCACATCGGGGACTCGCGCGCCTACCGCCTGCGCGGCGATGAACTGATGCAGGTCACCAGGGACCATTCGCTGCTGCAGGAACAGATCGACAGCGGCATGATCACCAAGGAAGAGGCGCGGCTGTCGATGCACAAGAATCTGGTGACGCGCGCGCTCGGCATCGATCCACATGTGGAACCCGAGATTCACGTGCACGACGCGAAACCCGAAGACATTTACCTGCTGTGCTCCGACGGCCTCAACGACATGGTCGAGGACGAGGAGATCCGGCTCACGCTGCTCACCATGCGGGGAAATCTGCCGCTGGCGGCGCGTCAGCTGGTCCGGCTCGCGAACGACAATGGCGGCCGCGACAACGTCTCGGTGGTGCTGGTCAAGGTCAGGCAGGATTTTTCCGCTCAGCGCGGTGGCGGCCTGTCGCGTCTGTTTTCCAAGTTCATGAAATAGCGTAGAGAAAAGGGTGCTTCTATGGCGGCGAGACTGATACTCAGCATGGATGGGCTGGTGCTCAAGGAGTTCCCGTTGGACAAGGAGCGCGTCACCATCGGGCGCAAGGAGACCAACGATATCCACATCGACAACCTCGCCGTCAGCGGAAATCATGCGGTGATCGTGACGATTCTCAACGATTCGTTCCTCGAGGATCTGAACAGCACGAACGGTACGCTGGTGAACGGCAAGCAGGTTCAGAAGCATTTCCTGCAGGACGGGGATGTCGTCGAGATCGGCAAGTACAAGCTGAAATACGTGAACGAGCAGGTCAGCGACGCGAGGCACACGGACTATGAGAAAACCATGGTGCTGCGCAAGCCTGCCGCCGCTGCCGCGGGCCCCGGGGCGGCCGCTGTGCCATCCGTGTCCGCTGCGGCGCCGGCCAAACCTGCCGCGGGCGGCGTGCCGGTCGCCGCGATACAGGTCCTGACCGGGCCAAGCACCGGCCGTGAGCTGGAGATCCACAAGAGCTTGACCACTCTGGGCAAGCCCGGACATCAGGTGGCGGTGATTGCCAAGCGACCGCACGGGTACTTCATAACGCACGTGGAGGGCGGTCAGAACCCCGTGATCAACGGGGAGGCCATCGGCACCCATCCCCGGCGGCTGATGGATCACGACATCATCGAGTTGGCCGGGGTCAAGTTGGAGTTCTTCTTCAAGACCTGAAGGCCTGGAGCGGCCCGCCGGCCGGTCCTGAAGTGTCCCAAGACGGCCGGACATCGCGGCGAGAGAGCGGTCGCGGTGCCGCGCTACCGCCGCCGAGCGCTGGACGGCGTTTGCAAAAACGGGCGCGGAACTTGCCTTCTTCCCAGGGCTGGTAAGGAGGTTTGGTGAAACAACATTTGCCGGGTATCGCCTCGACGAAGTAGGTGTAGGATGCATAACACTCGATTTTTTAGGTACTTGCGTCGGTTTTCGGGGGCCTCGACGGGGCGGATACCAGGATAATGAAACTCAGAGTTCTAGGCTGTAGCGGGGGCATCGGGGGGAGCCTGCGGACCACGTCCTTTCTGATCGACAGCGATGTGCTGATCGATGCGGGAACCGGCGTGGGCGACCTCACGCTCGAGGAGCTCAAGAAGATCGACCATGTGTTCATCACGCACTCGCATCTGGACCATGTGGCCTATATCCCGTTTATCGTCGATACGGTGGGCTGGATGCGCGAGCGGCCGCTCACCGTGCATGCGACCCACGCCACCCTCGAGATCCTGCGGGAGCACCTGTTCAACTGGAAAATCTGGCCGGATTTCACCTGCATTCCGAATCCGGACATCGGCTACATGCGGTATGAGAGCCTCTACATCGGCCAGACTGTCGAGATCGGCGGGCGCCGGATCACGCCGTTGCCGGCAAACCACGTGGTGCCTGCCATTGGCTTCCATATCGATAGCGGCGCCGCGAGCCTCGTGTTCAGCGGCGATACGACGACGAACGACGCGCTCTGGCAGGAAGTGAACCGAATCCCGAATCTGCGCTTCCTGATCATCGAGACCGCATTCGGCAACAAGGAGAAGGAGCTGGCGGTCGTCT
Organism: Pseudomonadota bacterium; assembly: GCA_049322755.1. Taxonomy (GTDB): domain Bacteria; phylum Pseudomonadota; class Gammaproteobacteria; order Burkholderiales; family UBA6910; genus DATIUV01. Next base: position 95,468 of record JBMOQX010000007.1, on the reverse strand, counting down.
CCAAGCACTTGTGCCCGAGCCTCCTGGCCGAGGAGCTGAAGAAGCTCCGCGGCAGGCCGGAGGTCTACATCTCGCACTTCAAGCCGGGGGAAGCGGACCTGACAATGCGGGAAGTGGAGGCGGCGATACCGGAGTTCAAACCCCGCAAGCTGGAGAACAGCCAGGTGATCGAGTTCTGACGGCGGCGGGCAACGGGTGAAGATCGTTTACTGTATTCCGACGCACGGACGTCGGCGATCCCGGCCGACGGCGCGTCGTAGCTCTCGGGGGCGTTGGTCATGAGCACGGTTCTACAATCGAGCCATCAGGACGAAAACCTCGGCGACATCAGCGCCAAGCTCACGCTTTCGCGCAATCTCCAGGCGGTCGCCAACAAGATCCACGCCACGCAGAACGTGGACGAGATCATGCTGGAGGTGAGCAAGGATGTTTGTGAATTGTTCGGCGCCGACCGCCTCACGGTCTACGTGATGAGCGAAGACCAGCAGTCGATCATCTCCAAGGTCAAGACCGGTCTCAACTCCTTCAAAGACCTGAAACTGCCGATTTCCGAGCAGAGCATCGCGGGTTTCGCCGCCCACTCCCGCAGACTCGTGAACATCCGTGACGTCTATGACGAGCACGAGCTGAAGTCGCTCAGTCCGCACCTGCGGTTCCTCCAGGAAGTTGACAAGCGTACCGGCTATCGCACCAGGCAGGTGCTGGCTGCTCCCGTGGTGGACGCGTCGGATAACAGCCTCATCGGGGTCGTCCAGCTGATCAATACCAAGACCGGGCAGCCGTTCGCACAAACGGCGGTGGAGGGGCTGCAGGAGCTTACGAAGACGCTGGCAATCGCCATGCGCCAGCGCCAGCATTCCGCGCAAGTGGTTCGGACGAAATATGACCAGCTGATCGCGGACGCGGTCATCTCGGCGCCAGAGTTCGATCTGGCGACGCGTTCGGCACGGCGCAAGGGCGGCGACATCGAGGATGTGCTGCTGGACGAATTCCAGCTCAAGCTCCCGGCGCTGGGCAAGTCGCTGGCGGGGTTCTTCGGCGTGCCCTACGAGCCATTCAATCCCGATCGGATCAAGCCGATGGATCTGCTCAAGAATCTCCGGCGGGAGTACGTGGAGGAGAACGAGTGGCTGCCGATCGAGGAGACGAAGGAGGGCCTCGTTGTGTTGACCACCGATCCCGAGCGGATCCGCGCTTCGCGCATCGTCAACAACGTCTTTCCGAAACACCGGCTGCTCTACAAGGTCACGACCCGGAGGGAGTTCAGCAAGACCGTCGACCAGTTCTACGGCGGCATCGATGAAGGCGGATCCATCGGGGATCTGCTCTCGGGGATGGACGCGGAGGAGGCCCTTGAGGAGGGCGCAACGCTGGACGACGTGTCCGCCGCGGCCGATAACGAATTGGTGAAGCTGGTCAACAAGATCATCATCGAGGCATACAACCAGGGCGCGTCGGATATCCATATTGAGCCCTATCCCGGCAAGGCCAAGACCAAGATCCGTTTCCGGCGGGACGGATCGCTGGCGCCGTATATCGAAGTCCCGGCAAGTTACCGGGCGCCGCTGGTGACGCGCCTCAAGATCATGTGTGACCTGGACATCTCCGAGAAGCGGAAACCCCAGGACGGCAAGATCAAGTTCAAGAAATTCGGCCCGCTGGACATCGAACTGCGGGTGGCGACGGTGCCCACCGCGGGCGGTCTCGAGGACGTGGTCATGCGTATCCTCGCCGCCGGCGAGCCGATTCCATTGGACAAGCTGGGGCTGCTGGAGCACAACAAGGAACGCCTGCTCTCGTGCGTGGAGAAGCCTTACGGCCTGTTCTTCGTTTGCGGCCCGACGGGCTCGGGCAAGACCACCACGCTGCACTCGGTGCTGAAGTATCTCAATACGCCGGAAACCAAGATCTGGACCGCCGAGGATCCTGTCGAGATCACCCAGAAGGGTCTGCGCCAGGTGCAAATGAACCCGAAGGCGGGATTGACCTTTGCCACGGCCATGCGGGCGTTCCTGCGCGCCGACCCGGACATCATCATGGTCGGTGAGATGCGGGACAAGGAAACCACCAGCATCGGCATCGAGGCCTCGCTGACCGGCCACCTGGTGTTCGCGACCCTGCACACCAACAGCGCGACGGAAAGCATCGTGCGCTTGCTGGATATGGGGATGGACCCGTTCAACTTCGCGGATGCGCTGCTGGGGATCCTGGCCCAACGCCTGGCCAAGCGCCTTTGCGTCAAGTGCAAGAAGCCGCGGGTCGCCCACCAGGACGAAATCAAGCGGCTCATGACGGAGTACACCGAGGAGCTCAAGAACACGGATTCCTACAAGAAGGACCCGGCGGCGTACATGAAGAATCTGCTCAACGACTGGACCAAGAAGTACGGCGACGAGAAAGGTCGGCTGGTTCTTCACGAGGCTGTCGGGTGCGACGCCTGCGGGGGCGGAGGGTACCGCGGCCGGGTGGGCCTGCATGAAATGCTCGTGGGCACCGACTCCATCAAGCGGCACATCCAGGAGCATTCCCGTGTGGCGGAGATGCTGGTCACGGCCCTTGAGGAGGGAATGCATACCCTGAAGCAGGACGGCATCGAGAAGGTTCTCCAGGGCATCACCGACATGCATGCCGTGCGGGCGGTCTGCATCAAGTAAGCAGCGATGAATCTCGGCGCAGACGACCTGTTCCGGCGGCTTGAGGAACTCAACGTCATTGGGGCGGCGCTCAGCAAGGAGCGCGACCTCAACCGCCTCCTCGAGACGATTCTGGTAGCGGCGAAGAGCATTACCAACGCCGATGGCGGGACGCTTTACCTGATGGAAGACACGTCCCAGCTGCGTTTCGAAATCGTGCGCACCGACTCCCTGAATATCGCCATGGGGGGCACGACCGGGATCGCCATACCGTTTTACCCGATCCGATTGTTCGATGAGAACGGACGCCCCAACAACTCGATGGTGGTGGCGTATGCGGCCCTGACAGGCCAGACGGTCAACATTGCCGACGCCTATACGGCGGCCGGATTCGATTTCTCGGGGACGCGAAATTTCGACGCCAAGACCGGCTATCGCTCGAAATCTTTCCTCACGGTGCCGATGCGCAACCATGAGAACGAGATCATCGGCGTGCTTCAACTGCTCAACGCGAAGGACCGGCTGACCGGGGCCATTTCCAGTTTCTCGGATGCGGATCAGCGCTTGGCCGAGTCGCTCGCTTCGCAGGCGGCCATCGCGCTGGCCAATCGCCAGCTGATCACCCAACTGGAGAAACTGTTCGAGTCGTTCATCACGCTGATCAACGAGGCCATCGACGAGAAGTCGCCGTACACCGGCGGCCACTGCCAGAGGGTTCCGTCGTTGACGATGATGCTGGCGGAGGCGGCCAGCGACGCCGTGACGGGCCCCCTGCGGGATTTCCGCATGACCGACAAGGACCGCTACGAGCTGCAGATCGCCAGTCTGCTCCACGATTGCGGCAAGGTCACGACGCCTGTGCACGTGGTCGACAAGGCGACCAAGCTGCAAACCATCTACGACCGCATCGATCTCATCGATACCCGCTTCGAGCTGATCAAGCGGGATGCGGAGATCGAATTCCTTCGCGGGGAATTGGCCAGATTGAGCGGTAATCAGGCCGCGGAAGCGTCGGCGCGCGCGGCCCTGGATGCGACCTGGACGCAGCTCGACCGGGACCGCGCGTTTCTGCACCGTTGCAATATCGGCTCGGAGAGCATGGATGATGCCGACCAGGCGCGCGTGCGGAGAATCGCCCGTGATTATATGTGGCGGGATTCCGAGGGTCGCCCGATGCCGTTCCTGACGGATGACGAGATCAGCAATCTCACCATCAAGCGGGGCACCCTGACGGCTGAAGAGCGCGAGATCATCAATCATCACATCGTGGTGACGATCAGCATGCTGGAGTCCCTGCCGTGGCCCAAACACCTGAAAAACGTTCCGGAGTACGCGGGCGGCCACCACGAGCGGATGGATGGGCGCGGTTACCCGAGGGGGCTTACCCGCGATCAGATGTCGGTGCAGGCGCGGGTAATGGCCATTGCGGATATCTTTGAGGCGCTCACGGCGGTGGATCGGCCCTACAAGAAAGGCAAGAGGCTGAGCGAAGCCCTGCACATCCTGGGCAATTTCAAGCTCAATGGCCACATCGACCCCGACCTGTTCGACATCTTCATCCGCGAGAAGGTATACCTGCGCTACGCCGAGCAGTTCATGGAGCCTGCGCAGATCGACGTGATCGACGAAACCCAGATTCCCGGCTACGACCCCTCGGTCTTCGAGTCTGCCGCCTGACGGGTGACCAAATTCGTCACCTTTTGTCTTCGAATCCGCCGCGCTGCGGCCATCACACGCGGCCGAGCCCGCTTCCTAGCCCGAAAAATCGTCTAGTTGACCGGTAGTTGGAGCTGGCACGCGACTTGCATCCTCAAGGGGCGGGAGTGTGTCCCTTGGTTCGAATCTACGTGGAAGGAGCTTGACAATGAAGGCAATCCAAAAGGGTTTTACCCTGATCGAACTGATGATCGTGGTTGCGATCATCGGTATTCTGGCCGCGGTGGCCATCCCGGCGTATCAGGACTACACCGCCCGGGCGCAAGTGACGGAAGCTGTTAACCTGATGTCCGGCGGCAAGACGCCTCTGGCGGAGTGGTACGCCGACAAAGGCACCTGGCCGACGACTGCCGGTTCGGTGATGGGCACCTTGTCAGGCAAATATGTGCTGAGCATCCAGCTGCAGAACCCGGTTGCGACCCCGCCGGGCAGCGTGGAGATGCTGGCCACGTTCAGGCCGGCTGGTGTCAACGCCAATATCGCTAACAAAACCCTCGTTATGTCCACACCTGACGGCGGCAAGAACTGGGAGTGCACGGCCGGTGATGTTGCCCCGAAGTATCGCCCGGCAGCCTGCCGCCCGTAAGTTCGTACACTTGCGTCTCAAACCCGCCCCATGGGCGGGTTTTTTATTTTGATACAGGCAATTATCTATGGCACAACAATTGCTGATTGTTAACCCAAGTAAGAAAACGTCGGATTGCTTGGGGGAATACCATGGAACCGGTTTGCAGTTCGCGGCAGAAACTGCCGGCGGTGGTCAAGGGGTTCAGCTTAATCGAGCTGATGATCGTCGTTGCCATCATCGGCATCCTCTCCGCAGTAGCCTTGCCTAGCTACCAGGATTACGCGGCACGGGCGCAAGTCTCGGAGTCGCTTGAACTCATGATGGGATATAAACCCTCACTCTCCGAATGGTATGCAGATACGGGGGTTTGGCCTACCTCGCTGGGTTCGTTGCTGGGAACGTCAACGGGACGGTATGTGGGTTCCATTGTAGGCAGCGGCTCCGGCAGCGATTACACGTTGACCGCCACGATGAAGTCGACTGACGTGAACATGCTCGTTCGGGGGACCACGGTTACCCTGGTAACGACCGACGGCGGTCGCAACTGGGATTGCACGGGCGGATCCGTCCCGCGCCGTCTTCGCCCGTCAACCTGCCAGTGATCCTGATCGTCCGAACTGGCACAATTCGACAACGCCGGCGCCGAAGGCCGGCGTTTTTGTTGATGGACCTCTACCATTGCCTATCAGCCGTATGGGTTTCCGATACTCCGGCCCGTTGCTCGGCCTCGTGCTGACGGTCACTGCGGCCGTTTACTGGCCGGGGCTTTCGGGCGCGTTTTTGCTGGACGACTACCAAAATCTGAAGGGCCTGGAGAGCCTGCAGCCCTTCGACTGGCCACGCGCGTTGTTGTTTTCCATTACCGGGCCAGCGGGCGAGTTCGGTCGGCCGGTGGCTCAGATCACCTTCGCGCTTCAGGCGGCCAGTTGGCCCTCGGATCCGTTCGCATTCAAATTGGTGAACCTGGGGCTACATCTCATCAACGGCGTACTGGTGTGGTGGCTGATACGTCTGATCGGCGTCTCTTCCCGCAACCCACAGTCGGGTTATTGGGGTCCTTTGGCGATCGTGGTCGCCGCCGCCTGGCTCCTTCACCCGTTGAATGTCTCTACAGTTCTTTACGTTGTTCAGCGGATGACGTTGTTGGCGGCCACTTTCTCCCTGCTTGGTCTGGTAGGTTACCTTGCATTTCGGATCAGACTACAGCAGGCGGATCGGTGGCGCGCTTATCTGGCTGCGGGCGCGTGCCTATGGATTGGCGGGTTGCTCGGTACGCTGGCGAAGGAGATCGGCGTGCTGACTCTCGTTTATGCGGCGGTGCTCGAATACACGGTGCTCGCACCGGTGGGTACCCAGCGCTGGCGAGTTTGGCGAGTCCTCGCTCTCTGGACGCCGTTGGCGACGTTGGCGGCCGTATTTGCGGTGCGCTTCCAGAATTGGATATTGGCCGTCTACGATCTGCGGACGTTCACCTTGGGCGAGCGGCTCATGACCGAGGCGCGGGTCCTTGTGGATTACCTCGTTATGATCGTCATTCCACGGCCGCATCGGTTGGGCCTGTTCCATGACGATTTTCTGGTTTCTCGCGGGTTGCTCGATCCGCCTTCGACGCTGGTGGCTATCGCACTGATAGGCCTCCTGCTGACTGCCGCGGCTGTGCTGCGTCGGCGTGCCGCGATCTTCGCTCTTGCGGTACTGTGGTTCTTGGGCGGGCATCTCCTGGAGTCGACCTTTATCCCCCTCGAGCTCTATTTTGAGCATCGTAACTACCTCCCGATGATCGGTCCGCTCTTGGTTTTGGCGTGGCTGGTTTGGGCGCTGTTGCAGAAGGTGAAAGGCACGAGTCCTCGGCCCTCCTTCCTAGTCTTGGCGTCGGGCGCAGGAGTGTTACTGGCGGGCATAACCCTATTCGAGGCTCGGCTGTGGGGCGACCCGGTTCGACAAGCTTTGGTCTGGGGGCAGGAGCGGCCCCGCTCGCTACGCGCTCAGGAAAATCTAGGTAACACGTTCGCTAAGGCGGGTCGCTATCAGGATGCGGCCAAAGTATTCGAGCACCTGACCGTCGTGTCGCCGCGGGACCCGACGGGATACTTTCTGTGGGTGCGAGCGGCCTGTTACGATAGCGCCGTTGAATTGCCTTCGCAGGGCCGCTTGGTTGGGGCACTCGAGGCCGCCGAGCGGTCGGTGGGACCAGCGGCGGCGTTGGAGCAGATCGTCCTTGACATCGAAGACGGCCGCTGCCCCAGTCTCGAACCCGGTCAGGTCAAGGCGCTGTTGAGGGTACTGATTACCAATGCCCGATACACGAGCCTGCTACCACAGCTCTACGCGCTGGCTGCACGCCTGGAAGCCCTTGATGGGCGCTTGGACGCCGCCATCACGGCGATGGACGAGTCCTTCCGCCGGTTTCCGGATCCGACGGCAGCGATACGTCAGGCGATTTGGTCAGCCCAACTGGGTGATCATGACCGGGCGCTCAGGTATCTGCGGCTTGCCCGGGAAAGTTCAGCAAGGTCCATGGTTAAACGCACGATTGTGGGCGAGCAAGTCGAACGCCTAGAGGCAGAGATCGAACGTCTGCGGGCGGGAAAGGAAACGCAATAGCATGTTACGCCGCGTAAGTATCGTGCTTCCGGCGAAGAACGAGGCGGCGGGACTCGATACATTGCTCCCGAAGATTCGGGTTCGCCATCCCGAGGCAGAGATCCTGGTGGTCGACGACGGTTCCACCGACGGGACGCCAGAAGTTGCGCGGCGTAATGGGGCCGTGGTGGTCACCCACCCCTACAGCATGGGAAACGGCGCCGCGGTGAAGTCCGGGGCAAGGGCCGCTACGGGAGAAGTCCTTGTGTTCATGGACGCCGACGGACAGCACCGTCCGGAGGACATTGCGATTCTTCTTGAAAAGCTGGATTCGGGCTTCGACATGGTGGTCGGGGCCCGCCGTACGGGCTCCCACGCCGGCCTCCACCGCGCTGCGGCCAATGACGTATTCGGTCGGCTCGCCAGCTGGATGGTATCGCAGACCGTGGAGGATCTTACGTCCGGATTTCGCGCCGTGGATGCAAAGAAATTCCGACGCTTTCTTTATCTGCTGCCAAACGGATTTTCGTACCCGACAACCATCACGATGAGCTTTTTCCGCGCCGGATTCCGCGTGGCATATGTTCCCATTCATACTCCGCGACGGATCGGAAACAGCCATATCCGCCCATTGCGCGACGGGCTTCGTTTTTTGATCATCATCATCAAGATCGGAACGCTCTACTCGCCGCAACGGCTGTTTCTTCCCATCAGCGGCAGCTTTCTCGTTGTCGGGTTGTGCTATTACGCCTATACGTATTTTACGGCGGGGCGCTTTACCAACATGAGTGCGCTGCTGTTCATCTCCGCGATACTGACGTTTCTGATTGGTATCGTCTCGGAGCAGATCTCGGCGCTGCACTACAAGGATATCGATCGCGATCGGCAGGAGGACCGCTGAAGGCCCAGGCTGAATCTGGGGGCCCCGTGATTCATGCTGCGCCATGCGGGTCCTGATCGTCAGCAGCTCGTATCCGCGCGACGCGCAGGACTGGCGCGGCCGCTTCATCGCTGACATCGTGGAGCATCTTGCCGCGCGGCCCGAGGTGGAGTTGGCCCTGTGGGCCCCACCCGGCGTCCGGCCGGCTGGCGTTGCCGACGCGACCGGTGTGGAGGAAGCGAACTGGCTATCGCGGCTCGCCGACATGGGCGGGATAGCCCACGCCCTGCGAAGCAATCCGGTGCGCGGGATCGCGGCGGCGGCGGGGCTGTTGCGCCGGCTGCGCGCAGCGTATCGTCGCTGTCCGCCTGTAGACGTTGTCCATGTCAACTGGATGCAGAACGCGCTGCCGCTTGGGGGCACGCGATTGCCCGCCCTGATCACCGTCCTTGGCAGTGATTTCGGGATGTTGCGGTTGCCCGGGATGAAGGGCGCCCTGCGGCGGGTGCTCGGAGAGCGCCGCTGCATTCTGGCACCCAACGCGCAATGGATGGTGGCAACACTCGAGCGGGAGTTCGGCGGCGTAGCCGCGGTGCGGCCAATTCCGTTCGGGGTCGATGAACGATGGTTCAGCGTGAATCGCCCGGGCGACGCCGCTGAAGGACAGAGCTGGCTCGCCGTGACCCGGATAACCCGCGCCAAGCTGGGTTCCCTGCTCGCGTGGGGAGAACGCTGCTTCGATGGCAATCGCAAGCTGCACCTGTTCGGCCCGCGGCAGGAGCGACTGGAGCTTCCGTCCTGGGTGCACCATCACGGGCCCATCGATCCCGTAACGCTGCGCGAAAGCTGGTTTCCGAAGGCTACGGGCTTGCTGACGCTCAGCACCCACGACGAGGGCAGGCCCCAGGTAGTTCTGGAAGCCATGGCAGCCGGTTTGCCCGTCGTGGTGTCCGACCTTCCGGCGCACCGGGACGTGGTCGCCCACGGCGCTACCGGCTGGATCGTTCGGGACGCCGACGAGCTGGCGGCCGCGCTGTCGGCTATCGAGGTCGGCGGCACGAACCGGGAGATCGGTGGCGCCGCGCGTCGCTGGGTGGCCGAGAATATCGGAACCTGGGCCGACTGTGCGGCTCGCTATGCCGACGCCTATCGCTGGCTGACCGACGGTGCAGCGCTGGCCCACGAGGCCCCGCGCAGTCCACCGGAGCACCGCAACGGAGCCCGGGATTGAGCAATCCGGCAGGCGGGGCGCCAGCACCCATGTGCACGGTGATGGTCGCCAACTACAACGGCTCAGGGATGATCGAGAGCTGCCTGCGCTCCGTATTCGGGCAGCGCTGCTCCTTTGATTTCGAGGTGATCGTCCACGACGACGCATCCACGGACGACTCCGCGCGTCTGATCCGTGAGCAGTTCCCCGACGTGAGGCTCATCGCAAGCCCGGAGAACGTGGGCTTCTGCATCGCCAATAACCGGATGGCGGCGGTGGCCCGCGGACGCTACCTGCTGCTCCTCAACAACGACGCCGAACTGTTTCCCGATGCGCTCACGACCCTGCGCGCGGCAGCGACCACGGAAGGCGATGACGCCGTACTCGGCCTTCCCGAGTACGATCTTCGTACCCGCGCCCTCGTTGCCCGTGGACACTGGTTGGACCCGTTCCTGAATCCCGTGCCCAACCTCGACCCCGGGTGCGAAGAGGTGGCCATGGTGATCGGCGCCTGTCTCTGGCTGCCCCGCAGGCTGTGGAGCGAAGTGGGAGGATTCCCGGAGTGGTTCGGCAGCATCGCCGAGGACATGCACCTGTGTACGCGGGCGCGGCTCCAGGGCCATCCGGTGCGTGTGCCCGCACGCTCGGGCTATTGGCACGCCAGCGGCGCCAGCTTCGGGGGCGGAAAGGTGGTCGCGGGCAGGTTGAGCACCACGGTGCGCCGCCGCGCGCTCAGCGAGCGCAACAAGACGTTCGTCATGCTCACCTGCTACCCGACACCGCTGCTGCAGGCAGTCCTTCCCTTTCATCTGCTCTGGCTGCTGGCCGAGGGTGCGATTCTCGCGCTGGTCAAGCGCGACGCGGCGTTGTGGCGCCGTATCTACGGCAGCGTATTCGGGGCCATCTGGCGCCAGCGCGGCGACTGGATCCGGGAGCGCAGGACGATACAGGCGCGGCGCCGTGTCGGCGTGCTGAGTTTCCTGCGTCCCTTTGTCGCTTTTCCGTACAAGCTGCGCATGTTGTTTCGGCACGGGATTCCGGAAGTGAAGTGACGCCGCGTTTCCGGCCGCAATGACTCGAGGCCCGGCATGGCGGCGGATGTCTCGAAGGCGTGCACAGACGCGCCCTTCGACGCGCTAGGGCAGGATCCGGCGGGGCGGGCAGCGCGGCGGCGAAGCTGTGACGCCGCCGGGGGCAGGCGGCGCGCCTCCTGCACGCGTTCTCAGCGATGGAGCAGGTCCACGGCGATGCTGCGCCAGTCGGTTGCGTAGCGGGCGTAGCCGCCGCTCAGCAGTTCGACCGCTACCCGCGGTATCCGCAGCAAGCGGTTGCGTGGCAACGCGGCGCGCCGCCGTAGGTGGGCGAGTTTCGCGGCGAGGGCAGGTCCGGCACCGCCTCCCGGGACCGGGCGCGGGGTTCGCCCGATCGATTCCAGGGCGGACTCGAACCGCCGGATCTCCATGCGGTAGTAGTCCTCGCGGGACATTTGTAGGCCCGCGCGCACCTGCTCGGCAAAGCTCGGGCGGGCCCCGCCGATCAAGTTGGCGCGGTGCTGACGGTAGCGCTGCAGTACGCGGGCGGTTCCCCGAAGGACGCCCTGGTCCGCCAGCACCAGCGCAAACCAGGCGTCGTAGTACCAGCCGGCGGGAACCGGCAGCAGCCGCCGCGTGTACTCGGCGCGGAACGCCAGCATGGCCCCGGCGACCCGGTAGCGTTTGATCAGCAGCGCCAGCGTGTCGCCGTCCTCGGCCATGCGCCTCGCCGCTGCGGTCAGTCCGACGCGGCTCCAGAAGTCGTAGCCCAGCGGCGTGAGGTGCTCGTCGGTGATCTCGGCGTTGCAGAAAACCGCGCCGGCCAAGGGTGACGATTGGAGGATCTGCGTCATCGCGGCGAGTTTCTCAGGCAGCCACTCGTCGTCCTGGTCCGAGAGCGCGATGACGTCGCCCTGACACGCTCCCACCGCCCGCTGAAAGTTCCGGTCCGGCCCGAGCCGTTCGGCGCTAAGGTGAACGCGAACCGGAAAAGGCGCCGTCTTGGCAAACCGCTGCAGGAGGTCGACGGTGGCGTCGCCGGAATTGTCGTCGCACGCCACCAGCTCGTCCGGAAGCCGTTGCTGACGGCAGTAACTGGCGAGCTGCTCGGGAAGGTAGCGCTCGCCGTTATGGGTGCACAGGGCGATGGATACTTTCATTGCCCTGGCGGTCCCGCCAGTGGACGTGTCCGGGCGAGGTCCGCGTACAGCGCCAACAGGTCGCTGACGTAATCGGCGCCCGTCCGCGCGGGAGGACGGTTGTCGGCGAGCCGGCGCAGCAGACCCCGTTCCTGCAGCAGGCAGCCGATGCACGATGCCAACGCCGACGAGTCGCCGGCGGCGAAGAGCAGCCCGTTGTGGCCGTGCGCTACGATCTCGGCCAGGCCTGGGACGTCACTGGCGAGAACTGGACAGCCGGCGGCCTGCGCCGAGTACACGACCAGCGGGGTGTTCTCGCTCCAGGTGGATGGCACCACCAAGGCGTCCAACTCCCCGAGAACGGCGCCGATGTCCGCGTTGGGAAAAGGCGCGCGAAACTCGATGCGGCTGTCATCTCCGGCCAGTTCGTGGGCCTGCCGCGCATACGTGCTGTCACCGGCGGGCGCGCCGTAGACCCGCAGGATGAGCGGCGCGTCCGGCGTCGAACGAATGGCGGTCAACAGGACGTGCAGGCCCTTGGCACGCGACAGCGTGCCGATGAAGCCGAGCGTCAGATGCCCAGCCCTGAGTGGGCGCTGACGCGGCGGCGCGTCGATGTCGACGCCAAAGGGCACGAGCCGCGCGCGGTGCGCCTCCAGGCCAAAGCTCAGCAGCGTGTCGAGCATCGCCTTGGACGGGACTGCGACCCGGTCCAGGCGGTTCAGCCGCTGGCGGAGAAACTCCGGGCGCCGCGAGACCGCAGCCACCTGGTTGACCGTCCGGGACCCGTCGAACGGCCACGACCTGCAAGCGCGGATCAGGACGCGCAGCAACGCATCGGGAACCCGGGCCGCCCAGAGCCCGCCGCGCTCGGGCGCCGCCACGGCGGCGGCGTGGCGGACGCAATTGATCGCCAGCGGCGAGGGCCCGCCGCAGGGCGATCCGTCGGGCAGGCGCAGTTGAAAGAAAGGGCACACGACCCAGAAGTCGGTGGGCGTGAAGACCGTGGGCACCCCCGCCGCGTCGCAGGCGTCGATCACCGCGGAGGAGAGCTTCTGCAAGTGAAAGAAATGCACCACGTCCGGGGCGAAGGCCGCCAGGCGGCGGAGGAAATCGGTGGCCACCAGGCGATTCTCGTACTCCAGTTCCAGGATGTTGCGCTGGCCGCCCATGGGAACCTTGGCATGATGGAATCGTGCGACGGGCACGGACTCGTAGGTGTAGGAATCGAAGCGCTGCGCATCGGGCAGGTCTGGCGCGCCGGGATAGGCTGCGTACACGAGTACCTCGTGGCCCCGCTGCTGCAGCCGGGTGGCGGTGGTGAGCGTGAGAATTTCCGTGCCGGCGCGGCAGTCCGGCAGGAAGCCATGCACGGCGAGCAGGACGCGCACGGGTAGCAGACCTAGCGCCGGCGCGCCAGAGCGCCCCGCACCGCGCGGCCCAGGCGCTGTACCCAGGCTTGGGCCAGCAGCCGGCGGCCCGCGGGCGACTGCCGCAGCCGGGTGAGCAGCGCGTTGATCCGCCGGTCGTCGCTGTAACGGACGGTGATACGCGCGTATTCCACGGCCAGTACCGCGAGTTCGCGGCCGAGACCGGGCGGCACGGCGGAGCGGGGCCGGCGGCGGGAGAGTTCGCGGGCCCGGGCGAGGGCCGCCTCGAAGGCGGCGACGCTACGGGGGAGATCGAAACGCGCCGCCACTCGGGCGCGGCAGGCCTGGGCCATGGCATCCCGCCGCGGGCGGTTCGCGAACAGCCTGACGATCTCGTCGGCGTACCGGGACACTTCATCGGCACCCGACGGCACCAGCACGCCGCAATCGTCGCCCACCACTTCCGGCTGTCCGCCCACCCTGGCGGCCACCGGCACGACGCCCAGCGCCATGGCCTCGAACAGGGCCACCGATATCCCCTCGTACTCCGACGGCAGCAGCAACGCGTCGCTGGCGCACAGCAACTCGAGCCAGCGCCGGTGCGGGACGGTCCCGAGGAAGCGCACTTGGTCTTTCAGTCCGTGCTTCCGGATGCTCTTTTCCAGCGTCGGCCGGAGGTCGCCGTCGCCCACGATCAGGCAGCGGTAGGCGAATTCCCGCCGGGCAAGCTCGGCCAGGATTGCGGCGAGTGTCTGAGGGCGCTTTTGCGCGCAGATGCGGCCGCCGAAGATCAACGTCGGCGTGTCCTCGTCCAAGTCCAGCGCAGCGCGCAGCGCCGCGCGGCCCGCCACCAGGGGCTCGAGCATCGTCGTGTCGACGCCGGTGTAGCAGACCTCGATGCGATCCGGGTCGGCGCCGCGCCGCACCATCCAGTCCCGCAGATCTGCTGTGGTCGTCAGGTTCAGGTCGAGGGCGTCCTGGTACCCGGCGGCAAAGCGCGGGTAACCGCCGTTCAGCCAATGGGGCTCCTGGACGTGGCAGAGGTCGACGAAGGTCACGTGCGGATGCATCGAGCGCAGGAACGGGAGCAAGTGATAGCCGAGCGTGCTGGCGTTGATGAGCACGACGTCGACCTTCCGCGATGCGATGAGATAGGAGATGAAACGGGGATAGTCCGGCAGCGCGAGAAAGCGCGGTAGTACGAACACGTCCGGCGTCACCGCGGCCATGCGAGGCAGCCACTCGTTCGCCGACGGCAGCGTCGTGCAGACCGTCACCTCGTAGCCGCGGCCGGCGAGGCCCCGGGCCCAGTCAACATTGACCTGGTCGGCGCCGCCGGTTACCAGCCAGGGGAGCACGAACAGGACTCGAGGGGTAGTCGAAGGCTTGGCAAGGTCATTCTCGAATGGCGGGACCGCCTTGACATCGTGATAGGGCCCATGTTCCGAGGCTGCCGGCGACGGAAAGCGACGCTTGAGGTCGGGGTATTTCTCCTTTAGGAATCTTCGGAAAGGTGCGTGAGAGCCGATTTCCGACATGACACGGGCGAAGCGACCGCGGCTGGTTCTACGGTACCAGGCCAGGTACTCATGGATCGTGCAGCCCCAATGACCGGCATTCGCCATGGCGAGCCAGAAGTCCCAGTCCTCGTGCCCGCTGGAGATCGACTCGTCGAATCCGCCGACCGAGGCATAGGCCTCGCGGCGAATGAGCGAAAAGGGGGGAAAAAAGTTGTCTTGGATAAAGCTCTTTCCGAACTCAAAGCCGGCCTTCAAGAGCGCGCCCTCGTCTCCAAACTGCACGCACCAGGTATTGCAGAAAGCGTACTGAGGTTGAGTGGCCAGCCTCCAGAGGGCCTTCTCGAGGTACGTCGGCTCAATTAGGTCGTCGCTGTCCAGAAGGAAAACATATTGTCCTCGGGAGGCCCCGAACGCGGCATTGCGGGCAGCGGACGGTCCGCGGTTCGCCTGATGCAGCACGGTAATACGTTTGTCTCGGTGCGCTACTGAACGGAGGACCTCCAGCGAACGGGGGTCCGTGCTGCCGTCATCGGTGATTACCCACTCCCAGTTCTGGAACGACTGCCCAAAAACCGAATCGGCTGTGGCCAGGAACACTTCGCCTGGGTTGTAGAACGGGGTGATGATTGACAAGAGACAAAGGCAATCGTGATCGCGCTGATAGCGATAGCAGGGTCTTTCCGGGGAGGCCGGGGGGTTTTCGTAGTCGGGGCGGAAGGGATCGATCACGCCAATTAACCTTGCGCCGTTATACTGCGGCCGCCACCTCCCCGGGGCGAGCTTTGCGTTGCGTGCGGTGAGCTCGACCGGGCTTCCAGGATGGCATCATGGTGGTCCCGTCGCGTCATCCCTCACGCGACCTTCCGCATCCAGAAGCTGCAGCCGTAGGAAGGCTGGACTCCACGGTAAAGGCTATCAAGGGCCGCTCCCTGCGTTTTCCAAAGATAACGATTGGCGATCAGGATCTCGTAATCTCGGTTGCTCATAAGGAACGCCTGCAGCAGATATTGCTCGTTCCAGGTTTGGCCGCGCTCAAATATCCATTCATCAGGATAGTCGTCGGGCAGGAAAATATCATGCAGGTGGATGATCACTCCGGGTGCAAGGCGCGGAAGGATTTCGAAAAAAAACCAATTGACGTCGCTGCCCGCCTTGGCGCAGTGGGAGCCGTCAAAAAAGCAGAAATCGCCCTCCCTCAAAGCTTCAAAAGGGGCAAGGGGCGCGCGCTGAAGGCTGCAGCAATGATGATTCCATTCGCTCGGAAACAGAGTGAACAATTGCGGATTCGGGTAGGGTTCCACTTGCGTAACGGCGCAGGGCGCCCGGCTGCGTTCCAGAGCGCGCTTCATGAGGAGACTCGACCAACCGCATCCAACTTCGACGACTTGGCGGGGCTTCAGGGCGCGCAAAAGGCCGTAATGCACTAGGGCATCTGCGTTGTTCCAGAAATCGTTCTTCCAGCAGTACTCAATTATTCCCGGCGCGTGATGGTCAGGGACGTCGGCCAGTTCGGGAACAAACTCCGCGATTTGATTCGCTGTTGCGAGTTGCCCGGCAGCATTCCAGTCGATCGTCCCGAGCGGCGGGCGATTTTTCCAGAGATCGGGGTTGGTCGCAAGGAAGTCGCAGTCGTTTAGGGGAGAGTAATAGTCGTTGCGCTGCAGGTGATAGCCAAGACGCTGAACTTCCCGAAAGGGCATTCGGGCAAGCACTTGCAGGGCTGCCCGCGCAAGGACGATACGCGGCGCCGCCCGGAGTTTGCGAATCAGACGTAGAACCGGCTGTTCCGTCATTTCCGTCATGAGTGACTTGTCTCGATCAAAGGCGCCTCATTTCTTAGGCAAGCGGGTGCTTCGCGAGGGACACGCTGCGGCGACGCCGGAGTGTTGCGAAAGTCCTGGTTCTGGCGAGTGATCATGGGACGCCTCTGGCGGCGTCGGCGGGCCCTATGCAGGGCTTGCTGAGGTGTGTGGCCGGCGGGCAACGCGGCCGTGTTTCAACGCTGGTGCTCAACGCGAGGCCTTGAATAGTCGGCGCCTGATCGCACGGACGATGCGCGGCAGCAGCGTGAGCCGGATCAGCTGCTCACGTTCCTCGGCGACACGCTTCCAATGGTCCCGCTCGCGCTCCCCGGCGCGCTTGCCCAGGCGACGGGCGAACGACCGGTCCGGCGGTGATCCGTAATCCCATGGCGACTGTCCGCAGGTGGACAGGTGCACCAGGCCATCTGAGCAGCGTGTGGTGATATCGAGCAGCAGCGTGATTTCGGGAACGCCGAACCAGATCGGATTATCCACCTCGCCCCAGATCTCCGACCAGTTGCCCTGGAGCACCCTGCGGGACTCCTCCATTCCGCGGCTCCAGCAGGTGCGGGCCGCCGCGATGTCGCCGTTCTGCCCATGCAACAGGCCGGCGAAGTAATACGCTCCGACGGTCTTCGTCGCAAGAACCGGGCTGTAAGCGATTATGTCCCGGCCAGCGCAATCCAGGAACGCCTCGAGCGCGCGTTCCCGTTCGCCGGTCGACAGCAGCAGCAGGCCCTTCACGTAGAGGTTGGACACCACCCAGCGGAGCGCGTTGGGGGAGTCTTCAGCTTCGCCGAGGAACCTGTCAATCCGCTCAATGCAGCGATGCGCCGACGCGGCGTCGAGATTGTCTATCCGGTCTAGGCTGCCGTAGGCCAGGACACATACAGCGGCGCCCGCGTCGGGAGAACCGGGAGGCGCGGTTTCGAGGGTGCGCGCCGCGACGTCTTCCAGTCCACCCGGGTTGGTGTGCCTCCAGCCGATGGAGACCATGCCCTTGACCAGCCACGGGTTGCGATAATCCCTTCCCCAGGCGATCACGTTGTATCGTCCGGGCTCCGGATAGGCGGGGAGGCTCGTTTCCGAGTAGGGCACCTCACGCCCGAGCAGCGGATCCTTCATGCCCACGAAGAGCCACCACTCAGCCGGGGCGCCCGGATCGTCGGGACCCGCTTCCACCAGATGCAGGCGGCGCGTGGAATCCGTGAGCTTCATGCCGCCGCCCGCGATCTGCGCGTAGGCTGCCTCCACCATGAACAGTGCACTCATCTCCCGGTGCAGCCGTCGCCAATCATAGACGTGGAAGTGGTGCGGGTTGGGATCGTTGCCATGCTCGTCGGTCCATTGGTTCGGAACGCTCACGATGATGCGTCCGCTCGGTCGCAACACCCGTCGCGCCTCCTCCAGAAAGCGTCCTGGATCATGCAGGTGCTCAAGGGTCTCGAAAGACACCACCAGGTCCACCGAGTTGTCGACGAATGAGGCAAGGCTCGCGAGATCGGCGCAAACGAAGCCCATCCGCTCCGGGCGGCCTCGGTAGCACGCCTGCGCGTAGTGGATGGCGAACTCGCTGTTGTCGACCCCCGTCACGCTGACGGAGGGATTGGACGCGCTGAGGATCGCCGACCCGTACCCCAGCCCGCAGGCCGCATCGACGACCGTATCGCCGTCTCGCAGGTAGCTCGCCGCCAGCACGTAGCGGACAATGTGGGCGTCGGAGCGGCGACCCGTCTCCCGGAGCATGTCGTTGTGGAGGTCGCGTTCGGGGACTAGCGACGACACCGGATAGCAGGCAGCCGCCGGCTCGGGAATCTTCTCCATTAGTAAGATGATCTGCCAGCCCTCGCGTTCCAGCTCTTCGTAGGGCGTGACGCGCATGCCAAGGGGATGCTTGCGGAATCCGCCCTCGAAGAAGCGCTGCTCCCACCACGTGCGATTGCGCACCGTGAGATGCCAGCGCCCGTCTCGGTCGGGGTGGGTGGACAGGGTGACGAAAACGTGCGCCCGGCACACCCGGTAGAGTTCGGCGATCGCCGCTGGGACGTCGGCTTCCGAGAGATGCTCGAAACAGTCGGTGGATACGATGGTGTCGAAATGGGCATCGGGAAACGGCAGTTCGAGTACGCTACCGAGGAAGAAGCGGTCCGGGCAGGCGCGATTCCCGTGGTCGACGACGACCGGAGCAACGTCGAGTCCATAGGCATCCACGCCCCGACGCAACATTGTCCTGACCAACGCCCCCATGCCGCATCCCACGTCGAGCACCCTCCCCAGGCGGCAGGTCTCCAGTATCCCGTCCACCACCGCGTCCGGGTTCTCGAACGAGTGCTCGCCCCAACGGTCGCGGCTTTTCCAGTAGCCGTCGTACATACTCCGGTAGTCAACTTCTGACATGGCTCACCATCTGCAGATCGCACACCCCGCCGAACAGGTACTCGTGGCGGGACTGCGCAACCTGGAAGAATGCAGCATCGTCTTGCCACAGCAGGACGCGCTGGGCGCCGTAGTAGCGGTCAGCCTCCTCGGACACGACCACTTCCACTGCGTAGAAGTTGGAACCGAGGGAGCACGCGCAGCGGAAATCGACCGTTGCTTTGTCACCCGACTGAAATTCCCGGTCCCACATCACCTCTCCCGAGCGCCGTCCGGCCCAGATCGCGATATCCTGGTTGAGCGTTCCCCAGGAGTAGATCTTCACCCCTTCCTTATTGCGTATGCGCAGCGAGACGTTGAGATGACGGAGGTCGGCCAGCATCGCGATCGATACCCGAACCATCATCGGCTGGCCTGGTTCAAAAACCGCCGCCAGCTGCCCGCTTTCGTCCAGCACTGCGACCTCCAGAAGCCGCACCTCGCTGCCGGCCACGGCAGTGTCCCCAGAAGGCGGTCCGGGATTGGCGCGCCGCAGGTCCGGGGAAACGGGTGCAGCGGGCCCCTCGCTGAGTCCGCCGGAAAAATACCGGCGCTCCGCCTGATGCAGAAGGTCGCGATATCCGGACAACACTTCGGCCGATGGTCCCGCCATTACGGCGCGCCCGCCATCGAGCAAGATCGCCCGGGTGGTGAGCGTGCGTGCGATCTCCTGGTCGTGGGAGACGAACAGGAGGGCGACTCCGCGCGTCGTCATCGCACGGATTCGATCATAGCAGCGCTTCTGAAACAGCTGATCGCCGACCGCCAGCGCTTCGTCCACTACCAGGATGTCCGGCTCCACGCTGGTGGCGACGGAAAACGCCAGGCGCACGAACATGCCGCTCGAATAGGTGCGAACTGGCTGATCCATGAAATCGCCAATGTCGGCAAAGGCCTCGATCTCCGCAAGCCGGCGCTCGATGTCCGCTCTCGGCAATCCGAGCACCGCCGCCATGAAACGGGCATTCTCGCGGCCAGTGAAGTCGGGATGGAACCCGGCCCCGAGCTCCAGCAGCGCCGAAACCCGCCCTTTCACGTGAATGTCTCCTGAGGTCGGCTTGATGATTCCGCACACCAATTGCAGGAGGGTGCTCTTCCCCGAGCCGTTGCGACCGACGATGGCAAGAGCTTCGCCGGCCCTGACGTCGAACGAAACGTCGCTCAACGCCGTGAATCTCTGGTAATGCTGGCGGCGCCCGAGGGACACCGCTTGCAGCAGGCGGTGTGCGGACTGGCCGAATACGCGGTAGGTCTTGGTCAGGCCTTCGGCACGGATGACAACTTCAGAGCACATCCGCGAACTCCTCCCGCAGGTGCTGGAATACCGCATACCCAACCGCCGTGACGGCGATGCCGGCAAGCATCACCGCCAGCCAGGCTCCCCAGTCCGGGGCGCGGCCGAGGAACAGGACGTCGCGCAGCTGTTCGATGGTGGTGGTGAGCGGATTGGCGAGTATCAGGGGCCGCACGTGGCGCGGTACGGCGTCGAGGGAGTAGAAGACGGGAGAAAGGAAAAGCAGCCCCTGCACCAGGATTGGAATGATGTTGACCAGATCCCGGATGAAAACGCCCACCGCGGCCGCGAGCCAGGCGCAGCCGAGGGCGACCAGCACGGCGGGCAGCAGCACCAGCGGCGCGAGCAGCGCCGTCGCATGCAACTCGCCAAGAAAGACCGTGGCAAGCATCAGGATGCCGAGATTGAGCGCGAGGTGCAGCACCGCCGTGCCGACCAAGGTGACGGGCAGCGTCTCCACCGGGAAGCGGATCTTTTTCACGAATGCCGGGTAACCCCGGATCAGCGCCGGCGCGCGCGACACGGCCTCCGCGAAAAAGCTGAAGACCACCAGCCCGGAGTAGAGCCACAGTACGGTCGACTGTCCCGCACCCGCGTCGCTCCAGCGCGCCGGAACGATGCTGCCGAAGACCAGCGAGAATACGGCCAGCAGCAGCAGGGGATAGAAGAATGCCCACGCGATGCCGAAGTACGCGCCGCGATACTTGAGCAGCAGATCGCGCTTGGTCAGCTGAGCGATGATGGCGCGGTGCCGGAGCAGGCTGGCGGCGATCGCCAGCGGATTGAGGTCGCGGGAGTCCACGTCGTCTTATTCGTAGCGCAGTGCTTCCACCGGTTGCAGCCGCGCTGCCTTGAGCGCCGGATACAGTCCGAAGAACACGCCGGTGGCCGTGGCGAAGCCGAAGGCCAGCAGGATAGCGCGCGCGGTGACGACGACCACGGTGCTGGCCGCCTGGCTCAGCACGTAAGCGATCCCGACTCCCAGCGCCGCGCCCACCAGGCCTCCAATCAGACAAATGACAATGGCTTCCAGCAGGAATTGTGCCAGAACATCGCGTTGCCGCGCGCCGACCGCCATGCGGATGCCGATCTCCCGCGTGCGCTCGGTCACCGAGACCAGCATGATGTTCATGATGCCGATGCCGCCCACCACGAGGGAAATCGAGGCAATGGCGCCCAGCGTGACCGACAGTACGCGGGCCGAGGCGGCGGCGGCCTGCGCGTAGGCTGTCAGGTTCCGGACGGTAAAGTCGTCTTCCTGCCCATTGGCAATGCGGCGGCGTTGGCGCAGCAGCCGCTTCACTTCGCCTTCGGCCTCGCTCAATCGATCGGCGGAGCGGGCCTGGACCATGATGAAGCGCACTGCCCCGGGGATCTGCATCCCGAAAAGCTGGCGCTGGGCGGTCGTGAGGGGCACATGAACGGTGTCGTCCTGGTCTCGGCCGTCCAGGCTCTGTCCCTTCTCGCCCAGGACGCCCGCCACCTGGAACGGCAGGTCGCGAATGCGGATGGTCTTGCCTACAGGGTCCTCGGCGCCGAACAGGTTCTCGGCCACGACCCGGCCGATGACCGCGACCCGTGCCGCTGCCCGCAGCTCCGTTTCGCCGAAGCCCTCCCCTCGAGCGAAGTCCCAACCCCGCACGCGCCAGAAGTCCGGCGTGATTCCGTACACCATCGAGCTCCAGTTGTTCGCTCCATACACCAGCTGCATGGCTCCGCTGTTGAGGGGCGCCGCCGCGGCGACAGCAGGCAGCTCGGCGATGGCCGCGGCATCGGCGTCGGTCAGCGGGAGCGCAGTGCCCGATCCCATGCGCAGCCCGCCCGAAGTCGTCGCGCCGGGCAGCACGATGATCAGGTTGCTGCCCATGGACGCGATGGACTCGTTGACGCTGGTCTGGGCGCCCTGGCCGATGGCCAGCATCAGCACGACGGAGGCCACGCCGATGATCATGCCCAGCATGGTCAGAGCGGCCCGCAGCCGGTTCTGTCCCATGGAGCGCCAGGCTTCGGAAGCGATGGCGGGCAGGATCATGCCCGTACCGCCACCGAGGCCGATGCCGTGAGCCCCGGGCCCACCGCGCCGTCGTAGACGACGTGCCCATCCACGAAGCGCACCAGGCGCCGGGCGAACGCGGCGATGTCGGGCTCGTGGGTCACCAGGACGATGGTGATGCGCTGTTCGGTGTTGAGGGCCTTGAGCAGGTTCATGATGTCGGCGCTGGTGTGGCTGTCGAGGTTGCCGGTGGGCTCGTCCGCCAGCAGCAGCGGCGGGTCCGCCACCAGCGCCCTGGCGATGGCCACCCGCTGCTGCTGGCCGCCGGACATGGCGTTGGGCATGGAATCGGCGAAGGCGCCGAGTCCCATCTTCTCCAGCACCCCGAGGGCCAGCCGCCTGCGCTCACTGCGGGAAACGCCTCGGTACAGCAGGGGCAGGGCCACGTTGTCGATGGCGGAAACCCGCTTGAGCAGATTGAAACCCTGAAACACGAAACCGATGGTCCGGTTGCGCAGGGCCGCCAGCGCATCGCTGTCCAGCGTGCTGGTGTCCTTGCCGGCGAGCAGATAGCGTCCGGCGCTGGGCCGGTCGAGGCAGCCCAGCAGGTTCATGAACGTGGACTTTCCCGAGCCCGACGGGCCCATGATAGCCACGAACTCTCCGCGCCGGATCTCCAGGCTGACGTCGCTCAGGGCCGGCAGCTCCCCGACGGCGTCGGGATACTGCTTGCCGAGATGCTCGACCCGGATCAGCGGTTCGCTCATGGCCGGAAGCGGAAGGGGCTCGGCGATTTCTTCTTGGCGGACGCGGCGTGGCGCACCACGACCCCGTCGCCGGGACCAAGATTGCCTGCAACGATCTCCGTGTAAGCGCTGTCGGCGGCTCCGGTTCTGACCTCCACCGGCACCAGGACGCCCTTTCGGTCGAGCTTGTATACGGTCTTGCCCCCTCCAGCCTTGGGGCGCGCGCTGTCGGCATCGGGTACGAAACGCAACGCGGCGTTGGGCACCCGCAGCACGTCCTCGCGCGTGCGCAGCGTGATCTGGACGTTGGCGGTCATGCCTGGCAGCAGGATCTCCTCGTCGTTGGCAGCCGATACCACGACGTTGTACGTGACCACGTTCTGCTGCACCGTTGGATTGAGTCGAATCTGGCTGACGGTGCCGGTGAACTCCCGCTCGGGGTAAGCATCCACCGTGAAGCGCACGGTCTGCCCTATGCGGATCGCGCCCACGTCGGCCTCGGCGACGCTGGCATAGATCTGCATCTGCTTGAGGTCCTTCGCGATCTGGAACAGCACCGGCGTCTGGAAGCTGGCCGCGACGGTCTGGCCGATATCCACGTTGCGGGCCACCACGATGCCCGAGATCGGCGAGCGGATGACCGAATAGCGCAGATTTACCTGCTGGCGATCCAGCGCCGCCCGCGCGGCGCGCACCTGGGCATCGGCCGCCTCGCGCTCCTTGATGCTGTCGTCGAGCTGGGCCTGGTTGACGAATCCCTTTGCCACCAGTTCCCGGTTGCGGCGCTCCCGCACCTGGGCGAGGCGCAAACCGGCCTCGGCGCTGGCCAGTTCCGCGCGGCTCTTGGCGATGTCCGCCTCGATCAGCGCCGGGTCCAGCTCCGCCAGGATCTGCCCGGCTTCCACGCGCTGGTTGAAGTCGGCCTGCAGCGTCTTCACGGTGCCGGAAATCTGGGTGCCGACGTTGACCAGGATCACCGGATTGAGGGTGCCGTTGGCCGTGATGGCCTGCACGATGGGGCCGCGGTCGACGGGCTGTGTGACGTACTGTTCGCGCTGCTGATTCCCGTTCTGCGTCCACCACCAAACCGCGGCGCCGCCGGCGGCCAGCAGGACAACTGCCACGACAAACTTGACCCGCATCGACAAGGAATCCAGCCTCCACCGGGCCCGCTCAAAAAGCTGGCGCGATTATAGTCTCCCGCGTGCCCGGCGGGCGACGAAGGCAAGGCGCCGCGGCGGATTGCGCCACGGCGCCTTGCGAGAAGGTTGGATTGTCAGGCGAGGCCCGGGTTTCCGGCCACACCCACCAGCTTGGGCGTGTTGAGCTTCACCGGCTTGATGACTTTCTTGTCCCGGAGGTAGCTGGCCACCACGTCCCAGACCGGTTCGCCGGCGGCGCCTTCGGCCACCGGCGCCCAACCCGCCACCTTGTACTTTTTCGCCGGATCCACCGCCTTGCCGTTCAGCATCATGTTGCTGATGCGCTTGCCGATATCCGCCGTGGGCGTGCAGGTGTACTGCAGTCCTCCGACCCGCACCATGTCGCCGCCCTGCTGCAGGTAGGGGTCCGGGTTGAACAGGTTGTCGCAGACGTCCTCGAGGATTGCCTTGATCTGCTCGCCGGTGAGTTCGTTCAGCGTCGTGGACGGATAAGTGATGGCGGTCTGGTCCAGCACGCTCTCCATCGTCACCGCGTCGCCGGGCAGGATCGTGGTGCCCCAGCGGAACCCCGGCGAGAACGCGATCTCCGCGCCCTTGACTGCCATCATCGCGTCCAGGATGAGCTGGTCGTAAGTGCCGTTGAAGTTGCCGCGGCGATAGAGCAGGTCCTCACTCACGGCCAGTTTCTCGCTCAGCTTGTCAACGTACGGCGCCCGCGCCTTCCGGATCAGCTGCTCCATCTGCGGATCGGCCGGCAGCAGGTTGGAGAACACCGGGACCAAGCGGTATTTGTAGCCGGCCACCTTGCCGCCCTTCACGTCCAGGTCCATCACCGCCAGGAACTTGCCGTTGGAGCCCCCGTTGCTGACCAGCGTGGTGCCTGTGGCGTTCTTGACCGCCACGGGCTGGGGCACGGCGTCGTGGGTATGGCCGCCGAAGATGACGTCGATCCCGGTGACGCGCGAGGCCATCTTCAGGTCCACGTCCATGCCGTTGTGGGACAGCACCACCACCACCTGCGCGCCCTTCGAGCGGGCCTCGTCCACCATCTTCTGCATCCGGTCGTCCTGGATGCCGAATGTCCAGTCCGGAACCATGTAGCGCGGGTTGGCGATGGGCGTGTACGGGAACGCTTGGCCGATCACCGCGATACGGACGCCGTTCTGCTCCCTGATCACGTAGGGCGCGAACACCGGGTCGCCGAAGTCGTTGGTCTTGACGTTCTGGGCGACGAAATCGACTCTGCCCTTGAAGTCCTTGTTGACGACCTCCTGCACGCGCTCGGCGCCCAGGGTGAACTCCCAGTGGCCGGCCATCACGTTCACGCCCAGTTGCAGGCAGGCGTCCACCATGTCCTGGCCCCGGGTCCAGAGGGCCGTGCCGGAGCCCTGCCAGGTGTCGCCGCCATCCAGCAGCAACGCGCCGGGCCGGCTGGCGCGGACCATCTTCACCAGGGTGGCGAGATGGGCGAAGCCTCCCACCTTGCCGTAGGTGCGGGCCGCCTGCTCGAAGTCCAGGAAGGTGAATGCGTGGGCTTCGCGGGTACCCGCCTTGACGCCGAATTTCTTCAGCAGGGCTTCGCCCACCAGATGCGGCGGCCGCCCCTTGGCTTCGGCGACACCGATGTTGACGCTGGGCTCGCGGAAGTAGATCGGCAGCAGCTGGGCGTGGCAGTCGGTGAAATGCATGAAGCTGACGTTGCCGAACCCGGGCAGGTCGTAGAACTTCTCGGCGTCCGGCGCGGCCAGCGCCCATCGGCTGTCCAGCACGAACCCCGATGCGGCCGCTGCGGCCAGGATTTGCATGAACTCGCGGCGGGTCATGGACATGGTGCTTCCTCCTCTGATTGCCCGGGGGCCTCGGACGTGAAAAAGCCCGGGGCGGTGGACCCCAGGCTTGGTTGCGGCGCCGGTATCGCCGCGGCGCCGAAGCAGGGCGGTGGGCGCCCTGCCCGCATCAGCTGATGCTGGTCTCGATCTTGTTGGTGTCGCCCTTGTTGTCGACCCAGCTGACTTCGACCTTGTCGCCGGTCTTGGCGCCCTTGATCTTGAAGCCCAGGAACGGGTTCTTGGACACGGCCTGGCTCCACTGGGCGTCCAGCACCGGCTTGCCGTTCAGCTTGGCGGCGACGTTCTGGATGAAGTGGGCCGGGATCAGCTGGCCGGTCTTGGAGTCCTTGCGCTGCCCGGTCTCCATCGGGTGGTTCATCAGTACTTTGACGTCGGCCACATCGCCTTGCATCTGGGCGCGGATTTTCATCGGTTCTGCCATGGTGTGCTCCTCGCTTGCTCGTGATTGGGTGGATGGTCCGCCGGGGCGTGCGCGCGATCAGCCGCCGCAGCCGCCGATGGTGACCTTCACCTCTTTTTGCGCCGTGTAGAACTTGCCGTTGGCTGCCACCAGCACCTTGACGTTGGAGGTCTGGCCCATCTTGATGCGGAAGCTGACGTAGCCTTCGGCGCCGTTGTCGAGCGCAAAGTTGGCCGCCAGGGGAGTCGGATTCTTCTCGGCCATGACCGCGATGTTGCTGGTCCCGGCGATCTTGCTGGTGACTTCGATCGGCACCACGGCGCCGTTCTCGGCGATGTCCGGCGCCTTGATCAGGATGTCGGCGGTTTCGGTCGGGGCCGAGGCGCCGAGACCCTTCAGGGCGTCGGCGACGCTCTTCGCCTCGAAGGCCGACTTGTTCCACTCCGCCGCCAGCACCGCGCTGGGCTTGACCAGCCCCGCGGCCACCGCCACCGCCAGCGTTCCGGCGGCTCCCGAGCCTTTCAGGATCGTTCTGCGCAACTGATTCATGGTTTCCATCCTCCTTAAACCGAATCTAATAGGTATCTTTATCCCGGTGGTGAAGGGACAGTAGATAAGAATAACCTAAGACACCGGGATCGTCCAAGCGTGGCAGATCGTGAAATCTGCTTACAGCCCCGATAGTTATAACTGATTCAGGGATAAGGAGGGCTTATGGCCGATCCCTACCGGGGGCGGTTGGCGTCGAGCGCCAGTACCTCGCGCCGCACTTCCCGCAACCGTGCTTCCACGATGGACTTTTCGTAGAAGCTGCCTTCGCTCTGGCTTGCCAACAGCAGCTGCTGCATTGCTGCCCGGAGGTCGCCCTCGATGAGGCTGGCCTCGCCGAGCGCCTGATGGGCCAGCAAAGGTTTGCCGAGGGCCGTATAGGCCTGCCCCTTCAAACGGTAAAGCCTTGAGTCTTTGGGGAAAGCCCGGCTTTCCTGGAGCGCCAGGTCGAGCGAGGCCTGGACTCGGCCGGCGTCGAAGAGGGCTTGCGCGTACTCGTAGACTAAAGGCCGGTGCCGGGGGAACCGTGCGATGGCCGCCTGGTAATGCTGGAGCGCTTCCTGCTGCCTGCCCTGGGCCAGCAACAGGCGACCGGTCAGGGTCTCCACCATGCCGTGGGCTGGAAATTTGGACCGCAGCAGGGTGATTTCGGCCTCCGCGGCAGCCAGTTCCCGCCGCTGCAGAAAGGCGAACGCCCGACCATAGCGGATCGCCATGGCGTCCGACCCCTGCGTTTCCGCCAGGCGCCGATCGAAATCCACCAGCAGATCGTGCGGATTGCCTCGCAACACCCGTACCTTTTCCCGCACCAGCTGGAAATCCACGGAGTCCTGGACCTGGCGATAGGGCATCTGGTGCACCCGGTTCTCGACGTCGGCAATGCGCTCGAAGGTGAGGGGGTGGGTGCGCAGCCAGACCGGCGGCCCCGCCTCGTACGCCTGGCTGGAACGCTGCAAACGTTCGAAGAAAGCGGGCATCCCGCGCGGGTCGAAACCGGCCTTGTCGAGCAGTTGCAGACCGACCCGGTCGGCCTCCCGCTCGGCGTCACGCGAGAAATTGAGCTGGGACTGGATCGCGGCTGCCTGGGTCGTGGCGATCGCCGCCGAGGCCGCGTCCGGGCTGGAGCGCGCCGCCAGGATGGCCACCGCGAGCGCGGCGAGCATCGGGATGCCCACCTGCTCCTGCTTGGCAATCATGCGGGCGATGTGGCGCTGGGTCACGTGGGAAATCTCGTGAGCCAGCACCGACGCCACCTCGGATTCCGATTGGGCGGCGAGGAGCAGGCCGGTATGAACGATCACGATGCCGCCCACGAACGCCGCCGCGTTGATGGAATCGTCCTTGATGAGATAGAACCGGAACGACTGGTTGATGTCCGGGTCCGCCTTCGCCAGGCGCTGTCCCAAAGCGTTGAGATAGGCGGAGAGCTCGGCGTCGTCGATCAGGTCGGGGCTGCGACGGATTTGCCGGGCGATCTCGTCGGCGATCCGCGCCTCCATTTCCGGACTCAGATCGGCGGACGCCGCTTCGCCCAGGTCCGGCAGGTTCGGGGTGGGAGCCGGCGGCGGCGTGCCGGCGTCGCGCCCGGAAAAAATCGGCGTCGGATCGGCTGGTGGTTTCTGGGCTGGCGCCATGGGTGCCGCCGCCACCGATGTGGCGAGGAAACCAAGCGTGATGGCGTGGCGTAGACTCATGCCACTGGTAAGATTCGGCCACCTAGGACGAAGTTCAAGCAGCGGAGCCAGTATGACACAGGGACTCACGCATTTCGACGGCCAGGGGCAGGCCCACATGGTGGATGTCTCCGGGAAGTCGGAAACCCACCGGGTCGCGCGCGCGGCCGGAAGCATCTTCATGGAGCCGACGACACTGCGGCGGGTGCTCGAGGGAACGAGCAAGAAGGGCGACGTGCTGGGCGTCGCGCGCATCGCCGGCATCCAGGCTTCGAAACGCACCGGGGAGCTGATCCCGCTCTGCCATCCCATCGGGCTCACCCGGGTGAGCGTCGAGCTCAGCCCGGACGAGTCCCGCAGCGCCGTGGACTGCGAGGTGACGGCGGAGACGGTGGGACGCACCGGCGTCGAGATGGAAGCGCTGACGGCGGTGAGCGTGGCGCTGCTCACGGTGTACGACATGTGCAAGGCGGTGGACCGCGGCATGCGCATCGAGGGCATCCGGCTGCTGGAAAAGCAGGGCGGCAAGTCCGGCCACTGGGTTCGGCGCTAGCCGGCGCCGGGCGCCGGCAGCGGCGCCCATCAGGGAAAAAGGGGAGAGGGCTTGAGCGCGACGCAGACCGAGAAGATCGGCAAGTACCACGTGGTGAGGAAGATCGGCACCGGCGCCACCAGCGCGGTGTTCCTGGCGGTCGACCCGTTCACCAAGCGGGAGGTGGCGATCAAGCTCATCTATCCCGAGGCTCTCAAGGACAAGGCCCGCGGGCGGTTGTACAAGAAGCTGTTCCTCACCGAGGCGTCGCTGGCGGGAAAGCTTAAGCATCCGCACATCGTCGAGATCCTGGACGCGGTGGTGGAAGATGACCAGAGCTACCTGGTCATGGAGTACGTGCCCGGGTCGACGCTGGAGAAGTTCTGCGAGATCGACAATCTCCTGCCGCTGCCGAACATCGTCGAGATCGTCTTCAAGTGCTGCATGGCGCTGGAGTACGCGCAGCGCCATGCGGTGATCCACCGGGACATCAAACCCGCCAACATTCTGCTGTCGGGCGGCACCGGCATCAAGATCTCGGATTTCGGCGCGGCCATCACGGCGGAGACGCAGCACACCACCCAGATCAGCGCGGTGGGCTCGCCCGCCTACATGTCGCCGCAGCAGATCAAGGAGCACCCGCTCACGCATCAGACCGACATCTATTCGCTCGGGGTGGTGATGTTCAAGGCGCTGACCGGAAAACTACCCTACACGGCCAGCACCAACGTCAGCATGATCTACCACATCCTCAACACCGAGCCGCCCAGACCGAGCTCGCTGCGCCCGGAGACGCCGCCCTCGATCGATGCCATCGTCATGAAGGCGATGGCGAAGGACCTGGAAGCGCGGTATCAGACCTGGGGGGAATTCGCCCGTGACCTGGTGAGCGCCTACGAGGACGTCCAGGGGTCGACGCAGGTCATCTCCGACACCGAGAAGTTCAACACTCTGCGCGCGCTGGAGTTCTTCCGGCAGTTCACCGACGTCGAGTTGTGGGAGGTGGTGCGCATCACCACCTGGCACCGCGCGCCCCAGGGCAAGGTGCTGATCCGCGAGGGCGATTTCGGCAACTCGTTTTTCATCCTCACGAGCGGCGAAGTGCGTGTGACCTACGAGGGCAAGCTGCTCAACGCGCTCAAGGCGGGGGAGTGCTTCGGCGAAATGGCGTATCTCGCCAAGCGCGCGTTCCCGCGCTCGGCCAGCGTGACGGCGCTCACCGACATCACCGTCATCGAGATCAGCGCCGACATGGTCAAGAACGCCTCGGAAACCTGCCGTCACAAGTTCAATGGCGCGTTCCTCAGCATCCTGGTGGACCGGCTGGCGATGGCGAACCTGCGGCTGTCCGCGCTGCTGGCGGAAAAAAAGGTGACGATCTTCTGACGCCGCCGGGGCCCGGCGGCGGGCGAGAGCGGGCGCGTTATTTCCCGAACTGCGGCGCCGTCGAATAGCGCTCCATCACGCTGCGGTCGCGCCAGGCCTTTTCCTCCAGCACCGCCGCGGGGATGACGTAGCGGTCGTGCTTGTCGACGGCCTTCTCCTGGACGATTTTCAGGATGTCCCCGTAGGGGATCTTTCTCAGCAGGCCCCCGCCGGAGGTTTCGCGCACGATCATGAAATCGGCGTAGGTCCTGAACACATAAATGTTGCCCGGCCGCGCCTTGCCGTTTTCGTCGCGCCAGGTGACCGTGTAGCGCGTATCTTCCTTGAAATCCGCCTTGTCCATTGGCGCCTCCGTTTATTAGCTTGAGCTAATGTAACATCCATTCGTGACCCAAAACAATTAGGGGTCCTTATTGATTGATAAAAACAAACGCTTTGATGAGAACGGTTTTCTTTTGCACAATGGACCCCGCTTTTCCTGCCTGAACGAGATCCCATGAGCGCTGTGCCGAAGGCGGACCGACCCGACGCGGTCCACGAGGTCAAGACCTCGACGTGCTACATGTGCGCCTGCCGCTGCGGCATCCGGGTGCACCTGAAGAACGGCGAGGTGCGCTACATCGAGGGCAATCCGGAGCACCCGCTGAACAAGGGGGTGATCTGCGCCAAGGGCTCCTCCGGCATCATGAAACAGTACTCGCCGGCGCGCCTCACCCAGCCGCTGATGCGCAAGCCCGGATCCGAGCGCGGCAAGGGCGAGTTCGTGCCGGTGAGCTGGGACGAAGCGTTCGCGCTGATCGAGGAGCGCCTGCACAAGATCCGGGCAACGGATCCCAAGCGCTTTGCGCTGTTCACCGGCCGCGACCAGATGCAGGCGCTGACCGGCCTGTTCGCGAAGCAGTTTGGAACGCCCAACTACGCGGCCCATGGCGGCTTCTGCTCGGTCAACATGGCCGCCGGCCTGATCTACACCATCGGCGGGTCGTTCTGGGAGTTCGGCGGCCCGGACCTCGATCGCGCGCGGCTGTTCGTGATGATCGGCACCGCCGAGGATCACCACTCGAATCCGCTCAAGATCGCGATCTCGAAGTTCAAGCGCGCGGGCGGGCGCTTCATCTCCGTCAACCCGGTGCGCACCGGCTATTCGGCGATCGCCGACGAGTGGGTGCCGATCCGCCCGGGCACCGACGGCGCGCTGCTGCTGGCGATCGTGCACGAGATTCTGGCCAAGGGTCTCTTCGACCGCGATTTCCTGACGCGCTACACCAACGCCGCCCAGCTGGTGAACGTCGATCCCGGCAGCGACAAGCACGGACTGTTCGTGCGCGTGGACGAGGACGACGCGGACCACAAGGCCTGCATCGACCCGCAGAACAAGCTGTGGTGGGACCGTTTCACCGGCAAGCCGGTGCTCACCCACAGCGAGGGAGCCGATCCTTACCTGCTGGGCAGTTTCACGCTGGACGACGGCACACCGGTCAAACCATCGTTCCAGCTGCTGGAAGAGCAGCTGCGCCCGTACACGCCGGAGTGGGCGGAGGGCATCACCGGGATTCCCGCCGAGCGCATCCGGCGCCTCGCCCACGAAATGGGCATCACCGCGCGCGACGAGAAGATCGAGCTGCCCATTCCCTGGACCGACAGCTGGGGTGTCGAGCACGAGTCGTTGACCGGCAATCCGGTCGCGTTTCACGCCATGCGCGGCCTGGCGGCCCATTCCAACGGATTCCAGACCATCCGTGCGCTGGGCATCCTCATGACCGTGCTGGGCACTATCGACCGGCCCGGCGGCTTCCGCCACAAGGCGCCGTTTCCGCGCCCGATTCCGCCGTGCGCCAAGACGCCCAGGGGTCCCGAGGCGGTGCAGGCCGGCAAGCCGCTGGACGGCATGGCTTTGGGCTGGCCCGCCGGCCCGGACGACCTGTTCGTGAACCCGGACGGTTCGCCGGTGCGCATCGACAAGGGTTTTTCCTGGGAGTATCCGCTCTCGGTGCACGGGCTGATGCACAACGTCATCACCAACGCCTGGCGCGGCGACCCGTACCGTATCGACACGCTGCTCATCTTCATGGCCAACATGGCGTGGAACTCGACGATGAACACGTCCGAGGTCCGCAAGATGCTCAACGACCGGGACGAGAACGGCGAATACAAGATCCCGTTCCTGGTGGTGTGCGATGCGTTCCAGTCCGAGATGGTGGCCTACGCCGACCTGGTGCTGCCCGACACCACCTACCTCGAGCGCCATGACGTGATGTCGATGCTGGACCGGCCGATCTCAGAGTTCGACGGCCCGGTGGACGCCGTGCGCATCCCTGTGGTGCCCCCCAAGGGCCAGTGCAAGCCGTTCCAGGAGGTGCTGATCGAGCTGGGCTCGCGCCTGAAGCTGCCGGCATTCAGCAACCCCGACGGCTCGCGCAAGTACCGCGACTATCCGGACTTCATCGTCAACTACGAGACCGAACCGGGCTCCGGCATCGGATTTCTCGCCGGCTGGCGCGGCAAGGGCGGCGAGCGCTTCATGCGCGGCGAGCCGAATCCGCGCCAGTGGGAGATGTACGCCAAGAACAACTGCATATTCCACTACGAGCTGGCGCCGTCCTACCAGTACATGCGCAACTGGAACAAGGGCTACCTGGAGTGGGCTCAGCGCGCGCGCATCATCCGTTACTCCGATCCCGTGATTCTGCACGTCTACTCGGAGGTGCTGCAGAAGTTCCGCCTGGCGGCTGAGGGGAAGTGGCCTGGACGACAGCCGCCGGCCCATCTGCGCGAGCGCATCCGCACCTATTTCGATCCGCTGCCGTTTTATTACGAGCCGCTGGAGACGCAGCTGACCGACACCCAGAAGTACCCGCTCAACGCGGTGACCCAGCGGCCGATGGCGATGTACCACTCCTGGGATTCGCAGAACGCCTGGCTGCGCCAGATCCATACCCACAATTACCTGCACGTCAATCCGAAGACCGCCCGCGCCCAGGGGATCGGCGACGGCGACTGGATCTGGGTCGAGAGCCCCTGGGGCAAGGTGCGCTGCATGGCGCGTTACAGCGAGGCGGTGGAGCCGGGCACGGTGTGGACCTGGAACGCCATCGGCAAGGCGGCCGGCGCATGGCAACTGGCCCACGACGCCAACGAGTTCCGCAAGGGCTTCCTGCTGAATCACGTCATCAGCGAGGAACTGCCGGCCGGCGACGGGGCGAGGGTGTCCAACTCGGATCCGGTGACGGGGCAGGCGGGCTGGTACGACGTGCGCGTGCGCATTTACAAGGCCGGCGCCGACGAGCCCCGGGAAACCTGGCCCCAGTTCGAGCCGGTGCCCCCCGCCCCCGGCACTTCGCCGGTGCGGCGGCTGTGGCAGGCCTTCGTCGCGGGCAAGGGAGAGTGGAAATGACCCAACTCGCGCTGGTCATCGATCTCAACGTCTGCGTCGGCTGCCACGCGTGCGTCACCAGCTGCAAGGAATGGAACACGTCGGGGGCGGCCGGCTACATGTCGGACGACCGGCCCTACGGCCGGGACCCCACCGGCTGCTTCTTCAACCGCGTGCAGACCTTCGAGGTGGGGGAGTTTCCCAACACCGAAACGGTGCATTTCCCCAAGTCCTGCCTGCACTGCGAGGATCCACCTTGCGTGCCGGTATGTCCCACCGGTGCCAGCTACAAGCGCGCCGAGGACGGCATCGTGCTGGTGGACTACGATAAGTGCATCGGCTGCAAGTACTGCTCCTGGGCCTGCCCCTACGGCGTGCGCGAGCTGGACGAGCACCAGAAGGTGATGAAGAAGTGCACGCTGTGCGTCGACCGGATCTACGACCAGAGCCTGCCGGAAGCGGAGCGCAAGCCGGCCTGCGTGCTGGCTTGTCCGACCAATGCGCGCCTGTTCGGCGACGTGCACGATTCCGAGTCGGTGGTGTCCCGCGCCATCCGGGAGAGCGGCGGCTATGCCCTGATGCCGGAGTGGGGCACCAAGCCGGCGAATCACTACCTGCCGCGGCGCAAGACCCGCGTCGAGGTCCGCGAGGAAGATCTGCAGCGCGTCGACAATCCGCTCAAGATCGACGGGAAGCTGCCGAAGCCGTCGCTCAAGGAACCGTCGCTGGACGACGTCACGTCCTGGTAACGCTTCACGCCCGATACGGGTACGTCATGCATCCCGCTTTTTCCGTCGTGTTCCTGACCACGCTGCTGGGCGTGGGCCAGGGCCTGTTCACCGCGCTGTTCGTGGCGCTCCTTGGCGCCGAGCTGGAGTTCCTGCCGGCGATGGACCGGGTCGGATTCCACGCGGTCGGCGCCGCGCTCGCGCTCGGATTCCTCGGGCTCGGCCTGATCGCGTCGGTGTTCCATCTCGGACGGCCCGAGCGCGGCTGGCGGGCGGCCGCGCGCTGGCGCACCAGCTGGCTGTCGCGCGAAGTGATCGTCCTGCCCGCGTTCATGGCGGTGGTTTTCGTCTACGCGGTCGGCATGTATTTCGGCTGGCCGGGAATGGTGGAGCTTGCGGCGGTGGGCGTGGTGCTGTCGCTGGCGTTGTTCATCTGCACCGGGATGATTTACGCCTGCGTGAAGTTCCTGCAGGAATGGCACAGCCCGCTCACCGTCATCAACTACATCCTGCTGGGCCTGGCATCGGGCTTTACCGCGGCCACGGGCCTGGCTGCCTTCACCGGCACGGCGAACGTCGGGTTTCTCGGCGTCTGGGCCGTCACGCTCACGTTCGCGGCACTGCTGACGCGGGGCGCATCGCTGATCCGCAACGCCCGCCTCAAGCCCAAGTCCACGCTGCAAACGGCCATCGGTGTGCGTCACAGCCGCATCGTCCAGAAATCCCAGGGTTTCATGGGCGGATCGTTCAACACGCGGGAATTCTTCCACGGCAGATCTGCCGGCCTGCTGCGTAACCTCAAGTGGGTGTTCCTGATCCTGGTTTTTCCCGTTCCGGTCGCGCTGCTCCTGGCGGGCATGGCGGGCCCCGCGGTCTGGGCGCTGGGTGCGGCGTTCATCGTCCAATACCTGGGCCTCCTGGTTGAGCGCTGGTTTTTCTTCGCCCAGGCCAACCATCCCCAGAACCTGTATTACCAGACGGTCTCCTGACTTCCCGCTGGCCGAGCGGGACTTGCAGTTCCGCTGCGGTATGTTATATTAGAAAATTCTAATACCTTGCGGGGCGCAGCTTGCATTTCAAGCACATTTCCCCGGATCAGCTCGATCAGCTTCAGGGCCAAGGGCCCGTGCGACTGGTGGACGTGCGAACCGACATGGAGGTGGCGCGAGGCGTAATCGAGGGCGCGCACCACGTCCCCCTCCATCTGCTGCCGGTGCGAGTCGAGGAGTTTCGCCCGGACGAGGTTCTGGTGTTCTACTGCCAGTCCGGGGCGCGGTCGGCGCAGGCGTGCGGCTTCCTGGCGTCCCGTGGATATCACAAGCTTTATAATTTACAGGGCGGAATTCTGGGGTGGGCGCGGGCGGGTCGCCCGATCGCCATCCCGGCCTGAACCCGGAACGATGGGGGTGGCGCGATGTGATGGGTGACCGCGGCTCACGCCCGAGACATTGAACACCAAAATCGCATAGGAGGCTTTCGATGAACTTCGATAAAGAACTGGACGCCCGCGGACTCAACTGCCCGTTGCCGATCTTGCGTGCGAAAAAAGCGCTGACGGACATGAAAACGGGACAGATCCTCAAGATCCTGGCGACGGATCCCGGCGCGGTAAAGGATTTCCAGGCGTTTTCGAAACAGACCGGCAACGAGCTGATGAATTCGGCCGAAGCCAACGGGGAATTCCACTTCTGGATGAAGAAGAAGTAAGGCACGCCGCCCGCGAGCGCGGGCACGGTGCCGGCCCGAGGAGGGGCGACCATGGACGAAACGAAAAAGCTGGCAATCATCGCGACCAAGGGGACCCTGGACTGGGCCTACCCGCCGTTCATTCTGTCGTCGACGGCTGCCGCGCTGGGCTATCAGACCCAGGTGTTCTTTACCTTCTACGGGCTGCAGCTGCTGCGCAAGGACCTGTCGCACCTGAAGGTTTCCCCCCTCGGCAATCCGGGGATGCCGATGAAGATGCCTTTCGGGCCCAAGTGGTTCAAGGGCATCAACTGGAACATTCCCAATGCCATCCAGGCGGTGGTGCCAGGCTACGAGGCGCTGGCCACCACGCTGATGAAGCAGACCATCAAGCAGAAAGGTGTGGCGTCGATCCCGGAACTGCGCGATCTTTGCGTGGAGGCGGAGGTCAAATTCATTGGCTGCGAAATGACGGTCGACCTGTTCGGATTCAGCCACGACGACTTCATCGACGGCATCGAGTACGGCGGCGCGGCCACGTTCTTCGAGTTCGCCGGAGAATCGGACATCTGCCTGTTTATCTAGGCGGGTTGCCGCTGATGGCGGCATAAGAAAAATCGATGGTTGTGCGGTTGAGGTCGCCGCGGGGTCGGCGTAGCATTCAAAAATTAGTAATTGCTAATATACCCGTTGAATCCGTAGGGTTTTTCGGGCCGGGCCGGGCAGAAAAGAGGAGCGAGTATGGCGACCTACGCCGAAATGCGCCAAATCTTCGACGACATCCGCAGCGACTTCCGCTACGACCACGAGCTCAACGGCTGCCTCAACTGCGGGATCTGCACCGCCACCTGCCCGTCCGCCCAGTTCTACGATTACAGTCCGCGCGAGATCGTGCAGCTGCTGTGGACCGAGAACGTCGAGCAGGTCTACGACGCGATGCAGGAGAAGATCTGGGCCTGCGCCCAGTGCATGACCTGCGCCGCCCGCTGCCCGTTCAAGAACTCGCCGGGCGGCCTCGTCGCCATCATGCGTGAGGTGGCCATCAAGCACGGCATGCAGTCGGCCAAGGACGTGCTGCGGCCCTTCGGCCGGGTGATGCTGAAGCTGATCACCACCGGCAACCAGCTCTCGCCGGACATGATCCAGCCCGATCACTTCCCCGACTGGGGTCCCAACATCCAGAAGGTGGAGGGGGACCTCAAGGTGCTGCGCAAGGCGATCCCGATGAAGACGCTGCAGACCACGGATACCGCCTGGGAAATCTCGCTGAAGACCTCGATCGAGATGTACACGATCTGGGAGATGACCGGCGTGCTCAAGTCGCTGGAGGCGATGGACGAGAATCTCTACGACGTCATCGAGGACTTCATCGATGAGAAGCGTGAGGAATATGAAGAGTGGCTCGAGGAGCAGGAAGACGATTGACCCGTGCCGCTGACGGACCCATCGGAAAACTTCTAGGAGGCGACGCATGAGCAACGATCAGTTCTCTCTCCCCAGCGACGGCAGCGGCATTGCCGGGCACGGATCGTTTTTCCAGCCCACCAACCTGTCCGCGGGCGAAGCCGAAAAGGCCACCGAGTGGGTGCGCAAGCACGTGGACCGGCGCACCATCGACCTGGGCGAGCGCATGGACGACGTGCGCGAGCACATGTGGGAGCTGGAGAAAGACGGCGAGATCATCGTCCACCGGATCACCGACGCGCACAAGCCGATCGAAGTCCAGACCCTGTTCGGCTGGACCAAGCGCGTGCCGACCACCCAGCTCTGGCACCACAAGTCCTGCGGACAGTGCGGAAACATCCCGGGTTATCCGACCGCGCTGCTGTGGACGATGAACAAGTTCGGTTACGTCCCCGGCCGGGACTACCTCGACGAAACCGACCAGACCTCCTGCACGGCGTGGAACTACCACGGTTCCGGCATCGGCAACGTGGAGTCGCTGGCAGCGGTGTTCCTGCGCAACTTCCACCAGGCCTACGTCTCCGGCAAGCAGCACGGCCACGACATCGGTCACTTCTATCCGCTGGTCCACTGCGGCACGTCCTTCGGCAACTACAAGGAGATCCGCAAGTACCTGATCGAGTCGGCCGAGTTGCGCGAGCGCGTCAAGAAGATCCTGGGCAAGCTGGGCCGGCTGGTGGACGGCAAGCTGGTGATCCCGGAGGAGATCATCCACTACTCCGAGTGGGTGCACGTGATGCGCAACCGCATCGCCTCCGAGCTGCAGACCATCGACGTGTCCCACATCCGCACCACGGTGCACACCGCGTGCCATTACTACAAGATGGTGCACGAGGATGCGATCTACGACGCCGGCGTGCTGGGCGGCAACCGCACCGCGGTGGGCACCTCGGTGGCGCAGGCGCTGGGCGCCCAGGTGATCGACTACTCCACCTGGTACGACTGCTGCGGGTTCGGCTTCCGCCACATCATTTCCGAGCGCGAATTCACCCGCTCGTTCACCATAGATCGCAAGATCAAGGTGGCACGGGAAGAGGCGCAGGCCGACGTGATGCTGGGCATCGACACCGGCTGCATCACGACGATGGACAAGAACCAGTGGATCGGCAAGGCGCACCAGCAGAACTACTCGCTGCCGATCATGGCGGACATCCAGTTTGCCGCGCTGGCGTGCGGCGCGGACCCGTTCAAGATCGTGCAGCTGCAATGGCACGCGAGCCCCTGCGAGGAGCTGGTGGAGAAGATGGGCATCTCCTGGAGCGAGGCCAAGAAAACCTTCGAGGCCTACCTGGAAGAGGTCAAGGCGGGCAAGATCGAATACCTGTACAACCCCGAGCTGGCCATGGGAGGCAAAGCGGCATGAGCTTCGATTCCGTTCTGGTGGTGGGTGCCGGTCCCACCGGATTGTCGGCGGCGGCCGGCGTCGCGTCGGTGGGCCGCACGGTCACCCTGGTGGAAAAGGAAGACGTCCTCGGGGGTGCGCCGATCCTGTCCGGCTACGCCAAGCTGGTGCCGTCGGGCGAGTGGGCCAAGGACGCCATCGGCCGGATGGTGAAACGGGTGGAGGACGATCCCGCGGTCGCGATCCATAAGGGCGTCAAGGTGGCCAAGGTGGAGGGCGAAGCGGGCCGCTTCACCGCAACCCTTTCCAACGGCAAAACGGTCGAAGCGGGCGCCATCATCCTCGGCACCGGCTTCACCCACTTCGATTCCATCAACAAACCGGAATGGGGTTTCGGCACGTTCGAGGACGTGGTGACCACCACCCAGGTGGAGCAGATGGTGGCGGCGGGCAAGATCGCCTGCCCGTCCGACGGCCGCGTTCCCGAGCGGGTCGCAATCCTGCTTTGCGTCGGCTCCCGCGACCGCCAGATCGGCCGCGAGTGGTGCTCCAAGATCTGCTGCACGGTTTCCACCAACCTGGCGATGGAGATCAAGGAACTCTCGCCGCAGACCGACGTGTTCATCTATTACATGGATATCCGCACCTTCGGCCTGTACGAAGACAAGTTCTACTGGAAGTCCCAGGAGGAGTTCAAGACCAAGTTCGTGAAGGCGCGCATCGCCGAGGTCACGCGCAGCCCGGACGGCCGGCTGCTGGTGAAGGGCGAGGACACCCTGGTCAAGCGCCCGATCGTGATTCCCATGGACCTGGTGGTGCACGCCATCGGCATGGATCCGAACCTGGATAATCCCGAGATCGCCCGCGTTTTCGGCGTCGGTCTGGAGAAGCACGGATTCCTGGAGCGCGGCGAGCAGTACACCAGCACGTTCTCCAGCACGCGCCGGGGGATCTTCGTCGGCGGCGCAGCCCTGGGGCCCGAGGATATCGACTCGTGCGTTTCGCACGGTCTGGCGATGGCGATGCGCGCGGTGGGCGAACTCAACGGCATGGCGAAGCTGGCGGCCTGAGGAGCCGCAGTAGCGGCGCGCAATGCTCTGGTTCAAGAAAGGTGCGAAGCAGCCGGTCGAGGTCGAACGCGACCTGATCGTGCCGGCGGAGCTGCCCATGGCGCTGGACCCGGGGCTGTTCGAGCAACACTTTCATGGGCTTCTCGGCAACCTGGAGCGGGTGGGCGGCGCCGACGGGGTCCTCGGGAGCCTGAACGCGAAGCAGCGACTGTTCGCAGGCGCGCTGCAGCGGGAGCGGGCGGCGGCAATGTCGCTGGCGGACATGGAGACCCTGCTGGAGACGGTGTTCACCGCGCGGCGGCGGCTGTTCCCGGCGCTGGAAGCAGCGGGAATCGATGCGATCCGGGCGGCGCTGGACGAACTGCTGTACGGCGAGGGGCGACTGGCGCGGCGCCTGGCAGGATTCGTGGAGAGTCTGGTTCCGGCCGGCGGCGACAACGCAGCGGAGCGCAAGGCCGCGGCGAAGCTGCGGCGGGCAGCCCACGACTTCGCCGCCGAGGCGCTGCACTACGCGGACCCCGTGCGTTACCCGCTGATGACGCGCTGGGTGTGGGATCAGGGAACGGTGAGCGGTGCGCTGCGGGAGTTCATCAAGGGCAACGATCACCTCACCGACATCCCGCTGGGCGGCGGCCCGGAGACTTTCGAGGGCGCACGGCAGTGGCTGACCGGCATGATCGCCGGGCAGGGCATCTACCAGGACGTCCATTTCTGGATCGACCTGGTGCAGGCGCAGGCGTACGTGACGTATTTCCGCTCGATGGCGGAGGGCAATCTGGGCGGCGACTTCGGCCG
Source organism: Pseudomonadota bacterium (assembly GCA_049322755.1). Taxonomy (GTDB): domain Bacteria; phylum Pseudomonadota; class Gammaproteobacteria; order Burkholderiales; family UBA6910; genus DATIUV01. Next base: position 54,557 of record JBMOQX010000007.1, on the reverse strand, counting down.
CGGCTCCCGGCCCGAGGACCAGCTCCGCAAGCTGTTGGGGATCGACGTTCGCGAGGACGGACGTTCGCGGGTCAGGAAACAACTGGAAATCAGCTAGGAGAGAGATCGCAATGCCGATCCACGAGAAGACACTGATCGACCCGGCGCGGGTCCTGCAGGCGGAGAAGCTGGTGGTGGACGGGGTCGACGTTTCCGGCCACTGGAACACCATGATCCAGCCGCGCACCCTCACCGACTACGACGACGATTTCGAAAAGACGATCCAGGCCTACGGCGGCGGCGAGAACGTCCACCGTTGCTGGCAGTGCGGCTCCTGCACCAACTCGTGCACCATGTACGCGGTCAACACCGACTTCAATCCGCGTTACTGGATCTACCTGACCCGCCTGGGCCTGAAGGACGAGATCCTCAAGGACCGGGACATCATCTGGCAGTGCGTTTCCTGCAACAAGTGCACCAACATCTGCCCCAAGGACGTCCGCCCCGAGGGCGTGATGAAGGCGCTGCAGCACTGGATGGAGGACCAGGGCTACGTGCCCAAGTCCCGCTCGACGCTGTTCGACGAGGAGTTCACCCGCCAGTGCCTCGAGCGCGGGCGCATCGAGGACACCGAGGTGCTGGCCAACTTCTTCAGGAAGACCAACCAGGACCTGGTGCAGCTGGCCACCAAAGGCTGGCTGGGCATCATGGTGGCGCGCATGAACAAGTGGACCGAGCTGCGCAAGGGCAACGTGTTCAAGTACCTGGCGCGCATGCCGATCACCGGCCCGCTCAAGATGGGTCTCGCGATGGTGTTCAAGCCCAAGACCAAGTCCTGGGGACGCACCGGCGAGATCCTGCGCCAGTACGTGGAAGAACAGAAGCGCGTCGCGCACGGTTGAGGCTTGCTTCACCGCGGAGGCGCAGTGGCGCAGAGAAACCCCATAGGACATAAGAACCGCAAAGGACGCCAAGGTCGCAAAGGAATAATGACCACGATGTTGACGAGCATTTACTTCGTGTCCTTTGCGTCCTTCGCGGTGAGAGGTTTTTCCCATTCACTCTGCGCTTCTGCGGTTAATTTGGAGATTCGATGATGTCCAAGGTTGCTTATTATCCCGGTTGCGCGCTGGAGGGCTCCGGCGGACCCTACGACCGCTCGACGCGGGCGCTGGTGGACGAGCTCAAGCTCGAGATGCACGATCTGGATGACTGGAACTGCTGCGGGGCGATGGAGGTGAAGAACGTCCATCCCATGCTCCAGACTTACATGTCGGCCCGCAACCTGGCGATCGCCAGCGAGAAAATGGGCTTCGACACCGTGATGGCGCCGTGCAACGGCTGCTACCACAACCTCAAGAAGGCGGAATACGAGCTCGCCACCTCGGAAGAGGCCCTGGAGACGGTCCAGGACCTGGCGAAGAAGGCGGATGACCCGGTGTACAAGGGCGACGTGCGCACCGTGCACCTGCTCGAGTGGCTGATGGAAGAGCTGGGGCCGGAGGGCGTCAAACAGCGCATCAAGAAGAGCCTCAACGGCATCAAGATCGCCAATTATTACGGCTGCATGTACACGAGGCCGCGGCAGATTTTCCCGGAGAAGGACCAGGGACCGGGGTCCGAGTCCTCCCACAAGCCGCATTTCATGGATGACCTGCTGGCCGCGGCCGGCGCCGTCAACGTCGACTTCCCGCTGAAAACCGCCTGCTGCGGGGGTGCACACACGCTCTCGGACGCCGACACGTCGACCCAGCTGGTGCTGAACCTGCTGCAGGCCGCGGAGGACGCCGGCGCCGACGTCATCGCCACCGAGTGCCCCACCTGCCACTCCGGCTTGGAGATGCACCAGGTGCGCGCGGAGACGGAGTTCGGCATCAAGACCAAGGTCAAGGTGCTCTACTTCACCCAGCTCCTGGGGCTGGCGCTCGGGCTCTCCGCGCGCAAGCTCGCCATCCACGAGAACGTCAGCGACTCGCTCGATTTCCTGCACGAGAAGGGCGTCGTCTAGAGGCGGGGGCCGATGCGGGCGCGGGGAGGATGCCGCGGCTGGCACGGTTCGCTCGGCGCGGGCACAATTCGAACGACCCGCCACGAACGGATGGACATGGAGTGTAACGGCTGCGAGTTCCGCCCCGAGCTCTACTACGACGATCTTTACCAGATCTGGGTGCGCGTCGAGGACGACGGCACGCTATCGGTCGGGATGACCGACATCTCCCAGACCATTGCCGGCAGGATTCTCCACGTGCGGGTGCGGCGCCCGGGAACGCTGCGCTCCACCGGCAAACCGGTGGCCACCATCGAGAGCGGCAAGTGGGCGGGCCCCGTACCGAATCCGTTTGACTGCACCATCGAGCAGGGCAACGCGGAAGTGCTGGACCATCCCGGCCTGCTGAACGCGGTGCCCTACGAGGCGTGGATCGCCCGGGTGCGCCCGGCGCTGCCGGTGGAGCAGGCGCTGGGGACTCTGGTGACCGGGGAGCAGGCGCGCAGCGGGTATTGCGAGCGCGCGCGCCGCGAAGACATCCATTGCGAGAGGGTCGAGCGCTGAATGACGGAAAAGCATTTCATCGACCACGACGAGCAGACGGTGGTGATCGTCATGACCAGCGGCCCCAGCACGCCGCACCGCTGCGCGACGCCGTTTTATATCGGCGCGCTGCTGGCTTCGATGGATGCGAACGTGAGCGTATTTCTCACCATGGAAGGCGTACTGCTGGCGCAGAAGGGCGTCGCGGAGAATTTGACGGCCATGCAGGGGGGTAAGAAAATCCTGGAGTTCATTCAGGACGCGAAACGCGCTGGCGTGAAACTGCATCTGTGCAAGCCGGCGATGCCGGGCTACGAGCTGGAGGTGCACGATGTGATCGCCGAGATCGACGAAATCTCGGCGGCCGGCGGGCTCGCGGACCTGATTCTCAATTGCGACAAGACGATGTTCTTCTGACCAGCGGACAAAGGGGACCTGTAATGGCGACAGTACGCGGCTGCAATCTTCCGGACGATCTCTTCTACAACGTCGAGAACAACGTCTGGGCGCGCAAGGAAGGCGACGGCACCATCACCGTGGGCATGACCAGCTACGCCTGCTCGCTCGCCGGCGAAATCGTTTCCTACACGCCCAAGAAGGTAGGCAAGGGCATCGACGCCAACAAGTCGCTGTGCACGGTAGAGTCCGGCAAGTGGGTCGGTCCGGTCAAGGCGCCGGTATCCGGGGAAGTGGTGGCCATCAACGATGCCGTGCAGGCCAATCCGAAGTCCATCAATGCCGATCCCTACGGCTCCGGTTGGCTGGTGAAGCTCAAGCCCACCAACTGGGACGGCGAGTCCGGCGCCCTGATCACCGGTGGCGCGGTGGCCGAGAAGTTCGAGGCCAAGATGAACGCCGACGGATTCGGCGGCTGCTGAATCGTTGCCGCGCGGCCTTTTTCTGCAGGGTTTCGAGCGCCCGCCGCCGCGTCCGCACCCTGATCCCGCGCAACCCGAGGATTGCCCATGGATTGGCTTGAGATCGCGAGCCGGGTCGAGCCGCTGGAAGGCGTTGACCTGGACCCGGGGCTGGTCGGCACACTGCAGGCCCGCTATGACGGACTCGCGGGCAAGCCGGCCGGCCGCGTGAATTTCTACACGCCCACCTTCAAGGCCTATTCGACGTCCGAGATCGGCTCCTGCGGCAAGAATGCGTGGCCCGCGGTGTCCATAACCGGGGGCGACTGCAAGCTGGCATGCGACCACTGCAAGGCCAAGATTCTGGAGCCGATGATTCCGGCGCGCACGCCGGACGAGTTGTGGCGCGTGGTGGCGGAGCAGGTCGGGGGCGGCGCCCGGGGCATGCTGCTCACGGGGGGCTCCAGCCACCGCAACGAAGTGGAGTACGGCCCCTACTACGGCGTCATCCGTCGCATCAAGGACGCGTTCCCGGCGTTCAAGATCGCCGTGCACACCGCGCTGGTGGACCGGGACATCGCCCGGCGCATGGAGGACTCCGGCATCGACGTGGCGATGATGGACGTGATCGGCGCCCAGGACACCATCAGCCAGGTCTATCACCTGCGCCGCCGGGTGGAGGATTTCCAGCAGACGCTGGCGGTGCTCACCGAAACGTCGATGAAGGTGGTGCCCCACATCGTCATCGGACTGCACTACGGGCGCCTGCTGGGCGAGTGGAACGCGCTGGAGATGATCACGCGCCACCGGCCCGACGCGGTGGTGCTGGTGGTGGTGATGCCGTTCTACGCGCCGGCCAACCGGCCGTTTGCGACGCCGGATCCGCGGGAAGTGGGCGGCTTCTTCATGGACGCGCGCGAGGCGCTCCCCGATGTTCCGCTGCTGCTGGGCTGCGCCCGGCCCGCCGGCCGGGTCAAGGCGCAGATCGACAGTTACGCCGTGCTGGCGGGCCTGAACGGCCTGGCGCACCCGTCCGACGGCATGGTGGAGCTGGCCGCGCGCCTCGGGCGCGACGTGCGGGTGACGCCCGCATGCTGCTCGATCGCGGTGGGCGACGAGGTCATGGCGGCCGCCGGCGACGACGCCGGCATCCAGATCGACATCGAGCGCGTGATCTCCGACGAGCGCTCGCGACGGCGCGCGTCGGCGGCGCTGGGCGGCATCAAGGTCGTGACCGCGTCCGGCGGCGCGGGCGGCTGCAGCCGATGAAACCGGCCTGGCGCGTTCTGGATACCGGGCTGCGCCCGGCGGCGGAGAACCTGGCCTTCAACCGGGCGCTGCTGGAGGCGCGTCAGGCCGGGGAAAGCGTGCCGACACTGCGCTTCCTGCGGTTCAAACCCTCGGCGCTGCTGGGTTATCACCAGAGCGCGGAGCAGGAACTGAACCTGGATTTCTGCCACGAGCACGGCATCACCGTCCAGCGCCGGATCACCGGCGGCGGCGCGATCTACATGGACGAGACGGTGCTCGGGTGGGAGCTGTATCTCACCAGGCGCGAGCTGGGCTTGGCGGACATGGCGGCGGTCGCGCGCCGCATCTGCGAGGCGGCGGCACGCGGCCTGCGCACCCTCGGCGTCGACGCCGCCTACCGGCCGCGCAACGACATCGAGGTGGACGGCCGCAAGATCTCGGGCACCGGCGGCGCGTTCGACGGCGACGCCCTCATGTACCAGGGCACGCTGCTGATCGACTTCGACGTGGAGCGCATGCTGCGCGCGCTGCGCATTCCCGCCGAGAAGCTCTCCGACAAGGGCATCGCCGCGGCCCGCGACCGGGTGATCAACCTGGCCGCGCTGCTGGGCGAGGTGCCGCCGCTGGAGACGATCCGCGCGCGGCTCACCGAGGCGTTCGCGGCCGAGTTCGGTGTGGCCTTCGTGCCCGGCGACCTGATCGAAGCCGAAGATGCGCGCTACCGCCAGGCGCTGGCGGAGATGGATCACCCGGATTGGGTGCATCTGCTGGCGCGGCCCTTGGCGGACATGCCCATGCTGGAGGCGGCGGAGAAATTCCCCGGTGGTCTGGTGCGCGCCAGCGTGGCCTTCGACGCGGCAGGTCGGCGGGTGAAGCAGGTCTGGTTCACCGGCGACTTCTTCGTGCAGCCGCGGCGGCTGGTGGCGGACCTCGAAGCCCACCTCAGGGACGTGGCGCTCGACGATCTGGAAGCCCGCGTCGGCGCGTTCTTCAGCGCGCGCAGCGCCGATCTGCTGCAGCTGGATCCGCTGAGCTTCGCGCGCGTGATCCGCAGCGCGGTCGCTGGCGCGATGAACGCGGAGGCGGGGTGAGACTTTCCTGCGACCTGCTGGTGGTGGGCCTCGGCCCGGCGGGCGGGTCTGCGGCGCTGGCCGCCGCGTCGCGTGGCCTCAATGTCGTGGCGGTGGAGCGCAAGCGCAAGATCGGGGTGCCGGTGCAGTGCGCCGAGTTCGTGCCGCTGCCCATGGGCCGCTGGACCCGGGCCGCGGGCGTGCTGCAGCAGCGCGTCGCCGGGATGAACACCTTCCTGCCGTCGGGCGCGTCGGCGCACACGGCGTTTCCCGGTCTGATGATCGACCGGGCGGCGTTCGACCGGGCGATCGCGCGCGACGCCGAGCGCGCCGGCGCCCGGATCCTGCTTGGGGCCCGCCTCCTGGACTTTGACTCGGATGCGCGGGTGGCGCGGGTCGGGCACGACGACGGCGCGTTCGAGGTGGAGTTCAGGCTCGCGGTGGCGGCCGACGGGCCCCATTCGCGATTGGCGGACGCCATCGGCCTGCAGCCGCTGACGACGGTGGACACGCGCCAGTACACGGTGCCGCTGCACCGTCCCGGCGCGGATACCGATATCTGGCTGTCGCAGGCGTATCCTGGCGGCTACGCGTGGCTGTTCCCCAAGGGGGATGTGGCCAACCTGGGGCTCGGCGCCGACCGGCGCATCGCCCCCGACCTGAAGCTGCCCCTGGAGCAGCTGCGCGGGCGGCTGGCGGGGCAGGGGATCGTCGGCCGCGACGTGCTCGGGCGCACCGGCGGCGCGATCCCGGTGGGCGGCATCCGCGAGCGGCTGGTGGCGGGCCCGGTGCTGCTGGCGGGGGACGCGGCCGGACTCACGCATCCGCTGACGGGGGCCGGGATCCCGGCGGCAGTGATCTCCGGCGACCGCGCCGGGGAGGCGGCGGCGGAGTTCCTCGCCGGCGGCAAGGCCGGCGCGCTGGCTGATTTCGAGGAAGACGTGCGGGACCAGTTCGAGGACTCGGTGGCCCGCGCCGTGCGGCGGCGGCAGGCGATGAACGCCGAATGGCGCGCGCCGAGCGCCCGCACCGACACGTTCCACCGCCGCGGCTGGATCGCGTTCGCGGAGTATTTCTCGGCTTGAAGGGCACGAAGGGGAGCAAGAGTGAACTATGACATCGCATTTTTCATCAGCGTCGCCGCCATCGTGGTGATGCTCTATTGCCTGGCGCTGGTGCTGCGGCTGAAAGCGAGCATTCCCGGCGGCATGGTGGGCAAGGCATGGAACTTCCTGACCTTCCTGGTGGTGCTGTTCACGCTGGGCTACCTGGCGACGCCGTTTTTCGGCCTGATTCCGGCGCAGGTCGTGAACGTGCTGGTGTCGCTGATCTTCCTGTTCGGCGCGATCCGGCTGGTGATCGACGAGAAGAAGGCGGGGGATTTCTCAAATCAGGCCGCGTCGATTCTGACGCGGGCGCGGAAATAGCGAGGTATCGCGATGAGTGCAGTGCACAACCAGGTTCAGCCGGTGCGGTTCTACCGGCCCAACTATCACGTCAAGACGCCCGAGATGCGCTCTCCGGAGTACGTGCAGATGAGCACGGCGGCGGCGATCACGCTGGGGCTGGTGCCGGGGCAGATGCATCGGACGGCGTGCACGCACTGCCTCAACCTGCTGGTCACGTATCCCGAGGGCTGCCGCGCCAACTGCGCCTACTGCGGCCTCGCGCGCCATCGCGAGGAGGCGCGCGACTACGCGGATCGCAACTTCATCCGCGTCGACTGGCCCACGGCGCGCTACGGCGAGGTGGTGGAGCGGGTGAAGGCCGGCGAGGACCGGGGCCGTTTCCAGCGCATGTGCATCTCCATGATCACGCACCCGGACTCCGACGCCGACACGTACACGCTGCTGGAGAAATGGGTGCGCGAGGTGCCCCACGTGCCCGTGTCCATCCTCTCCAATCCCACCACCATGGAGCGCGACGACCTGGTGCGCCTCAAGGGCATGGGCGCCGACATCTTCACCGTGGCGCTCGACGCCGTCACCCCGGCCATCTTCGAGCGCACTCGCGGCAAGGGCGTCGAGAGCCCCCACAAGTTCCAGAAATACTGGCAGGCGATCGAGTGGGCCGCGGAGGTGTTCGGGCCGGAGAAGTTCGGCGCCCACCTGATCTGCGGCATGGGCGAGACCGAACGCGAGATTCTCGAGGTGTGCCAGCGCATCAAGGACCTGGGCGGGCACAACCACATGTTCGCGTTCTTCCCCGAGCGCGGTTCGCTGATGGAGGATTGGCCGGCGGCCGACCGCGGCCAGTGGCGGCGCGTGCAGCTGGCCCGCTTCATCATCGACTATGCCGGCGGCCGCATCGATGCCATGCGCTTCGACGACGCCGGGCGCGTGGTGGAGTTCGGCCTTCCCGGGGACGAGCTGGAAATCCTGATCGAGTCGGGGAAGCCTTTCCAGACCTCGGGCTGCCCGGGCAAGGACGACGAAGAGGTCTCGGCCTGCAACCGGCCCTACGGCGATTCCAGCCCCACCGACATCCGCTCGTTCCCGTTCGCGCTGAATCGCGCCGACGTGGGCCGGGTCAGGCGCCATATGGAGGGCGAGGACGTCGGCACCTACTGACGCGCCGCAGGTGCGGCGTCACGGTACGCGCCGTTGTTGACATCAAGTTAGAAAACAATAATATTGGCATACGGTAACACCATAACTCTAGGTCGCCGTCTCAACGGCTCACTGGGTCATCACGAGGGAGGGGATTCATGAAACTCAAGGGTATCGCCGCCGCGCTGGCTGTCGCAGGCCTCGCCGCACCGGGCGTCTCGCACGCCACCAACGGCTATTTTGCCGAAGGCTACGGCATCAAGAACAAGGGCTTCGGCGGCGTCTCCACGGCCCGTGCGGTGGACACCTTTGGCGGCGCCAACAACCCCGCCAGCATGGCGTTCGTCGGCAACAAGATGGATCTGGGCGCGGTGCTGTTCAGCCCGCGGCGGGAGGCCAGCCGCACGGGCAGCGGACCCGCCGGCCTCGACGGCTCGTCGGACAGCGATGCCGAGTACTTCCTGATCCCGGAATTCGGCTTCAACCGGATGATCACCAACGAGCTGGCGCTGGGGGTCACAGTTTACGGCAACGGGGGCCTCAATACCGACTTCCGCAACCGGCCCATCGGCGGCGCCAGCGCGTGTGCGGCGATCAACCCCGGCCAGCCGAACTACAATCTCCTCTGCGGCACCAACGACCTGGGCGTCAACCTGATGCAGCTGATCGTCGCGCCGACCATCGCGTACAAGTTCACGCCGAACCACTCGATCGGCGTCGCGCCGCTGCTGGGCTACCAGCGCTTCAAGGCCAAGGGGCTGCAGGCGTTCGCGCCGTTCTCCACCGACCCGGCCAATTTCACCAACCAGGGTTCGGACAACATCTTCGGTTTCGGCGCCCGATTCGGCTATTTCGGCAGGCTCTCCGATTCGGTCAGCGTCGGCGCGGCCTACGCCACCGAAATGTCGTTCGACGAGTTCGACAAGTACCGTGGCCTGTTCGCCGAGCAGGGCGGCTTCGACATCCCGTCCAACTGGAACGTCGGCGTCGTCTTCAAGCCGCTGCCGAAATGGAGCGTCGGGTTCGACTTCCAGCGCATCAACTACAGCGACGTGAAATCGGTCAACAACCCGAGCGGCTTCCTGCTGGCGCAGTGCGCAGGCGGCAATTTCGCGGCCTGCTTGGGCGGCAGCAACGGCGTGGGCTTCGGCTGGAAGGACATCAGCGTTTTCAAGGTCGGGGTCGAGTACGAGCTGAACGAGACCTGGACGCTGCGCGCCGGCTTCAACCACGGCGACAACCCGATCGACCCGTCCGACGTCACCATCAACATCCTGGCGCCCGGCGTGATCGAGAATCACGTCACGGTGGGCGGCTCCTACAAGACCAAGGGCGGTGGCGAGTGGAACTTTTCCGGCATGTACGCCTTCAGCAGCGAGACGATCGGGCCGTCGCTGTTCCAGGCCTTCGGGGCGCCGCCATCGACCACCGAGAAGATCGAGATGTACCAGTGGTCCGTGGGTGTCGCCTACCAGTGGAGTTTCTGAGTTGGCCGGCCTGAGCCAGGCCGGCCAGACCGCGGGGGCTGCGACGGCGCGTCGCAGCCCTCTTTTTTTCCGAGCAGGGAGCAAACGATGAAACGATGGATTGCCGCAGCCGTGCTGAGCGGCGCTGCCGCCGGCGCCCAGGCGGCGCCGGTGATGATGTCGCCGGAGTGGGCGCAGGGCATGTGCGCCGCGTGGAACGCCGACCCGGTGCTGACCCGGAAACTCGTCGAGTCCGATTGGGTCAAGAACGACAAGGGGCGCGGCTACAAGGTGATGCAGGTGTACCGCGAGGACTGCCCGGCGAGCCCGCGCATCGAGCTCAAAGTGGCGCTCAAGGACGGCAAGGCGACATGTGTGGCGGCGGGTCCCGCCGTCACCAAGCTGGACACTTCCGCGGACTACGTCATGTGGGCGGAGACCGCACGCTGGCAGGAAATGGGCCGCGGCGAGTATGGCCCGATGCGGGCCATGTTCTTCAACCGCCTCAAGTTCGAGGGCCCGATGGGCGAGGCGATGGGCAACATGGGACCGTTCGAGAGCTTCCTGCTGCTGGTGGGCAAGGTCCCCGGGGACGCGGCGGGCTGTCCGCCGAAGTAGAATTGAGAGTTTCGTCCCGGTGCCGAGGAGCGCGGCATGAAGGAAATCAAGGTCACCGACCTTTCGCAGATCAAGAACGAGCTCGCAAGGTACAAGAAGGGCAAGAAGCTCGATATCCGCCACTTCAACCAGGTTGCGCGGCTCGCCTGGCTGGGCAAGATCGTGCTCTGCCCCCTGGACCCGGAAGATCCCGAGTGCCGTGCCTACCTTCTGCATCTGCAGGCGGTGGACGAACTCACCGCCCAGATCCTGACCCTGGACGACGACCTCAACGGGCAGCCGTTCCTGTCCCGGATCCACATCCTCGACGGCGAGCAGGGCGACTATCTGGCCCAGATCTTCCGCGAAGGGATGGCGGACCGCGTTCGCGCGCTGCAGGAGCTGGAGCGGCGCGACTTCTATTTCGGCAAGTACTTCAAGGGCGACGCCGGCGGCGGCCCGGCGGCGGAGTGAAGCCGGCGCGCTGGATCGATCTCGGGCTGGTGTCCGGGGAAACCTTCCACGCCAGCTACGCCGCGGTGGCGGAGTGCCAGGGCGATGACGCCGCGCCCGCGGTGGTCTGGGGGCGGGCGATCGATCACATCAGCCTCGGTCAGCATCAAAGCGCGCGCGCCGAGCTGGCGTGGCCGCGCGCCGTGCCGGCGGTGCGGCGGCCTTTGGGCGGCGGCAGCGTGTGGATCGATCCCGACCAGCTGTGCTTCGCGCTGGTGGTGCCGCTCGCGCAGCTCAGCCGCCGCCCGGCCGAGTGGTACGGGTGGGGTCTGGCGCCCGCGGTGGCGGCGTTTCGTGCCCTCGGGCTCGTGGTCGACTGCGTCGACCGGGATCTTTGGTGCGCCGGGCGCAAGATCGCCGGCAGCGGCGCCGCCACCATCGGCCGCTCGGCCGTCATCGGCTCCAGCTTCATGCTGCACTTCCCTGCCGCGCGCTTTGCAGCCTGCGTCCGCTCGCCCAGCGATGGCTTCCGCGCCTGGCTGGCGGAGGAACTGGCGGCCGCCGTCACCTCCTGGTCCGAGCACGCCGTTCCCCCTGCCGCCGAGCGCATTGCGGCCGCGTTTCGCGGTGCCTGCGCGGCACTGTTTGCCTGGCGGATCGCCGACACCGCTTTGACCGGCGCGGAGCGCGCGGCATTGGCCGACATCGTCACCGATGACGAAGGGGACGAGGACAACGGGCGGCGGCTGGTGCCGGACGGCATCAAGCTCAACGCCCGCCGCTATTTGCGCGAAGCTCAGGAGGGAAACGCCTGGGCGCGCTGCGTCACGGACGACGGCCGCATCGCGCGGATCGCCGTGTCGGAACCGGCTGCGGCGCGGATCCTGGCGTGCCACACCGGCGCTGGCAACGATGTGCCGGCGCTGCTGGCGGCCCTGGATGCGGGGCTGCCGCCGGTGTCGGCGGCGGTCATGCGCCGGCTGCTCGCGCGGGCCGCGGGGTTCGCCGCATGAGCGCGCCCACGGTCGCGGACCGCCTGGCGCGCAAGCTGATCGTGATGACGGCGGACGGCGCGCTGGTGGAAGCGCTGCGGGCGGCGCTGCCCGAGGGCTGGTCCATGACCGTGTGCACCGAACTGGGCCAGGTGGGCGACTACCACGACGTGCTGCTGCACCGCTTCATGCTGCTGGACCTGGATGAAGACGCCGCCTTCGATCCGCTCGCGGTGATCGAGCAGGTACGCATGGAGATGCTGCTCAACATCGCGATCTTCTGCTTCGGCGGGGACGCGGCCCTTCGCGACCGGGCGCGGCTCGCGCGCGCCGACCGTTTCTTCGGGCGCGACGAAATCGTCGAGAAGCTGCCGCTGTACTGCGACCAGTACGGCTGGGGCGCCTGACCCGTAGCCGGGGCCCGGCGTCACATCGGCGGCAGCCGGTCGAACTGGTCCTTAAGCTTGCGCAGGGTTCCCCAGAAGCCGTCGAGCCGCTGGCGCTCCTGGTCCACCACTGCCGCCGGCGCCCGCTCGACGAAACTGGGGTTGGCCAGTTTGGTCTGCGCCTTGAAGATCTCCGACTTGATGCGGGCAATCTCCTTGTTCAGACGCTCGCGCTCGGCCATGACGTTCACTTCGATCTTCAGCATCAGCTTGAAGTCGCGCACGATCACCACCGGTGCCCCGTCGCCGGGCAGTTCCCCGTCCACCACCTTGACGTCCGAGAGGCGCGCCAGCGCCGCCAGGTAGGGCGCGTGGGTGTTGAGAAAGGTCCGGTCGCCGGTCGCCACCAGCGGCACGCGCTGGCCCGGGGGCAGCGTCATCTGGCTGCGCAGCTGGCGGCAGGCGTTGACGATGTCCTTGAACGTGTCCACCGTCCGCGCGGCAGCCTGGTCGATCTTGTCGGGCTGCGGCTCGGGGTAGGAAGACAGCATGATCGTCTGCCCCGGCCGTCCCGCGAGCGGCGCCACCCGCTGCCACAGCTCCTCGGTGATGAACGGCATGATCGGGTGGGCGAGGCGCAGCACCGCCTCCAGCACCCGCAGCAGGGTCCGCCGCGTGGCCCGCTGCACCGCCCCGTCCGCGCTGGCGAGCTGGATCTTGGCGAGCTCCACGTACCAGTCGCAGTACTCGTCCCAGACGAACTCGTACACCGCGCGCGCGGCGACGTCGAAGCGGTATTCGGCGAAACCCTCGTGCACCAGGGTCTCGGCCTGCTGCAGGCGGCCGATGATCCAGCGGTCGAAGTCCGAGTAGGTGAGCGGCCGCGCATCGTCCAGGCCCGCGTCCTTGCCCTCGGTGTTCAGCAGTACGAAGCGGGTCGCGTTCCAGAGCTTGTTGCAGAAATTGCGGTAGCCGTCGCAGCGGCTCAGGTCGAACTTGATGTCGCGGCCGTGGGTGGCGAGGCTGGCGAAGGTGAAGCGCAGCGCGTCGGCGCCGAAGGACGGGATGCCGTCGGGGAACTGGCGCCGCGTGGCTTTCGCGATGACGTCCGCCTGCTTCGGATTCATCAGCCCGGTGGTGCGCTTGGCCACCAGCGTGTCCAGGTCGACGCCGTCGATCAGGTCCAGCGGGTCCAGGATGTTGCCCTTGGACTTGCTCATCTTCTGGCCCTCGGCGTCGCGCACCAGGCCGGTGACGTAGACGTCGCGGAACGGCACCTGCCCGGTGAAGTGCAGGCTCATCATGATCATCCGCGCGACCCAGAAGAAGATGATGTCGAAGCCGGTGACTAGCACCGAGGTCGGATGGAAGGTCTTCAGCTCCGGCGTCGGCTCCGGCCAGCCGAGGGTGGAGAACGGCCACAGCGCGGAGGAGAACCAAGTGTCGAGCACGTCCTCGTCCTGCGCCAGCGGCCGGCCGCCGGCCTTGGCGCGCGCCTCGGCCTCGCTGCGCGCCACGAAGATGTTGCCGTCGTCGTCGTACCACGCCGGGATGCGGTGGCCCCACCAGAGCTGCCGCGAGATGCACCAGTCCTGGATGTTCTCCAGCCACTGGTTGTAGACGGCGGTCCAGTTCTCCGGCACGAAGCGCGTTTCGCCGGCCGCCACCGCGTCGAGCGCGCGCTTCGCGATGCCCTCCATGGCAACGAACCACTGGTCGGTGAGCATCGGCTCGATCACCACGCCGGTGCGGTCACCGCGCGGGACCATCATCTTGTGGGCCCTGGTTTCCTCCAGCAGTCCGCGCGCCTCGAGATCGTGCAGCACGCGGTCGCGGGCCTCGAAGCGGTCCAGCCCGCGATAGGCCGCGGGCGCCGCCTCCCCGATGCGCGCGTCGGGGGTGAAGATGTTGATCTGCTCGAGGCCGTGGCGCTGGCCCACCTGGTAGTCGTTGAAATCGTGGGCAGGCGTGATCTTGACGCAGCCGGTGCCGAACGCGGGATCGACGTACTCGTCGGCGATCACGGGAATCGGACGCTCCGCCAGCGGCAGGTGCACGCGCTTGCCGATCAGGTGCCGGTAGCGGTCGTCCTGCGGGTTCACCGCCACCGCGGTGTCGCCCAGCATGGTCTCGGGCCGGGTGGTGGCGACGCTGAGATACCCGCTGCCATCCTCGAGCGGATAGCGGATGGTCCAGATGCGGCCTTCTTCCTCCTCGGACACCACTTCCAGGTCCGACACCGCGGTCTGCAGCACGGGATCCCAGTTGACCAGGCGCTTGCCGCGGTAGACGAGGCCCTCCTCGAACAGGCGCACGAAGACTTCCACCACGGCGCGCGAGAGCTGTTCGTCCATGGTGAAGCGCTCGCGCGACCAGTCGCAGGAGGCGCCGAGGCGCCGCATCTGGCGCGTGATGGTGGAGCCGGATTCCTCCTTCCACTTCCAGACGCGCTCCTCGAACGCGTGCCGGCCGATGTCGCGGTGGCGGATGCCTTCCTGATCCAGCTGGCGCTCCACCACGATCTGGGTGGCGATGCCGGCGTGGTCGGTGCCCGGCTGCCAGAGCACGTTGCAGCCGCGCATGCGGTGATAGCGGGTCAGCGCGTCCATGAGCGTGTGCTGGAAGGCGTGCCCCATGTGCAGCGTGCCGGTGACGTTGGGCGGCGGCAGCATGATGCAGTAGGGGGGCTTGGCGCTTTCGGCCTCGGCGCGGAAGAAGCCGGACTGCTCCCACCAGCCGTACCAGCGCTCTTCGACGGCGTGCGGCTCGAAGCTCTTGGCGAGTTCCATCGGGGAAGGTTTGAGCGGAAAGCTGCGTATTATAGCCAAGGCATCGCGCCGGAACGCCGCGGCGCGCTGCGGCGGCGACGGTTCCGGGGCGGGCGGCATCGGGCCGGCACCCGGCGGTCCGGCGCCGGCGTCGCCGTTTTCCGCAGGCGCCCCGCGCGCAATGAAGGCGAGTTCCTGCGCCACCCGCTGGACCAGCTGCGCGCGCTCTTCCTCCGCGAGCTTCTCGAGGGGCGCGCCGAGGTGCCGGAGCAGCGTTTCCTGGACCCGCGCGGCCAGGGCGTCGGCTTCGTACCCGGACGCGGCTTCGTCCACGGCCTCCCGTGCCGCAGCCGGAGTCTCGGACGCACCCTGCGCGGCATCGTCGATGGCCGACTCCGCCTCGAGCCGCTCCGGTTCCGCCACAGCGGGCGACGGCGAGGCCTCGAGCGGCGCGGCCACGTCGGTGAGCGTCGGGATGTCGTCTTCCGCCCAGCTTGCGGAAAGCGCCTCCACCACGTCGGTGAGGGTGGGGATGGCCTGCTCCGGCGCGTCGTGGCCCGGGCGCGTGCGGTGGCGCGAGAGCAGCGCGTCGAGCTTGCGCAGCAGCTCGTCGGTGTCGGACGCGGATTCCCCCGGCGGGCTTTCCGGACTCATGGCCGCGCCGGCCGCTGCCGCAACGCGCTCAGGTCGTGGTGGCGGATCGGATAGCCGCGACTCTGGTAGAACCGATAGCGCTCGCGCGCGGCACGGCTGTCCTCGTCGTCCGTGGACACGATTTCCACCAGGCGCTGAAAGCGGCTGAACACGGGCGGCCACTCGCGGCAGAGATTGAGCAGCACTTCATCGTGAGGCAGCGGCTCCGCCACGTGGTCGACGATCACCGGGGTGATCGGCGCCAGGGCGTGTCCGGCGCGGACGTGGGGAACGAAGCCGGTGGCGGGCGTGCTCCACAGCAGGCGGTCCACCACGGCGGTGGCCCCGGCGTCGGGGGTAAGCAGCAGCACGCGCAGCCCCTGCCGCCACGCCTTGGCGGCGATGCGGCAGGCGGTCTGCAGGCGGTCTTCGGCCTTGATGTAGAAATCGATCTGGGTCACGGCATTGGCTCCGGCGGCCTGGTCGCGGCACGCCACGCGTTCACCCGCATCCGCCGCGCGCGGCGGCGATCCGGGCCCTGTTCGACGCCCGTCTAACGCGTCTCGCCGGCACGGCCGACGAGGAACTGCGTCAGCAGCGGCACCGGCCGCCCGGAGGCGCCCTTGTCCTTGCCCGATTTCCAGGCGGTGCCCGCGATGTCCAGATGCGCCCACTTGTACTTGCGGGTGAAGCGCGAGAGGAAGCAGGCCGCGGTGACGCTGCCCGCCGGACGCCCGCCGATGTTGGCCATGTCGGCGAAATTGGTCTTGAGCTGCTCCTGGTAGTCTTCCCAGAGCGGCAGCTGCCAGGCGCGGTCGAACGCGTGCTCGCCCGCCTTCAGCAGCTCCCGGGCCAGGGCGTCGTCATTGCTGAACAGGCCCGTGGCCACGTGGCCGAGCGCGACCACGCAGGCGCCGGTGAGGGTGGCGATGTCGATCACCGCCTCGGGGTCGTAGCGCTCGGCGTAGGTGAGCGCGTCGCAAAGAATGAGGCGGCCTTCGGCGTCGGTGTTCAGGATCTCGATGGTCTGGCCCGAGAGGCTGGTGACCACGTCGCCGGGTTTGATGGCGTTGCCGCCCGGCATGTTCTCGGTGGCCGGCATGATGCCGACCACGTTGAGCGGCAGCCGCAGCTCGGCCACGGCCTTGAGCGTGCCGAGCACGCTGGCGGCGCCGCACATGTCGAACTTCATCTCGTCCATATCGGCCGCCGGCTTGAGCGAAATGCCGCCGGTGTCGAAGGTTACTCCCTTGCCCACCAGCACGATCGGTTTGCGCTTGCGCTGGGCGCCGTGATATTCGAGGACGATGAGCTTGGCGGGCTCGCGGCTGCCGCGCGCCACCGCCAGCAGCGCGCCCATCGCCAGCTTCTCCATGTCCTTCTTTTCCAGCACGTGGGACTTGAGGCCGTAGGCCTTGGCCATGCCCACCGCCTGCTCGGCGAGGTAGGACGGCGTGCAGATGTTGCTCGGGAGGTTGCCGAGATCCTTGGCCAGGCTGATGCCGTGGGCCAGCGCGAGGCCGCGCCGCAGGCCGTCCTCGCCGGCGGCGAGATCGGCACGCCGCGGCACGCTCAGCGTCACGCGCCGCAGCGGCCGCCGCGTTTCCTCGTGCTTGGTCTTCAGGCGATCGAAGCGGTAGAGCGTCTCCATCGCCACCGTCACGGCATTGGCCACTTTCCAGGACACGTCGCGGCGCTTGAGCGGCAGCTCCGGCAGGAACATCACCGCTTCCATCGCACCGGTCTCGTTGAGGGTGCGCACCGCCGCGGCCACGGCGCTGCGGTACTGTTTCTCGCGGAACTCCCGTTCCGGACCGAGACCCACCAGCAGCACACGGTCGGCGACGATGCCGGGAACGCTGTGCAGCAGCAGGGTGGAGCCGGACTTGCCCTCCATGTCGCCGCGCCGGAGCACGTCCGAGAGCAGGCCCTTGGCGGCCGTGTCCACGCTCTCGCCGGCGGCGGAGAGCCGTCGCGGCTCGAACACGCCGACGACGACGCAGGCGCTGCGCTGCTTCTCTGGGCTGCCGCTTTTTATGCTAAATTCCACCGGATCGTCCCTTCTGCTCGCGCTCTCTTCCGAGTTCCACGCAGGATGCGAAATTATCAGCGGAGCGCCAAACGAAAGTCAAAGAACGGCGCGGCCAAAGTGTTCGTGCGCAGCGCCCTGCGCGAATTCACGCACAACGCCATCGTGGTGTTCGTGGTCATCCTCTCGATCACGCTGGTCACCTACTTCATCAAGCTGCTGGATCTCGCCGCCACCGGCGCGTTGCCCGCCGACGGCGTGGCGGCGCTGCTGGGCTTCCGCACGCTGAGCGCGCTGCCGCTGCTGCTGGCGGGCTCCGCGTTCGTCGCCATCCTCCTGAGCCTGAGCCGCGCCTATCGCGACTCGGAGATGGTGGTGTGGTTCAGCTCCGGCGTGAGCCTGATGGCCTGGGTGCGGCCGGTGCTGATTTTCATGATGCCGCTGTCCGTGGTGATCGCGATCCTGAGCTTTTGGCTCTCGCCCTGGGCCTACGCCAAGAGCGATGAGCTGCGCGAGATCCTGCGCTCCAGGGCCGACACCTCGCTGGTGCGCCCCGGCACCTTCCAGGAGTCGCGTCACGCCGACCGCGTGTTCTTCGTCGAGGAGCTGGACGTCGACCGCGAGCGGGTCAGCAACGTCTTCGTCCAGTCGGTGGAGAACGGCCGGGTCTCGGTGATGGTGGCGCGCTCCGGCCACGTCGAAGTGGCGCCCAACGGCGACCGCTTCCTGGTAATGGAGGACGGCACGCGCCACGACGGTCCCATCGGCTCCCCGGAATACAAGATCATGCGCTTCGAGCGCTACGCGGTGCGCATCGAGCAGGCCGAGCCGCACCCGGCGGAGCCGCGCGGCAAGTCGGCCACCACCACCGCCCTCGTGGAAAGCCGCACCCCCGAGAATCTCGCCGAGCTGGGCCGGCGCATCGGCCAGCCCATCAGCGCGCTGCTGCTGGCGCTGATGGCGGTGCCGCTGGCGCAGGTCAATCCGCGCGGCGGGCGGTCCTTCAACCTGGTGGTGGCAGTGCTGGTGTACATGATCTACAGCAACTTCCAGAGCGTCGCCCAGGTCTGGGTGGCCTTCGGCAAGGTGAGCCCGGCGCTGGGCATCTGGGGCGTGCACCTGGCGATGGCGCTGGCGGTGGCGTTCCTGTTCCAGCGCCGGTTGTCGGTGTTCCGGCTGGCGAAGGCGGCAGCGTGAGGCTGCTCAAGCGCTACGTCGCGCGGGAAGTCTACAAGGGCACCGCCCTGGTGTTCCTGGCGCTGCTCTCGCTGTTCGTCCTGTTCGACCTGATCAACGAGCTGGCCGACGTCGGCAAGACCGCCTACCGCGTCACCCAGGCCATCGCGGTGGTGCTGCTGAGCGTGCCCGGCCACGTCTACGAGCTGTTTCCGATTGCCGCATTGATCGGCACGGTGGTGGCGGTGTCCCAGCTCTCGGCCCATTCCGAGCTGACGGTGATGCGCGCCTCGGGTGTCTCGCTGGCGCGCCTGGCCGGCGTCGTGATCCAGGTGGGCCTGGTGCTCGCGGTGATCGCGGTGATCGTCGGCGAACTGCTGGCGCCGGCCACCGACCGGGCCGCCCAACGGCTGCGGCTGAAGGCCACCAGCGATGTGGTGGCTCAGGAGTTCCGTTCCGGGCTGTGGGTGAAGGACGAGGGCAGTTTCATCAACGTGCGCCAGGTGGGCCTGGACTCGTCGCTCACCGGCGTGCGCATCTTCGCGTTCGATCCAGCCTTCCGGCTGAAATCGCTGAGCTTTGCCGAGCACGGCGAGTACCTGGGCGAGAACCGCTGGCGGCTGACCAACCTCACGCGCACCGAGTTCGGCGAGGACAGCAGCCGCGTGGTGCGCCTGGCCCAGGAGGAGTGGCGCTCGGTGCTGGATCCCGACATTCTCGGCGTCCTGCTGGTGGACCCGCAGAAGATGACGCTGCCCACCCTGTCCAGCTATATCGATCACCTGCGCGAGAATCGCCAGCAGGCCACGCGCTACGAGATCGCGTTCTGGCGCAAGCTGCTCTACCCGATCGCGGTGCTGGTGATGATGGCGCTGGCGGTGCCGTTTGCGCAGCACGAACGCCGCGCCGGCGGCGTCGGCGCGCGCATCTTCGCCGCCATCATGGTGGGCCTGGCCTTCCTGCTGCTCAACCGGTTGTTCGGCCACCTTGGCCTGCTCAACAACTGGCCGCCGCTGTTCACGGCGGCGGCACCCAGCGCGGCGTTCCTGGCGATGGCGTTTGCCGCGATCTGGTGGGCGGAGCGGCGCTAGCGCGCCAGACGGCGAACCCCGGCCGCACGCTTGCTGGACCGCCGGGGCTATGCTGATTTCGGCAGCTGAACGATGCGGGTGCCGGCAAGCCGGTCATGGAGGAACTGCCCGTCGCGGTCCACCAGCGCCCAGAGGAGCGACGGCAGCAGCAGGCTCGCGAGGGCGACCAGGTAGCGCACCAGCGCGCGGCGCCAGCTCACGGCGCCGCCATCCGGCCCCACGACCCGGATGCGCCACGTCTTCATCGGCAGCGTCTGGCCGCCAGCGCACCAGAAGCCCACGAAATAGGCGCCTACCACGGCCACCAGGTAGAGCTGCACCACGGGGCGGAATTCCGGCTCGCGGGCCGCGTCGACCGCCAGGAGCAGCAGCAGGTCGCCGATCAGCAGCACCGCCAGCACGATGAGACTCTCGTAGACCAGGCTCAGGAGCCGGCGGCCGAGACCGGCGTTCGGCAGGGCGGGCATCCCGGGGGCCGGCTAGTTGACCGAGATTTCCGGCGCCGGCGGGGAAGACGATTTGCCTCGCTGATGCATGCCGTAGCCGCCGTGCTCCTCCTGCCAGCGCTGCTTGAGCTCGCGCCGTTTCTTGGGTGGAAGCTGGTTGAAATCCCGGTAGTTCTTGCGCGCCAGCTCGCGCTGCTCGGGAGTCATCTGGCTCCACTCCTGCAGCCGGGACTGGACCCGCTGTTGTTCTTCGGGCTTGAGCTTCGGGTACTTGCGCGCCACCCCCAGAAGCCGGCGCTTCTGGGGGTCGGGAAAGCTGTCCCACTCGCCGGCCAACGGCGCCAGGACCTGCTGCTGGTTCGGCGTCAGCTTCTCCCAGGTCGGGGCGGGCTTCCCGGCGAGCGCGTCAGGTGCGGCCATGGCGAGCAGCACCAAAAACGCGCCTACTGCTCGTTTCGCCGTACCCATGCGGGGAACCGGGGATCGGTGTAGGCGTGGAGCGGAAGATCGCCGGCGAGCAGGGCGGCGTCGATATCGGCGACGTCGGCTGCCGGTTCCCGGCCTTGCCAGTAAACCACCAGCGTCGCGGCGACGAGCAGAACCGCCACCGCCGCCCAGCGCCGCGCGGGACGGGACCGGAACGAGACACCTGCCCCGGCGACGCCCAGGCCGGCCAGCGCCCCCTCGGCCCGGGTGGCCCGGTGCTGCGCGAGCGCGGCGTTGCGGGCGCCGGCGAGGCGCGCCAGCGTATCCCGGTCGAGTTGCCGGGTGCTGTGATTGAGTGCCGAGCAAACCCGCTCAGCCAGTTCCTTTTCGTTCATGGTTCGATTCCGCGCTCCCGCAGCCACGCGGAAAGCGCGTGGGTCGCCCGGGAGCAATGGGTCTTGACGCTGCCTTCCGAGCAGCCCATGACTTGGGCGGTTTCGTTCACATCCAGCTCTTCCCAGTAACGCAGAAGGAAAGCTTCCCGTTGACGGGGCGGCAGCGCCTCGATTGCCCGCTCGATCAGCGCCATCACCTCCGAGCGCTCCAGCGAGGTTTCCGGGCGCTCCGGATGCTTGGACGGGTCCGCGGACTCCAGGGTTTCCAGCGGATCCTCCTCCGGGTCCCGGCCGGGCGCCAGAGAGGAGAACAGGGTGGTCCACAGGGAGCGCACCTTGAGCCGGCGGAACGCGTCCCGGATGGTGTTCTGCAGGATGCGCTGGAACAGCAGGGGAAGTTCTTCCGCCGGCCGGCCGCCGTACTTTTCGGCCAGCTTCAGCATGCTGTCCTGGACGATGTCCAGCGCCCGGTCCCGGTCGCGCACGGCGAATGCCGCCTGCTTGTAGGCGCGGCGCTCGACACTTGCGAGGAAGGCGGACAGTTCGTCGGGGGTGGCCAGGTTGCCGGCTCCGCGGGGGCGGCTTCAGGTTCGCGGCGTCCGGCCCGATACTAGCAGAACGCCGACGCCGCTTGAAGCGGCGGGGCGGCCATCCCGCGACGGCGTCTGCTAGCATGCGCCTTCTTCCCATGACCTACGATCTCAAGTCCCTGAATTTCGGCGCGATCCGGCGGATGCTGGAGCGCCTCACCGTGACCCCTTACGGCGCGGACGTCGCACGGGCCCTGGAGCCCGCTCCCCGGCTCGAGGACGCGCACCGGCGCGGCGAGGCCGTGGCCGCCGCCCGGCGCGCCCTGGAGCAGCACGCGGTACCGCGTTTTGGCACGGTGCCCGAGGTGCGGGCCGCCTTGCGCCAGGCCGAGCACCCCGGCGCGGCGCTGACGCCCCAGGCGCTGGCCAATCTTCGGGCGTTGCTGGCGCTGGGGCGGGAGATGGCGGCGCTGGTCGATGCGCATCCCGGGCTGCTGCCCGAACGCGGTGGGCTGGCGGCCGCGCCGGGGCTCATTGAGGTGCTGGAGCGGGTCGTGTCGGCGGCCGGCCGCCTCAAGGACGACGCCAGCGATACTCTGCGCGACCTGCACACCGAGGTGCACGGGCTGCGGGCCGAAGCCCAGGCCCTGGTGATGACGCGGGCGCGCAAGCCCGACGTCGCGGCCCACGCGCCGGAGCCGGAGCGCCCGCGCTGGCACGGCGCCCGCGCGGTGCTGGCGCTGCGCGCCGACGGCGCAGAGGCGGTGAAGGGCGTGCGGCGCGGGACCGGTGCCGGCGGGCGGGAGGTGCTGCTGGAGCTGCTGGAGGCCGTGGCGGTGGACATCGGCGACCATCAGAGCCTGCACCACCATCTGTCCACCTTTGCCGGCCACGTGGAAGTGCTGAAGAGCGTGCTCGGCAGCGCCGACGATGCCACGCTGGTGCTGCTGGACGAGCTGGGCACCGGCACCGATCCCGACGAAGGCGCGGCCCTGGCGATGGCGGTACTGGACGAGCTGGCGGAGCGCGGCGTGCGGGGCGTGGTCACCACCCACCTGCCGCGATTGAAGGCGTTCGCCGACGCCCATCCGAAGCTGCGCAACGCCAGCATGCGCTTCGACGACGCCACGCTTACGCCCACCTACGAGCTGGTGGTGGGGCGGCCGGGCCGCTCGCTCGGGCTCACGATCGCCGAGCGCCGCGGGCTGCCCGCGGAAACCGTAAGCCGGGCAAGGGCTTACCTCGCGCACAAAGGATCGGCGCACTTGACCTAGGGGGGGCTTGCCGATATTGTTCTCGGTTTTCCCGCGTCCCGCCCCTCAGGAAATTCTTATGGAACTCACCGGCGCTGAAATCGTGGTGCGCTGCCTTCAGGAAGAGAAGGTGGAGTACGTCTTCGGGTACCCCGGCGGCGCGGTGCTCTATCTCTACGACGAGCTCTTCAAGCAGGACCGGATTCAGCACATCCTGGTGCGCCATGAGCAGGCGGCGTTGCACGCAGCCGACGGTTACGCGCGCGCTACCGAGAAAGTGGGCGTCGCGCTGGTCACTTCGGGGCCGGGCGTCACCAACGCGGTGACCGGCATCGCCACGGCGTACATGGATTCGATTCCGATGGTGATCATCAGCGGCCAGGTGCCGACCCACGCCATCGGCCAGGACGCGTTCCAGGAATGCGACACGGTGGGCATCACCCGCCCATGCGTGAAGCACAATTTCCTGGTCAAGGACGTGAAGGACATCGCCAGCACCATCAAGAAGGCGTTCTACATCGCCTCCACCGGCCGCCCGGGCCCGGTGCTGGTGGACATCCCCAAGGACGTCACCATCGCCAAGGCGGAGTTCGTCTATCCGGAAACCATCTCGATGCGCTCCTACAATCCGGTGGTGAAGGGCCACGCCGGGCAGATCCGCAAGGCGCTGCAGCTGATCCTGGATGCCAAGCGGCCGATGATCTACAGCGGCGGCGGCGTGGTGCTGAGCGAAGCCTCGGGGCTGCTCACCGAGCTGGTGCGGCTGCTGGGCTTTCCCTGCACCAACACGCTGATGGGGCTGGGCGGCTATCCGGCCACCGACCCGCAGTTCGTGGGCATGCTGGGGATGCACGGCACCTACGAGGCCAACATGGCGATGCAGCACTGCGATGTGCTGATCGCCGTGGGCGCGCGCTTCGACGACCGCGTGATCGGCAACCCCAAGCACTTCTTCAACCCCGAGCGTCACATCGTCCACATCGACATCGACCCGTCGTCGATCTCCAAGCGGGTCAAGGTGGACGTGCCCATCGTCGGCCACGTCCGGGAGGTGCTGGAGGAGCTGCTGCGTCTGCTGAAGGAGTCGCGCGAGCGCCCCGACGCCGAGGCGATCAAGGCGTGGTGGACCCAGATCGAGCTCTGGCGCGCGCGCGACTGCCTGCGCTACGACCGCGGCGCCAGTGTCATCAAGCCCCAGTACGTGATCGAGAAACTCTACGAGATCACCGGCGGCGACGCCTACATCACTTCGGACGTCGGCCAGCACCAGATGTGGGCGGCGCAGTTCTACAAGTTCGACAAGCCGCGGCGCTGGATCAACTCCGGCGGGCTCGGCACCATGGGCGTCGGCCTGCCGTACGCGATGGGCGTCAAGCTCGCGCATCCCGACGCGACCGTCGCCTGCGTCACCGGCGAGGCCAGCATCCAGATGTGCATCCAGGAGCTTTCCACCTGCAAGCAGTACCGCCTTCCGGTGAAGATCGTCAACCTCAACAACAGGTACATGGGCATGGTGCGCCAGTGGCAGGAGTTCTTCCACGGCAACCGCTATGCCGAGTCCTACATGGACGCGCTGCCCGACTTCACCAAACTGGCGGAGAGCTACGGCCACGTCGGCATGAAGATCGAGAACCCCGCCGACGTGGAAGGGGCGCTGCGCGAGGCGTTCGCGCTGAAGGACCGGCTGGTGTTCATGGACTTCATCACCGACCAGACGGAGAACGTCTTCCCGATGGTCCCCGGGGGCAAGGGGCTCTCGGAAATGATCCTCGTCTGACAAGAACAAACGATCCTATCGATGCGACACATCATCTCACTGCTCATGGAGAACGAGCCGGGCGCGCTCTCGCGCGTGTCGGGACTGTTCTCGGCGCGCGGCTACAACATCGAATCGCTCACCGTGGCGCCGACGGAGGACGCGACGCTGTCGCGCATGACCATCGTCACCTCCGGCTCGGACGACGTCATCGAGCAGATCACCAAGCAGCTCAACAAGCTGATCGACGTGGTGAAGGTGGTGGATCTCTCCGAGGGCGAGCACATCGAGCGCGAGCTGATGCTGGTCAAGGTGCGCGCTGTGGGCAAGGACCGGGAGGAAATGAAGCGCATGGCGGACATCTTCCGCGGGCGCATCATCGACGTGACCGACAAGGCCTACACCATCGAGCTCACCGGGCCGGGCTCCAAGCTCGACGCGTTCCTGCAGGCGATCGATCACGCCGCGATCCTGGAAACCGTGCGCACCGGCGCCTCGGGCGTCGCGCGCGGCGAGCGCATTCTCAAGGTCTGACCGCAGCTTTCACGCTGGCGCCGCGGGGCGCCGCGTTTCCCACGACATTCAGCCGGGAGGTAACGAAAATGAAGGTGTATTACGACAAGGACGCCGACCTGTCGCTCATCAAGGGCAAGAAGGTGACCATCGTCGGCTACGGCTCCCAGGGCCATGCCCATGCCAACAACCTGAACGATTCGGGCGTCAAGGTCACGGTGGCGCTGCGCAAGGACGGCAGCTCCTGGACCAAGGCGAAGAACGCCAAACTGGCGGTGAAGGAGGTGGCCGAGGCGGTGAAGGGCGCCGACCTGGTGATGATTCTGCTGCCCGACGAGCACCACGCCCAAGTGTACAAGGACGAGATCGAGCCCAGCATCAAGAAGGGCGCGGCGCTGGCGTTTGCCCACGGGTTCAACATCCACTTCGGCCAGATCGAGCCGCGCGCCGACCTGGACGTGATCATGATCGCACCGAAAGGTCCGGGCCACCTGGTGCGTTCCACCTATAAGCAGGGCGGCGGCGTGCCGTCGCTGATCGCGGTGCACCGCGACGCCACCGGCAGGGCGCGCGACCTGGCCCTGTCCTACGCCAGCGCCATCGGCGCGGGACGCGCGGGCGTGATCGAGACGTCCTTCCGCGAGGAGACCGAGACCGACCTGTTCGGCGAGCAGGCGGTGCTTTGCGGCGGCTGCTCGGCGCTGGTGCAGGCCGGCTTCGAGACCCTGGTGGAGGCCGGCTACGCGCCGGAAATGGCGTATTTCGAGTGCCTGCACGAGCTGAAGCTGATCGTCGACCTGATGTACGAGGGCGGCATCGCCAACATGCGCTACTCCATCTCCAACACCGCCGAGTACGGCGATTTCACCCGCGGCCCGCGGGTCATCACTGACGAGACCAAGAACGAGATGCGCCGGATCCTGAAGGAAATCCAGGCCGGCGAGTTTGCCAAGGAGTTCATCCTCGAAAACCGCGCCGGCGCGCCCAAGCTCAAGGCCATGCGGCGTCTTGGCAAGGCCCACCAGATCGAGGTCGTGGGCGAGAAGCTGCGCGACATGATGCCGTGGATCAAGCAGAACCGCCTCGTCGACCAGACCAAGAACTGACCGCGCGCCGGGCGGACCGGGCAGCTTGCGGGAACGGCGGGCGGTGAACGAGTATCCGTATCCCCTGGTGGCCCGCGAGGGCTGGGGCATCCTGGGCGGCTCGGTGGTGGCGGCGCTGGCCGCGACCGCGCTGGCGGGCTGGTGGTCGCTGCTGTTCTGGATCTGGGTGGCGTTCGTGCTCCAGTTCTTCCGGGATCCCCCGCGCACCATACCCCAGGGCGCCGGACTGGTGCTGTCGCCGGCCGACGGGCGCGTGGTGTCGGTGGAGGGCTGCCGCGATCCCTACCTCGACCGCGACGGCCTGCGCATCTCGGTGTTCATGAACGTCTTCAACGCCCATTCCAACCGCAGCCCGGTGGACGGCAAGGTGATGCAGCGCTGGTACCTGCCCGGGAAGTTCGTCAACGCCGAGCTGTCCAAGGCATCCGAGGAGAACGAGCGCAATGCGCTGTGGCTGCGCACCGCGGACGGCCAGGACGTGACCTGCGTGCAGGTGGCCGGGCTGGTGGCGCGCCGCATCCTTTGCTACGTGGACGCGGGCGCCGAGCTCCGGCGCGGCCAGCGCTACGGGTTCATCCGCTTCGGTTCCCGGCTCGATGTCTTCCTGCCCGCCGGCGCACGGCCGCGCGTCGCCATCGGGGACAAGGTCCACGCCACTGAAACGGTGCTCGCCGAGCTGTCGCCGGGCCCATGACGGGCCGACCGTGCCGCCCCGAGGGATTTGCGCTAAGCTAGGCCCGCCATTGATTTTTTCCGCGATCCGCCGATGCACGAAACGCCGCCGCGCAAAGCTCTGATCAATCCGGCAGCACGCCGGCGCGGGATCTACATCCTTCCCAACCTGTTCACCACCGCGGCCCTGTTCGCCGGCTTCTATGCCGTAGTGCAGGCGATGAACGGGCGGTTCGAGCACTCGGCCGTGGCGATCTTCATCGCCATGGTGCTGGACGCGCTGGACGGGCGCGTGGCCCGGCTCACCCATACCCAGAGCGCCTTCGGCGCCGAATATGACAGCCTCTCGGACATGGTGTCCTTCGGCGTTGCGCCGGCGCTGGTGATGTACGAGTGGGCGCTGCAGGCACTGGGCAAGCTGGGCTGGCTGGCGGCGTTCGTCTACTGCGCCGGTGCGGCGTTGCGCCTCGCCCGGTTCAACACCAACATCGATATCGTCGACAAACGCTATTTCCAGGGGCTGCCGAGCCCCGCCGCCGCGGCGCTGATCGCCGGTCTGGTCTGGGTCATGCACGATTACGACGTGAAGGGCACGCAGATCGCCTGGCTGGCCTGGCTGATCACGGTCTTCGCCGGGCTCACCATGGTGAGCAACTTCAAGTTCTACAGCGGCAAGGACGTCAACCTGCGCAGGAGCGTCCCGTTCGCCGTCCTGTTGCTGGTGGTCATGGCCATTGTGCTGATCTCCACCGATCCGCCGACCGTGCTGTTCGTGCTGTTTCTCGGTTACGCGCTGTCGGGCTACGTCATGTGGGCGGTGCGCCGGTTGCGCCAGCGTCGCGCCGCGGCTGCGGCCGACGCCGGGACGGCCTCCGGCGAGGACCAATCGGCCCGCTGACCCGGCCCGCTGACCCGGCTTGCAGCCCCGGGCAAAAGCCTTTATAGTCCGAGGCATGCGTTTCGTTCCAATACAGCGCGTGCTTCCCCTCTCGGCCGGCTTCCTGCTGGCCCGTCTGCTGCTGCGCCTCGCGCGCTAACAGACAACTCCCACAGTTTGCGTTTTACCGAGGCCGGACCCCAGGTTCGGGCGGAGCGTCGTGCAGGAGTCCGTGCGCGCAGGCGTCCGCCATACCGGGCACGGATTGCAGCAAGGACAGGTTCAGCGGAGGCAGGGCCATGAAAGACAAGTTGATCATTTTCGACACCACGTTGCGCGACGGCGAGCAGAGTCCCGGCGCGTCCATGACCAAGGAAGAAAAAATCCGCATCGCGCGCCAGCTGGAGCGCATGCGGGTGGACGTGATCGAGGCCGGCTTCCCGGCCGCCAGCCCGGGCGACTTCGACGCCGTGAAGGCCGTCGCCGAGGCGATCAAGGACAGCACCGTGTGCGGCCTTGCCCGCGCCACGGAACGGGACATCCAACTGGCGGGCGACGCCCTCAAGGGCGCCGCGTCGGGGCGGATCCATACGTTCATCGCCACCAGCCCGATCCACATGGAAAAGAAGCTGCGCATGGAGCCCGGGCAGGTGGTGGAGCAGGCGGTGAAGGCGATCCGGTGGGCGCGCCAGTACACCGACAACGTGGAGTTCTCGCCCGAGGATGCGGGCCGCTCGGACCTGGACTTTCTCTGCCGCATCCTGGAGCGGGTGATCGAGGCCGGCGCGCGCACCATCAACATCCCCGACACGGTGGGATACAACGTGCCCGAGCAGTTCGGCTCCCTGATCCGCAACCTGCGCGAGCGCGTTCCGAACTCGGACCAGGTCGTCTGGTCGGTACACTGCCACAACGACCTCGGGCTGGCGGTGGCCAACTCGCTCGCGGCGGTGCTGAACGGCGCGCGCCAGGTCGAATGCACCGTCAACGGTCTGGGCGAGCGCGCCGGCAACGCGGCGCTGGAGGAGATCGTCATGACGGTGCGCACCCGCCAGGACATCTTCCCCTGCGACACCGGCGTCGACACCACCCAGATCGTGCCGGCCAGCCGCATGGTGTCGGGGATCACCGGCTTCGCGGTGCAGCCCAACAAAGCCATCGTCGGCGCCAATGCCTTCGCCCACGAGTCGGGCATCCACCAGGACGGCGTGCTGAAGAGCCGCGAGACCTACGAGATCATGCGCGCCGAAGACGTGGGCTGGAGCGCCAACCGCATGGTGCTGGGCAAGCACTCCGGGCGCAACGCCTTCCGCACCCGGCTCAAGGAGCTGGGCATCGACGTGGACTCGGAGGAGGTGCTCAATTCCGCGTTCGCGCGCTTCAAGGAACTGGCCGACAAGAAGCACGAGATCTTCGACGAGGACCTGCACGCGCTCATGAGCGACGAAGGCGTGACGCCGGACGAGGAGCAGTACCGGCTGGTCTACCTCAAGGTGACCTCCGAGTTCGGCGAGATGCCGGAGGCCCAGGTCACGGTGAGCGCAGCGGGCACCGAGCACACCGCCACCGCGGTGGGCGGCGGTCCCGTGGACGCGTCGTTCAAGGCCATCGAGTCGCTGGTGAAGAGCGGTGCCGACCTGCAGCTCTATTCGGTCAACGCCATCACCAGCGGCACCGACGCGCAGGGCGAGGTGACCGTGCGGCTGCACCGGGCCGGGCGCATCGTCAACGGCCAGGGTGCCGACACCGATATCATCGTGGCCTCCGCGAAGGCGTACATCAACGCGCTGAACAAGCTGCACAGCAACCTGCAGCGGGCGCATCCGCAGGTCTGAAGGCGGCGCGGCGCGCGGCGGTCAGGGACCACCGGGCGCTGCGGGCCCCGGGCGGTGCGGTCCGGCCGACACGCGCGCGAAGACGATCGCCGCGACGAAGAACGCCAGCGACAGCGCGATCTGCGCCGTCGCCAGCGCGGCCGACACGCCGGACTCCGACCACGCGCGCACGACGCCTTCGGCGAAGTAGAACAGCACCAGCATCGGCGCCCACTGGTAGGTATAGCGGCGTCCCGAGACGATGCCCGGCAGCGCCAGCGCCAGCGGCACGGCCTTGAGCGCGAGGTAGGATCCTCCCGGGCGGATCGGCGCCAGCCACAGCTCCCAGGCCAGGGTGAGCGCGATCAGCGCCACCAGACTGGCGCAGCTCATGAGATACAGCGGCCGCTGCCAGGGGCTCACCGGCGCTCCCCCCGCAGCAATTCTTCGACCGCGGCGCGGGCGGCATCGACGCCGGTGACCGGTTGCGGGAAATCGATGCGCCGCCGCCGGCCTCCAGCTTGCAGCTCGATGCCGTCGGCGTCGATGCCGCAGGGCTGCACGCTGTCCGTCGCAGGTCCCCCGTGGCGCGTCCAAAGCGCGGCCAGGCGATCGCGGTCGATTTCCGCCAGCAGCGTGGCCTCGGCGTCCGCGATCTCGCAGTCGGCCTCCAGAATCGCCTGCGGCGGCAGCCAGTGAATGCGCCCGAATCCGGCGATGTAGCGTACCGTCAACGGCGCGATGCGGAAGAAATCGAAGTCGCCGAGCTCGAGCAACTCGGCGGCGTCCGGGAAGCGCCGCAGGTAGCGCGCGGCAGCCTCGCCGTCGCCGGATGCCCTGGCGCAGCGGCCCACCACGGTGACCCGGGCGTCCACTTGGACGTCCCCGCCGAGCTCGGCGACGAGCAGGCTGACGCGCGGGTCGGCATCGACGTTGCGGGTGTGTTCCGCCAGACGGCTCATCAGCAGCAACGGACGCCCGCCGCCGTCCAGGGCGTAGCGCACCACCGAGCCGAAGGGGTGACCGTCGAAGCGCCGTGCCGCGGTCGCCAGCATGCCGGCGTCGCCATGCCGCAGCACTCGCCGCGCCTCGTCCCCGGCGCTGACGGTCAGCGGCACAGTTTCAGCGCCGCGTCGGCGAGGCGCTGGCCGAGCGCCACGCACAACGCGCGTTCGGCTTCGACCAGCGGCCGGTCGTTCGCCGCGCCGGCCACGTGCGACGCGCCGTACGGAGTGCCGCCCGCCGCCGTGGAAGTGAGCTCCGGCAGGGTATAGGGCAGGCCGATCAGGACCATGCCGTGATGAAACAGGGGCAGCATCATCGACAGCAGCGTCGACTCCTGTCCGCCGTGCATCGTGCTGGTGGAGGTGAACACCGCCGCGGGTTTGCCGGCGAGCGTGCCCCTCAGCCAGATCTCGGACGTGCCGTCGAGAAAATACTTGAGCGGCGCCGCCATGTTGCCGAAGCGGGTGGGGCTGCCCAGCGCGAGGCCGGCGCACTCTTCCAGGTCGCGCAATTCCGCGTAAGGAGGGCCGTCGGCGGGCACGTTGTCCTCGGTGGCCTCGCAAACCGTGGATACGCGCGGCACGGTCCGCAACCGGGCGCGGGCCCCCGGCACCCGTTCCACGCCGCGGGCCACCAGCTGCGCCATTTCACGCACGGCGCCGTGGCGGCTGTAGAACAGTACGAGGATATCGGTCATCAGGAAGCCTTCGGCATTGGGGTTTCGGGCTGGTATTATAAGAAAATGCTTGAACACCAAGGGATTTTTGACCTGAGATTGGTCCGTCCGAACGCGTGCCGGTTCCGTGACACGGCGGCGGCGCGGGCTTGCGCCGATACCCCTTCACACGATCGAGCAATTCGTTGACACAAGCGTCGCAAGGAGGAGTGCAAGAGATGCTGAGAGCGGTTTTGGCGATGGTGGGGGTGCTGGCGCTGGGGCCGGCGTGGGGAGAGACGCGCTCGGCTGAGCAGTTCTTCGACCCCAAGTTCGGCGATTTCAAGAGCGAGCTGGAGTCGGCGAGGAAGCAGGGCAAGCGGGGCGTGCTGATCATGTTCGAACTGGACGACTGCCCTTTCTGCCACCGCATGAAGCAGACAGTGCTGAACCAGGCGGAAGTCCAGGAATACTTCCGCAAGCATTTCCTGGTGTTCACGGTGGACATCAAGGGCGACACGGCGGTGACCGATTTCCAGGGCAAGGACACCACCGAGAAGGCGTTCGCTTTCGACCACCGCGTGCGGGCGACGCCGGTGTTCGGCTTCTTCGACCTGGACGGCAGGATGGCGTACCGGTTCACCGGCGCCACCCGGGACGTCCAGGAGTTCATGCAGCTCGGCCGCTTCGTGGTGGACGGAGTGCACAAGCAGCCGGGCATGAGCTTCGCCAAGTACAAGCAGCAGGCGGCGCAATGACGCTGGGCCGCCGGGCCCTGGCGGCGCTTGCCGCCAGGGCCCTCGCTGCCGGGGGCGCGCAGGCCCAGAAGGCGGGGCCGCTCACCCTGGAGCAGGCGCTGGCGGCGGCGGACGACCGCCACCCCGAGATGCGGGTGGCAGCGGCGGAGCGCGATATCGCCGCTGCCGAGCGCGACGTGGCGGTGGCGCGCGACGACCTGCGCGTCATCGCCGGCGCGGCATTGCGGCAGTCCAGGCCCGCCTTGCGTGCGCCCGGCGAAGACTTCCTGCCCGACAACAGCGTGTTCATCAATGTGCGCAAGCGCCTCTACGATTTCGGCCGCGCCGATGCGCTCGCGGCCGCCGGGGACGCCACCGTGCAGGCGCGGGATGCGGGGCTCATCGACGCCCGTTCGCGCCAGCGCATCGAAATCATGGCGCGGTTCTTCGACGTGCTGCTGGCCGACAAGCTGTTCACCGTCGAGAACGAATACATGGCGGTGGCCTACGTGCGCTTCGACGACGCGCGCCAGCGCCTCGATGTGGGGCAGATCCCGCAGGTCGAGGTGGCGGCTCTGGAGGCCCGCTACCAGGGGCGGCTGGTGCGCCGCAACGCCGCGCAGAAGCGTCAGCGCATCACGCGGGCGTTGCTGGCCAACGCGATGAACCGACCCGGCGAACTGGCCCCGGATCTGGCGGATCCCGGGCTGCCGCAAAACGCGCTGCCGCTCCCCGAGTACGAGAAGCTGCTGCCGGTGATGTATCGCAGCAACCCGCGGATGGGCGCCAGCGCAAGGCTGCTGGAGGCGTCGCGCCAGCGCATGGAGGTGGTGCGCAGCGATCTCATGCCGCGGGTGGATCTCGATCTAGAGGCCGGGGACTATTCGCTGGAGACGCGCACGCGCAACAACCTGAGCGCGGGGGTGATGCTGACCTGGCCGCTGTACGACGGCACCCGCAGCTCGGCGGAGCTCAATCGCGAGCAGGCGGCGTTCTACAAGCTGCAGGCCGAGGCCGACAGGCTCAAAATGATCTTGGCGCAGTCCTTGCTGGAAACGCTGATCGAGGTCGAGCAGCTGAAACGCACGGTGATCGACGCGCGCGCCCGGCAGGTGCAGCACCGGGACCTGGCGCTGGAGAAGGCCCGCGGCGAGTACGAAATGGAGCTCAAGACCAATCTGGGCGACTCGATGGCGGCGACGGTGGAGGCGAGAATGGAGCAGCGGCGGGCAGAGTACGAGCTGGCGCTGGCGCGGCTGGAGGCGCTGGTGGGCCAGCCGCTGGAGCGCCTGGCCGGGGGCGAGGGGACGCAGAGGGAAAAACCATGAGGCGGCGGCTATGGATCGCGGGGGCCCTGGCGTGGGCGGCGCTGCCTGGACAGGCGGCCGAGACGACGGGCATGACCGAGTTTTCGCAGCGCGTCGAGCTCTCGACGCCGGTGTCGGGGATCGTGCAGCACGTCGCGGTGGACGTGGGCCAGCGGGTCAAGCGCGGCGCAGTGCTGGTGGCGCTGGACCCCGCCATTGCGCGGGCGCGCGTTCAGGAAGCCGAAGCCCGCGCGCGGCGCCTCGACGCCGAGGCGGCCGAGGCCAAACGGGGGCTTGACCGCCAGCAGGAGCTTTACAACCGCACGGTGATTTCAACCTCGGAGCTGGATCTGGCGAAACTGCGCCACGAGCGCGCCACGGCCCAGACCGTGGAAGCCCGGGCGCACCTCGCCCAGGAGCGGAAGCGATTGACGGATACCACGGTACGGGCGCCGTTCGACGCGGTGGTGGTGGCGCGGCTCGCCGAGCCCGGCCAGGCCGTCGCCGCGGGTCTGCAGCCCCAGCCGCTGGTGGTGGTGGCGCGGGCGGACGAGATGGTGGCGCGGGTCCTGGTGGGCGAGGGCAAGGCCTCGGCGCTTCGCCCCGGTGCTGGCGCCCGGGTGAGCGTCGGCGGGCGCAGCTTCGACGGGCGGATCAAGCGGGTGGCGCTGGAGCCGATCAAGGACAGCGCCGCCGTCGAGTATCCGGTGGACGTGGTCTTCCCGGTTTCGGCACCCATGCCCGCCGGGCTTGCGGCCCAGGTGGAACTGCCTTGAACGGAGCGCTGCCGGGATGAGACGCTGGCTGAAAAAGCGCCTTCCGAATGCGGAGACACTGGCCGGAAACCGCTGGCTGCGGCCGATGGCGCCGGTGCTGCGCCATCCGAATCTCTGGCATCTCAATCGCCGCACGGTGGCGGGCGGCGTGGCCGTGGGCCTGTTCTTCGGCCTGCTGATACCCGTGGCGCAGATCCTGCTGGCGGCCGTGGTGGCGGTGTGGCTGCGGGTCAACCTGCCGGTGGCCACCGTGAGCACCCTGATCACCAACCCGTTCACGTTTCCGCCGATCTACTTCGCCGCCTACCGCCTCGGCGGCTGGCTGACGGGCACCACCTCGGGGCGCGCGCCGGACGGCCTGGCCCAGGGCGCGCAGGCGGCGGTCGAAAGCTCGACGGGCTGGCTGGACCTGTTCATGGGATTCGGCCAGCCCCTGGTGCTGGGACTGGCCGTGCTTGCGGTCGCCGGCTCGGCGCTGGGATACCTGCTGGTGAGCATGGCGTGGCGCGGAGCCACGTTGCTGCAGCGCTCGCGCAATCGGCGCCGGCGCCGCAGCAGCACGGCCACCGAGACCTGATCGTCGGCGGTCGGTCAGCCGGCGTCGCCGGCCGGTGGCGCCGCCACCGTGTTTCCCGGAAACGCCCAGGCGTTCTTCCACGCCGCGAGGACGGCGTTGGGATACTCGGCCTTGCCCAGACTGCCGTTGTAGCGGCCGAGTGCCCGGAACAGGTCGCCCTTCTCGATGTCCAGGTAGTGGCGCAGGATGGTGCAGCCGTAGCGCAGGTTGGTGCGCAGGTGAAAAAGGTTGTGGTCGGCTTCGCCGATCTCCTTCACCCAGAAGGGCATCACCTGCATGTAGCCGCGGGCGCCCGCGACCGACACGGCGTACTTCCGGAACGCGCTTTCCACCTGGATGACGGCCAGCACCAGCTGCGGGTCGAGCCCGGCGCGGGTCGCCTCATAGTGCACGGTGCGCAGGAAATCCTCGCGCGCCGCCGCATCGGGCATGCGCCGCTCGAGGCGCCGCGACATCTCGCCGAGCCAGACCCGTTCCTCGTTCTCGTCCGCGAAGGCGGAGCGCTGCACCGCCCGATCGCTGATCGCGCGATGCAGCGCCGCCTTGACGCTGGCCGACAGCGGCTCATAAATCTGATCGCCGGCAATGGCGGTCGCGCACCGGACCGCCAGCAACAGCGCGATCAGAGCGCGCATGCCTTCTCCCGGACGAAGGCGGCCGCATCGGCGAGGGCCAGCGGCTGCGCTTGCTGGTCGCCGCGGCCCTGGTACTCCACCGTGCCCTGTTTCAGCCCGCGATCGCTCACCACCAGCCGGTGCGGCAGGCCGATCAGCTCCATGTCGGCGAACATGACGCCGGGGCGCTCCTCCCGGTCGTCGAGCAGCACTTCCACGCCGGCCTCGGTCAGCTTCCCGTAAAGCTCTTCCGCGGCGCCGCGAACCGCGTCGCTGCGGCGGTAACCGATCGGCACCAGCGCTACCTGGAACGGTGCCATCGCTTCCGGCCAGACGATCCCGCGCTCATCGTAGTTCTGCTCGATCGCTGCGGCGACGATGCGCGAGACGCCGATGCCGTAGGTCCCCATCTCGATGACCTGGGACTGGCCGCTCTCGTCGAGGAAGGTCGCGTTTAGCGCCGCGGAGTACTTCGTGCGCAACTGGAAAATGTGGCCCACCTCGATCCCGCGCACGATCTCGATGCGGCCGCGGCCGTCCGGGCTCGGGTCGCCGGCCACCACGTTGCGGATGTCCGCCACCGCGTCCGGCACCGGCAGGTCGCGGCCGAAATTCACACCGGTGAAGTGGAAGCCGTCCTCGTTGGCGCCGCAGGCGAAATCGCTCATCGCCAGCACCGCGCGATCGGCGATCACCGGCACGTCCGTGCCGACGGGCCCCATCGAGCCCGGACCGCAGCCCAGGCGCGCGCGGATCTCGGCGTCCGACGCGAACCGGAAGCCGCCGTTGAGGGTGAATTGCTTCGAAGCCTTGATCTCGTTCAGCTGGTGATCGCCGCGCAACAGCAGCAGATAGGGTTGGCTGTCGCCCGTCATCACCATCAGCGTCTTGAGGATGCGCTCCGGCGGGAGCTTCAGAAACGCGGCTACCTCGTCGATGCTGTGCTGTCCCGGCGTCGCGACTTTCTCGAGCGGCTGGGACGGCGGCGCGGCGCCGGCTGCGGGAGCCACCGCCTCGGCCAGCTCGACGTTGGCGGCGTAGTCGGAATCCGGACAGAACGCGATGGCGTCTTCGCCGGACTCCGCCAGCACATGGAATTCGTGGGAGCCGGTGCCCCCGATGGCGCCGGTATCCGCCGCCACGGCGCGGAACCGCAGGCCGAGGCGGGTGAAGATGCGGCTGTAGGTTTCGTACATCTTCCGGTACTCCACCTCCAGACTGGCGTAATCCGGGTGGAACGAATAGCTGTCCTTCATCAGGAATTCGCGCGCCCGCATCACGCCGAAACGCGGCCGGATTTCGTCGCGGAACTTGGTATGCATCTGCCAGAAATGCACCGGCAGCTGGCGGTAGCTCTTCACCTCGCGGCGCACCAAGTCGGTGATGACTTCTTCGTGGGTGGGACCCAAACAGAACTCGCGCTCGTGGCGGTCCTTGATCTTGAGCATCTGCGGGCCGAAGGCTTCCCAGCGCCCGGACTCCTGCCAAAGCTCGGCGGGGATCACGATCGGCAGCTGCAGCTCGATGGCGCCGGCGCGGTTCATTTCCTCGCGCACCGCCCGCTCCACCTTGCGCAGCACCCGCAGGCCCAGCGGCATCCAGGTGTAAAGACCGCTGCCCAGGCGCCGGATGAGGCCGGCGCGCAGCATGAGCTGGTGGCTCACGAGCTCGGCCTCGGCCGGCGCTTCTTTCAGCGTCGAAAGGAAGAACTGGCTTACCCGCATTCGGTTTTTCCCAAAAAAACCAGAATTCTACAGCGGCACCGCGGGGGCCGTCACGGCGCTGCGGGGGCCTGCCCGGTGCGCTTCAAATGCCCCGGAAAATGTGAAAGAATTCCGGCTATATCGTTAAATTTTCGGGTGATTACCATGATCGATCGAGATGGATATCGCCCCAACGTCGCAATCGTCCTGCTCAACGACAAGAACGAGGTCTT
Source organism: Pseudomonadota bacterium (assembly GCA_049322755.1). Lineage (GTDB taxonomy): Bacteria > Pseudomonadota > Gammaproteobacteria > Burkholderiales > UBA6910 > DATIUV01. The sequence continues at coordinate 17,335 of JBMOQX010000007.1, read as the reverse complement.
CTGGGGAAAGCGGGTCAACCAGCATTCCTGGCAATTTCCGCAGGGCGGCATCAAGGCCGGGGAGAGCCCGGCCCAGGCGATGTTCCGGGAGCTGCACGAAGAGGTGGGGCTCAAGCCCGACCATGTGCGCATCCTCGGGCGCACCCGGGAGTGGCTGCGCTATGACGTCCCCGCCGAGTGGCTGCGGCGGGATTGGCGCAGTCATTACCGCGGCCAGAAGCAGATCTGGTTTTTGTTGCGATTCGTGGGACGCGACTGCGACGTGTGTCTGCGCGCCAGCAAGAAGCCGGAGTTCGATGCCTGGCGCTGGCACGACTACTGGGTTCCGCTGGACGCCGTGATCGAGTTTAAACGCGCCGTCTACCAGCAGGCGCTGACCGAGCTGGCCCGCTTCGTCGATTCGCAACCGCGGCGCCGCAGCGGCCTCCGCCGCCGGACGCGGGCTGTGGCAGCGGCTGGCGCCTGACCCCGCATTGCCGCTACGGAAGCTGGTCGAACTCTTCGACCGCAGTGTTTACTGGATTTCCGGCCCGCCGCCGACGGCGTTCTATTCGGGCCCATTCTCGATCACGGCGCCGACGGCTGGCCATGCCTGGTCCCCCATCCCGACGACCATTCGTGGGAGAACCGGTTGATCGGCGCGCTGGGTCTCCGGGATCTGCGCTTCGATTTCGCGTTCTGCGACAACTTCGACCCCGCCACCGCGCGCTATGGACCCCAGGCTTCGGCGCAGATCGCCCTGGCCCTCGAGCGCGTGCTGGCGTGAAGGCAAATCCGCAAGGTCGGGCCCGGGCGTGATGGCTGGGGGCGGGGTGTTCCCAATAACGGTGACGTTGGAGGGCACAAGGATAGATAGTTTCGGTCTCACGATTAACTGCCTGTTTCAGATGGTACTTTTTAGGGAAGCAGCTTAACAGTTGACTAAACAAGGACTATCTTTTAGACTTCGTCTAAATCAAGGTCGCCCTTGATTTGAAATTTTTGCCCATCCGCCGGTAATCTCCGGCGTTTCAACACCCTAGAGGAGAGCATCGATGCAACTCAAAGGTTCGAAGACCCACGGTAACCTGAAGGCGGCGTTTGCCGGCGAGTCTCAGGCCAACCGCCGCTATCTCTACTTCGCTTCCAAGGCGGACGTCGAGGGCTACAACGACGTCGCGGCCGTGTTCCGTTCCACCGCGGAAGGCGAGACCGGCCATGCGCACGGCCACCTGGAGTACCTCGAGCAGTGCGGCGATCCGGCCACCGATCTGCCGTTCGGCGCCACCGCCGACAACCTGAAGGCGTCGATCGCGGGCGAGACGCACGAGTACACCGACATGTACCCGGGCATGGCGAAGACCGCGCGCGACGAGGGTTTCGACGAGATCGCCGACTGGTTCGAAACGCTGGCCAAGGCCGAGCGCTCCCACGCCAACCGTTTCCAGAAGGCTCTGGACACGCTGGGCCAGTAAGCGCAGCGTTGTCGCGATCGCGGGGCCGGGCAACCGGCCCCGCGCACGTCGAAACACGATTTTCACAGGGAAGTCCAAACAAAATGTCGGCACCGGTCGAAGGCAAGCGCGAGGGGAACCTGGAAGCCCCGACGCGGCACCCGTTGAAATGGCGCGAGCCAGGCTTCTACGACGAGAAAGCGTTGTTCGATGAGCTGGAGCGCGTGTTCGGCATCTGCCACGGCTGCCGCCGCTGCGTCAGTCTCTGCCATTCGTTCCCCACGCTGTTCGACCTGGTGGACGAATCGCCGACCCTGGAAGTCGACGGCGTCGCCAAGGCCGATTACTGGAAGGTGGTGGACCACTGCTACCTGTGCGACATGTGCTACATGACCAAGTGTCCGTACGTGCCGCCGCATCCCTGGAACCTGGATTTCCCGCACCTGATGCTGAGGGCCAAGGCGTACAAGTTCAAGCAGGGCAAGACGCCGCTGCGCGACAAGGTGCTGTCCTCGACGGACGCGGTGGGCAAGCTCGCCTCCATTCCGGTGGTGAGCCAGGTCGTGAACGCCGCGAACAAGTCGGCGCCGATGCGCAAGGTGCTGGAAAAGGCGTTGGGTGTTCATCCCGACGCGCTGCTGCCCGAGTACCACAGCAGCACCGCGCGCCGCCGCCTTAAGGGCCACCGCTCCGCGGTGAGCGCGCCCGAGACCGCCGGCGGTACGAGCGGCAGGGTGGCGCTGTTCGCCACCTGCTACGGCAACTACAACGAGCCCCACATCGCCGAGGATCTGTTCAAGGTCTTCGAGCACAACGGCATCGAAATGACGCTGCTCGCGCGCGAGCAGTGCTGCGGCATGCCCAAGCTGGAGCTCGGGGACCTGGAGGCCGTGGCCGAGGCGAAGGAGGTCAACGTCACGGCCATGCTGGAGATGATCGATGCGGGCTGCGACATCGTCGGGCCGGTGCCCTCCTGCGTGCTGATGTTCAAACAGGAACTGCCGCTGATGTTCCCCGACGATGCCGGGGTCGCCAAGGTGAAGGAACATGTTTTCGATCCGTTCGAATACCTCATGCTGCGTCACAAGGAAGGCAAGCTGAAGACCGATTTCAAGCAGCAGCTGGGCTCCGTCAGCTATCACGCCGCCTGCCACCTGCGGGTCCAGAACCTGGGGCTGAAGACGCGTGACGCGCTGCAGCTCGTGCCGGGGACGGAGATCGACGTGATCGAGCGCTGCTCGGGGCACGACGGCACCTACGCCGTTAAGAGCAGATTCCACGAGACGTCGATGAAGATCGGTCGCCCGGTGGTGAACCGGGTCAAGAGCAAGGAACCGAACTACTACGCCAGCGACTGCCCCATGGCCGGGCACCAGATCGAGAACGGCCTCAAGAGCGGCAAGGCGCCAACCCATCCGATGACCCTGCTGCGCATGGCCTACGGGCTGTGAGGCGCAGCGCAGGACGAATCATGCAACCAGGAGATTCAGCAATGGCAGCGATCAGCCGCGACAGCCTCATGACGCTGGAGGCTTACGCCAAGGCGCGGCCCGAATTCCGGGCCAGGGTGATGGAGCACAAGAAATCCCGCAAGGTGCGCCTCGGCGAGCACATCACGTTGATATTCGAGGACGAGCTCACGATCCGCTACCAGGTGCAGGAGATGCTGCGGGCGGAGAAGATCTTCGAGGAAGAGGGCATCGAGGACGAGCTCTCGGCGTACAATCCGCTGATTCCCGACGGCAGCAACTGGAAGGCCACCATGATGATCGAGTATCCCGAGGTTGCGGAGCGTACCCGGATGCTCGCGAAGCTGGTGGGCATCGAGGACCGGGTGTGGGTCCAGGTGCAAGGCTGCGAGCGGGTTCACCCTATCGCCGACGAAGACCTCGACCGCGATACCGCCGAGAAGACCTCATCCGTGCACTTTTTGCGATTCGAGCTTGACCCGAACATGGTGCGCGCGCTCAAAGGCGGCGCCTCGCTGTCCATGGGTGTCGACCACCCGGTGTATTCGGCCTCGGTAGACCCGGTCGATCCTTCGGTGCGGGCTTCGCTGGTCAACGACCTGGCATGAAGCGGCTCGGCGCGCTGCTGGCGGCAGTCGCCCTGGCCGGCTGTGCGGCCGGGCCGGAGCTGGTGTCCGACCGGGAGTACGATCCCGGCGAGCGGCCCTGGCAGGAAATCGAGGCCACGCTGCCCGCCTATCCCGATCCCGGCGATCTGATCGAGCTCCGCGTTTCGCCCGCCGTCAATCTGCGTTATTTCGTGGACACCAAGTCGATCTCGGTCGGCGAGGACCGGGTCGTGCGCTACACCGTGGTGATCCGTTCGCCGCAGGGCGCTGAGAACGTGATGTTCGAGGGGCTGCTGTGCGGACGCGTGCTGCGCAAGCTGTACGCGACCGGCAATCGCGACGGCAGCTGGACGCCGGCACGCTCGCCCGAGTGGGAGCGCATCACTTCCAACCGGCAGTCGATGTACCGGCAGATCCTGTACCAGGATTTCTTCTGTCCGGGCCGCAAGACGCCGGTGAAGGACCAGGCCGATGCGGTGGCGGCGCTGAAGCGCGGCTACCATCCGGATTCGCTGGAGGCCTATCAGCGCAGCTCGGGTGGCTCCGGAAAATAGCCGCGCCCGCGACGCCGGCTGAAAGGTGTGATCTTGCGGCGACGCCGGTTTTGAGTTCTCCTCAAAGGAGAACTAAATTATGGTCTCCGCTAACCTGAAGGTTAGCTCCGCCCTAACTGGGCTCTGTTGCTTTACAACAGAACCAAGTTATCCCGGTGGATGAGTTCGGGCTCGTCGACGTAACCGAGGATGGCCTCGATCCGGGCGCTCGGCTGGCGCAGGATCTTGCGGGTCTCCTGCGCGCTGTAGTTGACCAGTCCGCGTGCAATCTCCCGGCCGTCCGGGGCGACGCAGCACACCACCTCGCCGCGCTCGAACTCCCCCGTCGCCTCCACCACGCCGATCGGCAACAGGCTCTTGCCCTGCTGCGTGAGCACGCGCACTGCACCGTCGTCCAGCACCAGCCGGCCGCGCACCTGCAAGTGGTCGGCGAGCCATTGCTTGCGGGCGTTGATCGGCATCTCCGCGGTGACGATCTGGGTGCCGATGGCTTCGCCCGCGGCCAGCCGCACCAGGACGTCGTCGACCCGGCCCGACGCGATCACGGTGTCGGCGCCGCTGCGGGCGGCGCGCTTGGCCGCCATGACCTTGGTGTACATGCCGCCCCGGGCGAACGGATTCAGCGTGCCGCCCGCGATGCGCTCCAGCACCGGGTCGCCGGCGCGCGCTTCGCCGATCAGCCTCGCCTCGGGATTGCGCCGCGGGTCGGCGTCGTAAAGGCCTTCGGTGTCGGTGAGGATGATCAGGCAGTCGGCCTCGATCAGGTTGGTGACCAGTGCCGCCAGCGTGTCGTTATCGCCGAATTTGATCTCGTCCACCACCACCGTGTCGTTCTCGTTGATGATGGGAATGACGTTCATCCCCAGCAGGGTGGTGAGCGTGGAGCGGGCGTTGAGGTAGCGCTTGCGGTCGGCGAGATCGTCGTGGGTGAGCAGGATCTGGGCGGCGTGCAGGCCATGCACCCGAAAACAGGATTCGTAGGCTTGGACCAGACCCATCTGCCCGACGGCGGCGGCGGCCTGGAGTTCGTGCACCGCGTGCGGCCGGCGCTTCCAGCCCAGGCGCTGCAGCCCCTCGGCGATCGCGCCGGAAGACACCAGCACGATTTCCTTGCCGTCGGCCTTGAGTCGGGAAATCTGGTTTGACCAGCGCGCCAGCGCTTCATGGTCGAGCCCGCGCCCGTCGGCGGTGACCAGGCTGCTGCCCACCTTGACCACCAGCCGCTTCGCAAGGGAGACCACCGGTTTCCTGGCAGAGGTCATAACGCCGCTTCCCCAGCCGCCGCCGTTCTCCGCCGCGGCGTCTGCTCCAGGTGCTCCATAATGGCGTAGGTCAAGGCGCGGCAGCCCTCGCCGGTGAGGGCGGAGATTTCGAACACCGGTCCTCGAAACCGAAGCGAGCGCTTGAGGCGCGCCACCGCGTCGGCGCGCTGCTGTTCGCTCAGCATGTCGATCTTGTTGACCACCAGCCAGCGCGGCTTGCGATGCAGCCTGGGGTCGTATTTTTTCAGCTCCGCCACCAGGGCGCGCGCGTCGCGGGCAGGGTCGGCGTCCGGGTCGGGCGGGGCGGCGTCCACCACGTGCAGCAGCAGCCGGGTGCGCATGAGGTGCCGGAGGAACCGGTGGCCCAGCCCCGCGCCCTCGGCGGCCCCCTCGATGAGACCGGGGATGTCCGCCACCACGAAACTGCGGCTGACATCCACCTTCACTACCCCGAGGTTCGGATAGAGCGTGGTGAACGGATAGTCGGCCACCTTGGGGCGCGCCGCGGATACCGCGCGGATCAGCGTCGATTTGCCGGCGTTGGGCAGGCCCAGCAGTCCTACGTCGGCCAGCAGCTTGAGCTCCAGGCGCAGTTCCCGGGCCTCGCCGGGCTCGCCCAGTGTGTATTGGCGCGGCGCGCGGTTGACGCTGGACTTGAAGTGCAGGTTGCCCAGGCCGCCTTTGCCGCCGCGGGCGATGAGCTCCTTCTGCCCGGGCGTCGACAGGTCCGCGAGCTGCTCGCCGGTTTCGGCGTCCGTCACCACGGTGCCCACCGGAACCCGCAGGACCATGTCCTCGCCGCTCTTGCCATAGCAGTCCGAGCCGCGGCCGTTCTCGCCGTTGCCGGCCCGATGCAGCCGGTCGTGGCGGTAGTCCACCAGGGTATTCAGGTTGGGGTCTGCCACCAGGTAGATGCTGCCGCCGCGGCCGCCGTCGCCGCCGTCGGGGCCGCCGCGGGGCACGTACTTTTCGCGGCGGAAGCTGGCGCAGCCGTCGCCGCCCTTGCCGGCGATCACCTGGATGGTGGCTTCATCGATGAACTTCATGGTCGCTTGCGTCCAACGAAAAAAGCCCTATCGGGCCGATAGGGCTTTTTCAGGCAGCGCGTCGCCGCGCTTACGCCGGCACGATGTTGACCGTGCGGCGCTTCAGGGCCCCCTTGACCGTGTACTCGACTTTTCCGTTCACTTTGGCGAACAGGGTATGGTCCTTGCCGACGCCCACGTTCTCGCCCGGGTGAAACTCGGTGCCACGTTGCCGTACCAGGATCTCCCCGGCGGAAACCTGCTGGCCGCCGAAGCGCTTGAGGCCCAGCCGTTTGGATTCCGATTCGCGGCCGTTGCGCGAACTGCCGCCTGCTTTCTTGTGTGCCATCTCGCTGACTCCTTGCCGTTACGCCGTCTGGATGCCGTCGACCCGCAGCTCCGTGTAGGACTGACGGTGCCCCAGGGTCTTGCGGTAGTGCTTGCGCCGGCGCATCTTGAAGATCTTGATCTTCTCGCCCTTGGTGTGGGCGACCACGGTGGCTTTGACGCTGGCACCCGCAACCAGCGGCTTGCCCAGGATGATGTTCTCGCCCTCGGCGAGCATCAGCACCTTGTCCAAGAGCACCTCGGAACCCACTTCCGCCGGCAGCTTTTCCACCACCAGCTTGTCTCCGGCCTTGACCCGATACTGTTTACCGCCGGTTTTGACCACAGCGAACATGCCGCTTCTCCCGATCGATATCGATATATGTCTTTGCTAAAAAAGCTCTAAATTATATCCGGCACCCGGGAGCGGGTCAAAGAAAATGTCGGCGGTCAAAGGCCGGGGTCCGGTTTGCTTGACACCCCTGCGAACGGGTACCTACCATCATGCCCTTTTCCTCCGCCCCATGTCCCTCGAGGCTATCCGCGAATTCCTGGCCGGTGACCTCCAGGCGGTCGACCGGGTAATCCGGGAGCGCCTGCATTCCGATGTGGCGCTGGTGCGTCAGGTCAGCGAATACATCATCGGCTCGGGCGGCAAGCGGCTGCGCCCGCTGCTGGTTCTGCTGTCGGCGCGCGCCTGCGGCTACCGAGGCACCGCCCACCACGATCTGGCGGCGGTGGTGGAGTTTATTCACACCGCGACGCTGCTCCATGACGACGTGGTCGACGAGTCGTCACTGCGGCGCGGACGCGCCACCGCCAACGCGCTGTTCGGCAACTCGGCCAGCGTCCTGGTGGGCGACTTCCTGTATTCGCGCGCTTTCCAGATGATGGTGGGGGTCCAGAGCATGCCCGTCCTGCGGGTGCTGGCCGACGCCACCAACACCGTCGCCGAGGGTGAGGTGATGCAGCTGATGAACTGCCACGACCCGGAAATCGACGAGCCCCGTTATCTGCAGGTCATCCGCTACAAGACCGCCAAGCTGTTCGAAGCGGCCAGCCGCCTGGGCGCGATCCTGGGGGAGGCGCCCGCAGAGGTGCAGGCGGCGATGGCGGAATACGGCGGCCGCCTGGGCACCGCGTTCCAGCTCATCGATGACGTGCTCGACTATTCCGGCGACCGCGAACAGACCGGCAAGAACCTGGGCGACGACCTGTCGGAGGGCAAGCCGACGCTCCCATTGATCTTCGCGCTGCGCAACGGCTCCTCGGAGCAGGTGCGGGTGGTGCGGCAGGCAATCGAAGCCGGCGGATTGGAGCAGCTGGAGCCGGTGCTGAAGACCATCGAGGAAAGCGGTGCGCTGGACTACACGCAGCGCCGGGCGCGGGACGAGGCCGACGCCGCGTGCGCGGCGCTGCGGCGAATTCCCGATTCAACGGCCAAGGATTGTTTGCTAGAATTGGCCGATTTCGCGGTGCGCCGCAGCTTCTAGAGGGCTGAGGAAAACGCGATTGGTGTTTCAGTTGCGGGGCGCGGCCGGGAGTTTCCGGTTGTCCACCGTTCGAATCGGGGTGTAGCTCAGCCTGGTAGAGTACTGCGTTCGGGACGCAGGTGTCGGAGGTTCGAATCCTCTCACCCCGACCATTATCCGTTCTTGCCTGTCGGCGGTGGCACCGCTGCGCGGCGGCTTACCCGGGCCGGCGCGGTCGCATTCCGGCCCATCGTTCCGGCGGAGGTTTGGTTCATGGGCAAGCTGATCCTGCTGGGGGTTGTCATCCTCGTGGTCTACTGGGTTCTGCGCGGCTATCGGCGGAGCCTGGACCGGGCCGGCTCGGAGGAGCCGCGCACCCTGGAGAACATGGTGCGATGCGCCCATTGCGGGCTGCACGTCCCGCGCAGCGAGAGCGTCGAGCAGGACGGCAGGTTCTTCTGCAGCGAAGACCATCGCCGGATCGGCGGAAGCTGATGTCCGGTTCCGGAAGCGTCTTGGCGAAGATGGGCGGGCGGCGGGCGGCGGGCGGCGTAGCGCGCCTTGCGCGGATTTCCGATAAGGCGCCGCAACGCTCGCCTTGGCCTCCCTACGCACCATTGTCCCTTGGCGTCCGCGGCGGAGACGCTTGCGGGAGCACGCCGCCCCGGCGTCCCGGAACGTCCGGCCCCGCTCAAGCCTCCCCCGGAGCGGCACCTTAGGCGGCCGCCATGGATCCTGCCTCCGGTCAGTCTGCAGGAGAGTTGCCGCTGGCTGCCGCGGCCGCTCCGCCCTCGTCGTTCTGGCGTTCCCTCGCGTACTTCAACTTCTACCGGAGCGGCGTCGCGCTGGTGCTGCTGGTCTCGGTGGCGATGGTAGGCGACAACCTGATCCTGGGGTCGTCGCACCCGAGGCTCTACATCGGGGCCGGTATCGCTTACCTCGCGAGTGCGCTGGTCTTCGCCGCCATGATCCAGGCGCGCCGGCTGCCCTTCGACGTCCAGCTCGCGCTCCAGGTGGCCGCGGACGTCGGCTTCATCGCCATCATGCTGCGCGCGAGCGGCGGAATCCAGAGCGGCCTCGGGCTGCTGCTGCTGCCGGCGCTGGCGGCGGCGGGCCTGATCAGCCGCGGCCGCCTGGCGCTCTTCTTCGCCTCCGTCGCCAGCATCGCGGTGCTGCTGGAGATGGCCTACGCGCAGCTGATCGAGGATCGCAGCACCTCGGAGTTCGTCCAGGCCGGGCTGATGTGCATGGGGTATTTCGCCACCGCCTGGCTCGCCCATGCGCTGGCCAAGCGCACCGTGGAGAGCGAGCAACTGGCGCGCGACCGGGGCATACGCCTTGCCAACATGGCCCAGATCAACCAACTGGTGATCCAGGACATGCAGGACGGCGTGCTGGTGCTGGACGATCACGGTGGCGTCCTGCAGCGCAATTCCCAGGCGGAACGGCTGATGGGCATCGACGCGGGCGCGCCGCCGGATCCGGACGTGGGCGAGGTGCTGCCGGTCCTGGGCGAACGCCTGGCGCAGTGGCGCGAGAATCCGGACACCCGCTTCGAGCTGCTGCGCGTTCCCCGGACCAACCGGCTGGTGCGCACGCGCTTCGTGCCGATCCGCGAGGGCGCCGCCGGCGGCGCGGTGCTGTTCCTCGAGGACATGAGCCGCATCCAGTCCCAGGCCCAGCAGCTCAAGCTGGCGGCCCTGGGGCGCCTCACGGCGAACATCGCGCACGAGATCCGCAACCCGCTCTCTGCGATCAACCACGCGACGGAGCTGCTGCAGGAGGAGGAGGGTCTGAGCGCCACCCAGGAGCGCCTGCTCGGCATCGTGCGCGACAACACCCGGCGCCTCGAGCGCATGGTCAAGGAGGTACTGCAGCTCAACCGGCGGGACCGGGCGAATCCCGAGGTGTTCGCGCCGATGGCGTTCCTGCGCACGTTCATCGACGAGTTCAGTCACGGCGAGCGCGTCCCGCCGGAGGCCTTCGGCGTGGAGGTGCGGACCACGCGCACCGTGTGCTTTGACCGTGGTCATTTGAATCAGGTATTGTGGAATTTGTGCAGCAATGCCTGGCGCCACAGCAAGAAAACCAACGGCAGCATCCAGCTGGTCGTCTCGGACGGCGTCACCCCAAACCAGGTCAGCTTGGACGTGATCGACGACGGGCCCGGAATTCCGGCGGAGGCCCGCGGGCAGTTGTTCGAGCCGTTTTTCACCACCGCCAAGGGCGGCACCGGGCTCGGGCTCTACATCGCGCGGGAAATCTGCGATGCCAACGGCGCGAGCCTGGATTGCCTGGATGGCGAGGGCGGAGCCCATTTCCGCCTGATGTGCAGGAGGGACCATGTTAAGGCGCAAAGAGCGAGCGACCAGATCCGGCCCCGGTGACGGCCACGTACCCAAGGTGCTCGTCGTCGACGACGAGCTGGACATCCTGGAGCTGCTGGAGCTCACGCTGCTGCGCATGGGACTCGACGTCGAGCGGGCCAGCACGGTGGCCGAGGGGCTGGAGAAGCTGAAGGCGGGCCGCTTCGACCTTTGCCTCACGGACATGCGGCTGTCGGACGGCGAGGGCCTGCAACTGGTGCAGTACATCGGCGCCAGCTCGGGCGACCTTCCGGTGGCGGTCATCACCGCCCACGGCAGCACCGAGAACGCGGTCGCCGCGCTCAAGGCTGGCGCGTTCGACTACCTGGCCAAGCCGGTGTCGCTGGAGCAGCTGCGCACGCTGGTGAAATCGGCGCTCGCGCTGCCCAAGGAATCGCACGGCGCCAAGGCCAGCCCCGAAGGCTTGCGCCTGATCGGCGACTCGCCGGCCATCGGCTACGCCCGCGAGATGATCGAGAAGGTGGCCCGCAGCCAGGCACCGGTGTACATCAGCGGCGAGTCCGGCAGCGGCAAGGAGCTCGCCGCCCGGCTGATCCACCAGAACGGAGCGCGTCGCGACAAGCCCTTCGTTCCGGTCAATTGCGGCGCCATTCCCGAGAACCTGATGGAGAGCGAGTTCTTCGGCTATCGCAAGGGCGCGTTTACCGGCGCCGAAAGCGACCGCGACGGCTTCTTCCAGGCCGCCAACGGCGGCACCCTGTTTCTCGACGAGGTGGCGGACCTGCCGCTGGCGATGCAGGTCAAGCTGCTGCGGGCGATCCAGGAGAAGCGCGTGCGCAAGGTGGGGGCGACCCAGGAGGACCCCGTGGACGTGCGCATCATCAGCGCGACGCACCAGAACCTGGGGCGTTGCGTCGAGGAAGGGCGTTTCCGCCAGGATCTCTATTACCGCCTCAACGTCATCGAGCTACGCATGCCGGCGCTGCGGGACATGCGCGAGGACGTCCCCGCCATCGCCCAGGCGGTGCTGATCCGGCTCACCGGGGGCGGGGGCGGGGCCGAGGCAACGCTGTCCCCGCAGGCCATCGAAGCGCTCACGGGGTACGACTTTCCCGGCAACGTTCGGGAGCTGGAGAACATCCTGGAGCGGGCGCTGGCGCTCTCCGGCGGCGGTGCGATCACGGTGGACGACCTCCAGCTCACCCCGCCGGAGGAGACGGCGCCGGCGGCCGGCGACTCGCCCACTCTGGAGGGCAAGTGGCCGCTGCACGAGTACCTGGACCGGGTGGAGAAGGAGGCGATCCTGGAAGCGCTGGAGCGCACCCGATTCAACCGTACCGCGGCGGCGAAACTGCTCGGTATCACCTTTCGGGCGCTGCGCTACCGCATGGAGCGTCTCGGGATCAACTGAGCGGAGCCCGCTTGGCCCACGCTCCTGTGTCGCCGCGGCGCTGGCGGCTCGATGCCGACGGCAGGATCGCGGCCGCGCGATTCGTTCCCTCCCCGAATCACGACGACCGGCCCCCGGAGGCGCAGGCGCGGCTGCTGGTGGTGCACAGCATCAGCCTGCCGCCGGGGAAATTCGGCGGCGACACCGTCGAGCAGCTGTTCACCAATTGCCTCGATCCGCGTGCCCACCCGTACTTTGCCAAGATCGCCGGGCTGCGGGTCTCGGCCCATTTCTTCATCCGGCGCTCCGGCGCGCTGGTGCAGTTCGTGCCCGTGGGCAAGCGCGCCTGGCATGCCGGCGCGTCCTGCTGGCGGGGCGCCGAGCATTGCAATGACTTCAGCATCGGAATCGAGCTCGAGGGCTGCGACTGGAAACCCTTCACGCGCGCCCAATACCGGTCCCTGAACCGGCTCACCGAAATCCTGCGGGCAAGCCTGCCCATCGAAGCCGTCGCCGGCCACTCCGACATCTCGCCCGGACGCAAGACCGATCCCGGACCGCTCTTCGACTGGTCGCGCTTCGCGGCCGCCGCCTCGCTCGACCGGCGCGCCTAGCGCGGCTTCCGGGCGGTTTGCGCCGGGCCCGCCCGGGTGCGCGCACGCGCGCCAGCTCCGTGAAAAATCGTTAAAAACAGTTGCGCCGCTCCATATCGTCTACTAGTATTGGTTGCGTATGCCAACTCGGGCACAAGATGTGGTAGGCACAATATATAGTGTGGTGCTGGTAGCGCGGACACTACGACCCCAGCCCTAGCGCGAACAGGAAACGAGGAGAGAATCGAGATGCAGGTCGTTGCCGAGAATGTCGCCGCCAAGCCCGCGCGTTCCGCAGAGGTGGAGGGGGAGCCGGCCGCCGCACCTCAGCAGTACGCGCAGTACCGCGTCATCCGCCGCAACGGCGCGGTCGTGAGCTTCGAGCCCTCCAAGATCGCCATCGCCATGACCAAGGCGTTCATCGCGGTCAACGGCGGGCAGGGCGCGGCCTCGGCACGGGTGCGCGAGCATGTGGCGAGCCTGACCGAGAGCGTCGTCGGCGCCTTGACCCGGCGCCAGCCCGCGGGCGCCACCTTTCACATCGAGGACATCCAGGACCAGGTCGAGCTCGCCCTGATGCGCGGTGGCGAGCACGCGGTGGCGCGCGCCTACGTCCTCTATCGCGACGAGCGCGCGCGGGAGCGGGCCAAGCAGAAGGCGGCCAAGGCGGTCGCGGCGCCGGTAATCCACGTGCTTGAGGGCGGCGAGCGCCGGCCGCTGGACATCGGCCGTCTGCAGGGGCTGATCGAAGCGTCCTGCGCGGGACTCGGCGGCGAGGTGGACCCGGCCGCCGTCGTGGAGCACACGCTGCGGGACCTCTACGACGGAGTGCCCGGCGACGAGGTGCGCAAGTCGCTGATCCTCTCCGCCCGAGGCCTGATCGAGAAGGATCCCGCCTACGGTTTCGTCACCGCGCGGCTGCTGCTGCACTCGATCCGGCATGAGGTGCTGGAGGAGGACGTCACCCATGCCGAGATGGTGACACGCTACGCCGCCTACTTTCCGCAGTTCATCGCGCGCGGCGTGAAGGCCGAGCTGCTGGACCCGCGGCTGGCGCAGTACGACCTGGGTCGCCTGGGCCGCGCGCTTGTCCCCGACCGTGACCTGCAGTTCAACTACCTGGGGCTGCAGACCCTCTACGACCGCTATTTCCTGCACGTGGGCGAGCGGCGGATCGAACTGCCGCAGGCGTTTTTCATGCGCGTTGCGATGGGGCTGGCGATCAACGAGATCGATCGCGAGGCGCGCGCCATCGAGTTCTACAACGTCCTGTCGAGCTTCGATTTCATGAGCTCGACGCCGACACTGTTCAACTCCGGCACCCTGCACAGCCAGCTTTCCAGTTGCTACCTGACCACGGTTTCCGACGACCTGGACGGCATCTACCAGGCGATCAAAGAGAACGCCATGCTGCAGAAGTTCGCCGGCGGTCTGGGCAACGACTGGACGCCGGTGCGGGCGCTGGGCAGCCATATCAAAGGCACCAACGGCAAGAGCCAGGGCGTGATCCCCTTCCTCAAGGTGGTCAACGACACGGCCGTGGCCGTGAATCAGGGAGGCAAGCGCAAGGGCGCGGTCTGCTCGTACCTCGAGACGTGGCACATGGACATCGAAGAGTTCCTGGAGCTGCGCAAGAATACCGGGGACGACCGGCGCCGCACCCACGACATGAACACGGCCAACTGGATCCCGGACCTGTTCATGCAGCGGGTCATGGAGGCGGGCGAGTGGACGCTGTTCTCGCCCAACGACACGCCGGACCTGCACGACAAGTACGGCCGCGCGTTCGAGGAAGCCTACACCGCCTACGAGGCCAAGGCGGAGCGCGGCGAGTTGAAACTGTTCAGGAAGGTTCCGGCGCTGCAGCTGTGGCGCAAGATGCTGTCCATGCTGTTCGAGACCGGGCATCCCTGGGTCACCTTCAAGGATCCGTGCAACATCCGCTCACCGCAGCAGCACGTCGGGGTGGTCCACAGCTCCAACCTCTGCACCGAGATCACCCTGAACACCTCGGACAGCGAGATCGCGGTCTGCAACCTCGGGTCGGTCAACCTCGCCAACCACATCCGCGACGGCGCCCTCGACAGCGAGAAGCTGAAGCGGACCGTCGCCACCGCGATGCGCATGCTGGACAACGTGATCGACGTAAACTATTACGCGGTGGGCAAGGCGCGCAACTCCAACCTCAAGCACCGCCCGGTGGGCCTCGGGGTAATGGGGTTCCAGGACTGCCTGCACATGCTGCGGATTCCTTACGCTTCGCAGCAGGCGGTGGAGTTCGCTGACCGGTCGATGGAGGTCGTGGCCTACCACGCCTACTGGGCGTCCACCGAGCTGGCCGAGGAGCGCGGGCGCTACTCGTCGTTCGCAGGCAGCCTCTGGGACCGCGGCATCCTGCCCCAGGACACCCTGGATCTGCTGGCGGAGCAGCGCGGCGGCTACGTGGAGGTGGACCGGTCTTCCAGCATGGACTGGGATGCCCTGCGCGCACGGATCAAGCAGCACGGCATGCGCAACTCCAACTGCCTCGCCATCGCCCCCACCGCCACCATCGCCAACATCGTCGGGGTGTCGGCATCCATCGAGCCCACCTATCAGAACCTGTACGTGAAGTCGAACCTCTCCGGCGAGTTCACGGTGACCAACGCCTTCCTGGTGAACGACCTCAAGGCGCAGGGGCTGTGGGACGAGGTCATGATCGCGGACCTGAAGTATTTCGACGGCAGCGTCTCGCGCATCGACCGCATTCCCCAGGAGCTGCGCAGCCTCTACGCGACCGCATTCGAGGTCGATCCCAGCTGGCTGATCGAGGCCGGGGCGCGGCGGCAGAAGTGGATCGACCAGGCTCAGTCGCTGAACCTGTATATGGCCGGCGCGTCCGGCCGGAAGCTGGACGAAACCTACAAGCTGGCCTGGGTGCGCGGGCTCAAGACCACCTATTACCTGCGCACGCTCGGCGCCACCAGCGCAGAGAAATCCACCGGCCGGGCAGGGCAGCTGAACGCGGTCCCCGCGGCCGGCGGCATGACGGAGGGCGAGGCCACCAGCTTCTGCTCGATTGACAACCCGGAGTGCGAGGCGTGCCAATGACGAGCCTCCTGGCTGCTGTGGAGGCTAACCTGCGCCAGCAGGTTAAGGCCGCGCATTGGGCGGCCGGCCGTCACTACAACCGGGCGTGCGCGGCGTGCCAGGAACCCAGCCAGCGCCCGAGCGTACCGTAAAACGAGAGCAAGGCGAGGATGCGAGATGTTGAGTTTCGATGATGACGTCGTAACCCGCCCGGCACCGGCACTGCAGCCGCGGCCGGCCGGGCCCGCGCAGCCGGCGCGGAGCCCGGCAGAGGCGCCGCCGGCCGCGGATCCGGATCCTTTCCGCCGCGTGCGGGTCGAGGACAAGCGGGTCATCAACGCCAAGGCCGACGTCAACCAGCTGGTGCCGTTCAAGTACAAATGGGCGTGGGAGAAATACCTGTCGGCCTGCGCCAACCACTGGATGCCCCAGGAAATCAACATGAACCGGGACATCGCCCTGTGGAAGGATCCCGACGGCCTGACGCCGGACGAGCGGCTGATCGTCAAGCGCAACCTGGGGTTCTTCGTCACGGCCGATTCGCTGGCGGCCAACAACATCGTTCTCGGCACCTACCGGCACATCAGCGCCCCCGAGTGCCGCCAGTACCTGTTGCGGCAGGCGTTCGAGGAGGCGATCCACACGCACGCCTACCAGTACATCGTCGAGTCGCTGGGCCTGGACGAGGGCGAGATCTTCAACGCCTATCACGAGGTCACCAGCATCCGGGACAAGGACGAGTTCCTGATCCCGTTCATCGACACCCTCACCAGCCCGGCGTTCAAGACCGGCACGCCGGAGGCCGACCAGCAGCTGCTCAAGAGCCTGATCGTGTTCGCCTGCATCATGGAGGGGCTGTTCTTCTACGTCGGGTTCGTCCAGATCCTGGCGCTGGGGCGGCAGAACAAGATGACCGGCTCCGCGGAACAGTACCAGTACATCCTCCGGGACGAATCGATGCACTGCAACTTCGGCATCGACCTGATCAACACCATCAAGCTGGAGAATCCGCATCTCTGGACCCCGGAGTTCCGCGACGAGATCGCGGCGCTCATGCGCCGTGGTGTCGAGCTCGAGTACCGCTACGCCGAGGACACCATGCCCCGCGGCGTGCTGGGGCTCAACGCCGCCATGTTCAAGGAATATCTGCGCTTCATCGCCAATCGCCGCTGCCAGCAGATCGGCCTCGATCCCCTGTTCCCGGGCGCGAGCAATCCGTTCCCGTGGATGAGCGAGATGATCGATCTGAAGAAGGAGAAGAATTTCTTCGAGACCCGGGTGACCGAATACCAGGTGGGCGGAGCGCTCAATTGGGATTGAGCGTCGACGCGCTGCACCAGCTGGCCGAAGTCCGCGCGGAAGCCAACTACACGCTCTGGGTCCGGTTCGAGGACGGCCTCGAAGGCAGGGTGTATGTCGGCACTCTCGTCGGCCTCGGCATGTTCCGTCTGTGGAGCGACGAGGAGCGCTTCGGCGAGGTCAGCATAGACCCCATTGGAAGTGTGCTATCTTGGGGAGAGGGCGTGGAGCTCGATGCGGATGTGCTGTATCACCATCTCACGAATCGGGCGAAGGTGGCGATGCACTGACTGGCTACTGCAGACCGCAGTTCGGCGGATTTCCGCCGGGTGAACTGCGGTGAGTGGTAGGGGGCGCGCAAGTGCCTCGTTGGTACCTTGTGTACGTAACTTGATAGGAGGTTGCAAAATGGCAGTTAAGAAACCCGCGGCCAAGAAAGCCGCGAAGAAGCCGGCCGCCAAGAAGGCGCCGGCGAAGAAGAAGGCCCCGGCGCGGAAGCCGGCGGCC
>JBMOQX010000006.1:0-16547 GCA_049322755.1 Pseudomonadota bacterium | reverse complement strand
TCGCATGGTTGCAGTGGAAGCGCCGCCTTCTGATTCGCTGGGAATACTACGTTGAAAATTTCCTCGGATTCGTAGAGCTCGCCTGTATCACAATGCTCCTAAAACGAATTTGAGATAGGTTCTAGTATTGGAAACTTGTTTATACCGGTGCGAGCAAGTTTATAGCATTAGTAATGTTTATCATGTCGGTTAAATCAAGTTATGCCGCAGAGTCCGGTGCGCTGCCTTGACATACTATATGTAGCATAGCCATAATATGGCATGTGGCGCATCGAGGAACATCGCCGGGTCGACAAGCAGCTATCTGGCGCCGTTCCGAAGGAGATCCTGAAGCGGTACGAGAAATGGAAGGACATCGCCCGGCTTTCTGGGCCGCCTGGTCTACGGTTGATTAGGGGGTTTCATGACGAAGCTCTTTCTGGGGAGTGGAAGGGCTATCGCTCGTCTCGACTGGGGCTTCAGTGGCGCGTGATTTACCGTGTCCTAGCGGACGCGCTATTGATTCAGGTGGTTCAGGTGACACCGCACGATTATCGAAGGCGCTGATATGAAAGAATTTCGCCCTGCCCGGAAGCGAGTCGAGGTCTCTGTGGGAGAGTCCGTGCGCATCCTGCGCGAGCTTCAAGAGCTGAGCCAGAATCAGCTTTCCGAACTCACTGGAATTCCTCAGGCGACTATTTCCGCGATCGAGAATGGCCGCGTCAACTTGGGGGTCGAGCGCGCAAAGGTTCTTGCGCGTGCCCTCAAATGCCACCCGGCAGTACTCGTTTTCCCTGGCTGGGAGGTCCCGGTTGAAACTGCGGCATAACACGGCGCTCAACCGGACGCGCCGCCAGCAAGCTTCGTCGTTCGCAGTCGTATCTCGATCGCTGTGCCGTCTCGTATGTCGACGGGCGGCGCGCCGGTTAGCTCTGCGTTGGGCGTCTAGAACGGTCACGGTAGTGCAATGCCAGAGTTTCGACCTGTAAACCCTGACGACAGGCTCCTTTATGAGCTGATGCCGATTCTGATCGGGATTGGCCCGAACGAAGATCTGCTCTGCTACGGCTCATGCTTCATCGCCTGGTCGCACATGGCTATTACCGCGAAACACGTTGTCGAAGAGCTCCTGCGGAACGATCGAGGAATCGTGTCGGGCGCACCCGGCAAGTACGAGTACTGGATTACCCAGGTCAAGTGGGACGGAGACGACCACGACTACGTGGTGTGGACAATCGACTCCATAGCCACGTCTCCGCACTCCGATATCGCGATCATCTGGCTAAGGGGTCTCAACGACGTCGCGGCACGATACAAAGAGTGGAAAGGGGCCCCAGTTACCTTTGATCCACCACCGATCGGGACTACGGTCAGAGCTTTTGGGATACACAATGTTCGCTTCGACGGCTCTCGCGTCAACACCGAAGGGAAGTTCGAGCACATCGAGGTCAAGTGTGAACGCTCAACGTCCACCGGAACCGTGAAGCAACACTATTGGGCCGGGCGAGACAGGGGCATGTATAACTTCCCATGCCTAGAGGTAGATGCACGATTTGAACATGGGATGAGTGGCGGACTGGTAATTGACGAGCACAGTCAAGTGTGCGGAATCGTCTGTGGCAGCTTGCCTGCTTCTTCGCCGCATGAGGATCACGTTTCGTACGTCAGTATGCTCTGGCCGATGATGGCCATTCCCGTCGATGCACGCCTTGTTCCCGGTGGTGTTGAAACAGCGCGCTATCGGCTCCAGGATCTGTCTGCGCGAGGAATATTCACACCCGCCGGATGGGACCGGGTTCTGATTCACGATGCTATCGACAGGGGCGGTCCCATCACGATCAGCTACCTCAGAAAGCAGTAACTCCTTCAACTCGAAGCTGAAATGGATCGACGCCCAACAACGCGCTGCAGGGGAGCCTCAACAGCGGCGTTGCCGCTGTTTCGGCCCCCTGAGCGCGGGCGTTGGGCGTCATAGCCATGCGGTTCAATTTGCCCGCCGTACTACTGATCTGCGTAATCGTATCCGCGTGCGGACGCGAGGCAGTGGACGCATATGCCAAGGTTCAAGCACAGCGGAGCCCACTCATTGACGGTTTTGAGTCGTACGCTACGGGGTCGCAGATCCGAGAGAAGCTTAAGGAGATCGGTGAGATCTTAGTGGTTATCGAGGAGTCCCATTTGCCCCCCGGGGATACTCGGCCAAAGTTCGATGTGCTCGTCTTAGTGACAAATAAGGGGCCAGGCAAAGGTATTCTCTAGGCGAAAAAGATTCACCCTGGCGGCGACCACCCAGCATCCGGAAGACGGCGTCGTTTGGGAATGGCACCGCCCCGCGGATGCAGCCCAGCCATACGTTGCAGCGGACGCACCGCCAGCGGTGCGTCACTGAGGTCGGTCGTTATGCTGCCCGGGAACGTTGCGCGATGATCTGCGCGAGTTCGCGATTCGTCGTTCCGAGCGCAAGCAACGATCTCACCAGCAAATCGAGAGACACCGTGGGATCCCCGGATTCCATCTTTGCCACACGTGACTGGCTGGATCGCACGGCTTTCGCGAGCTGAACTTGGGTCAGGCCCCGTCCGATGCGGCGCGCTTTAAGACCTTCCGCCAGCTTCAGGCGCAGTTCGATGTATGCGTCCTCCTCGTCGGACAGATCGAGGAACTCCTTGGTCGAGCCTACCTTCCAGCCCTTCGCCTGGAGGCGCTTGCGTTTGCTCTCACGCATCGTCGTACTCCTTGAGGCGCGTCTTGCACGCCTGGATCACTTCTTTCGGGGTCTTCTCGGTCTTCTTGGCAAAAACCTCCGCGATCACAATCGCGTCCGAGTCGATCCGGTAGATCAGGCGCCAGGTCATGTCCGCGTCATTGATCCGCAGCTCATGGCAGCGCGGGCCGATGCCGGGCATGGGTCGCGACTGCGGCATGCGCAGGCGCTCGCCGAGCTGCAGCCTCCGCAGGAGAAAACCCGTCTCCATTCTCGCCTCTCGAGAAAGGGGCGGGGTCTTCACCTGACCATGCAGCCAGGCCAGCGGCTTGCCTTTCTTCACGAAGCGTAGTATATGCCGAATCTGACATACTCAACAAGAGCCGCGTAACGATCTCCTGAATGGACGGAAAGTTCCGATGATCACCACCATCACCACATTTCAGCTGCCCAAGCCGATCACGCGGGAAGAGGCGCGCCGCATTTTTCTGAGCACGGCGCCGAAGTACCAAGACGTCGCCGGCCTGGTGCGGAAATGCTACGTCCTGTCGCAGGACGGGCGCACGGTCGGCAGCATCTACCTCTGGAACTCACGCGCCGAGGCCGAGGCGATGTACACCGAGAGCTGGCGGGCTTTCGTGCGGGAGAAGTACGGTACGGATCCGTCGGTCACGTACTTTGAGACCCCGGTCGTGGTCGACAACGTCACGCACGAGATTCTCTCGGACGAGTAACTCGCCGCTGCCCGCTGCTGGCACCCGTCGCGACCTGAGGAGAAGATCCGAGGGGACTCGCTCGATGGTCCGGTGCGCCCGCGGTTCCAGCCGTCGTCGCGATCGCGCATCCCGTTCGAGTTACCCCGTCTTCTCGCTCAGCCAGATCTTGATCAGCGACTGGTAGGGCACGTCGCGCTTGTTTGCCTCCACCTTGATGCGCTCCAGCAGGCCGGCCGGAATGCGCAGCGAGATCGTCTGGGTCGAGGGCTTGAGATTGGGGAGCCGCGCGCGCTGCGCCTTGGACCAGTCGACGTAACCGGTCGAGTCATGCGCTTCCCAGAACTTTCGCTCCGCCGCTTCAGAGCGGAACTTGGGGACGGCCTTGGGCCGTGCGCTAGGGGTTTTGCGTTTCATAGATCTGCCTCTCCTTGCGGTGCATGTCGCGCGCCGAGATGATCCGAATTCGCCGGCCGCCGTTCCGGAGCGTGAAGGTGACGTGCAGAAGGCGTTGGACCGCCGTCCTGCCGAGGGCGTGAAACCGCGCTTCGGACTGGCTGTGCTTGGGGTCGGCCACGACCAGCAGCGGATCGTTGAAGAAAACCTGCTCCGCCTCCGCCCAGCCGACCCCGTGCTTTCCCTCGCTCTTGCGGCGGTTTCCGGCATCCCACTCGAAGCCCTCGATACGGCCAAAATCGATCACGTTTGTATATTATCATGATATACAGCGACTCGCCTTGGGCGAGGCCGGTGTAGGTTTCGCCATTCGCCATGGCGTGCGGATTTGCGTCGCTCGGGGCCCTCCGCAACGGTGCGGGGAGCAGGATTAGAAGCGCCGCCCTTGGACGCCAAAGTGTGGGACCAAGAAGTTGCGCAATAGCACATGCCTCCAGGTTTCCTGACCCGCTTCATTCTGATCGTGGGCTTCGCGACCGACCCGCCGACGCTGATCGCCGAGCGCGGGGACCAGACGTCGCCGATGTGCGCGCAGCCGGCCGCCAGCGGCGCGAAGTACCAGGGCCGCAACGAGTCGTTCTGGGAGCACCAAGGCGAGGCGCGCGTCACCTGGGGCTACGGCGCGCCCGAGATGCGCTGCGTGAGATTGCCGCAAGCCCACGTCGACGAGGCAAAATAGCGGCGGCCGGCCGGGACCGGCGGCGACAAGAACGACCGACCAGAGAGGTGGACGCATGAGCGCCGAGCAGCGCATCGAGGAACTGGGACTGGAACTGCCCGCGGCGACTTCGCCGAAGGCGCACTATGCCAACGCCGCGCGCACCGGCAATCTGCTGTTCCTCGCCGGCAAGGCGCCGCTGCCGGAGAACGGGAAGGTGCCCAAGGGCCGGCTCGGGCGCGAATTCACCACGGAGGACGGCTACCGTTTCACCCGCACCGCCGCGCTCGACCTGCTGGCCGTGATGCGGGCCGAATTGGGCTCGCTGGACAAGGTGGCGCGCGTCGTCGAGGTCCAGGGCTTCCTCAACACCGTGCCGGAATTCGAGGACCACCCCAAGGTGATGGACGGCTGCTCCGACCTGCTGGTGGCGGTGTTCGGCGAACGCGGCGTGCACGCCCGCTCCGTGCTGGGCGCCACGTCGCTGCGCCACGGCGTGCCGGTGGTGCTGAAGGCGGTGATCGAGGTGGCGCCCTGAGCGCGGCGGCCGGCACGTCTCACTGCGCCAAGACGCGCGCGCCGATCAACTGACGCGAAACTGCATGGAAACGATCGCCGAACTGTTCGCCAAGAATCGCGCCTGGGCCGAGGGCATCACGGCCCGCGATCCGACCTTCTTCGACGTGCTGTCCCGGCAGCAGAGTCCGCGCTACCTCTGGATCGGCTGCGCCGACAGCCGGGTGCCGGCCAACGAGATCGTGGGGCTGCTGCCCGGCGAGATGTTCGTCCACCGCAATGTCGCCAACGTGGTAGTGCATACCGACCTCAACTGCCTGTCGGTGGTGCAGTACGCGGTGGACGTGCTCAACGTGGAGCACATCATCGTCTGCGGGCACTACGGCTGCGGCGGCGTGCTGGCGGCGTGGCGCGCCCGTCCGCTGGGCCTGATCGACAACTGGCTGCGCCACGTGCAGGACGTCGCCGAGACCCACGCGGCGCTGCTGGACGCCGCCGCCGACGACGCGGAGCGGGTCGACCGGCTCTGCGCGCTCAACGTGCTGGAACAGGCGGCGCACGTGTGCCGCACGACCATCGTCCAGGACGCCTGGCGCCGCGGCCAGCCGCTGGCGGCGCACGCTCTGGTCTACCGCCTGCGCGACGGGCTTTTGCGCAACCTGGGCTTCAACGTCCACGGTGCCGCGGACGTCCCCGGGAACTACCAAACCGCGCTGAAGCAGATCGCCGCGCGAGGCGCGATGTGAGCGGTGCCGCCACCGTCGGGGCCCCATGAGCCAACGCCCCTTTGCCGGCGCGTCGCTCGTGCTCCTGGTCCTCGGCACGTTGCTGGCGAAGCCGACGCGGCTGTTCTGATCGGCGCGGGCGGGGCGGACTTCGCAGAGGGAAACGTTTGGCGTGACGGGCTCTCACGAACACGCGGATTCGACGCCCGAGTCCCGCTCGGCGGGCGCTGCCGCAGTGTCGGAAGCGTTCGCGTTTCGCTGCGGGGAGCTCGCCGACGTCGCGGCCATAACGGCGCTCATCCGCCGTGCGTTCGAGGTCCACGTCGCCGGGCTCGGCCGCGTGCCCCGGCCCATGCTCGCCGACTACCGCGCGATGCTGGAAACGCACGACATCCGGGTGGCGCAAGACGCTCGGGGGACGATCGTCGGTGCGCTGGTGCTGGAACTCGGCGCCGATCACGTCTACATCGACAGCGTCGCGGTCGAGCCGCACCTGCAGGGCCGGGGAATCGGGCGCCGCCTGCTGGCGCTGGCCGAGGAGGTGGCGCTGGAGCGCGCAACGCCGGTGTTGCGGCTGCACGTGAGCGCGCTGTGGACCGCGAACCTCGCGCTCTACCGGTCGCTGGGCTACCGCGAGGTCAGCCGCGCCCCGGACGTCAACGCGGAGCGCCTGCTCTACGAGAAGCGCATCGGGTCCGAGCCGCGATGAATGCCCGGCAACGCGGCGTCATGGTCCGGCCCGCGATCGGGGACTGATCGCCGTTTTGCCGCGGACTGCCGGGCCGGCGCCGGGCGCGCGCTACCGGCGCCGCGGATCGCCGAAGAATTCCTGCATCAGGAAATCCTCCAGGCCGGCGTTGTCGCGCGCGCGTGCCGAGAGCGTGACTTGGCGGTCCAGGCGCTGCGAGATCCAGACGAAGTCTTCGGGCGCGTTCTGGCGGATGATCTCGATCATCCGGCGCACCACGGCGATCTCGATGCTGCGGTTGCCGCCCTTGCGCACCTCGATCACCTGCTCGGTGTTGCGCTTGATGTCGCTGTTCCAGCCGAAGAACAGGAACTCGGCGTTGTCGTAGCCCATGCGCGTGATCTGGAACACGCCGCCGACCGTGTCGCGGTTGTAGCCGAACTCGGGTGTGCGGTTCAGGCCGAGGTTGGCGGCCACCACCTGGTCGAAGCGATCCTTCTTGTCCTCCGCCTTCGGCGCCGGCTCGGGAGGCGGCGCAGGCGCCGCTTCGCCGCGCGCGGCGCGCCGGGCTGCGATGTAGGAAGACAGATCCCCCGCGGGCGCCGGCGCGGCTTCGCGGGGTGGCGGCGCCGGCGCTTCGGGCTGCGGCGATTTCCCGGGCTCCGGGCGGTTGAGGGCGAGCACGGGCGGCTTCGGCGGCGGCTTCGGCGCCACCTTGGCGGGGGCTTTCTCGGCCGCCTTCCCGGCGACGGGCGGCTGCGCCTGAAGCGCCGGGGCGGATGGCGGCGCCGACGGGGGTGTTGGCCTGGGTGCCGCGCGCGGTACCAGCTGCACCTGCAGCCGGCCGCTGGCCGCCTTTTCCTTGGGACTGTCGAAGGACAGCAGGCGCAGATCCGGCAGCCAGGGCCATATCAGCAGCGCGTGCAGCAGTACCGAAACGGCGAACGCCACCCAGATGGTGGGAATCGATACGCGGTCGTAGTCGCTGCGGAAATCGGCGAGCAGTTCGCTCATGGTCGTCCGGGGCAGGGCGCTTCCCCGCTGGAACCGCCCGGGAACTGAAGGCCCGCGGTCCGTCGGCGGGCCGCCGGGGCGGCGGTCGCGCCCGTCACGTGCTGGAGTTCAGCGCCAAGTATACGCCCGGACCCCACAGGGGCGCCCGGCACGGGCGGGATTGGTCGTCCCCATAGGACACGCGCAGCGCAGCGAAGTGCCCGGGCTTGGCGCGGCGATCGCCGTCGGTGAAACCGGTCTCCGGGTGTCGCCCTCCGGGATCGTCTTTTCCGAGCGCAAGCCGAAGGTAAGCGCGCCGCGCTTCCTGATGGATCCGTACCGTGAGGTGGTGGCAAGGCGGCAGCGCACCTGATGGCATAATCGCATCTGGACTGTCGAACCGAAAACCGCGGAAATGTCCGAAGCCACGCTCCCCGTCCTCTCCCTGCTGGAAGCGCGCGTCCTGGGCGTGCTGATCGAGAAGCAGCACACCGTGCCGGACACCTATCCGCTGTCGCTCAACGCGCTGGTGGCGGGCTGCAACCAGAAAAGCAGCCGCAACCCGGTGCTGAAAGCCACCGAGGCGCAGGTGCAGGAGGCGGTGGACAGCCTGCGGCACCTGTCGCTGGTGATCGAGTCCAGCGGCAGCCGGGTGGCGCGCTACGCGCACAACACGGAGCGGGTGCTGCACATTCCCGACCAGGCGACGGCGCTGCTGGCGGTGCTGATGCTGCGCGGCCCGCAGACGCCGGGCGAGCTGCGCATCAACAGCGAGCGGCTGCACAAGTTCGCCGACATCTCGGCGGTGGAGGCGTTTCTGGCCGAGCTGGCGGAGCGGCCGGCGGGCGCGCTGGTCCGGGAGCTGCCGCGCCAGCCGGGCGCGCGCGAGAACCGCTGGGCCCACCTGCTGTGCGGCGCGCCGGCGCTGGATTCGGCGGCGGGCGGGAACGCCAGCGCCGACGTGTCGGTGGGCGAGCTGGCCGCGCTCAAGGCCAGCGTTGCCCGGCTGGAGGCGGAGGTGGCCGACCTCAGGTCCGCGGTGGCGAAGCTGCGGGCGGAACTGGGCATCGCCGACTAGAATCAAAATCGGAAGTCGCCGCGCGACCCGCCGCCATGCCCGAACGCAAATCCGGACCCGATCACGCCCGCCTCGACCGCGTCGTCGCCGAGGCGCGGCGCGCGGCGGAGCGGCGCGCCCAGGGCTACCGCGAGCAGGCGCTGAAGATGTATCCCTGGGTCTGCGGCCGCTGCGGGCGCGAGTTCACCCGCGCCAATCTGCAACTGCTGGAGGTCCACCACAAGGACCAGAATCACCACAACAACCCGCCCGACGGCAGCAACTGGGAGCTGCTCTGCACCTGGTGTCATGAGAACGAGCACCAGCGCTTCATGACCGAGCACGGGCGCGACCCGGAAGCGCCCGATCCCCGCGGCCCCGCGCCGGCGACCCATCAGCCTTTCGCCGCCCTCGCGGACCTGCTGAAGAACAAGAAGCCGGGCTGACGCGCCGTCGCCTGCAACCGGCCGGTTTCGCCGCCATCCCACGCGCCGTTCCCGCAACTCCGCTGCCGGACCAGGCGATGCGGGCGCGCATGGTGAAGCACATGGAGACCATTCCCGGCTTCGACAAGCTGGCGGAGACGAAGCCCTATCCGGGCAAGACGTTCAGCGGCGTGGTCAAGCTGCCGGGCCGCTGATACCGTTCCCGTATCGGCGATCCCGCCGCCGTGGTGCGCGGGCCGGTGGAGGGCTTCTCCGTCCGCGAGGACGGCGACGGCCAGCAGTGGGTGGAAGTGCAGTTCACCAGGACTGGCCAGCGGGGCTGGGTGCGCCGCGACTTCCTCAGCGCGTTTCGCTGCTGAGCTTTGTCGGCGGGGGCGGCGCTTGGATCCCGGCGGCGGCCGCCGCGGCGTGCCGGACGGGGTGCCGCTTTGCGAGGTCCGCCGGCGCGGAGGCGGACCACCAAACCATCACCGCAACCGCGGCGGCCAGCCCGCCGGCGGCCAGGCCCCACAGCGCGTAGCGATATGGCCGGCCCACGCCGGATCGGCGCAGCATCGTGTCGGCGGACTGGCTGGCGGTGAGCGCGGCGATGCCGGCGAGCAGGGCCGCCCAGATATACCCCAGAGTCACGCCGATGGGCGCCAGGACGGCGAGAAAGCCGCCGGCGAACGCGAGGCCCGTGGCGCGCTGTATCATGCGGCCGCGCACCGATTGTGCGAACAGAAAGGCATCCATTGCCCGTCTCCTGTCGATTCCTGATGGTTAGACGGGGGCCGGCCCCCCGGGCTTACGCGACCGGCGGGCACCGGGCGGGGGCGCGCGGCGGCGGCCCGCGTCCTGGGGACGGCTGCCGCAGCCTGATCCTGGCGCAGCTGTCGGAAGGGGAGAAGGCGGGGCTGCTGGGCGACGTGGCACCCCACGCCGCGGGGATCAACGACGGGCTGGACGGCTACCCCGGCGAGGCGATCCCCGCCGAGGCCGCCGCGTTCATGTACCTGCCGCTGGCGCTGGAAGAGCTGGGCGGCTGAAGCGCCCGCCGCGCCGGGAAACGCCGGCCGGTTATGCTGCCTTCGGCACGAACCGCAGCGCCACGCCGTTGTTGCACCAGCGCTGGCCGGTGGGCGGGGGGCCGTCATTGAACACGTGGCCGTGATGCCCGCCGCAGCGCACGCAATGGTATTCGGTGCGCGGCAGGATCAGCTTGTAATCGCGCCTGGTCTCGAACGCGCCCGGGATCGTGGTAAAGAAGCTGGGCCAGCCGGTGCCGCTGTCGTACTTCATCGCCGAAGTGAACAGCGGCAGGCCGCAGCCGGCGCAGACGAACACGCCGGGGCGCTTCTCGTCGTTGAGCGCGCTGGTCCAGGGCCGCTCGGTGCCGTCGTTGCGCAGCACGTCGAACTGCTGCGGCGTGAGCTTCTTCTTCCACTCCGCTTCGGACAGCTTCAGCGGTTCCCGCGAGAGCGTCACGTCGGCGTTCTCGGCCAGCAGGCCCTTCCAGTTGTTCTGCAGGTCTTGCACGTTAATCGCTCCTCCGGGCTGGGGCGCCGCGATGCCGTGATGCGCGAGGAGCAGCGCCAGCGGCGCGGCCGCCATACCCTTGAGCACGTTGCGCCGGTTCATCTCGCCTCCTGATGGGGACACGTTTTTCAGACCGTTGAACCGCCGGGGAATTCCCGCCGGGGTCCGGGCCGTACGCGCATTGGTCCGCAACCGGCGGCCGGACCTTACAGGCCGCGTCCGGGGGAACTTGCGCATGCGATCGGCTGCCGGAGTGGTAAGTGGCTGATCGTAAACCCGGTCGCCTCGCAGCGGCGGCCGCGAAACAGAAACACAAGCTGCGGAACCCGGTCAAGGAAAGGAGTCAGCATGACCCGGATCAACGGATTGAATGTCCTGCTCGGCGCGGCGGCGCTTGGCGCGGTCGCCGCGGCGACACCAGCCGTCGCGGCGGCGGAGAAGAAGGCCGATCCCCCGGCAGCCGAGGCGAAACCGGAGGTCCGGGAAGCGGGCCGCGCCGTCGGCGAGGACACCGCTGCGCAGCGCGATCAGGCCCTGCGCAACGCCAGGCAGGCGCTGGACGAGGCGGACCAGCGCATCGAGCAGCTGGAGTCGCGTCTGGCGAAGAACTGGAACCGGATGAGCGAGGCCGCGCGGCAGCAGGCGCGGGAGACCATGAAGGATCTGCAGCGCAAGCGCAACGACCTGGCCGAGTGGTACGGCGGCATGAAGCACAGCTCGGCCGCGGCCTGGGAGGAAGTGAAGAAGGGCTTCGCCGAAAGCTATGACACGCTGAAGCAGTCGTTCGAAAGGGCGCGCGAGAAGTTCTGACGTAAAGTTGCGCAAAGCGCATGTCGCAGGCTCGGACGGGGCTGCCGAGTTTCCGCTACAGGCGCGCGCTGCCATCCTTTGCGGTGAGAAGAACTTGGCGCCGCCGCGGCGATACGGGGCTACGCGCCCCGCAATTCCACCTCGAACACCGCGCCCCCGCCATCGCGCGCCAGGCAGCGCGCGTCGCCGCCGTGGCGGCGCGCGATCTGGCGCACCAGCGCCAGGCCGAGGCCGGTGCCGCCGTCGGCACGGTCGGCGGGCGCCGCACGGTAGAACGCCTCGAACACGCGTTCGCGTTCGGCCTCGGGCACCCCGGGCCCGCGGTCGGCGACGCGCAGCACCGCGCCGCCGCCGGGCGCGGCGTGCACACTGGCTTCTGCCGCCGCGCCGGGCGCGTGGCGGCGCGCGTTCTCCAGCAGATTGCGGATCAGCCGCCGCAGCAGGCGCGGGTCGCCGCGCAGCGTCACCGGGTCGCCGGCCACCTCGGCGCCGCTGCGCGCGCCTTCCTCCGCCAGCAGCGCCAGCAGGTCGACGTCCTCGGTGCGCTCCAGCTGCTGGATGGCGTCGAGGCGGGAGGCCAGCAGCAGCTCGCCGATCAACTCGTCCAGCTCGGCGATGTTGCGCTCCACCTGCTGCTTGAGGTCGGGCCGCGGCGCCTGCTCCATCAGCGCCAGCGCCATGCGCAGGCGGGCGAGCGGCGTGCGCAGCTCGTGGGAGACGCCGGCGAGCAGCGCGCGGTGCGCGCTCACCAGGCACTCCACCTGGCCGGCGGAGCGGTTGAAGCTGACGGCCAGCGCCGCCACCTCGTCGCTGCCTTCCACCGGCACGCGCGCCGACAGGTCGCCCGCGCCCAGCGCCACCACCTGCCGCTGCAGGCGCTCCAGCCGCCCGGTAATGCGGCGGGTGACCGGATACGCGCCCAGCGCGATCGCCAGTGCCAGCAGACCGATGCCGATCAGCCAGGCGTCGGCTCGGTTCGGCGCGCGGTGGCTCACCAGCACCCAGCGCCCGTCGGGCAGGTGCAGCGCCAGCGCCGGGCCCACCTTGGGGACACGGAACAGTTCGGTGCTCTTCACTTCCGGCGGCGGCGCCGGCAGCGGCCGGCCGGTGTTGGCCAGCAGTTCGCCGCCGGCACCGCGCACCGTGATGCGGGCGTCGAAGGTGCGAGCCAGCTCCTGCACCTTCTGGCGCAGCTCCGCCGGCGGGCGGTCCGGGGCCGGCAGCACGGTGTTGGCCATGGCGGCGGCGCCGGCCAGGCGCTCGCGGTCGATCAGCTCGTTGCGCAGCACGAAGAACACCGCCGAGGACAGCACCAGGAACAACAGGAAAACCGCGACGAACGAGAGATAGATCTGCAGGTAGAGCTTGCGCATCGCTCAGGCGTTGTCCACGTCCTGGCTGCGGGCGAATACGTACCCGGCGCCGCGCACGGTGATGATGCGCCGCGGGTGCCTCGGGTCGTCCTCGATGGCGGCGCGGATGCGCGAGATGTGCACGTCCAGGCTGCGGTCGAAGGCCTCGAAGTTCTCGCCCTTGAGGCGGTCCATGAGCGCTTCCCGCGACATGACGCGGCCGGCGTTCTCCGCCAGTGTCAGCAGGAGATCGAACTGGTAGCCGGTGAGGGCGCGTTCCTCGCCGTCGACGCGCACGGCGCGGGCGTCGCGGTCGATTTCCAGGCGGCCGTAGCGCAGCAGCCGCTCGCGCTGCGCGGCGCTTTGGCCGGCGCGGCGCAGGATGGCGCGCAGCCGCGCCGCCAGCTCGCGCGGATTGAACGGCTTGGGCAGGTAGTCGTCGGCACCCAGTTCGAGGCCAACGATGCGGTCGGTCTCCTCGCCGCGGGCGGTGAGCATCAGGATCGGGACGTCGGACTCGGCGCGCACCCGGCGGCAGACGTCGAAGCCGTCGCCGTCGGGGAGCATCACGTCCAGCACCAGCGCGTCGAAGCCCCCCTGCCGGAGCGCCGCCAGCCCGTCGGCGGCGTTGGCGCGCACGGTGACGCGCAGGCCGAGGCCGCCGAGATACTCGGCCATCAGCGACGACAGCGTCGCGTCGTCCTCGATCATCAGCACCCGGTCGGCCATGGCGTGAGCGCAGCGAGGGAAAAGGGCCGCGCCCATCGCGCGGCCCTCCGATTCTAGCTGGTCCGGCTCGGGGGCTGGCCGTCGCTGCCGGGCGCGGGGCCGCGGGAGGGCTCGTGGCGGCCGCCGCGATGGCGCCGCATCATGGCCACTACCTGCTGACGCTGCTCGGGCGAGAGCACGTCGGCGGCGTCGGCGACGCCGTCCAGCAGCGCCTGGGATGCCTGACCCGCCAGCTGCAGCTCCGCGCGGCGCAGCTCGCCGAGGCGGGCGGTGTCGACGCTGGGGGCTGCCAGCACCTCCAGCATCGCCTTGCGGTGGGCGCGGTGCTGCTGGCGCAGCGGCGCGAGAGCGTTGACCGTGCGCCCGACGATGGTGCGCATCTGCTCCTTCTGGGCGTCGCTGGCGCCCACCTTGGTCAGTATCCAGTCGCTGGCGAATTCGGCACGCTCCAGCATGGCCTCGGGCCCGCCGCGCCCGTGCAGGCGCAAGAATCCGCCGTGGTACGGGCCGCCATGGCCGAATGCGGAGAAACCGGCGGAGGCCAGCGCCGTGCCCAGGCCGCCGGCCAGGAGGCCCTGCCAGAAACGGCGGCGGCCGACATCGGGCTGGCGGCCGGCTGGTGCGGGATTCAGGGATTCGGGGTCGCTCATGTCGTACACTCCTCTGAACGGGTTGCAAGGCGCCGCGGATCCGCGGCACGCAACGCCAGACTAGGCCGGCCGGGTAAGGCCCCTGTGTTGGCCGGGTAAAGTTATGTAAAGGACGAGACCTTGAGCACGCATCGAATTCGCACCGCGGGCGCCGGCGACGCCGCGGCCCTGGCCGGCCTGCTGCGCGGGATCGGCTGGTTCAGCCATTTCGAGGAGGAGTCGCCGCAGGAGGTGGAGCGCCGCGTGCGCCGGCACCTGGAGCTGGCGCTGGGGGACAACAGCCACTCCCTCTATGTCGCCGAGATCGACGGCCGGCTGGCCGGCTACGGCGCGGTGCACTGGCTGCCGACGCTGTTCCTGGAAGGCCCGGAAGGCTACATCTCCGAGCTGTTCGTCGAGGCGGACGACCGCGGCCGCGGCATCGGCCACGCGCTGCTGGACGTGATCGCCTCCGAGGCCCACGGCCGCGGCTGCTCGCGCCTGCTGCTGGTGAACGGGCGCGAGCGCGAATCCTACCGGCGCGGTTTCTACACCAAGGCCGGCTGGGAGGAGCACCCGGAGCTGGCGCTGTTCCTGCGGCGCCTGGCGTCCTGAGGCGGCGCCCGCGCGCCGCCGCTCAATCCCCTTCGGGCCCGGTTTGGGGTAGGATTTTCCACTGTCGCCGTCGCCGTCCGTTCAAATGTCCGAACTGCTGGCTCCCAAGTACCTCGTCGCCGCCCTGCTGCTGGTCTCCGCCGTGTTCGTGCACTTCCGCGGGCGGGTGCGCCACGGCTTCTTCCGCCAGTTGACCGACCACTCCACCTTCCTGGCGCCGTACAACGCGTTCATGTACCTGTTCTCGGCGGTGCCGCCGAAGCCGTACCTGGACGTCGTGCAGTTTCCCGATCTGCGGGTGCTGCAGGATAACTGGGAGGCGATCCGCGACGAGGCGCTCGCCCTGCAGCAGGAAGGCGAGATCAAGGCGGCGGCAACCTACAACGATCTCGGCTTCAACTCGTTCTTCCGCACCGGCTGGAAGCGCTTCTACCTCAAGTGGTACGACGACTACCTGCCGTCGGCGCGCGCGAAGTGCCCGCGCACCGTGGCGCTGCTGGAACAGGTGCCGAGCGTCACCGCCGCGATGTTCGCCTTGCTGCCGCCGGACGGGCGGCTGGTGCGCCACCGCGATCCCTTCGGCGGCTCGCTGCGCTACCACCTGGGGCTCGCCACGCCGAACTCGCCGGAGTGCTGCATCTACGTCGACGGGGAACGCTATTTCTGGCGTGACGGCGAGGCGGTGATGTTCGACGAGACCTACATCCACTACGCCGAGAACAAGACCGACCGCCAGCGCATCATCCTGTTCTGCGACGTGGAGCGGCCGCTGACCAGCCGCTTCGCGCGCTCGGTCAACCGCTGGGTCAGCCGCCACCTGGTCAAGGCCAGCGCCACCCAGAACGTGGCGGGCGAGAAAGTCGGCGCGCTGAACCGCGTCTTCGGCACCGTCTACCGCGTGCGCCTGCTGGGCAAGCGCATCAAGCGGTGGAACCGCGGCGTCTATTACGCGCTGAAGTGGCTCCTGATCGGGGGGCTGCTCTACCTGATCTTCGCGTGACCCCGGGGCCGCCGGCGGCATCGCCGGCCCGTACCGTGGCTGCATCGCCGCAGGCGTTGGCGTACCATGAACCGGCAACGTTTCCGGAGCCGCGCATGACCGAGCCGATCGTTCTTCGCCCCGCCGTGCCCCGCGACGCCACCCCCATCGCGCTGATGTCGCGCGACCTGGTGGAGGAGGGGCTGGGCTGGCGCTACACGCCGAGCCGCATCGCCGCCAGCATCCGCCACCGCGACACTATGGTGCTGGTGGCGGACGCCGACGGCCAGGTGGGCGCCTTCGCCATCATGGAGTTCGGCGACGAGCGCGCACACCTGGTCCTGCTGGCGGTGCGCCCGCGCTTCCAGCGCCGCGGCCTCGCCCGGCGCATGATCCTGTGGCTGGAGAAATCGGCGCGCACCGCCGGCATCGCGACGGTGACGCTGGAGCTGCGGGCGGCGAATCGCGGCGCCCGCGCGCTCTACCAGGCGCTGGGCTACCGCGAGGTGGCGCGCCTGCCGCACTACTACCGCGGCCGCGAGACCGCGATCCGCATGGCCCACGACCTCGCCCACACGGTGGCGCCGGACGCCTGAAGCGCCCGCGCGTTCCCGTCCCGCCGTTTCAGCGTCGATGCGCCGCGCGGCCGCCGGCCCAAGCTCCCCGCCGCCCGCCGGCACCTACCTGCTGGTGCTGGAGAGCGGCCGGTCCGCGGCCTGCCGTGTCGGGCGCCTCGGCCGCCTGGCGCTGGCGCAGGGCGTTTACATTTACGTCGGCAGCGCGCTGGGGCCGGGCGGACTGCCGGCCCGGCTGCGGCATCACGCGCGCCCCGCGCGCCGCCCCCATTGGCACATCGATCGCCTGCGGCGGCGTTTGCCCCTGGCGGGCGTGTGGTTCGACGCCGGCGGCACGCGGCTGGAGCACGCCTGGGCCGCGGCGCTGGCGCGGGCCGCGGGCGCGGCGGCGGTGCCGGGCTTCGG
>JBMOQX010000005.1:0-168170 GCA_049322755.1 Pseudomonadota bacterium | reverse complement strand
GCTCGCCCTGGGCCTGCGCGGGTGTACCGGCACCGGGCTGGCGGCTGCGATCGCGCTGGCGGCCGTCGCGGCTGCCGTCACGCCCACCCTCGCGGCGTTGCCCGCCGCGGCCGCCGCCACGGCGGCCTTCAGGACGATCGCTGCCGCGATCCGCGTGCGCTGCAGTGCGCTCGGCTTCGGGAATCGGTGCGCCCGGCTCGAAGCCCGGCACCACCTCGCGCTCGACGCGGCGTTTCATCAGCTTCTCGATGTCGGCGAGGAACGCGTGCTCGTCGGGCGACACCAGCGAGATCGCCTCGCCGGTCGAGCCCGCACGGCCGGTGCGGCCGATGCGGTGCACGTAATCCTCGGGGACGTTGGGCAGCTCGTAGTTCACGACGTGGGGCAGCTCTTCGATGTCCAGGCCGCGGGCGGCGATGTCGGTCGCCACCAGCACGCGCACGGTGCCCTCCTTGAATCCGGCCAGCGCCTTGGTGCGCGCCGGCTGGCTCTTGTTGCCGTGGATCGCGGTGGCTTCGATGCCGTCCTTGCACAGCTGCTCCGCCAGGCGGTTGGCGCCGTGCTTGGTGCGGGTGAACACCAGCACCTGCTTCCAGTCGCCCGAGCCCACCAGGTGCGACAGCAGCGCGCGCTTGCGCTCTTTCGCCACCGGATGCACGCGCTGCGCCACGAGTTCCGATTCGGCGTTGCGGCGCGCCACCTGGACTTCCGCGGGGTCGTGCAGGATGCCGCTCGCCAGTTCGCGGATCTCGTCCGTGAACGTCGCCGAGAACAGCAGGTTCTGCCGCTTCTTCGGCAGCAGCGCCAGGATCTTGCGGATGTCGCGGATGAAGCCCATGTCCAGCATGCGGTCGGCCTCGTCCAGCACCAGGATCTCCACGTGCGACAGGTTCACCGTCTTCTGCTCGACGTGGTCCAGCAGCCGGCCCGGCGTTGCCACCAGGATGTCGACGCCGGCGCGCAGCGCCTGGATCTGGGGATTGATGTTGACGCCGCCGTAGATCAGCGTGGTCTTGAGCGACAGGTTCTTCCCGTAAGTGCGCACGCTCTCTTCGACCTGCGCCGCCAGCTCGCGCGTGGGCGTGAGCACCAGCGCGCGCACCGGATGCTTGGCCGGGGAGGTGGAGGCGTTGGCGTGATGCGCCAGCCGCTGCAGCATCGGCAGCGTGAAGCCGGCGGTCTTGCCGGTGCCGGTCTGGGCGCCCGCGAGTACGTCGCGGCCCTGGAGGATGACCGGAATCGCTTGAATCTGTACGGGGGTGGGTTGGGTGTAGCCCTCGTCGGCTACGGCATTAACGAGATCGGCCATCAGGCCGAGATTGGCAAACGACTGTGACAAACAATATCTCCTGGATCGGCCTGCTGCGGCTGGCGCCGTCAGTTCCGGTTCAGGCAGATGCAATCTTGGTTTGGATGACTTCGGGGGAGTCTGTGAGAACTACCGCGAGGGGACTCGATCGCCAACCGGATGAAATTGCGATGAATCTTGGAGCCCCATTATACACGGATCGGGGCGGGGAGGAGATTTCATTTGGAAGGACGGTCACGTTCAGCGACATCGTCAACGGAAAGCGGGCGATCACGACCGACACCGCGCTGCGGCTGGACAAGTGCTTGGGCGTTTCGCCGGAGGTCTGGCTCGGCCTGCAGGCCGAGCCAGACCTGCGCGTGGCACGCCGTACAAGCCGGCCGGAAATCGAACCACGGGTGACCCGCGCCGCCTGGAGGACTCACCGCCAACCCGGGGGCGGTGGCGGCGGGTAGTAGCCGCGGGAGGCGCGCGGCTGTTGGTACTGGGTGGCGAAGTCCCCGTACACCGGCACCTTGTGGCCCTTGGCGTACATGCACTGCAGGTAGGCGTCGTCGTAGCGCCGCTGCAGCTCGCGCGACGAATAGCCGCCGGTGTCGGTGCCGATCAGCGCGCCCGTCGCGCCGCCCAAGCCCGCGCCCACCGCGGCGCCGTGACCGCCGTCGATGGCGGCACCCGCCGCCGCGCCGATCGCGGCGCCGACGACGGTGCTCTTCACGCCGGCGTCAACCGCGGCGTCCTGCCCCGTCTTGCCGCCGACGCGGCTCGACGCGAACTGCTGGCAATCGAAGTCGTCGGCGCGGAAGCGCTCGAAGCTGGACTTCGATCCCGGCAGCGCCATCGCGCTCGGTCCCGAGGGAATGCTGGCGCACGCCGCCAGCAGCAGCGCCGGCGCCAGCAGCAGAAGCTTGTGTACGGTACGCCCGGCCGCTTTGTCTGTACGCGGCTGACCGTTCAGCCGCGAGAGCTTGCGTTCGGTTCTCATGGCTCGCCCTTCCTCAGCGCGCGTCCGGCGGCGGCTGCGGCACCTGCCGCTCCCAGCCGCCCGGGCACTGCTTCACGTAGGGGTAGTAGGCCCGCGAATCCGGGCAGTAGTACCAGTACGACGGGCCCTCATCCGGCGCCTCGGCGCTGCCGCCCTTCTCGATGTACACAGGCGGCTGCGACGGCACCGCCACCACCGGCGGCCCGTAGTAGTACGGGTAGGGGTAGGCGTAGGGCGGCGGGTAGTAGTACGGCCGGTAATAGGGCCCGTAGTACGGGAACGGCACACCCAGGTGAATGCTGAAGCTGCTCTTCGGGTGCCCGCCGTAGTAGTGACCCCCCTTGTAGCGCCCGTGGACTTTCACGTTGTCGGCCAGCGCCGGTTCCGGCAGGGCCGCTCCCAGCGTCACGGCCAGGGCCGCGACGGCTGCGGTGATGATGGTTGCGGTTCTCATTTTCTCCGCTCCTTTCGCTCCTGCGATGGAGCCCTTTTTAACCCATGTTCAGTGTGCGCCCGCGAGGCTGAACGGAAGCTGAACGGCGGGGAGGGGAAGCTGAACCGGACGCGGGCGGGCATCGTCTTCCTGGTGGCCACCGCTCCGGGCGGCGCCGGGAGTAAGCTGATCGCCATGGGAATCTATCAACGCCTCATCCTCCCGCGCCTCACCCAGCTGGTGTGCGGCATGGAGCCGATGATGCGCCAGCGCGAGAAGGTGGTGCCCCGCGCGCGCGGGCGCGTGCTGGAAGTGGGCCTCGGCACCGGGCTCAACCTGCGCTATTACGATCCGGCGGCGGTCACCGCCGTGGTCGGCCTCGAACCTTCCACCGACATGGCCGCGCTCGCCGAGCATGAAGCCGCGTCCATGGCGTTTCCCGTCGAGATCGTCCTGGCGCCGGCGGAGGATATACCCTTCGAGGACGCCGCGTTCGACACCATCGTCATGACCTACACGCTCTGCAGCATCCCCGACCCGCTCGCCGCGCTGCGCCAGATGGCGCGCGTGCTCAAACCCGGCGGGCGGCTGCTCTTCTGCGAGCATGGCGCCGCGCCCGACGCCGCCGTGCGCCGCTGGCAGCAGCGCCTCACGCCGCTGTGGCAGCGCTTCGCCGGCGGCTGCCGCCTTGACCGCGACACGCCCGCGCTGCTCGCCGGCGGCGGCTTCCGTATCGAATCGCTGGAGACCATGTACCTCCCCGGCTGGCGCCCCGCCACCTTCAACTACTGGGGCAGCGCCGCGCCAAAGTGACGCGACTTGTGTCCCCGTCCGGCTGTACCGGCGGATCTTCAACGGCTCCGGCATGGCCGCGCGTAGTAACTGTCGCCGCGCCGCCCGCGACCCACCTGCGCCGCGAGATCGGGTGACGCGTTACCCACATCCGCGTCCTCGCTGAGCGACTAAGGCCGCGCAATCAATCGGTTGTGGAGTCGACGAGACTGGCACGGAACTTGGGAGACCTCTGTAGAGATCGTCTCTCAACGCGGGAGGGCCCAATGCACCGGACATTGGCTTATTCGTGCCTCGCGGCGGTGTTGTCCGCGACGGTCGCGGGCTGCGCGACGAGCGTATCGGCGATTCACGATCCGCTGTATCGCGCGTCCGCCCACACCTCGACCATTACCGCCACGGCTTCCAACAGCTCGGCCGGGATCCAGCGCATCCGAATCACGGTGACCACCGGCGAGATGACCGACTGCACCGAGTTGGGCGGGCCGGCCCAGGTCGTGCCCTGCCGGCGAAACGCCTCCACCATCGTGCATACCTGCACCTACAGCGGCGCGCCCGGCAACGCCACCTGCACCTACGCGCAGCCGTTGGGCAACCAGGCCATCGTCACGTATCAGGCCGAGGCCGAGCCGGTGACCGGCAGCACGCGCCGCACCGAGGAGATCACCTACGCCGGCGGCTTCCCGCCCACCGCGGGCATCCTGCGCCCGGTGTGGTGGCACCGCGGGCAGGCCATGGCCGGCAAGATCGACGTCGGCTTCTTCCCGGACGCCGACTACAGCGGCTTGTACACCGAGTTCACCGACGACATGGAGGGGATCGCGCTCGGCGCATTCTTCAACCCCGGCCAGCCGTTCGCCTCGACCTATACGCTGTTCCGGCCCAGCGTGAACCTGTGGGCCGCTCCCTTCGGCGCCGACGCCCAAGGCTGCTCGCGCAGCTTCAACGCCCTGGTCACGCCGCTGGCCGCGGTCACGGACGGCGAGGCAATCGTGCACAAGAGCGACTTCCGCGACTGCGCTGCCATCGCCCTAGGTGGTGCCGGCAGCGTCTACGCCAAGGCCGGCGACCCGGACTGGATCTTCGTGCACGAAAGCGGCCACTTCCTGCACGGTCAGGGAGACGAGTACTGTTGCGACGGCGGCTACGGCACTTCCGGGGGCTGCGCCAACGTCTTTTCCAGCCAGGCCGCGTGCCAGGCTGCGGCGCCGGGCCACGGCGCCAGCGCGGCCAACTGCGTGCAGATCGGCACCACCGGCGCATGGCGCAACGACGACGGCGGTCTGGAGACCATGGAAGACCGCACCGACAACAGCAACTGGCGCGACGACAGCGGCTATTGCGTCACCCAGCGCTTCGTAAACTGCGGCAACGGCAGCTGCTATTGAGGAGAGCGCCATGCACCGCCACAAACGAAATCTCACGCGCACGCTCCTCTCGATCGCTGCGCTCGCGGTGGCGGCCTGCGCCTCCATGGAGCCGGGCCGGCTCACCGCCGAGACCTCGGCGCCGAAGCCGGTGGATCCACGCGCCGATAACGAGTTGGTGACGGCCGGCCAGGTTACCGGCCTCGTCGTGACGCTGAAGATCGACGGCGCGCGGGTCGAGCTGGCCGACGCGCGGGTCATGATGATTCCGAAGGGCATCGAGCGGCGGCAGGTGGGCGAACTCGTCAACCTCGCCGGCCTGAGCGGAGGGCAGACGGTGACCCAGGTTCAGGTTCCCGACCAGCGCCTCAACGTCGAGGAGAACCGCGGCATCGTCATCCTCGATCGGCGCACGCTGCAGGCGGCACTGCCGCTGCCGCGCCCGATCGACGAGCTGCAGGTCCGGCTGCCGGGCGCGGAGCAGCCGGTGCGCTTTTCCGTGGGCAAGGAGATCGCCGCCTTCTGCCGCCAGCACCCCAAGCAGGACCTCTGCCGGCAGCGATAGAAATGCGCGAGCGGCGGCTGGCGGGGCCGGACGCCCGGTCGGCGCCGGCCCGAGCCGCCATCGTCCCGACCGGAAGAGTCCGACATGAGCGCACAGCCTCGCCCCGGCAAGAAGCCCTCGTGCTTCATGGTGATGCCCTTCGGCGGCATCTTCGACACCTACTACGAGCGCATCTACCGCCCGGCGATCGCGAACGCGGACCTGCTCCCCGTTCGGGCCGATGACGCGTTCAGCGCCGGCTCCATCCTCTACGACATCGTCGCGATGCTGGTCGACTCCTCGATCGTCCTGGCAGACATCACCGAGAGCAATCGCAACGTCCATTACGAGCTCGGGCTCGCGCACGCGCTGGGCAAGCCGACGGTGCTGGTCGCTCCCAAGGGGCTGAAGCTGTTCTTCGACGTGGGCCAGGAGCGCATGCTGATCTACGACAAGGACGTGCCGTCGTGGGGCGCGGACCTGCAGGCGCAGATCACGCGCTCGATCCAGGAAACGCTGAGGAATCCGGAGACGGCGATTCCCACCGCCTTCATGCACATCCGGCCGGCGCGGATCGAGACCGACGAGGTCACCGTGAGGCTGAGGCGGATCGAGGAGCGCCTCGCCGAGCTGGCAGCGGGCGGGCTCCGGGCAGGCGTCGAGTTGCGCAGCTCCCTGCAGCACAAGATGACGGGTCTCCCGGCGACCGAAGTCGAAGCCGAGCAGCTGCTCCAGCGGATGGGCCCCGCCGATGCGATCGAGCGGCTGGTGAACAACGGCATCGGCCGGGCGATGGCCGAATCCGCCGTCGCCACGGCATCCAAGCGGCTGGGGATATCGGGACACTAGAACCGATCGAGCGCGTTCGCGCGAGAAGGAGGGCGCAGCTGTCGTCTCGTCGGCGCTGCTCCCCCTCCCTCGAGGGGAGGGGGCAGGGGGAGGGTGTAGCTCTTGGGTCCGGGGAAGGGTGAACCCTTACCCCTTCTCCACCTTCCGATCGATCTTGCGCAGCCGCCGCGCCATCGTCTTCATCACCTCGGTGGCGAAGAGCGGCGTCTCGCGCACCAGCACGTGGAACCGCTCCACGTCGATCGGCACCAGCCGGCAGTCGCTCGCCGCCATCACCGTGGCGGTGCGCGGCCCCTCGTCGATCAGCGCCATCTCGCCCAGAAACTCCCCCGGGCCGGCGCTCTCGATCACCTTGTCCCCCACCAGGATGTCGGCGGTGCCGGTGATCAGCACGTACATGACATCCCCCGGCTCGCCCTGGCGAAAAAGCGCCTTGCCGGCGCGCACGGAGACTACTTCAGTCTTGTCGGTAAACAGGTCGTCGATTCTCATGCCGGCAGAGTATCCCGCGTTGAAGTTGGATGCGGCCGGGCGAGGCGCGTCCGGCGACCGGCGTAGAATACCCTGAAAGCGGGAGCCGCCCGTGCGGATTCTCCGCTTCGACTGCGCGTCGATGTTCTTGACGTTTTTCCGCCGCACCCTGCACCAACCGGATGCCCGGAATGGCCCCATGCGGGCGATCTTGAACATCGACGATCACTTGCTGGGGAAAGCGGCCGGCCTATCCGGCATCACCGAGAAAAACGCGCTCGTTCGCGAAGCCCTGAAGGCCCTGATCGAGCGCGAAAGCGCTCGCCGGCTCGCCCGCCTGGGCGGAACCCGGAAGCCGCTCGGGCGTGTTTCTCGCCGGCAGCCGACGCCCGGGTGAACCGGACCGCTGCCTCGAGCCCTCCGCCGCGCTCCCTGCTAACATAACGAGACCTGCCGGCGAGAGGGAAATCATGAGCGAGATCATCTTCGTGGTCGAGTTGGCGCCCGAGGGCGGCTACTTGGCGCGGGCGGTCGGTGAGTCCATCCACACCCAGGCCGAGTCGCTCGAAGACCTGCATGCGCGGGTCCGCGATGCGGTGCGCTGCCATTACGACGATGGGAGCGCTCCGAAGCTCATCCGACTGCACTTCGTGCGCGACGAAGTCATCCCGGCGTGAAGCTGCCGCGGGACCTGTCCGGCGCGGATCTCGCGAAGGCGCTGGCACGGGTCGGCTATCGGGTTACACGCCAAACGGGCAGCCATCTCCGGTTGACCACTGATGCGCCGACCGTTCATCACGTCACGATTCCAGCGCATGATCCCCTGAAGGTCGGCACGCTGGCCGCGATTCTGGCCGACGTCGGGGCAAACCTGAAGCTCGACCGCGATCAACTCCTGCGGCGGTTGTTCGGCTGAGCCGATGGTCGGACCGGCGTCATGCCGGGCCGCCCTTGCTTGGGATGGCGAACGCCCAACCCCCCCAATGCCCCTCCCCTTGACCCTCCTCGCCGGCTGCATGGGCGGCGCCGTCGAGCTGCCCGGCAGGATGGAGCAGCCGCCGCTGGTCGAGAAGCTCGACGTCACCGTCGGCGCCTCCTTCCCCGGCAAGTCGCGCGGCTACGTGCTGCCCACCCCCGTCGTGCGCATCCACGTCGGCGAGTCCAGCGCCGCGCGCTTCCGCCAGGCGTGGGACGCGCTCTTCGCCAGGGTGGTGGACCTGCCCGACCTCGGCGCGTGCATCGGCCAGCAGGCCGACCACGTCATGCGCGAGGCGGTCGCGCTTCCTGCTCGAGTTCGACGCCGACCCCGAGGTCAAGCGCTGGGCCGCGCGCAAGCAGGCGGCGCGATGAAGCGCCTGCTCGCCGCGCTGCTCGTCTCGCTGATCGCCCCGCTCGCGCCGGCGGCCGAGCCGCCGCCCGTCGTCGGCCTGGTGTGGTGGCCGGCGGACCCCGCCGATCCCCGCCACAAGTTCGGCCGCGAGACCGAGGAGTGCCTCGCCGCCAGCATCCGCGCGCACGCGCCCGGCGTCCGCATCGTCCCCCGGCAGAAAATCCGCGACGCGCTCTACCCGCGCCTCGAGCCCGCCACCCAGCCGCCCACCGAGGAAGCCTTCGCCGAGCTGCTCGCCCGCCCCGCCGTGCAGGAGCGCCTGCGCGGCCTCGGCCTCACGCATCTGGTGGCGTTCACGGGCGGCACCGACGCGCCGCCGTTCCAGGGCGGCATCCTGTGCGGGACGGGCTACGGGGGCGGCGGCTGCCTGGGCTTCGCCTGGCAGG
This sequence comes from Pseudomonadota bacterium, assembly GCA_049322755.1. Classification (GTDB taxonomy): domain Bacteria; phylum Pseudomonadota; class Gammaproteobacteria; order Burkholderiales; family UBA6910; genus DATIUV01. The sequence goes on along the minus strand of JBMOQX010000005.1, from coordinate 159,644 downwards.
ACAAGACCACCACGCTCGCCGCCGCGCTGTGGGACCTGGAGCGGCGCGAGCGCGTCGCCCAGGAGAAGGCCCGCACCGAGGGCACCACCATCGTGCCGGCGTTCGTGCTGCCGATCCCGTTGATCGCCGACACCCACACCGCCGCGTGCCAGGAACTCGGCGCGCAGGTCGCCCGCGGCGTGCTCGGCAGGCCGCTGCCGCCGCAGCCGAGCGCGCCGGAGCGCTGACGCTCCCTCCGAGCTCGACCCCCTTCGTCATTCCGGCGCAGGCCGGAATCCAGAAGATCTAAGGCCTGGACCCCCTTCCCCGTATCGCGGTACGGGGCAGGCTCCGCCGGGTTGACGCTCAGCGCGGGGCTTCCTCGTGTCCTGTCTTCGCTCAACGTAGCCCTCGCGGCATAATTGCGAAGGAGGCCGACATGACCAACCTGATCGAGCAGTACCGTGACCAAGTCGCAGCTCTGTGCCGGCGCACCGGTGCCCGGCGGCTGGATGTATTCGGCTCGGCTGTTCGGAGCGACTTCGACCCGGCAACCAGCGATCTCGATTTCCTGGTCGAGTTCGACGATCTGCCTCCGGTCAAATACGCCGACGCCTACTTTGCCCTCAAGGAAAGCCTGGAAGCCCTCTTTGGCCGGCCGGTGGACCTCATCACGGAGGCCAGTCTCGAGAACCCGTACTTCCGGGAGCGTGTTCAGGCCGAGCGCCAGCCGGTTTATGCACGCTGACGCCCGCAAGCTCCTCTGGGACGCCAGGCGCGCCGCCGAGCGCGTCGCCCATTTCACTGCGGGGAGGACATTCGCGGAGTACCGGACCGACGATTTGCTGCCCTCCGGCGTGGAGCGCCAACTCGCCAACAACATGCGGGTGTCCGCCCGGGGCGACGAATGAAATCGAGTTCGCCTCGCGCCGTCATTCCGGCGCAGGCCGGAATCCAGAGGATCGAAGGCCTAGACCCCGGCCCCCTTATCGCGGTACGGGGCAGCCTCCGCCGGGGAGACGAACCAAGACCCCCCTTCGACTCGACCTCCTTCGTCATTCCGGCGCAGCCCTCCCCCCTTCGTCATTCCGGCGTAGGCCGGAATCCAGAAGATCCAAGGCCTAGACCCCGGCCCCCGTATCGCGGTACGGGGCAGGCTCCGCCGCGCTGACGCTCAGCGCGGGGCGAGCAGTTCGGCGAGCGCCTTTTCCGTTTGCGCCGCCACCTGCCACAGCGCCTCGTCCGTCACGCGCTGCACCAGCTCCTGCGTCGGCCACCAGTAGGTGCGCTCGGTCACGGTCGCGGCCGCCGTGCGGTCCTGCCCGCCCACGCGCAGCACCAGCTCGACCTTCGCCGTGACGTCCCAGTAGAGCGCCGTGGCCGGCGTCTGCACGCCGAACTCGCGGATGCCGACATAGACCGTCGGCGCCGAAGCGCGCCCGAGCCGCGCCAGCGCCGCATCCGCCTTCGCCTGCACCAGCGCGCGCACGATCTCCACCTCGCCGGGCTCGATGACGATGCGCACCATGGAGAGGCCGCCGATCGTGGTGCGCTCGCTATGCACCTTTTGGCGGATGTCCGAGACCTCCACCTTCGCCACGCGCGGAAGCGCCGCGGCCTCCGGCGCGAACCTGGCCGGATCGACGCGCACCGTGATATCGCTAACCGCACCGCCCGTTGGCGCGGCTTTCGAGCCCGGACCGGTTTCGGTGGCGCAGCCGGCGAGGAGCAGCAGCGATGCGGTGGCGGTCGTGGCAAGCAGAATTCGCGGTTTCATGTTCGTTTACCCCGAGGTTGTCGGCGGCCCATTCGTCCTGCCGTCGTGCGGCCTGGCCGCCGTGCGGCATTCTGCCTTAACGCACCTCCCCTTGCACTCTGGTCGCTCGCGCGGCGCCGCGTATCGGGCCCTTCGCCCTCGGCACAACATTTGCCTTCCCAACCCCTGCCAAATACCAAAAGGGAGACCCCATGGCACGCCGCCGGAATGATTCAACGCTGGCCCTGATCGCAAACGCTCCCTGGTGGGTGGGGCTGGTCGTCGCGGGGATCATCTACCTAGGACTGCGCTTCGTCGTGCTCTCCCTCGCGTCCTCCAGTCCATTTCTCCAGGGTCTAGCGCAGAGCGCCCCGAAGCTGGCGTGGTTCCTCGCGCTGCCCTTCGTCCTCGCCGCGGCCGTGGCGGCGGCGCGCCAGTACTTCCGTCGCCGCCTGCTGGAGACCCAGAAGGACATCGACTCCCTGCGCGACCTCTCGTGGCAGGAGTTCGAGTTGCTGGTGAGCGCAGCCTTCCGCCGCCATGGTTACGCCGTCGAGGAACGGGGCGGCTCGGGCCCGGACGGCGGCATCGACCTCGTCATCCGCAAGGCGGGGCGCACCGCGGTCGTCCAGTGCAAGCGGTGGAAGCAGAAGCAGGTCGGCGTCACCCTCGTTCGCGAGCTTTACGGCGTGATGGTCTCGGAGGGAGCGGACGAAGCGCTTTTCGTATCCAGCGGGGATTACACCGCGGATGCACGCGGCTTTGCCGACGGCAAGCCCATTCGCCTGATCGATGGCCAAGCCCTGTTGGAAATGGTGAGGGCCGTACAGCAGAAGCCAGTCAAACCTGTGGCCGTTAACGTGGAGGCGCGTCCTGAGCCGGTGGCGTCGGCTCAGGAGACCCCCAGCTGCCCGCGCTGCGGGAGCGAGATGGTTCAGCGGACCGCCAAGACGGGTAAGAACGCAGGTCAGGCTTTCTGGGGGTGCTCAGGATTTCCGACTTGCCGCGGGACGCTGCCGATTAACTAAGAGTCAGCCCCGGCACAGTGCGATTGGCCTCATCGAGTCATCGTCGCTTTGACGTTAAACGACCACGCCGGCTCCCCCACCCGAACATGGTTCCCGTTAAGGCTTAGGCTGAGCGTTCCCGCCTTCGGATTCAACGCCAAGCTTTCCGTGTAACGCCGGTTCAGCATCGAGAAGCCGCATTTCGAAAGCGTCACATCGAGCTGGAAGCTGTTGGGTCCGACGAATGGCGTTGCGAGGCCCAAAAGCTGACAGCCGTTCTCGGGGCTCTGCCCAACCAACTTTCCGCCTGGCTCAACACGAATCGCGAGTTGGACCACGGCGTGGGCTTCGTTGACCGGCTGGCCGGCCTTGCTGGCCTGGTACTGAGCCTGCCCGTACCAAACGCCGGCAACGCTATCGAATGGTCCAGTCAGAGCCGGAAAAGCAATCAGCAGCCCAACAAGAAGAGCGACAAACCGCATTGACCCTCCAGTGAAATCAACAACTCGCGCCGAATTCTTGCACATGTTTCCAAATGACCCGGTTGTCGTATTGCCTGTGCTAGCATCCCCACCCAGGAGGAGCGCGGGGCTGCATGACGTCGGAGCAAGAAGCTCGAAAAACCATTGACTCCCTTCTGACGCAGGCCGGGTGGTCCGTTCAGGATTACGCCCAGGCCAACGTGCACGCTGCCCAGGGCGTCGCCCTGCGCGAGTTTCCCCTCAAGACTGGTGGCCACGGCTTCGCCGACTACCTCCTGTACGTCGATGGCAAAGCCGCCGGGGTCATCGAGGCCAAGAAACAGGGCGTGACTCTCACCGGCGTCGAGATCCAGTCGGACAAATACACCAAGGGCCTGCCGGACGGCCTTCCGGCGTGGCACAACCCGCTGCCGTTCTCCTACCAATCCACCGGCGTCGAGACCCGCTTCACCAGCGGCCTCGACCCCGAGCCCCGGTCCCGCCAGACCTTCGCCTTCCATCGGCCGGCTACCCTGCGCGGCTGGCTGGAGGGCATCCCTGGGGCGACCGCGATTCCCAGCGGAGCCGGCGCACAGGCCCCCGCCGGAAGCTTCGCCCCCACCACTTTCCTTTCCCTGGTCCGCTCCATGCCGCCGCTCGTCACCGAGTGGGGCGATCACAAGCTCTGGCCCGCCCAGATCACCGCCATCCGCAACCTGGAGAAGAGCCTCGCCCAGGGCCGCCCGCGCGCGCTGATCCAGATGGCCACCGGCAGCGGCAAGACCTTCACCGCCATCAGCTTCATCTACCGGCTGATCAAGTACGCCGGTGCGCGCAAGGTGCTGTTCCTGGTGGACCGCGGCAACCTGGGCCGGCAGACGAAGAAGGAGTTCGACCAGTACGTCTCGCCCGTCAACAACTTCAAGTTCGGCGAGGAGTACATCGTCCAGCACCTGACCAGCAACACGCTGGACACCACCGCGCGCGTGGTGATCAGCACAATCCAGCGCATGTACTCGATGCTCAAGGGCCGCGAGCTGCCGGAAGACCTGGACGAAGCCTCCGGCACCGCACTCGACACCCTGTTTAAGACCGAGCCGCCGCTGGACTACAACCCCGCGATCCCAATCGAGACCTTCGACATCATCGTCACCGACGAAGCGCACCGCTCGATCTACAACTTGTGGCGCCAGGTGCTGGAGTATTTCGACGCCAGCCTCATCGGCCTAACCGCCACGCCCAGCAAGCAGACCTTCGGCTTCTTCAACCAGAACCTGGTGATGGAGTACGGCCACGAGCAGGCGGTGGCTGACGGCGTGAACGTCAACTACGACGTCTACCGCATCCGCACCGCGGTGAGCGAGGCGGGCAGCACCGTGGACGCCGGCTACTACCTCGGCTACCGCGACAAGCTCACGCGCAAGGTGCGCTGGGAGCAGCTCGACGAAGAGTTCGCCTACGACCCCGAGCAGCTCGACCGCAGCGTGCAGACGCCGGACCAGATCCGCACCCTGATCCGCACCTTCCGCGACAAGCTGCCCGAGATCTACCCCGGCCGCAGCCACACGCCCAAGACGCTGATCTTCGCCAAGGACGACAACCACGCCGAGAAGATCGTGGAGATCGTGCGCGAGGAGTTCGGCAAGGGCAACGAGTTCGCGCAGAAGATCACCTACCGCACCACGGGCGAGACGCCCGAGTGCCTGATCGCCGCCTTCCGCAACAGTTACCACCCGCGCATCGCGGTGACCGTGGACATGATCGCCACCGGCACCGACATCAAGCCGCTGGAGATCGTGATGTTCATGCGCGCGGTGAAGAGCCGCACCTTCTTCGAGCAGATGAAGGGCCGCGGCGTGCGCGTGATCAACCCGGCCGACCTGCAGAGCGTGACGCCCGACGCCAAGGCCAAGGACCACTTCGTCATCGTGGACTGCGTGGGCGTGTGCGAGCGGGACATGACCGACTCCCGCCCCATGGACCAGCAGAAATCCGTGCCGCTGGAGAAGCTCCTGCGGGCCATCGCGCTCGGCAACACCGAGCCCGAAGTCCTTTCGAGCGTAGCTGTCCGTCTCGCACGGCTCGAAAAGGACCTCCCCGCCGACGCGCAAGCCCGCATCACCCAGACCGCCGGCGGCCTCACCCTCAAGGACCTCGCCCGGCGCCTCGTGGATGCCATCAACCCCGATGCAGTGGCCCCCTCCCCCTCGAGGGGGGAGGGCGGGGGTGGGGGTGAGGACCCGCTGGCGACCCTACGGGCGGAGGCCACCAAACCCTTCGCCAATCCCGCCCTGCGCGACCTCATCGTCACTCTGAAGAAGCAGAACGAACAGATTATCGACGACGTCACGCAGGACCAGGTGCTCGAAGCCGACTTCTCCGAAGCCGCCCGCGAGCGCGCCCGCCAGATCGTCGGCACCTTCGAGGCCTTCATCCAGCAGCACAAGGACGAAATTACCGCGCTGCAGATCCTCTACAACCGCCCCACCAAGGCGCCGCTGCGATACGAAGACCTGAAGTCATTGGCCGACGCGCTGCATGCTCCGCCGCACCTGATCAGCGAATCCGCGCTCTGGCAGGCCTACGCCGCGCTGGACAAGACGCGGGTCAAGGGCGCGAGCACCCGGCGCATCCTCACCGACCTCGTCTCGCTGGTGCGCTTCGCCATGCACCAGGAGAACGAACTGGTGCCGTACCCCGAGCGCGTCATGGCCAACTTCCGCGCCTGGATGGCGCAGCAGCAGGCTCTCCCCTCTGCCCCGGGGAGAGGGGCCGGGGGAGAGGGGAACCGGTTCAGCGAGGAACAAATTTGGTGGCTGGAGAAGATGGCCGAGCACATCGCCTCCAACCTTGATCTTTCGGCCGAGGATTTCGAACTTCCGCCGTTCAACCAACGCGGCGGGCTGGGCAAGGTGCATCAGCTCTTCGGCGCGGAGTTGCCGAAAGTGATTGAGGCGATGAATGGGGCGCTTGCGGCCTAGCCCGAAACGCTCCTAGGGAGAATTCGGGTTTATTTTTCTATAAAAGCAAAGTACGATTAGCATAAATTGCGTATAAATAGCCTATTTTGCCTTCGTGAAAGAGATTTTCGACCACACCGAACTCCTCTCCGTCCTCCAGGGTTTCAACCTCTGGTGGGCAGGGCGGCCCAGTCCGGTGCCGGAATTCAGGCGCCTCGCTTACGGAGCCTGCCGCAGCGTTCTCGACAACCCGGCCCTGCGCCGGGCGATCCTGCTCTCCGGACCGCGCCGGGTCGGCAAGACCACCCTATTGCAGCAGCTCGCCGTGGCCCGCGTGGCCGAAGGGCAGCCCCCGCGCAGCGTGCTCTACGTGAGCCTCGAACACCCGCTGCTCAAGCTGGTCACGTTGCGCGGCATCCTCGATCTGTATCAGGAGCAAGTTCACCCCGAAGGCCAGCCTGCCACGCTGCTGCTCGACGAAGTGCAGTACGCCAAGGACTGGGAAACCGAGGTCAAGCTGCTGGTGGACCACCGGCCGGAACTGCGCATCGTCGCCACCGGCTCCGCCAGCGTGCTGCACAAGGACCGGCTGGCCGAAAGCGGTGTCGGCCGCTGGGTCACGGTCCCGGTTCCCACGCTGTCGTTCTACGAATTCGTTCACATCCGGGGTGAAGCCGACCCGGGCATCGACGCGCAACTGCGGCCCAACGACCTCTTCGGCCAGGCCGAGGCGTTTCGCGCCGAGCTGGCCGCGCGGCTGCGGCCGCTGCTGCCGCTGTTCCAGCGCTACCTGCTGGTGGGCGGGTTTCCCGAAACCGCGCGTCAGGACGACATCCCGCTGTGCCAGCGCCTGCTGCGCGAGGACATCGTCGAGCGCGTGCTCAAGCGCGACATGACCACGCTCTTCGGCGTGCGCAACGTGGCCGAGCTGGAGCGGCTGTTCATCTACCTCTGCCTGCACACCGGAGGCATCCTCGCCCACAAGACCGTCGCCGACGCGCTGGAAACGTCCCCCGCCACCGTCGCCAATCATCTTGCGCTGCTGGAGCAGGCCAACCTCGTCTACCGGCTGCCGCCGGTGCGGGCGGGCGGAAAGCGGGTTCTCAAGGCCCGCAACAAGTACTATCTGGTGGACGCGGCGCTGCGCAACGCCGTGCTGCTGCGCTCCGAGGAGGCGCTCAACAATCCCGACGACCTCGGTCTCGTCGTCGAAACCACCGTGCTGCGCCACCTCTACGCCTACCACTACCGCGACACGCCGGAAATCGCCTACTGGCGCGACGCCGTGACGGAGCGCGAAGTCGACATCATCGTGCGCAGCCCGAGATACTGCCTGCCGGTGGAGGTCAAGTACCGCGAGCGTGCTCCCCTCGAGCGCAACGGCGGGCTCGCCACCTACTGCGCGGCCGAAGGAGTAAAACGCGCCTATCTCGTCACCAAACGCGAAGCGGATTTCGGCACCGACACCCTCGATGGCATGGAGACCCAGTTCCTGCGGGTGCCGGCGCACATCCTGTGCTACCTGCTGGGACAGGCGGAGCGGGCGCTATGGGCATGACCGTCTGCAGTCGCGACCGGGGCAGGCTGGCGCGCTACGCCATGCGCCAGGAGAACGAGCTGGCGCCGCACCCCGAGCGCGTCATGACCAGCTTCCGCGCCTGGATGGCGCAGCAGCAGGCTCTCCCCTCTCCCCCGGGGAGAGGGGCCGGGGGAGAGGGGAACCGGTTCAGCGAGGAACAAATTTGGTGGCTGGAGAACATGGCCGAGCACATCGCCTCCAACTTCGGCATCGAGGCCGATGACTTCGAGCTGCCGCCGTTCGACCAGCTCGGCGGGCTGGGTCGGGTGCATCAGCTCTTCGGGGCGGAATTGCCGAGGGTGATAGATGAGTTGAATCGGGAGTGCGCCGCATGAGCCACCCGGCGAGGGGCCCCAGCATGCTGGGGATCGATGGCAAAGCGAGTGCGGGCGAGCCCGGAGGGCTGGCGGCGTGAGCGGCGTGACGATGACTCGCCTTCGCGACCTAGGAGACTGGAGCGGCGGCAACACCCCACCCAAGGCGAACGCTGCTTACTGGACTGACGGCACGGTCCCATGGGTTTCGCCGAAGGACATGAAGATCGACGAGATCACTTCGTCCGAGGACCGAGTGTCCGAAGCGGCTCTTAAGGAGGGCCGTGTTTCACTAGTGCCTGAGGGATCGGTGCTGGTCGTGACGCGAAGCGGCATCCTGTCGCACACACTGCCCGTCGCCGTGGCGAAGACGCCGGTCACGATCAATCAAGACTTGAAGGCGTTGACTCCGAAGTCAGGTGTCCTGCCAAAATACGTTGCGCACGCACTGCGGGGAGCAAGCCGCCGCATTCTCAAGGAGTGCTCGAAGCACGGCACAACCGTTGCGTCGATCGAGACGAACGCACTTCTCGACTTCAAAATCCCGCTCGTTGATCTCGACGAGCAACGCCGCATCGTCGCCGAACTCGAAAAGCAGCTCTCCCGCCTCGACGAAGCCGTCGCCAACCTCAAGCGCGTCAAGGCCAACGCCGCTCGACTCGTGGGCAGTGTGCTTATTGATGCTACAGCGGGGAGGCTCGTTCAACCTTCGAGGGCTGCTTGGCGCACCGTTCAGGTCTGTGAAGCCGGCGAGGTCTTGTTGGGGCGGCAACGTGCTCCGCAGTACCTGACTGGCCGGTGGTCACGCAAGTACCTGCGCGTGGCGAACATCAAGGACGACGCCATCGACTTCACCGATGTGGAGACCATGGACTTCGATGAGGCTCACTTCGCCAAGTACCGACTCGCACCGGGGGACATCCTGGTCAGTGAGGGGCAGAGTCCAGAGCTGCTGGGGCAGAGCGCCATCTTTCGCGGTTACGACGAGCCGTTGTGCTTTCAGAAGACACTGCATCGCTTCCGTGCAGATCCTGAGATCACGACGCCCGAGTTCGCGCAGATTGTCTTTCGATCTCACGTCCGCTCTGGCGTCTTTCGACGGCTCGGCTCGATCACGACCAATATCGGTCACCTCACTCTCGAGAAGTTCAAAGCTGCGCCGTTTCTGCTGCCGCCGTTCGACGAGCAGCAGCGCATCGTCGCCGAAGTCGACCGCCGCTTCTCAATCGTCCGCGAGGTCGAGGCCGAGGTCGATGTGAACCTGAAGCGCGCGCAGGCGTTGCGGCAAGCAGTCCTCGCACGGGCTTTCGCCGTACCGAGCGAACCGGGACAATAGGAGCTAAGGAGGCGCCCCATGACCAATGAAGCCAGCATCGAACTTGCCTCGCTGCGGTTTGACGGCAAGCGCTTCGAGGGACATACCCTCGATGTGGAGTGCACGCTGGAACTCATCGCGTATCGCACACTGATCCTCGAGTGCGCGAAGGAGCTCTGGCGGCGAAAGAACCCGGGCCGCGTGCGACTTCCCAAGGGATTCGAGGAAGGTTTCCGGGTGCAGTTCGACCGCATCGAGGAGGGGTCGGCCATCGTGCCTTTGAGTCGCGTACGCGAAGCGGCTCAGGCGGAGCTCGATCTAGGCGATGAGTTCGATGAAGCGGCGGGGCTTGTCGATGCGGCGATCGGCGCCGCGGGCAGGGACGATCTGCTCCCCGAGCAGCTCCCCTCGAACGTGATCCCGTTGTTCGCCGGCTTCGGTCGGACGTTGCGGGACGACGAAGTGCTGTTCACCCGCGCGCGCGGCTCGAGCACCGAAGCGCCCTACACACTGAAGGCTCGCGCGGTGTTAGCGCAGTGGGCTGGCCCGACCTATGAGGACAAAGTGGAACTTGCAGGCGAGGTGCGCATGGCGAACCTCGGCCCTGGAGCATTCCGGCTTCTGATCACTGAAACGGGTGCGCAGGTCGAGGGCCGGTTCGATGCTACGCAGGAGGCGCTCGTACTTGATGCACTCAAGAACCATCGCAGTGTGCGACTCCGCGTGATCGGCACTGCGGAGTTCGCGACACGTGACCGCCAGATCAAGCGGCTGGTGCGAATCGACGAAGTGGGGTTGGCGCCGGCCGAGGCTGGTTCTTTCGACGATTCGGCGCCTCCCATCTGGGAGCAACTGGCAAAGATCGGGCTGGAGGCGCCCGCCGGAACCTGGGACGCCGTCCCGGCCGACCTGTCGCAGCGGATCGACGAGGTCGTCTACGGACACGGAGAGGACGGGCGGTGAAGACCGTGTTCGCCGATACGGGCTAATGGGCCGCCTTGCTCAACCCGAAGGACCAGCTTCACGAGAAGGCCGGCCAAGTGTCGGCCTCGCTGGGCAAGTTCCGCATTCTCACGTCCGAGATGGTGCTGGACGAGTTGCTCGCAGCACTGTCGAAGGTGCCGCTGCGGCCCTTTGCCATCCGGGGTGTCGAAGCCATACGGTCGAACCCGAACGTCGAGGTCGTTCCGCAGACGTCGCTGCAGTTCGTGTCGGCGTTCGACAGCTACCGCAGCGTGAGCGACAAGGAGTGGAGCCTCACCGACTGCGCATCTTTCGTCCTCATGCGTGAGCGCGGTCTGACAGAGGCCTTGGCGCACGATCATCACTTCGAGCAGGCCGGGTTCGTGGCGCTGCTTCGCGGCGAATGATCCGGTTCGCGCAGGTCTTCCCCGACGAGAAGATCGTCGTATCGCTGATACGAGAATTGAGCTGGACGCACTTCCTGGCCTTGCTGCCGCTCAAGGAGCCGCTGCAACGCGAGTACTACGCCGAGATGCGCCGCGCCCAGCGTTGGAGCGTGCGCACGCTGCGCGAGAAGATCGGCGGCATGCTCTACGAGTGCACGGCGCTGTCGCGCAAGCCGGCCGAGCTGGCGCGGCTGGAACTGGCCGCGCTGCGCGATGAAGACCGTGTCTCCACCGATCTGGTGCTGCGCGACCCCTACCTGCTCGACTTCCTGGGCCTGAAGGACACCTACCCGGAGAAGGATCTCGAGTCCGCCATCCTGCGCGAGATGGAGCGCTTCATCCTGGAGCTGTACCTGCGCTGGCTCGACAAGCACGAGCGCAAGCCGGGTGAGGAGCCGCCCATCGGCATCATCCTGTGCGCTGGCAAGGACCGCGGGCGCGTCGAACTGCTGGAGCTCGACAAGACCGGCATTCACGTTGCCGAGTACCTCACCGTGCTGCCGCCCAAGGACGTCCTGCAACGCAAGCTGCAAGAAGCCGCAGCCGTGTCACGGGCGCGCATCGAGAACCAGCGCACCGACGCCGAATGAACGCCTCCACCCTCGTCCAGAAGCTCTGGAACTATTGCAACGTCCTGCGCGACGACGGCATGAGCTATGGCGACTACGTCGAGCAACTCACCTACCTGCTGTTCCTCAAGATGGCGGACGAACGCAGCCGTCCGCCGTACCACCAGCCCAGCCCCATCCCCGCGCCCTACGCCTGGCCCGCGCTGCTCTCCAAGGACGGCGATGCGCTGTTCGACCACTACCGCCACACGCTGGAAGAGCTGGGCAAGCAGCCGGGCACGCTGGCGCTGATCTTCGGCAAGGCGCAGAACAAGTTCCAGGATCCGGCCAAGCTGCGGCGCGTGATCGTCGACCTGATCGACGCCGAGAACTGGTCGGCGATGGGCGCCGACGTGAAGGGCGACGCCTACGAGGGCCTGCTGGAGCGCAACGCGCAGGACATCAAGTCCGGCGCCGGGCAGTACTTCACGCCGCGCGCGCTGATCCAGGCGATGGTGGACTGCATCGCGCCCAGGCCCGGCGAGGTGATCTGCGACCCGGCCTGCGGCACCGGCGGCTTTCTCTTCACCGCGCACAACTTCATCACGCAGCATTACCCCAACCTCACCCGCGACGAGAAGCGCCACCTGAAGGAAGGCGCCTTCCGCGGCTGGGAGCTGGTGCAGGCCACCGCGCGCGTGTGCGCCATGAACCTGATGCTGCACGGCATCGGTTCGGAGAAGAGCGTGCCCATCAAGGTGGCCGACGCGCTGGCAGCCGACCCCGGCGAGCGCTTCGACGTGGTTCTGGCCAATCCGCCCTTCGGCAAGAAGAGCAGCACGATGATCGTCGGCGAGGACGGCAAGACCTCCACCGAGAAGGACATCGTCGAGCGCGACGATTTCTGGGCCACCACCAGCAACAAGCAGCTCAACTTCGTGCAGCACATCAAGACGCTGCTCAAGCCCCACGGCCGCGCCGCGGTGGTGGTGCCCGACAACGTGCTGTTCGAAGGCGGCGCCGGCGAGACCATCCGCCGCAAGCTGATGCACGAGTGCGACGTGCACACCCTGCTGCGCCTGCCCACTGGCCTGTTCTACGCGCAGGGCGTCAAGGCCAACGTGATCTTCTTCGACAAGAAGCCGGCCTCAGAGACGCCGTGGACGAAGAAGCTCTGGATCTACGACCTGCGCACCAACAAGCACTTCACGTTGAAGACCAACCCGCTCAAGCGTGCGGACCTGGACGAGTTCGTGCGGCTGTACAACCCGGCGAATCGGCACGACCGGAAGGCGACTTGGTCGGCGGAAGCCACCCCCTCTGCCCAGCCCTCTCCCACGCGGGGAGAGGGAGAAGGGCACGAGACCGGCCCGAACGGGCGGTGGCGGGTGTATGGCTACGATGAGCTTATGGCCCGCGACAAGGCGAGCCTCGACATCTTCTGGCTCAAGGACGAAAGCCTCGCGGATTCCGACAACCTGCCGCCGCCCGAAGTGATCGCGCAGGAGATCGTCGAGGACCTGGAGGCGGCCTTGGAGCAGTTTCGGTTGATTGCTGGGGATCTTGGCGCACCGCCGGAGGTAGTGGAAAAGTAGGCCAGCAGGCGTGGCTCAGGCCGGTGAGCTGATTGTCGGCAGGGCGCGCTGAATCGCCCAGGGACGCAGCAGGAGCAAGGAGCGGTTATGCCTATTCGCCACGCGATCTGGAAGATCGGGGAGAAGCCCCAGCCTGTTCCCGAGGTGACGCTGGGGCGGGAGGCATTGCTGGAGAGGATGATCGTGGAAGATCCGACCATCCTTTCAGAGCGCTGGCTCCTGATCGGCCGCCAAGTGCAAACGACCCATGGCGGGATTGTCGATCTTCTGGGTCTGAATCAGGACGGTCAACTGATCCTCATCGAGCTCAAGCGCGACAAGACACCTCGGGAAGTGGTGGCGCAGGCACTCGACTACGCCTCTTGGGTCGAGAGGCTTCAGCCGGACGAAATCGGACGGATCTACGCCGACTTCTCCGGTGGTGCGTCGCTCGGCGAGGCCTTCGAGCGTCGCTTCGGAGTCCCGCTCGATGAGGAGCAGCTCGACGGCTCTCATCAAATCGTCGTCGTTGCTGCCTCCCTGGATCCAAGTACGGAACGAATCGTCAATTACCTGAACAGCAAGGATCTAGTGTCTCGTATCCGAAGTCATGTTAACGCCCACGACGCACGGCCTTGCGGATGATGTCGGCCGGCGTCTTGGTCCATACGAAGGGCGTGGGGTTCTCGTTCCAATGGTCGATGTAACGTTCGATGTGTTTGACGAGCGCCTTCACCGAGGGGAAGGAACCGCGGCGCACGGATTTGCGAGTGAGGACCCCGAACCACGCCTCGATCAGGTTCAGCCACGAGGCGCCGGTGGGCGTGAAGTGAAAGTGGACATTGGGGTGAGCCTCCAACCACACCGTCACCTCGGGCGTCGAATGGGTGGAGGAGTTATCGAGCACGACGTGCAACTCGCGCCCCCGATAGCGACGGTGCAGCCCTTTGAGGAAACGCAGGAAGTCAGCTCCAGTGTGCCGCTCGCTGCATTCCCCGTGAACGGTGCCGGAGGCAATCTCCAGCGCCGCATAGAGGCTGGTGAGTCCGTGGCGACGATAGTCGTGGGTCTGGCGAGCCGGGAGGCCGGCACGCAGTGGCAGCAGCGGTTGAGTTCGGTCAAGCGCCTGAATCTGCGTCTTCTCGTCCATGCTGAGCACGACGGCGTTGGTGGGCGGGTTGAGGTAGAGCCCGACCACGTCGCGGATCTTCTCCTCGGCGTGCGGATCGGTGGTGAACTTAAAGCTCTCCACCCGATGCGGCTGCAGGGCATGGGTTCGCCAGAGCCGATGCACGCTCATGTGCGAGACGCCGACCCGCTCAGCGAGATCTCGGGTGCTCCAGTGCGTCAAGCCGGGCGGCGGAGCCTTGAGAGTGAGCGCGACGATCCGAGCGCTCTTGGCTTGCGTGATCTTGCGAGGCCGACCCGAGCGGGGCTTATCGTGCAGCCCCTGGATGCCCTCTTCGGTGAAGCGGCTGCGAATGCGGCTGACTTGAACGGGCGTATACCCTGTCAGCCGTGCGATCTCGGTCCCAGCGAGCCCTTCGGCCATCAGCAGCACCGCACGTGCTCGACGGCTAAGGCCCGCCGGCGTCGACGTCGAACGCTGCAAGCGCAGCAGTTCCTCGCGATCGGTTGCACCCAGCGCAACCGGTTGAGCGTAGTTGGCCATGAACCTTCCTCCACGAAGGATACCTAGCCCAACATTAACATGACTTACGTTACGGGACACTAGCGATCAACGTGATCTTTTTTCAGGTGTTTCAGGACGGCGACGCGCAGTACCTCAGCCGCGCGTGGCTGATTGATCCCGTCGAGACTGAAGGGAAGGCGACGGCAAGCGCCGCGCAGGCGAAAGGTGAATGGAACGGCGAGTACTACGTTTCCTTCGGCCATGACCCCAACGGCCGGCGCTGGGAGGACGCGATGCGATTTGGATTCATCAGCGCAGGGGGAGCGCCATGGTATAGCCGCACATTGTTCTCCCTCTCCGCGGGTGACCGCGTGTGGGTGAATGTACCTAGGTTCGGATACGTCGGCGTCGGAAAGGTGCTAGGACCGCCCGTCAGGGCCAACGAGTTCCGCGTAGAAGTTGACGGGCATGAGCAGCCCCTGCAAGAAGTGGCCACTGGAAACTATGGCTGGGCGGTCGCCGACGACGAAGAGAAGGCAGAGTATTTTGTCCCCGTGAAATGGCTGGATGCGCGCCCATTGAGTCAGGCCGTGTCGGAGGTGGGATTTTTCGGCAACCAGAACACGGTCTGCCGCCCGCGAACCGGTAAGTGGAACTATACGGTTGACCGCCTGAAGCGACACTTCAAGAACGTATCGGACTGATGGCAAGGCACGGTTGAACAGCAGAACGGGCCGCGACGACGTTTTAGCGGCCGCGGAAGAAAGCATGGCGGAATGTGGAAACTTGCGGAGAAGATGTCATGGACGCAATCGGTGACCTCAAGACAGTCAATCCGCGGACGCTATGGCCGCACGAAGTAAGTGAGTTCACACCCTGGCTGGCTCGGGAGGAAAACATTGCCCGGTTAAGCGAAGCCTTGGGCATGGAACTGGAGGTCGAACGGACAGAGGTTGCCGTCGGGCCTTACTCTGCTGACATCGTTGCGCGAGATACCGTGACCGGCAGGTATGTCGTGGTGGAGAACCAACTCGGAAAGACGGACCACGATCATCTTGGAAAACTCATTACCTATGGCGCGACGTTGGACGCAACCACCCTGGTATTGATTGCGACCACCTTCTCGGAAGAGCATCAAAAAGCGTTCGACTGGCTTAATGAGCACACGTCGGAAGACCTGGGATTCTTCGGGGTGCGGCTTGAGGTTTGGCAGATCGACGAATCGAAGCCCGCCGTACGGTTCTCGGTGGTGAGCAAGCCGGCCACGGCGGCTCGAATCGCGGCACGATCTTCGGCGGAGGGGCAGTTCACGCCGACGAAACGTCTTCAACTGGAGTTCTGGACGGAGTTCGAGAAGCGTCTGCGAGAGGTGAAGGAGTTGCCGTCCACTCAAACGCCGCGGCCTCAGTACTGGTACAACGTTGCCCTCGGAAGGTCCGGCGTGCATCTGGCCTGTATCGCCAGCACTTGGGAGAAGCGTATAGGCGTGCGCGTATACATGCGGAGCTTTCTCGCCGACCTGGCTCTGCAAGGCTTGGCGGCGGAGCGGGAGGAGATCGAGCGCGAAATCGGCGTGAAACTCAAGTGGAATCCATTCCCAGACAAGGGCGACAAGATCATTCTTCTGGAAAGGCCGGCGGACATTTCCCTACGAGACCTCTGGCCCGAGTTCCTGGACTGGCTTGTGGATTACACGCTGCGCTTTCGGCGCGCGTTCGGGCCGCGCGTTAAGGCTCTGGACTTGCCGTCCGGACCGGCCAAAGCGGTTGAGGCGTGACGGATGTCCGCAGCGGGGGCGTCAAAGCTGGAGTAGACGACAAGGTTCGGTGCGCGTGACGGCTCTTTGATGAGCAACGATCCAGCCTGGAAGTTCCGCCGCATGCACCCCGGCGAGATGAACATCGATCCGATCGAGAGCGAGTTCTTCTCCACCGAAGTGCTCGGCAGTCTGGCCGACGCGCTGGTGCGCGAGGCGATCCAGAACTCGCTGGACGCCCGGGCCGGCGGGGAGCCGGCGCGGGTACGGTTCGCGTTCTCGTCGCCGGCGGCGATGCTGGAGGGCGACCAGGCGGAGCGCTACCTGGCCGGCCTGCGCGAGCACCTTGCGGCCGACCGCGCGGGGATCGCGCAACCGCCCCCGCCCGGGGAGCCGCTGAGCTTCCTGGTGCTGGAGGACTTCGGCACGCGGGGCCTGCAGGGCGACCCGGGGCAGAGCGAGGACGAGGAGATCGGCGCCGCGGGCGTGCGCAACGATTTCTACTATTTCTGGCGCAACGTGGGACGCTCGCGCAAGCAGTCCTCGGATCTGGGGCGCTGGGGGCTGGGCAAGACGGTATTTCCGGCGGCGTCGCGCATCAATGCGTTCTTCGCCTTGACGGTGCGGCGGGACGACGGCCGCCGGCTGCTGATGGGTCAGGCGGTGCTGCGCATCCACAAGCTCGACGGAGCGCGCTACTACCCGTACGGTTACTTTGGCGGGTTCCGCGGCGACTTCGCGCTGCCGGTCGACGATGCAGAAGTCATCGACACCTTCCGGCAGGATTTCGGCGTCGCGCGAAGCCGCGAGCCGGGGCTGTCGGTGGTCATTCCCTATCCCGATCCGGATCTGACGCCGGAAGCCGTCCTGCCGTCCGTGGTGCGGCATTACTTCTTGCCGATCCTCGCTGGCGATCTCGTGGTGGAAGTTGTGCGCGACGGCCGCGCGGAAACGCTGGACGCCCGCACGGTGATGCGGTTGGTCGAGAGCTTGGGGGGCGGCGAGGGCGCCCGGCTGCAGCCGCTGGTCGAGCTGGCGCGATGGGGGTTGGACCTGGCCGCCGAGCGGTTCCTTAAACTCCCTGAGCCGCCGTCGGGCGCTGCTCCCCGCTGGGGCGCGGACGAGGGGCTGGACCAGGCGCTCGCGCCGCTGCGCAGGCAGTTCGCAACCGGCGAGCGCATCGCGCTGCGGGTCCCGGTCTGGGTCAAGCCCGCCAACGCCGACGCCGCGCTCGCCAGCTTCGACGTGTTTCTGTAGCGCGACGACCACCTGTCCGGAGCCGACGAGCATTTCGTGCGCGACGGCATCACCGTCGCCGGCGTGCGCAGCGGCCTGCCGTCCGGCGTGCGGGCGATCGTGTGCGTGCGTGACCGGGCGCTGTCGGCGCTGCTGGGCGACTCCGAGAATCCCGCCCACACCGAGTGGCAGGAGCGCTCGCCGCGGTTCAAGGAGCGCTACCGGCACGGCCCCTACACGCTGCGCTACGTCAAGGTCGCGCCGCGGGAGCTGGTGCGCGTCCTGACCCGGCCCGCCGAGGGTCGCGATTTCCAGCTGCTGCGGCATCTGTTCTCGCTGGAGCTGCCCACCGAAGAGGCGGTGGTGGAGCGCGACCGGCGCCGCGACGAGCGCTCCGGCGTGGACGGCAGCGGCGAGGGCGCGGAGATGGAGACGGTGGGTCACGACCGCTTCTTCCAGCTGCAGAAGCTGCGCGGCGGCTTCCGCATTTCGGGCATCACGGAGGCCGTGACCGCTCCGCGCTTCGCGGAAATCCACGCCGCGTACGAGGTGCGGCGCGGCAAACCATTCTCGCTTTACCAGCCGTTCGATTTTTCGTTCGAGAGCGCGCCGATCGACGTCAAGGCGCGTGGCGCCGCGGCCGTGCGCAAGGCGGACAACCGACTGCTGCTGCGCATCGACGATCCGCGCTTCGAAGTGACGGTCCGGGGCTTCGACCCGCGCCGCGACGTGCGCGTGCGGGTGTTGGCCGCGGAGGACGAGACGCCGTGATCCGGCGCCTGAACTACACCGGCCGGCGGCGCATCGCGCGCACCCACGTCACCGTGCGCCTGCTGCCGGCGGAGGATGGCGTGTGGTCGTTCGCCGCGGAGTTCGACTTGTCCGGTTCCAACTTTCCCAAGAACGCCAACGTGTTCGTCGAGGCGTACAACGTCACGTCGTACATGCGGTTCTCATTCGGCACCGTCGGCGCGACGGCGGTGCCCCTCGATCTGCGGCTGGCGGAGATCACGCCGTCGCCGCTCCCCAAGTTCCGACTCAAGGTGGTGGGCACCGGGGCACGGCGGGGCCTGCTGCTGGCGGTGGCGGACAAGCTGGTGCCGCTGCGCCCGGAGCAGGACGAGGCGCACCGGCAGTCGCTGCTGCCGGTGGAGTTCCGCGATCTGGGCGATCGGCTGTGGCGGCTGGATCTCTCCGACTGGCCGGTGCTGGAGCTGAACCGGCGGGTATCCGACATCGGCGAGGCGGCGCGCTCGGCGGACTCGTTCCTGGCGCTGGTCTATCCGGAGGTGGTGCGGCGGATCCTGCACGAGGCGGTGGTGGAGCTGGGACAGACCGACCCGGAGCTGGACGAGTCGGACTGGCCGTCGCTGTGGCTGCGCTACGTCTGTGCGCAGGGCGGCGTCGAGCCGCCCCCCGAAGGCGAGGGCGAGGAGGCACGCGCCCGCCAGGAGGAATGGATCGACGCCGCGGTGCAGGCATTCTGCCGCGCGCGGGAAGCGCGCACCCGGTTCGAGCGGGCGCTGGCGCGGGGGAGCGTCTGATGGCGGACCTGGCGCGGGCACTGAACGCGGCCGGTATCGAGCGGCTGCGGGCCTACCTCGCGCAACTGCGCGCCGGCGCCCGTACGCCGCCACCGGTCGAGTTGCTGAACGACCCGGCGGCCACCGTCGAGCCGCCGGCGGACGTCTGGCTCGAGCGCAAGCCGTTCGCCAGCCGCTGGGGCGCCGGCGAATACCTGTGGCAGCAGCTGCAGGCGCTGCCGCACGAGCAGGTCGAGGGCAACCGCGGCCTGTGGGCTTGGCTTTCGCTCTACTACTTCGACCAGGTGTGTCCCGCCGCGCCGGACGGATCGCGCAAACCGGGAAGCGACTATCGGCATGTGCCGGATTTCGGCTTCCGCTACCGTTACCGGCATCTGCTTTACGGGCCGTACGCGGTTTACCGCCGCCATCGCGGCCATGCGATCCTGCTGCTGTCCGGACGCCTGCATCTGGAGCAGCGGGTTTACCGGGAGATCACCAGCCGCACCGATTTGATCGCCAGCCGCGGCGTGCTGGAAGCGCTGAACCGGCTCTATCTGGACCGGGGCAAGGGCACGCCGAAGCGCGGCGCCCAGGCGGCGACCCCGCGCCCCGGCACCGTGTTGCGCTTCGTGCGGGTGCTGCAGCAGTTGGACGTCACCTACGACATCTACGGCATGACCGGGCAGGAGATCCTGGAACTGCTGCCGCCCGAGTTCGATGACTGGCGCGGGCAGGGGACGATGTTCGGTTGATCGCTTAATCTGCCAACCATCATTTCTTATTGGGCGCGGAAACCATGAACCGCACCGAACGCTTCCACAAGATCATCGAACTCCTGAACCGCGGCCGGGCGGTGCCGCGGCAGGTGTTTCTCGACGAGCTGGAAGTCTCGCTGGCCACCTTCAAGCGCGATCTGGAGTACATGCGCGACCGGATGAACGCGCCGATCGTCTACAGCGCGGAGGCGGGCAGGTACGTGTTCGATCGCGCGCAGGCGGGAATCCGGGCGGGCTAAAGACCCTGGGCCCCGGCCCCCGTATCGCGGTACGGGGCAGGCTCCGCCGGGGCGACGGGCTAAGGGAGCAAGACGCTGGACCCCGGCGTCCGCCGGGGTGACGAGCTAAATAGCAGCGCGGTTATCTTCATCGTCATTCCGGCGCAGACCGGAATCCAGGGCAGTTATGCCTGGCGGTTTGCCCGTGATGACTTATGTCTAGTCTGGTTGGATAAAATAGCCAAAAAGAAAACTTGCCTTTGGTTTGAAAGAAAGCTAACTTGTCTAGTATGACTGGACAAAGCGATCCGAGAGCGAACCCCTCCAAGCTCAGCCGCCTTCAGGGCGAGCTGCCGGCCGGGCTGCTCGCCTCCGCGGCGTGGCTGGATGCCCATGGCTATTATCGCCAGCTGCTGGGGCACTACGTATCCAGCGGTTGGCTGGAATCTCCAGCGCGCGGGGTGTATCGCCGCCCCGGCCCGCCCTTGAAGTGGCAGCACGTCGTGGCGTCTCTGCTGCTGATCGAGAAGTTGCCGCTGCACATCGGTGGATCGACGGCGTTGGAGCACGCGGGCTTCGGGCACTACGCGCGCCTGCGCGGGGCGGAGACGATTAAGCTGTTCGGGCCGAGCGGGTTGCCCGCTTGGGCGCGGGCTCTGCCGCTGTTGGAGAAGATCGTTGTGCGACCAGACACGATCCTCAGTTCTCTACCCGTGTCCTACGTATGGCTTCATGAGGGTGAAGTTGTTGACAGACGCGAACGGGTCGTTCACGACGCACAGCTCGCCGAAAGTGGCCTGCGCGTGGAGAAGTGGGGGGAGTCCGACTGGCCGCTCGTGTATTCAACCGAGGAACGCGCCTTCCTGGAAATGCTGCAGGACGTGCCGGATCGCGAGTCGATCTACCAGGCTTGGGTCATGCTGCAAGGACTGGCGAACATTCGTCCGGCGCGGATGAGCGCGCTGCTGCGCCATTGCGGGAGCATCAAGGTGAAGCGGCTCTTCCTCGCGCTGGCCGAGCGGCAGGGCCACGCATGGTTTGACCGCCTGGACCTGCGCGGCGTGGACCTGGGCAAAGGCAAACGCGCGCTGTTCCCCGGCGGCAAGCTCGATCCCAAGTACCAGATCAGCCTGCCGGCGGACCTCGATGATCACGCCCGATAATCCGTACTACCGCCAGGTGCGGCTGCTGGTCAGGGTTTTGCCCGATGTCGCGGCCGAGCAGTGCTTCGCGCTGAAAGGCGGGACGGCGATCAATCTTTTCCTGCGGGACCTGCCGCGCCTGTCGGTGGACATCGATCTGTCGTATTTGCCGATCGAGGATTTCGAGCGTTCGCAGGCGGAAATCGATGCGGCGCTGCGGCGTATTCGCGATCGGTTGACGAGCGGGTCGCCCGCGCATCGCGTGACCGAAGGTGCCGCAAGGGGATCGGGTTTGATCGACACCCTCAGCGTCTCCGACGGCAGCCAGCGCATCAAGATCGAAGTCAATCCGGTGCTGAGGGGAGCCGTGCACGACCCTGCGCCGCTCACGCTTCGGCCGGCGGCGGAGGCGGAGTTCGGCTTCGCGCAGATCACGACGCTGGCCTTCGAGGACATCTACGCGGGGAAGCTGATGGCGGCGCTGGACCGCCAGCATCCGCGGGACCTTTTCGACGTGATGATCCTGCTGGAAAACGAAGGTATCTCGGACGCGATGTTCAGAACGTGGCTTGCCTATCTGGTGGGACACAAGGGTTCCATGGCCGACGCGCTGGCGCCGAACCGGAAAGACATCCGCACGCTGTTTCAGGACCAGTTCGCGGCGATGACCGAGCGCGAGGTATCGCTGGAGCAGCTGCTCGATGTCCGCGAGCGACTGATCGCCGAAATTCACGGAAGGCTCGGGGAGCGGGAGAAGATTTTCCTGCTGTCGGTGAAGCGCGGCGAGCCGCAGTGGGAATTGCTGGGCCTCGAGGGGTCGAGCGGCTACCCGCGGTGACATGGAAGCTCCACAATCTTCGCGACATGTCGGCGAATGCGCGGCAGCGTGCAATTGCGCGGCTGGAGAAAGTGCTGTCCGCGATCGGGTAAGGTGTGCGCGATATCGGACGCTCCGGTCACGCATCGGGAGGGATTTGCGGAGCGGATCGCATCCACGGCCGACGGGCAACCGCGGTGATCACCGACACCTAAACACGCAGGGATAGTTTTTCGTCATGGACCGCACCGAACGCTTCCACAAGATCATCGAGCTGCTGAACCGCGGCCGGGCGGTGCCGCGGCAGGCGTTTATCGACGAGCTGGAAGTCTCGCTCGCCACCTTCAAGCGCGATCTGGAGTACATGCGCGACCGGATGAACGCGCCGATCGTCTACAGCGCGGAGGCCGGGGGCTACGTGTTCGATCGCGCGCCAGGCGACGCGGAGGCGTTCGCGCTGCCGGGGCTGTGGTTCAACCAGTCGGAGGTGTATGCGCTCCTCACCATGCAGCAGCTGCTCGCCGGGCTGCAGCCAGGGCTGCTGGAGCCCCACGTGGGGCCGCTGCTCGAGCGGCTGAAGGCGCTGCTCGCCACGGGCGATCACTCGTCCGAGGAGGTCCAGCGCCGGGTGCGCATCCTGCACATGGGCAGCCGCGAGCTGGATCTGCGCTACTTCCAGGTGGCGGCGGCCGGGGTGCTCGGGCGCCGGCGCATCCACATCGTCCACTTCAACCGCCAGAGCGGGGAGAAGGTGGCGCGGGACGTCTCGCCCCAGCGCCTCACGCGCTACCGCGACAACTGGTATCTGGATGCGTGGTGCCACCTGCGCGACGCGATGAGGAGCTTCGCGGTGGACGCGATCGAGGAGGCGCGGCTGCTGGATACGCCGGCGCGGGAGGTGCCGGAGGCGGCGCTCGATCGGCACTTCACCGGCAGCTACGGGATTTTCTCGGGGGAAGCGAAGGCGTGGGCGGTGCTGCGCTTCACGCCCGAGCGGGCGCGCTGGGTGTCGCGCGAAACCTGGCACCCGGACCAGAAGAGCCGCTTCGAGCCGGACGGCGCCTACATACTGGAGGTGCCCTACAGCGACCCCCGGGAGCTGACGATGGACATCCTCCGCCACGGGGCGCAGGTGGAGGTGCTGGCGCCGGCGGAGCTGCGGGAGGCGGTGCGGGGGGAGTTGGGGAGGGCGGGGAGGTTGTACGGGGAGGAGTGAGTCTCCACTAACGGCTTGCCGCCGCTTGTAACCAGCAGCGTCATTCCGGCGCAGGCCGGAATCCAGTCGGGTTTAAGGCGCTGGGCCCCGGCCTGCGCCGTGGCGACGAAGTAGGGGCCTGCGCCGGGGCGACGAATTGAGGTCCTTCGACTTCGACCTCCACCGTCATTCCGGCGGAGGCCGGAATCCAGGCCTCCCCCCTCTCCCCAACCCTCTCCCACCTGGGGAGAGGGAGCAAAAACCCTGGGCTCCGGCCTCCGCCGGAGCGATTGGACGATGATCGGCGTTAAACAAGTCACTCAAGGGCCGAGAAGCCGGAATATCCCGCTCTAACTGCTTGCCAATAAAGTTTATTAAAAGTAGTCTGGATTTCCTTTAATAACGGGCGGTACAATTAAGGCCGCTTTAACAAGCCATGCGTCGCGGCCTGACCGGCGAGTACGTCGTTGTTTCCACCGCTGGCGGCGAAACGGTCCGCGCCTTCGTGCCTGCTCCGCTGCCCCCCGGCCCGCCGCTCTCGATAGACGGCGGGCTTCGTGCTCGGCTCGATGATGCCCTGTTGGCTCTCGGGCGCCTGGACAGCGTGAGCACGCTCCTACCGGATACCCAACTTTTTCTCTACGCCTACGTTCGCAAGGAGGCGGTGCTTTCCTCGCAGATCGAGGGCATGCAGTCCTCGCTTTCCGACTTGCTGTTGTTTGAGCTCGAGGAAGCGCCGCGCGTGCCGATTGATGACGTCATGGAAGTCTCGAATTACGTCGCGGCTCTCGAGCACGGGCTCGCGCGCGTGCAGGGGGGCTTCCCGTTGTCGAACCGCTTGTTCTGCGAGATGCATGGGATCCTCCTGTCGCGAGGCCGCGGCGCGGACAAGCAGCCGGGCGAGTTTCGCCGATCACAGAACTGGATTGGCGGAACGCGACCGGGCAATGCCCAATTCGTACCACCTCCGCCTGACCGGGTTCCCGAATGCATGGCATCGCTCGAACGCTTCGTTAACGATGAGCCGCGGACGGCGGAGCGCCTGGTAAAGGCGGCGATGGCGCACGTGCAGTTC
The DNA here is from genome assembly GCA_049322755.1 of Pseudomonadota bacterium. Classification (GTDB taxonomy): domain Bacteria; phylum Pseudomonadota; class Gammaproteobacteria; order Burkholderiales; family UBA6910; genus DATIUV01. Next base: position 135,368 of record JBMOQX010000005.1, on the reverse strand, counting down.
GAGACCATCCATCCATTCCTGGATGGCAATGGCCGCGTCGGCCGTTTGCTGGTGACGCTGCTCCTTTGCGTCGACGGCATGCTGCGCGAGCCGCTGCTGTATCTGAGCCTGTTCCTTAAGGAGCACCGGCAGGATTACTACGCGCTGCTGGATCGGGTGCGCACTCAAGGCGAATGGGAGGCGTGGATCGAGTTCTTTGCCGAAGGTGTACGGGCGACCGCAGACGAGGCGGTCGACAACGCCAAGACGCTCGCCCGGATATTTCGAGACGATCGCGCGGCGATTCAATCGCTGGGTCGAAGCGCCGGCTCGGCTTTGCGAGTGCACGAGGTGCTGCGGAAGCGGCCGTTGGGGTCGATTGCCAGCTTGGCGCGGCAGGCGGGACTTTCGGTACCGACGACCACCTCGGCGCTTCGCGGGCTCGAGAAGCTCGGCATCGTCCGGGAGATAACCGGCCGCGCGCGCAGCCGTCTGTACAGCTACCACGCTTATCTCACGCGCCTGAGCGAAGGGACGACGCCGTTCAGGGCTTAGCGGCCGGCGGTCGCCGACTGAATCTCCCGAGATGAGGAAAACAGGCTCGGCGCTTTGATCTTGTCAGCGACCGAAACGGGCAGCGCGGTGAGCTCACTTGTCGACCGCAGAGTAAACCTCTGTTAAGTCTATTGAAATCGACGAATCCTCGGTCGGCTCAATCGCAACGATCACTTGGATCGGGTTTCTGCTATTAAAGGGAAAATCCGCTTTCTTTAATAACGGCTTGCGCAATTAAAGGTTTCTTCGCAGGCCCTCGTCATTTCGGTGCAGGCCGGAACCCAAGCGGGTTTAAGTCCCTGGGGCCCCGGCCCCCGTATCGCGGTACGGGGCAGGCTCCGCCGGGGTGACGAGCACATAAGCCTCCGCCCGGGGTGACGGGCACATGAGCGTCCGCCGGGGTGACGCATTAAGGGTAGCTCACGCCCTGAGCCACCCCCCTGCGCAGAATGGGCACACCTATTGAAGGAGGTACCCATGGAACTCGTCCCGCTCACTCAGTCCCCGATCATCGTTCCGCCGGCGAAACCGCGGCCGCTGCCACGCTGGCGCGGCGCGGCGGTGCAGTTGCGCACCGGCTCGCTGGCGGAGCTGGCCGACGGCCTGCCCGGCTTCCGCCAGCGTTCGCTGCCGCTGACGGTGGATGATGGATCGCGACTTCCTGCAGGCGGTCCGCGGCTTTCGGGCGGCGGCTCGCCGTTTTCCGCGCGCGCAGCGCCTCCATCGCGGGCAGACGGCCCCGCCCGCTTCCGTAACGTCCGCCGCGCGGCGGCGAGCCAGCGGCTCGACGTGATCGTGCGCGAGCCGATGCCCGACGGGGCGGCGCGCGTTCCCGCCGGCGCGGCCGCCCGCGAGCAGCGCCTGGTGCAGCACGCGGACGTGGCCGGGGTGCTGCGCGCGGCGCTGGCGGCCAACGGCATCCGCGACCACGAGGCGGAGGGCGAGCTGCGGCTCGCCGAGTACGGAGCGCGCATGACGCTCTCGCTGCTGCTGCCGGACCGCTTTGCCTTCGATCCCGGCGATGGCCATCCGCTGGCGCTGCGGCTGCTGTGCGTGAACACGATGGAGCGCCGCGGCGGGGTACGCTTCCTGCTGACGTGGCACCGGTTCGCTTCCGGCGCCGGGCTGGCGGTGGGGACCACCCAGCTCAAGTGCCATTACGCGCACCGGCAGTCGCCGCTCGCCGAGGAACTGGGCGGGGTGCTGGCGCGGGGCCTCGCGCTGGCGCAGGAGGAGCAGGCGGCGCTGCGTGAGTGGATGCTCACTCCGGTACCGCGTGAAGCGCTGGCGGCGTGGGTGGACGGGCCGGTGCGGCGCGCCTGGGGGGTGAAGGCGGCGGCGCGCGCGTGGCACCTCTGCCAGCGGGGCTACGACGCGGAACTCGTCCAGCCGGTGGACGAGGCGCTGCCCTCGCAGCGCGAGCTGCGCCCCACCACGCCGGTCCCCGGCAGCCCGCCGGTCGCGGGCAACGCCTACCACGTGAGCCAGGCGCTGGCGTGGCTGGCCAAGGAGCGGCGCGAAGTCGAGGAAACCCTGGACTGGATGTCCGGCATCCCGGGGCTGATGCGGGTGCTGTTGATTGCGGCGCGGGCGGGGCGGGGGTAGGGGCATATCATGTAGACGTTCGTTCGCAGTGCGGTGTCCCCCCTTCCCGAGATCAGATTGCGCGGAGGACAGTTTTCGTGGTGATCAGCTTCTCCGTCCGAGGTCTTCGACCCAAGCCTTGGGGAACAAACGAATGGGCTTGGCGGGAGCGGGTTGCCGAAGAGGCGGCGAAGCAATCAGCGTCGCACGACGCGGGGCCGCGAAGGCGCTACCGAGTGGCGCTCACCTTCCACCTTTGCCACCCCGCCGTCGAACACGCCGATCTGGATAACCTTGCCAAGCCCGTCCTGGATACAATTTTCTGCGCACGTTTCGCGCAAGCCCCGAGCCGGGACGTGACGGGCGTGCTGTTCGATGTCGACGACGCTCGCCTCTACCATTTGACGGTTGAAAAGAGGATAGCAGCCGCCGAAACGGACGAAGGCGTTGACGTTACAGTTGACTGGGACTAACACGGCACGGCAGGCGCTGGGGGGACCTTTGAAGACAATCCTGAATTGGCGAACGCTCTCTCTCGGAATAAAAGGCCTCGCCGCTCGTCGGTAGCCCCTAAAGTGGCTACTCGCAGGCGCTGACGTCCAGCGGGCGCCGCGCTTGGCCTCCTTCTTCACCTTCTACCTCGCCGCCTGGGCTGGCGCCTGCCTCGCGGCGCTGGCGATCTTTTTGGCGAACCGGCGCGGGTTCGCGGCGAGCTGGTCGTACGACCTCTACCTGGTGCTTCGCGATGGTGAGTATCCGATCACTTGGGCGGCGAACATCTTCGCCTCGTCGGTGCTCTATTGGGCAGCGGCGCTGATGTGGAACCTGGAGTGGCGCCCGGAGCGCGGCGTGAGCTTTGCCTTCATGCACGACGGCTGGCCGGCGCCCCCGGAGGGGCCGCAGTTTCGGCGCATCGTCTGGGCGGCTCTCCCGTTCCTGGCGATCGCGTCGGCGGCAATCCTGTCTTTCGTGTTGTTCACCCCTGGGGAATAGATTCGGCCCGCCGCCGCGACGGCTTGATCGCGTCCGCCGCGCACTGCGGCGCGCCGAGGCTTACAATCGGCGGGTCCGAACCGCTCCGTAATCTTGCATCCGATGGGCCACTGCCGCTCCTCCGACATTCGATTCGCATTGCGCGGCGCCGCACTCATCGCGATTGCCGTCGGCTCGTCCGCGCAGGCGGAGGTCGAGACCGGCAGCGATAACGAGACGGGTTTGCGATACTGGCTCTGGCGGGAGCGCGGCGTCTCGGTGCGGCTGGTGCAACGGCTGCCGGACCAGACCCGGGGCTTCTTCCTGGCGCGCGGGTTCACCGTTGAGCAGGCGGACATCGCCGGCCGGGCGTGCGTGTTCCAGACCATTTTCCGCAACGACGGCGCGCAGCCCGTGGCGTACACGCTCGCCGACTGGCACGTGCGCAGCGGCGGCAAGGCGACCCCGCTGCTCGTGCGCGAGCACTGGGAAAAGGTATGGGAGGCGAAGGGCGTGGCGATCCAGCCGCGCGTCGCGTTCCGCTGGGCGCTGCTGCCGACGACGCAGCAGTTCGAGCCGGGCGACTACAACTGGGGCATGACCAGCTTCGGTCTGCCGCCGGGCGCGACGTTCGACTTGTCGCTGGCGGTAACGCTGGGCGGGCGGCCGGTGCAGGCAACCATCGAGGGGATCGTGTGCGCGGAGGATCGATGAAGTCGGTGATGCGGTTGATTGCCGTGGCCGCGCTGCTGGCGCTGTCGCAGACGACGCTCGCGCAGCAGCCCGGCCGGGGGCTCACGCCGCTGCAAGCCAATCCGGCGCCGGAGTTTTCGCTCGCCGACATGGACGGCAAGCGCCACCGGCTCTCCGACTACCGCGGCAAGGTGGTACTGGTGAACTTCTGGGCCACGTGGTGCCCGCCGTGCCGCGCGGAGATGCCGTCGATGCAACGGGCGTGGCTCACGCTCAAGCAGGAGAACATCGTCATGCTGGCCGTCAACGTGGGCGAAGGCGCGGACACCATCTTCGAGTTCACCGGCGAGTTTCCGGTGGAGTTCCCGCTGCTGCTGGACCGCGACTCGAAAGTCACCGCGCAGTGGCCGGTGCGCGGGCTGCCCACCACGTTCGTCGTCGATCCCCAGGGGCGGCTCGCGTACCGCGCCATCGGCGCGCGCGAGTGGGACGATCCGGAGCTGCTCAAGGCCTTGCGGGCGCTGCGGTAGGCGGGCGGATGCGGCGCCGCCTTCCGGTTTCCGCCGCCACCGCGGGCAGCCGTTTTTTTCGCCTGAACCCGCCCGGGCGTCGCGCGGATCGGACGCTTACTCCGAGTAGTCGATCGTCACGCCCTGCTTGAGCAGTTCCTCGCGGCGCGCCGCGCTGTAATCGGACTTCACCGGGTACTGCTTGTACCAGCCGCCGCTCACGTAGCGCAGCGCTTCCTTGAAATGGAAGTGGTACAGGCGCGTGTCCATGCGGAACACTTCCTTGCCCTCGTTGTACATCACCACCGACGGGCGGTAGGTGAGCCCCAGCGCCTTGGTCCACGCGCCCGCGGTGGTGGTCCTGCCGTCGAGGTCGACGATGGGCGCAGTCGAGTCGGTGTCGAGCCGCACGAAGGTGAACTTCTTCATTTCGGCCAGCACGTCGGGGTGGTTGAGCGTCCTGTCGTGGAAGCGCGCGCAGTCGGCGCAGGCCTTGTCCTCGAACAGGATCGCGAGCGGCTTCCTGAAGTCCTTGAAGTTGGTGACCTTGGCGAAAAGCGGGTGTTCGCGCAGGATGTAGACCGCGGGCTTGGCGCGGGCCGCCACGTACTCCGCGAACGGCTGTTTCCCGTAGTGCCTGCCCTGCACGTACTCCAGCGCGTAGCGGAACGCCTGCGGCTCGCGGTAGCCGTTCAACTGCAGCACCTTGTTGCCGTCCAGATCGAGGAACACCACGGTCGGCGTGGCGATCACCCTGAGCTCCTGCGCGAGCGCCTTCTCGGTGTAGTGCTTGCCGTCGATCCACGCCACGTCCAGGTGGCCGCGGATGTTGACGCCGATGACGTCGAAGTTCCTCTGCATGAACTCCTTGTTGTCGCCCCGGACGAAGTTCTCCTCGAGCATGCGCTCGCAGTACGGGCACTCGTCCAGATGCATGAACGCCATCACGTGCCTGCCCTTGCGCCGCGCGTCCTCCACGTCGTGCTTGAAGTCCAGGAAGCCGACCTTGAACCAGGACGGCAGGGTGTACTTGATGCCGCCGGTGAGCCGCCCCGGCGGGGTCTGGGCGCCCGCGGGCGCGGCGAGCGCCAGCGCGAGCACGGAAACGATTGCGAGCCATCTTTTCATACGGTTTCCCGCCGGAAGCGTCGTGCGCGAAAGCGTAATTCTAACTCGGCATCTTGCCGATGAGCGCTGCAGCCAGCTCGATGGGCGCGCCCCGCTGCGCGACCGAGCGCCACGTCGCGCCGTTTCTCGCCCGGGCCGACGCGCGCGATGCCGTGACGGCTGAGGCCAACCTGCTACCGGCATGGGTGGTGGCGTGCGTCAATTCGGTGCTACCTGCACAAGCGTCGGAGCTCCTGCAGCTCCGCGCGCATGGCGGCCAGCTCCGCCAGGATGCGGCGGCTCTCTTCTCTTTGGACCAGATTGGCCTGCTCCTGCCGGAAATAGTGCTCTCTCAGCAATTCGGAATCACTCAGGGGCTTTCGCTCGCCGCCTTGCTGGGCCGGCGCCTGGGCGTGGGCCGTGGCGGCAAGAACGAGCGAGAAGAAAACGATGAGCTGGCGCATGGCGATTCTCCAGTCAATGGGCTCAAGAACAGGCGGTGGGGAGGTTCACCAAGCCTATCGAAATGCATCGGAGATGGCGATGCGGATGCGGTGGATGGCGGCGGCGAATTGCGGCCTTCGGCACGGCAAGATCCGGGAACGGATCGGACCACCCGGGTGGAAGCCGCCGTGCCATGGCGCCGGTGAGGCTTCGACGGGCTCGATCGGATACCGGCCAGCATCCGCCGGCTACCGGCGCCCACGAAGGCCGTTCGGCGCCGGATGGGAGGGGGCTGCGCGCCCCCGGGCCGTCACACCCCGCCGGGATTACAGGACGCGGGCACGCTCCCGCCGCCGCAGCCAAAGCAGGGCGAGCAATGCGGCCGCCACCAGTTGGAGCATATCGGGCTCCGGAATGGTCCGGTAAATCTGCGCTGCAAGGATCTGGTGCGTCGCGGTGGTCGGGTGCACGCCGTCGAAGAACAGGTGGCCCTGGCAGCCGCCAAGAATCGTGGGAATGGACGCCGCGGTCCCGTCGAAGCAGGGCTGGGTCGTGTTCGCGAAGGGACCGCCGGCGACAAGGTTGGTGAGCGCGGCGAACGTGTCGAACTCAATGATGTTAAGCCCGCCTGCCCGCAGGGGACCCAGCGTCGCATCGAGCGTCGCGTTGAAGAGTATCGCCAGAGAAGTCGCCAAGGGGGCGATGCCACCATCCATCGCGAAGGGTGTCAGCCCAAGATCGGGCATGTTCATCACCAGGAAGTTCTCGCCGTTCAATGCCGCCAGCTCGCCGATTCGCAGGCCAATGTTGAGCGCCGCGTTGATCGTGTAGGCCTGCAAAACGGCCGCCTGATCAGCGGGCGACAGCCCCGCGCTCAGCGCGAGCGCGAGGAAGATGTCGTTCGCGCCACCCCAGATCGAGAACATCGTCGTGGCCGGGTCGAACGGCGAGATGTCTCCGCTTCCCAGGCGGGAGGCGAACAGGTCCACCTGATTGTTGAGACCGGTGAACTGAACCGCAGGGAACCCCGCCTGGAGACCGGCCGGACTGTCGACGAGCCAATTGAAGTTGCAGCACAGCCCCTGAAGCGGGGCGGGAACTCCGCTCGTCGGCCCTGGCCCGCTCATGGCGCCGCCAACCGCGAAGTTCGAGTTCGGGTTGGCCGGGGCGGCGGGCCAGGCCGGCGCGGATGGGGCGATCCCAAGAAGGCCGGACAGGTACTCCGCCGCCACCGGCCCGTTGGTGAACCGGTAGTCGTAGGGAATGCCGATGCCGGGAATGCCGCTGGGCGCGCTCGGCGGGAAAAAGGAGACGTCCGGAGCCACCTGGGTGAGCGCCGCGGCGTTGCCGGAATCGGTCAGGCTGTCCCCGAAATAGAACGCCTGGTTTACAACGAAGGCGTGGGCTGCCAGCGGGAGACACAGGGCGCCAGCCAAGGCGACCAGAGTCACCGCGCAAGAAGATCGTTTTTGCATGTCTCCTCCTTCTGGATGCTTCTGGCTTGCGGTGCCGGCGCCTGGTGACGGATGGCTTAACAATTCGCCCGCAATGGGCGCAGAACCAGCTACACCATGCAATGCACGTGCCGATCCCGAGGGTATGCAATAGCTTATTTTCTTCAAACGGTTGGCATGTCCCGGACGGGGCGCCGGGCAAACGCCGCCGGCGAACGTAAGGTTTCTCGACAACCCGCTTCGGGTTACGTTTGCCGGATGGCCGTGACGGAGTGCACCGACGCCACGGCCCCTGGCATTGCCGGGAGAGCCGGGCTGGAAGGCGATCCGGGGTGCGCCGGCGTGAAGGCCGAACGTTCGCGTGCCGCTGCGCTGATGTCGGTCAGTGCGGCATGCTGCGGGCGAGGTAGGCGCCGACTTCCGGACCCGGCATCGGGCGGCTGAAGAGGAATCCCTGCATCACGTCGCACCCGAATTCCTGCAGCGACTTGAGGTGTTCGTCCCGTTCAACGCCCTCGGCGATGAAGTCGAGTTCCAGGCCGCGGGCGATGCCGATCATGGCCCGCACGATGGAACTGCTCGAGCCCCTCAGGCCCAGGTCCCGAACGAAGGACTGGTCGATCTTGATCGCATTGATCGGCAGCGACTGCAGGTAGGCCAGCGAGGAGTAACGGGTACCGAAGTCGTCAATGGCGATGCGCACGCCCTCGGATCGGAGCCGGGCCGCGGTTCTCGAAACCGCATCCATGTCTTCGATCAGCACGTTCTCGGTGATTTCCAGTTCCAGCGCGCCGGAAGGCACGCTGTGCCGGTCCAGGTAATGCATGACGCGCTCGACCAGGTCCGGCCGGTCGAAATCCTGGGGTGAGAGGTTCACGGATACGCCGAGCTCGGGGAATCCCGACGATCGCCAGCCCGCCAGATGCTCGCACGCGGCGTCGAGCACGAATTCGCTGATGTCGCGAATATGGCCGGACTCCTCGGCAATATGGATGAACCGGTTCGGCGCGAGCAGTCCCAGCAAGGGATGCCGCCAGCGCACCAGCGCCTCCAGGCTCTCCACCTGCGCCGTTCGGACGTTGTGGATGGGCTGGAAGAAAACCTCGAACTCCTTGCGCTGCACCGCCTCCCGCAGATCGTGTTCGAGCCGCAGCCGCTCCTGGTGCGAGGCGTTGAGATCGGCAGAGAAAAAAGCCGTCCGGTTCTTGCCGCGGCGCTTTGCCTGGTACATCGCGGCGTCCGCGTTGCGGATGAGCTCTTCCTCGGCGATGCCGTCCTCCGGAAACACGGCGACACCGATGCTGGCACCGGTGGTAAACGTTCGCTGCCCCAGCGCGAACGGCGTATTCAATTCCTCGAGGACCTTTGTCGCCACCCGCTCGGCGTCCTCCCGCCCCTCCAGTTCGGACACCAGGGCGATGAACTCGTCACCGCCGATTCGGCACAGCGTGTCTGTCGCGCGCAGGCATTTCCGGATGCGCGAGGCGGCCTGCTGCAGCAGCTGGTCGCCCGTCAGGTGACCGAACGTGTCATTCACCAGCTTGAAGCGGTCCATGTCGATGAACAGGACGGCGAGATTCCTCTGGTGACGGCGCCCGAAGGCGATGGCCTGACTCAGGCGATCGCGGAACAGGGTGCGGTTGGGCAGCCCCGTGAGGGCGTCGTGATAGGCATGGAACTCGATGATCTTTTCGGCGCGCTTGCGGGCGGTGATGTCGCGGCCGACGACGTAGGTGCCCACAAAGCGTTGCTGCAGCGGCTCGTCCTCGACGCCTTCGCGGTAGATCCCGATCGCACTCGCCGCCACCGTCACCAGCTTCTCGGAGTCCTCCGAGTCCGCGTCCGCCGTCTTGCGCCGCAATGTGAACTCGATGTCTTTGGAGGCGCGGCCGCCGGTGCGCCGCTCGCCAAAGAGCCAGTGCAGGTGGGCCGGGTTTTTCTCGTGCAGGACGGAGGCGTAGTGCAGGCCCGCAATTTCGGCCTTGGTATAGCCGACGACGGTGGCGAAGCGATCGTTGACGAAGCGAAAGCGGCCATTGGCGTCCAGCGCGAAAATCAGGTCGGGGGAGTTGTCGACGAGGTAGCGGTGGAGCCGCTCGGAATGCTCCAGCAGCGCCCGCATCCGCGCGTTTTCGGCTTCGAGGTTCTTGGACGCGAGCGCATTCTCCACGCTCCGGGTGAGCGCTGCGGGCTCGAAGGGCTTGCGGATGTACTCGTACGCGCCCAGCTTGAGCGCCCGTATCGCCGAGTCGATCGAATCGTCCCCGCTCACGACGATCACGATCGGGGTGCACCGGGCCCTCTGCATCCACCGCATGATCTCCAGGCCGGTGGTGTCCGGCAGGCTGAGATCGAGGAGCAGCAGGTCCACCGCCTCGGCGCTCAGCAGTCGCATCGCCTCCCGCCCGGTTCCGCAGGCGAAGATGTACCGATCGTGGGACCCGATCAGATCGGTGACGGCCGAGCAGACCATGGGGTCGTCGTCCACCACCAGCACGCGCGCCGGGCGCGGCGCGGACAGGGGTTGTTCGGGGGGTTGCAGCAGGCTTTCCGGAAGGGCCATGGCTCAAGTCTAGTTATTTTGGACGGGGAGCGGGTCGGTTTCCGCCGGACGCGGCAGCAGAATCAAGAATTCCGTCCCGACGCCGGGGGTGCTGCGACAGAGCAGGTGCCCGTTCATGCTCTTGACGATCGCCAGCGAGTTCGGAAGCCCGAAGCCCCGGTCGGCGCCGGCAGCAGCTCCGGGCGGAAGCGCAAACAGCCGGCTGAAGACCTCGGGCGCCATTCCCGGCCCGTTGTCGGCGATCGAGATCTCGATCATGGCCTGGCCCTCGTAGTTCACGCGATCCGAGGTGCCGACGACGACCTGTCCTTCGCTGGAAATCGCTTCGGACGCATTCTTGAGGAGGTTCAGGAGCACTTGCTTGAGCCCGGATGCGTCGCAAACGATTCGCGGTACGCTGGGCACCAGCATGCGGGAGACGGAAATGCCTTTCGACGCGAACAGGGCGTCGCCGTAGACCTGCAACACGTCGCGAATCGTGCGATTGATGTCCGTGAGCGCGGGCTCGGCGTTGCCGCTTGCGCCGTATTTGGCGCTCTCGTCCAGTATCGCCACCCCCCGCTCGATCATCGTCCGGTCCCTGCGGGCGGGCGCGTGCTCTGCTTCGCCCCAGGCGCCGGGTTTGCCGACCTCGTCCAGCAGTTTCGCCATCCGGTCGACCTCCTGGCTGGCAATCTCCAGTTCCCGCTCGAGATTGGCACCACTGTTGGCGCGATCCCGGGCAATCTGAAGATAGGTCTTGAGCACTGAAAGGGGATTGCGGATCTCGTGTACCTGCTGGCGGATGGCGGTGCGGAGCTCCTCCGCCGGATCGACGGCGGCGGCTGGTGCGCCGGCCTGGGCGGGCCGGGCGAGCGCATTGGCAATCAGCTGGGCCAGATCCGCCAGGAACGGCAACTTTTCCGTCAGGCGGCGAGCTTGCAGATGGGAAGTGCCGAAGACCAGAACGGCGCGGCATGCGCCTTCCTTCCCGGGCACCGGAACGGCGGCGATCTCCTCCGAGCCGAGAAGCCGGGCAATCTGCAGATCCAGGCCGGTCACGCGGGTGCTGCGGCTATCCTCCGTCGAGGCGGACACGATGCCCTCCCGGGCGGCCTTTGCCACGACGCTGCGGGGAACCGTGGTCGCCAGATCCAGGTCGATCCGCGCAGCGCCGCTGGCGTCGATGAACCACCCGGGCCAGGCGCCGTCCGTTGCGTTGGCAACGAACAGCACCACGCGCTTCAGTCCGGCGATGGCCGCGGCGATGGGGCGAATGTCGGCGACCGCATCGCGCAGGCTCGGCGCCGCTTGAAGCAGGGACGCCGCCTTGGACAGGGTTGCTTCGCCGACGATCTGCCCCAGGATGGAAGCCGCGGCGCCGCTGGCGCCGCTCATCGCGTCGGACCACGCGTCGGTCACACTCGAGGCCGGCGCCGTAGCGTAGGCGCCATCGACAGCGGGTGGACCGGGGGCCGACGACTGCTCGGCCTCTTCGACGAACTGCCCGACGATGGAATCGGACAACCTCGCCATCGCCACGATCGCCGGGGAGGAATCCGCCTCCGAAGATTTGGCGGGAAATGCCCGGGGGTAAGGCAGGCCGAGATCCCTCAATACGGCGTTGACGCGCTTGGCCGCCTCCTGCTCGAGATGGCAGACCAGGAAAGGGGAGATGTCCAGCAATTCCGCGACGGAAGCCTCTTGATCGGAGGACATGCCCGGGTGCGACAGCAGTTCCGCGGCTCGCAGAATACGAACCAGCGGATGGGTGCCGTAGAGTTCGGCCTTGGGCGCGTGGTGGAGAAGAATCGCGTCGGAGAAGTAGAAGGGAAGCGCCAGCGATTCGATCAGCGACGCGCCGATCTTCGCGTGAACGGTTCCCAGTCGTCCCGCGTGCTCCGGAAACCCGCTGCCGTTGGCCGCTCCCTGCTCGGCGACGAGGGACCGAAACGTGTTGGGCACGGCCGTCAGCAGAGCAAACGTACCAATGTCGTGCAACAGTCCGGCGAGGTAGGCCTCCTCGACGTTCCGGTAAGAAACGGCCTCGGCAAGGGCCCGGCTGAGATGGGCGCACTGGATCGAATGAAGCCAGAATCCGGCCGACTCGTCCGGAGACAGGCGATGGCGTCCTGGCGCGAGGGAGGCTTGCGCCGCGCTCATGAGCAGGGCATGAGCCAGTTCGGGCTGGAGGCTGGCGAATCGCTGCTCCAGGGAGCGGGGTTCTGGAGCGACGCCGGTTCCCGGCGCAGCGACGGTCGCGTCGAGCAGGCGCAGGGCCAGGATCGGATCCAGCGATACCCAATGAGCCGGGCCTTGCGCTCCTGCCGGTTGCCGGCCGGCCTTGAGCGCGCGGTCGATAAGGACCGGGATGGCCGGCAGTTGGGTGACCTCGGTCTTGTTGGAAACCGAGGCGATGAGCTTGCGCTCCAAGTCCCGCGTCGCGGCCGCATCGACACTCAGGCGGCCTGCGCCGGGCGGCTGGTTGCCGGGGTGTGATGCGGGAGAGCTTGTCATCCGGAAACGCCTCCCGGGCGCGGGAAGGGGGCGCGGCGAGGCTCACCAATCAGCGCCACCGTACTCCAGCCGACCGTCGGGCATCGTGCCGAGCCGGTGTCCCGCGTCGGGTAACCGGGCTGCGCTGCGCGTTGTCGTGCCCGAGCGCGCAGGTGTGCCGGACCGCCGGGCGCCAGCGCCCATCCAGCCGCACTTACGCACAGAGCGTCCGGGTGACCCATCACCGCTTTCCCCCAAGCCAAGCGAATCCCTGAGCTGAGTTCCTGTACGGACTCTCGGTATTCCAGCTCCCGGGTCCGCTAATCTTACCGCGACCGCCCCTTGAGCTAATCGGAATGATGTTAATTTTCCGCAGCATGGCGGGCTACCCCGCGGTGCCCAAGGGTGGCCCGCGGAGAGGGGCCGGGACCGTGCGGGATCACTCCTTGCCACCGGGAGGCCGCCGGCTCTCGGCCCGGTCGAAACGCCCAAGGTCGGGCTGGAACCGTGGACGGCGCGGGGTGCGGCGCCGGCTTCGTACGGCCCTTATGCCGATCGGTTGGGGCGGGCCGAGACGTCTAAAGCCGTCGCTGGAAGCGTCCGATGCGCAACGCCCCGCTCTCGCCCTTTTGCAGCTGGTATTGCGCGGGCAGGACGTCCACACAGCATCCGTCGGCCCGCAGTTCCTCGATCAGCCGCTCCAGGTGCGGCGACGATCCATTTTCTCTGCACCCGGGCTACTTCGAGGCCGACCTCGCCAAGAACAACGCCTTCCGCGAGGAACTCGCCGGCAAGCCCTACAGGGTGACCGGCGACGGCACCGTCCGGCCGCTGGAGCGTCCGGGCATCGGGCTCGACGTGGACGAAGCGTTCATCCGGGCGCGCCCGGTCATCGAGGGGCCGGGTTACGTCTGATTTCCGGGACTCCGGACGCGGGGTGCCGCTGCACTGCGGTGCGAGCGGCCTGCTGTTCCTGAGCCTGATGCCGGCGGCAAAGCGCCGGCGCCTGCTGACCGCGGCGCCGCTGGAGAAACACACCGAGCTCGGTGCCCGCGCTGCAGCGCGCCGCGGACGCCATCTCCAGGCTGCTGGCGGGTTGATCCGACCGGACGCTCCCGAACGCCGCGTGCCGCCCCGCGCCGCCGGCTAGTTCTTGTCGGCTGAGCCGGAGCCGGGCGCGGCTCCGTGCGGGCCGGCAGGGTCCGCTGGCCCGGACTTGTCGGGTTCTCCCATCGGACCCGCAGACCCGGCAGTGCCGGCCAGGCCCTGCAATTCCGACGGCGAGAGCTTGCCGTCCTGGTTGGTGTCCAGCGCGGCGAAGTCGATTCGCGTGTCGGCCGGCAGGGACTCCGCTTCCTGCTTGCTGACGAGGCCATTGCCGTCCTTGTCGAGCGAGCGGAATAGTTCTGCCGTCGGGGTTGCGCCCCCGGATCGCGGCACGGGTCTCCCGGTCGTCGCGGGCGCGTTTTCGTTGGGGAGGCCAGTCACCTGTCGGTCGGGCGCGGTGCCCTCCGCGCGGCTCGTGTCGGCGGGAAGCGTATCGGTGCGCGACATTTGCTCGTCGCTCTCGCCGCATCCGGCGAGCAGCAGCGTTGTCAGGGCGGAAGCAGCCAGAAGTTTCGTGGGGGTCTTCGATCTCATCGATTCCTCCTTGATGGTTGCAAGAGTTACCGGGCCGCTCGGACAGCGCCGCGCGCAAGACGCGTCGGCCTCATGCGGACGTTTGCCGTTGGCTTCCGGTCGTACCGGGAGTCGGGCAATCGGCATGCCAGGGCTGCCGCGCTGCTGCCGGTGGAGCGGAATTCCCCCTGCGTGCAGGCAGTTGCGATTGCGCCGGCGGCAGTGTCGCCGGACGCGGCGGTGTCGTTGATCGGAGACGCGCCGAGTTGCGCGGTGGAATTTCTTTCACGGGCTGGCGATTGCGATCGCGTGAGCGCTCCGGGCGCTCCGCGCCCTGTGCCGCTCTGGCACTTGTCTTGCAGCCGCACGCTGGCGGGGGGCAACTCATCCACCACAGGAGGTATGACATGAAGCCTGGAGCATTGATGCTGATCGCGATCGTTGCCGCTGCCTCGCTCACCGGCTGCTCGAAGGACCTGGTTGGCGGCGCCGCGCTCGGCGCCGCGGCGGCCGGCGGCGCGTACGAGTATCAGAACAAGGAGGCCATGGATCAGCTGGAAGCCGACCGCGCGGCGGGGCGCATCACGCAGGACGAATACGAGCGGCGCAAGAAGGAGATCGAAAGCAAGTCGCTCGTCTACTGACGTCGATCAGCGCCGCGCGCATGCCAGTTTTTCAAGCGGTGCGTGTAAAAACTTCCGGAAGTTCCGCCGGCAACGGACGCGAACGCGCGACCCGCTCGCACCCGGATCGCGGTAACTCCGCGGATTCAATGGCTGTTGTGCCAACGGCACACATATTGCGAACACCGACGCACGGATGCTCATTTCATGGCATTCGATTTCCACTCACTGTTTACGGAGAACAGAAATGAAACGGACACTGATCGCTCTCGCCGCCATCGCACTGACGCCGAGTGTTGCCCTCGCCGGCGAATACAAGTCCCAGGGCGGCAAGGCCGGCACGGGCACGACCCACTCGTTCAGCAAGTACGACAAGGACGGGGATGGCGTGCTGTCGTCGCAGGAAGCCGCCGCCGCCCGGCTGAACATCAGCAAGGTGGACAGGGACGGGGACGGCAAGGTCTCGCAGTCGGAATGGGACCAGAGCATGGGCGCCGCCGGCCGCACCGGCCCGTCGGGCGCACGTGAAGCGGTTCCGGGCGGATCCGCGACGTCGACCGGCAAGTAACCGGGAACGATCCGGGACCCGGGCGGCGCGGGGGTCCGTGGTGACGGACATTCGCGCCGCGGTGATCGGCGCGGCGATGCGCAGCGGCTAGCGGATCGCCTGCGCCGGCGCTTCGGTGTGGGCCGAGCGCTGCGTGCCGAATCCGAACAGGCCCATGATGCGCTCCACCATCGGCCGGTGCCGAGCCGGCGTGTTGTGTCCGGCGAAAGGGTTCAAACGTGATGAACCGGAAAACTCTCCCGCTCCTGTTGCTGGCGGCCGCGTCGGCGCCGCCGGGCGCGGCCGGTGGAGCGCTGGATACGCCGTGCTGCGGTCTCGATCGCCATCTGCAGGTGTACGCTGCGCGGGAACTGGCGCGAGCGGCCGCTGCGCCGGCCGGAACCGACCCCGCGCAAGTCGCGGCGCCGGCGGATGGGCGGCGCGACGCCACGCCACCCGCGCAAATCGGGGCGGGCGATCAGGGCACCGGCGCGGCGATCACGGACCCCTTCATCACCGCCCGGGTGAAAATCGAGTTCCAGCGGCGCTCGCAGCTGCGGGATCTGAAGGTCGACGTGCAGACCCGCAATGGCACGGTGGAACTGTCCGGCGTGGTGGAAGACGCCGCGCAGGCGGAACTCGCCGTCCGGACCGCGGGCGAGGTGGAGGGTGTCAAGTCCGTGAAGAACGCGCTGGAGGTGCGGCGCTGACGGCGCAGGCATGAGAGGAAGCGGTCGCTGACGCCGAATACGGACAAGAACCTGGACACCATGGGGCCGCTCGACCCCCCCTGGTAGGCCGCGCTCACGCGCGGTGGCGGCGCGAGCCGAATCGGCGGAGACTGTGTCCAACCTGCAGGACCTTCCGCCATGACCCGCAAGACCCCCATCCGTCCCTCCGACCTGCGCGGCGCCAGCCGCCTCGCGGTGGACGCCGTCACCGCCGCCACCCACCTGGTGGAGGCGATGCACTACACCATCGCGCGGCGCGCGGCGCCGGACGGGCTGGTGGGATGGACGGCGACCCGCGGCATTCCCGGGCTCGTCTACCGCAGCGTGCGCGGCATCACGCGCCTGGTGGGCGGCGGGATCGACGCGGTACTGGCGCCGCTGGTGCCGCCGCTGGACCACGGGCAGTCGTCGCCGCGGCGCGAGGCGCTGCTGGCGGCAGCCAACGGCGTACTGGGCGATTACCTCGAGGCGAGCGGCAATCCGCTGGCGATTTCCATGCGATTTCGTCGCGACGGAATGCCGCTGGCGATCGAGCGCGCGGCGCTGGCCGCGGCGATGCCGCAGGCCACCGGCAAGCTGCTGGTGCTGGTGCACGGCATCTGCATGAGCGACCTGCAGTGGAACCGCGGCGGCCACGACCACGGCGCGGCGCTCGCGCGCGACCTCGGCTACACGACGGTGTACCTGCATTACAACAGCGGCCTGCACGTTTCCGTCAACGGCCGGCGCCTCGACGCGCTGCTGGAGGATCTGGTGCGCGAATGGCCGGTGCCGCTGGAGGAGCTGGCGATCGTCGGTCACAGCATGGGCGGGCTGGTGGCGCGCAGCGCCTGTCATTACGGGCGGGAAGCGGGCCACGGCTGGCTGCGGCATCTGCGCAAGCTGGTGTGTCTCGGCACGCCGCACCACGGCTCGCCGCTGGAGCGGGCCGGTAACTGGGTGGACGCCGCCCTCGGCGCCAGCCGCTACAGCGCGCCGCTGGCGCGGCTGGGCATGATCCGCAGCGCCGGCGTCACCGATCTGCGCTACGGCAATCTGCTGGACGAGGACTGGCACGGGCGCGATCGCTTCGCCCGCGACGGCGACCGGCGCCGGCCGGTGCCGCTGCCGCAAGGTGTGGCGTGCTATGCGGTGGCCGCGACATCGGCAGGCGGCCGCAGCCGGGTGGCGGCGATGCTGCCGAGCGACGGGCTGGTGACGCTGGACAGCGCGCTGGGACGCCACCCGCGCCGGGACCTGGCGCTGGATTTTCCCGCGGACCACTGCTGGATCGCGTCTGGCATGGGGCACTTCGATCTGCTTTCGCGGCCCGAGGTCTACGCCCGTCTGCGCGACTGGCTGGCGCGGTAGGCGCTGGCGTCAATGCCGCTGAAGGCCGCGCTGCTGCGCTGGCTGCTCCCGGCGCTGCTGGCCGTGGCGGCGGCGTCCGCATCGGGCGCCGCACCGTCGCCCCTGCGGCTGGTGCTGTTCGGCGACAGCCTGCTGGACAGCGGCAACGTGCACCACGCGACGCGGCTGCTCGGAATGAGTCCGGCGTTTCCGCCGTCGGCGCCGCCCTATCGCCGTTACTGGGAGGGGCGCTTCTCCAACGGCCCCAACGTCGCGGATTTCCTCGCATGGCGCCTGTGCGACCGGCTGTCCACGCCCTCGCTGGGCGCGCTCGACCGAATCACGCAGACCTGCGCGGTCAATTTCGCGTTCGGCGGCGCCACGGCGGGCTACTGGAGCCCGACGCCCGGCAGCGTGCCGGGACCGGGATTCCGCGCCCAGGTGGAGCTGTTCGCCGCCGCGGCCGGCGCGGAGAGTGCGGCGCTCAGGGCGGCGCTCTATGTCGTCTGGGTCGGCGCGGACGACTACCTCTACGTTTCGCCGACGCCTGAGCCGCGGGTGGTGACGGAACACCTCAAGGCCGGTCTGCGGAGTCTGTACGAGCTGGGCGCGCGCCGCTTCGTGGTGCTCGACCTGCCGGATCTCGGGAACCTGCCGATGTCGGCGGGCACCGCGTCCGCCGCGCGGCTCACGCGGCTTGCCGAGGCGCACAACCGTCATCTCGCCGGCCTGGTGGACGAGCTCAACGCGTCGCTGGCGGGAATCGACCTGCGGCTGGTGCGGGTGTCGGAACTCGCCAGGAGCCTGAACGTGCGTCCCGACGCGGGGCCCGCGGCCGGATGCATCGACAAGTTCATCAGAATGGCGTCGGCGTGCCGCTCGCTCGACGGCGTCCTGTTCCATTCCGAGCACGGGCTGCCGCCGCCGCAGCCGGGTTTCTTCTGGGACGAGCTGCACCCCACCACGCACGCGCACCGGCGGATTTTCGAGCTGATCGAACGGGCGGCGGTGGAACCGCGGCGTTGAACGCGCCGGGAGTCGGGCGGGCGCCGCCCACTGCGTCGTCGCGACGGCGCCGTTTTCCCTCGCATTCGCAGGCGAAGCCGCGTATCCTGCAAGGGTGCGGCGCGGCGCGATCATCGCCGCGCCGCACCACGCTGACGTCTTCCTTGAGCGGCCCTGACGCGCCACCGCGGGCCGCGACCTCGTCGTCGGAGAGCGCGCCCCGCGCTTTTCGGACCGGATCATTGCGCATCGAAGATTTTCGCGCGTCCCGGGAACTCCCGGCCGGAGGGCATTTCTTTCGAGGAGGAAGCCATGATCAGGCAAACCGAGAAGCGCGAGTATTTCGAGATCGTCCGGGTGACGTCCGACTCGCGGCTGCTGGACGCGGAATCCTGCGAGCGCGTGTACTGGCGCCGCGATGGCCGGCCGCTGGCGCAGGGCTACTACCGCGTCACCTGGCCGCCGGTGGCCGTCTCGGGCCGGTTCGACGAACGGGCGCTGTTCATCGGCCCGTATCCGACCGCCGCCGCGGCCGGCTCCGGTGCCAGCGGCGGACGGACCTGCGAGGAATCCTAGTGATCGGCCGGATGATCACGCCGGCGTGGGCGGCGGATCGTCATCGATGCGGGCGCGGATGACGCTCTCGAATTTCCTGCCGATCGGTGTTGCGCGTTTGGTGACGGGGCAAACCGCCGGGCTGACCGTGCTGCGTGCGCGGGGCCCATTCTCCCCCGGCCGGCGGCGGTGACGGCGACCTCCGAGGCATGCGCGTCCGCCACGACCCGCCGAAGCCGGATTCGGGTCGCAAAGTCGTCCTGGCGAAGGACCGCTCGGTTCTCGACGACCTCTGCACCGCGTACGCCTGGTTGCAGATCAACGGCTTCATCCTCCGGGACACTAGACTAGACCGCGGCCCGCTTCCGCCCGCCGGCGGGAACCGCGGGCATCCCGGCGGCCCAGCCGTGGGATAATTCCGACGTCCCAGCCTGCCTCCGGAGCGCTCATGACCCTGCTTATCGCCGGTCTGATCATCTTCCTCGGCGCCCATTCGGTGCGCATCTTTGCCGACGACTTCCGCACGCGCCAGATCGAGAAACTGGGGGAGAAGCCGTGGAAGACGATCTACTCGGTGATCTCGCTCGCCGGCTTCGCGCTGATCGTCTACGGCTACGGCGCCGCGCGCATGGAGCCGGTGATCCTCTGGGCGCCGCCGGTCTGGACGCGGCACCTGGCGGCGCTGCTGACGATCCCCGCGTTCATCCTGCTGGTGGCCGCGTACGTGCCCGGCACGCGCATCAAGGCGGCGGTGGGTCACCCGATGGTGGCAGGCGTGAAGATCTGGGCGTTCTCCCACTTGATCGCCAACGGCACGCTCGCCGACCTGGTGCTGTTCGGCGCGTTCCTCGCGTGGGCGGTGGCGGACTACGTTACCGCGCGCCGGCGTGACCGCCGGGCGGGCACGCGCTACCCGGCGGGGCCGGTGACGCGGGACGTCATCGCGGTGACGGTCGGCCTCGTCGCCTGGGCGGCGTTCGCACTGTGGCTGCACGCGCCGCTGATCGGCGTCGCGCCCTTCGGCCGATAACCGCGACGGCGGCGCGGTGGAATCCGCCGCCGCAGGCATGCTAGTGTCCTGTTCCGGATCCGGAACAGGACACCGGCTTGAGTCCGTCCCCATCCACGCGCAGGAGACCCGCATGAGCCAGGGACCCGTGTTTCGCTACCTCGGCAAGGAAGCCGACGTCACCTGGGACCAGCGCCTGTGCATCCACATCGGCGAGTGCAGCCGCGCCAAGGGCGAGCTGTTCGTCGGCGGGCGCCAGCCCTGGTGCCAGCCGGATCTGACCACGCTGGCCGACGTGGTGGACGTGTGCCAGCGCTGCCCCAGCGGCGCGCTGGTTTACGAGGCCAAGGACGGCGCGACGCGCGAGGTGCCGGCGCCGGCCAATACCGTCACCGTGGCCTACAACGGTCCGTATTTCGTGCGCGGCGAGCTGGCGATCGAGGGCGCACCGCAGGACATGGCCGGCGTGCGCTTCCGCGCCGCGCTGTGCCGCTGCGGGCAATCGAAGAACAAGCCGTTCTGCGACAACAGCCACGAGCAGGCCGGTTTCCGCGACTCCGGCGCGGTGGGCGACGCCGGGCCCGGACTGCCGGGCGAGGGCGGGCCGCTGGCGATCAAGGCGCTCAAGGACGGTCCGCTGCAGCTCAAGGGCAACCTGACGCTGGTCGCGTCCAGCGGCCAGCCGCGCTGGCGCGGCACCACCGCCTACCTTTGCCGCTGCGGCCAGTCGAAGAACAAGCCGTTCTGCGACGGCTCCCACAAGGCGGCCGGGTTCAAGGACGGGTAGCGCCGATGCGTTTCGCGCGCTTCGCCGCCGTGCTGGCGCTGGCCGCCGCGGGCGCCGCGCCGGCCCAGACCTCCGACGGCCACTGGCTCTACGACCAGTACCTGGCGTGGAAAAAGATGGACCGCGGCGATCCCGGCGACACGCTGCCGTGGGTGGAGATGGTGCAGGCCAATGCCTACCAGCAGTACGTGAAGGGCGTGGTGGACGGCGTGCGCGTGGCGGCGGCGCCGGGCTGCAAGCATTTCAATCCGGATTTCGGCACGCTCGGCCAGAAGCTGGAGGTGGTGGGTGAGTTCCTGGAGAAGCACCCGGAGAACCGGGACCGTTCGGCGGGCCTCAACGTCATCGGCGCGCTGCGGCTGGCGTATCCCTGCGGCATCAAGGCGCCGAAGTAACCAAACCGAGGTGCGCATCTGGGTTGACGCCGACGCCTGTCCGGCGGTGATCAAGGACATCCTCTACCGCGCCGCGGAGCGGGTGGGAGTGGAGCTCACGCTGGTGGCCAACAAGCCGCTGCGCACGCCGCCGTCGCGGCACATCAGGATGGTTCACGTGGGCGCCGGGTTCGATGTCGCCGACCGGCACATCGCCGATGCGGTGGAGGCGGGCGACCTGGTGGTGACCGCGGACATTCCCCTCGCGGCGGCCGTGGTGGAGAAAGGCGCCGTGGCGCTCAACCCGCGCGGCGAGTTGTACACCGCCGAGAACGTGCGTCAACTGCTCGACATGCGCAACTTCATGGACGAGCTGCGCTCGTCGGGGGTTCAGACCGGCGGGCCGCCGGCGCTGAGCAACAGCGACCGCCAGGCATTCGCCAATCAGCTGGATCGGCTGCTGGCGCGGCGTTCCGCCGGCGGGTAGCGCACCGCCCCGCTCAATCCCACAACCACGCCGCTCCCCGCACTCCGCTCGAATCGCCGTGCCGGTTCCTTACCAGCTTCGTGCGCACGGTGTCGGAGAAGATCCACGGCGTCCACAGCACCGGCACGTTGCGGTAGAGGCGCTCGAGGTTGGATAGGCCTCCGCCGAGGACGACCGCGTCCGGGTCCAACACGTTGATCACGGTCGCCAGGCCCCGCGCCAGGCGGTGCTCGTAGCGCGCCAGCGTGCGCTCGCAGGCGGTGTCGCCGGCGGCAGCGCGCTCGGCGATGGCGACGGGGTCGAGCACCTCGTTGGACGCCAGCTGGTGGTCGAAGGCCATGCCGGGACCGGACAGGAAGGTTTCGATGCAGCCGTTTTTGCCGCAATAGCAGGGCGGGCCCGGGCGCTCCTCGTCGGTGCGCCACGGCAGCGGATTGTGGCCCCACTCGCCGGCGATGGCGTTGGCGCCATGGAGCACGTGGCCGTCGACGACGATGCCGCCGCCGACCCCGGTGCCGAGGATGACCCCGAACACGACGCGCGCGCCGGCGGCCGCGCCGTCCACCGCCTCCGACAGCGCGAAGCAGTTGGCGTCGTTCTCCAGCTTCACCTCGCGCTTGAGCAGCCGCTCCAGATCTTCCTTCAGCGGCTGGTCGTTGAGGCAGGTGGAGTTGGAGTTGCGCAGCCGGCCGGTGGCGGGCGACAGCGCGCCGGGCGTGGCGACACCCACGCTGCCGCGGGCGTCGAGCACGGCCTCCGCTTCGCTCACCAGCCGGGCGATCTGCGCCAGCGTGGCGGCGTAGTCGTCGGCGGGCGTCGGCTCGCGTTTGCGAAGCAGGATGTTGTGATCGGCGTCGAGGGCGACGATCTCGGTCTTGGTGCCGCCGAGGTCGATGCCGATGCGCAGCGTTGCATTCATCACGCCTGGATCCTTATCGCAGCGGGCGCGGTGTCACGGCCGCTCCGCGTTGAAGCGTTCCCGCTGGCGGGCGCTGCCCTGCGCCTGTCGTGCCGGCCCCGGCGGGCTCGCGCATCCGCTCGAAGGGCTGTGACCAACAGTTAACAATCTTTAACGTGATGTTCTCCGGGAGCCAAAGGAAAGGAAACGCTCACATCTTGCCTGGGCGATTTGCCATTATGCTTTAACCAATTAATTAATTATAAATTATTGCTGCCTACCGGTTTCTCGAAAAGCTTTCGAGTTGAAAACCTAATACCTTGAAAGACTCGTTTTCCCCTGAGGGGCGGTTTAACAATCGCCGCAGTTGCAAAGAGATAGACATCGTGGCTGTCGACGGACCCGACGTCTGGGCGGGCGGGTTCCTGCTGATCGACGTGGCGCCGGGCGTGAACGCGTTCGAGCTTTGCTTCAGCTATTCAACTCTCGCCGGCAGCCCTGGCCCTTCGGGCGGTTGCGGCACTGCCTACAACTACGGCGCCAGCCCCAGCTACGGTGGCGGGCCCACGTACAACACCGGCTACTGCAGGGAGACCGTGACCGTTACGTTCCAGGCCGAGAGGGGGCGCATCTACCAGGCGCGATTCCGGCCGCTGCGCGGCAACTTTTGGACTGCGGATTTCGTCGACGTCACCGACGTACGCAAAGCCGACATCACGGACCGCCGAAGCGACCCGGCAGCACCGCGATGATGCCGCCGCCCCGCCGCTCTTTGCCGGCATGCCCACCTCGTAGAGCCAGCTGTCGGCGAGTAGTTCTCGAGACACGCCATTGGGTCGCCGTCGACGATGCCGAAGTCCAGGAAGGGTCGGCCTTGCTCAGTTCAGGGATGTAGTCCGCCAGCATACCGTTGTTGATCCGCGCGAGATTTTTCCGAAGGCTTTCAAGGTAAGTAAGATTGGGCGGTGGGGGCGCGCCCGGCTGTGTGGTGGCCGGCTGCGCGCCAGTGGTTTCGGCCGACGATCGTTGCGCGTGCGCTAAGTCCCGGCGTTCGCGCCCGGGCCGGACGACCTTCTGAATCGAGGCTGTTCCTCTCTTCTGCCCTACCAGTATAGGAAATCCAGGCCCGCGTCCTGAGGGCGCGCCAGGAAGTCGAAGACGGCCCGACAGGTGCCCTGCGGTCGAAGAAACTCCAGGTTTCGGAAGCGGTGATGAGTAGTATCCTGATGCAATGGACGCGCGTGCCCGTGCTTAGCGCGGTAATGTTTGCCTTCATAAGGCGCTTCCGCTGCGCTTTCCCATCGACGTCCCGACATTCCGTTACAGGGCGGCAAGCCCAACGGCGAAAAATGAAGAATCTCGGTTCCGCTATTCCAGAGCGCGAAGGCCTGCGCCGCGCGGCGGCGTGGCTGGCGGAGCAGCCGCAGCGGGACGCGCGCACCATCGAGGAGGCCAGCCGCCGCTTCAATCTCTCGCCGCTCGACGAGCAGTTCCTGCTGGATCATTTCCGCAACGACGAGCTGAACGAACCGTAGTCGTCATCGGCCGCGCGCGGAACGATCACTCGGTCGCCAAGGCGATCGAGCGCGGCGCCGCGTGTCCTCCACCCTGGTCGCTATTCTCTGGCCCCACCGTGGCGCGCGGGACTCCCTCCAATCGGCACATCGTGCAGCCAGCGCCTCTCGGTGTCGGTCCCTTGCGACACCCAGCGCGCCGCGATCTTTGTCTTCTCCCCGCAAACAACTGATTTCACGAGCCGCCCCGCAGTGCAGGCACGGTATCTGCTCGGAGAGCAGGATGTTGCATTTTCCGATGCGTCTGTAGGAGGTCGACAGCAGCTATGGAATCCAAGGTACCCATGATCGAGCGAATCAAGCAGCTGATGGCAGGATCCTTCTCCGCAATGTTCCTTCTGGTTGCCGCGTCACTGGGCGTGGTGGCGCTGATCGAGTTCGTGCGCGCCTTCACGGATCCCGGCGACAAGGAGCTGATCAGCGCCATCGTCCACGCCATGAACACAGCGTTCATCTCCCTGGCCACCTTTGAACTCGGCGTCGGCATCAGCAAGGAGTACGCGGTGCCGGATCAGGGATCCGATTTGATCCCGGTGATACGTCGCACGGTCACGCGCTTTGTGAGCGTGGTATGCATCGCCATGGTGCTGGAAGCGCTCATCATGATCATCAAGTACAGCCAACTGGAGCTCGCGGGGAATCTCTCATATCCGGTGGCGGTGGCAGGCGGCGCTTCCGCATTGCTGGTTTCCCTCGGCGTATTCATTCACCTGACGCGGAAGGACGTGCCGGTCCAGGCCCGGGCGCCCGGTTTCCCGGCCACCTCGCGCGGCCGACAGCCTGCCGCTTACCGGAAGTACAGCTCCATTGCGGCGGCGACCCTGCCGCGAGAGGAGACCGCGAGCCGCTGATTGCGCTTCCTCGCGTGGAAGTGGGTTGGGCTGCGGTAGCCCCACCTGCGCCGACAGCTTGGTAGAAGTGCGCAGAATCACGGAGGCCGGTCGACCATCTCTATCCTGACGCTGTTGAGGGCTTTCATTGAAGGGCTGAAGACCTCCGAGATCAGCAGGCAGTTGCCCGAACGGCTGCTCGGTCCCCCGAGGCCCGTCCTGGCGATCGGGGCGTGGAACTAGACCGTATTGGCCATCAATGGTCAATGAAAAGTCGTATGAAGGTGGCTATGGCATGTGGCAGGATAGGAGGACGGTGCTGCGGTAGGCTCGGCGGACGAACGGGGGGAAACAATGAGGAACAGCCTTGTTGTTGCGATCGCACTGGGGATTGCTGTTGAAGCGGACGCGGCAAGCGGGGGAGGCTCCTTTCTTTGCCTTGCGGACAAGTCAACGGGATTTACGCTCGACAAGAGAACCAAGCGTTGGGAGCCTACGGTGTTCAACGTCTCCGGCGAGAAATATCTCGTGCGACGCCCTGGCGCGGAAGAGCAGCTGTGGGCGGCGTCAGCACAGTGGGTAGTGGTTACAGTCGGCCAATCCCGCGGCGATTGCACTTGCAAGAGCGACTTCGACGAGACCAGACGTCTGTTTTGCACCTGCACCGGAGGGGCATTCTTCCTGTCGGCAAAGACTCTGCGCTTTCTCAAGAGCCAGGACATTGGCTACTGGAATACGGATCCAGACAGGGACGAAGCGTTCCAGGAAAGTGCGAACACGCCGTCGTTGACGATCGGGAAGTGCAGCCCGCTCTAGATCTCACCCGGCGGGTTCTTGCTCACCATGATCTGGTCCGGCAATTCGCGGCGGCCCAGGTATCTCCGCGAATAGCGCTCGGCCTCGGGAAGGAAGATCCTGTCGTTCTCCGCGCCGCCGCGGCCGGGGATCGCCCCGGTGACGTTGTGCAGGCGCACCCAGTCGGCTTGTCGTCGTCGGCGCGCTGCCATCTCACCATAGACGGGCGCACCGGGCCCGTCGTGGGGCAATCCTGACCCGGTCGCGTCCGCGCGACGCTGCCTATACTGGATAAATATCGATGCAGTCGAATGGAGGCCGCAGCGTCGCAGCGGCTTCCGGGAGGCGGGTCATGGCGGAGTTCGTTGAATGGATCATCGGCGGCGTGCTGGTGATGCTCTATGCCCACGGCCGCTTCCACACGCCCAAGACCATCGTCGGCTCGACCACGCTGTTCCGCTATTACACCGCCGCCGGTCTGTATCACGCGGCGTCGCTGCTGCTGTTCGTTTTTCTTTCCGCGATCGCCGCCAGCTCGCCGCAAGTGTTCGGCGCGCTGCAGCTGCGCGGCGCGGACAGCATTCCCGGCTCGCTCAAGGGCCTGACCAGCCCGATCATGGCGGCACTGCTGATGAACGCGCTGCTGCCCAACTTTCCGATCCTGTCGCGGATCGACGCCGCGCTGCTGCGGCTGTTCCAGGACCTCGGCAACATCCCGCTGGAAGTGCGCCAGTGGCGCGACCGCCTCGCGCGCGCGACGCTGCGCGTGCCGGAGAGCGCGCGCAAGGCGCTGCAGGAGAAGGCGGGCGAGGACGTGCGCTTGGCCAGCATCACCGCTCAGGACCTGCGCTTCGAGCCGGACGAGACGCCGCGCTGGCACTTCACCCGCATCGCCTACCTGATGGGCGTGCTGGAGGGTTTCGCCGCGGGGTCTCGCCGCTATGCGCGGGTGCTGGAGGATTTCGCCGAGGACTACGCCTCGATCCGGGCGCGCTTCGAGCAGACCGCCGGCGGCGCCGGCCGCTGCTTCCAGCTGCTGGAGAAGCACGCCTGGGAAGAGGCCTCGGCGGCGCCACTGCTGGAGCTGCGGCGCGGGTTCCGCGAGCGCTGCGACACGCTCTACCTGGACATGTGCCAGCTGCTGGCGCGGGGCATCCTGCTCAACGAGGCGAACCAGCAGGACCGCCGGCGCAAGCTGCGGGAGCTGGGCTTCGAGGGCGTCGACGAGAGCGGCGCGCTGCTGGACCTGAACCAGGTGCTCACGGTGGCCTCGGTGGTGGGGCTGATCCTGTTCTCCGGTTTCTCGATCGTCGGCGGCGGAACCGCCGGCCGCTCGCCGCTGTTCCTGGCGGTGATGGTGGCGGCGATCTACGGCTGCGCGGTAGTGTGCGCGCTGGCGCCGAAGCTGGCGTGGCGCTTTGCCGACATCACCCACACCGGGCAGCGGCCGGTGGCCGCGTACCTGCTCTCCGGCCTGCTGGGCGTGGGCTGCGGCGTGATCGTGCAGCTGCTGTTCAAGCTGATCCTGTTCCGCAGTTTCTTCGACGCGCTGGTGGACATGGGCCGGTCGTATCCCTGGCTGTTCATGACTTTCTGCGTCACCGTCACCCTGGCGTTCCTGGCCGACGACTGGGGCGGCCGCGCCGAGCGGGTGCCGCGGTGCTGTCGCTCGCCTTCCTGCAGGTGCAGAGCATGCTGGCGACGATACCCGGCGCGCGGCTGATGGACACCAACCGCGTCGTGATCATGATCGCGATCGGCCTGTTCCTCGGCGGGGTGGTGCCGCACTGGTTCCGCCGGGCGCGCAGCGCCCGCGAAATGGAATCGGCGGCAGGCGCGCCGGCGGCGAGCGCGGGCCGACCAGCGGAGCCCGCGTAGGCGGGAACGGACCCCGGCGCGCTCCAGCGGCGTCAGGCGGATCATGACGGCGCCGGCGACCAGCAGATCGATGGGGGTGAGACCGAACATCACCCGGCGCGCGTGCACCGGAGCTCGGAACGGCGCGTCAGTGATCCGGGTCGGCGGCGTGGTGCAGCGGCAGGCGCAGGCCGAGGTAGCGTTGCTGCTCGTGTTCGCCAGTGTAAGCAGGTTCGAAGCCCAGGTGCCGGTAGAAAGGCAGCGCGTTCTCCGAGGAGGCGACGGTGACGAACGCGGCTCCCGGATGGGCAACACGGATGCGCTCGATGACCGCGCGCATCAGGCGGCGACCGATGCCCATGCGCTGGAAGCGCTCCTCGACGTAGAGGGCAACCACGTGGGAGGGTGGGCGCACCTGCACGACGCCCCGGGGTGCGCCGTGAATTTCCGCCACCAGCGTCAGGTAGCCGTGCCGCTGGCGGGCACGCAGCCCCCCGGCTGAGGCGAACTTCTCGAAACTGGCGTGCCCGTGGTCGTCGAAGTCCTTGGCGACGAATTCCTCGAACGACGAGAGCACCAGCCTGGCCACCGCGTCGGCCTCGTCGGGCCGCATGTCCCGCACCACCACGTCCGGCGGTGGAAAGGGAATCGTTTGTGCGGGCTTCACCATGGTTGAAATCACTTTACTCCAGGGCGCGCTGCGCCGCACCGTTCACGAAAGCGTCATTTTTTTCCGCTGCGGCGGCAGGTCGGTGCATACGCCCTCGTAGAGTTCCGCCGCCATGCCCACGGACTCGCCGAGCGTCGGGTGCGGATGGATGGTCTTGCCGATGTCGGCAGGGTCGGCGCCCATCTCGATGGCCAGCACCACCTCGCTGATCAGGTCGCCGGCGTGGGTGCCGACGATGCCGCCGCCGACGATGCGGTGCGTCTCCTCGTCGAAGATCAGCTTGGTGAAGCCCTCGTCCCGGCCATTGGCGATGGCGCGGCCCGAGGCGGCCCACGGAAACCTGGCGGCGCCCACCTTCACGCCCTGCGCCTTGGCCTCGGCTTCGGTGAGTCCCACCCACGCCACTTCCGGATCGGTATAGGCGACGTTGGGAATCACGCGTGCGTCGAAGTGGCTCTTCTGCCCGGCGGCGGCCTCCGCAGCGACGTGGCCTTCGTGCACCGCCTTGTGCGCCAGCATGGGCTGGCCGACGATGTCGCCGATGGCGAAGATGTGCGCGACGTTGGTGCGCATCTGGCTGTCGACGCTGATGAAGCCGCGCTCGGTGACGGCGACGCCGGCCTTGTCCGCGGCGATCTTCTTGCCATTGGGCGAGCGCCCCGCGGATTGCAGGATGAAGTCGTAGAGCTGCGGCTCGGCGGGCGCGTTCTCGCCCTCGAATCTGACCAGCAGGCCTTCCTTCTTCGCCTCCACGGCGACGGTCTTGGTCTTGAGCATGATCTTGTCGAAGCGGCGGGCGTTCATCTTCTCCCACACCTTCACCAGGTCCCGGTCCGGCCCCTGCATCACCGCGTCCAGCATTTCCACGATCTCGATGCGGGCGCCGAGGGTGGAATAGACGGTGGCCATCTCCAGGCCGATGATGCCGCCGCCGATCACCAGCATGCGCTTCGGGACCGACGGCAGCTCCAGCGCGCCGGTGGAATCCACGACGCGCGGATCGTCGGGAATGAACGGCAGCCGCACCGCCTGGCTGCCGGCGGCGATGATGCACTTCTCGAAGCGCACCACTTTCTTCTCGCCGGTCTTGTCCTGGCCGTCGCCCTTGGTGAGTTCCACTTCCAGGTGATGCGGGTCGAGGAAGCTGCCGTAGCCGCGCACCACCTCCACCTTGCGGGTCTTGGCCATGCTGCCGAGGCCGCCGGTCAGCTTGCCCACCACTTTTGACTTCCAGCCGCGCAGCTTTTCCAAGTCGACGGTCGGCGCGCCGAAACTGATGCCGTGGGCCGCCATGGCCTTGGTTTCGTCCATCACGGCGGCGACGTGCAGCAGCGCCTTGGACGGAATGCAGCCGACGTTGAGGCAGACGCCGCCGAGCTGAGCGTAGCGCTCCACCAGCACGGTCTTCATGCCGAGGTCGGCGGAACGGAATGCGGCCGAATAGCCGCCCGGTCCCGAGCCCAGCACCAGCATCTCGCACTCGACGTCGGCCTTGCCGGAGTAGGCGCCGGCCGCGGTCGCGGCGGCGGGAGCGGATGGCGCCGGCTTCGGCGCGTCGGCCTTCGCCCCCGCGGCTTTTGCTCCCTCTCCCTTGGCGGGAGAGGGCTGGGGAGAGGCGGAGGCCGCCGCCGCTTCCAGCGTCAGGATCAGCGTGCCTTCCGCCACCTTGTCGCCCACCTTGACCTTGATGTCCTTCACCTTGCCTGCGGCGGGCGAGGGGATGTCCATGGTGGCCTTGTCGGACTCCAGCGTGACCAGGCTGGTTTCCTGCTCGACGCTGTCGCCCGGCTTCACCAGGATCTCGATGATCGGGACGTCCTTGAAGTCGCCGATGTCGGGGACTTTCACTTCGACGAGCTGGGCCATGCTTGCTCCTCGTTGTCTTCTTGTGGCCCCGGAGGCGGGGCGCCTGGCCATCCGCGCCCACCGCGAGGGCGGGCTCGAAGCGGAGCCGGGTTACTGCCGCACGTGCCCGTCGCCGAGCACGATGAACTTCAGGCTGGTGAGGCCCTCGAGTCCCACCGGGCCGCGGGCGTGGATCTTGTCGGTGGAGATGCCGATCTCCGCGCCGAGCCCGTACTCGTAGCCGTCGGCGAAGCGCGTGGAAGCGTTCACCATCACCGAGCTGGAATCCACTTCCCGCAGGAAGCGCATCGCCTTGGCGTAGTTCTCGGTGACGATGGCGTCGGTATGCTGCGAGCCGTAGCGCGCGATGTGGTCGATGGCCTGGTCGATGCCGTCCACCACCCGCACTGCCAGGATCGGCGCCAGGTACTCGGCGTACCAGTCGTTTTCGGTGGCGGGCTTCATCTCCGGCACCAGCTTGCGGCTTTCATCGCAGCCGCGCAGCTCGACGCCCTTGTCGAGATAGATGCGCGCGAGCCGCGGCAGCAGCGCGGGCGCGACAGCCCGCGCCACCAGCAACGTTTCCATGGTGTTGCAGGTGCCGTAGCGCTGGGTCTTGGCGTTGTCGGCGATGCGCACCGCCTTCTCGGCGTCGGCGTCGTCGTCCAGGTAGACGTGGCACACGCCGTC
Source organism: Pseudomonadota bacterium (assembly GCA_049322755.1). GTDB lineage: Bacteria > Pseudomonadota > Gammaproteobacteria > Burkholderiales > UBA6910 > DATIUV01. Next base: position 104,807 of record JBMOQX010000005.1, on the reverse strand, counting down.
CAGGTGCTTGATCACCGGGATGCGCGCTTCCGCCGCGATGCGCTCGATCAGGCTCTTGCCGCCGCGCGGCACGATGACGTCGACGAACTGCTTCATCGTGATCAGTTCGCCGACGGCGGCGCGGTCGGTGGTTTCCACCACCTGCACCGCGGCGCGGGGCAGGCCGGCCTTCTCCAGGCCCTCGTGAACGCAGGCGGCGATGGCGCGGTTGGAGTGGATCGCCTCGGAGCCGCCGCGCAGGATCGCGGCGTTGCCGGCCTTCAGGCACAGCCCGGCGGCGTCGGCGGTGACGTTGGGCCGCGCCTCGTAGATGATGCCGATCACGCCCAGCGGCACGCGCATGCGCCCGACGCGGATGCCCGTGGGCCGGTACTTGAGATCGGTGACCTCGCCCACGGGATCGGCGAGCTGCGCGATCTGGCGCAGCCCGTCGGCCATGCTGGCGACGGTCTTGGCCGTCAGCGTGAGGCGATCCACCATCGCCGCGTCCAGGCCTTTGGCGCGGGCGGCTTCCACGTCCCTGGCATTTTCCGCCAGCAGGCGCTCGCGATCGCGCTCGACGGCCGCCGCCATCGCCAGCAATGCGGCGTTCTTGGCGGCGGTGTCGGCCTTGGCCATGGCGCGCGAGGCGTCCCGGGCCGCACGCCCCAGCGCCTGCATGTAGGCCTTGACGTCGATGCCGTTGGAGAGGTCCATGGCGTGGATTTTAAACCGTTTCGCGCCGGCCCGCCCGGGGCCGGGCGGCGAGCTCCAGGCCCAGTGCCGCCAGCTCCTGCCAGACGTCGCCGCGGGCAACGCCCTTCGCGATGCGGTCGATGGTGGCAAGGCGCGACAGCGCGTCGTCCAGCTGACGCCGCGTGAGCCGCCGCGCCGCGGCGCCGACCCAGGTCTGCCGCGGCCCCCAGACCCGCGCCGCCTTGATCGCCCGCTGCGCCGGCTCGCCGCGGGCGAGGAGGCCGCTCACCCGGCACGCGGCGCGCACGTCGTCGGCGATCTGCCACAGCATCAGCGGCACCGGCGCGCCTTCGCCGCGCAGGCCGTCGAGCACGCGGGACAGCCGCGCCAGGTCGCCGGTGAGCAGCGCCTCGCCGGCCTGCGCCGGCTCGTAGCGCGCGACGTTCAGCACCGCCGAGCGCACGGCGTCGGCCGCCAGCTTGCCGGCGGGAAACAACAGCCCCAGCTTGCGCACTTCCTGGTAGGCGGCCAGCAGGTTGCCTTCCACGCGCTCCGCGATGAACTCCAGGGTTTCGCGGTCGGCCTGCTGGTCCTGGGCCTTCAGCCGTCCGGCGAGCCACGCGGGCAGCTTCTCCCGCGGCACCGGGCGCGCGCGCACCATCACGCCGGCGGCTTCCAGCGCGCTCACCCAGCGGCTGGACAGCGCCGCACGCTCCAGCCGCGGGAATTCCACCAGCGTCACCAGGTCCGGCGGCAGCGCCTTGCAGTAGTCGGCGATGGCCTGGGCGCCCGCGGTGCCCGGTTTCCCGGTGGGGATGCGCAGCTCCACCAGCTTGCGCGCCCCGAACAGCGAGAGGCTGGCGCCGGCGGCCGCCAGCTGCGACCAGTCGAAGCCGCTTTCCACGGTGAGCACCTCGCGCTCGCTGTAGCCCTCGTCGCGGGCCCGCGCGCGGATGCGGTCCGCTGCCTCGATGGCGAGCAGCGGCTCCTCGCCGTGGATCGCGTACAGGGGCGCGAGCCCCCTGGCGAGCTGAGGGGCGAGGGCTTCGGAATCGAGCGTGGGCATGGGTCGGGGCCGGGTGTCCGGTGCCGTGGCGCGGACGCGGCGGCGCCGCGGGTCAGGTGGATCGCTTGATCAGCGACAATTGCCGCAGCATCTGCTGGATCGCGTCGTTTTGCATGTCCCGGAACAGCAGCGCCTCTTCCTGCTGCTTGGCCAGCACCAGCTCGTCGCTGTAGGTCATGTCGCGCTTGAGCGCGATGGCGCGGCTGGGCATCAGCGCCACGCCCTTGGGGTCGACGACGCGGTAGGTGATCTGGTAGCGCAGCTCCAGCTCGCGCACGCGGCCGGCGCCGGAAAGGGAGAGGATGACCCGGTCCTGGAGCACGGAGACGATCTGCAGCCGCGCTTCGGCCTCCTTCGGATCGTCCACCACGCGGGTGCTGGAGCCGGCCTCGATGGACCGGCGCAGCTCCACCGAGAACGCGTCGCCGCCGCCGTCGATGTAGAGCGTCTTGAACGGCAGCTCCTGCTGGCCGCGGGGGCGGAAGCCGCAGCCGCCAAGACCCAGCGCTGCGGCGCCGAGCAGGGCCAGGAAGTTACGTCGGGAAGGGCGCGTGAACATGGCGGAATTATAGCCTTGGCGCTGGGCCACCTTGGCCCCGCGCGCCGGGGTCAGCGACTTCCCCCGCCGGCGGGGGCATCATCCGGCTCTCCGTAGCCGCCGCCCCCCGGGGTTTCGATCACGATCGCGTCGCCCGCGGCGACCGGGGTTTCGTCGGTGGCGCCCAGCGGCTCGACGCGGCCGCCGGCGCGCTCGACCCAGGCGCGCCCGGTCGCGCCCGGCGCCCCGCCCGCGAGCCCGAACGGCGCGATGCGCCGCCGTCCGGACAGCAGCGCCGCGGTCATCGGCTCGAGAAAGCGGATCCGGCGGCGCACGCCGTCGCCGCCGCGGTGTCTCCCGGCGCCGCCGCTGCCCCGGCGCAGCGCGAACTCCTCCACCCGCACCGGATAACGGTGCTCCAGCACCTCGGGGTCGGTGAGACGGGAGTTGGTCATGTGGGTCTGGACGCCGCTGGCGCCGTCGAACGTCGGCCCCGCGCCGGCGCCGCCGGCGATGGTCTCGTAGTACTGGTGGCGCGCGTTGCCGAAGGTGAAATTGTTCATCGTTCCCTGGGCGGCGGCCATCACGCCCAGCGCGCCGTAGAGCGCGTCGGCGATGTTCTGGGAGGTCTCGACGTTGCCCGCCACCACCGCCGCCGGAGGGCGCGGGTTGAGGAGCGAGCCTTGGGGCACGACCAGATCGATGGGCTCCAGACAGCCGGCGTTGAGGGGGATGTCGCTCGCCACCAGAGTGCGGAACACGTACAGCACGGCAGCGGTGGTGACCGCGAGCGGGGCGTTGAAGTTGTCGGCGCACTGCGGCGAAGTGCCGGTGAAGTCCACCTTCGCCCGGCGTGCGGCCCGGTCCACCGTCACCGCCACGCGGATCACCGCGCCGTTGTCCATCTCCAGCGCGAAGGCGCCGTCGTCGAGCTTGTCGATGGCGGCACGCACCGATTCCGCGGCGTTCGCCCGCACGTGTCCCATGTAGGCGCGCACCACCTCCAGCCCGTAGCGCTCCACCATCCTGAGCAGCTCCTGCGCGCCCTTTTCGTTGGCCGCCGCCTGGGCGCGCAGGTCCGCCAGGTTCTGCTCGACGTTGCGGCTCGGGTACGGGCCGGCGGAGAGCAGTTCCGCCACCTCGCGCCCGCGCCACTCGCCGCCCGAAACCAGCAGCACGTTGCGCAGCAGGACGCCTTCCTCCTCGATCCGCGTCGAGCGCGGCGGCATCGATCCGGGCGTGATGCCGCCGATGTCGGCGTGGTGGCCGCGGGAGCCGACGTAGAACAGCACACCGCGGCCGTTGTGGTCGAACACCGGCGTCACCACCGTGATGTCGGGCAGGTGGGTGCCGCCGGCGTAGGGGTCATTGAGCGCGTACACGTCGCCGGGGCGCATGCGCCCGGCGTTGTCGCGCATCACCTGCTGCACCGTCTCGCCCATGGAGCCGAGGTGCACCGGGATGTGGGGCGCGCTGGCGATCAGCCGGCCCTCGCCGTCGAAGATCGCGCAGGAGAAGTCGAGCCGCTCCTTGATGTTGACGGAATGCGCGGTATGGGCGAGGCGCACCCCCATCTGCTCGGCGATCGCCATGAACAGGTTGTTGAACACCTCCAGCTTCACCGGGTCGGCGCGGGTGCCGAGCGCTTCCCGCCGCGGGCGCGGCACGGCGCGAAACAGCAGCAGGTTCGACTGCGCATCGATCCGGGCGGCCCAGCCGGGGTCCACCACGGTGGTGGTGTTGTCCTCGGCGATGAGCGCCGGTCCGTCGACGCGGCTGCCCGGGGCGAGGGCCGCGCGACGGTAAAGCGGCGTCGGCCGGCGGGCGCCGTCGCAGAACATCGCCACCGCGGCCTCGGGCGACGGCCGGGTCCCCGAGGCCGGCTGCGGCGGCGGCGCTGGAGCCGGGATGGCACCGCCGCTTGCCTCCACCGACACCGCCTCCACCATCACCGGGCGCTCCGGCATCGCGAAGCCGAAATGCGTGCGGTGGCGTTCGGCGAAGCGCGCCGCCATGTCGTCTCCCGACTCCAGCACCAGGGCCGTGTCGGTGCCGGCGTAGCGCAGGTGCGCCCGGCGCGTCACCGTGACATCCCCGACACCCTGCTCCGCCAGTTCTGCGCGCGCTTCCCGCTCCAGCCGCTCCCACTCGGCTTCCACCCGGCCGCGGCCCTCCGCCAGCGGCGCCTCGACCGCCTGCTCGCGCATGGCGGTGACGCCGGCGAGGCCGAGGCCATAGGCGGAGAGCACGCCCGCCCGCGGGTGGATCAGCACCTGCGGAATGCCGAGCGCGTCGGCGACGCGGCAGGCGTGCTGGCCGGCGGCGCCGCCGAACGCGTTGAGCACATACTCCTCGACATCGTGGCCGCGGCTGATGGTGATGTGCTTGATCGCGTTGGCCATGTTCTGCACCGCGATCTCGATGCAGCCCTCGGCGACTTCCTCCGGCGCACGGCGGACTCCGGTGACGTTCGCCACCTCCTGCGCGAGGGTGCCGAAGCGCTCCGCTACCCGTTCCGCGTCCAGCGGCTGGTCGCCGTCGGGCCCGAACACCGCCGGAAACCAGCGCGGCTGGATGCGTCCCAGCATGACGTTGCAATCGGTGACGGTGAGCGGGCCGCCGTTGCGATAGCACGCCGGGCCCGGATGGGCGCCCGCGGAATCGGGGCCGACGCGCAGCCGCCCCTGGTCGAAGCGGACGATGGAGCCGCCGCCGGCGGCGACGGTATGGATCGCCATCATCGGCGCCCGCATCCGCACGCCCGCCACCAGGGTGTCGAACGCGCGCTCGAACTCGCCGTCGTAATGGCAGACGTCGGTGGACGTGCCGCCCATGTCGAAGCCGATCACGCGGGTATAGCCGGCTGCCTCGGCCGTGCGGGCCGCGCCCACCACGCCGCCGGCCGGGCCCGACAGGATGCTGTCCTTGCCCTGGAACAGCGCGGCGGACGTGAGCCCGCCGCTGGACTGCATGAAATAGAGCGGCGCACCGTTCAGCTCCGACGCAATGCTGTCCACGTAGCGGCGCAGGATCGGCGAGAGGTACGCGTCCACCACCGTGGTGTCCCCGCGAGAAACCAGCTTCATCATCGGGCTCGCCGCGTGGGATGCGGACACCTGGGTGAATCCGATCTCCCGGGCGACGGCGGCGAGGCGGCGCTCGTGATCGGGAAAGCGCCAGGCGTGCATCAGCACGATGGCGGCGGCGCGAAGGCCGTCGTCGTAGGCGACCCGGAGTTGCGCGCGCGCGGCGTCCTCGTCGAGCGGGCGCAGCACGTCACCGGCGACGGAAACGCGCTCGTCGGCTTCGATCACGCGCCGGTACAACAGCTCCGGCAGCACGATCTCCAGGTCGAACAGCCGCGGCCGGTTCTGGCAGGCGATGCGCAGCTGGTCGGCGAAGCCGCGGGTGATGACGAGCGCCGTGGGTTCGCCGCTGCGGGTGAGCAGCGCGTTGGTCGCCACCGTGGTGCCCATCTTCACCGCCGCGATGCGCCCGGCGGGAACCGGCGCGTCCGGCGCGATGCCGAGAAAGCGCCGGATGCCCTCCACTGCCGCATCGCGATAGCGGCTCGGGTTTTCGGACAAGAGCTTGAGCGTCCGCAGCGCGCCGTTCGGAGCGCGGGCCACGACGTCGGTGAACGTGCCACCGCGGTCGATCCAGAACTCCCAGCCGCCGGCCATGGCTCAGCGCACCGCCGGCCGGGTGAGGAGCGCCAGCGCCAGGCCGCCGGTGCACGCCGACGCGGCCACCCCGCCCGCCATCGGCAGCGCTGGCAGGGACATATCGATGCCCAGGGGGCCGAAGGCGGTGCGCGTGCCCAGCAGGACGATCAGGCCGAGGCGGTTCGCGCGGGCGCTCGCCGCGGCGGCGGGGCCCGGAGTGGCAGGCGGCATGGCGCCACGATTATAACGCCGCCGCCGGCGCCGCCTTCGCCAGCGCGGCGCGCGTCAGCGGTTCAGAACAGCAGGTTCGGCAACCAGAGCGAGATCGCCGGGATGTAGGTCGCCATCACCAGGAACAGCAGCAGCACGCTGAGCCACGGGAACGCGGCGCGCACCACCTGCATGATCGACATCTTGGTGATGCCGGCGGTCACGAACAGGTTGAGCCCGACCGGCGGCGTCACCATGCCGATCTCCAGGTTCACCACCATGATGATGCCCAGGTGCACGGGATCGATGCCGAGCTGGGTGGCGATGGGGAACAGGATCGGCGCCAGGATCAGGATGATGCCGGTGGGTTCCATGAAGTTGCCGGCCGCCAGCAGCAGGAGGTTGACCACGATCAGGAACTGCCACGGCTCCATGCCCCAGCCGACGATGGTCTCGGCGATCATCTGCGGGATGCGCTCGGTGGTGAGCACATGGGCGAAGAGCAGCGCGTTGGCGACGATGAACATCAGCATCACGGTGACGCGCGACGCATCCACCAGGACACTGGGCACGTCCTTGATGCCGATGTCGCGGTAGACGAACACCGCAATGAAGAACGCGTAGACGGCGGCGACCGCGGCCGCCTCGGTCGGGGTGAAAATGCCGCCGTAGATGCCGCCCAGGATGATGAAGATGAGCATCAGGCCCCAGAGCGACTCGCGTCCGGAGACCAGGATCTCGCGCAGCGGCGCGCGCGGCTGGCGGGGAAGATCGAGCATCCGCGCACGGATGTAGATCGCCGCCATCAGCATCAGGCCGAGGACGATGCCGGGAACGACGCCGGCCATGAACAGCTTGCCCACCGAGGTCTCGGTGGCGGCGCCGTACACCACCATGACGATGGACGGCGGGATCAGGATGCCGAGCGTGCCGGCGTTGCAGATGACGCCCGCGGCGAATTCCTTTGAATAGCCCGCCTTCACCATGCCGGCGATGACGATGGACCCCACCGCGACCACGGTCGCGGGCGACGAGCCGGACACCGCGGCGAACAGCATGCAGGCCAGCACCGAGGCCATAGCCAGGCCGCCGCGCAGGTGGCCGATGCAGGCGATGGCGAAGCGGATCATGCGCTTGGCCACGCCGCCGGTGGTCATGAACGCACCGCCGAGGATGAAATAGGGAATCGCCAGCAGCGTGAAGTGCTCGGAGGTCTCGAACATCTTCAGCGCCAGCGACGCCAGCGAGTCCTGGCCGAAGAACAGGATGGTCAGCACCGAGGACAGGCCGAGCGAGATCGCGATCGGCATGCCGAGGAGCATGAACAGGAACAGCAGGATGAACAGCGCCGCGGTGGTCATCGCTGCGCTCCGTTCGGATCGGACCCGGCGTCGACACGGTGCTTGAGCGCGTCCTCGGCCTCGTCGCCGATGATGCGGACCTCCTCGCCGCGGATGAAATGCCACAGGATCTGCAGAAAGCGCAGCGCCAGCAGCGCGAAGCCGATCGGCAGGATCAGCCGCGGGATCCACTGCGGAATCGGCATGTCCTGCATCAGGATGCCGATCTGGAACATCTTGGCGACGTAGATGTAGCCGCCGTAGAAGAAAATGGCGGCGTAGACCACGCCGAGAACGGCGGCAATGCCGGCGAACGCCCGCGCCACCTTCGACGGCAGCGCCTTCACCAGGGCGTCCACGCCGATATGGGCGTGCACGCGAACGCCGTAGGACATGCCGAGGAAGATCAGCCAGGCGAAGAGCACCGTGACCAGCTCCAGCGCCCACACGAAGCTGTAATTGAAGACGTAGCGGGCGACGACCTGCGCGAAGGAGATGCAGGTCATCACCGCCAGGAGGAGGGCGATCAGGCCCTCCTCCAGTCTCCCGAGCCAGCCGAGCTTCACGGCGGCTTTGCCTTGCGCCGGGTGGCTACTTGTTCGCTTTCAGCGCGGCCTTGATGATGTCGGCGCCGATGTCGGACTCGAACTTCTTCCACACCGGCTCCATCGTCTTGCGCCACGCGGCCACGTCTTCCTTGCCGAGCTTCTGGATCTTCGCCTTGCCGGCGTCCTCGATCTTCTTGCGATCCGCTTCGTTGAGTTCGGCCGCGAGCTTGTTGGCGTAGACGGTGGCCTCGGCCATCGCCTCCTCGAGGCCCTTGCGCACGTCGGCGGGCAGCTTGTCCCACCAGCCGGCGTTGGTGATCACCATGTATTCCAGCAGGCCGTGGTTGGTCTCGGCGATGGTCTTCTGCACTTCGTGGAATTTCTGCGAGTAGATGTTGGACCACGTGTTCTCCTGGCCGTCCACCACGCCGGTCTGCATTGCCTGGTAGACCTCGCTGAACGCCATCTTCTGCGGGTTGGCGCCCATGGCCCGGAACTGCGCTTCCAGCACGTCGGAGGCCTGGATGCGGAACTTGAGGCCCTTGGCGTCTTCCGGCCGCTTGAGCTGGTCGCGGTTGGTGGAGAGCTGCTTCATGCCGTTGTGCCAGTAGCCGAGGCCCTTGATGCCCTTGGGCTTCATTGCGTCCAGCAGCGCCTTGCCCTCGGGCGTGGCCTGGAAGCGATCCACCGCCTCGATGTCGTCGAACAGGAACGGCAGGTCGAAAATCTGCAGCTTCTTGGTGTAGCGGTCGAACTTGGACAGCGATGGCGCGATGATCTGCACGTCGCCCAGCAGCAGCGCCTCCATTTCCTTGGCGTCGCCGAACAGCTGCGAACTGGGGAAGACCTGCACTTCCACCTTGCCCGGCAGCTTCTTCTCGGCCAGCTCTTTGAACTTGAGGGCGCCTTGGCCCTTGGGCGTCTTTTCGGCCACCACGTGGCTGAACTTGATGACGATGGGCGCGGAGAACGCGGGGGGCGCGGCGATGACCAGCGCCGCCAGCAACAGGGTGGCGAGTTTCATGGTTCCTCCTTTGAGTGGGTTTTGGATTTATTAGGCGTTTTTATATACGCCTATGCTGCTCCAGATTCTTGCGATAGATCAACAAATGGGGCCGAAAAAGGCGGGGCATGCGTGCCGGCCGGGGGCGCCGGGGCCTGTCTGGGGTTTCAGGAATCACGGGCAAGGCGCTCATTTCGCAAGCGAAACACGGTGGCAAGGAGGCCTCCCGGCGCGGCGGCACCAAACCCGGCAGTGGCCTCCGCGGGGGTCAGACGACGATGTTGACCAGCCGTCCCGGCACCACGATCACCCGCTTCACCGGCTGGCCGGCGACGAATTTCTGCGCCGGCTCGCTCGCCAGCGCCAGCTGTTCGACGGCGGCCTTGTCGGCGGCCGCCGGCACCCGCAGCTGGCCGCGCAGCTTGCCGTTGACCTGGATCACCAGCTCGATCTCGTCGGTGGCGAGGGCTGCCTCGTCGTGCTCCGGCCACGGCGCGTCGATGATGTCGCCCGCGAAGTTCAGCTCGCGCCAGAGCGCGTGGGTGATATGCGGCGTGATGGGCGAGAGCAGGCGCAGCAGAATGGAGACACTTTCCGCGATTACCCCGGCTGCGGCGGACCACGCGGGTCCAGCGTCGCCGACCGTTGCCTTCCGGAACGCGGCGGGTATCTGCTGCTCCAGCGCGTTCAGGGTTTTCATCGCCGCCGAGACGACCGTGTTGAACTGGAAGCGGGCGAAGTCGAAGTTGGCCTGTTTCAGGTTGGCGTGCACTTGGCGCCGAAGCTCCTTGATTTCATCCGGTGCGTCGCCGGGTCCGGGACCTCCCGATCCAAGATCGCTGGCCCTTGGGCGGATCAGGGATTCGTGCTCGGCGCCGAAGCGCCACAGGCGGCGCAGGAAACGGTACGCGCCGTCCACCGCAGTGTCCGACCACTCGAGCGTCTGCTCGGGCGGGCTGGCAAACATCATGAACAGCCGCGCGGTGTCGGCGCCGTACTGCTCCACCAGCGCCTGGGGGTCGACGCCGTTGTTCTTGGACTTGGACATGGTGCCGATGCCGCCCGACTCCACCGGCTGGCCGTCGGCGCGCAGCACCGCGCTGATCCGCTGCCCGCGCTCGTCGGTTTTCACCTCGACGTCCGACGGGTTGAAGTACTGGATGCGCCCGCCGCCGGTCTTGCGGTAGAAGATCTCGTTGAGCACCATGCCCTGGGTGAGCAGGTTGGCGAACGGCTCGTCCAGCCGGACCAGGCCGAGGTCGCGCATCGCCTTGGTCCAGAAGCGCGAGTACAGCAGGTGCAGGATCGCGTGCTCGATGCCGCCGATGTACTGGTCCACCGGCAGCCAGTAGCCGACGCGCTCGTCCACCATGGCGCGGTCGTTGTCCGGGCAGGCGTAGCGCAGGTAGTACCAGGACGAGTCGACGAAGGTGTCCATGGTGTCGGTTTCACGCTTCGCCGGCCTGCCGCACTTCGGGCAGTCGGTGTCGACGAAGTCCGGCCGCTTCGCCAGCGGATTGCCCGAGCCGTCGGGCACGCAGTCCTCGGGGAGCACCACCGGCAGCTGGTCGTCGGGCACCGGCACGTCGCCGCAGGCATCGCAGTGGACGATGGGGATCGGGCAGCCCCAGTAGCGCTGGCGCGAGATGCCCCAGTCGCGCAGCCGCCATTGCACGCGCTTCTCGCCCAGGCCCTTGGCCTGCAGGTCGGCGGCGATGGCATCGACGGCTTCCTCATAAGCCAGGCCGTCGTACTTGCCCGAGTTCACGCAGACGCCATGCTCCTTGTCGGCGTACCAGTCCTGCCAGGCATCCGCGCTGAACGCGCAGCCACCTTCGGGGGCTAGCGCCGGGTTGGGCGCGATGACCTGCCGGATCGGCAGCCCGTACTGTTTCGCGAAATGGAAGTCGCGCTCGTCGTGGGCCGGCACCGCCATCACCGCGCCCTCGCCGTAGCCCATCAGCACGTAGTTGCCGACCCACACCTCGACCTGCTCGCCGGTCAGCGGATGGTTGACAAAGATGCCGGTGGGCATGCCTTTCTTCTCGATGGTGGCGAGGTCCGCCTCCATCACGCTGCCGCGCCTGCACTCGTCGACGAACGCGGCCAGCTTCGGGTTATCGCGCGCCGCGCGCTCGGCCAGCGGATGCTCCGCCGCCACCGCGCAGAAGGTGACGCCCATGATGGTGTCGGCGCGGGTGGTGAACACCCACAGCTTCTCCCGCCTGCCGTCCAGCTCGTAGGGAAAGGCGAAGCGCACGCCGTGGCTCTTGCCGATCCAGTTGGCCTGCATGGTCTTCACCCGATCCGGCCAGCCCGGCAGGCGTTCCAGCGCCGCCAGCAGCTCCTCGGCGTAGGCGGTGATCTTCATGTAGTACATCGGGATCTCGCGCTTCTCGATGAGCGCGCCGGTGCGCCAGCCGCGGCCGTCGATGACCTGCTCGTTGGCCAGCACCGTCTGGTCCACCGGATCCCAGTTCACCGTGCCGGTGGTCTTGTAGACGATGCCCTTCTCCAGCAGGCGGACGAACAGCCACTGGTTCCAGCGGTAGTACTCCGGCCGGCAGGTGGCGATCTCGCGCTCCCAGTCGATGGCGAAGCCCAGCGACTGGAGCTGCCGCTTCATGTAGGCGATGTTGTCGTAGGTCCACTTCGCCGGCGGAACGCCGTTGGCCATCGCCGCGTTCTCCGCCGGCAGGCCGAACGCGTCCCAGCCCATGGGCTGCAGGACGTTGCAGCCCTTCATGCGGTGGTAGCGCGAGAGGACGTCGCCCAGGGTGTAGTTGCGCACGTGGCCCATGTGCAGCTTGCCCGAGGGGTAGGGGAACATGGACAGGCAGTAGTACTTCGGCCGCGCGGGGTCCTCGACGGCGGCGAAGGCGCGGGTGCTCTCCCAGTGGACCTGGGCCTGGCGTTCGATCAGTTCGGGATGGTACTGGAGTTCCATGGCGGGCCGCCTTTGCGCGGCGTTCCAATGCGTTGAACAAAAACGCGAATTATAACCCGCCGCGGACCCCCGGCCGAACCGGTGCAAGGGCGTCGCGGCGCGGCGTGCCGGACGGCTATCGAAACGATAAGCAAGACTTATCAAGTTTCGCCAAACCATTTGCTAAATTCGACATGCCCCCGGGGTCTTGGCGCCCCGGGGCGCCCAAGGGAGAGCAGAATCATGTCGCAGAAGCACCCCATCGTTGCCGTCACGGGCTCGTCCGGCGCCGGCACCAGCACGGTCAAGACCGCGTTCCAGCACATCTTCTTCCGCGAGAAGATCCAGAGCGTCTTCATCGAGGGCGACGCGTTCCACAAGTACGACCGCGCCGAGATGAAGAAGCAGATCGACAAGTCGGCGAAAAGGGGGCGCGCCATCAGCCATTTCGGACCGGAGGCCAACGACTGGGCGGCGCTGGAGCAGCTGTTCCGCGATTACGGCGAGACCGGCAGGGGCAAGTTCCGCTACTACCTGCACAACGAGGAGGAAGCGGAGCCCTACAAGCAGGAACCCGGGACCTTCACCGGCTGGGAGCCGGTGCCTAAGCAGACCGACCTGCTGTTCTACGAGGGACTGCACGGCGGCGTGCAGACCGACGACGTGGACATCGCCGGCAAGGTGGACCTGCTGATCGGCGTGGTGCCCATCGTCAACCTGGAGTGGATCCAGAAGATCCACCGCGACACCCAGATGCGCGGCTACTCGCTGGAGGCGGTGACCCAGACCATCCTGCGGCGGATGCACGATTATGTGCATTACATCACGCCCCAGTTCTCGCGCACCCACATCAATTTTCAGCGCGTGCCGACGGTGGACACGTCCAACCCGTTCGTCGCCCGCGACATTCCCACCGCCGACGAGAGCTTCGTGGTGATCCGCTTCCGCGATCCGCGCGGCGTGGACTTTCCCTACCTGCTGTCGATGCTCAAGGACTCGTTCATGTCGCGGCGCAACGTCATCGTGGTGCCCGGCGGCAAGATGGGCATGGCGCTGGAAATCATCCTCACGCCGATGATCCACGAGCTCATCGCCGAGAGCCGCCGGCTCAAGCGCTGAGCGCGCCGCCGTCCGCGATTCTTGCCCCTCGTCCGGGCGGCGGAGAGAGGGACCGCTGAGGTACAATCCGGGTTTGTCCGAGCCGTACCTCGATGTCCTCGCTTCTCGAAGGTCTCAACCCCCAGCAGCTGGAAGCGGTCACTCTGCCGCTGCGGCAGGAGTCCGGCCAGCCGCAGTCGGCGCTGGTGCTGGCCGGCGCCGGCAGCGGCAAGACGCGGGTGCTCACCACCCGCATCGCCCACCTGATCCAGACCGGCCAGGCCGGCCCCCACGGCCTGCTGGCGGTGACGTTCACCAACAAGGCGGCGCGGGAGATGCTCACGCGCATCTCGGCCATGCTCCCCATCAACACCCGCGGCATGTGGGTGGGCACCTTCCACGGCCTGTGCAACCGCCTGCTGCGCGCCCACCACCGGGAAGCCGGACTGCCGCAGCTGTTCCAGATCATGGACAGCCAGGACCAGCTGGCCTTCGTCAAGCGCCTGCTCAAGGCGCTCAACGTCGACGACGAGAAGTTCCCGCCGCGGCAGGTAGCGTACTTCATCAACGGCGCCAAGGAGCAGGGGCTGCGCGCCGCCGCGGTGGATACGCCCGACGAGTTCGCGCGGCGGCTGCGCGAGATCTACGCCGCCTACGACGAGCAGTGCAGCCGGGAAGGTGTGGTGGATTTCTCCGAGCTGCTGCTGCGGGCGTTCGAGTTGCTGACGAGGAACCAGCTGCTGGCCGAACACTATCGCGGGCGCTTCGCCCACATCCTGGTGGACGAGTTCCAGGACACCAACCGCCTGCAGTACCTGTGGCTCAAGCTGCTGGCGGGGCGCGACAACCCGCTGTTCGCGGTGGGCGACGACGATCAGTCGATCTACGCCTTCCGCGGCGCCACCACCGAGAACATGCGCGATTTCGAGCGCGACTATCCCGGGCATCGGCTGATCAAGCTGGAGCAGAACTACCGCTCCCACGGCAACATCCTCACCGCGGCCAACGCGGTGATCAGGCACAACAGCAACCGCCTGGGCAAGAACCTGTGGACCGCCGACGGCGAGGGCGAGCCGCTGCGGCTGCACCTGGCGCTCACCGACATCGATGAGGCGGCGTTCGCGGTGGAGGAGGTGCAGGCGCTGCACCGCGAGGGCGTGCGGCTCTCGGAGATGGCGATCGTCTACCGCTCCAACGCCCAGTCGCGGGTGATCGAGCACACGCTGTTCCGCGCCGGCGTGCCCTACCGGGTCTACGGCGGCCTGCGTTTCTTCGAGCGCCAGGAGGTGAAGCATGCGCTCGCCTATCTGCGTCTGCTGGCCAATACCGACGACGACGGCGCGCTGCTGCGGATCATCAACTTCCCGACCCGCGGCATCGGCAGCCGCACGCTGGAGCAGCTGCAGGAAGAGGCCAACGCGGCCGGCGCCAGCCTGTGGGCGGCGGCGGCACGCCGCGCCCAGGCGAAGCCCGCGCCGCCGGGGCGCGGCGTCGAGGGCTTCGTGGCGCTGATCGAATCCATGCGCCAGGCGACCGAGGGCCTCAGCCTGGCCGAAACGGTGGAGCACGTGGTGGAGGCCAGCGGCCTGGCCGGTCATTACCGCACCGAGCGGGAGGGCCAGGACCGGCTGGAGAACCTGGGGGAGCTGGTGAACGCCGCCAGCGCGTTCGCCGAAGAGGCGGACGAGAACGACCTGGCCTCGTTCCTGGCCCACGCCTCGCTGGAGGCCGGCGAGCACCAGGCGGGCGAGGGCGCCGATGCGCTGCAGATGATGACGGTGCACTCGGCGAAGGGCCTGGAGTTCCACAGCGTGTTCGTCACCGGGCTGGAAGAAGGCCTGTTCCCGCACGAGAACAGTTTCCTCGACCCCGGCGGGCTGGAGGAGGAGCGGCGCCTGATGTACGTGGCGCTCACCCGCGCCCGGCGGCGGCTGTACCTGAGCCTGGCGCAGAGCCGGATGCTGCACGGGCAGACGCGCTACAACGTGGCGTCGCGCTTCCTGCAGGAAATCCCGGTGAGCCTGCTGAAGAACGTGGGCGGGGCCGCGGCGGCGGCCCCGCCGTCGGTGGCGCGGGAGCAGCCATCGGCGCCGCCGGTGTCCTGGCGGCGCGGCGCCGAGCCGACGTTCGCCCTGCCCGCGGGCGGCGAAGCCTGGCACGTCGGCCAGAGCGTGCTGCATCCCAAGTTCGGCCGCGGCGTGATCGTCAACTGCGAGGGCCGCGGCCCCGACGCGCGGGTGCAGGTGCGCTTCAGCGACGTCGGGATGAAGTGGCTGGCGCTGGCCTACGCCAAGCTGGTGCCGGCGTAGCGGCCGATGGGAAACGGGTGATGGGCGACGGGTAATGGGTTTCCCTCATTCCTCATAACCCGTTGTTCATCCCTCGCTGGCGACCGGCTCGGGCTCGCCGGCAAAGATGTCCCGGTAACTGACGTAGATCGACGCGAATACCACCGGCACCAGCAGGATCAGCCCCAGCGCCGCGGGGATCAGGGCGACGAAGCCCAGCCCCATCAGGATGAAAGCGTAGATCGTCAGCGGTAGGATGTTGGCCATGCAGGCGTTGAAGCTGGTCCTGAGCGAGGCGAACGGCAGCAGGCCGCCCATCACCACCAGCAGCGGCGCGAACCACACCGCCATCACCAGCGGCACCGACAGCACGGCGGCGGTGAGCAGCGCGATCACCAGCTGCCGCGGCATCTCCGGCACCGCATTCCCCTGGCTCTCCTGCACCGTCTGCACGAACTCGGCCAGTGTCGGGCCGGCCATGACCTGCACCACGCCGTCGATCACCACCTGGCCCACCAGGTAGACCCCGCCCACCGTGATCAGCGCGCTGGCGTTGCGGCGGAAGCCCTCGATCAGGTAGGTGGGCTGCAGCGATTGGCCCTGGTCCAGCGCCTGGGCGCCCAGCATCACGCCGGCCAGGAACACCGGCGAGAGCAGGTAGAACACCAGCGCGCCAAGGTACGGCACGAGTGACAGCACGATGCCGATCGACATCAGCGCGGTGCAAACCAGAATCCAGTTGAGCGGGCTTTTCCGGAACAGCGCGAAGCCGCGCACGATCCAGTCCCAGCCGGCGGCGGGCGGCAGCTGCCTCACCTGCAACATCGTGTCGTTTCCCCCCAAAGCCGGCGCGCCGGCGGGCGCGCCAACAGCACATTTTAGATTACACCCATAGCCGCGATCGCTGCGGCATGGCGGTGACATGCGCCTGCAATATGCGTTTGCAGTGGTCCGGGTCCTTGGCGTGGGTCAGCAGGCCGGGGCGCGGAAAATGCAGGTCGAGCAGGCGCGAGATCCAGAACCGCAACGCCGCGGCGCGCAGCAGGACGGGCCAGGCGCCGCGCTCGATCGCGCTCAAGGGGCGCACCGCGTGATAGGCCGCGAGCAGCGCCTGAGCCCGCGCCTCGTCCAGCTCCGGACCGTCGGCGAGGCACCAGTCGTTGACGGCGATGGCGACGTCGTAGAGCAGCACGTCGGTGCACGCGAAATAGAAGTCGATGACGCCGGAGACGCGGCCCTCCTGGAAAAACACGTTGTCCAGGAACAGGTCGCCGTGGATCGCGCCGCGGGGCAGATCCTGGAAGCGATAGAGGGACTGCACCCGCAGTTCTTCCTTGAGAAGCGCGGCGTCCTCGGGCGACAGGAACGGGGATACCCGCGGCGCGCTCTCGCGCCACCAGCGGGGGCCGCGCGGGTTGTCGAGCCGCCCGGCGTAGGTCCGGCCGGCGAGGTGGATTTCCGCCAGGACGTTGCCGACGGCCGCGCAATGATCGGCGGTCGGCCGCTCCACCGGGCGGCCCGGCAGGTAGCCCACCAGCGCCGCCGGTTTGCCGTTGAGCTCGCCCAGCGTGCGGTCGTCGAGCGCGGCGATCGGACGCGCGCTGGGGACCCCGTGGTCCGCCAGGTGCGCCATCAGGCCGAGATAGAACGGCAACTCCTCGGCGGTCAGCTTCTCGAACAGCGTGAGGACGAATCGCCCCTGGGTGGTGGTGACGAAGTAGTTGGTGTTCTCGATGCCTTCGGCGATGCCCTCCAGGGCCACCAGCGAGCCGACCGCATAGCGCTTCAGCCAGCCGGAGAGGACCTCCGGTTCGACCGGAGTGAAGACGGACATGAGCGAGCCAACACCGCGCCGCGGTCAGAACCGGTGGATGACCCACATGGGCGGGCTGAAACCCGGGTCCGGGGAGTCGCGGCGCAGAAACTGGCCGTTGCCCTGGAAGTCGATCAGGTAATACGGCGGCGCATTGCGGGGCGTGACCCGGATCATGTAGAGCTTGCCCTGGATGCGGTATTCCTCCACCTGTTCCTCGCCGCGCTGATAGATGGTGACCTCGGGCTCCAGCGCCGGGTTCGGCTCCAGGCCCGGCGGCGGCGGGGGAGGCGCCTCCAGCGACTCCAGGACCGGCGGCTGCTGCGCGGCGGCGGGGAGCGAGAGCGCCAAGGCCGCCGCGAGCGCGAAAGCCCGGCCCAGCCAATTCAGGTTCATGGAATCCTTCCGATGTCCGCGAACGCGGGCGTGATGACCAGCTTGAATTATAGCCTTCCGCGTTGCGCCGCAGCAGTGGGCAAAGAGCGACCCGCCGCGGCAATCAAAGACTGAGCTGCATTTCGCGCTCGGCGGCCGAGGGCTCGAAGCCGCGGGTCTCGTAATAGCGGAAAATCGCCTCCACCACCTTTTCCGGCTCGTCGATGACCTGCATCAGGCCCATGTCGCCAGGGTCGATCATGCCCTCGCTCACCAGGGTGGTGCGGAACCAGTCCAGCAGCCCGCGCCAGTAGGGACCATGCACCAGGATGATGGGAATGCGCCGCGACTTGCCGGTCTGCACCAGCGTCAGCGCCTCCATCAGCTCGTCCAGCGTGCCGAACCCGCCGGGCATCACCACCCAGGCGGTGGCCGCCTTCACGAACATGTACTTGCGCGCGAAGAAATGGCGGAACGTCTGGGACACGTCCTGGAACGGGTTGCCGTGCTGTTCGTGGGGCAGCTGGATGTTGAGCCCGACGCTGGGCGACTTGCCGAAATACGCGCCCTTGTTGGCTGCCTCCATCACGCCCGGGCCGCCGCCGGAGATGACGCTGAAGCCGGCGTCGGAGAGCAGCCGGGCGATCTTCTCGGTGAGCGCGTAATAGGGGTGATCCGGCGCGACGCGCGCGCTGCCGAACACGGAAACCGCGGGCGTGATGGCGGACAGGCGTTCCGTCGCCTCGACGAATTCTGACATAATGCCGAACACCCGCCACGACTCGCGGGCCGACCACGCCTTCTTGGTGTCTTCCGCGCCGACCAGGCGCGGAAGCTTGTGGCTCAAGCTCATAGCGGCTTCCTCGAAGGGTTCTGCTTCCCGTGAAAACTCTGCTGCTGGTGGACGGCTCGTCCTATCTTTATCGCGCATTTCACGCGCTGCCGGATCTGCGCAACAAGGCGAACGAGCCCACCGGCGCCATCTACGGCGTGCTGAACATGCTGCGCCGGCTGCGCAAGGAGTATAGCGCCGATTACCTGGCGTGCGTCTTCGACGCCAAGGGCAAGACCTTCCGCGACGACCTCTATCCCGAGTACAAGGCCCACCGCCCGCCGATGCCGGACGCGCTGGCGCAGCAGATCGATCCCCTGAAGGAAGCGATCGCGGCCATGGGCTGGCCGCTGATGGAGGTCGAGGGTGTGGAGGCCGACGACGTCATCGGCACGCTGACGCGGGAAGCGGAGGCGAAGGGCATGCGCTGCGTCATCTCCACCGGCGACAAGGACCTGACGCAGCTGGTCACCCCGCACGTCGAGCTGGTCAATACCATGTCCAACGAGCGGCTCGACGAGGCCGGCGTCGAGCACAAATTCGGCGTGCCGCCGGCGAAGATCCTGGACTACCTGACCCTCATCGGCGACGCGGTGGACAACGTGCCGGGCGTCGACAAGGTGGGGCCGAAGACCGCGGTGAAGTGGCTCGAGCAGTACGGCTCGCTCGAGGGCGTGCTGGCGAACGCCGGCGAGGTGGGCGGCAAGGTGGGCGAGAACCTGCGCAGCGTCGCCGGCTGGCTGCCGCAGGCGCGCGAGATCCTGACCGTGAAGCGCGACCTGGCGCTGCCGGCGCACGTGGAGGAGCTGGCACCGCGGGAGCCGGACGCCGCCGCGCTGCGGGAGCTGTTCCGGCGCTTCGATTTCAAGACCTGGCTGCGGGAGCTGGAGGCGGGCGGCGAGGAGGCGGCCGTCGCCGAGCCGGTTGCGCGGTCGGCGCCGGCCCGGCGCAGCTACGAAACCGTTCTCTCCGAAGGGCAGCTGAACGCCTGGCTGGCGCGCGTCGATGCCGCCGTGCTCACCTGCGTCGACACCGAGACCACCAGCCTCGATCCGCTGCAAGCGAAGCTGGTGGGCATCTCGCTCGCGGTGGAGCCCGGAAAGGCGGCTTACATTCCGCTCGCCCACCGCTATCCGGGCGTTCCCGACCAGCTCGATTTCGACGCCACGCTGGCGAAGCTCAGGCCCTGGCTGGAGGATGCGTCGAAGCCGAAGCTGGCGCAGCACGCCAAGTACGACACCCATGTCTTCGCCAATCATGGGGCGAAGCTCGCCGGCGTGGTTCACGACACGCTGCTGGAGTCCTACGTGCTGGAGAGTCACCGCGCCCACGACATGGACAGCCTCGCGGAGCGGCATCTGGGCGTGAAGACCATCACTTACGCGCAGGTGTGCGGCAAGGGCGCCGGCCAGATCGGCTTCGACCAGGTGGACCTGGAGCGCGCCACCGAGTACGCCGCCGAGGATGCCGACATCACGCTGCAGCTGCACGCCGCGCTCTACCCGCAGATCGAGGCCGACGCGAAGCTGGGCTTCGTCTACCGCGATCTCGAGCTGCCGACGATGCGTGTGCTGTTCGCCATGGAACGGCACGGCGTGCTGGTGGATGCGAAGCTGCTGGAGGCGCAGAGCGCCGAGCTGGGCAAGAAGATGGCGGCGCTGGAGCAGGACGCGCATCGCGCCGCCGGGCAGCCGTTCAACCTCAACTCGCCGAAGCAGATCCAGGAGATCCTGTTCGGCCAGCAGGGCATCAAGCCGATCAAGAAGACGCCCTCCGGCGCGCCGTCGGTGGACGAGGACGTGCTGCAGCAGCTGGCGCTGGATTACCCGCTGCCCAAGCTGATCCTCGAGTACCGCAGCCTGGCCAAGCTCAAGTCCACCTACACCGACAAGCTGCCGCGCATGGTGAACCCTGCCACCGGGCGGGTGCACACCAACTACGGCCAGGCGGTGGCGGTGACCGGACGCCTTTCGAGCAACGACCCCAACCTGCAGAACATTCCGATCCGCACGCCGGAGGGACGGCGCATCCGGGAGGCGTTCATCGCGCCGCCCGCCCACCACATTGTTTCCGCGGACTACTCGCAGGTGGAACTGCGCATCATGGCGCACGTATCCGGCGACCCCGGGCTGCTGAGGGCATTCGAGGCCGGCGAGGACATCCACCGCGCCACCGCCGCCGAGGTGTTCGGCGTGGCGCTCGACCAGGTCACGCCCGAGCAGCGCCGCTACGCCAAGGTGATCAACTTTGGCCTCATCTACGGCATGTCGGCGTTCGGGCTGGCGAGCCAGCTGGGCATCGAGCGCTCGGCGGCGCAGACCTTCATCGACCGCTATTTCGACCGCTTCACCGGCGTCGCCCGGTACATGCAGCAGGTGCGCGAGGAGGCGCGGGAGAAGGGTTACGTAGAAACCGTGTTCGGCCGCCGCGTCTGGCTGCCGGAGATCCGCGGCGGCAGCGGCCCGCGGCGCCAGGCGGCCGAGCGGCAGGCGATCAACGCGCCGATGCAGGGCACCGCCGCCGACCTGGTGAAGCTGGCGATGATCGCGGTGCAGGGCTGGATCGAATCCGAGCGGCTGGCAGCGCGCCTGATCCTGCAGGTGCACGACGAGCTGGTGCTGGAAGTGCCCGACGCCGAACTGGAGCGGGTGAAGCGTGAGCTGGCCAGGCTCATGGAAGGCGTCGCGGACCTGCGCGTGCCGCTCATCGTCGACGTCGGCGTCGGCGGCAACTGGGACGAGGCGCATTGAGACCCGGACTTGGCTTGCGGCGGCGGCTGCCGCCTCGCCGGGCCGTCGTTCCGGGACCGCGAAGCGGCACCCGGAATCCAGGGTTTTCGCGAGCAGCGGATTCCGGCATGCGCCGGAATGGCGATTCCCACCCCTCCGCCGCGCTCGCCAACCGATCGCGTGGCTGAGTGGCTGCAACGACAATCCCGTGGTGTAATGGATCCTCTCATCGTCGGCGGAGCGCCGGCAGCGAGGTGATTCCATGAACGATCCGGCCCATCCTGCGATTCCCCGTCCCGGCGCCGGCGACTTCGGCATCGCCCAGCGGCGCGGATTCGACCGCCCCGCGTTCGAGCGCGCGGTGACCGCGCTGCTGGAAGCCTGCGGCTTGCCGCCGGAGGGCGCCCACATGGGGCGCACGCCGGAGCGGGTCGCCGCGCTTTGGGAGCGGCGCCTGCTGGGCGGCTATGGCGTCGACCCGGCGGCGGCGCTGGGCGAAGGCTTCGACGACGACGGCCGCGACATGGTGATCGTGCGCGGGATCGCCGTGCACGGCGTATGCCCCCACCACCTGGTGCCGTTTCGCGGCGTCGCCCACGTCGCCTACCTGCCCGGCGGGCGGCTGCACGGCTTTTCGCGCATCGCCAAGATGGTGGACGCAATCGGCCACCGCTTCACCTACCAGGAATGGATGACCCGCGACATCGCGCGGGCCCTGATGAGCTACGGCCGCGCGCGCGGCGCCGCGTGCGTCATTGACGCGGAGCAGCTGTGCCTGCTGCTGGGAGAAGACCGCCGCGGCGACGAGCGCGTGCGCACCCAGGCGTTCACGGGTTGCTTCAGCGACGAGGAATCGTTGCGCCAGGAGTTCCTGCGCGGCATCGGCGCCCCGGCCGATTGAGCGGCCACCCCCTCCTCAGGAACCCTTCACCACCACGAGCAGGCCGAAGCTCGACTCGGGGGTTCATGGAGTGCTCTTCGTACCGGATCGCGGTGGCCACGGCAGCCCGGCGGGTTACTTCACGGCGCCGAAAACCTTTTGCAGCAGCTTGCTGGACTGGCCGACAGGGTCCTTGCGGATCGCGCGTTCCTGCTCGGCCACCATCAGGAACAGTCCGTCCAGCGCCTTCTGGGTGACGTAGCCGTCGATGCTGGACTGCTGGGGGTCGACGAGGCCGAACTGGGCGGCCGGCGCGGCGAGCTGGTTGTATTGCGCCGAGACGCCGAGGCTATCGGTGTACTTCTTCACGATCGGCGCGAACTTCGCCGCGATCTGGTCGGCGGTGGTGCGGCGAAAGTATTCGGTGGCGGCGGTGTCGCCGCCGGTGAGGATGCCCTTCGCGTCCTGCACCGACATCTGCTTCACCGCGCTGGTGAGGATCGGCTTCGCCTCCACCACCGCGGCCTCGGCCGCGCGGTTCATGGTGACCTTGAGCTCGTCCATCCGGGCGCCCATGCCCATCATGCGCAGCATGCCTTCGCCCTTCTGCAGGTAGCCGGGCAGCGGGATGGCGACTTTCGGGTTGCCGAGGAAGCCGTCCTTCGCCCCCAGGTTCTTCACCGCGTACTCGGCGCCCTGGGTGAGCGCCTGCTTGAGGCCGCCGACCGCGTCCTGGTTGGACAGGTCGGCGAGGGAAACCGCGAGCGCGGGGGCCGGCAGCAGCATGGCGAGAACGATGGCGATCCGGGTCACGGCGGCGCTCCTGGTCGAGGCTAACGATGTCCGCGCCATCTTAGCTCCCGCCGCGCGCCGGCCACAACCGCAGGGCGCGCGGGGGTTGAACGCCGGCGGGGGCGGATGCAAACTGCCAGCCTTCCCCCAACGTCCCGCGCCCATGGCCGACTCCCCCGATTCCCTGCGGTCCCTGTTCGAGCGCATGCGCGACGCGGGCGCATCGCCCGATCCCGGGCCCCTGGTGGAGCTGGTGGCGTTCATTCGGCCGGAGCGGCCGGAGAAATCGGCCCGGGCGGTGGCGCGCATCCAGGAGCTGACCCTGTTGCTGGAAGAGCGCGCCGAATGGCGCGAGGCGCTGCGCGGCTATCTGCTGGGGCTGCTCGCTTCCAAGCGCCAGGTCCACATGTACTCGGACAGCGGCATCTACGCCAGCGAGAGTTTTTTCGCTGGCGTGCGCCGGCGCATTGGCAGCGCCCTGCTGCCCGAGGCCCCCAACGAAAAGTACCTGCGCGACGTGGTGGGCATGGCGTTCTGGAAGCGCGACGACTACCGCTGGGTGCGGCGGGTGCCCGACGACACCTGGCTTGCCTTCCATGGCGCCATCGTCGGCGGCGGCGAGTACGACCGGGACGCGCTGGCGCGGGTCCGGCACGAGATTCTGGAGGCGTTGCAGATCCTCTCGTACCGCATCGCCGGCATCGGCCTCGAGCAGGAGCTGGTGCGCAACGAGCCCGACATCGAGGAGTTCGAGTCGCCGTTCCTGGCCCAGAACCAGGAGATCGTGCGCTGGATCGCCGCCCGCCGCGGCGCGCCGGGGGACGGCGCGGGGCCCGATGACGACCGCCATATCCTGGTGCTGCTGGACCAGTGCGAGGAGATCGTCGAGCGCATCCGCCGCCGGGCCCGCCGCGAGGGCGCCAGCGTGAGCCTCACCTACCTGCTGCTGCGGGTGACGCAGATGATCGACCGGGTGAAGACGCTGCTGCTGCTCCTGGAGCCGGCGCAGGAAGACGCCCGGCGGCAGGCGGTGGCGCTGATGCAAACCGTGATCGAGGCGGCCAACACGCGCAACAGCCTGCGGGACTTCGTCGCCCGCAATCTGGAACTGCTGGCGCTGCAGATCACCGAGCACGGCGGGCGTACCGGCGAGCATTACGTCACCACCGACCTGGGCGGCTATTTGCGCATGCTGCGCTCGGCGTTGGGGGCGGGGCTGATCATTGCTTTCCTGGCCCTGGTCAAGATCCTGCTGCTGAAGCTGCACCTGCCGCCGCTTGTCGAGGCCGCGGCGGTGAGCCTCAACTACGGCCTCGGCTTCGTGCTGGTGCACCTGCTGCATTTCACCATCGCCACCAAGCAGCCGGCGATGACGGCCCAGACCATTGCCGCGACCATCGAGCGCCAGCGCGGCGGGCGCGGGCTGGAGCGGCTCGAGAATCTGTCGGTGGACGTCATGCGCAGCCAGTTCATCGCCATCGTCGGCAACATGGCGATGGCATTCCCGGTGGCCTGCCTCGTCGCCTGGGGTTACTTCCGGCTCAACGGCGTGCACCTGGCGTCCCCGGAGAAGGCGCGCCTCCTGCTCCACGAGCTGGACCCGCTGGCCAGCCTCGCCATCCTGCACGCGGCGATCGCCGGCGTCTGGCTGTTCGTTGCCGGCCTGATCGCGGGCTACTTCGACAACCTGGCGGCGTACCGCGACATTCCGGAGCGGCTGCGGCGCCTGCGCTGGCTGCGGCGCGCGCTCGGCGAGGAGCGCTGCGGCCGCTTCGCCGACTACATCTACGAGCACCTGGGGGCGCTGGCCGGCAACTTCGTCTTCGGCGTCCTGCTGGGGATGACGCCGTTCGTCGGTTTCCTGGTGGGGCTGCCCCTGGACATCCGCCACATCGCCTTCTCCACCGCCAACTTCGGCTTCGCCCTGGTGGGGCTGGAGCTGAGCTTGTCGGGGGCGGCGGCGGCGCTGTCGCTGCTGGGGCTGTACCTGATCGGCGTCACCAACCTGCTGGTGAGCTTCACGCTCGCGATCAACGTCGCGCTGCGCTCCCGCGGCGCGCGATTGCGCGATGCCCGCCTCTTCAAGCGGCTGCTGGGACGTTTCGCCCGCCGACCGCTGGAGTTTTTCGTGCCGCTCGACCGCGCCGGGGAGCGGAACGGCTAAGGACACATCCGTCGCCCGCGCCCGCCGTCGCGGCCTCAGGCGACGCCGGCCTCGCGGGCCTGCTGGTCGGCGTGATAGCTGGAGCGCACCAGCGGCCCGCAGGCGGCGTGGGAAAAACCCAGCTCGGCGGCGGCGCGCTCGAACGCCCGGAATTGCTCCGGCGGCACGAAGCGCGTCACCGGCAGATGCCCGGGGGTGGGCTGCAGGTACTGGCCGAGCGTGAGCATTTCCACCTCGTGGGCGCGCAGATCGCGCATCACCTCGAGGATTTCGTCGTCGGTCTCCCCCAGCCCCACCATGAGTCCCGACTTGGTGGGAATCGCCGGGAAGCGGGCCTTGAAGTCCCGCAGCAGTCTGAGCGAGTGGGCGTAGTCGGCACCGGGACGCGCCAGCTTGTACAGGCGCGGCACCGTCTCCAGGTTGTGGTTCATCACGTCGGGCGGGCATGCCGCGAGCGCGTCCAGCGCCGGCTCCAGCCGGCCGCGGAAGTCGGGCACCAGCACTTCGACCCGGGTGGCCGGCGAGTGCTCGCGCACGGCCCGGATGCACTCGGCGAAGTGGCTCGCACCGCCGTCGCGCAGGTCGTCGCGGTCGACGCTGGTGATCACGACGTAGCTCAAGCGCAGCGCGGCCACCGACTCGGCGAGGTGCCGCGGCTCGTCCGCGTCGGGCGGCTTGGGGCGGCCGTGGGCGACGTCGCAGAACGGGCAGCGCCGCGTGCACAGGTCCCCCAGGATCATGAACGTGGCGGTGCCCTTGCCGAAGCATTCACCGATGTTGGGGCAGGACGCCTCCTCGCACACCGTATGCAGCTTCTGCTCGCGCAGCAGGCGCTTCACTTCCACGAAGCGGCCGCTGGCGGGCACTTTCACCCGGATCCAGCCGGGCTTCTTGAGCGGCGTCGCCGGCACGATCTTCACCGGGTTGCGGGCGGTCTTGTCGCCGCCTTTCTGGCGGCCGGAGGTATCCATTCAGGGGTTTCCGTAAACGCGGGCCTGAAGATTATGAACCAGTTCGGCGGCCAAGGTCCCCAGGGGGTCGCCGATGCCGAGATCGCGCGCCTGGGTCACCGCCAGGCCCCGGTAACCGCACGGGTCGATGGCGCGGAACGGCGTGAGGTCCATGTCGGCGTTGAAGGCGAGGCCGTGATAGCAGCAGCCGTTCCTTATCCGCAGGCCCAGCGCGGCGATCTTGGCGCCGCCGGCGTAGACCCCGGGGGCGTCCTCGCGGGCCGCGGCGGCGACGCCGCGCGCCGCCAGCAGATCGATCACGCTCTGCTCCATGATGCCCACCAGCGGGCGCACCGACAGCCGCAGGCGCCGCAGGTCCAGCAGCAGGTAGACCACGATCTGGCCCGGGCCGTGGTAGGTGATCTGGCCGCCGCGATCCACTTTCACCAGCGGGATGTCGGTGCGGGTCGGGAAGTGCTCGGGCCTTCCCGCCAGCCCCACGGTGTAGACCGGCGGATGCTCCACCACCCACAGCTCGTCGCCGGTATCGGTGCCGCGCGCGAGCGTGAAGTCGCGCATGGCATGCCAGACGGGTTCATAGTCCGCGCGCCCCAGCCGCCGCACCCGGGCACCGGTCGCCGCGGATCGGGACACCGCCGCACCGGCGGCCGCCTCGGGAATGGCCCCCATCACAGCACCATCACCACCTGCGGATGGTCGCAGAGGTCACGGTAGAGGTCGTCCAGCTGCTCGCGCGAGGTGGCGCGCACCACGCAGGTGACGCTCAGGTACTTGCCCTTGCTGCTGGCGCGCAGTTCCATGGTGGAGCCGTCGAAATCGGGAGCGTGGCGCAGGACCACGGCGAGGACGCTCTGGGCGAAACCGGGCCGCATCCGGCCCATCACCTTGATGGGGAAGTCGGTCGGGTACTCGATCAGGGAGGCCTGTTCCTCCACCGCGGACTACCCCGCCACGGCCGCGACCGGCGCGTCCTCCGTGACCGGCCGTGCCTTGTATTCCTGGTAGAGGGCGTGCAGGCGCCGGAATACCGGCCCCGGCCTGCCGCTGCCCACCGGCTTGCCGTCCAGCACGTTCACCGGCTGCACCTCGCGGTTCGACGAGGTGACCAGGATCTCGTCGGCGCTGCGCAGCTCGAACTCCGAAACCTGGCGCACCTCGTGGGGAATACCGTGGGCGGCTGCCAGCTCCAGCACCAGGTCGTAGGTGATGCCCGGCAGGATCAGGTGGGACTTGGGCGGCGCCAGCAGCATGCCGGCGCGGGCCACGAAGACGTTGCTGGCCGAGCCTTCCGTGAGGAATCCGTCCCGCAGCAGGATGGTTTCCGAGGCGCCGGCGTCGGCTGCCAGCTGCTTGAGCAGCACGTTGGCCAGCAGCGACGTGGACTTGATGTTGCAGCGGGTCCAGCGGTTATCGCTGGCGGTGACCGCCGGCACGCCCGTCTCCAGCGCCTCGCGCGACGGTGTCGACAGCGGGTTTGCCATGATGAACACCGTCGGCGCGATGCCGGCCGGAAAGGCGTGGTCGCGCTTGGCGACGCCGCGCGTGATCTGGAAATACACCGTCTGGTCGTCCCACGGATTGCGCGCCACGACCTCGGCCACCAGCCGGGCCCACTGGTCTCGGGTGTGGGGATTGTCCAGGCGGATCTCGCGCAGGCTGTTCTCCAGGCGCTCCAGGTGCTGCAGCAGCCGGAACGGGCGGCGCCGGTAAACCGGCACCAGCTCGTAGACGCCGTCGCCGAA
Organism: Pseudomonadota bacterium; assembly: GCA_049322755.1. Taxonomy (GTDB): domain Bacteria; phylum Pseudomonadota; class Gammaproteobacteria; order Burkholderiales; family UBA6910; genus DATIUV01. Next base: position 77,152 of record JBMOQX010000005.1, on the reverse strand, counting down.
GATGAAGCCGCGATCGAGCACCGGGATGCGGGCGTCCTCGATGGGCATGAACTCGCCGTTCAGGTAGATCATCGCGGCCTCTCGCGACTTCAGTTGAAGATCAGCTTGATGCTGTCCCAGGCGCGGCCGAAGACGTTGGCCACCGGCACGCTGTCGAGCGCGACCACAGGGTACTCTGCGACCGGTTTGCCGTCGAGCGTGAGCTTGAGCGCGCCCACGTCCTGGCCCGCGGCCACGGGCGCCAGCAGCGGCTCCTTGCGCTCCAGTGTCGCCTTGAGGTTCTCGCGCTGCCCGCGCGGCAGCGTCAGCCAGATGTCGCGGTCGAAGCCGGCCTTGACCTCGTCGGCCCTGCCCTTCCACACCGTCATCGTGGCGACGCTCTGGCCCTTGGCGTAGACCTTCACCGTGTCGAAGAACTGCAGGCCGTAGTTGAGCAGCTTCTGGCTCTCGATGGCGCGGGCGCGCTCGGAGTCGGTGCCCATCACCACCGAGATCAGGCGCCGGCCGTCGCGCTTGGCCGAGGCGATCAGGCAATAGCCCGCCGCCTCGGTATGGCCGGTCTTGACGCCGTCGACGTTGGGGTCGGTCCACAGCAGCCGGTTGCGATTGGCCTGCTTGATCTTGTTGTAGGTGTATTCCTTCTCCGAATACATCGGGTAGTAATCGGGGAAGTCCCGGATCAGCGCCGCCGAGAGCAGCGCGAGGTCGTAGGGCGTGGTGTACAGCTCCGGGTCGGGCAGGCCGGTGGAATTGGTGTAGTTGGTATTCTTCATGCCCAGGCGCGCGGCTTCGCGGTTCATCAGCTGCGCGAACACGTCTTCCGACCCCGCGACGGCTTCGGCCAGCGCGATCGACGCGTCGTTGCCGGACTGGATGATCATGCCCTTGAGGAGCTCGCTTATCGTCACCGGCTTGCGCGGCTCGATGAACATGCGCGATCCGATCGCCTTCCAGGCCTTCTCGGACACCGGCACTTCCTGGTCGGGCCTGATCTGGCCTTTCTTGAGCGCGGCGAACGCGAGGTAGGCGGTCATGAGCTTGGTCAGGGACGCCGGCTCCATGCGCTCGTGCATGCCCTTTTCGGCGATGACGTGGCCGGTGTGGAAGTCCATCAGCAGCCAGGCCTTGGCCTCCACGGCCGGGGGCGACGGGACCGGAGCCGGGCCCTGGGTCCAGGCGGTCAGGGAAAAACCGAGAAAAAACAGAAATAAAAGGCGTTTCATGGGGCAAAAAGTCAAATTATACCGTCGTTGGCGGACACGCTGACGGGCGAACAGCGCATCGCGCCGCAGCCGGTGCTTGAAATCCTGGGCCGGGGCTCCCAACTAAGCAGCATGGCGGGGGCGCGGGTCCCTGCAGGCGACAGCAAGAGGAGATGAACATGGCAAACATCACCCGTTACGACCCGTTCGGTGATCTGGACGACCTGCTGCAGGGGTTCTTCGTGCGGCCCATGCAATTGGAAGGCCGATCGGTGCCGCAGTTCAAGATGGACGTAAAGGAAAACGAGAAGGCCTACACGGTGCACGCCGAGCTGCCGGGCGTGAAGAAGGACGACATCCAGGTGACCATCGAAGGCAACCAGGTGGCGATCTCGGCCGAGACCAAGCGCGAGAAGGAAGAGAAGCAGGGCGAGAAAGTCCTGCGCAGCGAGCGCTACTACGGCAAGCTGTACCGCGCGTTCAGCCTCGGCTCGGAAATCGACGACGCGACAGCTTCGGCGAAGTTCGCGGACGGCGTGCTGGAGCTGGAACTGCCGAAGAAGGCGGCGGTGGCCGGCAAGAAGCTCACCGTGCAGTAACGCGCCGGGCGTCCGGTTCGCGCCAGGAAGGCGGCCTGCGGGCCGCCTTTTTTGTCGCCGCCCGGCGCCGCGGTGCCGCAGTGTAGAATACGCGGCGTCAGCTGCAGAGCGCGCCCCTTCCGACCATGAGCCTGACCCCGGCGACCGCCCAGGAAAAAGCCAAGATCCTCGCCGAGGCGCTTCCCTACATCCAGCGCTTCCACGGCAAGACCATCGTCATCAAGTACGGCGGCAACGCCATGATCGACGAGAAGCTCAAGAACGGCTTCGCCCGCGACGTGGTGCTGCTCAAGGTGGTGGGCATGAACCCGGTGGTGGTGCACGGCGGCGGCCCGCAGATCGACGATCTGCTCAAGCGCGTCGGCAAGCAGGGCGAGTTCATCCAGGGCATGCGCGTCACCGACCGCGAGACCATGGACCTGGTGGAGATGGTGCTCGGCGGGCTGGTGAACAAGGACATCGTCAACCTGATCAACAAGCACGGCGGGCGCGCCATCGGGCTCTCCGGCAAGGACGGTGCCTTCATTCGCGCCAAGAAGATGCTGGTGCGGGGCCAGGCCGGCGGCGAGGAGTGGCTCGATATCGGCCAGGTGGGCGAGATCGTCGCCATCGACCCCAAGCTGATCGCGCTGCTGGACACCCAGGACTTCATCCCGGTGATCGCCCCCATCGGCGTCGGGGCGGACGGCGAGTCCTACAACATCAACGCCGACCTGGTGGCCGCCAAGCTGGCCGAGATCCTCAAGGCGGAAAAGCTGATGCTGCTCACCAACACGCCCGGCGTGCTGGACCGGCGGGGCAACCTGCTGACCGGCCTCACCGCCAAGGAGATCGACGCGCTGTTCGCCGATGGCACCATTCACGGCGGCATGCTGCCCAAGATCTCGGCGGCGCTGGACGCCGTGCGCAGCGGCGTGCGCTCCTGCCACATCATCGACGGCCGGGTCGAGCACGCGGTGCTGCTGGAGGTGCTGACCGACGAGGGCGTGGGCACGCTGATCAAGGCGCGCTGAGCGGGCGGCGGGAGCGTGGTGACGTGGATCCTCGATCTGGACAACACGCTGCACAATGCGTCGCCCCGCATCTTTCCCCACATCAGCCGCAGCATGACCGAGTACCTGCAGACCCATCTGGGCCTGGGCGCGGAAGACGCCGCGGCGCTGCGGGTCACCTACTGGCGGCGCTACGGCGCGACGCTGCTGGGCCTGATGCGCCACCACGGCACGGACCCTCACCACTTCCTCTGGCACACCCACCAGTTTCCGGAGCTGGAGCGGATGCTGACGCGCATCCCCCATCTGCATGGCGTGCTGCGCCGGCTGCCGGGGCGCAAGATCGTGTTCTCGAATTCGCCGCTGCACTACGCCCGGGCGGTGGTGCGGCTGCTGCGCATCGACGGACTGCTGGATGGCGTGTTCTCGATCGAGCACACGCGGTTTCGCCCCAAGCCTGACGTCGCGGGCTTTAGGCGGCTGTTGCAGCGCTATGGTTTGCGCCCGGCCCAGTGCATCATGGTGGAGGACTCGCCCGAGAACCTGCTCACGGCCAAGCGCCTGGGCATGCGCACGGTCTGGATCGCGCCCTCGGGGCGGGTGCCGGCGTACGTGGACGTGCGGATCGGGTCGCTGCGGGAGCTGAGGCGGCAGCTCGAGCGGTTGACGTAGGCGGCGGGAGGGCCGCACTGGAAAGGGGAGAGCAATGCCTGCGAAACCGGGGGAGCGCAAGCTGCAGATCCTGCAGACCCTTGCGCACATGCTGGAGGAGCCCAAGCCCGAGAAGATCACCACGGCGTCGCTGGCGGCGAAGCTGGATGTGTCGGAGGCGGCGCTCTACCGGCATTTCTCGAGCAAGGCCCAGATGTTCGAGGGCCTCATCGAGTTCATCGAGCAGACGCTGTTCGGATTGATCAACCGCATCACCGCGGACGACGCCGACGGCGTGCGCCAGCTGGAGAAGATCGCCACCATGCTGCTGGGATTCGCGCGCCAGAACCGCGGCATGACGCGGGTGCTGATCGGCGACGCACTGGTGAACGAGGACGCCCGCCTGCAGGCGCGCATCAACCAGCTGCATGACCGGCTGGAGGCGACGCTGCGCCAGTGCCTGCGCTTTGCCGCCGGCGGGGCCGCCGCGGAGGAGGACAGCGCCGCACGGGCCAACCTGATCATGAGCTACGTGGTGGGCCGCTGGCACCAGTACGCCAAGAGCGGGTTCAAGCGCGACCCGCTGGAACACTGGGAAGGCCAGTGGGCGGTGCTGATGCCGCGCTGAGCGCGACGCCGCCGCCGGTTCGCCGTTCCGGCTAACGCAGGAGGGCGGCGATTTCGCTCTGCTGCGCGCACACCGCGCAGCGGGGATCGCGGGGCACCCGGATGCTGCGCCACTCCATGCTCAGCGCGTCCAGGATCAGCAACCGTCCCGCCAGCGGCTCGCCGATGCCGGCGAGCAGCTTCAGCGCCTCCGCCGCCTGCACCGTACCGATGATGCCCACCAGCGGCGCGAACACGCCCATGACGGCGCAGCGCGTTTCCTCCAGGTCGCCGTCCTCCTGGAACAGGCAGTGGTAGCAGGGGCTGTCGGCGCGGCGCGGGTCGAACACCGTCACCTGCCCGTCGAAGCGCACCCCGGCGCCGGAGACCAGCGGCTTGCGGTGCGCGACGCAGGCCCGGTTCACCGCGTGCCGCGTCGGAAAGTTGTCGCTGCAGTCCAGCACCACGTCGGCGTCCCGGACCAGCGCGCTGATGGCCGCTTCGTCCAGCCGCTCCGCCAGCGCCTCGACCCTGACCTCCGCATTGATCGTGGCCAGCGTGCGCCGCGCGGACTCCACCTTGAGCATGCCGACGGCATCGACGCGATGCACGATCTGGCGCTGCAGGTTCGTCAGGTCGACGGTGTCGCCGTCGCACAGCGTCAGCCGGCCGACGCCCGCGGAGGCGAGGTACAACGCCACCGGCGAGCCGAGGCCGCCGGCCCCCACCACCAGCGCGTGGCCGGCGAGGATGCGCTCCTGCCCCTCGATGCCCAATTCGGGCAGCAGGATGTGGCGGCTGTAGCGCAGCAGCTGCTCGTCGTTCATGTCGCGGCCGGGGATTGTGGAATGTGGGTGGGCAGAACCCGGACGGCGGATGCCCGCGCGCCGGCGCCGCGACCGGCTAGCGGTAGGCGCGCCATTCTTCCGGCGTGTCGTCGTGGTCGCCGTGGGCGTGATGCTGGAAGGCGCGTACCCAGATCTCGCGGCATTTCTCGCAGCGCTCCGGCACCTGCAGGTTCTCGCATTGGACTTCTTCCGCGTAATGGACCACGGCCCGGCGCAGGCGCTGCATCAGCGATCCGTCGAGATGGAAGCCGTGCGCTTCCAATGCCTGCTCGATGCCTTCGAGGGTGAACCCGGGGAGATGGTAGGCGACCGTCAGGGTGACGGCGTCCGGCTCGCAGCGCACGTCCAGTCCGTCAACCCGGGCCAGCAGCGCAGCGGCCTGCCGGGCCTGGCCCGCGGGAACCGGGTGGAACACGATGGGGCGACGCTTGAAGGTGTCGTCGGCGTGCATGACAGGAGGCCCCCGGCTCCGCGTTGCGCGAACGGAGTCTTTCGGGTCACGCTGTCATGGTAACGCCAAATCCGGCGCCGCCGCCAACCTTACTTGGAGACGATGGCCAGGCCTTTCAGCAGGTTCACGGCCTGACCCAGCTGGTAGTCCTCGGGCGAGCCGAACACGGTCGGTTTCGCGTCCGCCGTTTTCTTGGGCCTGTCTTCCGGCTTCTGCGCTTCCGGTTTCTGGGTCTCCGGCTCCGGCGCTGCGGGCGTCTTCGGAGCCGCGCCGGCCTTCTCGTCGCCGTTGGAGAGATGCTTGCCGAGGTCCGCCTCGCGCAGCCGCAGGTTCTCCGACTCCGGATTGTTCGGGTCATCCACCATGATGTCCGGCGTGATGCCCTTGGCCTGGATCGAGCGCCCCCCCGGCGTGTAATAGCGCGCCGTGGTGAGCTTGATGGCGGTGTTGTTGCCCAGCGGCAGGATGGTCTGCACCGAGCCCTTGCCGAAGGTCTGGGTGCCCATCACCACCGCGCGCTTGTGGTCCTGCAGGGCGCCGGCGACGATTTCCGACGCGGAGGCCGTGCCGCCGTTCACCAGCACCACCATCGGCACCGACTTGATCGACTCGGGCAGATCCTTGAGATAGTCGCGGCGATGCGGGCCGCGCAGATAGTTCTCCGCCGACGCCGTGAGCCGCATCTTGGCGTCCTCGTTGCGGCCCTCGGTGTAGACCACCAGCGCGTCCTTGGGCAGGAACGCCGCCGACACCGCCACGGCGCCGTTCAACAGTCCGCCGGGGTCGTTGCGCAGGTCCAGCACCAGGCCCTTGAGGTTGCCCTTGTTCTCCTTGTAGAGGTTCTGGATCGCCTTGACCATGCTCTCGCCGGTGTGCTCCTGGAACTGGGTCAGGCGCACGTAGCCGTAGTTCGGCTCGATCAGCTTCGACTTGACGCTCTGGATCTTCACCACCGCCCGCGTCAGCGTCACCTCGAAGGGCCTGGCCTCGCCCTTGCGCAGCACCGTGAGCTTGATCTGGGTGTCGGGCTTGCCGCGCATGCGCTTCACCGCGTCCTGCAGCGTCATCCCTTTCACCGACATCTCGTCCAGCTTGATGATCAGGTCGCCCGACTTGATACCAGCGCGAAACGCGGGCGTGTCCTCGATCGGCGAGATCACCTTGACGAAGCCGTCTTCCATGCCGACCTCGATGCCGAGGCCGCCGAACTCGCCCTGGGTGCCGACCTGCAGCTCCTTGTAGGCGTCCTGGTCCAGGTAGGCCGAGTGCGGGTCCAGCCCGGTCAGCATGCCGTTGATGGCTTCGGTGATGAGCTTCTTGTCCTCCACCGGCTCGACGTAGTCGCTCTTGATCCGCCCGAACACCTCGGCGAACGCGCGCAGCTCCTCCACCGGCAGCGGACCGAGCGCGTCTTTCTGCGCCACCGCCGACAGGTGCAGGCTGAGAAGGATGCCGCCCAGCGCCCCCAGCAGCACCAGCCCGAATTGTTGAATTCTGTTACGCATTGCCTATGGCTCCTGCGGACGACCCTGGCTTGCCGGCGCACGCACCTCGCGTGACAGTCCCGGCAACGGCCGCCGCCTTTTCTAACGCAGCGTTACCCACTGCATGGGGTCCAGCGGTTTTCCTTCGTGACGGATCTCGAAATACAGGCCTGCCTCGGAACTGCCGCCCGTACTGCCGACTTGCGCGACCGCATCGCCACCCTTGACCCGCTCGCCCACCTGCCTGAGCAGCGCCTCATTGAACCCGTAGAGGCTCATGAAGCCCTGACCATGGTCAAGTATCAGCAAGTTTCCAAATCCCCGCAACCAGTCGGCGAAGACCACGACGCCGGTGGCCACCGCCTTGACCTCCTGTCCCGGCCCGGAGCGGATGAACAGGCCCTTCCACGTCAGATTGCCTTCCCTTGGGCTGCCGAAACGGTGTGCGAGTTCCCCCGCCACCGGCAGGCGCAGCCGGCCCTTGAGGTCCTGAAACGCGCGGCCGTCCAGCGACGCGTCGGGGGTTGCCAGGTTCTTGATGGACGCCTGCGGACGCTTTTTCGCCAGCATCCGGTTCAGCTCGTCCACCAGCCTGGTGAGCCGCGTCTCGTCGCGCTTGAGCTTGTCCACCTCGCGGCGCTGCTCCCGGATCTGGCGCGAGAGCTTCGCCAGCACCTCCTTGCGCTCCTGCGTTTCCTTTTCCAGGCGCTTGCGTTCCTCCGAGGCTTCGTTCGCCACCTCGTCCAGGCGCACGCGTTCGCGCTCGGTTTCGGCGAGGTTCTGCTCCAGCCGGCCCAGGTCCGTCTGCACCGCCTTGACCAGCTCGGCGCGGGCGCGGGAAATATAGGTGAGGTAATGCAGTTCGCGGCTGATCCGGTTGGGATCCTGGCCGTTGAGCAGCAGGCGCAGGGTCTCGCCGCGCCCGGCCAGGTACTGCTGGTGCAACAGGCGCCCGACGGCCTCGCGCTGGCCGGCGACCCGCTCTTCGAGCGCGCGCCGGTCGCGCCGCAGGTCGTCGAGCCGGCGGTCGATCTCCTGGCGCCGGTCTTCGAGCCCACGCAGCTTGCGGTTCGACTCGCTGATGGCCTGCTCCGACGCCTTGAGCGCGTCCGCGGCCTCGCCCCGCGATTCCTCCGCCTGCTCGAGCTCGCGCTGCAGCGCCTTCAGGCGCCCGCGGAGCTCTTCCAGCTCTTCCTTGGGCGCGGCCTTCGCCCCGAGCGCCGGCGTGGACAACACCAGCGCGGCGGCGAGCATCGCCGCTGTGAAGGCGCGAGACACGCGCTACCGCGCCCGGCCCTGGTTGGCGACCGCCTGGGCCGCGGCGGCAGCGGCCTCGGCGTTGCCAAGATAATAGTGGCGGATCGGTTTCAGGCCGGAATCCAGCTCGTAGACCAGGGGGATGCCGGTGGGGATGTTGAGCCCGACGATGTCTTTCTCGCTGATCCCGTCCAGATACTTCACCAGCGCGCGGATGGAGTTGCCGTGGGCGGCGACGATCACGCGCCGGCCTGCCCTCACGGCGGGAGCGATGGTGTCGTTCCAATAGGGCAGGAACCGCGCCACGGTGTCTTTGAGCGATTCGGTCAGGGGCAACTCGCCGGGCGCCAGGTCGCGATAACGCGGGTCGTTGCCGGGAAAACGCGGGTCGGCGCGCTCCAGGGCGGGCGGCGGGGTGTCATAGCTTCGGCGCCACACCAGTACCTGCTGATCGCCGTACTTGGCCGCGGTTTCGGCCTTGTTGAGGCCCTGCAACGCGCCGTAGTGGCGCTCGTTGAGGCGCCAGGAGTTGTGGACCGGGATCCACATCAGGTCCATGCAGTCCAGCGTGATCCACAGTGTCCGGATCGCCCGCTTGAGCACCGACGTGTACGCTGCGTCGAACGTGTAGCCTTCTTCACGCAGAAGGCGCCCGGCCGCCCGGGCTTCTTCGAGGCCCTTGTCCGAGAGATCGACGTCGGTCCAGCCCGTGAACCGGTTTTCCCTGTTCCAGACGCTCTCGCCGTGCCGCAGCAGCACCAGTTTGTGCATCGCCAGTCCCTTCATTTTGGTGACAAAACCCCGGGTGAGGGCAAAAAAATTGGTGTATATTTTATAAAAGCCTTATGGACTGCCTTGCAGCGAATCGCAACATGCTTGCCACGACGGTGCCCGAAATGGACTTTACCAACCATCTGATCGACCAGGACGAGCACATCGAGCAGGCTTCCCGCGCGATGAAGGCCATGTCCCATCCATTGCGGCTGAAGATTCTCTGCGTTCTGGGGGGAAACGAGGTCAGCGTCCAGGAAATCGTCGAGGCGGTCGGGACCTCCCAGAGCAATATCAGCCAGCATCTCGCCATTTTGCGCGACAAGGGCGTCCTGCGCACCCGCAAGGATGCCAATCGCGTCTACTACCGCATCGCCGACCCGCGCACGCTGAAGCTCATCAGCATGATGCGGGACGTGTTCTGCGGCTATACCGCCTGACCGTTTGATCCAGCGCAACGCCCGGGGGCGTACCCCGGCGTAGCCTTGAAACTCCGGTTTTGGTTCATATATTAGCACGTGCTAATATATCAGGGTCCGCCATGCGCTCAATGCTTTTCATTCTCCCCCTGCTCGCCGCCGGATCGGTGGTGGCAGACCCGCTGGCAACCGCAACGGTCGAGTACCGCGACCTTCCGCTGATTCATTCCGCCGAGGCGGTGGTGGAAGCGGTGAAACAGTCCACGGTCTCGGCCCAGATTGCCGGGCGCGTCATGGACATCCGCTTCGATGTGGGGGATCGCGTGAAGCAGGGCGACGTCATCCTGCGCATCGACGATTCCGAGGCCAGCCAGGCCCTGGCCGAGGCCCAGGCGATCCTGGCCCAGGCCCAGACCCAGTTCGAGAACGCCCGTGCCCAGTACGAGCGCTACCAGCGCCTGTACGAGCGCAAGTTCGTCAGCAAGGCGGCCCTGGACAACGCCCGGGCCGACTACGAGGCCGCCAAGGCGCTGGTGGAAGCGCGCCGCGCGAGCGTGGGAATCGCCCGCACCACCCGCCAGTACGCCACGGTGGCCGCGCCTTACAGCGGGGTCGTGGTGACCCGTCACGTGGAACTGGGCGAGGCGGTGCGGCCGGGACAGCCCCTGATGACCGGGTTCGACCCGGGCGAATTGCGGGCGGTGGCCTACCTTCCGCAGCGCCAGTTGAAGGACTTCAATCCCGCGGACCCGGTGGAGGTCGTCATTCCCGCCGTCGACCGGCGGGTGACTGCGCGCTCCGTGACGGTGCAGCCGTCGGCCGACCCCGACACCCACACCACCCGCGTGCGCCTTGACCTGCCGCCCGACACGGCCGGCGTTCTGCCTGGCATGTTCGCGCGGGCCCTGTTCCCGGTGGGCCGGGCGAAGCGGCTCACGGTTCCGGCCTCCTCCATCCTGCGGCGCAGCGAGGTGGCCGCCGTCTACGTGATCGCCGATGACGGGCGCATCTCCCTGCGCCAGGTGCGGGTCGGCGAAACCGTGGCGGATGGCGGCGTGGAGATCCTCGCCGGCCTTGCTTCCGGCGAGCGCGTCGCGCTCGACCCGGTGAAGGCCGGCATCGCGGCTTCGCGCCCGCGGGGAAGCTGACCGTGACGCCGGGGGACGACGACGCGGCGCCGACGGGCGGTCCCTTGGGGATTTCCGGCCGCATTGCGCGGTTCTTTCTCGGCTCTCAGCTGACCCCGCTGATCGCGCTGGTGGCACTGCTGCTGGGGTTGTTCGCGGTGGCGGTGACGCCGCGCGAGGAGGAGCCCCAGATCAACGTCACCATGGCCAACATCCACGTGCCGTTTCCCGGCGCGTCGGCGCGGGACGTGGAGAACCTGGTCGCGATCCCCGCCGAGCAGGTGCTGTCCCAGATCACCGGCATCGAGCACGTCTATTCGGTGTCGCGACCCGGCGCCGCGGTCATTACCGTGGAGTTCAAGGTGGGCGAGGACCGGACCCAGGCGCTGGTGCGGCTCTACGACACCGTGTTCTCCAACCGGGACTGGCTTTCCCCCGACCTGGGCGTGGGCGAGCCGCTGATCAAGCCGGTGGGCATCGACGACGTACCCATCGTCACGTTCACGCTCTGGAGCGCGGACGCCGGGCGCGGCGCGTTCGAGCTGCGGCAGGTGGCCCACGCGGTCGAGGTCGAACTGAAGCGCATTCCCGGCACCCGCGAGGTGAGCACCATCGGCGGTCCGCGCCACGTGGTGCGCGTCCTGCTGGACCCGGATCGCCTCAACGCCTTCGGCGTCTCGGCCCAGGACATCGGCAACGCGCTCAAGCGCGCCAATGCTTCGCAGCCGTCCGGCAGCATCGTCGCCGACAACCGCGAGATCCTGGTGCAGACCGGCACCTTCCTCGCCAGCAGCGCCGACGTGAAGCGCCTGATGGTGGGGGTCCACGGCGGGCGTCCGGTGTTCACCAGCGACGTTGCCGAGGTGCGCGACGGCCCGGAGCAACCGGAGAACTACGTGGTGTTCGGCACCGGACCGGCGGCGGGTGACAAGGGCCTGGCGGCGCGCGGCGAGACGCCCGCGCTCACCCTCCAGGTGTCGAAGAAGCCCGGAGAGAACGCGGTGGACGTGGCCGAGCGGCTGATCCGGCGCATGGACCAGCTGCGCGGGACGGTGGTCCCCGAGGGCGTCGAGGTGACGGTGACCCGCAACTACGGGGAAACCGCCGACGACAAGGCGATGAAGCTGATCCAGAAGCTGGCCTTCGCCACCGCATCGGTGGTGGTGTTGATGCTGCTGGCGCTGGGGCGGCGGGAGGCGGTGATCGTCGGTGTCGCGGTGGTGCTGACGCTGGCGGCGACGCTGTTCGCGTCCTGGGCCTGGGGGTTCACCCTCAACCGCGTGTCGCTGTTTGCGCTCATCTTCTCCATCGGCATCCTGGTGGACGACGCCATCGTGGTAGTGGAGAACATCCACCGCCGCCGCGCCATCGACCGCAAGCCGCTCGCCGAGGTGATCCCGGAGGCCGTGGACGAAGTCGGCGGCCCCACCATCCTGGCGACGTTCACGGTGATTGCCGCGCTGCTGCCGATGGCGTTCGTCACCGGCCTCATGGGACCGTACATGAGCCCGATTCCGATCAACGCGTCGATGGGGATGCTGATCTCGCTTGCCGTCGCGTTCGTGGTGACGCCGTGGCTGGCGCTGCGCCTGCTCGGCCGGCAGCAGGCCCACGCAGAGGGCCGCAGCCCGGGCCCGGGCCGGGTCGCGGAGCGGATGCTGCGGCCTTTTCTCGGCGGCAGGACCGGGGCCCGCAACCGGCGCCGGCTGTGGATCGGCGTGCTGGCGCTGATCCTGGCGAGCGTGGCCTTGCCGGCGATGCAATGGGTGATCCTGAAGATGCTGCCGTTCGACAACAAGTCGGAGTTCCAGGTGGTGGTGGACATGCCGGTGGGGACGCCGGTGGAGGAAACCGCCCGGGTGCTCGAGCGCATGGGCGCCTTCCTCGGCACCGTGCCGGAAGTCACCGATTATCAGACCTACGCCGGCACCGCCTCGCCGATCAACTTCAACGGCCTGGTGCGGCAGTACTTCCTGCGCGCCAGCTCGGAGCTGGGCGACATCCAGGTCAACCTGCGGCACAAGGACCGGCGCGACCGCACCAGCCACGAGGTGGCGCAGGCGGTGCGCGAGCCGATCGAAGCGATTGCCCGCGCGGCCGGCGCCAACGTGAAGATCGTCGAGGTCCCGCCGGGACCGCCGGTGCTCTCGCCGGTGGTGGCGGAGGTCTACGGTCCCGACTACGCGGGCCAGGCGGCGGTGGCGAAGGCCGTGCGCCGGCAGTTCGAGGCCACGCCCGGCATGACCGCCATTGACGACAGCGTTGACGAGGATGCGCCCAAGATCCAGTTGCGGGTGCTCCAGACCAAGGCGGCGCAGAAAGGCGTGGCCCAGGAAGACGTGGTCCAGACCATGATGATGGGACTGCAGGGCGTCAATGTGACGCCGATCCACAGCGGCGCCGCCAAGTACGAGATCCCGGTGCGGCTGACGCTCCCCGCCGAGCGCCAGGGCAGTCTGGAGGATCTGCTCAAGCTGCCGGTGCGCGCCCGGGACGGGACGCTGATCCGGCTTTCGGAACTGGTGGAAGCCGTTCCCGTGGAGCGCGAGAAGACCATCTATCGCAAGGACCTGCTGCCGGTGGTGTACGTGGTGGGGGACGTGGCCGGCGGCGCCGACAGCCCGCTCTATGGCATGTTCAAGGCCCGCGGCGGCATCGCCGGCGTGGCGCTGGAGCAGGGCGGGACCCTGACCGAGTATTTCATCCGCCAGCCGGAGGATCCTTACGCCGGCTACGCGTTCAAGTGGGACGGCGAATGGCAGGTGACCTACGAGACCTTCCGCGACATGGGCATCGCCTACGCCGTCGGCCTGGTGCTGATCTACCTGCTGGTGGTGGCGCAGTTCGGCTCCTATCTGACGCCGCTCATCATCATGGCCCCGATTCCGCTCACCGTGATCGGGGTGATGCCGGGCCATGCGCTGCTCGGGGCGCAGTTCACCGCCACCTCGATGATCGGCATGATCGCGCTCGCCGGCATCATCGTGCGCAATTCCATCCTGCTGGTGGATTTCGTCAACCTGAAGCACGCGGAGGGCATGCCCTTCGACGACGCGGTGGTGGCGTCCGCCGCCACCCGCGCCAAGCCGATCGCACTCACCGGCATCGCCGCCATGGTGGGCGCGCTGTTCATCCTCGACGATCCGATCTTCAACGGGCTCGCCATCTCGCTGATCTTCGGCATCCTGGCGTCGACGGTGCTGACGCTGGTGGTGATCCCGGTGCTCTACTACGCCGCCCACTGGCGCCGCGAGGGCGCCATCCCGGCCTAGGTTTCGCGCGCGCGCTTTTTTGCTTAGCATAGGTGGCATCCATCATGACCACGGAACGCGTTGTCCGCATCGTCGCGGGCTTCTTCGTCCTGCTCTCCCTCGGCCTGGGCGTCGAGGCCAGCCCCATCTTCCACGACGTGAACTGGCTCTGGTTCACCGCGTTCGTGGGGCTGAACCTGTTCCAGAGCGGCTTCACCTGCTTTTGCCCGCTCGAACTCATCATCCGGAAGCCGGGCGTGAAGCCGGCCGGCGCCGCCTGATACCCGCGGCGGCGCGAGCGCCGCTCACCGCCCGGGCGGGCCTCGCGCTGATGGGGCTCGCCTGGGTCCTGCCATTTCTCGGCTGGCGCCACGTCCCCCCGCTGCCGAGCCTGCACGCGGAGGCGCTGGCGTTCGGCTTCAGCCTGGCGGCCCTGGCGGCCGGCCTGGTGCTGGCGCCGCGCAACGCGCTGCAGCTGCCGCGCATCGGCTGGGTGCTGCTGGCGCTGGGCGGACTGCTGCTGCTGCAGCTCGTGCTGCGGATGGCACCTTATCCGGAGCAGATCGTGGTGGCGCTCCTCTACCTGGTGTGGGCGGGCGGCTGCGCGGTGCTGGGGCGGACGCTGGTGGAAGCGCTGGGCTTTTCCCGCGTCGCGAACGGCCTCGCCCAGGCGGTTGCGCTGGGCGGCGCGGCCAGCGTGGTGATGGCGCTGCTGCAGTACTACGACGCCCAGGGTGTGTGGGATGACTTCATCCTGGACCGCCACGCCGGGGTTTTCTTCGGCAACGTCGGCCAGGCCAATCATTTCGCCAGCTTCACCGCGATGGCGCTGGCGTCGGTGGCGTATCTGCAGGTGACCGGGCGGCTGGCGGCGCGCGTCGCGGTGCCGCTGGCCGCGCTGATGCTTTTCGGGCTGGCCCTTTCCGGCTCCCGCGCGGGCTGGATTTACCTCGGCGCGTTCACCGTGCTGGTCTTGGCGGCCCGGCGCGCCGCGGCACCCGCCGAGCGACCCGCGCTCGGCCGCTGGGCGGCGGGATTCCTCCCCGGGCTGGTGATGGCCACGCTGCTGGCCAAGGTGCCGTGGCTGATTCCCGACCTGCCGGCGCTCACCTCCGCCGATCGTCTCACCGCGGTGGCCGTGGGCCTCGCGATCCGCCTCGATGCCTGGCACGCCGCGTGGGAACTGTTTCTGGCCCGGCCCTGGCTCGGCTCGGGGCTGGGTGGATACGCCCACGGCTACTACGAAATCCTTGCCGGCTCGCCGGACAGCCCGGCCATCGGCCAGGGCCTGTTTCACCATTCCCATAGCCTGGTGTTCCAGCTGCTGGCCGAGCTGGGCCTGCTGGCGGGCTTGGCCGTGGTCGTCGGCAGCGTCGCGTGGGCGTGGCGGTTCCTTCGGGCCCGCCCCCTGGATCCGGCGGCCGCGTGGTGGCTGTCGCTGCTGGCGGTGCTGGCGGTCCACAGTCTGCTCGAATACCCGCTCTGGTACGCGTATTTCCTGGGCATGGCCGCTTTTCTGCTCGGGGGTGGTGATCCATCGGGTCGCCCGCTGCGCGCGGGGGTGGCGCTGCGCGGCGCGCTCGCGGGCATGGTCGCGCTGGGCGCAGTGACGCTGCACAACGTGATGCAGGCGGCGGAGAAGCTGGAGTTCGAGATCATCCTCAGCCGTTCCGCGCTCGACGCGGACCAGGGCCTGCGGCAGCTCAACGAGTCGATGCGCACGCTGCACCGGGAGACCCTGCTGGCGCCTTACATCGAGCTCATGTACGCGCGCTCGGTGCCGCTGGACCGGGAGCGCCTGGACGAGAAACTGTTTCTGAGCGGCCAGGCGATGGCCTTTCTTCCGCTGCCGGACGTGGCGTACCGGCATGCCGCTCTGCTGGCGCTCGCGGGCCGGCCCGAGCAGGCGCTGGCGCAACTGGAGCAGGCCGCCGCGGTCTATCCCGGGCATCTGCTGCCGTTTCTGGACGGCATCGCCCGGCTGCCCGACGCGGACGGCGGGGCGCTGGCGCCTTTGGTAGAATGGGCGGCCAAAAAAAGCGGAACGGAATAATGGACTTCGTGCAGGAACACATCTGGCTGATCGCCATCGCCGTCCTCAGCGGCGGCATGCTGCTGTGGTCTTTCGTCGGGCCGATGATCCTCGGCATCCCCCAGGTCACCACCTTCGAGGCGACGCAGCTCATCAACCAGCGCGACGCCATGGTGCTGGATGTGCGCGACGAGGGCGAGTTTCGCGCCGGCCACATTCCCCATTCCCGCCACGTGCCCCTGACCGCCATCGGCGGCCGCATGAAGGAGCTGGAGAAGTTCCGCGGAAAGCCCGTGGTGCTGGTGTGCCGCAGCGGCAACCGCGCCGGCTCGGCGGCGGGACTGCTGAAGAAGAACGGCTTTCAGGACGTGCGGGTGCTGCGCGGCGGGGTCATTTCCTGGGAGCAGGCCAACCTGCCCGTCGAGCGCTCGTGAAGGCACCGGTGTCGATGTATTGCACGGCGTTCTGCCCATACTGCCTGATGGCGGAACAGCTGCTGGCGGCCAAGGGCGTTGCCGACCTCGGCAAGATCCGCGTCGACCTGCAGCCGGAGCGCCGCATCGAGATGGTCCAGCGCACCGGCCGGCGCACCGTGCCGCAGATTTTCATCGGTGAAACCCACATTGGGGGTTACGATGAGCTGGCCGCGCTGGATCAGGCCGGCGCGCTCGAGCGCCTGCTGAGCGGCTGACGATATGGCGGAGCGGCTCCATCTGGTCTGTTCGAACTGCGGTTCGGTGAACCGGGTGCCGGGGGAGCGGCTGGCCGAAGACCCGAAGTGCGGCAAGTGTTCCCGCCTCCTGCTGGACGGAAGGCCTGCGGCGCTGGACCGGCGCCGCTTCGAGACTTTCGTGGGCCGCAACGACCTCCCGGTGGTGGTGGATTTCTGGGCCGCCTGGTGCGGCCCCTGCAAGATGATGGCGCCGGTGTTCGAGCGCCTTGCCGGGGAACTGGCGCAAAGGGCGCGGTTCGCCAAGGTGGATACCGACGCGGAGCAGGAACTGGCGCAGCGCCACGGCATCCGCGGCATTCCCACGCTGATCCTGTTCCGGCACGGCGCCGAGGCTGACCGTCTGACCGGCGCCGCCGACGCCGCCGCGCTGCGCCGCTGGCTCGAAAGCCGCGGCGTCTGAGCGGCGGCCGGGCGCGCCCCGGCCCCAAACGAAGGAAGCAAACCCTGAAGGGAGCGACATGAGCGAAAATCAGCAGCCCGAACAGCAGCAGGCGGTGTTCTCCATCGAGAAGCTCTACGTGAAGGATCTCTCGCTGGAGATCCCCAACGCGCCGAAGATCTTTCTCGAGCAGGGCCAGCCCCAGGTGGACGTGCAGCTATCCACCCAGGCCCAGCCGCTGGAGGACTCGCTTTACGAGACGGTGCTGAGCGTCACCGTGACCGCCAAGCTGGGCGAGCGCACCATGTTCCTGGTGGAGGCGGTGCAGGCCGGCATCTTCCGGATCCGCAACGTTCCGCAGCAGGACATGGACCCGGTCCTGGGGATTGCCTGCCCCAACATCCTGTTTCCCTACGTGCGCGAGGTGATCTCCGACGTCGTCGGCCGGGCCGGGTTCCCCCCGGTGATCCTGAGTCCGGTGAATTTCGAGGCGCTCTACCGCCAGCGTCAGCAGCAGCAACAGCAACAGCAGGCCGGGGCGGCGGCTGCCCACTAACCGCCGATGGGGCGCTTGCGGACGATTCTTGCCGTTGCCGCGCTCGCCACGCTCGGCGCGCCGGCTCTGGCGGCGGAGTACCGTTCGGTGGGGGATCAGCCGGCGGTGCTCTACGACGCGCCGTCGGTGAAGGCTCGCCCGCTGTTCGTCGCCAGTCCCGGCTACCCGGTCGAAATCATCGTCAACCTCGAGAACTGGTCGAAGGTGCGCGACGTCGCCGGCGACCTGGCGTGGATCGAGAAAAGCGCCTTCGGCGAGCGGCGCACCGTGCTCGTTTCGGCCCCGCTGGCCCAGATGCGGGAGGCCCCGAAGGCCGATGCCCGTATCGTGTTCGAAGCCCAGCAGGGCGTGGTGTTGGAGCGCCTGGAAAGCACCGTGCCCGGCTGGATCCGGGTGCGGCACCGGGACGGGGGGGAAGGCTTCGTCGCCGTGGCGCAAGTCTGGGGCGCATGAAGATCGCCGTTCTCGGCGCGGGGGCGTGGGGTACCGCGCTCGCCATCACGCTTGCGCGCGCGCACGAGGTGCGGCTGTGGGTCTGGGACTCGGCCGACCTGGAAGCCCTGCGCGCGACGCGGGAGAATCGGCGTTTTCTTGCCGGGTTTCCGGTGCCGCCGGCCGTGCGCATCGACGGGAACGTTGGCGCGGCGCTGGAAGGCGCCGATCTGGTGTTGGTGGTGGTGCCCACCGGTGCCTTGCGCGAAACCCTGCACCGGGCCGCCGACGTCAGCGGCACGGTTCCCGTCATCTGGGCCTGCAAGGGCTTCGAGCCGGCCAGCGCCAAGCTGCCGCACCAGGTGGCGGGCGAGGTGCTGGGCGGCTCGCGGCGGCTGGGGGTCCTGTCGGGGCCGAGCTTTGCCCAGGAAGTGGCGCGGGGCCTTCCGACCGCGGTGACCCTGGCATGCGCCGACGCGGCTTATGCCGCGGAGGTGGCGCGGGAGCTCAACAGCCATCGCCTGCGCCTCTACCACAGTGCGGACGTGGTGGGCGTGGAGGTGGGCGGGGCGGTCAAGAACGTGATCGCGATCGCTGCCGGGATCTCCGACGGGCTGGGGTTCGGTCACAACGCGCGCGCGGCGCTGATCACCCGCGGCCTGGCCGAGATGACGCGCCTGGGCATTGCCCTGGGCGGCCATCAGGAGACGTTTCTCGGCCTGTCCGGCGCCGGTGACCTCATCCTCACCTGCACCGGCGACCTGTCGCGCAACCGGCGCGTCGGGCTGGGGCTGGCCGCAGGGAAAACGCTGGACGCCATCCTGGCGGAGCTGGGGCACGTGGCGGAAGGCGTGCATACGTCGCAGGAGGTCCGGGCCCTGGCGAAAACCCGGGGCGTGGGCATGCCCATCACCGAAACCGTCTGCCACATGCTGTTCGAGGGCCTCGACCCCCGCAGCGCCGTGGAGGCGCTGCTGAGCCGCGAGCCCCGGGCCGAAGGGGGCTGACTCCCGGCGGGACCGGCGCCCCCGGCAGGGGGTCGCGATCCCGTCCCGCGCCGCTCGGAACTCCACGCTGGAACAGGATGGCGTGGAGCTACCGTAATTCTCCAAGGCTTGTAATTTTTTTTTATCCATTTATCATTGGCATAGACGCTATATTTAAAAATTTACACGAAATCACGCAAAGAACTCGCCATGCGGCCTCAAAGAGTTCGTCTGGGCCAGCTGCTCGTCGAGCAGCAACTGATCTCCGAGGAGCAGTTGGCCCAGGCACTGGAGGACCAGAAGCGCACCGGCCGCAAGCTGGGGCGTGTGCTCGTGGAGTTGGGCTTCGTCTCCGAGGACGAGATCTCCAAGGCCCTGGCGCGGCAGTTGCGCGTGCCGTTCATCGACCTGCGCCATTACGAGGTTCGTCCGGACGTGGCGCAACTGCTGCCCGAGGTTTACGCCCGGCGATTCCGGGCGGTCGCGCTGGCCGAGGACGGCGGCGCGGTCAAGGTGGGCATGGCGGATCCCACCGATCTGTTCGCATTCGATGAGATCGGCCGCATCGTCCAGCGCGGCGTCGACCTGGCGGTGGTGACCGAAAGTCAGGCGCTGGAGTTGATCGACCGCGTCTACCGCCGCACCGACGAGATCACCTCTCTCGCCGAGGCGCTGAAGGACGAGGTGGGCGACGTCGGGCTCGACCTGGCGGCGCTGGGCATCGGCGTCGGCACCGAGGACGCGCCGGTGGTGAGGCTGCTGCAGACCGTGTTCGAGGACGCGGTCCAGGTACGCGCTTCCGACATCCACATCGAGCCCCAGGAGCAGAAACTCCAGATCCGCTTCCGCATCGACGGCGTGCTGCACCTGCAGACCGAGGCGGACCTGAAGATCGCGACGGCGGTGGCGCTGCGCCTGAAGCTCATGTCCGGGCTGGACATCGCCGAGCGGCGCCTGCCCCACGACGGCCGTTTCAACATCAAGGTGCGCGGCAACAGCATCGACGTGCGCGTTTCCACCATGCCGACCCAGTATGGCGAGTCGGTGGTGCTGCGCCTGCTGAACCAGAGCCAGGGGCTGATCGCGCTGGACAATCTCGGCATGCTGCCGGAGATGGTGGAGCGCCTGCGCACGGTGGTGCACCGACCCACCGGCATGGTGCTGGTCACCGGCCCCACCGGCAGCGGCAAGACCACGACCCTCTACGCACTGCTGCGCGAGATCAACACCCCGCATCTGAAGATCATCACCGTGGAAGATCCGGTCGAGTACCGGCTGCCGGGCATCAACCAGGTGCAGGTGCACGAGAAGATCGACCTCACCTTCGGCCGGGTGCTGCGCTCGGCCCTGCGCCAGGACCCGGACGTGATCCTGGTGGGCGAGATGCGCGACCAGGGCACGGTGGAGACCGGCCTGCGGGCCGCCATCACCGGCCACATCGTGCTCTCGACGCTGCACACCAACGATGCCCTGACCACGCCGATGCGCCTGCTGGACATGGGGGCGCCGGCCTACATGGTGGCGATGTCGCTGCATCTGGTCCTGGCGCAGCGGCTGCTGCGGCTCAATTGCGACAACTGCGCGGAGCCTTACGGGCCGGCGCCGCAGGAACTGGAATGGCTCGCCCACAGCGGCGCGAGCGGCGCCGGGGCGCGGTTTCTGAAGGGCCGCGGCTGCTCACGCTGCAACGGCACCGGCTACCTGGGGCGCACCGGCGTCTATGAGATGCTGGAAATGACCAAGGCGGTGGTGGATCCGCTGGGGCGGGGCGATTCCGGCGCGTTCCTCGATGCGGCGCGTCGCCAGATCGGCGGCCGCAACCTGCGCCATCACGCGGCGCAGCTGGCGCTCGCCGGGCGCACCACGGCGGTCGAGGCGATGCGCGTGTCGAGCCTGCAGGAGGACTGAGTGGGCCGATCGGCGGCGACGGGATAGCGGGCGATGCCGACCTTCTCCTACCGCGGCCGCGACCGCGCCGGGCAGCTGGTGAGCGGCGTGCTGGAAGGCGCCGACAGCGCGGCGGTGGCAACCCAGCTTGCGGGCAGCGGCGTCGTGCCGGTGGACATCGCGCCGGCGCCGGGACGCCGCGCTGGCGGCGGGCGGCGCCGGTTCGCGCTGTTCGCCGAGCGGGTCCGCCACACCGACCTGCTGCTGTTCAGCCGCCAGATGTTCACCCTGCTGAAGGCGGGCGTGCCCATCCTGCAGGCGCTGCTGGGACTGCAGGAATCCACCGGCAATCCGGCGTTCAAGGCGGTGCTGAAGAGCCTGCGGGAGAATCTGGACGCCGGGCGCGAGCTGTCGGTGGCGCTGGCGCGGCAGGAATCGGTGTTCTCGCCGTTCTACGTCGCCATGGTGCACGTGGGCGAGCAGACCGGCCGCCTGGAGGAGACCTTCCTGCGGATGTTCCATCACCTGGAATTCCAGAAATTCATGCGCGACCAGGTGAAGTCGGCGCTGCGCTACCCGGCGTTCGTACTGCTCACCATGGCGCTCGCCACCGTCATCATCAACCTGTTCGTGATACCGGCGTTCGCCAGGGTCTACGCCGGCTTCAAGGCCGAACTGCCGTTCCTCACCCAGTTGCTGATCGGCTTTTCCAGCTTCATGGTGGCCTACTGGCCGGCGATGCTCGCGGCGCTGATCGCGGCCGTGGTGGCGACGCGCGTGTGGGTGCGCACCGAGGCCGGCCGCCTGACCTGGGACCGCTACAAACTGCGCATCCCGGTGGCGGGCAAGATCGTGCACAAGGCCACTCTTGCGCGGGTCACCCGCAGCCTCGCCCTTGCCCTGCGCAGCGGCGTGCCGGTGGCGCAAGGCCTGACGCTGGTGAGCCAGGTGGCCGACAACGCCTACGTCACGCGCCAGGTGGACGGCATGCGCCGGAGCGTCGAGCGGGGCGAGAGCCTGCTGCGCGCGGCGCTGCAGGCCCAGGTGTTCACGCCGGTGGTGCTGCAGATGATCAAGGTGGGCGAGGACTCGGGAGCGCTGGACGACTTGATGCAGGAGATCGCCGACATGTACCAGCGGGAGGTGGAGTACGAGCTGAAGACCCTGAGCGACCAGATCGAGCCGATCCTGATCATCGCGCTCGGCGTCCTGGTACTGGTCCTGGCGCTGGGCGTGTTCCTGCCGATCTGGGACTTGGGCCGGGCAGCGTTCCAGCGGCAATAAAGCCGACCTTTCGGCGCCCATGGCGAGGCCTTCCGTGGGGCTGCGGCTCAGGGTCGGCGAACTGATCCTGGAGCGCTGGCAGGCGACGCTGCTTACCCGGCCGGTCCAGGTGGAGGGCGAGGTGGAGTGGGCGACGCTGCGGCTGATGACCCCTTACAAATGGTTTTGAAATACTGGCACGGGATTTGCGGACAGGAGTCGGTCATGAAACATAGCGAACGGGGCTTCACCCTCATCGAGCTGATCATCGTGATCACGGTGATCGCCATCCTGGCGGCCGTGGCGTTGCCCCGCTTCCTGGCGCTGCAGGTCAAGGCGCGGGAGGCCAAGGCCCAGGGGCTCTATGGGGCGGTGCGCTCGGCGGCGGCGCTGGCCCACGCCGGCTGCCTCGCCAACGTGGGCGGCGCGTGCACGCCCACGGGCGGTACCGTGGACATGGAAGGCGTGCCGATCGAAATGGTGAACGGCTATCCGTCGGCTTCCGATACGTTGGTCGTACCTCCTCCGGGGTCTCCATTGCCGCCTGGCGGCATCCTGCTGGCGGCCCAGTTCACCTCGGCGGAAGAGGTGACGCTCGCGCGGGCCGCCAACACCCTCACCATCGACATCAATGGAGGCACTCCGGGGCAATGCACGATCACGTATGTCGAGGCGCCTCCCGGGGGCTCGCCCACCATCAGCCTGAACGTGAACGCGTGTTGATGGATGCGTCGAATTCCGGACACCCGCCGGGCCCCGGTTCCGGCCGGCGAGTCTGAAAAGGTTCTTTCTTGAACAAGCCTGAACGAAAGGAGATGGCAATGAAGCAGCAAGGGGGGTTCACCCTGATCGAGCTGGTGGTCGTGATCGTGATTCTCGGCATCCTGGCGGCCACCGCGCTGCCGCGGTTCGTCAACCTGCAGACGGATGCGCGCCGGGCAGCGGTGGAAGGCATGGCTGGCGCCGTCCGCTCGGCGGTGGCGCTGGTTCAGGCGAAGTACCTGGCAGTCGGCTCGACGGCCGCCACGACGGTGACAATCGCCTCCGGCGTGAACGTGGCGGTGTCGGCGCCGGACGGCATTCCCACTGGCGCGGCAGCCGGCATCGGGACTGCGCTGCAGCCGGGTTTCGACGGTTCGTTTACGCCGACGTACGGCTCGCCGACGACGTTCCGGCCGGTCAACGGCGGCAGCGGCACCTGCCAGGTGTCTTACGATCCGGCTACTGGCCAGGCAACGACGTCGACGGGCGGCTGCTGATCCGGAATAGGCCATTGCCGGTGCGGATTCCGCCTGGGGCCGGGCCGGCCGACTGGCGGCCGACGGATTCGGGGCCATGCGCGGCTTCACCCTGATCGAACTGGTCGTGGTGGTCGCGGTGCTGCTGGCGCTGGCGGTGGTGGCGGCGCCGCGGCTGTTCGACCGCACCGGCTTCGACGCTCGGGGTTTCCACGACCAGGCGCTGTCGGTGATCCGCTTCGCGCAGAAGACCGCGGTGGCGCAGCGGCGGACGGTGTTCGTGCGCGTCACCGCGGGCGGCGTCGAGGCCTGCTACGACGCCGCCTGCGCCGCGCCGCTCACCGATCCGGCCCGGGGCGGTGCGCTGGCGGTCGCCGCGCCATCGGGAATCGGGCTCGCGCCCGCCGCCACGGTGAGCTTCGACCCGCTCGGGCGCCCCGGCGCCGGCGCCAGCATCAACGTGACCGGCGACGTGCCACGGGTGATCGTGATCGAGCCGGAAACCGGCTATGTCCACTCGTGATCCCGGCCGCGTTACTTTTTCCCACGCCTCGCGCCCCGATCGCTCCCGCGTGACCCGCCGGGCCGGCGGCTTTACCCTGGTGGAGCTGGTGGTGTTCATCGCCATCGTCGCGGTGGCGGTGGCGGGCGTGCTGGGCGTGCTGCAGTTCACCACCCAGCGCTCCAGCGATCCGCTGCCCCAGAAGCAGGCGCTGGCGATCGCCGAGTCGCTGCTCGAGGAGGTGGCGCTGATGCCGTTCACCTGGTGCGATCCGGACGACCCGGCGGCGGCCACCGCCACCGGTCCGGGCGACTGCGCGACGCCGGAGGCGATCGGCCCGGAGGCCGGGGAGACCCGGTACTCGGCGACGGCGCCGTTCGACAACGTGAACGACTACCACGGCTTCGACACCGCGCTGGCGGCGCCGCCGGGAATCCGGGACATCACGGCCGGCGCGATACCCGGCCTGGACGCGTACCGCGCCACCATCAGCGTGGTGCAGGAGAGCGTTGGCGGAATCCCCGCCTCGGAGCTCCTGCGGATCACCGTCACCGTCACCGGTCCGGGCGACGCCCGCGTCGTCCTGGACGGCTACCGGGCGCAGTTCGCGCCGGCGGAGGTGCCGTGAGCCGGTGCCGCGGCTTCACGCTGGTGGAACTGATCGCCGTGGTGGCGATCCTCGGCATCGTCGCGGCCATGGTGGCGGTCTTCGTCCGGGTGCCGGTGCAGGGCTACGTCGACGCCACCCGCCGCGCCGAGCTGATCGACATCGCCGACGGCGCCCTGCGGCGCATGGCACGGGACCTGCGGCTCGCGCTGCCCAACAGCGCGCGGGTGACCACAGTCGGCGGCCGCACCTACCTCGAGTTCCTGCAGACCAGCGGCGGCGGCCGCTACCGCGTCGAAGTGGACAATCTGGGCGCCGGCGACGTGCTGGATTTCGCCGCCGCCGACGGGTCGTTCGATGTGCTGGGGCCGGCGGTCACGCTGGCGGCCGGCGAGCAGAACCAGGTGGTGGTGTTCAATCTGGGCATCCCCGGCGCCGACGCCTACGCGGCCGACAACCGCAGCGCGGCCACCAGCGCCACCGGCACGCCCCTGACCGCGCTGCAGATCGCGCCGTTCAAGTTTCCGTTCGCGTCGCCGGCGCGGCGCTTCCAGGTGGTGTCCTACCCCGTGACCTATGAATGCGACCCCGCAGCCGGAACCCTGCGCCGCCACTGGAACTATGCCATTGCCGCGGCCCAGCCGGCGCCGCCGGCGGGCGGCTCCAGCGCGCTCCTCGCCGCCGGTGTCAGCGCTTGCGCGATCACCTACGACGCCGCGGTGGTGGCCCAGCGGGCGGGTCTGGTGACGGTACGGCTCACCCTGACCCGACTGGACGAATCGGTGACCCTCTACCATGCGGTCCATGTCGTCAATCAGCCCTGAGGCTGCTTCGTCACCGCGCCGTCAGCGCGGCGTGGGCATCGTCACCGCGGTGTTCCTGGTCGTCGTGCTGGCGGCGCTCGGCGCCTTTCTGGTGACCGTGTTCGGGCTGCAGCAGACCGCTGGTGCGCTGGACGTGCAGAGCGGTCGCGCCTACCACGCGGCAAGAAGCGGTCTCGAGTGGGGGATCTACCAGGCGACGCGCAACGGCAGCTGCGCCCCGACGCAGATCCTCGCCTTCGGCGGCACGCTGAACGCCTATACCGTGACGGTCCAGTGCACCGCTTTCGCCGCCGACGAGCTGGGCACGCCGGTGAACCTCTATCGCATCGTGGCCAACGCCTGCAACGCGCCGCCATGCCCCAACCCCGCAGCGAACCCCGGCCCGCGCTACCTGGAGCGGGAACTGCGGGGGACCGTGAGCCAATGACACGGTATCGGCGCCGAGCGAACCGATACCGATGCAGGTGCAGCCTATCGCGTAACAGGCCTTGGCTCGAAACTTGCCAAACGGAAGGCGTCACCGGTGGATGAGAGCATGGATCGCATGACGCGAGCAGGGTTTGGATCGCAGCGCGGGTGGGCAGCGATGCTGCTGGCGGGGATGCTGGCCTGCCCCGCGGCGCCGGCCCTCGGCGCGGTCACCTTTCGCGCGGCATCCCAGGCGGGTGTCGGGTTCACCGGTGACCTTCCCGCACCCACCGCGGGCGGTTTCGTGAACCGAGCCCCCAACGTGTCCTCCGGCTGCCCGTCCTCGATTGCACCGCCGGTTCCCGGCGGCGCGGTGGGCGATCTGCTCGTCGCGGGGGTGGTTTCCAGGGACTCGGCGACGCTGACACCATCGGCCGGCTGGAACACCCTGTTCGCCGACAATCCGGTGGCCGGCTACCAGGCCGCGATCTACTGGCGGATCGCCGACAGCAGCGGCAACGACAACCTGACCGTCTCCAAGACCGGCGCCGGCTGCAACGTGATGTTGGGCCAGATGGCCCGCTTCGGCGGCGTCGACCCGGTGGATCCGATTCTCAACGCGACGTCGTCGAGCCAGCTCCCGGCGACAAACGGGTCGTTCCAGAATTCGAATACCATCACCTCCGGCACCGAGGACACGTCCGTGCCGACGGCCGTCCCGAACGCCCTGCTGGCGTTCGCCGTGCTGATCGGCGACAACAACGGCACCGGCGCGCCGGCGGGGTTCACGGAACTGTTCGATAGCGGCACCGGCACCGGGAGCGACGCGCAGGTCTCGCTCAAGTACCAGTCGCCGACGGGCGCCGGCCCCAAGGGCCCGTTTGCGATAAACAAAGGCGGCGGTTCCGACCCCAACCACGGCGTGCTGTTCGCCCTGCGGCCCGGCGGGCTCACCATTAACGTGCCGGCGGGCACCCAGGCCGACGATGTGATGATCGCCTCGATCGTGGTGCGGCCGGCGAACATGCTGATCACCCCTCCCGCCGGCTGGACCCTGGTGCGCCTCATCAACCAGCCGGCGGGCGGCGGCACCGGGGGGGCGGGCCAGGTCCAGGCCACTTACTACCGGGTGGCCACCGCCGCCGAGCCCGCGAGCTACACCTGGCGGTTTTACGGCGGGGTCTCCAACGGCGCGGCCGGCGGGATCCTTTCGTTTTCCGGCGTGGACACCGCCAACCCCATCGACGCGGAAGGCGGCAACGTGACGCCGTTTAGCGTCAACCACACCGCCAACAGCGTCACCACCACCGTGGCCGACACCATGCTGGTGAGCGCCCACGCCATGAACTCGGCGGACACCTGGACGCCGCCGGGCGGCATGACCGAGGCGGTGGACGTGGCTTCGCAGCCGCTCAATGCAGTGGGCGCCACCATCGAAATCAACTATGAGCTGCGCACCAGTGCGGGGGCCACCGGATCGAGAACGGCGAGGGTGGCCAATTTCGCCGACAACGGCACTGCCCAGTTGCTCGCCCTGCGGCCGGGGGCGAGCATTGCCGGCTTCCAGTTTTCCCTGGGGGGCGCCGCAGCGAGCACCTGCTCCCCGAAGCGGGTGACGGTAACGGCGGTGGACAGTATCGGCAATCCGGTGACCAGCTACACCGGCACGGTGGTGCTGTCCACGTCCACCGGCCGCGGCGGCTGGGCGCTGGTCGCCGGAGGCGGCCTGTTCACCGAAGCGGGCACCGCCAACGACGGGGCGGCCATCTACTCCTTCGTGGCAGGGGATCTGGGCAGCGTGACGCTGGATCTCTCCAACCCGAGCGCCGACGATCTGACCATCACCGCCCGGGATTCGGTGATTCCCGCCGCGGTGTCCACGTCGGCCCAGGTCAATTTCCGGGACAACGCCTTCGTGATAACGGCCACCGATGCGCTGGGCAACGTGCCCGTGGCGGGGCGGCTGCATTTGCTGCGGGCCCAGTTGTGGCAGCGGGATCCGACTACCGGCAACTGCCAGATCGCCACCACCTACAATGGAACCAAGGCGCTGGACGCCTGGCTGAGCCTGGACCCGGACCACCCGGCGGGGGCCACCTTACCGCAGATCGGGACGCTGGCGCTGCCGAGCACGGTGCCGGCGCCTGACCCGGTCTCCAACAATCTCACCACCCTCAATTTCGTGAACGGGGAGGTGACTTTCACGCTCGCCACCGGCGACGTGGGCAAGTTTGCGCTCAACCTGCGGGACGACACCCGCGACTTCGCCAGCGGGGTGGACATCCTGGGCGCTTCGCCCACCCTCACGGTGCGTCCGTTCGCGCTGGCGGTGGGCGACGTGCGTCAGGGCGGCAACACGTCGTCGAGCAATCCGGGGCCGGGCGGCGCGGCGTTCGCTCGCGCCGGCAGCACGTTCGAGGCGACGGTGGCCGCTTATCGCTGGAGCGCCGCGGCGGACAGCGACGGCAATGGTGTACCGGATGCGGCGGCCACGCTGGCCCAGGTGAGCGGCGCCGGGACGACGCCGTCGTTCAACTGGCTCACCACCCTTGCTGGAGCGGCACCGATCACACCCGCCGGCGGCGTGCTGGGCGCGTTTGCGGGCGGTCCGCTCGGCCCGGCGACACCCTATCCGTTCACCGCCGGCGGCGTCGGCGTCACCAATCTGAGCTACGCCGAGGTGGGAAGCTTCACGCTCACCGTCCAGACGGCGGACTTTCTCAACACCCCCGGCGTGACGCTGTCCAGCGCCAACGGCCTGGCGCGGGTGTACACGGCGGCGGGAACGCCGAGCGCGGTGGTGGGCCGCTTCATACCGGATCATCTGACGGCGGGCGGATCGACGCTGCTGAACCGCTCGGGCGCGGGGTGTTCGCCGGCCTCGACCTACACCTACCTGGACGAGGCGATGACGTTGGGGTTCGTGCTGACGGCGCGCAACGCCGGAGGTGGCGTGACGCAGAACTACGCGACGGCGAGCGGTTTCGCCAAGCTGGATCCGGCGGTGCCGGGCCAGCTGGGGCTGGGGGCGAAGGACGGGACGACGAACCTGTCGGGGCGGCTGGACGTGGCGAGCTCGAGCGGGTCGTTCAGCGCCGGCGCGGCTTCGGTGGCGGTCGATCTGGGGGTGACGCGGGCGAGCCCGGACGTTCCGGACGGCCCGTACAACGCGCTCAAGCTGGGGGTGGCGCCGCAGGATGGCGACGGGGTGCAACTGCTGGCCGCGGCACTGGATCTGGACGTGGACGGTGCCGGCGGCGCGGACCACCAGGAGGTGGCCCAGACGGCGGTGCGCTTCGGGCGGTTGCGCCTGGGCAGCGCCTTTGGCTCGGAACTGCTGGAGCTCCCGCTGGCGCTGTCGGTGCAGTATTGGAACGGGGTGGGCTTCGTGGTTCATGGCGATGACAGCTGCACGAGTCTGGCCAGCGCCAACGTGGTGCTGTCGAACCACCAGCGCAACCTCTCGCCGGGGGAGACAGCGGTGGTGCCGGCGCCGACGCTGAGCGTCGTCGCCGGCGTGGGCAACCTGCGCCTGAGCGCACCGGGAGCGGGCAACAACGGAGCCGTGGATCTGCGCGTGAATCTCACCGCCGAGGGCAAGAGCTACCTGCGCGGGCGCTGGAACGAAACCGACGAAGACGCCAACCCCGCCACCGCGTACGACGACGATCCGAGCGCGCGGGCCAGCTTCGGGCTCTACAAGGGGGGCTCCCAGATCATCTACCGGCGGGAAAGCTATTGACCCGGCCGTCCGGGCGACGACGACGGGCTAATGCAGAGCGTGGCGGTCATGCTGCCTAAAAAAAGCTTTCTAACAATGGGTTATTGATTTTATTTGAAGTAACCGGTTATTATCGCGTTATGGGGCGAAAGTTTTTCAAGAAAAAAGCGCGGATCTCCGGGTGGGCCGCCCTGCGTTTCATGGGGGAACAGGGGGTGCAGGTCGCCTGCATCACCGGCGGCAACACGAAGAAGCCGCGCGTCCTTTACTGCGATTACCTGCCGCTTGCCCTCGGCAGCCGTGGTCTGGATGGCGTGCGGCGCAGCGTCGCCCTCGACCGCTACGCCTGCACCACGCTGCTTGAATCCGGCACTTACCAGTTTCTCACGGTCGACGCGCCCAACGTTCCCGACGCCGAGCTGAAGTCCGCGGTGCGCTGGCGGCTCAAGGACCTGCTGGACTATCCGGTGGAGCAGGCCACGGTGGACGTGGCGCGGATCCCGCCGCGCGACGGCGGCAAGGCGCGCTCGCTGCTGGCGGTGGCGGTGCAGAACGACGTGCTCGAGGCGCACACGCGGCGCATCGTCGACGCCGACATCCCGCTCAAGGCGGTGGACGTTCCCGAGATGGCCCAGCGCAACCTGAGCGCGCTGTACGACGGCGGCCAGGGCGTGGCGCTGCTGGCGTTCGACGCCAGCGGCGGGCTGCTCACGGTTTCCTACGGCGGCGAACTCTACATGGCGCGGCGCATCGATCTCACCGCCGGCCAGCTGCAGGACGCCAACGTCGAGCTGCGACGCGAGCATTTCGACCGCGTCGCGCTGGCGCTCCAGCGTTCCTTCGATTACGCCGACCGGCAGTTCGGCTTCATCGCCATCGCCCGGCTGCTGCTCGCGCCGCTGGCCGATGCCGTGCCGCTGCGCGAGCACCTGGGCCAAAGCCTGGGGCTTCCGGTGGAGACGCTCAACCTTGCCACGCTCCTGGACGTGGAGGCGGTGCCGGAGCTGCTCCAGACGGACGCTCAGGGCGATTACTTCCATGTCCTCGGCGCCGCGCTGCGCTGGGAGGAGGGGGTGGCCGCGTGAGCCAGCAGATCAACCTGCTGAACCGGGACCTGCTGGGCCCGGCGCGGCCGCCGCTGTCGGCTCTGACCATGGCCCAGATCATCGGCGTGGTCGCGGTGGTGGCAGTGGGTCTGTACGGCTATTTCTGGTACGAGACCGGACGCCTGCGGGAGAGCGCGGCGGCCGGCGAGAAGCGGCTGGCCGGCGAGCGCAAGCGGCTGGCAGAACTTTCGGCGCAACTGGGGATCGAGCGCAAGAGCCAGCTGCTGGAGAACGAAATCAAGTCCGCCGAGACCAGGCTGCGCCAGTACCGGGAAGCCGTGAGCGTGCTGAAGAGCGGCGATTTCGGCAACACCGAGGGTTACTCGGAATTCCTGCGTGCGCTGGCGCGCCAGTCGGTCGGCGGTCTCTGGCTCACCGGCTTCGCGATCGAGGGCAAGGGCAGCGCGGTGGCGCTCGCCGGGTGCGCGACGCGCGCAGAGCTGGTGCCGGTCTATCTGCAGCGCCTCAACGCCGAACCGGCGATGAACGGCGTGCGCTTCTCCGGCCTCGAGATCTCGCAGCCCAAAGGCACCGATCCGGGCAAGGACGCGGTGCCGTTCCTCGAGTTCAGCCTGCGCTCGGCCGGCGGGGAGGCGTCCCGGTGAAGGAGCAGCTGGCCGTCCTGATCGCGCGCGTCGACGCGCTGTCGCTGCGGGAGCGGGCCCTGGTGCTGGGCATGCTGGGGACGGTGGTCGTGTTCCTGCTCAACCTGCTGATGTTCGATCCGCTGTTCCTGCAGCAGAAACAGCTGGCGCAGCGGATCGCCGAGCAGCGCCAGGAGGAAAGCGCGCTGCAGCAGCAGATCCAGGCGCTGTCCTCGGCCAGCGCCGCCGACCCCACGGCGCCGCAGCGGCAGCGGCTTGCCGCGCTCAAGCGCGAGCAGGGCGAGATGGAGTCGTTCCTGCGCGAGCGCCAGGCCGACCTGGTGCCGCCGGACCGCATTGCTCAGCTCCTTCGCGACATGCTGGAGCGCAACCAGCGCCTGCGCCTGATTTCGCTCGCGACGCTGCCCACCAGAAGTCTGTCCGAGCTTCAGGCGCCGGCCGGGCAGCGCCGGGACGCCGACGAGGACGAGGGGGGTCTCTCGCACATCTACCGGCACGGCGTCGAGATCACCGTCCGCGGCAGCTATGCCGACCTGGTGGATTACGCGGCGGCGCTGGAGCGCCTGCCGTGGCACATGTACTGGGGGCGGGCGACGCTCACCGTGGACGAGTACCCGGCCAGCCGGCTGACGCTGACGCTGTATACGCTGAGTCTGGACCACATATGGCTGGTCGTCTGATCTGGCTCGCCGTGCTGGCGCTGACACCCCTGGGCGGGGTCCTCGCCGAGGCGTTGCCGGACCCGACGCGCCCGCCGGACGGCCTGGTGCGCGGCTCCGGCGACGCGGCGCCCGCCGTCACGGGCCCCGTTCTGCAATCCGTGATGATCTCCGGAGCACGGCGCGCCGCGATGATCGACGGCACGCTGGTGGAACTGGGGGGGCGGTACGGCGAGTGGCAGCTGGTGGCGGTGATGGAGACCCGGGTGACGCTGCGCGGCCCCGGCGGCACGCAGGAACTGAAGCTGTTTCCCGCCGTGGAGAAGCGCCTGGTGGGCGCCGGCGCCCGAGGCGCGCGGGAAGGGGGAAAGGTAGCCAACCGATGATCCAAGAACCGACCAGATACCGTGCGTGGGCGTCGGCGCTGGCGCTCCTGCTGGCGGGCTGCGGCACCACGCCGCCCAAGGACGGGACCACCTACGACAAGATGCTGCGGGAGACGGACCGGGCGCTGGAACGCCGGCCCCCGGCGGGGGGGCCGGACGCGGTCAGCGACGCGCTCCTGCCGCCCCTCACCATCGAGGTGCCGAACCAGGTGCAGGAGCCGATGGAGCAGCGCTTCGACCTGGCGGTCACCAACGCGCCGGCGGAGCAGGTGTTCATGGCGGTGGTGTCCGGTTCCCGTTACAGCATGCTGGTGCATCCGGAAGTGAAGGGTACCCTTTCGGTGAATCTGAAGAACGTCACCGTGCTGGAGGCGCTGGAGGCGATCCGCGACGTCTATGGCTACGACTTCCGCGTCACCGGCAACCGCATCTTCGTCGAACCCCTCACGCTGCGCAGCAAGGTCTACCGCATCAACTTCCTCGCCGCCAGCCGTTCCGGCACCAGCGAGGTGTTCGTCAGCTCCAGTGCGATCCAGGGGTCGGGGCCGGGCACCACCCTCACCCCCACCACGACCACCACCACCAGCGGAGTCACCGGCCCGCGCTCCGACGCGAGCCGCATCACCACCCGCACCGACGCGGATTTCTGGCGCGAGCTGCGGGAAGCCATCACCGCCATCGCCGGCACCGGCGAGGGCCGCACCGTCGTGGTCAGCCCGCAGTCGGGCGTGGTGGTGGTGAAGGCGATGCCGGCCGAGCTGAAAAGCGTCGACGCCTTCCTCAAGGCCTCCCGCGTCAACGTCGAACGCCAGGTGATGCTGGAAGCCAAGATCCTCGAGGTCCAGCTGCGCGACGGTTACGAGGCGGGCGTCAACTGGTCGGCGTTCAACCGCGGCTCCGGCGCCCAGTTCTCGTTCGGGCAGCTGGGGCCCGCGTCCCGGCTGTCGCCGCTGGGCGGGCCGCCGCTGGTGGGCGGCAACCTGGGTACCGCCGACGCGTCCGGCACGGTGACCGGCGTCAGCCCGGGGAGCGACCTTGCGGCGCTCGACAGCGCCGCGGGTACGCTGTTCGGGCTGGCGCTGCGCACCAGCAACTTCGCCGTGCTGCTGGATTTCCTGGAGACCCAGGGCAATCTGCACGTGCTGTCCAGCCCGCGCATTGCAACGCTCAACAACCAGAAGGCGGTGCTCAAGGTGGGCCAGGACGAGCTGTTCGTCACCAACGTGAGCTCCACCACCACCACCGGCACCGCCACCACCACCACGCCGACGGTGACGCTGCAGTCGTTCTTTTCCGGCATCGCGCTGGACGTGACGCCCAGCATCAACGACGACGGCACCATCGCCCTGCACATCCACCCGCAGGTGAGCGAGACCCAGCAGATCCAGCGCCAGATCGACCTGGGTTCCAACCTGGGGCTGATCCAGATCCCCGTTCCCAGCACCCGCATCCGCGAGACCGATAGCATCGTCAAGGTGCAGGACGGCCAGATCGTGGCGCTCGGCGGCCTCATGGCGGAAGCCCAGACCGAGGACCGCTCGGGCGTTCCGGGGCTCGCCGGCGTGCCCTACCTCGGCTCGCTGTTCCGGCAGACCCAGCAGATCTCCGACAAACGCGAGCTGGTGATCCTGCTCAAGCCCACCATCATCAAGGGCGACAAGGACTGGGCCGACGATCTCAAGGCGAGCGACGACCGGCTGAAGACGCTGGACCGCGGCTTCTCCTGGGGCAGCAAGTCCGACGTGTTCGGGACCAAGGGCGAGAGCGGCCCGCCACCCTGGCAGGCGCCGGTCACGGGCGGACAGCGGTAGCCATGTACGAGAACCACTTCGGTCTGCGCGAGCCGCCGTTCGGCCTGACGCCGGACACCAGCTACTTCTTCTCCTGCGCGCCGGCCCAGGAGGCGCTCAACACCCTGCTGGTGGCCACCCGCAGCGGCGAGGGCTTCATCAAGATCACCGGCGAGGTGGGCACCGGCAAGACCCTCCTGTGCCGCAATTTCCTGGCGGCGCTGGGGCACGAGTTCATCGCCGCCTACGTTCCCAACCCCTACCTGGACCCCGACGCGCTGCTGCAGACGCTGGCGGACGACTTTCGCATCGAGCGCAACCCGGGCACCGACCGTCACCACCTGCTGAAGCTGATCACCCACACGCTGCTGGATTTCGCCCGCGCCGGCAAGCGGGTCATCGTCTGCCTGGACGAGGCGCAGGCGATGCCGCTGCAGACCCTGGAGGCGCTGCGGCTGCTCACCAACCTGGAGACGGAGAAGCGCAAACTGCTGCAGGTGGTGCTGTTCGGCCAGCCGGAACTGGACCAGAAGTTGCAGGACCCCTGCGTGCGCCAGCTGCGCCAGCGCATCAGTTTCCAGTACCGGCTGCGCAGCTTTCAGGCCGGCGAGACCGAGGATTACCTGCGTCACCGACTGAACGTCGCCGGCTATGCCCGCGGAGAACTGTTCACCTGGCCCGCTGCGCGCATGATCCACGGTTTTGCCGGCGGCGTCCCGCGGCTGGTGAACATCCTGGCCCACAAGTCGCTGCTGCTGGCGTTCGGGCGCGGCGACCTCCGGGTGCGGGTGGCGGACGTCTACCGCGCCGCGGCCGACACGCCGGCGGCGGCTCGGGGTGTCCTGCGCCGGGCGATTCCGGTGATTGCCGCGCTGGCGGTGTCCGTCGGCGGCGTCGGGTGGGCGCTGCTCGCATGAGCGTCATCAACCACATGCTGGAGGACCTGGACCGCCGCGCTGTCGGCCGGGAAGGGGGCGTGGCGCTGGCCGGCGTCCGGCCGGTCGCCCAAGGGCGCCGCCGACCGGTGTGGCTGTGGATCATCGTCGCCGCGGCCGCCGGGGCAGCGGGAGCACTCGCCTGGCAGCGCGGCGCGGAACGGCCGGCGACCGGCACAGCCGCGGCGCCGACCGCAGCGGACACGCCAGCCGCGCACAGCGACGCGTCGCCCGCCGGCGAAACCGGCGCTCCCAACCCCGGCTGGCCGCCGCTGTCGCGGCAACTCGACCGACAACCCAACGCGCCGCCGACGGTCGCTGGCGTAACGTCACCGAGCGAAGCGGGCGCCGTGCGGGACCCAGGTCCAGCGGAGTCGCCCGCACCGCCGCGTTCGCCGCCCCTGACCGGAGACTCAGCCGAGTACGGTGTGACGGATCGACCGGCCGCGGCGGCGCCAGCGGCCGTTCCGGGTGTCGTCGCGTCTGCGCCCGGGCCGGCGGCGAAGACGCGATCCCGCGTCGCGCAGCCGGCCCCCGCAGCCGCGCGGCAGCCCGAACCGGCCCGCGCTGCCGCGCCGGTGGCGGAAGCGCCGGCTGATGACTCCCGGATCGACAAGACCGTACGCCAGCCCACCCCGCAGGAACAGGCCGAGAACGAGTTCCGCCGCGCCCTCGCGCTGATGCGGGAGCACCGCGACGGCGAGGCGATCGACGCGCTCGGACGCGCGCTGCGCCTCGAACCGCGGCACGAAACGGCGCGGCAGACCCAAGTGGCACTGCTGCTGCAGCAGAATCGGGTGGCGGACGCCGAGGCCGCGCTGCGGCAGGGCTTGGAAGTCAACCCGGGCCAGCCGGGCTTCGTGATGGCGCTGGCACGCATTCAGGTGGAACGCGGCGACAACGCCGGGGCGCTGGCGACGTTGGGCGCCGCGGCGCCGGCCGCGGCGGGAATGGCGCAGTTCCAGGCGTTCATGGCGGCGCTGCTGCAGCGGGAGCGGCGCCACGAGGAAGCCGTGGCCCGCTACCGCAACGCGCTGGCGCTCTCGCCCGGCAACGGCGTGTGGCTGATGGGGCTGGGCATTTCCCTGGAGGCCGGTGGCGCGGCGGACGACGCCCGCCGCGCCTTCGAGGGCGCGAAGGCGTCGAACCAGCTCCAGCCGGAGCTGGTGGCGTTCGTCGACCAGCGGCTCGCCGGCCTCGGCCGCCGCCGCTGACCCCCGCAAACTTCAATCTCAATCGTGCGGCGCCCGCGCCGCCACCCAGGCGCTGACCCGCGCCGCGCCCGCCTTCCTGAGCACCCGCGCCAGCGCATCCAGCGTCGCGCCGCTGGTCAGCACGTCGTCCACGACCGCCACATGGCGGCCGGCGAGATCCGCGTCGCAGGCGAAGGCGCCGCGGACATTGCGCCGCCGTGCCGCCAAGTCGAGCCCGGCCTGAGCCGGCGTGTCGCGCAGGCGCCGGCAGGCGGCGGCCATGAGGGGGATGTCAAGACGATGCGCCAGCGGCCGCGCCAGTTCCACCGCCTGGTTGAAGCCGCGGCTTCGCAGGCGGTCCGGGTGCAGCGGCATCGGCACCAGCAGGTCCGGCCGCGGCGCCGCGCCTGCCGCTTCGGCCAGGCGCTCGCCGAGCACGTCGGCGCAGGCCAGCTCGCCGCCGTACTTCAGGCGTTGAATCAGCACGTCGGCGGGAAACCGGTAGAGCGCGCCCGCAACGGTGTCATCGAACGCCGGCGGATGCTTGAGACAGCGGCCGCAGGTTCCGGGCACCGCCAGCGGCTCGGCGCACACCCGGCAGGCCGCGCCTGCGGGGCGCGGCAGCTCGGCGGCGCACCCGGCGCACAGCCCAGCTCCGCGCACGCCGGCGCCGCACAACAGGCAGGCACCAGGCAGCACCTGACGCACGAGACGGAGGCAGCTGTTCAATAAACGAGCATCCATGGTTTGACAGCCCGGGACCGTCCCTCCATCATTCACCGCACGCCCTATGGCCAGGAAACCCGAAAGGAAAATTCTCCCATGAGTGCAGCGAACCCGGTGCAGC
Source organism: Pseudomonadota bacterium (assembly GCA_049322755.1). Taxonomy (GTDB): domain Bacteria; phylum Pseudomonadota; class Gammaproteobacteria; order Burkholderiales; family UBA6910; genus DATIUV01. The sequence continues at coordinate 40,405 of JBMOQX010000005.1, read as the reverse complement.
CGCCGCGTGACCCGGCGTGGAGCGTGGACGCGGTGGAGGCGCTGTTCGAGCTGCCGTTCAACGATCTGCTGTTCCGCGCCCAGGAGGTCCATCGGCGCCACTTCGATCCGAACGAGGTGCAGCTTTCCACGCTGCTGTCGGTGAAGACCGGCGGCTGTCCGGAGGATTGCGCCTACTGCCCGCAGTCGGTGCGTTACGAAACCGGTGTCGGCGTCGACGAACTGATGCCGCTGGAAGACGTGCTGGCGGCGGCGCGCGCCGCCCGGGACCGCGGCGCCAGCCGCTTCTGCATGGGCGCGGCGTGGCGCAGCCCCAAGCCGAAGGACCTGGAGCGGGTGGCGGCGATGGTGAGCGCCGTCAAGGCGCTGGGGCTGGAGACCTGCGTCACGCTGGGCATGCTCAAGGACGGCCAGGCCGAACGGCTGAAGGCGGCCGGGCTCGACTACTACAACCACAACCTCGACACCGATCTGGAGTTCTACGGCGAGATCATCACCACCCGCACCTACGAGGACCGCCTCGATACGCTGGCGCAGGTGCGCGAGGCCGGCCTCAAGGTCTGCTGCGGCGGCATCGTCGGGCTGGGCGAAAGCCGCCGCCAGCGCGCCGGGCTGCTGGCGCAGCTGGCAAGCCTGGAGCCCTACCCGGAGAGCGTGCCCGTCAACCACCTGGTGAAAGTGGCCGGCACGCCGCTGGCGGATGCCGAGCCGCTGGATCCGCTGGAGTTCGTGCGCACGGTCGCCGTTGCCCGCATCGTCATGCCGCGGGCGCGGGTGCGGCTCTCGGCCGGCCGTGAAGGCATGGACGAGCCGTTGCAGGCGTTGTGTTTCCTGGCCGGCGCCAATTCCGTTTTTTACGGCGAGAAGCTCCTCACCACGCCCAACCCCGTCGGCGACCGCGACCGGGCGTTGTTCGCCAAGCTGGGGCTCGCGGCCTCGGCGTAGGCCGTGCGCCGCGCGCTGCAGGCAATGACCGCCGATACGCGCCCGGGCGGGTCGTTTCCCGCGCTCGACGCGCTGGCGCATTCCCTGGCCGAGGCCGACGCTGTCGGGCTGCGCCGCCGGCGCATGGAGGTGGAAACCGGCCACGGCGCCCATCCGGTCATCGAGGGGCGCTCCTACACCGCGTTCTGCAGCAACGACTACCTCGGATTGTGCGAGCACCCGGCTCTGGCGGAGGCCGCGGCGGAGGGCGCGCGCCGCTACGGCGTCGGTGCCGGCGCGTCGCACCTGGTGTCGGGCCACGGGCGGGTGCATGCCGATCTGGAGCACGCGTTGGCGCGTTTCGTCGGCGCGCCGGCCGTGCTGCTCTTTTCCACCGGTTACATGGCCAACCTGGCGGTGCTGACGACGCTGGCCGGACGCGGCGACGCCATCTTCCAGGACAAACTCAATCACGCGTCGCTCATCGACGCGGCGCTGCTCTCGCGCGCGGAGCTGAAGCGCTATCCCCACGGCGACCTCGACGCGCTGGAGCGCCGGCTCGCCGCGTCGAGCGCGCCGACCAAGGTGATCGTCACCGATTCGGTATTCAGCATGGACGGAGACCTGGCGCCGCTTCCGCAGCTCCTGGGGCTGGCGGAGCGTTTCGATGCCTGGCTGTACGTCGACGACGCCCATGGCTTCGGCGTGCTCGGACCGGCGGGCGCCGGCAGCGTCGCCCACTTCGGCCTGCGCTCGCCACGGCTGGTGTATCTCGGCACGCTGGGCAAGGCGGCGGGCGTGTGCGGCGCGTTCGTCGCCGGCGAGAGTGCCGTGATCGAAGCGCTGGTCCAGCGCGCGCGTACCTACATTTACACCACCGCGCTGCCGCCGCTGATCGCCCATGTGCTGTTGCGCTCGCTGGAGCTGATCGCCGCGGCCGACGATCGGCGCGCGCGCCTGCGCTCCCACGCCGAGCGCCTGCGCGCGGCGGCCGCCGGCTTCCCCGGCGCGCTGATCGCCTCGGACACCGCGATCCAGCCGCTGGTGCTGGGCGGCAATCACGCGGCGCTGGAGGCGAGCCGGCGGTTGCGTGAGCGCGCAATTCTGGTGCCGGCGATCCGGCCGCCGACGGTGCCCCAGGGCACTGCACGGCTGCGGATCTCGCTTTCGGCGGCCCACGAGAGCGCGGACGTCGACGCGTTGGCTCGCGCGCTGCAGGCCATCGGCGCGGACGCAGCGGCGGGACGGTGAGCGCGACGCTGCACGTCGAATCGGTCGGAGCAGGTCCCGACCTGGCGCTGATTCACGGCTGGGGGCTGCACGGCCGGATCTGGGGCGAGGTGGCGCAGCGGCTGGCGGCGTCGTTCACGCTGCACATCGTCGACCTGCCGGGTCACGGCGCAAGTCCGCCTGTGCCTGGCGGCTGGAGCGGTTGGACGCAGGCGCTGGCCGATTCCCTGCCGCCGACGCACCTGCTGGGCTGGTCGCTCGGCGGCCAGCTGGCGCTGGCGCTGGCGGCGCTGCGGCCGGCGCAGGTCCGATCGCTCACGCTGGTGGCGACGACGCCGCGGTTCGTCGCGGCTGATGATTGGCCTTGCGGCGTGGGCATCGACGTGTTGCGCGGATTCGCCGCGGACCTGGCGCAGGCGCCGCAGGCGACGCTGTCCCGTTTCTTGGCGCTTCAGGTCCGGGGCGACGACGTCGCGCGCGCCGCCGCGCGCGCATTGCGCGCGCGCCTTGCGGAGCGGCCGCTTGCCCGGGCGTCGGCGCTGGCGGAGGGGCTGGACCGGCTCGCGACCAACGACCTGCGCGCGCTCGTGTCCAAGGTGGTGATGCCGGCGCTGGTGATATCCGGGGAACGCGACCCGCTGGTTCCCGCCGGCGCTGCGCGCTGGCTGGCCGCGGCGCTGCCGAACGCGCGGCGGTGCGAATTTCCCGGGGCCGCCCACGCCCCGTTCGTGTCGGCGCCAGCCGGCTTCGCGGGTGCCATCGAGCAATTCGTCAACGAACTGGAATACCGAGATGGCGACAAGCGGCGGCGACGCGCAGGTTGACAAGCGTCAGGTGCGCTTGGCGTTCGACCGCGCGGCCGGTTCCTATGATCGCGCCGCGGTGCTGCAACGGGAAGTGGCAGACCGCATGCTGGAACGGCTTGAATACATCCGACTGGCGCCGGGAACGATCCTGGACGCCGGCTGCGGCACCGGCTATGGCGGCGAGCGATTGCGCGAGCGCTACCCGCAGGCGGCGCAGGTGGCGCTGGACCTGGCGCCCGCCATGCTGCGCCGGGCGCGCCGCCGCACGCCGTGGTGGCGGCGCGCGCTGGGCGGCGGCCCGCGGCTGGTGTGCGCCGATCTCGAGCGGCTGCCCCTCAAGCCGGCGTGCGTCGACCTGGTGTGGTCCAACCTGACACTGCAGTGGTGCAACGACCTGCCGGCGGCGTTCCGGGGCGTGCACCGCGCCCTGACGGTAGGCGGGCTGTTCATGTTCACCACCTTCGGTCCCGACACGCTCAAGGAGCTGCGCGCCGCGTTCGGGCGCGCCGACGGCTACACCCACGTCAACCGCTTCGTCGACATGCACGACATCGGCGATCTGCTGGTGGCGGCCGGGTTCGCGGACCCGGTGATGGACATGGAACTCATCACCGTGACCTATCCGGACTTCCGCCAGCTGCTGGGCGAAATCCGCGCCATCGGCGCCCACAACGTCACCCGGGGACGGCGGCGGGGCCTCATGGGCAAACAGGCCTGGCACGCCGCGCGAGCCCACTACGAAGCCCTGCGCCGCGACGGCGTGCTCCCGGCGACGTTCGAGGTGGTCTACGGGCACGCCTGGAAGGCGGCGCCGCGCCGCGCCGATGACGGCCGCGCGATCGTGCAATTCGACCGCTCGGGGCTGCGCCGTGGCTGACGGCTGGTTCGTCACCGGCACCGACACCGGCGTCGGCAAGACCCTGGTGGCGGCGGCGCTGATCGTCGCGCTGCGCCGGAGCGGACGGCGGGTGGCGCCGATGAAACCGGTGGCCGCCGGCACGGAGAACGGCCGCTGCGCCGACGTCGACACGCTGATGGCGGCATCGGGCGGCGGGTTCCCGCCGGACCTCGTGAATCCCTACTGCTTCCCGGACCCGATCGCGCCCCACGTCGCCGCGGCCCGCGCCGGGGTGCGGATCGCCCCGGAGCGTATCGTCGCGGCCTACCGCCGGCTGCAGGCCGCCGCCGACGCCGTGGTGGTGGAAGGCGCCGGCGGGTTTCGCGTGCCGCTGGGGCCGGCCGTGGACTTCGCGGACGTGGCGCAGCAGCTCGGTTTACCCGTGATCCTGGTGGTGCGCATCCGCCTGGGCTGCCTCAATCACGCGCTGCTCACCGCGGAAGCGGTGGGCCGCCGGGGGCTCGCCCTCGCCGGGTGGGTCGCCAACGCGGTGGATCCCGGCATGGCGGCGGTGAGGGAGAACGTCGAGGCGCTGGCCGAACGGCTGCCCGGGCCGCTGCTGGGCGAAATCCCGGTGCTGGCTGATGCGGATCCGGCGGTGGCGGCGGACCGTCTGCAGGGGTTTCTTCCAGGTGCAGCGCAGGCGCCGGGCGGCGTTGCGTCCCCGCTTCCGCCGTTGGATTGATCGCTCGGGGAGCGTGTGCTAGCGTCTGCCGACGCTAATTCGATTCGTCTCGATGCCGTGTCGTCGGCCACCTCCGAACCTTCCGATTTCAGCGTGGTTTACCGGCGCAACGTCGCTCTGGCCTGGCGCCAGCGCCGAGTGGCCCTGGCGCTGTTGTCCGCGCCGCCGCTCACGCTGGGCCTGGCCTTCGCCGCGGCCGGCGCCTGGCTGGTGCTGCCGTTCGCCGGTGTGGAGATCGCGGTGCTGGTCTGGGCGTTTCGCGAGATCGAGCGCTGCGCCGGCGATTACGAGCGCATCACCGTCGCCGGGGACACCCTGACCATCGAAACCGTGGAGCGCAGCGTGCGCCGACGGGAGGAGTTCAGCCGCCACTGGGCGCAGGTGCTGATGGAGGCGCCCTGCCGGCGCGCCGGGCCGCGGGTGTGCGTGCGTTCCCATGGCCGGACGCGGGAAGTGGGGCGGGGGCTGCCGCCGGCCGAACGCCTCGATCTGGCAAAAGAATTGATCAAGAGTCTGGGTAAACGTTAATATTCGCGCTTTTACGTGACTGTGTGAGCGGAAACATGATGCGACATCTGCTTGGGACCGGGGCCGGCCTCGCCTTCCCCTCCATCGCGCTCAGCGCGTCGAAGTTCAACCTGCAGCCGCCCCAGAGCCCGATCGCCCAGCAGATCTTCGACCTGCACACGCTGATCATGATCATCATCACGGTGATCTTCGTCGGCGTCTTCGCGTTCATGTTCTACGCGGTGTTCAAGCACCGCAAGGCCGCCGGCCACCAGGCGGCGAACTTCCACGAGAACACCACCGTGGAGGTGATCTGGACGGTGATCCCGTTCTTCATCCTGATCGGCATGGCCTATCCGGCCACCAAAACCGTGATCGAGATGAAGGACACGGCGGCGCCCGATCTCACCATCAAGGTCACCGGCTACCAGTGGAAGTGGCAGTACGACTACCTGGAAGACGGCATCAGCCTCCTGAGCACGCTGGCCACCCCCAAGGACCAGATCGAGGGCAAGGCGCCCAAGGGCGAGAACTACCTGCTGGAGGTGGACAATCCGGTGGTGGTGCCCGTCGGCAAGAAAGTGCGCGTGCTGGTGACCGCCGGCGACGTGCTCCACGCCTGGTACGTGCCCGCCTTCGGCGTCAAGCAGGACGCCATCCCCGGCTTCATCCGCGACACCTGGTTCCGCGCCACCAGCACCGGCATCTTCCGCGGCCAGTGCGCCGAGCTCTGCGGCAAGGAGCACGGCTTCATGCCCATCGTCGTCAAGGTGGTGGAGCAGGCCGAGTACGAGCAGTGGGTCAAGCAGCAGAAGCAGAGGACCGCCACCGCTCCCGCCGCCGGCGCGGAGCGCACCAAAGAACAGCTGCTGGCCCAGGGCGCGAAGGTCTTCACCCAGAATTGCGTCGCCTGTCACCAGGCCGACGGCAAGGGCGTGCCGGAGACGTTCCCGCCGCTGGCCGGATCGAAGGTGGTCGCCGGTCCGGTCGAGGACCAGCTCCGGCTGGTGCTGCAGGGCAGGCCCGGCACGGCGATGGCGTCGTTCGGCCGGCTGAGCGACGAAGAGCTCGCCGCCGTCCTCACCTACACGCGCAACGCATGGGACAACCGCGGCGGCGACACGGTGCAGCCGGCGGACGTCAAGGCATTGCGCGGCGTCCAGGTCTCGGCCCGGACCCACTAAGGCATTCCAGGAAGCGAGTTCAAGGAGATCGATATGGCAGCCGTCCACCCGCACGCCCACGACCACGGGCACGAGCACCAGCCGTACGGGATCATGCGGTGGGTGACCACCACCAACCACAAGGACATCGGCACGATGTACCTGTGGTTCAGCTTCGTCATGTTCCTGGTGGGCGGCGTGATGGCGCTCACCATCCGCGCCGAGCTGTTCCAGCCGGGACTGCAGGTGGTCGATCCGGATTTCTTCAACCAGATGACCACCCTGCACGGCCTGATCATGGTGTTCGGCGCCATCATGCCGGCGTTCGTGGGCTTTGCCAACTGGCAGATCCCGATGATGATCGGCGCCACCGACATGGCGTTCCCGCGCATGAACAACTGGAGCTTCTGGCTGCTGCCTTTCGCCGGGACGCTGCTGATCCTGTCGATGCTGGTGCCGGGCGGCGCCCCGGGCGTGGGCTGGACGCTGTACCCGCCGCTCAGCGTGCAGATGGGCATGGGCATGGACCTGGCGATCTTCGCGGTCCACATCCTGGGCATGTCCTCGATCATGGGGTCGATCAACATCATCACCACCATCCTCAACCTGCGTGCACCCGGCATGACGCTGATGAAGATGCCGCTGTTCTGCTGGACCTGGCTGATTACCGCCTACCTGCTGATCGCGGTGATGCCGGTGCTGGCGGGCGCGGTGACCATGATCCTCACCGACCGGCACTTCGACACCCACTTCTTCAACGCCGCCGGCGGCGGCGACCCGGTGCTGTTCCAGCACATCTTCTGGTTCTTCGGCCATCCCGAGGTCTACATCATCGCCATCCCCGCCTTCGGCGTGGTCTCCCAGGTGATCCCGGCGTTCTCGAGAAAGCCCCTGTTCGGCTACACCTCGATGGTCTACGCCACCGCCTCCATCGCGGTGCTGTCGTTCCTGGTGTGGGCACACCACATGTACACCGTGGGCATGCCGGTGGAGGCCCAGCTCTACTACATGTACGCCACCATGCTGATCGCGGTGCCCACCGGGGTTAAGGTGTTCAACTGGGTGGCGACGATGTGGAAGGGCTCGCTCTCCTTCGAGACCCCGATGCTGTTCGCCATCGGCTTCCTGTTCCTGTTCACCCTGGGCGGCTTCACCGGCCTGGTGCTCTCGCTCACGCCGGTGGACATCCAGCTGCACGACACCTATTACGTGGTGGCGCATTTTCACTACGTGATGGTGGCAGGTGCGCTGTTCTCGGCCTTCGCCGGGGTTTACTTCTGGTTCCCGAAGTGGACCGGCAAGATGTACGACGAGACGCTGGGCAAGTGGCATTTCTGGCTGTCGATGATCTTCTTCAACATCACGTTTTTCCCGCAGCACTTTCTGGGCCTCGCGGGCATGCCGCGGCGCATCCCGGACTACGCCCTGCAGTTCACCGACTTCAACATGATGTCCTCGGTGGGCGCGTTCGGCTTCGGCTTCGCCCAGGTCCTGTTCCTGTACATCATTCTCAAGGCGATCCGCAGCGGCGAGAAATCGCCGCAGCGGCCGTGGGAAGGGGCGGACAGCCTGGAGTGGACCGCGTTGCCGACGCCGGTGCCGTACCACTCGTTCGAGACGCCGCCGGTTGTCAAATAACCCGGACGGGGGCCTTGCCCCCGTTTCCCCATGACCGGAACGATGCACGACGACAAGACCCGGGCCAAGAACCTCCGGCTGGCGCTGATTCTGGCTGCCGTCGCGGTCGCGATCTTCGTCGGTTTCCTGGTCAAGCAGGGGATGCTGGGCAAATGAGCAACGCCAGGAACAACCGCGCCCTGCTGACCCGCCTGGTGGTGGTAGCCATCGGCATGTTCGGGTTCGGCTTCGCGCTGGTGCCGCTGTATGAGAAGTTCTGCGAGGTCACCGGCATCCGCAACGTCGGCCACGCCGACAAGGTGGTGAACACCCAGGTGGACGCGTCGCGGCTGGTGACGGTGCAGTTCGACACCAACGTGCACGGCGAGCTGCCGTGGCGGTTTTCCGCCAGCCAGCGCCAGGTGCGGGTGCACCCGGGCGAGCTGGTGCAGGTGACCTTCGAGCTCACCAATCCCAGCGGCATGGCGGTGGCGGCGCAGGCGATTCCGAGCTACGGACCGCAGCTGGCGGTGCAGCACGTGAAGAAGCTGGAGTGCTTCTGCTTCTCGCAGCAGCGGATGCAGCCCAACGAGACGCGCCGCATGCCCACGGTTTTCGTCATCGATCCGGCGCTGCCGAAGGACGTGAACACGGTGACGCTGTCGTTCACGCTGTTCACGGTCGCCGGGTCGGCGTCGGGGGTGAGTTCGGCGCCGGTGCCGGCGCCCGCGCAGCCCAGGGGATGACCGCTCCGCCGGAACGCAAGCCCGGGGCGCTGGCCGCGGTGCTGGCGGTGCTCTCGGCGTTTTTCGGGGTGCGCAAGGCGAAGTCGCACGAACAGGTGAAGCATCTGCGCCCGGTGCACTTCATCATCGCGGGGATCGTGTTGGCGGTATTGTTCGTGACCACGATCGTGACGCTGGTGAAGCTGGTCACGGCGCAGGGATAACAGCAGAAAATCAGGGACTGATAGGAGAAGCAACCATGGCAAGCCACACCGGCGGATATTACGTGCCGCAACCGTCGCACTGGCCGATCGTCGGCTCGGTCGGCATCTTCATGCTGGCGCTCGGCGCCGTGTTCCTGTTCAACGACGTCGGCCGCATCGGCTGGGTGTCGGTGATCATGGGCCTGGTGGTGCTGGCGGTGATGATGTTCGGCTGGTTCGGCACCGTGATCCGCGAGAGCGAGAGCGGCAAATACAACCAGCAGGTGGACGTGTCCTACCGCTGGGGCATGAGCTGGTTCATCTTCTCCGAGGTCATGTTCTTCGCCGCGTTCTTCGGCGCGCTGTTCTACATGCGCGCGATCGCGGTGCCCGACCTCGGCAGTCCCGACCAGCGGCTGCTGTGGCCCGATTTCTCCGCCACCTGGCCGACCGCCGGGCCCGGGATCGAGTCCACGTTCACGCCCATGGGCGCCTGGGGCATTCCGGCGCTCAACACCCTGCTGCTGCTTTCCTCCGGCGTCACGGTGACCTGGGCTCACTGGGCGCTGAAGAAGAACAACCGCGGCCAGCTGATCCTGGGCATGATTCTCACCATCGCGCTGGGCGTCGCCTTCCTCGGTTTCCAGGTCTACGAGTACGGCCACATGTATTCGGACCTCAACGTGACGCTGGCGACCGGGGCCTACGGCGCCACCTTCTTCATGCTCACCGGCTTCCACGGTTTCCACGTCACCATCGGCACCATCATGCTGATCGTGATCCTGATGCGCTGCATCGCCGGGCACTTCCGGCCGGACCACCACTTCGCCTTCGAGGGCGTGTCGTGGTACTGGCACTTCGTCGACGTGGTATGGCTGCTGCTGTTCGTCCTGGTTTACTGGCTGTGACGAACGCCTAGAACAGGAGAGGAGGAGGCTCCCCGCACGTACGGGGAGACCGGACTGGGCCGCACGTCTGCGTGCGGCGTTTTTTTTTGGAGCCGGTTGGGGAAGGCGCGGGGCGTGCGCCGGGACCGGGAGCGGCTGCTACAGACCCTGCTTCGGCACCAGGCCGAAGTAATAGCTGGCCATCAGCAGCACGAAGAGCACGACCGACAGGCCGATGCGCACGGTCAGCGCCTTCACCGTGCGGTCCGACTGGCCTTTGTCCTTCATCAGGAAATACAGCGCGGAACCGAGGCTGGAGAGAATGACGACGACGAAAAGTATGACGAGGATTTTCATGGGCCGGCTGTCGTGGAGTATCGCGGGAGTTTAGGGCAAGGGTCGCGTGGCCGCCACCCGACATGACCGGCGCCTGCGTTTCCGTCCGCCGCTGTGGGCGACGCTGCTGGCCGCGACGGGCATGGTCTTGACGCTGGCGGCCGGGAACTGGCAGCTCAATCGCGCGTCGCAGAAGGAGTCGCTGCAGGCGGACCTGGACCGGCGCGCCGCCGAACCGGTGGTCAGCCTGCCGGCGGCTCCGGTCGACGCGCAGGCGCTGCTGCACCGCCGGGTGACCGTCACCGGGAAATTTGCGCCGGAGCACACCATCTATCTCGACAATCGCGTTCACGGCGGCCGTGCCGGATATCACGTGTTGACGCCGTTGCGGATCGGCGGCGCGCAGCGCCACGTCCTGGTGAATCGCGGCTGGGTGGCCGGGAGCGGCCGGCGCGAGGAGCTGCCCATGGTGCCCACGCCGGCCGGCGAGGTGACCGTAGAGGGCGTGGTGGCCGACGCGTCCCAGCGGGTGGTGGAGTTGTCGGCGTCCACGGTCCAGGGGCGGGTCTGGCAGAACCTGCATTTCGACCGCTACCAGGCGGACGCGCCGTTTCCGCTGCAGCCGATGGTGCTGCTGCAGACCAGCGACACCGGCGATGGCCTGGTGCGGGAATGGCCCCGGCCCGATGCGCGCGTCCACGTGCATCGGAGTTACGCGGGGCAGTGGTTTCTTTTCAGCGCGTTGATCGTGGTGCTCTATGTCGTCCTCAACCTCCGCCGCCAACGCGCCTAAGCGCAGCCTCGCCCCCCTGTGGCTGGTGGCGGCGGTGGCGGCGTTTCCTTTCGTCGGCTCGCTCCTGCTCTACCTGTTCGGCGGATTCGAGGGCCGGGTGAATTACGGCGACCTGATCGAGCCGTTCCGGGTGCCGCAGGAGGTCCTCCGGCAGGCAGACGGCGAGCCGTTCCGCCTCGGGGAGCTGGAGGGGAAATGGATCCTGCTGCAGGTGGATCCCGGCGCCTGTCCGGCGGCGTGCCAGCAGCGGCTCTACGTGCAGCGCCAAGTCTGGAAGCTCCAGGGCAAGAACATGCACCGGATCGAGCGCGTCTGGCTCACCGACGACGGCGTCCGGCCCGACCCCGTGCTGGTGGGCGCTGCCGAGGGCGTGCGGGTGGTGGACGCGCGCGGCAGTGAGCTGCTCAGGCGCCTCCCGGCCAGGGGCGCCGTGCACGATCACCTGTACGTGGTGGATCCGCTCGGAAACGTCATGCTGCGGTTTCCCAAGGACGCCGATCCGACGCTCATGAAGCGGGACTTGGCGCGCCTGCTCAAGGCGTCCCGCATCGGCTGAGCCCGGCGTTTGCGCTTCCGGCGCGGCGCGATGATAAAATCCGGGCCTTTCCACCGGCCTTCGCAAGCGCGCTCCGCAACCAGAGCAAAATGGCTACGCAACTCGCCCTGCCCGCCGGCTCCCGGCTGTACCAGTACTGCCAGCTGACCAAGCCGCGGGTCGTCTCGCTCATCGTGTTCACCGCGGTGATCGGCATGTTCCTTGCCGTGCCCGGCGCCGTGCCGCTGCAGGCCTTCGTTTTCGGCACGCTGGGCATCGGGCTGGTGGCTGGCGCGGCGGCGGCGGTCAATTGCCTGGTGGAACAGAAGATCGACGGCGTCATGGCCCGCACCCGGGGGCGGCCGCTGCCGCGCGGACAGCTGACGTCGCTGCAGACGCTCACGTTTTCGGGCGTGATCGGCGGCTTCGGATTGGGGCTGCTCTACAACCTGGTGAACCCGCTCACCATGTGGCTGACGCTGGCCACTTTCGTCGGCTATGCGGTGATCTACACGGTCGTGCTCAAGCACCTGACGCCGCAGAACATCGTCATCGGCGGGGCGTCCGGCGCGATGCCGCCGGTGCTGGGCTGGGCCGCGGTGACCGGCGAGGTGTCGGCCGACGCGCTGCTCCTGTTCCTCATCATCTTCGCCTGGACGCCGCCGCATTTCTGGGCCCTGGCGCTGTACCGCAAGCACGAGTACGCCAAGGCCGGCGTGCCGATGCTGCCGGTGACCCACGGGGACCAGTTCACGCGCCTGTCGGTGCTGCTCTACACCGTGATCCTGGTGGCGGTGACGCTGATGCCGTTCGCCACCCGGATGAGCGGCTGGATCTACCTGGCGAGCGCGCTGGTGCTGGGCGGCATGTTCCTGCGCTACGCCATCGGCATCTACCTCGCCTACAGCGATGCGCTGGCGCGCAAGACCTTCCGCTTCTCCATCGTCTACCTGGCGGCGCTGTTCACCGCCCTGCTGGTGGATCACTACGTCCGGTTCTGAGCGCCGCCGCGGCAGCGCCCAAAGAAAACGCCGACCCGCGGGTCGGCGTTCTGGTTTCCGGAGCCAGCCGGCTGTTTCAGGCGGGCGCCATCAGGCGGCGCATCTTCTGCAGCGCCTTCTGCTCGATCTGGCGCACGCGCTCGGCGGAGACGTTGAACTCCGCAGCCAGCTCGTGCAGCGTCGCGCTGTCGTTCTCCCGCAGCCAGCGCGCCTCGACGATGCGGCGGCTGCGCGGGTCCAGGCTGTCCAGCGCCTGCTTCAGGCCGTCGCGGCGCAGCCGCTCCGACTCCTCGGTTTCCAGCACCTCCGCCGGCCCCTGGCCGGCGTCGGCCAGGTAGGCGATCGGCGCCACCGACACGTCGTCGCCGTCGTCCCCCGACGGTTCCAGCGCCAGGTCCTGGCCGGACAGCCGGGTTTCCATCTCGATCACCTCGGCGGGCTTGACCTTCAGCGCCTCGGCCACTTCCCGGACCTCGGCGTTGCTCATCGGCCCCAGGTCCTGCTTCAGGCTGCGCAGATTGAAGAACAGTTTGCGCTGGGCCTTGGTGGTGGCGACCTTCACCATGCGCCAGTTGCGCAGGATGAACTCGTGGATCTCGGCGCGGATCCAGTGCACGGCGAACGACACCAGCCGCACGCCGCGTTCCGGGTCGAAACGCTTCACCGCCTTCATCAGGCCGATGTTGCCTTCCTGGATCAGGTCCGCGGGAGGCAGGCCATAGCCCATGTAGCCGCGGGCGATGGCCACCACCACCCGCAGGTGCGACAGGATCAGCTCGCGCGCGGCGTCCAGGTCGTCCTCGTCCCGGAACCGGCGCGCCAGCCGCGTTTCCTCCTCCTGGGACAGGATCGGAAAGCGGTTCACGGTCTGCACGTACGCTTCCAGGCTGCCGGTGGCGCTCGGTACAGGCAATGCGATGCTCTGCGACATGGAACTCCCCTTCACTTTCGCCAAAATTTTAGCACTCGCCTCATGAGAGTGCCAGAAGCCTCGAAAGTTCCCTGCCAGGGCCTGGTGAAGTTCATGTTTTATATGGTTATTTCGGCTCGATGTCGCGGAGGTGGCGGGCCACCGACAGCGTGGCGCCGAGCCATCCCAGGAAGGCGGCCGCGCCCAGCAGGGCAGCGGATTCGGGTACCCCCAGGTGGGAAAGCGTAAACCGGGCGCCGTAGAGCTCCGCGAGGCGCCCGACGGGGCCATTGAGCAGCGCCAGGGCAGCGGCGACGATGAGCCATCCCGCGGCACCGCCCGCCAATCCCAGCAGCGATCCGTAATAAAGGAACGGGCGCCGGATGAAACCGTCGGTGGCGCCGATCAGCTTGGCCACCTCGATCTCGTCGCGCTGCGTGAGTATCTGCAGCCGGATGGTGTTGAACGTCACCAGCACCAGCGCGGTTCCCAGCAGGGCTGCCACCACCAGCACCGCCAGCTGCCCAACCCGCAGCAGCGCGTCCAGCCGGCGTGCCCACGCCGAGTCCAACTGCACATGGTCCACCGCCGGCCAGGCGGCCATCTGCTCGCGCATGCGGTCCAACTGGTCCGGATCCAGCGCCTCGGCGTCGACGACGAACGCGTCCGGCAGGGGATTCTTGTCCAGCACCGGGTCGACATCGCCCAGGCCCGCGCTGTCGCGCAGCTGCCTGAGCGCCTCGTCTCGGGGGACGAAACGGAATCCGGCCACGCCGCCGTGCCGCTCCAGCAGCGCCCTGACCTGGGCCGCCGCGTCGGCGCCCGCGTCCCGCTGCAGGAACACGGTGAACTGCGGCTTGGCGGCGACCCCGTTGGCCGCCCGGCCCAGGTTGTCCATCAGCACGTAGCCGGCGGTGGGCAGGCTGAGCGCGATGCCGACCACCAGTACGTTCAGCCCCGCGGCCACCGGATGGCGCAGGAAGCGGCCCAGCGTGCGCCCGAACGCCCGCAAGTGGTGTCGCAGCCAGCGCGTCATGCCGCCAGCGCTCCCTGGCGCAGCGCGACGACGCGCCCGGGATGGGACGCGAGGATGCCCTCGTCATGGGTGGCGATCAGCACCGTCACGCCCACCTGATTGAACGCCGCGAACACGTTCATGATCTCGCGCGCGTAGTCGCTGTCGAGATTGCCGGTGGGCTCGTCGGCGAGCAGGACGGAGGGCCGGTTCACCACCGCGCGCGCGATCGCGAGGCGCTGCTGCTCGCCGCCGGAAAGCTGCACCGGGTTGGCGCGCTCGCGCTGGAGCAGCCCCACCTTGTCCAGCGCGGCCCGCGCCCGGCGCGCGCCCTCGCGGCGGTCGAAACCCGCGATCTCCAGCGGCAGCATGACGTTGTCGAAGACGCTGCGATCGAACAGCAGCTTCTGGTCCTGGAACACCAGGCCCAGGTGCCGGCGCAGGTAGGGCACCGCGGCGCGGCGCAGCGTGGCGACGTTCTGGCCCTTCACGACGATGCTGCCGCCGCTGGGGCGCTCGATTACGGCGATGAGCTTGAGCAGCGTGGTCTTGCCGGCACCCGAGTGGCCGGTGACGTAGACCAGCTCGGCGGCATCCACCGCCAGGGTCACGTTCTTGAGCGCCTCGAAGCCGCCCGGGTAGCGCTTGGAGACGTGGCTGAGCGCGATCATTCGAACAGCGCGGCGGCAAACTCCCGGGCGTCGAACACGCGCAGGTCATCCACCTGCTCGCCGATGCCAATGAAGCGCAGCGGCACCGGGCGCTCGCGCGCGATCGCCGCCACCACGCCGCCCTTGGCGGTGCCATCGAGCTTGGTGACCACCAGCCCGGTGACGCCGAGGGCGTCGTCGAACGCCCTCACCTGGGCGATCGCGTTCTGGCCGATGTTGGCGTCCAGCACCATCAGCACTTCATGGGGGGCGCCGTCCATCGCCTTGCCGATCACGCGCTTCACCTTCTTCAGCTCTTCCATCAGATGCAGCTGCGTGCCCAGCCGCCCGGCGGTGTCGGCGAGAACGACGTCGATCCCGCGCGCCTGCGCCGCCTGCACCGCGTCGAAAATCACCGCCGCGGGATCGCCGCCTTCCTGCGCGATCACGCTCACGGCGTTGCGCTCGCCCCACACCTTGAGCTGTTCCCGCGCCGCGGCGCGGAAGGTGTCTCCCGCCGCCAGCAGCACCGATTTGCCCTGCTGCTGCAGGTGGCGCGCCAGCTTGCCGATGGTGGTGGTCTTGCCGGCGCCGTTGACGCCCACCAGCATGATCACGTAAGGGTGCGCGCCCTCGACGGTCAGCGGCCGCGCCAGCGGACCGAGCAGCCCGGCGAAGACGTCGATCAGCGCTGCGCGCAGCTGCGCCGCTTCGGTGAGCCGGTCCTTGCGCACCCGCGCCCGCAGCTGCTCCAGGAGATGCTGGGTCGCCGCGACGCCGACGTCCGAGGTGAGCAGCGCGGTTTCCAGTTCCTCGTAGAGCGTTTCGTCGATCTTGGCGTGGCCCCCGAACACGCCGGCGACCTGGCGTTCGAGGCGCTCGCGCGTGCGTGCGAGCCCCTGGCGCAGGCGCTCGGCGAGCCCGGCGGGCGGCGTCTCGCCGTCGGATTTCTGTTTGTTGAAGAAACTAAGCATTCTGGTAGGCTGTCTGACCGGCGTCGCGGGGGGTCCGACATCGACGCGTCGACGTGGTGCAAGGAAAAAACCCGCCGCAATTCTATTCCGATTAACCCGCTACAGGCTAGGAACGCATGATCCGCATCCGCTATGCGTGGGCAATGATATGGCTTGCCGGGCTGCTGGGCGCTGCCGCGCTGGCGCCGGCCGCGCTGGCCACGCCCCACTCCAGGACACTGGACAACGGTCTCCGGGTGATTGTCATGGAAGACCGCCGGGCGCCGGTGGTGGTGTCGCAGCTGTGGTATCGCGTCGGCAGCGTCGATGAGCACAACGGCATCACCGGCGTTTCCCACGCCCTCGAGCACATGATGTTCAAGGGCACCGAGAAGGTTCCCGCCGGCGAGTTCTCGCGCATCATCGCCGCTGCCGGTGGCCGCGAGAACGCGTTCACCGGCAAGGATTACACCGCCTACTTCCAGATGCTGCACAAGTCGAAGCTGCCGCTGGCGACCCGCCTGGAGGCGGACCGCATGCGCAACCTGGTGCTGGCCGAGGAGGACTTCGCCAAGGAGATCAAGGTGGTGATGGAAGAGCGGCGCTGGCGCACCGATGACCGGCCGCGCTCGCTGCTCTACGAGAAGTTCATGGCCGCTGCGCTGGTGGCGCATCCGTACCGGCATCCGGTCATCGGCTGGATGAGCGATCTGCAGAGCATGACCATCGACGACGTGCGGCAGTGGTACCGGCAGTGGTACGGCCCCAACAACGCCACGCTGGTGGTGGTGGGCGACGTCGAGCCCGAGGAGGTGTTCAAGCTGGCCGAGCAATACTACGGCGGCTACAAACCGGTGTCGCTGCCGGCGCGCCGGCCGCAGACCGAGCCCGAGCAGCTGGGCGTGCGCCGCATCGAAGTCAAGGCGCCGGCGGAGCTGCCCTACCTGATCATGGGCTATCCCGTGCCGCCCCTGCGCGATGCCGCGAGCGACTGGGAGCCGTACGCGCTCTCGGTGCTCTCGGGAGTGCTGGACGGCTATGCCGCGGCGCGCCTCAACCGCGACCTGGTGCGCGAGCGCCGCATCGCCACGTCGGTGGGCGCCGGCTACGATCTCCTGGCGCGCGGACCGAGCCTGTTCCTGCTGGAGGGCACGCCCAGCCAGGGCGTAACGGCGGCCGATCTGGAGAAGGCGCTGGGCGACCAGATCGAGCGCATCGCGCGCGAGGGCGTCGCCGAGGACGAGTTGCGGCGCGTGAAAGCGCAGGTGGTGGCGAGCCAGGTCTACGCGCGCGATTCGATGTTCAGCCAGGCGATGCAGATGGGGCGGCTGGAAATGGCAGGGCTTTCGTACAAGGACATCGACGTCCTGGTGCGCAAGCTCCAGGAGGTGACCGCGGACCAGGTGCAGCAGGTGGCGAAGAAATATTTCGTCGGGGACCGCCTCACCGTGGCGACGCTGGATCCGCAGTCCCTGGAAGGACAGCGCCGGGCGCCGCCGCCACCGGGGCTGCGCCGTGATCATTGAGATGCGAACCTGTCTGCGCGGCGTGCTCGCCGCGGCGCTGCTGGTGGCCGCCGCTCCGCTTTGGGCGGCTCTGCCGATCCAGCACTGGACCACGCCCGGCGGCGCGCGTGTTTATTTCGTCGAGAGCCGGGGCCTTCCCATCATCGACGTCAGCGTCGATTTTCCGGCGGGCAGCAGCCGCGACACCGCGGCGACATCGGGCACCGCCGCGCTCACCCAGGCCCTGCTGACGCTGGGCGCCGGCGGTCTGTCGGAAAACGACATCTCGTCGCGGCTCGCCGACGTCGGCGCGCAGCTCGGCGGGCGTTTCGACGCCGACCGCGCGGGCTTGAGCCTGCGCACGCTCTCGAGCGAGCGCGAGCGGGAGCAGGCGTTCGCGCTGCTGGCGAAGGCGCTGCAGCGGCCGGCGTTTCCCGCCGACGTGCTGGAGCGCGAGAAGGCGCGGGTGGTGGCGGGGATCCGCGAGGCCGACTCGAAGCCGGACATCATCGCCGGGCGCACCATGGCGCGGCTGCTGTATGGCTCGCATCCGTACGCGCTGCGCGCGTCCGGCGAGATCGATACGGTGCCCGCCATCACCCGGGACGATCTGGTGGCGTTCTATCGCGACCACTACCGCCGCGGTTCGGCGGTGGTGTCCATCATCGGCGATCTCGACCGCGCCCAGGCGGAAGCCCTGGCCGAGCGCCTGACACGGGAACTGCCCAACGGCCGGCCCGTGCCGGAGCTGCCGCCCGTGCCCTCGGCCAGCGCCCGCACCGAGCGCGTGTCGCATCCGGCGACCCAGAGCCACATCCTGCTGGGCCACCCGGGCATCCGTCGCGGCGACCCCGATCATTACGCGCTGCTGGTGGGCAACTACATCCTCGGCGGCGGGGGTTTCGTGTCGCGGCTGACCGCCGAGGTGCGCGAGAAGCGCGGCTACGCCTACAGCGTGTACAGCTACTTTCAGCCGCTGGAGCTGGAGGGTCCGTTCGAGATCGGTCTGCAGACCAAGAACGAACAGGCCGACCAGGCGCTGGCGGTGGTGCGCGAGACGCTGGCACGCTTCCTGGCCGACGGTCCCACCGAGGAAGAGATCAAGCGCGCGCAGCAGAACATCGTCGGCGGATTTCCGTTGCGGCTCGACAGCAACCGCAAGATCCTGGACTACCTGGCGCTGATCGGCTTCTACAACCTGCCGCTCACCTACCTCGACGATTTCCCGAAGAACATCGAGGCGCTCACTGCGGCGGACATCCGCGACGCGTTCCGCCGCCACATCGACCCGGCGCAGATGGTCACCGTGGTGGTGGGCGGCGCCGTCAACTGAGGAATCCCGGAGGGTGGGGCGGGTGCGCATCATCGGCGGCCAGTGGCGCAGCCGCCGGCTCACCGTGCCGCCGGTTCCCGGCCTGAGGCCGACGGCGGACCGGGTCCGCGAGACGCTGTTCAACTGGCTCGGCCAGGACCTCACCGGACGCTCGTGCCTGGATCTGTTCGCCGGCAGCGGCGCGCTGGGTTTCGAGGCGGCCTCGCGCGGCGCCGCGCCGGTGGTGATGGTGGAGCGGGACGCCGCCGCATTTCACGCGCTCACGGCCAACGCCCGTGCCCTCGGCGCCGCCCGGGTGGAACTGCGCCGAGAGGATGGGTTACAATTTCTCGCTCGCGATAGCCGTTGTTTCGACGTGGTTTTTCTGGATCCGCCGTACGCCAGCGGAGATCTGCCCCGGGCGCTGGCCCAGCTGGCGGGGCGGGTGGCTCCCGGCGGTCGGGTGTATGCGGAAAGCGCTCGCGACGTGGAGCCGGGGAGCCGCTGGCAGATCGTGCGCAGCGGGCGCGCCGGCCAGGCACACTATGCGCTGCTGGCGCCAGCGTCGGAAACGGCGGAGCCCTCATGACCCGTATCGTCTATCCCGGCACGTTCGATCCCATCACCCGGGGCCATGAGGACCTGGTGCGGCGGGCGGCGACCCTTTGGGGCGAAGTGGTGCTGGCCATCGCCGACAGCCGCAACAAGATGCCGTTCTTTACCGGCGAGGAGCGGGTGGAGATGGCCCGCGAGGTGCTGGCGCCCTATCCCAACGTCAGGGTGGTGGGCTTCGGCGGGCTGCTGATGGAGTTCATGCGCGCCCAGGACGCGCGCCTCATCCTGCGCGGGCTGCGCGCGGTGTCGGATTTCGAGTACGAGTTCCAGATGGCCGGCATGAACCGCAGCATCAACCCCGAGGTCGAAACGATATTCCTGACGCCGTCCGAGCAGTACATGTTCATCTCCGCCACCATCGTGCGGGAAATTGCCCGGCTCGGCGGCGACGTCAGCCAGTTCGTGCACCCGCTTGTGGTGAAACGGCTCAACCAGAAACTTCCCGCCTGATTCCGACGACGACCACAACCATCCCATGGCGCTGATCATCACCGACGAATGCATCAACTGCGACGTTTGCGAGCCGGAGTGCCCGAACGAGGCGATCTACCAGGGCGAGGAGATCTACGAGATCGATCCGCGCAAGTGCACCGAGTGCGTCGGCCATTACGACACGCCGCAGTGCGTGGAGGTGTGCCCGGTGGACTGCATCCACACCAATCCCCAGTTCGTGGAGACCAAGGAGCAGCTGCACCAGAAATACCTCGACCTGACCGGGCAGAAGGCCTCGGCCTGAGGCGCCCGCGGCCTCAGCGCTGGCAGCTGGGGCAGTAAAAGGTTGAACGCTGGCCGGTGCGGCGCCCGCGGATCGGCGTGCCGCATGTCCGGCAGGGTTCGCCGTCGCGGCCGTAGACCCAGAGCCGCAGCTGGAAGCAACCCAGGTTCCCGTCCGTATCCACGAAATCGCGCAGGCTGGTGCCGCCGCCGCGCAGCGCCGCGCGCAGCGTCGCCTTGACGGCGTCGGCGACGCGATCGCAACGCGCCCGCGACAGCCGCCCCGCCGCCGTACCCGGACGCACGCCGGCGCGGAACAGCGCCTCGCTGGCGTAGATGTTGCCCACGCCCACCACGATGCGGCTGTCCATCAGCACGTGCTTGATCGCGGCGCGGCGGCCGCGCGTGGCACGCCAGAGCGTCTCGCCCGAGAACGCCGCGGTCAGCGGCTCCGGTCCCAGGCGCCCCAGCAGCGGATGCCGGAGCGGATCGTCCTCGGTCCACAGCACCGCGCCGAACCGGCGCGGGTCGCGCAGCCGCAGTGCCAAGCCGTCGTCAAGCCGCAGGTCGACGTGCTCATGGGGCGTGGGCGGCACCTCCGCCGGCACCAGCCGCAGGCTGCCGGACATGCCCAGGTGCAGGATCAGCGTGCCGCCGCCGCAGTCCACCAGCAGGTACTTGCCGCGGCGGCGCACCGAGCCGACGCGGCGCCCGGGGAGCTTCGTTGCGAGTTCCGGCGGCACCGGCCAGCGCAGCGCGGGATTGCGCACGACGATCCCGGTGATGCGATGGCCCGCGAGCCGCCGCTCGATGCCGCGGCGGGCCGTTTCCACTTCGGGCAGTTCCGGCATGAGCGCTACTTCGACGCGCCGGGCGCGGTCAGCAACGCAGCGCCCACAGCCGGTGGAAACCGGTAGCGCACGCGCTCGTCGAGCCGCGTGACGAACACGTTCGCCGGCGCCCGCTCCACCGCCAGCTCGACGCGGCGTCCATCCTCCAGCATCAGCGCCGCGTTGGCATGCGGGTCGGGCGCCGTGCCCAGCGCGCCCGCCTCGGCGGCGACGGCGTGGCACCAGCGGTCGACCCAGATGTTGACATCGTCGCGGCTCAGGTCCGGCGCCGGCGTGTCCAGCGTCCAGCCGTTTTCGCCGCGCCGCGCCGCGATGCCGGGCAGGTCGATGCCCGTCAGCGTTTCCCCCGGCGCCAGCAGCGTGCGGCTGATGACGTCGTCCGCCGTCAGCGGCAGCGCCGCGTAGTACTTGGGCGAAATGGCGTGGACCGCGCCGCCCGCGAGCACGTATTGCGCGCTGGTGACCGGGTTCAGCATGCCGAAGCCGACCGCCCGATCGTCCAGCGTGAGCGTTGCCGCGGGTGGCTGCAGCTCGAAGCGTCCCAGATCCTCGGCCGGGAAGCTGGCGAGGCCGCGGGCCCGGGCCGTCTCCAGCAGCCGCTCGACCTTGTGCGCGTCCGCGCGCGCCGCCACCGGCGAGGTGATCCGCCACGACCCGCGCGCGCGCTCCAGCGCCAGCGCCGGCAATCCCGCGCGCTCCACGCGGATGCGGCTCACGCTTGCGGGATCGAGATCCAGCACCGGGCGTGCCGCCGGGGTTTCGGCCGACGGCTTGAGCAGGAGCCAGGCGGCGAGGCCCGCCACCAGCAGCGCCAGCGCAACGTTGACCCGGGTGCGCGCCGAGATCATTACAACGCGCGGCGGCGCCACCAGGCGACGATGGCGGCGAGCAGCAGCAGCGCCGGCATCACCACCATCCAGCCCAGCGTCACCGCCACCGCCTGCGGGCGGGTGAGCGCGAGGCTCGCGTCCCGCGCCGCCTTCGGCTGGATCGTGACCAGCCGCTCGTCGCCGCCGAGCCAGTTGAACAGACGCAGCCCGAGGTCCAGGTTGGCGCCGTTGCCGAGGAAGGCGTTGGCGAGAAACGACCCGCCGCCGGCCACCACCACGCGCTGCTCGCGCTCGTTCTGGGTGCGCTCGAGGCCCATCACCACGGTGGCGGGTCCGGCGGCGTCGCGCCGGGGATCGAAATCAGGCGTGCCCTCCAGCGGCCCGGCCTCGACCCAGCCGCGCGCCGCCGCCTCCACCAGCGGCGTCGCCCGCCAGCCGCTGTCCTCGTTGGCGCTCAGCGCGCGGCTCATGGGGAAGACGGTCAGCAGTTCGAAACCGCGCACCGCGGCATGATAGGCGTAGCCGCTGGCGAGCGCCCACGTGAGCGGGATGCGCATTTCCTCCGCGGCGGGATCGACGACGAGGCCGGGGGAGGGCTGCAGGCCCAGGCGTTCGGCCAGCGGCTCGAGCCCGGCGAGCGTGTCCGGCTCCATCAGCCACAGCAGATTGCCGCCGCGCTTCACGTAGCCGACGATCTTGTCCACTTCGCCGGGTAGCAGTTCCGCCTGGGGGCTGGCGATCACCAGCAGCGCGGCGTTGGCGGGAACGTCCTGGGCGATGGCCAGATTGAGCGGCAGCAGACCGAAGCCGGTGGCTGTCAGGCGCCGGCCGAAATCGCCCAGGTCGTGATTCGCCGCGCCGGTGAGCTTGCGCTCGCCGTGCCCGTCCAGGTGGGCCACCAGGCGCTCGCCGCGGCGGGCCAGGCGCACCAGCAGATTGGTGAAGCTCTGCTCGTTCAGGGCGAACGGCGAGAAGCGCTCGGAACGCTCGCCGTACGCAACGATCATCTCGCCGTTCTGCTGGATGCCGGCGTCGCGGGTGCGCTTGGGCTCGCGCTCGGGGTCGACGAACTCCACCTCCAGGTCGGGCTTGGCGCGCTGGTACCGGGCCAGGAAGTCGCGCACGCGGCCGCGCACGTCGCCCAGCTCGGGATCGCTGCGCGTCGCGAAAACGCTCACCTGCACCGGGCCCTCGATGGCGGCCACCACCTCGCGGCTCTGCGGCGACAGGGTGTGGCGCGCGTTCTGGGTCAGGTCCCATTTCACGCGCTGGCCCTGCGCAATCCACCCCACCAGCAGCGCCGCGGCCACCAACAGCGCTACCGTGAGCCAGGACGCGCGGCGCCAGCGGGCCCGGCGATTGGGATCGTTCATCACCCGCGCCACCGCTCGGTGTCGAGACGGTTCACCGCCAGCGCCAGGAGGACCGCGACGCACATCACCAGAAACGTCAGGTCGAAGCTGTCGA
This sequence comes from Pseudomonadota bacterium, assembly GCA_049322755.1. Lineage (GTDB taxonomy): Bacteria > Pseudomonadota > Gammaproteobacteria > Burkholderiales > UBA6910 > DATIUV01. The sequence goes on along the minus strand of JBMOQX010000005.1, from coordinate 17,274 downwards.
ACACGCCCTGGTTGAAGTTCTCGAAGCGACGCATCAGCGAGAGGTGGTAGAGCACGCCGCGCGTTTCCGCGGCGCTCACGTCCAGCAGCCACAGCCCGAGCAGCACGCCCAGCGACGCCACTGCCGCCACCGCCGGCTGCGTCGCGAGGGTCGAAAACAGCAGGCCGACCGCGGCGAACGCCGCGGCCAGCAGCGCCAGCCCGAGCGCATTGGCGGCGATCAGCCCCCAGTCGGGGGCGCCGCCCACCGCCAGCGACGCGCTCATCGCCACCAGCATCAGCACCGGCAGCAGCAGGAACGCCATCAGGCCGAGGAACTTGCCGACGATGATGGCGGCCGCCGATACCGGCGCCGCGGTGAGCAGCGCCAGCGTCTGCTGGCGCCGCTCCTCCGCGATCAGGCGCATGGTGAGCAGCGGCATCACCATCAGCAGCACCAGCGCGGCCATGCCGAAGGTCGGCGCCGCCACCATCTCGGTGAAACCGGGCGCGTTGCCGAAACGCGCCAGGCGCGGCTGAAGTTCGAGAAACGCGTCGAGGCGGCCGAGGAACACCCACGCCAGCAGCGCCTGCAGCACGGCCAGCAGCACCCACGCCAGCGGCGATGCGAACAGCGCGCGGAATTCCTTGGCGGCGATGACGCCGATCACGGCGCCGAATCCTGCATCGCGCCGGCGGGCGGCTCGGCGGTGAGGCGCGCGAACACCTCCTCCAGCGACGTCGGCCAGGGCATCAGCCGGCGCAGGCGCCAGCCGCCGGCCGCGGCGGCGGACACCAGCGCGTCTACCGGGTCGCCGTCAACGGCGGCGTAAATCCGGAACTCGCCGGGCGCCAGCACCGCGACGCGGTCCACGCCGGGCAGCGCGGCGATCGCCGCCACCGGCGGCGGACTCGCCAGCTCCAGCAGCACGCTGGGCTGGGCGCCGCCCGCGCGCAGGCGCGGCAGCGTGTCGTCGAACGCCACCCGGCCCTCGTTCAGGATCTGCACGCGGTCGCAGACGCTTTCCACCTCCGGCAGAATGTGGGTCGAGAGCACCACGCTGTGATCGCCGCCCAGTTCGCGGATCAACGCGCGGATGTCACGGATCTGGTTGGGGTCGAGGCCGACAGTGGGCTCGTCCAGAATCACCACGTCCGGGCGGTGCACGATCGCCTGGGCCACGCCCACGCGCTGCTGGAATCCTTTGGAGAGCGCGCCGATCAGCCGCGAGCGGACGCTCTCGAGTCCGCAGCGCTCGCATGCGCGGGCCACCGCCGCCACGCGCTCGCCGCCGGGGACGCAATGCAGGCGCGCCACCAGCGCCAGGAACGCGTCCACGGTCATGTCGCGGTAGAGCGGCGGCGTCTCGGGCAGGTAGCCGATGCGCTGCTTGGCTTCCAGCGGGCGCTCCAGCAGATCGATGCCGCACACTGTCACGTTCCCGGCGCTGGGTGCCAGCGTGCCGGTGAGCATGCGCATGGTGGTGGTCTTGCCGGCGCCGTTGGGCCCGAGGAAACCCAGCACCTCCCCGCGCCGCAACTGCAGGTCGACCCCGGCCACGGCAGTGCGCGGGCCGAATCGGCGGGTGAGGCCGCGGGCCGCGAGGGTCACGCCGTGGGGTTCGTCCGAGGGCATGCGTTCAGAGTGGAGGCACGGTGGGAGCGGGGCCGTCGGCGGCGCCGGGGCCCGGCGCCGCGCTGACTTGTGACCGCGCGTAAATATACCTAATATGACGCGGTGCCTCCAGAAATGCGGACGCCTTGCTGACCCCCCGGCCGCCCGAACCAAACCGCGGGCGCCGTCTCTAAACGGCATTCCTCTTCCCGCTGGCCCTTTCTCCATGGTTCGATTCGTTCTGCTCCTGACCTCGATCGCGCTCTCGGCGTGCGCCCAGGTGCCTGCCGCCGACCCGCCGGTCGCCGCGGCGGCGACCGAGACGGCCGCCGCGGGCGCGCCCGGGCAGGCGCCGGCGGCCTCCGCCGAGAGCGACGCGAACCTCCCCAACGTGGAGCTCACGCGCCAGCTGTTCTATCAGTTCCTGATCGCGGAGATCGCCGGCCAGCGCGGCCAGGTGGACGCGGCCAGCAGCACCTACCTCGATCTGGCGAAGAAAACGCGCGATCCCCGGGTCGCCCAGCGCGCCACCGAGGTCGCGGTGTTCGCACGTCGCGCCCCGGAGGCGCTGGAGGCGGCGCAGCTTTGGCTGGAGCTGGAGCCCGGCGCCGACCGCGCGCGCCAGACGGTGGCGGCGCTGCTGGTCAACGGCGGGCGCCTGGACGAGGCCAAGCCGCACCTGCAAAAGCTGCTGGCGGACGAAGGTGCCAATATCGGCCAGGGATTCCTGCAGTTGAACAGCCTGCTCTCGCGCCACGGTGACAAGAAGCGCGTCCTGGCGCTGACCCAGGAGCTGGCAACGCCCTATCCCGACCAGCCCGAGGCGCACTTCGCCGTCGCCCAGGCGGCGGCCAACGCCGGCGAGGACTCGGTGGCGCTGGCGGAACTCAAGCGGGCGCGGCAGATCCGCCCGGACTGGGATCTGGCGGTGCTGCTCGAAGGCCAGGTATTGCGGCGCTCGTCCAACGAAAAGGCGCTCGCCGCGTACCGCGAATTTCTCGGCGCCTACCCCGCGTCGCGGGAGGTGCGCCTGGCGTATGCGCGCCTGCTGGTGAACGAGAAACGCTACGCCGAGGCCCGCGCCCAGTTCGAGCGGCTGATGGCGGACAACCCGCGCAACGCCGAGGTGACCGTGGCGGTGGCGATGCTGGCGCTGCAGCTGAAGGACTACGACGCGGCCGAGCGCCATTTCCGCACCGCCCTCGAGCAGGGCTATCGGGACAAGGATTCGGTGCGCATGTTCCTCGGGCAGATGGAGGAGGAACGCAAGCGCTACGACGAGGCCGCCGGCTGGTATCGCTCCATCGGCAGCGGCGACCAGAAGCTGCAGGCCGAGGTGCGCTATGCCGGCGTGCTCGCCAAGCAGGGCAAGCTCGAGGAAGCGCGCAGCCATCTTCGCGGCGTCGCCGCGGCGGACGCCAAGCAGGAGGTGCAGCTGGTGATGGCGGAAGCGCAGCTGCTGCGGGAGGCCGGCGCCAACCAGGAAGCCTACGACGTGCTCGACCGCGAGTTGAAGAAGCGGCCCGACAATCCGGACCTGCTCTATGACCATGCCATGGCAGCCGAGCGGCTGGACAAGCTCGACGTGCTGGAGGAGAACCTGCGCGCCGTGATGCGCATCAAGCCGGACCACGCCCACGCCTACAACGCGCTGGGCTACAGCCTGGCGGATCGCGGCCTGCGCCTCGAGGAGGCCAGGGCGCTGATCGAGAAGGCGCTGGAAATCTCCCCGGAGGACCCGTTCATTCTCGACAGCATGGGCTGGGTCCTGTACCGCATGGGCGACATCCAGGGCGGGGCCGATTACCTGCGCCGGGCCTACGCCCTGCGCCAGGACCCCGAGATCGCTGCCCACCTCGGCGAAGTGCTGTGGGTGATGGGCCAGCGCGACGAAGCGAAAAAGGTCTGGGACGCCGCGCTCAGCGACCATCCCGACAACCGGGTGCTGGTGGACGCGGTGCGCAAGTTCACGCCGTGAGCGTGCCGCCCGCCGCATGACCCGGCGCAGCGTCCACGCGGCGCTTGCCCTCTCCATCCTGATGGCCACGGCCGGCTGCGCCACGCTGCCGCCGCCCGGTGTCGCGCCGCCGCCGGCGCCGCTGGGGGCGTTCGAGCTGACCGGGCGCGTGGGCGTGCGCTACCAGGAGCAGGGGTTCAACGGCGGCGTGCGCTGGACCCATCAGGGTGGACGGGATGAAGTCTGGCTGACCACGCCGCTGGGCCAGGCGGTGGCGCGGGTGAACGCGATTCCGGGGGAGGTGACGCTGGTCACTTCGGACCGGAAGATCTGGCGCGCGGCGGACGCTTCGGCGTTGACGCGCGAGGCGCTGGGCTGGGAACTGCCGCTGGACGGGCTGCGCTACTGGGTGGCCGGCTTCTCCCGGCCGGGGCGGGAGGCGACGACCCGTCGCGGGGAAGCGGGGCGGCTCGAGCGGCTCACCCAGGACGGCTGGAAGATCGAGTACACCGAGTACACGGTCGCGGGCGGCCACGCGCTGCCGCGCACCCTCATCGCCGCGCGCGACGGCGTGGAAATCCGCCTCACCGTCGACAGCTGGTCGCTCTCGCCATGAACGCGGTGGAGTTTCCGGCGCCGGCGAAGCTCAACCTGTTCCTGCACGTCGTGGGCCGGCGCGCCGACGGCTACCACCTGCTGCAGACCGTGTTTCGTTTCATCGACTACGGCGACACCGTGCGCGTGCGCGTGCGCGACGACGGCGTCGTGCGGCGGCTGACCGATCTGCCGGGCATCCCCGAGGATCAGGACCTGACCGTGCGCGCGGCGCGCCTGCTGCGGCAGGTCACCGGCACGCGGTTCGGCGCCGACCTGGAAGTCGAGAAGCGGCTGCCGCCGGGGGGCGGTCTGGGCGGCGGCAGCTCCGACGCCGCCACCACCCTGCTGGCGCTCAATCACCTCTGGGGCCTGGACCTCGATCGGCCGCGCCTGATGGAGCTCGGGCTCGCCCTCGGGGCCGACGTGCCGGTGTTCGTGTTCGGTGAAAACGCCTTCGGCGAGGGCGTCGGCGAGCGCCTGACGAAGGTCCTGCTGCCCCCCGCCTGGTACCTGGTTCTGGTGCCGCAGGTGTTTGTGTCTACAGCAGAAATCTTCGCCGCCAGCGATTTGACACGCAACACGAATCCCATCAAAATGTCGGCCTTTTCGATCGACCAGGGCCGCAACGATCTCGAGCCCGTGGTGCGGCGGAAGTACGTTGAAGTGGATCGCGCCATGCGCTGGCTCGATGGCCGCGCGAAGGCCCGCCTCACCGGATCCGGCGGCTGCGTTTTCGCCGGCTTCGACGACGAACGAGAGGCCCGGCGTGTCCTGGATGCGCGGCCCGACGGCATCGGCGGTTTCGTGGCCCGCGGCCTGGATTCCCACCCGCTGCACGGTCTGGCGCGCTGACGCCGGCCGGGCGCGGAAGAATCCGCTGCGTGTCCGGCCCGACGTTAATTAAGATCGCTGGGGAGTCGCCAAGTGGTAAGGCACCGGATTTTGATTCCGGCATGCGTAGGTTCGAATCCTACCTCCCCAGCCAACCCGACCAGCCGCGGACGCTGAAACCGGCGTTGTTTCCACCTCCGACGAGATCCCGAACCCCGCAGGACGCGCATGCCCTACGCTGACATGATGGTGTTCACCGGCAACGCCAACCCCCGGCTGGCGGAGGACACGGTGCGTCATCTCAACATCCATCTCGGCCGCGCCATCGTCGGGCGCTTCAGCGACGGCGAGGTGATGGTGGAGATCCTGGAGAACGTGCGCGGCAAGGACGTGTTCGTGCTGCAGTCCACCTGCCCGCCCGGCAACGACAACCTGATGGAAGTGCTGGTGATGGTGGACGCGCTCAAGCGCGCCTCGGCGGCGCGGGTGACGGCGGCGATCCCGTATTTCGGCTACGCGCGCCAGGACCGCCGCCCGCGCTCGGCGCGGGTGCCCATCACCGCCAAGGTGATCGCCAACATGCTCACCAGCGTCGGCGTCGACCGGCTGCTGACCATGGACCTGCATTCCGACCAGATCCAGGGCTTCTTCGACATCCCGGTGGACAACGTCTACGCCACGCCGCTGCTGATGGGCGACATCTGGAAGCGCGACCACGAGGACGTGATCGTGGTCTCGCCCGACGTCGGCGGGGTGGTGCGGGCGCGCGCGGTGGCCAAGCGGCTGGAGGCGGACCTCGCCATCATCGACAAGCGGCGCCCCAAGCCCAACGTGGCGACGGTGATGAACATCATCGGCGAAGTCGAGGGCCGCTCGTGCGTGATCATGGACGACCTGGTGGACACCGCCAACACGCTGTGCGAGGCGGCCCAGGCGCTGAAGGACCACGGCGCGAAGAAGGTGCTGGCCTACTGCACCCACCCGGTGCTCTCGGGCAAGGCGGTGGAGCGCATCAGCAATTCGGTGCTGGACGAGCTGGTGGTGACCGACACCATCCCGCTGCGCGAGGACGCCCGCCAGTGCCCGCGCATCCGCCAGCTGACGGTGGCGGGACTGCTGGCGGAGACCATCCTGCGCATCAGCAACGAGGACTCGGTCAGCTCGCTGTTCATGGAATAGGTTTGCGCGCCGCGCCGCCGAGGCGGGCGCGTTGTACGGGTCCGGCGGTCGCCGCCGGTTTTTCTGAAGCTTGACGCCGCCTGGTCGCGGGTGGCGTCCGAAGGAGTGTGAAATGAAGATCGAAGTGGGCGCGAAGAAGCGCGAGACGCAGGGAACGGGTGCGAGCCGCCGTCTGCGCAAGGCCGGGTGGGTCCCGGGCATCCTCTACGGCGGCAAGTCGCAGGCGCAGCCGATCCAGCTGGACCACAATGCGCTGCTCAAGCACCTCAAGATGGAAGTGTTCCATTCGTCGATCCTGACCATGAACCTGGAGGGCGCGAAGGAGCAGGTGCTGCTGCGGGACGTGCAGATGCACCCGTGGCGCGACGAAGTGGCGCACGTGGACTTCCAGCGCGTGGCCGCGGACGAGAAGATCCACATCGCGGTGCCGCTGCACTTCATCAACGCGGACATCGCGCCGGGGGTGAAGCTCTCCCACGGCATCGTCTCCCACGTCATGACCGAGCTGGACATCACCTGCCTGCCGAAGGACCTGCCGGAGTTCATCGAGGTGGACCTGGCCGACCTGACGGCCGGCCACTCCCTGCACCTGTCCGATCTCAAGCTGCCGGCGGGCGTCGAGCCGGCCGGCTACCGCGGCGAGGATCCGGTGGTGGCCACCATCCTGATCGCCAAGGCGGTGGAGGAGGAGGTGCCGGCCGAGGCCGCGCCGGCCGCGGCCGAAGTGCCGGTGGTGGGCGCCGAGAAGAAGGAAGGGAAGGAAGGCTGACCTCCGCGGGGAGGATGCCCATGACCCGCCACGGCGCGCATGCCGGCGTGGCGGGTTTTTTGTTGCCTTCATGACGGTTCCGATACAGCTGGTGGCCGGCCTCGGCAATCCCGGGCCGGAGTACGCCGAGACGCGGCACAACGCCGGGTTCCGGTGGGTGGAGCGGATTGCCGCGTCCTGCGGCGCGTCATGGCGCGCCGAGGCGAAGTTCCATGGCCGCGTGGCGCGGGCGCGCGAAGGCGGCCAGGAAGTGTGGCTGATCGAGCCGGGCACCTACATGAACCTGAGCGGACGGGCGGTGGCGGCGCTCGCGCGGTTCTACAGGATTGCGCCCCAGTCCATCCTCGTGGCGCACGACGAGCTGGACCTGGTGCCGGGGGTGGTGAAGCTCAAGCGCGGCGGCGGCGTGGCCGGCCACAACGGCCTGAAGGACATCGCCGCGGCGCTGGGCACGCCCGATTTCTGGCGCCTGCGCATCGGCATCGGCCACCCGGGCCAAGGGGCCGACGTCGCCAATTACGTGCTCAAGCCGCCGCGCCGCGAGGAGGCGGCGGCGATCGAGGACGCCCTGGCGCGCAGCCTGGACCTGTGGCCGCTGATCGCCGCGGGCAACCTGGAGGCGGCGATGCTCAAGCTGCATACCAGGCCGAGGCCGGAGGCGGGGAATGGGGAATGAGCGATGGGCGGTCGGTGATGGGGAATCGGTGATGCGTGATGCGTAACGAGTGATGGGGACGGGCAGTTTTCCCCATCACCCATTACTCATTCCTCGCCACCAAGAAACCATGGGACTCAAGTGCGGCATCGTGGGCCTGCCCAACGTGGGCAAGTCCACCCTCTTTAATGCGCTGACCAAGGCGTCGATCCCGGCGGAGAACTATCCGTTCTGCACCATCGAACCCAACGTCGGCATCGTCGAGGTGCCGGACCCGCGGCTCGCGCCGCTGGCGGAGATCGTCAAGCCGCAGAAGGTGGTGCCGGCGGTGGTGGAGTTCGTCGACATCGCCGGCCTGGTGGCGGGGGCGTCCAAGGGCGAGGGGCTCGGCAACCAGTTCCTCGCTCACATCCGCGAGACCGACGCGGTGGCCCACGTGGTGCGCTGCTTCGAGAACGAGAACGTGACCCACGTCGCCGGCAAGGTGGACCCGGTCTCGGACGTGGAGACCATCAATACCGAGCTGGCGCTGGCGGACCTGGCGACGGTGGAGAAGGCCGCGGCGCGCTACCAGAAGCCGGCCAACGCCGGCGACAAGGAGGCGCGCAAGCAGATGGCGGTGCTGGAGAAGCTGCAGGCGCAGCTGGACCAGGGCCGGCCGGCGCGGGGCGCGGCGCTCTCCGACGAGGAGCAGGCGCTGGCGAAGCCGCTGTGCCTGATCACCATGAAACCGGTGCTCTACGTCGGCAACGTCGACGAGCAGCATTTCGGCGACAACCCGCTGCTGGAGAAGCTCAAGGCGTTCGCCGCCGCGGAGGGGGCGCCGGTGGTGACGCTGTGCGCGGCGCTGGAGATGCAGATCGCCGACCTGCCGGATGAGGACAAGGCGCTGTTTCTGGCCGACCTCGGGCTGGAGGAGCCGGGCCTGAACCGCCTGATCCGCGCCGCCTACGAGCTCCTCGGGCTGGAGACCTACTTCACCGCCGGGCCGAAGGAGGTGCGGGCCTGGACCATCCACCGCGGCGACACCGCGCCGAAGGCGGCGGCCGTGATCCACACCGACTTCGAGCGCGGCTTCATCCGCGCAGAGGTGGTGTCGTTCGCGGACTTCGTCGCCGCCAGGGGCGAGCAGGGCGCCAAGGAGGCGGGCAGGCTGCGCCTGGAAGGCAAGGATTACGTGGTGCAGGATGGCGACGTCATGCATTTCCGCTTCAACGTCTGAGCCCGCTTCCCGCGGCCGCGGGCAAGCGCCTAGAATATCCGCCACGACGCACAGAGGAATCCCGACATGCCCCACGACAAGCTGCAGATCCTCAAGGCCTCACCGTTCGCCCGGGAGATGAAGGACGACGAGCTCAAGGTGCTGGCGGACCTCATCGACGTCCACGAGCTCGCGGACGGCGAGATCCTGGTGGAGGAAGGGCAGACCGACCGCAACCTCTACGTGGTGGTGAAAGGCCTGATCGCGGTGGCCAAGCAGGCGCCCGATGGCGGCTGGAACACGCTGCACACCCTCGGGCCGGGGGATTTCGTCGGCGAGCTCTCCTTCATGGACGACGAGCCGCGCTACGCGTCGCTGCGCGCCCAGGGCCCCACCACCGTGTTCAGCCTGAACCGCGGCCGCTTCGAGCTGCTGGTGCCCACCCACCCGGTGGTGGTGTACAAGGCGATGCGCGCCATCATGCGCGTGGTGCACGCCATCCAGCGGCGGCTGTCGATGCAGATGCTGGAACTGTCGCACTACATCTACAAGACCGGCGGCAAGTACTGAGGCCCGGCCGCCGCCGGGCCGGGTGCCGGCGGCTTACTGCCGGTCCAGCGCGGCGCGCAGCCGCTGCGCCCACGCGTCCAGCTCCGCCCGCGGCGGATTCCTCGAGGGCCATTTCACTTCCAGCCCGTCGTTAAGGAAGCGCGGCAGCACGTGGACGTGGAAGTGGAACACCGTCTGGAATCCGGCCGCCTCATTGGCCTGGAACAGGTTGAGGCCCTCGCAGCCGGTCTCGCGCTTGATCGCCTGCGCGATGCGGGTGGCGGCGGTGAACACCGCCGCGGCGTCTTCGCCGCCGAGGCCGTAGATGTTCTCGATGTGGGCGCGGGTCGCCACCAGCACATGGCCCAGGTTGACCTGGCCGATGTCCATGAACGCCAGCACGCGCTGGTCCTCGTAAACCATGCTGGCCGGAATCCCGCCGGCCGCGATCCTGCAGAACACGCAATCGGTCATCGTCGCTCCTTTCGCCGCCGTCAGCCGGCGGGCTGTTTCTTCAGGCTCAGCATTGCCACCCCCGCCAGCACCAGCGCGGCGCCGGCCAGCTGGATCACGGTGATCGGCTCGCCGAGAAACAGGTAGCCGAGAAAGATCGTCGCCACCGGCCCGACGGCGCTCACCAGCGCCACCCGGCTCGCGCCGACGCGGCGGATCGCCTCGCTCACCGCCCACACCGGGAAGACGGTGCAGAGGATCGCCATCAGCACGCTGTAGCCGTACACCGGCGCGGGCAGCGCCAGCGCCGACAGCGGTCGCGTGAGCAGGAACTGCAGAATGCAGAAAAAGCTCGCCACGGTCATGGCGTAGGCGGTGAAGCGCACCGCGCCGAGCCGGGTGATGAGGCCGCCGCCCCACACCAGGTAGATGGCGTAAGCCAGCGCGCTGCCGAACACCAGCAGGCTGCCCAGCGCGGTGGCACCCGCGCTCTCGCCCAGGCGCAGGTTGTCGAGGAATACCAGCACGATGCCGCCGTAGGAAAGCGCCAGCGCCATCAGGTGCAGCCGCGTGATCGGTTGGCGCAGCACCAGCGCCGAGAGGATCAGCACCATGGTGGGATAGAGGAACAGGATCAGGCGTTCGAGGCCGGCGGAGATGTAGTGCAGGCCGAGGAAGTCGAGATAGCTGGCCAGGTAATAGCCGAGGAAGCCCAGCGCCACGATGCCGATCCGGTCCGAGCGCCGCATGCGATAGGCGGGGTTGCGGCCCGACCAGACGGCCATGGCGGCGAAGAACGGCAGCGAGAACAGCATGCGCAGCGCCAGCAGGGTGACCGCATCCACCGGGTAGGCGTACGCGAGCTTGATGATCACCGCCTTGCCGGAGAAACCGACCGCCGCCAGCGCGCCCAGCAGCAACCCCGGCGCGGCGCCGTCGCGCGCAGGCTCGCCCGCGGCTGCCACGGCGGCGGCTCAGCGCCGGCGGGTGCCGCCGCCCAGCAGCCCGCCCAGCACGCCGCGGGAGATCTGCCGGCCCAGCTCCGAGCCCACGGAACGGGCGATGCTCTTGGTCATCGCTTCCAGCGTCGACTGGCGCCGGCCTCCGCCGCCCCCCAGGATGCCCCCCAGCAATCCGCCGAGCCCGGATTGCTCCCCGGCCTTGCCGCGTTTGGCGGCGGGTCTGGCCTGCTCCTGCTCGGCGGCCGCCTGCTCGGCGCGGGCCTTCAGCACCTCGTAGGCGGATTCGCGGTCCACCGCCTTCTCGTAATGGCCGTAGAGCGCCGAGCCCTTGATGAGCTTCGCCCGTTCCTCGGCGGTGACGGGTCCCAGCTGGCTCGGCGGCGGCACCACGAACGCACGCTCGGTCACGCCGGGCCGCCCCTTCTCGTCCAGCAGCGACACCAGCGCCTCGCCGACGCCCAGCTCGGTGATGGCCTTCTCGGTGTCGAACGCCGGGTTGGCGCGCATGGTGGTGGCCGCGGCCTTCACCGCCTTCTGGTCGCGGGGCGTGAACGCCCGCAGCGCGTGCTGCACGCGGTTGCCCAGCTGGGCCAGCACCGTGTCGGGAATGTCGAGCGGGTTCTGGGTGACGAAATAGACGCCGACGCCCTTGGAGCGGATCAGGCGCACCACCTGCTCGATCTTGTCCAGCAGCGCCGCCGGCGCGTCGTCGAACAGCAGATGGGCCTCGTCGAAGAAGAACACCAGTTTCGGCTTCTCCGGGTCGCCGACTTCCGGCAGGTTCTCGAACAGCTCCGAGAGCAGCCACAGCAGCAGCGTGGCATAGACCTTGGGCGAGTTCATCAGCTTGCCCGCCGCCAGGATGTTGACCACGCCCTGGCCGCGTTCGGTCTGCATCAGGTCGTCGATGTTGAGCGCCGGCTCGCCGAACACGCGCTCGCCGCCCTCGTGCTCCAGCTGCAACAGCCCGCGCTGGATCGCGCCGACGCTGGCGGCGGAGATGTTGCCGTACTCGGTGGTGAAGCTCCTGGCGTTCTCGCCGACGAAGTTGAGCATTGCCCGCAGGTCCTTCAGGTCCAGGAGCAGCATGCCGGCGTCGTCGGCGATCTTGAACGCCAGGGTGAGCACGCCCTGCTGAGTATCGTTGAGGTTGAGCATCCGCCCCAGCAGCAGCGGGCCCATCTCGGAGATGGTGGAGCGCACCGGGTGGCCCTGCTCGCCGAAGACGTCCCAGAACACCACCGGGCAGCCGGCGTACTCGAAGCCTTCGAGCTTGAGCAGTTCGACCCGTTCCGCGACTTTCTTGTTGGACCCGCCGGGCCGGCTGATGCCGGAGAGGTCGCCTTTCACGTCGGCCAGGAACACCGGCACGCCCATGCGGCTGAAGCCCTGCGCCAGCGTCTGCAGCGTCACGGTCTTGCCGGTGCCGGTGGCGCCGGTGACCAGGCCGTGGCGGTTGGCCATTTTCGGCAGGAGCGCGATTTCGATGTTGCCGGACTTGGCGACGAGCAGGGGTTCGGCCATGGCGGGAGATTCCTCGTGGATTCCGGCAAATGGTACCATTCGCCGATTAAAAACAGCGCATTGGAACGGCGTCGAAATCCATGGCAGGACACAGCAAATGGGCCAACATCCAGCACCGCAAGGGGCGCCAGGACGCCAAGCGCGGGGCGATCTTCACCAAGCTCACGCGTGAGATCACGGTGGCGGCGCGGGAGGGCGGGGGTGACCCGGCTTTCAACGCGCGGCTGCGGCTGGCCATCGACAAGGCCAAGGCCGAGAACATGCCGGCGGACAACATCGAGCGCGCCATCAAGCGCGGCACCGGCGAGCTGGAAGGCGTGAGTTACGAGGAAATCCGCTACGAGGGGTACGGCATCGGCGGCGCGGCGGTGATGGTGGACTGCATGACCGACAACCGCGCCCGCACGGTGGCCGAAGTGCGCCACGCCTTCACCAAGCACGGCGGCAATCTCGGCACCGACGGCTCGGTGGCGTACCTGTTCAAGCACTGCGGCCAGCTGGTGTTCGCGCCCGGCACCGACGAGAACAAGGTCATGGAAGCCGCGCTGGAGGCCGGCGCCGAGGACGTCATCAGCAACGCGGACGGCTCCATCGAGGTGATCACGGCGCCGGGGGACTTCGAGACGGTGAAGTCGCGGATGGCGCAAGCCGGGTTGAGGCCGGCGGCGGCGGAGGTGACGATGCGCGCCGCCACCGAGGTCGAGCTCACGGGCGAGGACGCCGCCCGGATGCGCAGGCTGTTGGACGCGCTCGAAAGCGTGGACGACGTGCAAGAGGTCTACACCACTGCCAGCCTCGACGACTGACGCGCGCCCCGCCGGCGCCCTGCGCATCCTGGGGGTGGACCCCGGGCTGCAGGTCACCGGCTTCGGCGTGCTCGACCGGTCGGGCCAGTTGCTGGCGTACGTGGCGAGCGGCTGCATCCGCACCGCCCAGGGCGATCTGCCGGCGCGGCTGCGCACCATCCTCCAGGGCCTGCAGGAAGTGATCGCCCAGTACCGGCCGCAGCAGGTGGCGGTGGAGGAGGTGTTCGTCAACGTGAATCCCCGTTCCACGCTGCTGCTGGGCCAGGCCCGCGGCGCCGCGATCTGCGCCGCGGTCGCCCAGGGCCTGCCGGTGGCCGAGTACACGGCGCTGCAGGTGAAGCAGGCGGTGGTGGGCAACGGCCACGCCACCAAGGACCAGGTGCAGGAGATGGTGAAGCGCCTGCTGACGCTGCCCGGCCATCCCGGCGCCGACGCCGCCGACGCGCTCGCGTGCGCCATCTGCCACGCTCACGGCGGGCTCGGGCTCGGCGGCCTGGAAACGCGCGGCTTCAGGATGCGGCGGGGAAGGCTGCGATGATCGGACGAATCCAGGGCACGCTGCTGGAGAAGCGCCCGCCGATGGTGCTGGTGGATGCCCACGGCGTGGGCTACGAGGTGGACGTGCCGATGAGCACGTTCTACCAGCTGCCGGCCACCGGCGCGCCGGTGACGCTGTTCACGCACCTGCTGGTGCGGGAAGACGCTCACCAGCTCTACGGCTTCGCCACCGAGGCCGAGCGCGCGCTGTTCCGCCAGCTGCTCAAGATCGCCGGTATCGGCGCGCGCACCGCGCTGGCGGTGCTCTCGGGCATGAGCGTCGCCGACCTGCGCCAGGCGGTGGCGGCGCAGGACACCGGGCGGCTCACCAAGGTCCCCGGCATCGGCAAGAAGACCGCCGAGCGCCTGCTGCTGGAGCTCAGGGACAAGCTCAAGGGCGACGGCGCCGCCGCCGCCGCCGCGCCGTCCGCCGTGTCGCCGGGCGGCGACATCGTGAATGCGCTCATCGCCCTCGGCTATAATGAGCGCGAAGCGTCCTGGGCTCTCGGCCAGCTCGACGCCGACGCGTCGGTGGCCGAAGGCATCCGCCGGGCGCTGAAGCTGCTATCCAAGGCGTGACGCCCGGACACTGCACCGTATCGCGATCGCCGCCCCCGCCGGGAGGCGCCATCACCAACCCGATTCGCGTACCCGCCCGTTCAACTCCTTCGTGATCGAAACCGACCGCATCATCGCATCGGCCCCGGCCTCGCCCCAGGAAGAGGCGCTGGAGAAGGCGCTGCGGCCGCGCGCGCTGCTGGAGTACGTCGGCCAGACCAAGGTGCGCGAGCAGCTGGAGATCTTCATCGCCGCCGCCCGCAACCGCGGCGAGGCGCTGGACCACGTGCTGCTGTTCGGGCCGCCGGGGCTGGGCAAGACCACGCTGGCGCACATCGTCGCGCGCGAGATGGGGGTGAACCTGCGCCACACCTCGGGCCCGGTGCTGGAGCGCGCCGGCGACCTGGCGGCGCTGCTCACCAACCTGGAGCCCAAGGATGTCCTCTTCATCGACGAGATCCATCGCCTCTCGCCGGTGGTGGAGGAGATCCTCTACCCCGCGCTGGAGGACTACCAGATCGACATCATGATCGGCGAGGGGCCGGCAGCGCGCTCGGTCAAGCTCGACCTGCCGCCGTTTACGCTGGTGGGCGCCACCACCCGCGCCGGCATGCTGACCAACCCCCTGCGCGACCGCTTCGGCATCGTCTCGCGACTCGAGTTCTACACCGCCGACGAGCTGACCCGGATCGTGACGCGCTCGGCGTCGCTGCTCAACGTCGCCATCGAGCGCGACGGCGCGTTCGAGATCGCGCGCCGCTCGCGCGGCACGCCGCGCATCGCCAATCGCCTGCTGCGGCGGGTGCGCGACTTCGCGGAAGTGAAGGCCGACGGCCGCGTCACCAGGCCGGTGGCCGACGCGGCGCTCACCATGCTGGACGTCGATCCCATCGGCCTCGACCTCATGGACCGCAAGCTGCTCGCCACCGTGATGGAGAAGTTCGGCGGCGGACCGGTGGGCCTGGACAGCCTCGCCGCCGCCATCGGCGAGGAGCGCGACACCATCGAGGACGTGCTGGAGCCGTTCCTGATCCAGCAGGGCTACCTGAAGCGCACGCCGCGCGGCCGCATGGCCACCGTGATGGCGTACCAGCACTTCGGCATGGCGCCGCCGCGCAGCGCGCTCACCAACGACCTGTGGGAAGACCCGGCGTGAGGCCGCGCTCCCGCGCGCGGGGCCCGCGCCCATGAAAGCCGTGGCGCACGCCGCCGGCGCGCCCTACGTGCTGGCGCTGCGCGTTTACTACCAGGACACCGACGCCGGCGGCGTCGTCTATCACAGCCGCTACCTGGATTTCTGCGAGCGCGCCCGCTACGAGTGGCTGCGCGACCTGGGCTACGGCTGCCTCGACCTGGCCGGCCGGCTGGGCGTGATCTTCGTCGTACGCTCGCTGTCACTGGCGTTCCGGCGCCCGGCGCGGCTCGACGACCTGCTGCACGTTTCGGTCCGGCTCGCGGCGCTGGGCCGCAGCCGGGTGCAGGTGGAACAGGCGGTCAAACGCGGCGGCGAGATCCTGGTCGAAGCGGATGTCGAGCTGGCCTGCGTCGACGCCGGCACGTTCAGGCCCGTGGGCGTGCCGCCGGCGTTGCGCGTGCTGCTGGGCGGGGTTTGAGCTTTGCGCCGCCGGAGTCCGCGCTGCCGCCGCATGTTGATCTAGGGAGAACGAATGCAAGTCTCGCAGGATCTGTCGTTCATCGGCCTGGTCAGCCAGGCCAGCCTGCTGGTGCAGCTGGTGATGGCGCTGCTGCTGGTGGTGTCGCTAATGTCGTGGTGGTACATCTTCCGCAAGATGTACACCATCAAGCACGCCACGCAGCAGGCGGACGAGTTCGAGAAGGAATTCTGGAGCGGCGTCGACCTCGCCACGCTCTACCAGGGGGCGGTCAACGCGCGCCACACCGCCGGCAGCCTGGAGCGCATCTTCGAGGCCGGATTCCGCGAGTACACCAAGCACAAGGGCCGGCCGGGCATGAACGTGGTGGGGGCGATGGAAGGCACCCGACGCGCGATGCGTGCCACCTACCAGCGCGAGATGGACCGGCTCGAGTCCCACATGGCGTTCCTCGCCACGGTGGGCTCGGTGAGCCCCTACGTCGGCCTGTTCGGCACGGTGTGGGGCATCATGAACGCGTTCCGCGGGCTGGCCAACGTGGTGGAGGCGACGCTCGCCCACGTCGCGCCCGGCATCGCCGAGGCGCTGATCGCCACCGCCATGGGTCTGTTCGCCGCCATCCCCGCGGTGGTGGCGTACAACCGCTACGCCCGCGACATCGAGCGCCTGGCGATCCGCTACGAGAGCTTCATGGAGGAGTTCTCCAACATCCTGCAGCGCCAGGCCCAGGCCTGAAGGAGCCGCCATGTCCTGGGAACGCCGATCCTCCCGCCGCATGATGGCCCAGATCAACGTCGTGCCCTACATCGACGTGATGCTGGTGCTGCTGATCATCTTCATGGTGGCGGCGCCGCTCATCAGTCCCGGCCAGATCGAGCTGCCGCGGGTGGGCAAGTCGCTGAAGCCGCCGGTGGCGCCGGTGGAGGTGGTGATCAAGAAGGACGGCGCGCTGGCCTGGCGCGACCGGGCGCAGCCGGGCTCGCTCACCGACACCAGCCGCGGGGAACTGGTGAACCTGCTCAAGGAGAAGCAGGCGCGCAACCCGGAGCAGGGCGTGGTGATCGCGGGCGACAAGGACGTGCGCTACGAGGAAGTGATCAAGGTGCTGGACATCCTGGAGCGGGAGGGGGTCAAGCGCGTCGGCCTGCTGGCCCGCCCCGCCGGCAGTTGAGCGCGAACCCGCCAGTCCGGCGCCGGTCGCAGGAAGGCGGGCGGCGCGGTTCGCCGCCGCGGTTCCGATGAATCCAGCCATCGAAAGGAACGAACCCGGGAAGCTGCCCTCGGCGCTGCTGGCGCTGGGGGTGCACATCGCCTTCCTGGTGTTCCTGATGATCGGCGTGAGCTGGCGCGCGGACATCCCGCAGGCCACCTCGGTGCAACTGTGGAGCGATCTGCCGCCGCAACCGTCGCCGCCGAAGGCGGTGGCACCGCCGCCGAAGCCGGAACCGGAGCCGCCCCCGCCGCCCAGGGCGGAGCCGAAGCCCGCGCCG
>JBMOQX010000004.1:0-1518 GCA_049322755.1 Pseudomonadota bacterium | reverse complement strand
CCGCCGGGCGAGTCGATGTCGAGGACGATGCCGGCAACCAGAGGGTCGCCAAGGGCTGCCTCCAGCCGCGCGCCGATCTCGGCGTAGCTCGTCAGCCCCGAGGCCGCCTCCAGCCCCAGCGTGCGCTTGACCAGGGTGCCGTGGATCGGCAGGACGGCGATCGAGCTTGACGCAGACGCCGCAGGGTTCGGGGCCCTCGGCAGCGGCGGCGCGAGTTCGACGTCCGGCGCGGCCAGATGCAAGCGCTCGGAGAGCACCGCGAGGATCAGGTCGAGCTTGGCGCGCTGGACGAGCAAGGGCGTGCCAAAGAGCCGGGAGGCGAGATGGGGCAGCATCGGTGTCAGTCCTGAAGTTCGGTGTCGGGCGCAGGTGTCGGCACCGGCCTCGATGCTTGGTCGTGCCGCGGATCCGAATCGAAGACCAGCCCCAGTTCATCGGCGCGCCGGTTGTCCGCGGCGATCTCGCGGTCGATGTCCTCGGCGTCGTAGCCGTAGGCCGAGATCGCCTCCGAGCGGCTCATCAGCCCGGCGCGGATCGCGAGCTTGAGCGCGTTGAACTCCTTGAGCGGATCGACCCACTGCCAGCCCTGCGGGATCCACTTGGCGGCCTGGTACGCGCGCCGGCGGCGGGCGTAGCCGGGGAGGCTCAGCGCCCCTTCGAGCACGGCCTGCTCCATCCAGGCCCGCCACACCGGGCGACAGAGCTGGTGCACGATCACCCCGTGCTGGAGGGCCTCGCAGCGGCGGCGGAACTCGAGCAGCCCCGCGCGGATGCTGGAGTAGTTCACCTGGGTGAGATCACCGGTGAGCATCTCGTAGGTGATGCCCATGCCGGCGGCCACGGCCCGGAACTGCTGGCGCATGAACTCGCCGTAGCTCGCGCCCACGTCGGCCGGCGCCGAGAACTTGATGTCCTCGCCGGGCTCCAGGATCTGCAAGGTGCCGGGTTCCAGCCCGGCGAGCGCCGCGCCCTGGGCGTCCGGCAGCCCTTCGCCCATCAGGGTGTCCTCGGGGGCGAGCCGCGTGATGAAGCCGGCGAACATCGCCGCGGTCTTCTTGCGTACCAGTTCCGCGTCGTCGTACTGGTCGAGCTCGTGCAGCTTCACCAGGGCCCGCGCAAGCCACGGCTCGCCGCGGATCTGCCCCGGGCGCAGCGGGCGGAACAGGTGGATGACCTCGGAGGCACCCACGCGCACGGTGTCGAGACCTCCCGCGGAGATACCCGTGCCCGACATCGGCGCCAGGCTCCCGTCGCCCGGGTGCGAGCGGTGCAGGTGGTAGGCCACGCGCCGCCCGAGCCGGTCGAACTCGATGCCGGCGCGGATGACGTGGCCCGAGGGCAGGTCCCGGTTCAGGGTGGTCGGCAGGTGTTCGGGCTCGAGCAGTTGCAGTTGCAGACCCACCGGCAGACCGTCCTCGGGACGGCGCCAGCGCAGGCGCACCAGCGCCTCGCCGCCTTCGAGCATCGCGCGGCAGGCGAGCGCCTGCAGGCCGTAGAAGTCGGTGAGTCCTGCGGCGT
>JBMOQX010000003.1:11059-18117 GCA_049322755.1 Pseudomonadota bacterium | reverse complement strand
GTAACAGTGTAGTCGCTCCAGGGTTTGCGCGCAATCGCGGCATGGATGCCGTGTGAACAAATATCACCGCATCCACATGTACTGCTGGTGCTGCATCATGTGGTCCATCATCATCTGCTGCATGCCCATGTATTGATCCATCATGTACTGGCGCTGCTTCATCTGCTCCGGGGTGAGCTTGGAGTAGTAGCCGCCCATGTGGCCCCACCCCATCATCTGCCCGTCCTTCATCATGCCGGGTCCCATTCCCGGGCCGCCCATGCAGCAGCCCATTCCGCCACCCGGCCCCCACATGCCGTGCATCATCTGCATGTTGTTCTGCATGGTCGCCCAGTGATCCTGAAGCAGTTTCTGCCGCGCCTGCGGATCCTGGGTCTGGCGGATCTTGTCCATCTGCTCATGCATCTTCTTCATGTTCTCCTGCACCTGCGCCATCTGCTTGTCGAACTCCTGGACGTTGGGCGGCTGGGGCTTCGCCTGGGCGCCCTTGTCGGGGGCGGCCGCAGGCTGAGCCAGAACAGGCATGGCGGTAAACGCGACGGCGGACAACGCAGCGGTCAAGATCATCTTCTTCATGTCGCTTCTCCTCATGGTTACCAACACACACTCGATGACCCGCAGAGAGCCATCACTTGCGCTTCAGATCCTCGCACTTCTGCAGAAACTCGTCACGGGAGATCTCGCCCTTAGCGTACGACTCGTCCAGATAGTCCAGCGCCGCCTTGCCGGTTTCCTTTTGCGCACTGCCGGACCGCGCGGAGCTGAAGAACAGGTACTTGGCCGCAGCCAGCACGACCAGAAGGAGGACCAGCCAGAACAGGGCCATCCCGACCCAGCCCCCACCAATGCCATCCCATCCCGTAGTCCAACATCATCGTGCGGGTCCTTTCAACTCGGATTTCCCGACTTGGATGCCGGCCGCGAATCGGATCGTCGTGGCGCTTGTCGTGTGAAGCCCGTTCATTCTGTTGACGTGAAGCCACCCATACTTGCAGTCAGAACTGAGGAAAGGGCATTCGGTGGCGGCGTAGCTGTTGCCGACCTTGGTATCGAACGCTGTGGCGATCCGATCGTACTCGCCGATCGGCAAGCCTTCGGCGGCCAGCGGCATCAGCATGGGGCGGATATCGAGCCTGCCCGCTTCCTGCTCGTCGGCCAGGAGCTTGGCGATGCTGGGGTACGGCGCGAACAGGGCTGGACGGAATGCATTGAGCTGACGAACCAGTTTCGACAGCGGTGCATGCACAGGCAGCGCCAAGGTTCTCTTGCGGCCCGACGCGGACTGGCGCAAGCGGGCTGCGGCCACGGCTGTAGCGGAATGGCCGGGCGCAATCGTCATGGCCATGCGCCGCCCCCCGACCAGGAGCCTAATGAGGCCACCGAACCCCAGCCAGTCGCGCAAAGTGTGTAGGGCGATGGCATCGGTCACCTTCATCGCGTGATCATCCAGGACAAAGATTCCGGGCGTTCCGGTAGTCCCCGAGGTCGTAGCGATGGTGTACTTCCCGAGGAAGCGCCCTCCGACCAGATTCGGGTTGCTGACAAACGCGCGTACTTTCTCGATCGTCACCTCACGGTCCGTGACCATGCGCTGGAATATGCCGTCCTTGTCCAACCACAGGCGCCGCGTCCTTCCATCCCCAATGCGGCAGTGGAATGCCGAAGAGTTTCTGGCCGTACTTGCTGAAGGAGGAAGTGAGGTAGCCAGCGACCGTCACCAGCACCATGAAGACGTAGAACAGGCGGTGGTTGAGGACGGCCGCCACCCTTTCCCACTGGGCGGCCGTGCGCGGATAGCGGGCCGGCGGATGCACGCCAATTGGGTCCATGGTCATCGCTGTCACTCCGGCGCTCATGGGATGACAACACCCAGGGCGACTCACCGACGGCAATGCCCCAGCTTCTGGTTGGTCTCCGTGTCTTATGCGTCGTGCTGAATGAAAGTAGGGGCTTCGCTTTACCTTTTCGCCTGACGCGGCGGCTGTCTCTCGTACTCGGTATTCGAAGCTGGAGACCTGATCCAAGTCCTTGCCGGAGAGAGTCAGCGAAACGATCGCAAGCCCTTCGGCATCCAGTACACCACGCGCATAGCCTGGCGGCATACCTCCTGCCCGAAATAGTCCACATACCAGGGGAATTCGGTGCGAGGGCGACCGACGCTCAGGTAACTGCTTACAGAAACAGAGAGCCGAGTCCCGCCGCGCTATGCGGCCAACACCCACTTGGGCCGTTCGGGACCTTCGGGAAACACGGACGGTAAGGTATGTGGCGGATCGACGGCGACGAAGGCGCCGGGAAGAACGAGGAAGACGGATAAGGCCGATGGAGCGCGGGGCAATTCAGATGGCAGACACCGCAGTCGGCGTGAGGCAGCAGAGCCCGATTTCCCCGCGCCGTCCTTGCTGTCGGCCGATCACGCCTGATGCCGATGATCGTGGTGGCCGAAGTGCTGTGCAGAGACACCCTGCTCGTGCTGGCAATACGCGCTCGCTGCTGCCCGGACAGCCCGGAGCGGCAGGATGAACATCAAGAAGACAAAGAGGCTCCGTCTGATCATGGACACCCTTGCAAATGACGACCCACTTGTTGCTCAATCCGCCTTTCTACTCTCCATGATAGGTGAGCAATCGCAGCGCATTGAGGACGACGACGATCGTCGACCCTTCATGGATGAGCACCGCGACACCGATCCCGGCCCATCCGGACAGCGTGGCCGGGATCAGCAAGGCGACCACACCCAGCGAGATGAACAGGTTCTGGCGGATGACTGCGCGGGCGGCGCGGCTCAGGGCGACGGCGAAGGGCAGCTTGGCGAGTTCGTCACTCATCAGGGCGACATCCGCGGTCTCCAGCGCCACGTCGCTGCCGGCACCGCCCATGGCGATGCCTACCGTGGCGCGGGCGAGCGCCGGGGCGTCGTTGACCCCGTCGCCCACCATGGCCGCCAGCCCGTGCTCCTCGACCAGGCGGGCCATGGCGGCCACCTTGTCCTCGGGCAGCAGGCTCGCCCGCACTTCGCTCAGGCCCACCGCCTGCGCCACGGCGCGCGCCACGCGCTCGTTGTCGCCGGTCAGCATGACGGTCTTGACGATACCCAGCGCGCGCAATCGCGCCAGCATCTCGCCGACGCCGGGGCGCGGCGTATCCATGAGGCCGAGGAGGCCGGCGTAGCGGCCATCTACTCGCACCAGCATGGTGGTGCGCCCAAGCGTTTCCAGCCGCTCCACCTGCGCCGCGATGTCCGCGTCTACCGCCTCGCCCGCGAACAGCTTGAGGTTGCCGATCTCGATGCGCCGCCCGCCCAGGCGCGCGCGCATGCCCTTGCCGGTGACCGCCTCTGCGTCCGACGCGTCCTGCCAGCGCAGACCCCGCTCTCGGGCCGCGGTGACGATGGCCTGGGCCAGGGGATGGCCGCTGCGGCTCTCTACCGCCGCCGCCAGCGCCAGCAGTTCGCTCTCGGGCAGGTCGAAGGCCACGATGTCCGTCAGGCGCGGCCGCCCCGCCGTGATGGTGCCGGTCTTGTCGAAGGCGATGGCGGTGAGCCGGCCAAGATTCTCCAGGTGGGCGCCGCCTTTGATGAGCACGCCATCCCGGGCAGCCCGGGCCACTGCCGACAGGACCGCGGCGGGCGTGCCGATAGCGAGCGCGCAGGGCGAGGCCGCCACCAGCACCGCCATGGCGCGGTAGAAGGAATCGGCGAAGGGGAAGCCGAGCAGCGGCGGCAGCGCGATCAGCAGGCCGGCGCCGATCAGCACCGCCGGCACGAAGACGCGCTCGAAGCGGTCGGTGAACAGTTGGGTCGGTGACTTCTGTGTCTGAGCCTCGGAGACCAGCCGCACCATGCGCGCCAGCGTGCTTTCCGTGGCAAGCCGGGTCACTTCCACCTCCAGCACGCCCTCGCCATTGACCGTGCCGGCGAAGACGGCGTCGCCGGCGCTCTTGTCCACCGGCACCGATTCGCCGGTCACGGGCGATTGGTCTACGGCCGAGTTGCCCTCGGCGACCTTGCCGTCGGCCGGCAGGCGCTGGCCTGGCTTGACGATGACCCGGTCGCCGCGCAGCAGCTCCTGCACCGGCACTTCGACCTCGGCGCCGTCGCGCCGGACGAGCGCCGTCTTGGGTGCCAAGTCGGCCAGGGCCTCGATGGCCCGGCGCGCCCGGTCCATGGCCCGATGCTCGAGCGCGTGCCCGAGGCTGAACAGGAACAGCAGCAGGGCGCCCTCGGCCCACTCGCCCAGGACGGCGGCGCCGGCGGCGGCGACCAGCATCAAGGTGTCGATGTCGAAGCGCCCCACACGCAGGCTTTGCACGGCATCGCGCAACGTGAACAAGCCGCCGAACGCATACGCCGCCCAGTAGAGCCCGAGCGACACGGCAGGCGGCGCACCGGCCAGCGAGCCGAGCCAGCCGGCCAGCAGCAGCGCGCCCGCGGCAAGGCTGAGCACCATCTCCCGATGCTCGGCCCACCTGCTGACGCGGGCTTCATCCGCCACGATGCGGTAGCCCAGCGCCGCGAGGCGGCGTTCGACCGCCCGGCGCGAGGTCTTCTCGCTGTCGTACTCCAGGCGCAGGCGCTCGGCGGCATAGCTCACCTTGGCCTCCAGCACGCCCTCGAGGCGGGTAAGCGCATGCTCGATGACCTCGGCGCACGTGGCGCAGTCCATGCCGTCGACGCGCAGGCTCTCGTGCGCGTAACGCTTGCCGAGCGCCGCGCCGGCCACTGCCGCCAGCCGGCGCACTTCGGCCAGGCTGAAGCGCTCGGGATCGTAGTGCAGGCACAGGCGCCCCTTGCCGTCTTCGCGCACGACGTGCGCCCGGGCCATGCCCTTGTCCTGAAGAAGGGAGACCAGGCGCTCGACGCAGGTGTCCTGCTCGTCCGGGATGTGGGGCAGGACGACGGCGAGATCGAGTACGAGCTTTTCGGTATTCATAGCGGCACCAGGCTGGAATCAATGGCGGCCCGAAGTTGGAGACTCCGGCGAAGAACAGGCCGCCAGCAGCTTCACGATCTCTCTATGGCCTCTTGCCCGTGCGACCCACAAGGCGTTGCGACCTTCCGGCCCGACCGCGTCGCAATGCGCGCCGCCAGCCAGCAGCAGCAACCGGACGATTTCCGAGTATCCCTTGTAGGCAGCCAGGAACAGGGGTGAGTCCCCGTCATGGGTGAGAACGTTCGCGTCGGCGCCGTGGGCGACGAGAAAGGCGACGATATCGGCGCGGCCATTGAAGGCTGCCCAGAACAACGGTGTCCAGCCATGGCGGCCGGGAAGATCGACGTCTGCACCGCGCTCCAGCAGTTTCGCGGCGACGTCGAAGTGCCTTCCGTGGATCGCGTAGAAAAACGGGCTGCACCCGTTTTCGTCGAGCCAGTTCAACTCGACGTCCGTCAGGAGCAGCGCCTGTGCGCCCTGACTGTCGCCCCGCCGGATGGACCGCAGGAGTTCGCCCATCATCGGCGTCATGGCCGCGTTTCCCTCTTCATCCTTCATTTCGCCCCCCGGGCACGCCAGCCGCCGCCTCGCGGGCATCCCCGAGGCGGGGTTGATTTCTTCCCTCGCTCGTCAGCCTGGCTGCCCGCCGGCCTCGCAGTGAGCGGCAGGCAAGATCGCCAATCAGCGCGACACACCAGCAAATCCAGGCCGTGAGCAGCACGTGGGACGCGAAGTGAGCCCCTCGCACCACTTGTGCAAAGCCAGCCAGCAGGCCGAGCAGGAGCGACGCAAGAAGGCTCACGCGGGCGAGCGCGGGCCGGCGGACACGCAATGCGAAATAGGCAGCGATCCACATGAATCCGACAGACGCATGCCCGCTTGGCAGGCACCGCCCAGGGCCCGGGCTGGGTGGCGCCGGGTCGAACAGGCGGAAGTAGGTACCCGTACCGCCGAATTCCGCCAGGCTCCACGGGCAACTGTGCATGGATTGGCCCTTTATCAAGGTCACGGCAAGTGCACTGGCAAGGGATACTGCGGCAACAAAGCTCAACTCGTGCCGCCAGCTCGCAAGCTGGCCAGAATGGCGTGATCGCCATGCTGCGACTGCAAGCGAGAAAACGACGAGCCATGCCGCTGTCACGAGCAGCTTGAGGCCGTCGTGCAGCACAAGGGACCACAGCGGGTCATGGCGCCACGAAAACACCCGATTCGCATCGTCGAAGAACACGCGGCTCAGGGCGAGATCCGCGGAGGAGTAGCGATTCATCGCGACGATGAGCATGCCGCTGACGGCCATGGCGAGCGCATGGAGGGTCACGGCCTGTTCCCGAAGGCGCGACCGGTCCTCCGTTGCTTGTTGTCGCAGTTCCATCGGCGTTATGTCTCCGGGGGGTTCCGATTTTGCGACAACACCGACGGTTCGGCGTGATGGGGTGATTTGAATCCGCCTTGCCGGAACTTGCGGGATGCGGTCTGATAATACGCAACGGCCTCCTCCACCAAGGCCGGGTCGATCTTGGCAGGCGTAGCGGCAAGGGTGCGGGGATCAATGGCAAAAGCCTCGACCCTCCGTTTGGGCGACAGCACCGTCAGCACGCCGTTCTTCAGATATCCCAGTTCCTGATAGTTGCTGACGAATGCCCGTTCGTCGGCCGGCATTCCCCGCACGAACGACTGGCCGAAGAAGCCGGTCGCTCCGTCCACGCCCAGGATGTCCAGCAGACTCGGGGGCAAGTCGATCTGGCTGATAGTCCGGTCGAACACCCCGGGGGCGACCCATCTGGGCCCGTAAAATATGAGGGGGATGCGGTAGTCCCGGACGGGCAGCCGGGTCTTGCCCGCCACCGAAGCACCGTGGTCGGCGACGAATACGAACAAGGTCTCGTCGAACCACGGTTTGCGCTTCGCCTCTTCGATGAACTTGCCGATGGCGTAGTCGGTGTACTTGACCGCCCCCTTGCGCCCACCGGGCGAGGGGATGTCGATGCGCCCCGCCGGATAGGTGTAGGGCCGATGGTTGGAGGTGGTCATGATATGGGCGAAAACGCGCCTGCCGGTGCCAGCCTGCGTGTCGATCGCGCTGAGCGCATTGGCGAACAATGCCTCGTCGGCCACGCCCCAGATGTT
>JBMOQX010000003.1:0-10959 GCA_049322755.1 Pseudomonadota bacterium | reverse complement strand
CCTGTCGTAGTCGAGCTCGTTGCGTCGCATGGCCGCTGCGAGGGTGAACAGCCCGTTGCCCCCCAGTTCGTCGGCGTAGGCGTTACCGGAACCCTGCATCTGGTCCAGGTCGGCCGCGGCGAGGCTCAGTGCGGGCATGAGGAGCGCCGCGCCGAGATACCTCCAGCGCGTGCCGCCTGATGGCGCGGCGAGGTCACAGCGGGAGAGCACGGCGCGCAAGGCGTAGGTCGCCGCCAGCGCACTCACCGCTATGAAGGCGAGAATCCCGGTCACGGGGTAGGACTCGCGAATGTTGCCGAGTACTTCGTGGGTATAGAGCAGGTAGTCAACCGCGATGAAGTTGAAGCGCGTCGAAAACTCACCCCAGAAGACGATTTCCGCGGCGGCTTCCAACAGGAAGACCGCCAGCGAGAACCAGAGCCACACAAAGCGCAGGATGCGATGGGGCCGGGAGATCCGCCATCGCGTGGGAAGCAGCGCTTCGTAGAGCCAGACAGGGGCCAACATCACTGCCAGCACCGCCAGGTCGAACCAGAGGCCTTTCAGCAGGGCGGGCGGCCAGTCGCGCCATGGCATCGCATCTGCGCCGGCCAGCACGCCCAGTGTGACGCGCGTAAGCGTGAAGACCGTCAGGCCGAGAGCCAGCGTCAGTACCGGTATCGACGGCCACGGCACCCGCCGCCGACGCGGGGAGCCGTCAGCACCTTCCAACCAGGATGCATCCGGACCCCCCATCATGCTTTCGTGCCCTCGCTGCCGGTCCGGGGCCGGCCGCAGCTGCCGCAGAATTTCGCCCCGGGCGGCATTGATGCGCCGCACGTCGCGCATGCGGCGGCGACGAGGGCTGTGCCGCATTGCTGGCAGAAGCGCGCAGCGGCCGCGGTCAGCGCGCCGCAGCTTGGGCACTGCGCCCCAGCCGCGGTTGGTGTACCCGAGGGCGGGTAGGAGGGGTAGCCGTGGTGACCGTGTCCCCCACCATGATGTCCCGACGAATAGTTGCCGTGGTGTCCGGCCTTGCCGCCGAGCAGGTTTCCGAGCAGGTGTTTCAGTATGCCCATGTCTGTTTCTCCATTTCAGTTCATCTGTCTTCGGCGCTGATCAACGCCCGGCCGCAAGCCCGAGCAGGGCCGTGCGCAGCCGCGCCAGTCGGCCGCGCCGGTTGTCGGCCACCACCGCGGACTCGTCCTGCGGCTCCTCATCCCGCCTGTGCGCCACGCGGTAGAGCGCGGGCAGCACCAGCAGCGTGAGCGCCGTCGAGGAGAGAATGCCGCCGATGACCACGGTGGCGAGCGGCCGCTGCACCTCGGCCCCGGTGCCGGTGGCGATCGCCATGGGCACGAAGCCCAGCGAGGCCACCAGCGCCGTCATCAGCACCGGCCGCAGCCGCGTCAGCGCCCCTTCGCGCACCGCCTGGTCGAGCGAGCGCCCTTCCTCCAGCAGGTTGCGGATGAAGGAGATCATCACCAGGCCATTGAGCACCGCCACGCCGGAGAGGGCGATGAAGCCCACCGCCGCCGAGATGGACAGGGGAATGCCGCGCAGCCACAGGGCAACGATGCCGCCGGTGAGCGCGAAGGGAATGCCGGTGAACACCAGCAACCCGTCCTTGACGTTGTTGAACATGGCGAACAGCAGCAGGAACACCAGCAGCAGCGAGACCGGCACGACGATCTGCAGGCGCTTCGCCGCCGATTGCAGGTTCTCGAACTGGCCGCCCCAGCTGGTCCAGTAGCCCGCCGGGATCTTTACCTGCGCGGCGATGGCCGCTTCCGCCTCGGCCACGAAGGAGCCCAGGTCGCGTCCGCGCACGTTGGCGCTGACCACGATGCGGCGCTTGCCGTTCTCCCGGCTCACCTGGTTCGGCCCCGGCGCGATTTCCAGTGCGGCGACTTCACCGAGGGGGATGAAGTTGGCCTGGCCGTTGCCGTTGGCCGGCCGCGGCAGGGGCAGCGGCAGACGCGCCATCGCTTGCGGGTCGGCGCGCAAGGACTCCGGCAGGCGCACGATCAGATCGAAACGGCGGTCGCCCTGGAACACGGTGCCCGCCTCGCGCCCGCCGATGGCCGTGGCCACCGCCTCCTGCACGTCGCCGATGTTCAGGCCGTAGCGGGCCGTCTTGTCCCGGTCGATGTTCACCGTGAGCATGGGTAGCCCCGTGGTCTGCTCGATCTTCACCTCGGATGCGCCGGGGATCTTCTCCAGGACCGCCGAGATCTTCGCCGCCGTGTCGTTGAGCACGTCCATGTCATCGCCGAACACCTTCACCGCCACGTCGCTGCGCACCCCCGAGATGAGCTCGTTGAAGCGCAGCTGGATCGGCTGCGAGAACTCGTAGTTGTTGCCGGGCAGCCTGGCCACCGCCTGCTGGATGGCTGCCAGCAGCTCGTCGCGGGTCTTGCGCGGCTGCGGCCACTGGTCCTGGGGCTTGAGCATGATGTAGCCGTCGGAGATGTTCGGCGGCATCGGGTCCGATGCGATCTCCGCGGTGCCGCTGCGGGCGAATACCCGTTCGATCTCGGGGAACCGCTTCTTGAGCGTGCGCTCGATCTCCTGCTGCATCGCCAGGCTCTGGGTGAGGCTGGTGCCGGGAATGCGCAGGGCCTGGATGGCGAAGTCGCCCTCGTTCAAGCTGGGCACGAACTCGCTGCCCATGCGCGCGGCCATCAGGCCGGTCAGCGCCACCGTCGCCAACGCGAAGGCGAACACCACCGGCTTGTTCTCCATCACCCAGTCGAGCACCGGCGCATAGACGCGCTTGGCGCCCTGCATCAGGGCGTTCTCCTTTTCGGCCACCTTGCCGCCGATGAACAGCGCCACGGCGGCCGGCACGAAGGTCACCGACAGGATCATGGCGCCGAGCAGCGCCGTCACCACGGTGAACGCCATGGGGTGGAACATCTTGCCCTCCACGCCGGTGAGGGCGAAGATGGGCAGGTACACGATCATGATGATGAGCTGACCGAAGAGCAGCGCCCGGCGCGCCTCCTGGGAGGCGGCGAACACCTCGTGGAAACGCTCGGTGCGCGTGAGCGGGCGTCCGTGGTGGGCCTGGGCATGGGCCAGACGGCGGATGCAGTTCTCCACGATCACCACCGCCCCGTCGATGATGATGCCGAAGTCGAGCGCCCCCAGACTCATCAGGTTGGCGCTCACCTTGTTGCTGACCATGCCGGTGAAGGTGAACAGCATCGACAGCGGGATTACCAGGGCGGTGATGAGCGCCGCGCGGATGTTGCCGAGGAACAGGAACAGGATGGCGATCACCAGCAGCGCGCCCTCGGTGAGGTTCTTCTTCACGGTGTCGATGGCCTTGTCCACCAGCACAGTTCGGTCATAGACCGGCACCGCCACCACGCCCTCGGGCAGGGTACGGTTGATCTCCTCCAGCTTCTTCGCCGCCGCCTGGGCCACGGTGCGGCTGTTCTCGCCGATCAGCATGAACACCGTGCCGAGCACGACCTCGCGGCCGTTCTCGGTGGCCGCGCCGGTGCGCAGCTCACGCCCGATGCCCACCTCGGCCACGTCGCGGATGCGGATCGGCACCCCGTCCACATTGCTCAGGATGACGTTGCGGATGTCCTCGATGGAGCGCACCTGGCCGGGGGCGCGGATCAGGTACTGCTCGCCGCGCCGCTCGATGTAGCCGGCGCCGACGTTGGCGTTGTTGCGCTCCAGCGCGGCCACCACGTCCTGCAGGGTGAGGCCGTAGGAGGACAGCCGGGCGGGAATGGGGGCCACCTGGTACTCCTTGGCGAAGCCGCCGATGGAGTTGATCTCGGTGACGCCGGGCACGGTGCGCAGCTGCGGCTTGATGATCCAGTCCTGGATCTCGCGCAGGTCGGTGGGCGTATAGGGCGTGCCGTCCGGCTTCTTCGCGCCTTCCCTGGCCTCGACCGTCCACAGGTAGATCTCGCCCAGGCCGGTCGAGATCGGGCCCATCACCGGCGTCACGCCGGGGGGCAGACGGTCCTTCGCCCCCTGGAGGCGTTCATTGACGAGCTGGCGGGCGAAATAGATGTCGGTGCCGTCCTCGAAGATCACCGTGACCTGCGAAAGGCCGTAGCGCGACAGGGAACGGACCTGCTGCAGCCGCGGCAGGCCGGCCATCACCGTCTCGATGGGGAAGGTGACGCGCTGCTCGGTCTCCAGCGGCGAGTAGCCGGGCGCGGACGTGTTGATCTGGACCTGGACGTTGGTGATGTCGGGCACGGCGTCGATGGGCAGCTTCTGGTAGTTGAAGACGCCCAGGGCGGCCATGCCCAGCACGGCCACGAGGACGAACCAGCGGTGCTCGATGGCGATGCGCAGGATGCGTTCGAACATGGTGTTTTCCTTTCCGCCGGCTTCAGTGCTCGTGCTCGGCGCTGCCCTTGCCGAGCTCCGACTTGACGACGAAGCTGCCGGCCGCCGCGTATTCGGCACCGGCCTTGAGGCCCTTGACGACCTCGACCCGCTTGCCGTCCGTGCGCCCGGTCTGCACCGGCTGGACGACGAAGCCGCCCGGCACGCGCACGAACACGGCCGGCTTGCCGCCGACGGTCTGGAGCGCCTCGGCGGATACGGCCACCGGGGCCTGCGCCTCGCCCGAAACGAGCTCGACGGTGACGAACAGGCCGGGTCGCCAGGCGCCGCCCGGATTGGGCAGGGTGACGCGCGCCGTCGCCGTACGCGTCTGCTCGCCGAGCAGCGATCCCACGTAGGACACCCGGCCGCTTGTCTGCGACTCGAAGGAAGCGGCCTTGATGGTGGCTTCCGCACCGACCCGCACCGTATCGAGGTCCTTGGCCGGCACCACCATCTCGGCCCATACCGAAGACAGGTCGGAAACCGTGAAAATGCTGGCGTCCTCCTTCACGGCCTCGCCCAGGGCCAGGTGTTTTTCCACCACCATGCCGTCGAAGGGGGCGCGGATCTCGTAGCGGTTGAGGGCGCCTTTGCCGGCGCTGCCTGCCGCCCCGAGCGCGACGAGTTTCTGGCGCGCGTTCTGCACCGCGATTTCGGCTTCCTGCAGCGTCTGGCGCGCCTGCAGGAAGTCCTGCGCGGCGGAGATCTTCTGTTCCCACAACTGCTTTTCGCGCTCGTAAGTGGTCTGGGCCAGCGCCAGGCGCTTCTCGGCGGCGAGCAATTCGCTGCGCTGTTCGGACAGGCTGGTGCTGGCGATCACCGCCAGCACCTGGCCTTTCTTCACCCGCTGGCCGAGGTCGGCGGAGACGGACTCGACCACGCCGGCCACTCGGGGCACGACGTGGGCGGTGCGGTCCTGGTTGAAGCGGATCTCCCCCGGAAGCTGCAAAGTCGTTTGAATGTGGGCCGGCGCGGCGGTCTCGAGCGTGATGCCCGCCGAGCGGATCTGCTCGTCGTCGAGCTCGACCTTGCCCTCCTCTTTGGCGAAGCCGAAGCGGTGGACGTTGGCGCCAGCCTGGGCGGTGACGGTGGCCTCGAAGACGTGCGGCTCGGCGATGGCGACCGCGCTCTTCAGGAAATCCTTCTCCGCCGCAAAAGCGATCTCCTCCTTTTCACCCGTGGGCCGGGACAGCGCGACCGACACCTTGGCGGCGGTGGGGGGCAGCGCCTTGTCTTGATCGAACAGCCAGACGCGCAAACGCGCCTCGCCCGCTTCCTCGGCGAGCAGGATCTCCAGCCGGAAATCGCCCTCGGCGAACAGTTGGCCGCCGTGCGGCCCGGTTGCCGTTTTGCCCTCGTCATGATGCTCCGGGTCGCCGTGACCCTCCGCGTCGCTGTGCTCGTCGTCGGACTTGCCGCCGTGGTGCTCGGCGTCGGCGTGCCCCTCGGCATGTTCGTGCCCGGCTTCCGGCGCACCACCCGTCGATGGGCTGCCGCCGGAGTTGAGGATGAGTGCGGCGAGGATGACGGTCACGGCGGCGATGCCCGCGATCGCCAGCTTGTGGCTCTTCTTCATGGTCGGTCCTTACTGCGAATTCGTTGGGGAGACAGTGGGTTGCGCCAGCGGGCCGAGAATGGCTTCGATGTCGGCCACGGCGCGCTGAACGTCGGCGAGCGCCCGCACATACTGGCCGCGCGCCTGGAACAGGGTGCGCTGGGCGTCGAGCACATCGAGGAACGTGAATTTGCCCAGCTCGAAGCCCTTGGTGGCGGCATCCAGCGCGCTTTGCGCGCCGGGCAGGATGTCCTTGCGGATATAGTCCACCTCTTGGCGGGCGGCATTGAACCGTTCCTGGGCCTGGGCCAGTTCCGAGCGCAGGCGCACGCCCACGGCCGTCTGCTCGTCGCGGGCCTTGTCGGCGCGCCGCAGGGCCTCCAGCACATTGCCTTGGTTGCGGTCGAACACGGGGATGGGAATCGACACGCCGACCACGGCCACGTTGTCGCGCAATTCCTCTTTTCTTTGGACGCCGGCGATGATGGTCACGTCGGGGATGCGGCGGGTCCGCTCCAGGCGCGCAATCGCCTCGCGCCGTTCGACCTCCTGGCGGGCTCGTACCCATTCGGGTGCCGCCTCCACCTGTCTCAAGAGGTCGTCGAAGGCGGGAAGCAGCGGTACCGCATCGAGTTGGCCGAGCGCTTGGGTGAAGCGCGGGGAAGGATTCCCCCAGGCCGCAGAGAGGCGCTTGCGGGCGTTGGCGAGCTCGGCCGAGGCTTGCGTGAGTTCCACCCGCGCTCCCGATTCGGCGACCCGTGCCCGGGTTTCCTCGACGGGAGACACCTTGCCCGCCGTCACCCGCCGCGCGGCGGCATCCAGCGCCCGGCGTGCCAGTTCCAGCGAACCCTGGGCAAGGCGCTCCCGCTCCTGCGCGGCGAGCACCTCGTAGAAGCCCCGGATCACGGTTGCGCGCACGGCGGCCAGCCGCGAAGCGAGTTCGGCCTCGGCGACGTCGCGGGAGCGCTCCGCCGCCTCGATGCGGGCGCCCCGCTTGCCGCCGAGTTCTAGAGGCTGTCCGATCTGGACGGTGGTCTGGCGGGTGCCCTGTCGGACGTCCTCCATGCCGAGCGAAAACTCGGGATTGCGAAAAACCTGGGCCTGCAGCCGGGTCGCAGCCGCGGCGTCCACCTCGCGGCGTGCGACGGCAAGGTCCGGGTTCGCCTGCAGCGCGAACGCGAGCGCCGCTTCGAGCGTCAGCGGGCCCGCCGGCTCGACGGCCGGCGGCTGCGACCGGGTATCTTCGTAGGGTGCCGGGCCTTCGGCGCTTTGGGCCAACAGCGGGCCGGAAATCAATACCGATGCCGCCAGCCCGAGCGGCAAGACGAGTCCTCTTCGGCTCATCGAATTCTCCAAGGGTTGCGGGAGGAATTCGGCGAGACGAGGGCGCTAAATCAGGAAAGTCCTAGAGGCGCCGACAAAGCCCGTCCCGCCGCATCAAGCGGCGGCAGGCCAGTTGGGACGTTCGGGTTCGTCGGGCGCGAGGTCGGAGAGGCGCGGGAGACGAAAGCACGAAAATTGCGTCGATGTATCCGGCACGGCGGCATCGGCCGAGGGCAGAACCGTCTTGGAGTCGGACGCGTGGTGGTAGCCGCAGTCAGTGTCGGCCGTTCCGCCCGGATTTCCTTGCTCGCCGTCACCCGGCGACGCCTTGTGCCGGTGATCGTGATGGCCGAAGTGCCATGCCGCCTGCCCCTGCTCGTGCTGGCAATAAGCGCCGGCCGCCGCCCAGACAGCCTGGAGCGGCAGGATCAGCATCAGGAGAACGAAGAGAAGGCGTTTGAACACGGGCAGCAGTGTAATCGCTTCGGGGTTTGCGCGCAAGCTGACCGCCGCTTCCTGACCCTGCGCGCGTCGCGGAGCAGCCACAGCAGGCTCTCGCTCATGACGGTTCCTTGCCGTTGGCAGGGCAGCCCCTGCCGACCGGCTTACCCGATCGAGCGCAGTCCGGCCGGATATTGCAGGCGCCAATTGCACGGCACGCGCAAGCAGTTCACGGCAGTGCCGCCATCACCCGCTCCAGCTTCGCGCGCACTTCGCCCGCGATCCCCGCGATTTCGGGGTTGTCCACGAGTTCCAGGACAGCGCGGGGATCCATGAACTCGACGCGCACCTTGCCGGCCTCGTCCTGGCGCACCACCACGTTGCACGGCAACAGCAGCCCGATCGGCGGCTCGGCGGTGAGCGCCCGGTGCGCCAGCGGCGGGTTGCATGCCCCGAGGATGCGGTAGGGCGGCATGTCCGCGTTGAGCTTCTTCTTCAGGGTCGCCTGGACATCGATCTCGGTCAGCACGCCGAAGCCTTCCTTCTGCAGTTCCTGGGTCACCCTTTCGAGCGCGGCGTCAAACGCCAGATTCACCGTCTTGCCGAAACCATACTTGGTCATTGCGTAGCCTCCTTGGGAGCACATTGATGAAAACGATCATGTCTTGAGCATGCGTAGCCCGCTGGCGATGACAACGAACTCGCTGATCTCGTGGGCGAGCACGGCGAGCGGCAGGGTAAAGTAGCCGCCTATCGCGCCCACCACCAGCGCCCCGATCACCAGCGCGGACAGGGCCAGGTTCTGCAGGATCACGCGCCAGGTACGCCGGCTGAGCCCGACCAGGTAGGGTAATCGCGACAAATCATCGCCCATGAGGGCGACGTCCGCGGTTTCCAGGGCGACATCCGTCCCGGCCGCGCCCATGGCGATGCCCACATGGGCGGCGGCAAGGGCCGGCGCGTCATTCACGCCGTCGCCCACCATGGCCACGTTGCCGTAGCGGGCATGAAGCTCGACCACCCTTTCGGTCTTCTGCTCCGGCGAAAGTTCCGCATGCACCTCGTCCACGCCCGCCTGTCGGGCGATCGCGGCAGCAGTGCGCGGGTTGTCCCCGGTGAGCATGACCACCTTGTCGATGCCGGCACGCTTCAGTTCCGCTACGGCCTGGGCGGCGCCGGGGCGCAGCGGATCGGCGATGGCGATCAAACCCCGCAATTCCCGAGCCGTGCCCACCGCCACGACCGTCTTGCCTTCGCCCTGCAGGCGCTCGATCTGCGGCATGACGTCGTCGAGCGCGAGACCGAGGTCCATGAAGAGCCTGGGGCTGCCGATGTAGAGTTGTTCGCCATCGACCCGGCCGCGCGCACCGGCGCCGGTCAGCGACTGAAAGTCTTGCGCCGGGGCGGGGTGGATACTTTCCGCCTCGGCGCGCGCCAGGATCGCTTGGGCCAGCGGGTGCTGGGAGCGGGCCTCCAGCGCCGCGGCCTGCCTCAGGACTTGCGCCAGCGGGTGCCGGCCGAGCGGCAGCAGGTCGGTCACCGTCGGCCTGCCCATGGTCAGGGTGCCGGTCTTGTCGAGCGCCACCACCTTCACCCTGGCCAGGTTTTCCAGGTGAATGCCGCCCTTGATGAGCACGCCGTTGCGGCCTGCCGTGCCGATGGCGGCGACCATGGTGATCGGGATGGAGATCACCAGGGCGCAGGGCGCGGCGGCGACGATGAAGACCGTCGCGCGCGTCAGCCATTCCTGCACCGGCAAGCCCAGAAGCGGAGGGAGCAGCGCGAGCAGCACGCCGACCATCAGCACGACGGGACTGTAGCGTTTGCCGAAGCGCTCGATCAGGCGCTGGCTGCGTCCCTTGCTCGCCTGGGCCTCTTCGACCAGGTGGATGATGCGCGACAGGGTGTTGTCGGCGAAGGTCTTGGTGGCGCGCACCACGAGCGCACCCTCGCCATTGATGGTCGCGGCGAACACCTTCTGTCCCGGCGATTTCTCCACCGGCACCGACTCGCCGGTGACTGGTGCCTGGTTGACGCTGGAGTGGCCGTCGATCACCTCGCCGTCGGTGGCGATGGCTTCGCCGGGAACCACGATGAAGACGTCGCCGACCCTGAGTTGCTCGACAGGAATACGTAACTCCTCGTTGCCGCGCCGGACCAGCGCCGTCTTGGGCGCCAGGTCCATGAGCGCCCGGATGGCCCGGCGGGCGCGTTCGCTGGTGTAACTTTCCGCCGCCTCCGAGATGGAGTAGAGGAAGACCAGGGTGGCGGACTCCGCCCATTGGCCCATCAGGCCGGCCACGACGGCGGCGGTGGACATGAGCAGCTCGATGCCGACCTCGCGCTCGCGCAGGAGCTCTTCCAGCGCCTCGCGCATGAAGAACCAGCCGCCGATGACGACGGCGCTGATATAGAGCGTCGCGGACAGGGCAGGGGGCAGGCCGGCGTAGCCGCCGAGGAACCCGATCGCCAGCAGCACCCCGGAGGCGGCCGAAGTGACCACCTTGGGGTTGCGCCAGAGTTTGGGCGGCTCGACGCTATCCGCAACACAGGCGGTGGATGCCATCATTGTTCTCCCACATCCTCGTCTCCTTCCGGAAGTCGTGTTACTTGGGAAACTTCATCTCGACGGTCTTCTCGATGGGCGGATAGCACACCCCAATCTTTTCGTTGCACCCCTGATAAGACGCGAACAGCGTGAACCCTTGCGCCTTGGGCGCGCGATCGAGGGCGATCTCCGCCCGTACCGGGGTCTTGTAGATTTCGATCAGGCCGAAGAACGGGTCGTTCTTCATTTCTCCGGCGGGAAGGCTTACCTGCCTGATCAGGACGCCGCTGGAATTCTTGAGCGCGAAACGGGTCTTGCTCTTGTAGAGATAGTGGTTGCTCGCCGGGACGATCTCCGCCACCACGGTGTCCGCGCTCCTGAACGCAACCTTGAGCTTGAAGGCCTCATCGGGCGGAAGGGGCTGCTCGGCGGCGAAAGCGGCAGACAGCACGCCGAACAGAAGGACGGCGGCCAGCGCCACGGGCGTGACCGGCTTGTAGAATGGTTGCATCGGTACGTACTCCTGGGTCAGTGGGTCGATCCTTGGGTTCTGGGCTCTATTCGTCAGGTTCTCGTTGCCTGCCACAGGCGTATGGTGCCGACCGGTGCGCCGAACCAGGCCTTCTCCGCGGCATCGGTAAAGCCGGCGTTGTGCAGGCGTGCCGGGAAGATGCCCCGGGCGTGGTCGCGCGTCACGGCGAAGCCGTCGAGCAGGCGCACCGCCAGGAAGCGCACGGCGGCGAACGTT
>JBMOQX010000002.1:0-1596 GCA_049322755.1 Pseudomonadota bacterium | reverse complement strand
GCACGTCCTCCCACAACTCGCGCTGCAGTCGCTCGATCGCCGCCCGGTCGCCCTGGGCTGCCACCGCGTGCAAGGCCAGCCGCAAGGCGTTCTGCCTACGTTCCAGCCGGCCGTGGGCGGCCAGCAACCCGCGGACTTGCGCGAGGGTGTAGCCCATCACCTCGGCGTGGCGGTGGCCGGCGGCGACGAGCCGGGCGACGGCATCGTCCCAGCCGAGAGGATCGGCGCCAGCCGCTCGCCCCCCTGCTCGATGCTCGGCGCCACCCGCCGCACGAAAAAATCCGCGTTCACCTCGAACACCGCGGCGGCCAAGGTGACGGCCTCGTCGAGTGCCAGCCCCTCGATCCAGGCGCGGTCGCGCCGGGTGGCGAGCGTGAGCAGCTCCAGCACCGCCTCGCCATGCCGGGCCAAGAGGTCGAGCCAATCCGGCTCGGCCGAGAGGCCGGCCGAGAGATCGGCTGCGATGGGCCGCACCGCGGCCAGCAGGCGCGGCAACTCGCCCAGGCGGATCGGCGTGAGCTCGACGGCGGTGCCGGCCACCGTGACCACCTTGGGCACGGGCGGGAAGGTTTCGAAGTCGGGCATGGTCGCGTTCCTTTACAGCAGCACCAGGCGGCCAAACTGGCCGAGTTCGCCGTCGGCGGGCTTGGAGAGGTCCGCCAGCACCTGGCCGGAGAGTTCGAACTTCAGCAGTTCGTCGGTGATGATCGAAAGCTCCTTGGCCGGGTTGATCGCCACGCGATACAGGTCGATCACCACCTCGCGGTTGGCGTCGGCGGTGTTGAGGCCCTCGAAGCGGATCCAGCGCTCGGGCAGCGGGCGGGTAAACATTGCTGTGCTCTGCGCGGCGCCGTAGGCGTAATCGACGGTGAAGGGCTCGACATAGGGGCCGCCGGTCGTGGCGTCGAGGATCAGCACCGAGCCGTGCCTGGCGTGCACCTGGTACTGCGTCGCCGGCAGGGTCTTGGGCGGGTTGCTGCCGTCCTGGATCTGCACCGCCGAGACGTTCTGGTGCGCGAGCGGATAGAGGCTGCCCGCGGTGACCGGGTTGGGCAGCGCCTCGCCCGTGACCGTGCCCGGTGCCACCGTGGTCGAGTGGCCGTAGAGGGCGAGCGCAAGGTTGCCGCTGCTGAGTTCCTCCAGCGTGCAGGCGAACTCGCCCTTCTTGGTCTTGATGAGCTGCAGGTCGGTGAGGCGCTGGCCGGACTGCGCCTCCTGGTGTTCCAGCGTCTCCACCGACAGCGACACCTTCAGTTCCGGCACGTTGCCGACGAAGGTGAGGCCGGCCGGATTGCCAGCCGAATCACGCGCGCCGATGTAGACGCGCCCCTGTCCTGAAAAGTAAGCCATTGCCGTGCCTCCTCAGCGGTCAGCAATGTGTCCGGACAACGCGCCGTGTCGGCGCGTTGCGGCGAAGGCTAATGCCCGCGCAGCGGGCGTTAAGCGAAGCGGCCGAAGCCAGAAGTAGGCCATGGTCAGTCTCCTTGAGTGGTGCCGGAGGCGGCCTCACGGCGATGGGGTTTGGGATCGGGCGTCGTGGTGGACGCGACGGCCTTGGCCGCGCCCTGGGCGATCAGCCAGCGGGCGCTGGCCTCG
>JBMOQX010000001.1:0-1638 GCA_049322755.1 Pseudomonadota bacterium | reverse complement strand
TGCGGATGCCCTCGATGCGCTCGGGCATCGACTGCCTGACGTCGAGCAGCGCCTCCGAATAGCCGATGATCGCGGTGAGCGGCGTGCGGATCTCGTGGCTCATGTTGGCGAGGAACAGGCTCTTGGCCTGGCTGGCCTTCTCGGCCGCGGTCTTCTCGATCAACGCCGCGCGCGCCTGGTGTTCGGCGCGCTTCAGCTCGGTGAGGTCGGTGATGGCGCCGATCAGTCCGATGACATGGCCGTCGGCATCGGTCAGCGTGGTCTTGGCGAACATCACGTGCCGGTCTTCGCCGCGGCGCGTGCGCAGGGTGGCGCCGTGCGTCTGCAACCCGCCATTGCGCATCAGCGCGCGGTCCATGTCGTCGATATAGGTGGCGGTCTCGGGCGAGTCGAGATACAGGTCTTCGACATGGCGGCCGAGCATTTCGTCGCGGCTGGCGCCGAAGAATGCCTCCCAGGCCTTGTTCACGCGGGTGAACCTGCCCTGCCGGTCCTTGGTATAGAGGGGCAGCGGCAGGGTCTCGATCAGCTCGTCGGAGAAGTGCAGCTGCTCGCGCAGTTGCTGGCGGCTCTCGGACAAGTCATTGAGCAGGCCTTGCATGCGCTCGGCCACGTTGTTGAAAGCGGACGCGGCGCTGCGCACTTCCCGCGCGCCCCCCGGACGGACCCGCACCGCATGATCGCCCTGGCGGAAGCGGTCGGCGGCGTCGGCCAGCTGGCGCAACACACGCAGGTTCGCGCGCAGCACGAAGAACAGCGCAACCATCAACGCCAGCATGGCGCTGCTGCTCAGCGCCAGGTTGTGCATGGTGGCGCGCCACAGCGCAAGCTGGGCGTGCGCCGGGTCGAGGACCACGTCGAGCCTGCCGTAATCGGCGCCCCCCAGCCGGATGTCCGTCGCCTTGTGCACTTCCGGCATCGCCGCCAGGCGCCGGAACCAGCCGGGCGCCTGCTCGCGCGGCGCGTCCGGGCGCACGACGACGCGGTCGCGTCCGTTCCAGTGCCAGGTCAGGCGCGAGATTTCGGGGTAGACCGTGGCCTGGCGCTCCAGCAGCTGCTTGACCGCGGCATAGTCGCCGATCAGCGCCTGCTCCGCCACCAGCGGCGCGGCGACGTCGAGCAGCAGCCGCGCCTTGGCCGCCTGCTCGCCGGCGAGCTGGGCTTGATACTGGCGCGCGAACAACAGGGTGATGAGCGCGGCAGCGCACAGCAGCAGCAGGCCCTGCACCGCCGCGATGCGCGGCAAGAGGCCCAGGCGCCGCCACACAGCGGTCCCCCGCGCGGCCAGGCTCACTGCTCCCCTTTCACCATGGTCCTGCGATAGAAGCGTCGATAGTTGTCGTACTCGGCATCCTCCGCCCGCACGAAGCGCCACACCTCCTGGCTGCCGAGCGCCGCCGCGCTCGCCTGCAGTGCGCGGCGCCCTGCCGGGTCCTGCGCCATGCCGATGAAGGCGGCACGCACCGCTTCCACCAGCCGGGGCGGCAGCAAGGGATGCGCCATGATGGGAATGTCGAGATACGGGTCGGACGTCCAGATCACCCGGTAGCGGAACCCCTCGCGCTGCCCGTAGCGCGACAGCAGCTTGTGGTTGACCGCGGCGGCGGCCACCTCGCCGAACTGCAGCTGCGACATCGC